>JAEZGK010000014.1 GCA_023437365.1 Bacillota bacterium
TCTTCCAACGAAGCCGGTTGCGGGTATTCGTGCGGTAATCGATCTGGGAAAGGTGAGCGTCTGCCTGTATTTCCGGTCGCTTTGCAAGCCCCGTATATCCGGCGTCTCCGTACAGAACTTCGTCATCCCGACGGATCAGAAGCGGCGCAACATCGCGTTCGCCCGTGTTCGCTGCCGTTACCTCCATCGAGTGAACATATCCCGTCCCCGCATCCACGCCGATGTGTAGGCGCTCCCCAAAGTGCCACTCGTTCCCCTTTTTCACCTGGTGCATCTCCGGATCGCGCTGCTTCTCCGCGTTCTTCGTTGAGGTCGGCGCTTCGATGATCGTCGCATCTACAATGGTTCCGCCGTGCATCAGCTTGCCGTGCCGATCCAGAAACGCCCGTATCGTTTCGAAAAGCAGCTTCGTGATTCCATTGTCGCCCAGCAACTTCCGGAACTTGCACAGGGTCGTAGCGTCCGGTACCTGTTCCTCGCCAAGAAAGTCCACCCGCATGAACTTCCGGAATGCATAGCTGTCGTAGATCGCGTCCTCTACGCCTTCATCCGACAGATTAAACCAGTTCGCCAGCAGATACATCCGCAGCATCGTTTCCACACCCCGCGGTGGACGTCCACGTTTTCCACCGGGGTAATATGGCTCCACGAGCGCCGTCCACTCATCCCACGGTATGACTTCTTCCATGATCCCCAGAAACTCATCCCGCTTGGTCTTCCGTTTCCGGTTCGCGTATTCGATATCCGCTATGCTCTGCTGCTTCTCCATCTTCATCACCGCACCGATTGTTTTCCCTATTATACCACGTCACCACTTCTGTTTAAATCAGTGGTTACCTAGAGTATCAAAAAGGCGTCTTTTGTCAACACCTAACCATACGAAACATTAAAAGAGAAATCCCTTTTGTGCCATACCTTGAACACTTAATCATTGACAATCCAAACCTTCCAGATAATAAGAATTTCGAATTGTCGCTTCCAATTCTCCTGGAGGCTACTCGCATCAATGCTCCTCAAGCAACATTCCATATTCGAGAATGTTCCGACGAATGTAAATGCGTTGAATCATACAATGCAATGAAGCCCGGTGCCATCTGGTATAAATACAGGATTAAGTAACCCCAGCAAGAAATTGTACAGCCTATTAAGATTCTCTCCTAAAAGAGGGCATTTCTTATTCTGCGCACTTAAAGAACCGGTACGCCAGCGCGCACACCGGCAGGAAGTACGCGCACCAGAATTCCAGCACCAGGACGCCGATCAGGTCCCCACCCGCCATGCCGGGCTTGAAAAGGCCGAGGATCGGGAACACGACGCAGGTGACGGCGAATACGCCATGGACCATCAGAAGGCCCCTCAGCCACCGGTCCGCGCGCCCGGCTGGGCTTATGGTAAGCCCGAGGAAGAACGTGGAGAGCGCCATGAAAGCGTACCCCAACAGGTCCAGGCTGAAGAAAAGCCCGAACCGGGTGTAGTCCAGGATGGAGAGCGCCTCCTCCGAAAGCGGGCTGAGCCGCACCGCTGTCAACTGCGTGAAGTAGACCACGGCGATCAGTACGCAGTACACGGCCGCGAACGCCACCCCCGTGAGGGCGGCGGCGCGGGCCTCGTCCCTCGCGCGCGCCGCGAACGCGCAGACCATCGGCAAAAATCCCCACGCGATGAACATGCTGGCAAGGTAACTTCCCATCAGGGAATTCAGGAGCATGCACAGCGCGAAAGAAGCGACCGCAAGCATCGTGACGAGCGAAGAAACCATGCCGATCTTTCGATTCATCGTAAAACCCTCCGAGTTCTTATCGTATGTCCCGGATGCCGTTCAAGCGTCCCAGAGAAGCGGCGGGCTTTGCTCCGGGTTATCCAGATGTTCAAACGTCGCTGTCCTCCCGCCCGCAGAGGAGCGGCGAACGCTCACTATGCCGGGCGAGGTTCTCCCGTGTCAGCGCGGGGCTGAAATTCGCATAGCAGTACCCGCACCCGCTTGGGCAGGAATTGTAGATGCCGATGTCCACGCTGTCCGCGCAGCCGCACCCGGGGCGCTGGCCTTTCTGCCGCTTGAACGCGATGGGGCGGCCTGAGGCGGACTCGAGCCTCGCCGGGTCAATGCACTCGGCGTGGCCAATGCCAAAGCGCGAGAAGTCCATAGGCTCCGCGCAGGCGTCCACCTGGATGCCATGAGCACTCGCGATCGCCGCGATACGCTCCGCCGTCTCCATCATGTCCGCCTCAAAGGCCGGCGTAAGCCCCATCAGGCGCGCGTTGCGGGCGGTATTCTTGTACATGTCGAGGAAGCTGATGGTGCAACGGGCCACGCGACCGGCGAGACGGCGGGCCATCGAATCGAATGCCTCAAAGTGGAAGTCCCTGGTGTATCGATTGTTCAGAAGGATCGGGTCAAACCGCCACACGACGCGGCTGGGGCTGATCTCGTCCGACAGCCGGAGGAGCGCAGGGAGGATCGTTCCCTCCTTATCGGGAACCCCCGGCTCCACGTCCGGCCCGTAGGGCGTAACGGTCACCTGGAAGTAATAGGCATACTCCAAAAGCGCCCGAAGGCGCGGCAGGATTGGTGAAGGGTTCTTCGTCCAGAACACGATGCCGTCCACGTCCTCCGGTCGGAGAGAAACCTTCCGGATCTGTTTACTGTTCCTGGGGTTTGGGACCAGCACAAAACCTTCCCGCACGCGCTCCATAAACCAGTCGGAATAATGCGCCGGGATGTCGGTCCTTCGGCTGGCGCTGACGATCAAGCTTTTCCCTCCCCCGCACCGCCTATCTTACCGTTTGATGCCAAAGATGTCAATTCCAGGTTTGACATTCAGACCATAACCACATATCCGATGCATGTATTCCAGGAAATTCAGCAATCCGTCCCGGCTCCCTTCGCAACGGCAGGCACTTCAGGCCATGCCGTTGCAACAGCGCACACCACTTTTTTGGTGGACGCGCCGGGTCAAGAGTGTTATACTTGGGGTTGGATTGATGCCCATCCCAACGCACCTTCGCCCCCGGATTCGGCTCGGGGTGAAAGCACTTCGGATCGGCATTACTCCGGCTTGCGGGTAGACAAGGAGGGTTACACGCATGGATGGTATGATGGACGCGCTGGTGAAAGCGCGGCCTGGCAAGGGACTTGAATTGACCAGGGTGCCCATTCCGAAGGCCGGGTACGGCGAGGTGCTGATCCGCATCCGCAAAACCGCCATCTGCGGCACCGACCTGCACATCTACAACTGGGACGAGTGGAGCCAGAGAAACATCGTCCCGCCGATGACCATCGGCCACGAGTACGTGGGCGTGATCGAGG
>JAEZGK010000087.1 GCA_023437365.1 Bacillota bacterium
CGATGGCGTCGTCTTTTGTGTATACCCGGATGATGTCGCTGCGGTTTCCGCTGGTATCCGCATAGTAGCGGAATCCTACGTCAGCATTCGCCATATCATAGCCGAAGAAAGCTTTGGTGAATTCGGCGGCCCTAGGCAGCGCCTGCGTTAAAAGTGCCTCAAAATCATCCGGCTCAACGATTTCCCATGTGTCGGCTTCATTGGGCACTGAGTTGTCCAGTAAGGGGATGACATGATTGCGCCGTCTTTCCTTACGCTCCACCAAACGGCTCAGTGCTTCTGCACTCAGCGTGGTATTAGCTGCGGTGGCCTGCGGCGCTTCTGTTGCTTCTGCGGTGGGTTCAGCAACCGGCTCTGTGGGGGCAGGGGTTTCAATCGCTTCCTCCTTGGCGGTTACAATCTGTTCGGCGGCCATGGCGGTGTGCGCCTGATTGATCAACACCGCGGCCAGACAGGCTCCGCCCGCCAGCACGATAGCGATGGCTATAAACAGCACTTTGTTTTTCTTTATCATATTCTTCAATGTAAATCACCTCTTTCGCAAGGAGCATACAGCGGTTAATGTAACGGAGTCCTCATGGAGACGTTACCGAGTTGTAAAACTGATCACAGCCTGCGTCCCTTGGGCCGTATCGGATGTGAAATGCAGCGTAGCCCTGTGCAGCTTGGCGATCTCGTGGCACAGCGGGATGCCAAGGCCGCTGCGCTTCTGAGGGCTTTCGGTGCGGCTTGGATGGTTGACGTATTCCAACTGCTCCGTGCTCATGCCCCTGCCGCGGTCGCGGACGATGAACTGTCTGTCCAGCGAGGCCAGATCCACGACGCTTCCCTCCGGCGAGGCCTTGATCGCGTTGGCAACCAGATTGTTGATCAGGCTTTGCAACAGCACCCTGTCGCCCGTCACCCGTTTCCATTGGACGGCGTAGTCCACCTGGCCGTAGGTCCGCTGGGCGTGGGCGAACAGCGCCTCGATATCCACGTTCTCCCGCTTCGCGCCGCGCTCGCGCAGGTTGGATATCGTGAGCAGCTTTTCCGATATCTCGGCAAGGCGCTTGCTCTCATCCAGTATATAGCGGGTCGCGTTGTAGCGCTGTTCGTCAGACAGCTTGGATATCATCAGCGCCTCCGCGTAACCGCTGATGGCCGTGAGCGGCGTGCGCAGCTCGTGCGCGAGCCGGTCCACCGGCTGATTGATCTTTTTCAGCGTGAAGTAGAGCAGTATGCACAGCGCCAGTATCACGCCTGTTCCGGAAGCGGCGGAAAGTAGGCACTGCCGGATGCTGGTGCCCACCGCATCGGAGGCGGATTTCATAAACATGAAATAATACCCGCTGGACAGTTGGTCCGTGATGCTGATATACGTGTCCTCACCGTGCGTTACCCAGTCCAATGTGCCTGGGGCGGGAGTAACACTATAGGGCAGGCTGCTGAACAGCACGCCCTCGTCGCTGCCGATCTCAAGATAGATGCCGCGTTCCTCATAGTACTCTGTGAAAGAGGCCGCCGCGTTTTGGTGGCTTTGCGGCCTGATATTGTTAAAGGTGCTGTCCAGCGCGCGGGAGATGGCGTACTCCTCGCTGAGGGCGGCGGTCTTCGCGTTTGCCAGTACGGAAGTCACAGTAGGGGATGCGAGGAAAAACACGCAGATATAGAATATCGCCATGAAGAGCAGGGACGCGTATAGGTAGTTTTTCTGCCACAGCTTCATAGTCTAGTCCTCGAACCTGTATCCGACTTTGAATACGGTGTTGATTTTATCTTCCAGCTCCAGCTTTTTGCGCAGCTTCTGGACATGTACGTCCACCGTGCGGGATTCGCCCATGAAGTTGATGCCCCATGCCTCGGTCAGCAGCCGCTGTCGGGTCAGTGCGATGTTGCGGTTTTCGATCAGTATCTGCAGCAGGTTGAACTCCTGCAGCGTGAGGTCCACGGGTTCGCCGTGCAGCAGCGCCTGTTTGGCGTCGAACCGGACGACCAGTTCGCCTGAACTGTACACCGCTTCCGTCTTCTGCGTGCGCCGCAGCACCACCTGCACGCGCAGCAGCAGCTCCGTCACCTCAAACGGCTTGGTGATGTAATCGTCCGCGCCCAACGTGAAGCCGCGCACCTTGTCGGTCGTGTCATGGCGGGCAGTGAGGAATATCGCCGGAACGCCGCGCACCTTTTCCAGCACGCCAAAACCGTCGATATCGGGCAGCATGATGTCCAGCAGCATCAGGTCAAACGCGCTTTCCCGCGCCAAGGCGACGGCGTCCTTGCCGCAGTACGCCTGCACGCAGCGGTGGCCGGTCATGCCGAGGTTGATTGCGATGAGGTTGCTGATGGGCTTCTCATCCTCAACGACCAGTATGTTTGCCATATTCTGCGCCCCCTTCCAGCTCTATTATAACAGAAAAGTTGTTATCAATATGTAATATTTTAGATGTTATTCATCAATGATGTATTTATCGTCCTTGGGAACGCCGTCACAAGCCCTACGCCCCGCACATATCATAAACAGAAGAACCCTTCGGGGTCTTGACATATATTGAAGCAGGTGAACGACGATGAACCAGATGGATAACAATAGTATTACACATATGAGCCTGCACCCGCTGGCCGCAAGGCGGCTGTCCGACACCACCAAGACGCGGCCGATGATGGAGAGCATTACGCCGCGCTGGTTTTTGGACTTTCTGCCATGGGTGCCGGTGCAGGCCGGAACCTACCGCGTGAACCGCGTAAAACGGCTGCTGGAGCAGGATGAGCCTTCCAACGAATACGGCGAGAAGCTGATCGAATCAAAGCACACGCCTATCAGCGAAGACCGGATCGCCGAGACGTATCCGGATTACGAATTACATCCCGATGAATACATGCTGAGCATGGTACAGACGACGCTGCGTCTTAACTCTAACGTGACGGACATATTCAACTGCCCTTTGAGCCAGAAAGACGAGCAGATGCGCCTTGTGAAGGAGGCCATGCGCGAGCGTCAGGAATGGGAGATGATCAACAACCCGGAGTTCGGCCTCGTGAATGCGGTATCGCCCGACATGCGAGTGACCACGCGCCGGGGCGCACCCACGCCGGACGACATGGATGAGCTGCTGTCGCTGGTGTGGAAGAAGCCAGCGTTTTTCCTTGCGCACCCGCGGGCGATCGCGGCGTTTGGGCGCGAGTGTACGCGGCGCGGCGTACCGCCGGTGGCGGTGCATATCATGGGTTCGCCGTTTATTACATGGCGCGGTGTGCCGCTGGTGCCGTGCGACAAGCTGATGGTGAACAACCAGACGTGCTCGCGGCATTGCGGCGGGCAAACCAGCATATTGCTCATGCGCGTCGGTGAAGCACAGCAGGGCGTTATCGGGCTGCATCAGCCGGGTGTACCGGATGAAACGGACATTCCCAGCATGTCCATGCGGCTGGCGAACATCGACAACAGAGGCATCGCCTCGTACATTTTAAGCCTGTATTTCTCTGTGGCGGTGCTTTCGGGCGACGCGCTGGGCAAGCTCGAGAATGTCGAGGTGGGCAGCTATTATGACTACAAGTGAGTTTCGCGATTATCCGGAAGGCACTCCCATGCGTGATATACTGTCCCGCGTGTATTGGGGACGCG
>JAEZGK010000044.1 GCA_023437365.1 Bacillota bacterium
TCTGTTCTGTGAGAGAATCTTTGGACCTAGCAAGGACTGGGAATGCCATTGTGGTAAATATAAGAAAATCAGATATAAGGGCGTAGTCTGCGATCGTTGCGGTGTTGAAGTGACAAAAGCTAGCGTACGTCGTGAGAGAATGGGACATATCGAACTGGCTGCACCAGTTTCCCATATTTGGTATTTCAAAGGAATACCAAGCCGTATGGGTCTTATTCTTGATCTTTCCCCGAGAACTCTGGAAAAGGTATTGTATTTCGCTTCCTATATTGTGCTTGATAAAGGAACTACAGATTTACAATATAAGCAGGTTCTTAACGAGAAGGAAAGACAGGAAGCAGTAGAGAAGTATGGTTACAGCAGCTTCCGCCTCGGTATGGGTGCTGAAGCGATTCAAGAGCTTTTACAGGCAATTGATCTTGAGAAGGAAAGCAAGGATTTGAAGAAGGGTCTGAAAGACTCTACAGGCCAGAAGCGTGCAAGAATTATAAAGCGCCTTGAGGTAGTAGAAGCATTCCGTGAGTCCGGTAATAAGCCGGAATGGATGATTCTGTCTGTAATCCCGGTTATTCCTCCGGATCTTCGTCCTATGGTTCAGCTCGATGGTGGACGTTTTGCTACCTCTGATATGAACGATTTATATCGTAGAATTATTAATCGTAACAACCGTCTGAAGAGACTTCTTGAGCTTGGTGCTCCGGATATTATCGTTCGTAACGAGAAGAGAATGCTTCAGGAAGCGGTTGATGCTTTAATTGATAACGGCAGAAGAGGAAGGCCGGTAACCGGACCTGGCAATCGCGCTCTTAAATCTCTGTCCGATATGTTAAAGGGTAAGCAAGGACGTTTCCGTCAGAACTTACTTGGTAAGCGTGTTGACTACTCCGGTCGTTCTGTTATTGTAGTTGGACCGGAATTGAAGTTATATCAGTGTGGTTTGCCGAAGGAAATGGCGATCGAGTTATTCAAACCCTTCGTTATGAAGGAGCTGGTAGCAAAAGGAACCGCACATAATATTAAGTCTGCTAAGAAGATGGTAGAAAGACTTCAGACAGAGGTATGGGACGTTCTTGAGGAGGTTATCAAAGAACATCCGGTTATGCTGAACCGTGCACCTACCCTCCATAGACTTGGTATTCAGGCCTTCGAGCCGGTACTTGTTGAGGGTAAAGCAATTAAGCTTCATCCGCTGGTTTGTACCGCTTACAATGCGGACTTCGACGGTGACCAGATGGCGGTGCATTTGCCTCTAAGCGTTGAAGCACAAGCTGAATGCCGTTTCTTACTTCTTTCTCCGAATAACTTACTGAAGCCTTCCGATGGTGCACCTGTAACAGTTCCTTCTCAGGATATGGTTCTTGGTATTTATTATCTGACCATTGAGAGAGAGATGGAGGGTGGTGTTCGTCACCACTTCAAGAGCTTAAACGAAGCGATCCTAGCATATGAGAACAGTGCTATTTCTCTTCATGAGATGATCAAGATCAGAAGAAGCGGTATCAACAAAGAAGGTGTAGAGGAGACCAGAACAATCCAATCCACCCTTGGCCGTTTTATATTTAATGAGCTTATTCCTCAGGATCTTGGTTTTGTAGACAGAACGAAGGACGAGAATTTCTTAACACTGGAGATTAACTTCTTGGTTGGTAAGAAGCAGTTGAAGCCCATTCTTGAAAAATGCATCAATATCCATGGAGCAACCAAGACCGCTGAAATTCTGGATGCTGTTAAGTCCTTAGGTTACAAATATTCTACACGTGCAGCGATGACCGTATCCATTAGTGATATGGAGGTTCCCGATGAGAAGAAGCAGATTATTGCAGATGCAGAAGCTACAATCGAGAATATCGCGAAGGAATACAGACGTGGTAGAATGACCGAAGATGAGAGATACAATACCGTTACCGAGACTTGGAAGAATGCCGATAAGGTTCTTACCGACACTCTGTTAAACAGACTTGATAAATTTAATAATATTAAGATGATGTCCGATTCCGGTGCCCGTGGTTCCGATAAGCAGATCAAACAGCTTGCAGGTATGCGTGGACTTATGGCGGATACATCTGGTCGTACCATCGAGTTACCGATTAAGTCCAATCTTCGTGAAGGTCTTGACGTATTGGAGTACTTCATCTCGGCGCATGGTGCACGTAAAGGTCTTTCCGATACCGCTCTTCGTACAGCGGACTCCGGTTACCTGACACGTCGTCTTGTTGACGTATCCCAGGATTTAATTATCCGTGAGGTTGACTGCTGTGAAGGCCATGAGGCTCCCGGTATGTGGATTAAGGCATTTACCGATGGTAAGGAAGTGATCGAAAGCTTAGAAGAGAGAATCACAGGAAGATATTCCTGCGAGACAATCTATGACGGTGACGGTAACATGATTGTAAAAGCAAATCATATGATCACACCAAAGCGTGCCGCAAGAGTTATTGCTACCGGTGTTGATAAAGTAAAGATTCGTAACGTACTTTCCTGTAAGTCTCACATTGGTGTATGTGCTAAGTGCTATGGCGCTAACATGGCTACCGGTGAAGCGGTACAGGTGGGTGAAGCAGTTGGTATTATAGCAGCACAGTCAATCGGTGAGCCCGGTACACAGCTTACCATGCGTACCTTCCATACCGGTGGTGTTGCGGGTGATGATATTACCCAAGGTCTTCCTCGTGTTGAAGAGCTTTTTGAGGCGAGAAAGCCAAAGGGTCTTGCAATTATCGCAGAAT
>JAEZGK010000069.1 GCA_023437365.1 Bacillota bacterium
CAAAAGGGCCTGCTTGGGGCCCTTTTATTATAGGTCTATGTTCTTGGAGGCTCCGCTTCCAAACCACCGCTCAAGGGGCCGGCCCCTTGAGAATCCCATCAAAAAATGCCTTTATAAAGGCATTTTCTACGTGTTTTTGGTTCTTATCTTCAAGAAAAGAACCGGGAGCACGAGGGCAGAGCCATGGCAAACTCTCTGCAAGGACCTTCACGGGTCCTTTTATTTTGCTGCGGCAAAAAAATCGGGCTACGGCCTTTCGGCCTGCCCGTCAACCAGCGCCCCCGCCTTGTCCGGCGCTCAAGGAATAAAATGAGAAAGGTTGTTTTCAATCCACGCGTTATATCGCAGGCCTTAGGCGGCGGATGTTTAAGGCAGCGCCGGTTCGGACCGGATTGGCTAGGAATTTCTTCCGATTATATTTTAATCGATAGTGAACAAAATTTCAACATGACTATTCATAATTGTTTGCGTTATTTATTTCACAAGCTTTAGGACTGCTTTTGGTGCTTTGCGACCGCACAAAAAAGGGGCACCGTTGCCCCTTTTTCCGCAGCCCCTGCGGCGTCACTGGTCTAATCCATCCTCCATACGCCCAATCTCCTGCTGCGCATCTTCCTCAGATATCTCCACGCATGCCCCAATGCTCTCGCCGTCTTCGCCGAACAGCCGGTTGGCCAGCAGGTTCTGTGTGTCTTCCACCCATCCGCCCGCTTCGCGGTCGAACAGCCAGGAACGCCCGCCTGCCTGCCTGGCAATGGCATCGATATCATTCAGCTTGTAATAATCCGCCATCCACATGCTCCTTATGCGTTAACAGTCTCTATGTTTCCCCGGTCGCGGCATAAATATGCACAGCTCCAAAAAAAGAACAGCCCGGGGGCTGTCTGAAGGAGTTGTATGTCAATACCCTGGCTCACGGCGTCACGAATATCGTCCGGGCCGCAGTCAGCGTATACTTGGAACCGGCATAGTCGTTCTCGTCGAAGAAGCCGTCCGCCGTCGTGGATATCGTGTATGTGCCAGCAGGCAGCACCAGCTCCGGCTCGGCGTACCAGCTCTCCCAGAACGCCGCATCGGCATCGTTCGCGCTGTAGCCGCCGGACTTAACGAAGTCGAACCGGACCGGCTCGTTTTTCTTGAACGTGGTGGTCATGAGCACATCGCTGACCGCGTAATCGCCGGTAAACCTGCCGCCCTGTATTGTGAAATACACCAGCGGGTCGCTGCTGTATATCGTAATACTGTCCGCATCGCCCACATATTCCAGCGTCGCGTAGCAGCTCACCGCTTCGCCCGCCGCGTATTCGTTCTTGTCGGTGTGTATCGACAGCTTAAACACGCTGTCGTCCACCGAGGATGGGCCCGCATCCGCCACCAGTGCGGTGCAGGACAGGCCCACAATGACCAGCACCAGCAGCGCCAGCCACAACACGATCTTTCTCATGCCGCTTCTCCTTTGCCGTTATCTTCGCCGTCCTCAGACGCCGCTCATCGCGATGCGCCAACCGCTGTCCGCCTCGCCCTTCACCAGCCAGAAATACCAGTGGTATTCCCCGTTGTCGAAGCCCGCGCCGCCGCCGTTCTCATACTCTATCTTAAACGTGGCGCGTACCAGCGCCGTGTCGGTTACTTCCCCGGAATACCAGTGGTCCTGAAACGGCATTACCGTTTGGTCCTCTTCCTGCACGCAGCTGATCAGCTCCACCGACTTCAGATGCTCCAGTTCCGCGTTCGTACCGCGCTGTTCCTCCACCAGCACCGAGTCCATACCGTCCTGATCCTTCTTACTCATGCGCTCAAAGTAGCAGCGTACCGTCTCCTCCGGCGTCATGGAACACGCGCTGCACGCCGGCAGCAATACAGTCAGCAGCAGAACAACAGCTGTCCATATCCTCTTCATGCAATACCTCCTGTTGTATCTCACCCCTCCACCACACAATATATATCCGTATGCGGCCGGCCTCCCGGTTATTCAGCCAGCAGCTTTTCGCACATGTCCAGTACCGCCCGCACCGTCAGCTCCTCCCCGCTGCGAATGGACTGGCTGCCAAAGCCGCGCGCGTCCAGATTCTGCAGCCAGACACAGCAGCCGCGCTTGTACGGGTCCGTTTTGGTGCCAGCCGACATCTCAATCGGAAAACCCAGCCGTTCCGCAAATACGTAAAGCCCATCGCCGCAGCCCGTCACCGCGATGGGTACGCCGCTCAGCGAAAGCAGCCAGTCCTTATCCGCATCGTCCAGAAACGCGGCGTCAATCCACACCTGCGGCGCTTCCGCCGCTTTCAGCTCGCGCATGCTGCGCACCACGGCCACCTCGGGATGAGCCGACAGATCGCTGTCCGCGAGTGCCGCCCCGGTCTCGGGCGCAAAATACGCCGCCGTAATAGCGGCCGGCGCGGTCTGCGTCTGCGCCGCGGGCAAAGTGTCCGCCGCACAGCCGCCCAGCAGCAGGCATGCTACCGCCAGTATCGCCATCCATCGCATAGCAGGTACCTCCATATTATGGGACGCACCGCCTCAGCTGTTTGTTCCCTTAAATTATGAAATTGAAAGATGACGCCCGTTTGTTTATGTTGTGAATTTTTGAGAAAAAGCGCAAAAAAATAACGAGGTGCTCGCCTGTGTTTTCCGCATACCGCCGAAAAACAATTCCGAACGCCTCGCGACCAGCTGGGACCCGAAGGATTACATCATCCCTGCTGCCTCACATCGGCATGCCCGCAGTCGGCGCAGTGCTGTCCTTTAATAATCCGTCATTCGATGAACGGATGCACATAGTGAACTATGGGAGCACTTCGCTCTCTGAGTAAGCTAAAAGAAGCGCAATGGACGTTTGCGTAAGGTCTCAGGACTGGCTGCGCACTGCACGCAGCAGGTATATGGATTCGGGCTGTTACATTAAATCATCGTCGTCATCGTTGTCGTTATCTTCGTCTTCTTCGTAACTGTCGTCGTTATCTTCGTCATCGGCATGATCGTCATCCCATGAATCCGCATCGTCATGATCTTCTTGCATGGCTTCGCCGGTAACAAAACTGTCAAACAAATCTGTTTTCCCATTGTTGTTGAAATCGAAAAATCCGTTCATATTCAGCGCTCCTTCCGAATGACGTTTTTACCATAGTTTCATTATACCTGCGTATCTGTCCGGTAATCTGGACAGCGGGTATTCAGCCCTCTGCC
>JAEZGK010000030.1 GCA_023437365.1 Bacillota bacterium
CGGACAGCTTGTCGATATTGTTTGAACAGAAGCGAACATTTATGTTCGATTATGACAAGCAATATCGGCAGGATGTCCGGGAACCAGTGTGTTAGGGATGCCTGTATCCTTACTCGTTACTATTCAAAGGAGTTTTGCAACAGCCCCCTTTTATCGGTTACAGATGTCTTCGCCTGATACAGAAAATCAAGCTTCTTAGCTGACGGTTACGATTACAATCATGATAAGGCACATCAGAGTATACAGAATTGTTCCGGCATTGAGGAAATATCCCGATTTCTTTTCTAATGGTATTCCTCGTACGAGGTTAATCCTTCTCCAATTTAGCGCAAGTAATACGATACCTACTGTGATCGCCGAGAATACCCACAAGGCCATGCCAAAGGTTACCAGGAGGTTCTTGGTCGTCGCAAGCGGAGTCATGGCAGAGCCGATGAAATTAATCATACAATGCAGAAAAATACTATAACGAACCGTATTGGTTCGAATGGTCACATAGGCGAAAACAAAGCCCAAAGCAGCTGCATAGAAGAACTGAGACAGATTCATATGGAATAAGCCGAAAGCAAGACCCGTCATTAGAATGGCCGGAACATCTCCGTATCTTCGCAATCTGTCTAAGAGCAGCTTTCTGAAAATCAATTCTTCCGTAATCGGTGCAACGATGGAGGCATAAAGCAATGTCAGTATATAGTTACTGTTTTGAAATACTTCTGTCAGGGGATTAAGATCCATAAAATTCTCACCCTTAGCCAGCGCGATCAAAAAGGTAATAAAAATACTGAAATAATTCGTAATATACATAACAGCAGTACAGATAAAGAAGATCATAAAGAATGTTGAAGGCTTCAGTTTTATCACTTCACCCTTAGGCGCAACAGGGATCTGCCTCGTCATAAAATAAAAGATAGGTAATCCGATCCCGACGACAGTAAATGCGGTCAACGCCCACACATACCAGTTCGTCTCAAGTATTGCAGGCTGATACTGTTTGATCAGCCATTCAATTATTCCCTGAACCAATATGATAGCCACTCCCATGATGAAGAGAGCAAAAGCACTTTGGCTGATGATTTTCTTCGTCTGTACCGGCTTAGGTTCTCTCTGCCAACCCATTTCCGGCTGATCCCCAGGCATGTTCTGTTGATACATCATCTGCGGATTGTAGTTTGGTAATCCGTTATCCTGTTGTTCCATTCTTCCCCCTATTCTGCCACCTATCCCTTGTGACACTTAAATGATTAATGCTCCAAACCATATTTTAAAAGCGTTATTGCATCCTCCCAACGACCGGCAGAGCTGGAATCCAAAATGGCACAAACCACACTCCGATCATCCTCTTTGGCCGCTGCAATCAGGCATCTTCCGGCCATCGTACTGGTCCCCGTCTTAAGCCCGATTGCATGGGAATAATATTGTCCGCTATATTTTTTAACTAATTTGTTGGTATTCGTCCAGGTAACATCCTGTCCGCTTGGAAAAACATTTCGTGAGCTGCCTTGACTGCTGACCTCAGTAATCGTCTCATTCGCAGCTGCTGCCATTCCTATTAGTCCCATATCATATGCCGTGGTATATTGGCCCACTGCGTCGTATCCATCCGGTGTCTTAAAGCAAGAATTCTTAACTCCGAGAATACCGGCCTTTTTATTCATCAAACGGACAAATTCCATGACGGCTTCTTCTCGGGGGGCTTCAAAATCACGCAGAGCTTTGCGCCCCACATAGGCTGCAACGGCATAAGCCGCATCATTCCCCGAGGGAAGGAGCATCCCCGCAAGCAGATTTCGTATGGTTAGTATCTCACCTTCCTTCAGATACGCCCTCGTGGAGTCAGAAGCAATCATCTTGATCTCATCACCAATCGTAACCTGCTCCTCCTCATCGCACCATTCCAATGCAACGAGCGCTGTCAGAAGCTTGGCTGTACTTGCCGGAAACATAGCCTGTACGGCATTCTTATAATAGAGAACTTCTCCGGTATCCGCATCAAATAATATTGCGGCTGCGGCGTCCACTTCAATATCCGGATTAACTATGTCTAAATTATCCTCAAGCTGGCTGTCTATGACCATCTCGGGAATAAAGGACTGATAATCCATCGAGCTGCTGTCGCAGATCAGCTCGGGACCACAAAATTCTACTGATGTACTGTAAGTCTCAGATGCCTCTTCATCAGAGGTAACTTCTTCAGAGTCCTCAGCTTCTGAGATTGCAGGTGCCTTTGATGAAGCAGCAGCCGTTATGGCAGCCTCCTCGGAGGCTTCTGAAGCTTTGGTATCACCCTCGATTGCCGCCACCTCGTTGTCAGCGGAGTCTCCCTGCTGAGCCGTGCCGCCTTTATCCTTTGGTATTGTAGTCTCATCATTTGTAGCTGTTACCTGGCCTGACTGTATATCATGAATACTGTCCTTCCCTATCAGATAGGTTGTAGCCGCAAACAGAACGGCTGTAATCAAGCAGGCAGATAGAAGCAGTCCCAGCAAGCTCTTCTTGTTCATTGCATTCTCCTTAGATATGATAAATTCCTGAAGAAATCTTTCATTCAAATGGGGACGTTATTATTGGTATGATTAACGTCCCCATTACTATTCTTTCTTATTTTAATATTTGTATTCGAAGAATGCAACTGTTTTTGGTAAATCTAATGAATATCAATATTGACGTTACCGACGCCACCTTCAACCTCAATGGAGTTGGCTGCCGAGCGATTACGTAATTCATTCTCTCTGACCTTATCACCATTAACACGGATATTACCTACGCCGGAGTCAATATCAAGATCATAATCCGCGATGTTCCCTGACAGATTTAAATCAACCGAACCCACGCCGCAGTCAAACTTGTTATCTCCCAGTATAACACCACTTACATTCAAGCCGCCTACGCCGCAATTGAAGTCCGCATCTGTAAAGTTTATGTCATTAAAGTTTACCGACCCGACACCGCCTTCCATCTTTACTTTAGCGGCAGTGACCTTGTCTGCATTGATATTGCCGGCTCCTGCTGAAATATAAAGGTAATCTGTATTCAGCTGATCAATACTTACGGTTCCGGCTCCGGATTCTATACTGACCTCTTCAGCATAAAAATTCTCAGGTACATAGATCGTAATCTTTGAATTCGGGTTATTAATTCCATTCATATGAAATCCAAAGAAACGGATATCTGATTCGTTATCCGTAACGCACAGCTCACCGTTGCTCTTTACTTCCGCTTCAAAGCCTTCCAGAACATCCTTTGCTTCTACACGAAAGGTATCACCTGTCTCTATTTTCAACTCCCCGGTGCTATTATTAATCCTTAAACTCTTCACATCGCTAAAGGTCTGATCGAAATCAATGGTATCCCATTTTTCCTTTGACGTATGGCTTCTGGTATTGACATGATTACCTACGACAACACGGCCACTGGAGAAGGATACGATACCGAAGATCAGATTCACAATGGCTGATATAATTCCGACTGCCAGAATCACTGCCAAGGCAATCGCACAATATTTGATTACTCTTTGTAGGCTGTTCATTTAATATCAATCCCTCCAAACATGCAGGTGGAATTCAGATACACCGTAGGTGCAGCAGGATCGGCAGACTGCGGGTGTTTATTGCTGACACCACCGAAAACCGGCACATTGTTAATCTTAATCTTGACCCCCTGGGGGAGAAAAATATCTATTCCACCGAACACTGCAGATGCATTGATCTCACAATCCCCGGTTATCACAGCATCTCGAAGATCCAGTACGATTGCTCCGAATACTGCACTAAGACTTGTGCTGTAGAATGGATCTGTAACATGGATATGATTGCTGGAGAACACTGAACTGTAATCTGATCTTACAGAACCGCTATAGCTCTGCCCCTGTGTTGCTCCTCCGTTCATATCATAATTCTCGTCAAAATGGATTTTTTTGCGAAAAGCACCCTGAAACATGATCCGAACTCCGATAAAGATCAGAACAGCGGGAATAATCAGTTGCCAGAAGTTGAAATTCAGGTCAATCTGATAATTCAACAGCAGCAATACACCGATGATAAAGCCTATGGTCGAGCCTGTGCCGAAGCCTGACTGTACCATGCTGATAAAACAGGGTATGATGATAAATAAGGTCCACCATCCGTCAAAGAAAAGATGGAAGTCCCAGAGGTCCATGATATTGCCGGCAAATCCCACGCCAATCACAATAAAAAATAACCCCCATAAAACATTAGAAAATTTGTTTCTCATTGAAATTCCTCCCACGATTAAATTTGTTAAGTGACAAAGCATCCTCGATAAATTCAGATGAATATTCAAGTAACAAGATTGTTTCTTTCTACCATTTCCGGATTTAATTGCATCCATCATACTTCATATAACGAGTTAGCGCAACAGAAACCTTCAATCTTTAATCATTTTAATCATTTTTTTAATGGCTTTTTAATATGACCTCTATCTCTTACATTCAAATCAGGGGTGCAGTCATAGCTTGTACAGGTTGCATAGAAGCCTCCGTACCACTGATATATCATCGCATAAGGTCCGATCGGCTTTACTCCAGGAGTATAGGAAGGCTTTGCTTGGTGCAATCAGCTGAAGCATTACCGAATATTCTTGGCCTATGTCACTCGGCCGCTTGCCCTTAACTGATCAAATACATTGAAAATATCCAAGATACCATATCCCCAATCACGGTTGGGGTAAGTCAGATTCTCATTCCGGTCGGCTCCTCGAATCAGGAACCTCTTCGCTTCCTCAGAATCAATTCCCGGATAGTTATTATTTACAATAGCCCACTCCAGTAGTATCCCACATACACCTGCCGTATGGGCAGCTGCAGCTCCTGTACCCGTATAACTTGTATAGCCTTGACCGAGAGCAGGACATTGAATATTGACTCCTGGTGCTGCAAAATCAGGTTTGATTGCTCCAATTCTGGTATATCCTCTACTTGCCCGTTGATAAAGATTATGACTCAGTACCGGATTATAAGCGGTAACAGTGATAGGAACCAGTGCATTGCCAGGTGAAGTGATTGTCGTATAATTATCAGCCTGGACAAAATATGTATCCTTCCCAATAAATCCGTTCACTGGGAGCCATATATTGAAGGACCCCTCCAAATCTCCCCTGGTATAGACCTGAAAACGCCAAATTCCAGGAGCCGGACTCTGAAAGCGCATTATGATTACCTGATCTCCCGAAGAGGACTCAATCATCTCATAATCTATATAGATAACCGTCCTGTCAAAGATAAATCTGATTACTCTGCTAACGTAAAGTCCCTCTGTTATCCTCGGAATATATTCCCCTGAAGGCGATAATATATCAATGGAGTAAGTATTGGGCGCTTTTCCCCATAGCTCCATTGTAAAACCAGTTTCATTCTCACCGACATTCATTTCAACCGTTACGGTACCTTCACCTACACCAATCGTACTAAAAAAATGTCTGCGGGAACCTCCCTCGTTGCCTGCGGATATTACTGCCACGACCCCCGGAAAACTTCCTCCAATAGATAGGAGATAAGCCAAAGCTCCCCGACCATCATGAGATCCCATAGAAGTTCCCAACCCGACGCAGATAGCAACCGGCCGGTTCAAGCTCGTTGCAGCTTCAACTATATACCTAAATGCCCATATGATATCGTTTTCCTGATATGCTACCGCATCTGCAGGAATAAAGTAAAAATCCTTCAAATTCTGTTTGGCAGGCTTAAGCTTAACCACAATCAGCTCTGCTCCTGGCACAACACCGCTGAAATCATTGGCATCATCCTCAGAACCTGCCGCAATTCCAGCCAAAGCTGTGCCATGACCGTTTTCATCCACACTGGGCACAAGCTCTAAAGGATTATTGCTTTGTAATGCTTCATTAATGGCATCCTTTAAGTAAACTGTCCCATACATAGCTCTCGGAGGAAACTGCTCGCTCACGATTGTCTGATCCCATATAGCTTGAATTCTGGTAGTTCCGTCTGCATTACGAAATGCCGGATGTGTATAATCAATACCCGTGTCTATAATCCCGATCAATACTCCTTCTCCAAACAGTTGAAGGGCCGGAATCCGTCTGAGTCTAGTCACTCCTGATGCATCTAAGCTTTCCTGGCTGGTCAGTCCAAAGATCGATGGTAGTACAGAGTATCCATACCGGGTGATGATACTTCCTGTTAATTGCTCTGCCGGTATATATACGACTGCATTTCGTTCATTAATGATATGTATCGTACCCTGGGGATATAGACTGGATACTTGCTGATCCCGATTAATATCCACAAGAAGGTCCGCATAATCATTGCTGATTATCCGTTGTCTGTCTGTTTCTGTCAGCATAAAAGGACACCTCCTAACTTAACCCACTCGTCCGAAGAGAATCAAAAATATTATAAACATCCAATATTCCATACCCCCAATCCCTGTTCGGATACTGGATATCTAACTCTCTCCTGGCACCTCTAATCATTAATACCTTTAAGTCAAGGGTACTGATTCTTGGTCTATTCCGTCTCACCACCGCCCACTCCATCAGCATGGCTGCAGCACCGGCGGTATGTGCCGCACTGGGACTGGTGCCGGTTACCTCGGCAAACCCCTGCCGCAATGTAGGAGCAAGAACATTAACTCCCGGTGCTGCTATCTCAGGCTTGACATTTCCGGTCCTCGTATAACCTCTGCTGGCATTTAAGTAAAGACTGTCGTCCGCAATATTATATGCTGTAGTCGTAATCGGAACAGTTGCATTGCCCGGTGACAGGACCGTGGTATAAGGGTCTGATCGAATAAAATAGGTATTATTGGAGATAAAACCTTCCATAGGAAGCCAAGAATGGATCTGCGTTGCTAAAGAGCCTCCCCCGTACACATTAAATCTCCATATTCCGGTCGCCGGATTAGAAAATCTTAATAAGATCAGTTGATCACCGCTCTGTGATTCTATCATCTGGTAATCCAGAACAATTCTCGTCGGCTCAAAGATAAAGGTAATGTCTCGGTACTCATCCAATCTAGCTACCACCCTTGGGACACTTTCGCCGGAGGGTGTCTGCAAATCAATCGAGAAGCTGCCAGGTGACGCTCCCCAGATTTCCATAGAGAAGCCGGGCTCATTTTCACCTACAAAAAGTTCTATCGTATCAAATCCAACCGCAGGATTAATCGTACCAAAAAAGTGCCTCCTGGCATTTCCTTCATTGCCGGCTGCGACTACAATCCCGATACCAATACGCTGTGCCAGTAACGACAAATAGCTGCTTAGGGTTCCTCGTCCGTCATGAGCCCCTTGAGAGGTTCCCAAGGCAATACACATTACTATTGGGCGCTTCAGGTTAATGGATACTCTATTTACATAATCTAATGCGAAAAGGATATCATTTTCCTGATAGGCAGGAACGTCCATAGGAACACGAAAATAATCCCTGATATATGGTTTCGCCTGCTTTAGCTTGACTATGACGAGCTCCGAATCTGGAACAACTCCTGTAAAACCGCTCTCCTGTACCTCATTACCTGCCACAATACCGGCCACCATGGTGCCATGCCCCACATCATCTGTGGTTGGTACGACTTCCAGAGGATTAGCACTTGCCAACGCCTGGTTGATCTGCTCTCTGGTGTATTCCGTGCCATAATCGGTACCCTCCGGATAATTATCGCTGAGGATTGTCTGATCCCAGATGGACACTATCTTTGTTGTATTATCCGCATAGCGAAAAATCGGGTTGGTATAGTCAATTCCAGAATCAATAATTGCAATCAATACACCCTGCCCCCGAAGGTTGAAATTCGGAATGTTTCTAAGGCGAATGATACCGGAAGCCTCCAGACTTGCTTCACTGATTAATCCAAACAGTGATGGCATGACTGAATAACCCAGCGTGGATATTGTAGCATCCGTAATTTGACTGACAGGAACATGAACTACAGCATTAAAAAAGTTAATGATATGTATCGTAGCATCCTGAAAGCGGTTAAAGAAACTCCTATCCCCGCTGTATGTAATTAATAAATCAGCATAATCGTTGCTAACAATCCTCTGGCGCTCCTCCTCCGTCATGCAATGCCTCCCGATAATCCTCTTTACACTATTATATAGATAATATTTCAAATATATTAATATAGAATAACAAAAGGAAGTAACTTCAGGGACACACCGACCTTAAGAACCGGGTGTTCCGTTCGTTACTTCCTTGATTTCTAGCTGATTTATTCCGAAAGATTTATGCCAACTTGGATTTAGCAACCTCAGTCAGTGCCGTGAAGCCCTGAGCATCGTTGATTGCCATATCTGCAAGCATTTTTCTGTTGATGTCAACATTAGCTAACTTTAAGCCATGCATTAACTTGCTGTAGGATAAGCCGTTCATTCTTGCTGCTGCATTAATTCTTGCGATCCATAACTGTCTGAACTGTCTCTTTCTCTCTTTTCTACCTGCGAAGGAAGATGTTAAAGCTCTCATTACAGACTGCTTTGCTACTCTATACTGTTTGGATCTGGCACCTCTAAAACCCTTCGCCAGCTTTAATACTCTGTTATGTCTCTTCTTAGCGTTTAATCCGCCCTTAACTCTTGCCATGTTCTATTCCTCCTTATCACCAATCTTAAAGATATGGTAAGATTTTCTTCATGTTTTTGATATTAGTAGAATCCGTCATAGTTCCTTTTCTCAGATTCCTCTTTCTTTTTGCGGATTTCTTCGTTAAGATATGGCTCTTATAAGCCTTCATTCTCTTTAATTTTCCGGTTCCTGTTACTTTGAAACGCTTTGCTGCTGCTCTGCTTGTTTTTAACTTGGGCATGATATTTCCTCCTTAATAATTAATACAGTCTAAAGATGCAACCGTTCAGTATGCACCATCCGAAAGACCGTTTAAATTTTAGTATTTTAACGTTTTTCTGTTAAGAACATAATCATATTTCTACCCTCGAGCTTTGCCGGTTTTTCAACTACAGCAATATCCGAAAGCTTGTCAAAGAACGTATCTAAGATCACCTTGGAGGAGGATGTATGAGCCATTTCTCGACCGCGAAAACGTAATGCAACCTTCACTTTATCACCGTGGGTAAGAAATTTACGCGCTTGGTTCGCCTTTGTATTCAAATCATTATCATCAATATTCGGAGATAATCTGATTTCCTTCACATCGGTTACCTTTTGCTTCTTCTTGGCTTCTTTTTCTTTTCTGGCCAATTCGTATCTGTATTTACCGTAATCGATAATCTTACAGACCGGTGGTTTCGCTGTGGGAGCTATTTTGACAAGGTCAAGATTAGCATCCTTCGCAAGTTTCAATGCATCCTTGGCAGACATGATTCCTAACTGTTCACCGTCTTCACTAACCAATCGAACCTCTTTGTCTCTGATTTGTTCGTTAATCATTAAATCGCTAATAGTACTGCACCTCCATAGGTTATAAGTTCACTGTTACATGGGATATATTGCTATTGAAACCAAGTGTCAGCTTGCTGTCACTTGTGCGCCCGAGCAGATTGCGAAGCAATCACTTCCTTGCTGCGAGGTGCGCATCCATAGCGGAGCGTTTCATGTAATAGGGCATTATCCCATTACATAAAAAAGGTGGATAAAAAGATTATCCACCTGAATGCATCCATAAATTTAGTATGCTTCGTTACAAAATGTAAATGCTTGATCTACATTTCTATAACCCGTTCACAGTAAATCACTTTACGCTATGGGTGAGAGATGGATTCTCTTCTTTTACCTTGTAAATATTGTCATACAATATTCACAGCTAGAACATTGTAACATGCCGTTATTCATATGTCAATAAGAAATTGTTCCATAATTGTTCCAAAATTGTTCCATAATTGTTCCAAAAATATGAATCCTCTTCTGCAAAACAGTAGCACCTGGTTCTTCTACGAAGAAGTGATCAATATTTATACCAGTTGCTTACGCGATAAACCAACCTGCTCTGCATTGCTTAGACACGAACTCCGCTTCTTTTCGCAAACAGATCCAATGCCTTGGAAATTGCAGCCCCTAGTATAAAGCAGGCAATAGCCTCGATGAGTCCATTGATACCAACAAATGCAAGCACAAACGCAACTATATTTTCTGTACCGAGCTGTCCTGCAATGCCCTGGATAAAATCCGTCCGATAGAAGAATAGCAGCAATAAAGTCATAAAAAAGAAGGTATTTAACAGCGGTCCGATCAAGCTTGCACCGGCATGTGAGATTCCTCTGGTATGACGTCCTTTCCTCATAGCCACGAATAAAAGGCCAGTCAGCCAACCCATCAGCACACGTGCAACAACACAGACAACAAAGGTTCCGATGGGATTAATTCCGAGCAGCATAGCTCCGAAGGGACTGGCTCCAAAGCACTGGGCAAAGCTGGTCAATCCGAAGATCCCTCCAAGAATTGCTCCGGCGGTCGGTCCGAGTATGATTGCACCAACCGCAACCGGAACCACCAATAAAGTGATCTCAAGGCCCGCTGTCTTGATATATCCGAGCGGTGTAAATGCCATAAGTAAAATGATTGCTGTGAATAATCCCAGCTGTACAACCTTTAAGGTTTTCTGATTTGTGATAGTTTTCATAATATCCTCCTTCTGATTGTTCCAATCTAATCATAGTATTGGTCAATTTAACAGCCGAAAAACATCTTCCTAGGATACTACGACCTCTGCCATACTTCCTACATGCCACCTGACAGCGATACCTCCATCAGAGGTACGAATACTTTTCCTTCAGGCCTGATCATAAGCAGCCAATAAAAAAGCCGGGAGAAGCATGTGGAAGTAACACGAGCTCATTCACCGGCATATATGCTATAAGTATAATATCTTCAGAATAATCCTCTTATTCAATGATTCATACCAATCTCAAGTTCCTGCCGAAAAACAAACCAAGGTCAAGACCATCCATTTGGAAAATCGGAAATCGTTCCGGCATTGCCTTCCGTCCGTTCTTTCTTTTCGTCCCTGCCGGGTACGTTAGAAATAATCGGGGCTGAATTGTTATTCACTACTTCAGCCAAGAGTAACAATGGCTATCACGGTTTCTTTCTAATTTCAGTTGTTAGTAGTATCTTATATGATGAAAAGATAAAATGCAATAATAATATTTATAATTTCCATATTTTTAAACTTATGATTGAAACTACAGTTAATAATATGCCTCCGGTTGTCATCATAATACTGTTCTGCACAGAATTCGGAAGCAACATCACCAGAAAAGCACTGGCATTTACCAGGATATGCAGGAGAATGGAAGCATAAAGAGAATTGAATTTCCGACAGACCACTCCGAACAGGAATCCCAGCAAAGCCGCATAGATTCCCTGGACGATGTTCTGGTGGTAAATCCCGAAGAAGGCTGCCTGCAGGATATTCGCTCCGATAAAGGGAAGAACTCTTCCTGCCTTATGTAGGATTACACCGCGAAAGACCAGTTCCTCTGCCACCGGTGCGATCAGTACCGTATATAATACGACGACAAACCTATTGCCCTGGACCAGACTTCCGATTGTGTCCGTATAAGACTCAAAAAAGTTCGGAAAGCTGCCCATCAATAATCCGATTGCCCCCGAGAAAAAGCCTTGTCCACCTAATCCAAGAAGGATAAAGAGAAACAGATTCTTCCCCGAGAGGAATTCTTCTGTTTTACTGTGTACCTCACCATTCGTCTCAACTCGATACCAGATGAAGGATAGGAGTCCCCAGATGGCTACGGTAAGTGCAGAAAGCTGATAGCCCGCATCCTGGGACAGAGCACCTCGGATCAATTCTGTCAGAACTTCCAAGTTCCTGAAGGCCTCCATACCCTGACTGAAGCCTAGGCGAAGCCCGACCATCAGCTCAAACAGGATAATAACAAAGAATGATATCATAAAAAGCATTGCTTCTGCAATTAAAAAAGGCAGTATTCCCAGCTTAAAATAATTTTTCAAAGTGTTCCCTTCCTTTACACGACAAACCACTGATTTAAAAGAGACCGCTGCAAAATGTCCGATTACTCTAACCATTTTGCAGCAGCCCCTTGTCATTTTATCCAATCCTTATTACATGAACAGAAATTGCAGCAGAAGCGGAGGATATTATCCGAGCACTACCTCAACCTCATGTGCCTTCTTGTCACCCGCCATAGGGATGATGTTGCCCTTTACTTCCTTGCCGTCCACAACCAGCTTCGCTACACCCTTACTTACATGGTTCGGGTTCTTAACAGTGATGTTGTAAACATCTCCTCTAAACTCACGGGTCACCTTGTAACCATCCCATGCCTTCGGAATAGAAGGATCTACCTGTAAGCCGTCATATTCAGGCTTAATACCGAGAATGGCCTGTGAAATCGCAACAAAGTTCCAGGAAGCAGTACCTGTCAGCCAGGAGTTCTTTGCTTCACCATGACGTCTTGCATCCTTACCCGCTACCATCTGAGAATATACATAGGGCTCCATACGATGGATCTCTGAATATTCCTCCGTATAGGAAGGTGCAATTCTTGTATAATAGTCAAAGGCTTTATCTCCTCTTCCCATCTGCGCTTCCGCAACCATGATCCATGCGTTGTTATGGCAGAAGATACCGGCATTTTCCTTGTAACCGGCAGGATAGGTGGAGATTTCGCCGTACTCAACATAATATTTTGTAAATGCAGGGTTCTGAAGCACGAGGCCGTACTTGGTTCCGAGGCGCTCTTCCACAGCATCCAGTGCCTGGATTGCCTTGCCGTCTTCGGTTCCACAGTTACCCATGATACAAAGACCCTGGGACTCAATGAAGATCTTACCTTCCTCATTCTCATTGCTGCCGATCTTCTTGCCGTAATCATCATAGGCACGCACAAACCAGGAACCATCCCAGCCGTCCTTCATGATGACATCACGCATCTTCTTAACCTCTGATTTTACTCTGTCAGCTTCAGCTGTATTACCAATCTTATTCATTAAGGCGATGTATTCCTCGCCGATATAGCAGAACATACCTGCAATCATGACGGACTCTGCCACTCTGCCATCCTTGCTGGTGCTGGTCTGGAAGGACTCACCGGGCTCTGTGGAGAAGCAGTTTAAGTTCAGACAGTCATTCCAGTCTGCACGTCCGATCAACGGAAGTCCATGAGGACCTACATTATTGATGACATGGTCTATGGATCGCTTCAGATGGTCAGCCAAAGGAGTTGCTGTTGACTCGTCATTATCGAAGGGAGTCATAACCTCCAGGATGGAGAAGTCTCCGGTTTCCTTGATATAGGAGGTAACCGCAAGTACCAGCCATAAAGGATCATCATTGAAGTTACCGCCGATTTCATCATTGCCCTTCTTGGTCAGTGGCTGATACTGATGATATGCACCACCATCCTGTAGCTGTGTAGAGGCAAGATCGATGATTCTTTCTCTTGCTCGATCCGGAATCTGATGAACGAAGCCCAGGAGATCCTGATTGGAGTCTCTAAAGCCCATACCTCTGCCGATACCGGATTCAAAATAGGAAGCACTTCTGGATAAGTTAAAGGTAACCATACACTGATACTGGTTCCAGATATTGACCTGACGGTTCAGCTTCTCATCCGCTGATTCTACCTTATACTTGGATAAGAGCTGATCCCAGTTAGCAGCCAGCTCTGCAAAAGCCTTGTCCACTGCTTCAGTCGTCGCAAAGCGTGCAATCATTTCCTCCGCTTTCTTCTTATTGATGACATTCTTGCTTTCCCATTTCTCTTCGAAAGCATTCTCTACATATCCCAGCATGAAGACATATTCCTTGCTCTCGCCGGGCTCTAAATTAACCTCCAGACAGTGGGAGGCAATCGGATGCCATCCGTCTGCTACGGAGTTTGTTGATTTTCCTGCAAATACAGCCTGAGGGTTGTCAAAGCCATTATAGGTTCCCATAAAGCTCTCACGATCAGAGTCAAAACCTGCAATCGGAGCATTGACGGAGAAGAACGCATAGTGATCGCGTCTTTCCTTATATTCCGTCTTATGATATATCACGGAACCTTTGATTTCTACCTCACCGGTATTATAATTTCTCTGGAAATTGGTGCTATCATCCTGAGCATTCCAAAGACACCACTCTAAGAAGGAAAACAGCTTCACCTGCTTCTTCTTACCGGAAGTATTCTTTACCACTACCTTATGTATCTCGGCATTGGTATCCATGGGTACGAAGAAGGTTACCTCTGTTTCTACGCCTCCCCTTGCGCCGGTAATCTTTGTGTAGCCCATACCATGTCTGCATTCATATTTATCAAGTTCCTTCTTAACCGGAGCCCAACCCGGAGACCATACATCTCCTTCATCGTTAATATAATAATAGCGCCCGCCTCCCAGATCCAAGGGCACATTATTATAACGATAACGTGTAATTCTCCTCAGCTTCGCATCCTTATAAAAGCTGTAACCTCCGGCGGTATTCGAAATCAACGAAAAGAACGCCTGAGATCCCAGGTAATTAATCCAAGGATACGGAGTAGTGGGTGTCGTAATGACATACTCCTTCTTAGAATCATCAAAATAACCAAATTGCATTGTTATATTCCTCCTTATTACTATTTTAATACTCCATTCCCAATTATATTATACCTTTTGAGGCTTTTCAACCAAAAGTAATCAGGAAATGAGAATTTGTTGCAATTGAAATAGCCCTAGATTTTGTTTTCCCCTAAACCTCTTTGTTCTGCTCGATATTTAAGAATATTTTTATAAATTATTTCTTTTTATCTAAATACAAATATGATAGACTAGAATTTGTCAATTAGAGGGGAACAAAGCTTTACGGTTAGGACTAAAGTGTCAAAATGTGCGTAGCACATTTCCGGATATACGATATTACTATGCAAGCTCGCTTGCAATAGTAATATCGTATATTCGGAAAAATCCGAAGGCGTTTTGACACTTTAACCCTAACCGTGAAGCATCCTATGTAACGAAAAGCGAGGTACAGTTATGCCGAAACAAACAAAATTATCTGAAGATGCAGCCATCTATCAGCAGAGGCAGGAATTAACCGAGAAGGAAAAGCTTAAGGATATGTCTCATAGAGGCAAGCTGGCTTATTTATGGGAATACTACAAATTTCATGCTTTGATTATCCTTCTGGTCATCGGATTTGCTGTTTATATTATTCATCATATCACTACCCCAAAGGTACAAACAGAGCTCTATGCAGCGATCATCAACAATACAATCAGTGATGAGCTCTGGGAACAATACCAGACAGAGGTAGCTGATTATCTGCATTTAGATCCAAAAAGGCAGGATGTCATCCTGAACCGTTCCTTTTATTTAAACGGTGACGCACAGTATACAATGAACATGCAGACTGCACTGGTGACCTATGTATCTGCGGGAGAGGTGGATCTGATGATCGCTCCCGAATCCCAATTCCAGCAGTATACCTACAGCGGATTTAATGATAAGCTCTATGATGATCTTCCTACGGATCTGTATTCCGAGCTGACGGATTACCTGTATATAACTTCTACAGAGGATGACCCCGAAGAAAATGTTTATGGTATTTATCTTAACAACACCAAGTTCTTCAGCCAGTATGCCGATAATACCGATCCTTATATTCTTGGCATTATTGTCAATTCAAAGCATAAGGAAAATGCGATTGAATTCATCCGCATGCTATTTCAGCAATAGCAAATCCGAAGTCCCTCTTCAAATCATTAAAAAAGCTCTCAAGGCAGAAGGGTTACCACCCCAAAGCCGGAGAGCTTTTTCAGAATACTTCAGGACGAGTTTACTTTGCTGTAATATAGCCCTGAGCCTTCAGTAATTCCGCAGTCAATACACCGCCGCCTGCTGCGCCGCGTACAGTATTGTGGGATAAACCAACAAATTTATAATCAAATACTGTATCCTCACGAAGTCTGCCAAAGCATACGCCCATGCCGTTCTCATAGTCGCGGTCCAGCTTTGCCTGAGGACGGTTATCCTCTTCAAAGTATTTAATGAACTGCTTCGGAGCACTGGGAAGCTCAAGCTCCTGAGGAACGCCCTTAAATTCTGCCCATGCCTTCAGGATTTCTTCCTTCGTAGGCTTTTTCTTGAAGTTTACAAATACAGCAGCTGTATGTCCGTCTGTTACGGGAACACGGATACACTGAGTAGTAATCACAGGTCCTTCCGCCTTTACGATCTTTCCGTCTTCTACCTTGCCCCAGATCCGAAGAGGCTCTTGCTCGCTCTTTTCTTCTTCACCACCGATATAAGGGATGACATTGTCTACCATCTCCGGCCAATCCGCAAAATTCTTACCTGCACCCGAGATTGCCTGATAGGTTGTTGCAACCACCAGGGTCGGCTCATACTGAAGTAAAGCGTGGAGTGCCGGTGTATAGCTCTGGATGGAGCAGTTAGGCTTAACTACGATAAAGCCTTTCTTGGTTCCAAGACGCTTCTTCTGAGCTTCTATTACCTCAAGATGCTCAGGATTTAATTCCGGTACCAACATAGGAACATCGGGAGTCCATCTATGGGCACTGTTATTGGATACGACAGGCGTTTCTGCCTTAGCATACGCCTCTTCAATCGCCTTAATCTCATCCTTAGTCATATCTACTGCACTGAAGACAAAGTCAACTCCGGCGCTGACTGCTTCAACATCATTTACGTTCATTACGACAAGCTTCTTTACGCTTTCCGGCATCGGTGTGGTCATCTTCCATCGATCTCCAACTGCTTCCTCGTATGTCTTACCTGCACTTCTAGGACTTGCAGCTACAGTAACCACTTCAAACCAGGGATGGTTCTCCAATAAGGAAATGAAGCGTTGCCCTACCATTCCTGTTCCCCCAAGAATACCTACTTTTAACTTTCCCATCTTTATTCCTCCGTCTTGTTCTCGTATGGCATACATTTGTCTTTTCTGTAAAATATACTATATCTTAATTTCGAAAAATTGCAACCTTTTTTTGAAGAAAACTTAATATTTGTTACAATTATATAAGTATCCTCCGATTTCACAGTTCGGTTTGTTTATTTTTCAACATGTTTTTCATACTCGTCTAAAAGGCGGCGCAAATCCTCCAATGTCTCGATCTCGTTTACCCTGTTACGGAGCTTTGAGGAACCGGGATATCCTGTCGTGTACCAGGCTACATGCTTACGCATCTCGCGGATACCAATAAATTCTCCCTTATAATCCGCAGAAAGCATTCCGTGTCGTAAAATCATTTCCCTCACTTCCCCAAACTCCGGTTTCGGAAGCAGCAACCCTTCCTTCAGATAGGTCTGGATCTGTTCGAAGAGCCAGGGATTCCCTCTCGCACCTCTTGCAATCATGATGGCATCACAGCCGGTTTCGGTAAGCATACGTTTCGCATCCTGAGGAGTGAATATATCTCCGCTACCGATGACCGGAATAGATACCGCTTCCTTCACCTTTCGTATACTCTCCCAATCTGCCTTGCCGCTGTAGTACTGCTCCCTGGTCCTGGCATGTACAGCAATAGCAGCCGCACCGTTCGCCTCGGCGATTTTAGCCACCTCAACCGCATTCTCTTCCTGAAAGCCCTTCCTGATCTTCACAGTAACCGGTTTTTGTATGGCGTTCGTTACCTTACGAACGATTTCTCCGATTAGTTCCGGCGTCTTCATCAATGCGGAGCCCTCTCCGTTATTGACCACCTTAGGCACCGGGCAGCCCATATTGATATCCAGTATGTCAAAATTTCGGGGCTCCAGTCTCTTTGCGGTCTCACTTAAGATATCCGGGTCGGCCCCGAACAGCTGAAGCGCACAGGGGCGCTCTTCCTCGCTGATTTTGAGCAAAAGCTCCGTGTTTTTATTATTGTACTGTATTCCCTTAGCACTGACCATCTCTGTGTAGACAAGGTTTGCACCCTTTTCCTTGCACAGCAAACGAAATGGCAGGTCGGTAACTCCTGCCATCGGTCCAAGAAACAATTTTCCGTCTATTTTAACATTTCCAATACTAAAACTCATGCCAACTCCATTTCCGTGACCATGCTTTTTCTTTGCAAACCATCCGATTCAGCTTTTGCATATCTTTTGATAATCACTATAATCTGCTACGGAATGTTATTTCCTATTCTTATCACTGATAATCTTCAAGCCCTTCAGGGTCAGGTTCGGATCATATACCTCGATTGCTTCGGTAGCGTCGGAGATGATCTTTCCCAATCCACCGGTAGCAATTACTCTGCACTTATCAATCTCTGCTTCCTTCAGCATCCTCTTTACAATGTATTCTGTTTGGCCGATGCAGCCAAATACCAGTCCCGCCTGCATACTGGTGATGGTATCCTTGGCCAGAATAGTGTCCGGCATCGCTATCTCGATCTCGGGAAGCTTAGCTGTCTGTGTCCATAAGGCATTGGCAGAAATCCTAAGTCCCGGACAGGTAACCGCAGCAACCAGGGTACCGTCCGCCGTGATCAGGTCATACGTAATGGCGGTGCCGAAATCAATCACCAGAACCGGGCCTCCATAAATTTCATATGCAGCCACCGCATCCACCACTCTGTCTGCTCCTACTTCCTTGGGATTGGTGGTATTCACCTTAATACCGGTTTTTGTACCGATACCTACGATCAACGGAGTAATTCCCAGATACTTTATGATACCGGAACTCAAAGAATGCATCAGCTTCGGTACCACAGATGCAATTGCTACGGAGGTTATCTCCTTAATTTCGATATTTCTTGCCTTTAACAGGTCACAAAACACCAAACCGTATTCATCTGAGGTACGGTCCGTATTGGTCGTGAGGCGAAAGCTCGCCTTCAGGTTCACATCCTCGAAAACACCGAGAGTTATATTGGTATTTCCTACATCTATTACTAATAACATGATTATCCTCCTTACAGCAGCATTGGATGCTTCGGGCTATTCCTCATCCAGAAGCATGTTCGGATCCAGTCCGAGAAAGAATACCTTATAATACAGCTCCAGTGCTTCTAAAAGCTCTGCTTTCTCTCTCTGTAGCTGCTTGATTTTCAGGACACTTCCGATCTCGTCATACAGATAATCTGATTCCTCCGAGTCCACCCGAAAAATCAAAGCTCCATCCTCATCAAACTCCATTGTCAGAATTCCCCCGACATCCTCCGTGAACAGCACGCACATAATCTTCAATTCCTGCTTGATCTGCTCCGGCAATGCCTTAAAATCCTCATTGATCCAGAATTTCTTCTCATATGCACTGCTCGCACATAGCACAACCCTATCCTGATCCATACTAACACCCATTTCTGTGGTTTTATTTAACTGATACCGAATACGACAAAGCCCAGAAAAATCACGATTGCACCCATTACGATCAATGCAGTACCCATCGAATTGCCAACGGGGCTCTTCCTCTGCTTCAACCCGTTCATTATATTCATTAAGCCGCCTGTGATACACGCTGCCAGGATAGCATAGTGATTATTAGGGAATACAAATATCAGGACAATGAAAACAATAAGGGCAATCCCAGCTATGGTATTAATCAGATCTCCCTTTACGGATGGCTTCTTGGATTGCTTCCTTGGGTCATTCATGTTATTGCACCTCAGTCTATATATTTCCTATCGTCGCAACCATAACAGCTTTAATGGTATGCATACGGTTCTCTGCTTCGTCAAAAATTACATCAGCAAAGCGCTCGAAAACCTCTTCTGTTACTTCTTTGCCCTTCACTGCAGGCAGACAATGCAGGAGGACAGTTTTCTCCTTCTTTGTCATAGCGATCAGAGCATCATTGACCTGATATGGCTTTAAGAGAGCGATACGCTCTGCCGCCAGGTCCTCTTCACCCATGGAACACCATACATCCGTATATACAGCATCCGCACCCTCGATAGCCTGGGGAGAATCAGAAATGACAATCTCACTTCCGGAGATCTCCGAATATTCCTTGCAAATGGTAACGAGTGCTTCCTCAGGCCAAAGAGCCTTCGGTGACAGAATCGTAAAATCGATTCCCATTTTAGCGGAACCGATCATCAGGCTGTTGGCCATATTGTTACGTCCGTCTCCAACATATACGAGCTTCAGCCCCTTAAGCTTACCAAACTGCTCCTTTAAAGTCAAGAAGTCTGCAAGAATTTGCGTAGGATGATCAAGGTCCGTCAATCCGTTCCATACCGGAACACCGCTGTATTTGGCTAATTTCTCTACAGTCTCCTGCTTGAAGCCACGGAATTCGATACCGTCAAACATCCTTCCAAGGACACGGGCGGTATCCTCTACACTTTCCTTATGGCCAAGCTGTATATCATTCTTCCCTAAATATTCTGGATATCCTCCCTCATCCACACAACCTACAGTAAATGCACAACGGGTTCGTGTAGAGGGCTTCTCGAAGATTAAGGCAATATTCTTGCCCTTCAGGCTATTGCCTGTGATACCCTGCTTCTTCTTTGCCTTCAATTCTGCTGCCAGTGAAAGCAGGTAGTCAATCTCCTCCGGGGTAAAATCCTTCAGCGTCAATAAACTGCGTCCCTTTAAATTCATATTATCCTCCATTCTGCCGATATTCCGGCTCCTCCCTATATTTCTTTCTTTTGAACAAGCATCCTTCTTTTGAATATCATGTTTCCGAATTCATCATTCTTTATATTTATAATTATGCTAATAGAATGACTATTTATACATTATTCCAATTCTATTCATTTGTCAAGCACATAATTCATTATTATCCAGGATGAATAGGCTGCATATCTATTCAGTATCAGAGGAACAGTAAACTCCATACAAGGTTCGTTCCTGTATCAGAAGAACAGTAAACTCCATACAAGGTTCGTTCCTATTGATAATGAAGAACCGCCATAAACTTTTAAACCGACCCCGAAGGTTAGAACAACTCTAACTTTGAGGTCGGTTTTTTATAGCTGCTTTGAATTATTGATGTGTAATATAATCGGCAATCATATTCTGTTCAAGTATTTCCTTCGAGGTCTTCTTAAGAAGAAGCGCTCTGTCAAATTGTTCTCTATATAGGGTTGCATCGACCTCTTCCTCGGTTCCGATCTTGATCGCTCGGCTTCCTTCGAAGATACCCTCGCGGGACACTAGAAAGAAGGTATCCTTCGTAGCAAAGGAGCCCTCTCCCAAATAAGCGGTGAAAGCCACAAAACCCTCCTTTGCATTTGCCAGATCCTGCCCTACCGTAAAGGTCTCATCCAAGGTCAGCCCCATAATATTCGCTATCGTCGGCATAAAATCCACCTGTCCGCCGGTGGTATGGATGGTCTCATGTATATTGCTTCCGGGAACATTGATAATGAGAGGAATATTCATCATCTCGTCATAATCATAGCTTCTTCCCAGAAAAGCCTTCATCTGGTCTGCGACTTCCTCCATACCGCAGTTTAAGCCATGATGGTCTCCATAAAGGGCAATGACCGTATTTCTATAAAGTCCGGCTGCCTTCAGATCATTGATAAACTGTCCGATTGCTTCGTCCGTATAATGTACTGTCTGTAGATAATCTCCAAACTTGGTACCCTGATCCTCTTCCTTCAGCTTCAGGGTAAGGTATTTTTCATCAATAACAAAGGGATGATGATTGGATAGGGTAATGGCAAACGAAAAATATGGTCCGGTCTGACTCTGCAGAATGGGAATCAGCTGCTTGAACATGGACTTATCCGATACACCCATACCTATCATCTCATCCTGGTTCAAATCCTCTAAGCTGTAGAAGTCCTGAAAACCCTGGTTCGGATAGGCTTTTTCCCTGTTCCAGAATTCACCCTTATAACCATGTATAGCAAAAGCAGTATAACCCTTTTCCCTAAGCAGCCACGGTAAACCCTCATAGGTATTATCCTGATATAATCGGTAGCTTTCCCCATCAATCAGCGGATAGAGGCTGTTCATGGAGGAGAATTCGGCATCTGCCGTGTTCCCCTTACCCACGTTAGAAAAATAATTGTCAAAATAAAGGGAGTTTCCTTCCACAAGACGGTTTAAATTCGGTGTCAGCTCCTGATTGTTGTAGGTTGCTCCAATGACAAACTGCTGAAGGGCCTCTATCTGAATGACGATCAGGTTTCTACCTTTTCCGATAGCCTGATACTTGAGTACTTTAGCAGGCTCTGTTGGTGTCGCCTCCAAAACCTCCAGGATTTCTTCCTTGGGCATATCACCAGCCTCCAGGTTATCGGATATGGTTTCGCAGATATCACTGACATGGCTCGTAAAAAATTCCATACTGTTTACGCTCTCAATAGCCGCAGAATGGAACGGATTAGCAATTAGGGTTATGATAACGGCCGTAAATACATATAAAATATATTTAAACTTTCTCCAGGGATAAAGCCTTGTCAGAATTTCTCTGGTTGCATATTTCTTGAAACACATATAAGCGAAGGGTATGTCAAGAAACAACAAAAAACTGGCCGGAATCATAGTCGCCAGAAAGCTTTTCGGAACAGCAGTTACACTTTTAGCCTGCCAAAGCTGCCTGATCGATACCGTCGTGTTATAATAATTGTAATACATGGTGTCCGCAAACATCAGTAAACTGAGAAGAAAGTATACCGTCAGGAATATCCCCTTCTTCCCTTTGATTCCGCTTCGTCCAAATAGCACAAATATTACTCCCCACACAATAAGACTCAGTATAATCATAACTATCTCCAATCGATGTACCTCGATCAGAGAATAATACACCATCATCTTAAATGCAAACAGGAAAGCAATGAAGTAAGGTGAAGCGAATACGCTCTTTAATTTTTTCATGACCATTCCCCTAAACGCAAGAGTAATCGAACCGCTCCCGGCACCCTTGCCATAATTATTAAGTACCCCGAGGGCACAACTCCTATATCTATCTCCAAACTAGCATAATAATATATCAACAGCTCTTCTTAATCAAGAACAAAAATCTTAATTTTTTCTTAATAGGGCGATCGTACTAAATTTCATCCATTAATTTGCTGACAACCAGCTTAACTCCGGATATGGCATGAATCTTTACTTTGGAGCCTACCTCAATGATGTTCCCCTCAAAGGATTTGGCGGACCATTCCTGTCCCTCAACCGTAACCTTACCTGTTTTGCTGATATTATCTATTGTAATGTTAACAAGACCAGCCTTCCCGATTACCCCTTCATAATTTGTTTTTGCTTTTCGCGGGTTAAAATAACGTAAGATCAAAGGCCTCGTAAAATAAAGCAAAGACAGAGACGCTACAAGGAAAAGAATGAGTTCTAAAACCAGGCTGTCATAGAACAAGGACACAATAAAAGCCAGGAACGCTCCGGCTGCAAACCATATGGTAGTCAGATTCAGAGCTATGATTTCTATCAGTATTAAAACCGCAAGAACAAGAAGCCAATAGATTGAATTCGTCAACTCAATTCCTCCTTCCTAAATTTTCTATATTTATTTTAACCATTCATCCATAGGTATACAATAGAACCGCCCGTCTTCTAATCATATTTTAATCTGGATATTAGAGCATGAACAGAATACCCTCTTAAATAACAAAATGTCATGGCACAGAAGGATCTCTTTTCTTCATCCTGAGTCATGACATTACTATTATGTAATTTATTCTAAGGATTATTCATCAGCTTATCCTTAAAGCTGCTGCTCTTTCCCTTCCTTCACGGACAATGCTATCTGAAGATTTCCGTTCCTGCAGCGGATGGCATCCAAAAATTCCTTTTCCAGAGCAGCATCCTTCAATATAATATCGTATGTTAATTCAAAAAGTGTCCCCATGTTACTGGTTTTTACCTTCTGCATTTCGCAGAAGCTTGTGTATCTCGAAAACAATTCATCAAATAATCCCTGATAGTTCATATCCTCAGGTATGGTAATACGAAGACTCTTTTCCTTTTGCTTTGGAAGACCGATGCCTGCTTTGCTGACAAGAACGATAACGATACTAATCAGGACAGCCACAACGACACCCAGAGTCAGATACCCAAGTCCAACCGCCAGTCCTGTGGCCATAGTAAGGAATACAAAGGAGATATCCTTCGCATCCCCCGGTATGCTTCGGAATCTGACGATCGTAAAAATTCCCGCCATAGAAAATGCTCTTGCTAGATTACCACCAATCAGAAGAATGACCACTCCTACAATCGCAGGCAGGATAATCATACTTAAGGTAAAGCTGGCTGATCGATTACGCCTCGGTGTGATGATAAAGTATGCACCGGTGATTACGACACCGATGAGTAGCCCCGCTGCAACACATAACAGAAGTGATCTGATACCGACGGTGATGGTTGCCTGTGACGAGACATTTTCTAAAACCGAATGAAACATTTTTGCTTCCTCCTATACGCACATTCTATTTTGACCGGTTGAAAGCGGTGAGAGCTCACCCCGCTTAAATGCCCGGCGATATTCCTCTCCGTATTTTGAAAAATTAACAGGATAAATCCGGTGCTCGGACAGCAGCCTGGTGAACCAGTAGGGCATTGCATGGTTAGTCTTGGCCTCCATAATCCAGAGTCCCTGCGGAAGTAGTAATTCCCCGTAATTCCCCTTATCCAGACCCAGCTCATAGCGTCTGGTCCTTATGTTGGTATCAAAGGTAATTCTGAAATCCTCTTTTTCTTTGCCATAGAAAGCAATTCTGTCATAGGAAAGATAAAGCGCCGGAGCCAGTTCCGAATACCGCTTCAATATAAAGTCAATCTCCCGCAGCACCTGCTCCGTCGAAGGTCTTTTTCCTTCGGGTCGTTTCCCTGTCGCTATGTATCTGCAGGCATCCTCCAATTGCATGGAGCAACGCCTTTTATTGACATAACCTTTGAATTTCTTCTTTATCTCCAGATATACCTTGTCCTTCGAAGTGACTGTGCCATAGCTTCGCAGCCGCAGCTTTTCCTTATAGATAGGCTTTTCAATGGAACGTCTTATCATCTGATGATCCGGAGTATCATAATAAATATTACAGATCGAATAGAATTCAGCATTCCTACAAAATGCATCCAAAAGCATATGCTCTTCAAGCTCTGCTCTCAGTATCCGATAAATTTCGTCCGTAATGAAATATTTTTCCTCAGTCCTGTTAAATACTTCAAATGCCATCGCCTTTGCTCCTATATTGATCTTCTCTGCCTGGCCGCCTCATACATCAGTATTGCGGCTGCTACTGCGGCATTGAGCGATTCCACTTTACCCTCCATGGGAATTCTAATCAATTCATCTGCCTGTGCGGAAGCCTGCTCTGATAATCCGTTGGCTTCGTTTCCGATTAGAAAAGCACATTTCTTACGGAAGCCTCCCTCCGTATCGTAAGGCATCCCTTGAAGATGCGCCGCATAAATAGTGATCCCCTGTCCCTTGATCAACTGCAGCGTCTGTTGAAAATCCTCCGTCTGACAGAACGGCACCCTGTAGATCGAACCCATCGTAGCCCGAATCACCTTGGGATTATATAAATCTACCGAAGCCGCGCTGCTGATGATGCCGGTTATTCCAGCTCCCTCGGCAGTTCGTATCATTGTACCCAAATTACCGGGATCCCGGATATCCTCTAGCAGCAACAGACAGGTATCCTCCCCCCTCAGCAAATCCTCCGGCTGATATTGGGAGGCTCTGACTGTCCCCATGATCCCCTGCGGAGTCTTTGTATCTGATACTTCCTTAAATACAGCCTCTGTAATAATTTCATATTCCAAACCATCAAAATACTCAGGGTTCTCCTCAAACCTCTGTTGGAAAAAGCTTTCGGAAGCATAGGCCTTTACTAAGAGGCCCATGTCCTTCGCCTCTTCGAACATCTTAATCCCTTCTATAACAAATATCCCCTGCTCCTCCCGTTCCTTCGCCTTCTTCTGAAGCTGAAGCAGATTCTTTATCTGAGGATTGCTAAGGCTGCTGATGACCTGTTTATGTTTCATATGCTTATTTTCCTTCTTTATTATAATAAAACCCTCCTGTACTCAAAGAGTGCCGGAAGGTTTTGCTTTACCTGGTTTACCTTTCCATCTTTAATATTGTATCTCCACTGAACTTGCCTGTCAAACAATAATTACTCTGCATCTTAGAATTAGGGCATCTCAAGTACCGCAGGTGTTTCCGGATATCAGCCCTTGCGATGCAAGCTTGTTTGATATAAAGAAGGGGATGTTTTATAACCTCCCTGATAGCCAAAGAAAGGACACAGGAATCGCATCTTGCACTGTTTGACGATCATCCTGCCGAAATTGTTTGATCAGAAGCGAACATTGATGTTCGATTATAACAAACAATATCGGCAGGATGTCCGGGAACCGGTGTGAGAGGGATTCCTGTGTCCTTCCTCGTTACTATACAGGGAGATTTGAAACATCCCCCCTAAATCCAATCAGGAGCAAAACAATACCTTCCTTATTTATTCATTATTCATGTTTGCCAGCTTTGCAGCTTGGTCGGCGGCGATCAGGCTGTCAAGCAGGATATCGAGGTCACCGTTCATCACCTTATCAATCTGATAGATGGTAAGGTTAATTCGGTGGTCGGTAACACGGCCCTGCGGGAAGTTATAGGTTCTGATCTTCTCGGAACGATCACCGGTTCCTACCTGGCTCTTTCTGGCTTCTGCCTCTGCATTCTGTGCCTTCTCCAGCTCCAGATCATAGAGCTTTGCACGGAGGACGCGGATTGCTTTATCCTTATTCTTCAACTGTGATTTCTCGTCCTGACAGGAGATTACGATACCCGTCGGGATATGGGTCAATCGAACGGCAGAGTCCGTCGTATTGACACACTGTCCACCGTTACCGGAGGAACGGAACACATCAAATTTACAATCATTTAAGTCGAGCTCTACATCAACCTCTTCTGCCTCCGGCATGATTGCCACAGTCGAGGTAGAGGTATGAATACGTCCGCCGGACTCGGTCACCGGAACACGCTGTACACGATGCACACCGCTCTCATATTTCAGTTTGGAATAAGCACCCTTACCGTTAATCATGAAGATTACTTCCTTATAGCCGCCAATTCCATTCTCATTTAAGTTCATCATATCGATCTTCCAATGATTGCGCTCAGCATACATAGCATACATACGGTATAATTCCGCAGCAAAAAGGGCTGCTTCATCCCCTCCTGCACCACCTCTGATTTCCACGATAACATTTTTCTCATCGTTGGGATCCTTCGGCAGCAACAGTACCTTCAGCTCTTCCTCAATCTTCGGGAGGCGCTGTTTGCATTCCTGAAGCTCTTCCTTCGCAAGCTCCCGAAGCTCTTCATCGCTCTCCTCCTCCAGCATGGCAAGACTGTCCTCGATGCTCTGCTGGGCAGCCTTGTATTCCTTATATTTCTCTACAATTTCTGAAAGATCGGCATGCTCCTTCCGAAGCTTCCTGTAATTGTTCTGATCATTCACTACGTCGGGGCTCATCATCTCATCTTCAATTTCCTGAAAACGAATCAGAAGGTCCTCTAACTTATCAAACATAATAACCTCCATCCTGCCATAGGCAGCTTATATTAAATACAAAAAGAGTTGATTTAATGTCTTCTTGCGGACACCACTCGGTCCAGTCCGCTCAAATCCTTTTTTATCATAATATCAGTGTAGCCTTCCTGAAGCAGTATCTGCTTCACGGCTTCTCCCTGATTAAATCCTATCTCATAGAAAAGGAAACCTCCTTTATTTAAGAAGCTCCCTGCTTCGGCTGATATCCTCCTGTAAAATTCCAGGCCGTCTTCGCTTCCATCCAGTGCAAGGATCGGTTCATGTACCCGAACCTCAGGCATAAGCTCATCAATATCCCTTGTAGGAATGTACGGCGGATTAGATACGATAATATCATAGCTTCCAGTAATCATTTCGAATAAATCGCTTTGATATAGCTCCACAAAGACTTCATTCTTCTTTACATTCTCAGCCGCAATCTCCAACGCTTTTTCCGAAATATCGGCTCCAACTGCCAAGGATGGGCTCCCAAGCTTTGCGATACTGATAATGATACACCCGGAACCGGTGCACATGTCCAGCACCTTTCTGCCTTCCGACACCTTCAGTACCTCTTCTACAAGAATTTCTGTATCCTGTCTCGGTATCAGAATATCGGAGTTTACGACAAATTCCAACCCCATAAACTCCTGGGTACCGGTAATATGCTGAAGCGGAATATGCTCGGCACGGAGGCAGAGCAGTCTGTGGTAATCAGCCTCTTGCTCTTTCGGTGCAGCCAGATCTCCTCTTAAAAGCAGATCTGTTCTATTCATCTGAAACACATAGGCAAGCAGATACCATGCATCCACATCGGCATCTGCTATCCCAGCTTGTTTTAGTAACTCACGGCCTGACTTTAGTAATTCCTTATAAGTACTCATATAGATTTCTGCTTAAAACCTAATCGCCTTTCTTTCCATCATCAAAGTATTTATCCAATGCCTTCAGGATCTCATCATCCTCTTCCTCAGACTGCAGACTGATATTCGGCTTAATTGGTACCGGCGCAGATCCTTGGTTGCGACGAATCTGATTGGCATGTACACTAACGTTTTTATCAGCCGCCTCAACCTTACCGGTATACGCAAGTCCTCCGATGCCGGCCCTCACCTCGCTGTGAGCTTTTCCTTCGCTTTGAGCTTTTACTACGGTTTCTGAAGCTGTGGCGGTCTCTTCCGGAGCTTCCTTTGTATTTGAGGATTTCTTTACCGGAGCTGACTGCTTCTTTATTTCCTCAGCCGGCTTGTTATTGCTTTGTGTCATGCTCTGTTTTGTATTACCGGATTTTGCAGAGGTCTGTTTGGATGGCTGCTGCTTAGATCCCTGCGAATTATGTTTTGTATTGGTATTGGCCTTCGTTTTCTGAAGTTTACCCTTGGCAGGCTTTACAGCTGATCCCTTTTTGCCAAAGGTTTCAAGGAAAGCTCTCCAGTCAAATACAGCTTCTATGGATTTGATTGCTACTTCTATCATGGAATCATCCGGCTCCTTGGTGGTAAGTCCCTGCATCCACAGACCGGGCTGGCTTAACACATGAACCACCTTACTCTCGCTTTTACCTGCCAGGCGAATGAATTCGTAGGATACCCCTGCTATAAAAGGAATCAGGATCACTCTGGATAAGACTCTCCACAGCAGATTGCCGCTTGGTATAATCATAAAAAATACTAAGCTGATCAGCACCACCAACAGCATGAAGCTGGTACCGCAGCGTTTATGCTGCTTGGATTGCCATTTTACATTTTCTATCGTAAGCTCATAGCCATGTTCGATACAATTGATGGTCTTGTGCTCGGCTCCATGATACATGAAGACTCTTTTGATCTCATTCATCTGCGAAGCCAGTAAAATATATCCGATAAAAATCGCAAGGCGTACGACGCCCTCAATCAATGCCAGTAAATAGTGATTCGTAATAGCCTTGGAGAACAGGTTGGTCACCAGCACAGGAAGTACCATAAAAAGTGCCACGGACATGACAATGGAGATCAATACTGCAAGTACGATAAAGAAAGCACTGGAGTTCTCTTCCTTTTTGCTTGTCTTTGTGCTATCACTGTTAATCGTAGCGGTTACTTCCTCTACCTCAAAATCTTCCCCGACATCCTTACCCTTGCTCTTCTTCTGTTTCTCCTTCTTTTTCGCGTTCTGGGTCTCCTCCTCTTCTTCAAAGAAGCTGGCGGAATAATTTAAAACCTTTATACCAACAACCAAGGAATCCACAAAAGCTAACACTCCCCTGAATATAGGCAGTTTGAAAAGCTTAACCTTATCAGAGAAATCTTTATGCGTATTTATCTCAACTGCTATCTCCTTATCCGGCTTTCGTACTGCGACGGCGTAGATGTCCTTGTTCTTCATCATTACGCCTTCCATTACGGACATGCCCCCAATTCCTGATGGTTTCATCCTAGCACCCGAACCTTTCTCTTTCATAGTATTCTGCCGGTCAGCTTCCGTCAGAGTAATCTGAGTTCCGATATAAACTAATGATCAATATGTCGCTAACCCAGAAATAATTATTATTTAAAAATAGGCTGAGGAAGGATACCTCAACCCAATTTTTAACGATTATAATTTTACACTGTTATAACAGAATTTCTTCCGCTACTACTTATTTATCCTGGCTTAAACCATACTTACGGTTGAATTTATCAATTGCACCACGAGTAGTTGCTGCCTTAACCTGTCCTGTATAGAATGAATGACACTTGGAGCAGATTTCTACGTGGATATCTTCCTTGGTTGATCCTGTTACAAATTCGTTACCGCAGTTGCAAACAACTTTAGCCTGATGATATTTGGGATGGATTCCTTCTTTCATGTTTTCACCTCTTTAAAATCGAATAGTTTTATCTATTGGCATTATAATAATTCCAACTAATAAACAGCTTTTTTATTATAGCACAGCTCATCAGGTAATGCAAGAGTTAAAAGACAATTTTAGTCTTTTTGATAATTTCGATAAATTCAGCGTTTGTCTTTGTTCGAAGGAACATATCAATAATCCTCTCCAAAGCCTCCTCGGATTTCATTCCCCCAAGAGCTTTACGCATCAGATAGGTAGCTTCAAGCTCAGGCTGGGTCAGCAAGAGATCCTCTCGCCTTGTACTGGATCTCGGCAAATCAATCGCCGGGAAGATACGTTTTTCGGATAAGCTGCGGTCAAGAACAAGCTCCATATTGCCGGTCCCCTTGAACTCCTCGAATACCACATCATCCATCCTGCTGCCAGTATCAACGAGCGCTGTGGCAAGGATTGTCAAGCTTCCGCCTTCACGCATGTTTCTAGCTGCACCAAAGAACTTTTTGGGCATATGCAGTGCCGCGGGGTCAAGACCGCCGGACAGAGTACGACCGCTTGGCTGAACTGTCAGGTTATAAGCTCTTGCCAGACGAGTTATGCTGTCCAGAAGAATAATTACATCCTGCTTATGCTCCACGAGTCGTTTCGCACGTTCAATTACCATTTCGGACACTCTTTTATGATTTTCAGGGAGCTCGTCAAAGGTGGAGTAGATGACCTCAACGTTTTTCCCCTCAATAGATTCTTTAATATCTGTTACTTCCTCCGGACGCTCGTCGATCAATAATATAATCAGCTTCATTTCGGGATGGTTTTTTGTGATTGCTTTCGCAATCTGCTTCAGCAAGGTTGTCTTTCCAGTCTTTGGCTGGGAAACGATCATACCTCTTTGTCCCTTACCTATCGGGGAGATTAAGTCAACCATTCTCATCGATACACCTGTACCCGGAGTCTCCAGATGGATTCTATCATTCGGGAATACAGGAGTCAGATCCTCGAAGCGTTTTCTTTTCTGAGCTTCCACCGGATGAAAGCCGTTCACGGATTTTATATATAATAACGCACTGAATTTTTCGTTCTGGTTTCGGACTTTAGTGTTACCGCTTACGATATCTCCGGTCTTGAGATTAAATCTTCTAATCTGCGCAGGAGATACATATACATCGTTTTCTCCGGGCAGATAATTATCACAGCGGATGAAGCCATAGCCATCCGGAAGGACCTCTAAAATACCTACCTTTGTCTCTCCGCTGTCTAACTGGTCGACCTCGTTTTGAGACATAGCTGCCTTTTTGTCCTCTCTGACAGCTGACTGTGCCTCTTCAGTCGACGGAATATTTTGGGGCTCTTCTGTCTGGCTTGCACTTCTTTTTTGTACCTCTTCCTCTGTACGAGCCGCCTCACTGCTTATCTCCGTCTTCATTAAAGCATCAATCAGTTCGCTTTTCTTCATAATAGTAATATTTTTCAGGCCTTTTTCCTTTGCCAATTCCCTCAGATTGGCAAGAGTCATTGTTTCATAATGATTTTCCATGTTATTATACTCCTTTTCTCTTGGATTGGATTCTCTTACGGAATTGGTAGAGGTGCTAAAGAAATACTAACAATGATGGAATTATCCAAAGATTATCCTTACTGTATGAGGAAAGACATCTGCGAAGCAAATCTCTTCCAAATATGAGCACAGATATCTGCAACGCCAATCTCCCTCTCCAACATGAGGAAGGATATCCGGTTATAAAATCATCATCGCAGATATTTGTATTACTGATTTCATATTATACAACAATATGACAAGAAATGGAAGCCATTTCTTACAATCCATAAGTACTATTTTTTTACATATTATTCTTATAAATAACTTATATAGGTAAACATTTAATATTAATTTGAATTCCTGTGTTAATCGATACTGCGTACCTTCCTGATTTAGTGATACTTGCATTTTGATAAAAGTGTCAAAAGAGCTGTATTTTTGCCGGTGGCAATCGAATTCACATGCAAAAGCCTATATTTATAATAGTGTCAAAGGATTGGTATGGAAATATGGCCCTTTATTTATAGTAATATTCCTTCCTGTCGACATGATTAGTATAGGTCAAATTGGTATTTCTTGATAGCTTACCACTTGATTAACCCCCTCCCAAGTGCTATGATAGCTGTAAACTGCCCAAATATGGCATCATTGAAGGAATGAACATAATATAATACAAAAAGCAAGGTGGATAAGAAAATGAATATTAACGAACAAGCACTGAATATGCACGAAAAGTGGAATGGTAAACTTGAAATCACCTCAAAATGTCCTGTGAAATCCCGGGAAGATTTATCAATCGCATATACTCCCGGCGTAGCGGAGCCCTGCAGGGTAATCGCCAAGGACAAATCCGAGGCTTACCGCTATACAATGAAATCCAATACGATTGCTGTGGTATCTGACGGCAGTGCCGTTCTTGGATTAGGAAACATTGGACCCTATGCGGCTATGCCGGTTATGGAAGGAAAGGCTGTTCTCTTTAAGGAATTCGGTGGTGTAAATGCTATTCCCATCTGCCTTGATACTCAGGATACGGAAGAAATCATCAAAACCGTGGCTGCCATTGCTCCGGCCTTCGGCGGTATCAATCTTGAGGATATCTCAGCACCGAGATGCTTCGAAATTGAGGAACGTCTTAATCAACTCCTTGATATCCCGGTGTTCCACGATGACCAGCACGGAACAGCAATCGTTGTCCTGGCTGCCGCAATCAATGCTCTCAAGGTTACCGGCAGGGATAAAGAGACCACAAGAATTGTGGTAAACGGAGCCGGCTCCGCGGGAATTGCAATCTCCAAGCTTTTGTTATCTTACGGCTTCAAGCACCTTATGCTCTGCGATATCAAAGGAATTATCTCTAAGGAATATCCGGACCTAAATTGGATGCAGAAGCAGATGCTCACAGTAACCAACCTGGAGAATAAAACCGGCACACTGGCAGATGCTCTCGTCGGTGCCGATCTGTTCGTTGGAGTATCCGCACCGAATATCGTAACCAAGGAAATGATTGCATCAATGAAAAAGGATGCCATTATCTTCGCCATGGCTAATCCAATTCCCGAGATCATGCCAAATCTTGCTCATGAAGCAGGTGCTAAGGTGGTTGCCACAGGACGTTCGGATTTCCCGAATCAGGTAAATAATGTCGTCGCTTTCCCCGGCATTTTCCGAGGAGCGCTGGAAGGCAGGGCAACCCAAATCACCGAAGAGATGAAGCTTGCCGCAGCAACAGCGATTGCCGGTCTGGTAGCAGAGGAGGATTTGAATGAGACTAACATCATGCCGCAGCCCTTTGACCCCAGAGTCAGCGATGTAGTAAGTGCAGCAGTAAAAGCGTATATTAAAAAGTAAATTGATTAGAAAGCCGAAGCTTATATGGAGAAAATTTTGTGGGATCAGAAACGCTATCATTCTCTGGACTATGAACTGAAGAAAATCTACGGGAAGAAAATATATAAGCTATCCCTGGACGGTGGTATGACCTGCCCCAACAGGGATGGTACTCTTGACAGCCGCGGCTGCATCTTCTGTTCTGAGGGAGGCTCCGGAGATTTTGCTGCAAAACCTACCGTCTCCATCCCGGATCAGATAGCACAAGCCAAAAAGCAGGTTGCTGCAAAGCTTCACAATCCTGAGTCTGCCGGTTATATTGCTTACTTTCAGGCCTATACCAATACCTATGGTCCGATAGATCAGCTTCGTACTCTTTTTATGGAGGCAGCTTCGCAGCCGGAGATTGTCCTTTTATCCATTGCTACACGACCCGATTGCATATCCGATGAAACAATTGTCCTTCTGAAAGAAATTGCACGCATCAAGCCGGTATGGATTGAACTGGGGTTGCAGACCATGCATGACAAAACCGCTGTTTTTATCAGACGAGGTTATCCTTTAAGAATATTTGAAGACTGCGTCAGAAGATTAAAGGAAGCAGACCTCCCGGTAATCGTCCATACGATTCTTGGACTTCCCGGGGAATCTCCTGATGATATCCGAAGTACGATGATCTATCTGTCCCATCTCCCTATTCAGGGGATTAAGCTTCAGCTCCTGCATATTCTGAAGGGAACAGACTTAGGAAAGCTCTATGAACGGGGAGAGCTTCCCGAACCTATGGCCTTGGAGGAATATGTCCGTCTGGTAGTCTCCTGTCTGGAGCTCCTTCCCGGGGAATTGGTTATACATCGTATTACGGGTGACGGACCAAGAAAGCTTTTGCTGGCACCGTTATGGAGTACGAACAAGAAGCTTGTATTGAACAGGATACAACAGGGTTTGAAGACCGCAGATACCTGGCAGGGTAAATACTTTTCTTCTCTCTGATTATAAGATGCAAATGTTGGAGTTCTTCAGGATCATTCTGGTCTTCTCAGAATGATTTTAACACTTTCCTCTTATGAGAAAAGTATGTTATAATCTGTATAGAGACATTACTCAGACGATATAATGCTTCGTTAGAAAGAAGGAGGTTACCAATGCAGTCCGATACCTTTATGCTATATAAACTAATGATTTTGTATATCCTCAGCAGGGTAAATTTTCCGTTGACCAACGCTCAGCTGACAGCATTTATTCTTGAAAAGGAATACACGAATTATTTCAATATACAGCGGGCCTTATCTGAACTGATTGATGATGCCTTCATCTCCACGAAGACCATCCGAAACAGTACCTTGTATCGGATCACGGATAGTGGAACCGAGACTCTGCTGTTCTTTGATAATATGATATCCTCCGGAATCAAGGAGGACATTGATGCTTATCTGGTTCAGAATAAATATGAGCTTCAGGAAGAGGTCTCCACCCCTGCCGAATTCTATCAGGTGAAGAAGGGAGAGTTTGCCGCACATCTTTGTGTAATAGAACGGGATACCTCCATCATTGACCTAACTCTGATCGTTCCCACCGAGGAGGAAGCCTCGCGACTATGCAGCAATTGGAAGGAAAAAAGCTCCGATATTTACTCCTATCTGATGTCTTCCCTGCTCGAGAACAAATAAAGTTTTTCCTATACCCCTTTCCGAAAGAGGCCATGACTCATGATGAACTTGAAAATACTAATTGTAGATCATATAAAAGAAGATATTCATTCCCTGTCAGACATATTGGATCACTGCGAATTCCTTACAGCGAATAACGACCTTGCTGCCATGGAGCTCCTGCAGCAACATGAGGATATCGATCTGATCCTGCTTGATCTTTCCCTACCCTCCATCAGCAACTTGAAGCTGCTTGGCGAAATCCGCAGTCGGACTGAGAAACAGGATATCCCGATCATCATTTTGACAGACAGTAAGTCAACTCAGTGGGAAACCAGAGGCTTGGCCGCCGGTGCTACTGACTATATCCGTAAGCCTTTTACCTACCAGTCAGTCCGCAGAAGAATTGAGCAGCAACAGAAAATCCTGTCCGCAATCAATTTCAACAAGGAGCAGGATGCGAGACTGGAGGAGGAAATCCATACAAAGACCATGGAATTCTCCGTTACAAGAGATGTTTTAATCAACGCAATTGCTAAGCTGCTGGAAATACGACATATTGAGAACAGCAACCACGCTGTCAGAATAAGTAAGCTGATGAAAGCCTTCTGTAATCATCTGCGTACGAAAGAAAGATACAGTCAGATACTGACCCCCGCTTACAGTAAGGAGCTTTATGAGGCAGCCCCGTTACATGATATCGGAAAATTCGGCGTACCTGATTCAATACTTTTGAAGCCCTCCCGTCTGACTAAGGAGGAGTACGAGATTATGAAGCTCCATACCTCTTACGGTGTGGAGGCGATCAAGGAGAATATGTCTCTTGTTGACTCCTTTTCCTTCCTTCAGACCGCAATCCTAATCATCAGCGAACACCACGAACGTTATGACGGAAGCGGTTATCCAAGAGGCTTAAAGGGGGACAGTATCTCCTTACCCGGTCGTCTTATGGGCATCCTAGACGTATATGATGCATTAGTCAGCACCTGCGTCTATAAACTACCTTACGACCACACTACTGCCATGCGTATCCTTCTGGAAGGAAGCGGAACGCAGTTCGATCCTGATCTCATCGAAGGTTTTCTTGAAATCAGTAATACTGTTTATGAGATTACCACAAGCGGAGACTATATCTGATCCTGCTGACCGATGCCGAGCTCGTTATCAGGGCTTTCCGGTAGTTGTACTGTAGCTGTCGCTTGTGCCTCTTCTGACAGTTCGTCTCTGTAACAAATTTTTTCTATACAAGCCCAGATCTCATCCCTGCCCTGCTTGGTTTCCGCCGAAAAGGGCAATATTTTTGTGCCCGGAAGCACTTCAAGTCCTTGCTTAATCAGCTTAATTTGCTTCTGAACCTGACTTCGGTTAATCTTATCCAGCTTAGTAGCGATTATGATTGGTTCAAACCCCTGATAAACAATCCAATCATACATATTCTTATCATTTTGTGAGGGCTCACGACGAATATCAAGCAGCAGAAAAACCATCTTAAGCTGTTTTGACATTCTTAAGTATTTTTCGATCATCTTACCCCACTTCTCTTTGATGGCTGCAGAAACCTTAGCATAACCATAGCCGGGAAGGTCTACATAATAAAGCTCATCATTGATGTTATAAAAGTTAATGGTCTGAGTCTTACCAGGCTGAGCAGAGGTTCTGGCCAGCGACTTGCGGTTCATTAGAGCATTGATCAGCGAGGACTTACCCACATTGGATTTACCGGCGAAAGCCACCTCCGGTTTATCATTCTTAGGTAGCACACTGGTAATACCACAGACTGTCTCCAAATTCACGCTTTTTATTATCATCTTTTATCTCATCCTTTCCGGTTTCTTTCAGGGATAGGTTCCGTTATTCATATCGGCTCCCGGGTTCTCTGAGCACCTTGATAAACGTATAATCGGGAGAAGGTCACCGCTTCTTCTGAAGCTCTCAGGTTAGCAGAGAGCTTAGGGGAAGGATAATATTCTCCCGATGTATCATTTTATATCTATCTACTTATGCTATTTCGTCCTTGCTCTTCTTGGTGCTTCTTTTTACAATAGGTTTTCTGGCCACATTCTCCTCGGAAAGCATGAGTTTCGGCTGTTCATTGCCAAGCACCGCTTCCTTTGTAATGATACATTTTATAGCCTTCGTATCAGAAGGAATGTTATACATAGAGTCCATCATCACCTTTTCCATGATGGCACGAAGTCCTCTAGCACCGATTTTTCTCATAAAGGACTGCTTTGCGATCTCATCCAAAGCTTCCTGATCAAATACCAGCTCCACTCCATCCAGTTCGAAAAGCTTCTTATACTGCTTCGTAATCGCATTCTTGGGTTCTGTCAAAATTCGAACCAACGCAGACTCATCCAGCATGTCGAGTGCAACTGTAACCGGTACACGACCTACAAACTCGGGAATAAGACCAAATTTAATCAAATCCTGAGGCATCACCTGACGGAATAATTCTCCGATGTTGGTTTTATTTTTTTCTATAATTTGCGCATTAAAGCCAATTGATTTCTGTCCAATTCTGGATTCTATAAGCTTCTCCAGACCGTCAAATGCACCACCGCAGATGAATAAAATATTGGTGGTATCAATCTGGATAAATTCCTGGTGCGGGTGCTTTCTGCCGCCCTGCGGAGGAACAGAAGCAACCGTTCCTTCGAGTATCTTTAAGAGTGCCTGCTGAACTCCTTCACCGGAAACATCTCTTGTTATGGAAGTGTTCTCCGACTTTCTGGTAATCTTATCAATCTCATCGATATAAATAATACCATACTCGGCACGCTCAATATCAAAATCCGCAGCCTGGATGATTTTCAGCAGGATATTCTCAACATCTTCTCCGACATAACCTGCTTCGGTCAGTGCAGTTGCATCCGCAATCGCAAAGGGAACATTCAACAGCTTTGCCAACGTCTGTGCCAGATAAGTTTTACCTGATCCGGTAGGACCGATCATCAAAATATTGCTCTTTTGTAGCTCAACATCCAGATCCTTTTCGGCAAGTACTCTCTTGTAATGGTTGTATACCGAAACAGCAAGAACCTTCTTGGCTTCTTCCTGCCCGACAACATGCTGATCCAGGAACGCTTTGATTTCCGCCGGCTTCAGTAAATTGATATTGGTATTGGCTACAGGTTCGCCTTCAAATTCTTCTTCTATAATTTCGCTGCATATCTCTATACACTCATCACAGATATATACACCCGGACCCGCGATCAGTTTTCGTACCTGATCCTGAGTCTTATTACAGAAAGAACATCTTACCTGATTTCTATCATCTACCCTTCCTGCCACTGCCTAATCACCTCATTCTCTCTGCTGTATAAAGCATATCGGCATGGATTATCTACTTACCAGTATACCATCGATAATTCCATATTCACGAGCTTCTTCAGCGGTCATATAAAAATCTCTTTCTGTATCTACTTCAATGACCTCCAAAGGCTTTCCGGTATTCTTTGCCAGGATTTCATTGAGTCTTTTTCTCGTCTTGATAATGTTATCTGCAACAATCTTAATATCAGTTGCCTGACCCTTCGCACCGCCGGAAGGCTGATGGATCATTACCTCTGCATTAGGTAATGCAAATCTCTTCCCCTGTGCACCTCCCGACAACAGGAACGCACCCATGCTGGCTGCCATACCGATACAGATGGTGGATACATCACATTTGATATAGTTCATCGTATCGTAGATCGCTAACCCAGCTGTAACGGAACCTCCGGGGCTGTTAATATAGAAATTGATATCCTTGCCGGGATCTTCTGACTCTAAAAAAAGCAGCTGCGCTACTACCAGGCTGGCAGTAACATCATTCACTTCTTCACCGAGGAAAATGATTCTCTCCTTTAATAATCTGGAATAGATGTCGTAGCTTCTCTCGCCGCGGCTTGTTTGCTCAATGACATAAGGTACTAAACTCATACATTTATCCTCCTTATCCAGTAATAAATCTGTTCTTGGTTATTTTATGCTTCTTTCGCCTTTGCTACTACAAAGTCAACTGCCTTCTGAACTGCGATATCGGCCTTAATCTGCTCTTTTTCTTTCTCGCCGATTAATTCCTTCAGTTTATCTGCCTCCATCTGATACATGGATGCCATATCCTTCAGCTCTTTCTCCATATCCTCCTCGGACACCTCAATCTTCTCTGCTTTCGCTACAGCCTCTAATACCAATCTGCTCTGAATACGCTTTAATGCCTGAGGTCTTAAGCTATCCATGAACTTCTTAGCATCCATGCCTGTAAACTGGAAGTACTGCTCAATGGAGAGACCCTGATACTGCATTCTCTGAGCAAACTCCTCAGCCATCTGATTTACCTGGGAATTGACCATAGGCTCGGGAATATCCATAGTTGCATTTTCGATAATCTTATCAACTATTTCATTTTCCTTGGCTGTCTTTAATTCCTTTTCCTTATTTTCCTTAATTGTAGCCGTGATATTGGCTTTGTATTCATCTAAGGTATCAAATTCAGAAACATCCTGTGCAAAATCATCATCCAACTCAGGAAGCTCCTTCATTTTGATTTCTTTTACGGTTACCTTGAACAGAGCAGGCTTGCCAGCCAACTCCTTCGCCTGATACTCTGCGGGGAAGGTAACATTAACTTCAACCTCCTCACCGATTGCCTTACCAATTAACTGATCCTCAAAGGTATCGATGAAGGAATGGGAACCGATGGTAAGGGAATAGTTCTCGCCCTTGCCGCCTTCAAATGCAACACCGTCAACAAAGCCTTCAAAGTCGATGACTGTGATATCACCATCCTGTACTGCTCTGTCTTCAATTGTGATTGTTCTGGAATTCTGCTCACGCTCTTTGTTAATCTGCGCCATAACCTCATCTTCTGTTACGACTACCGTCTTCTTCTCTACCTTAATGCCCTTGTAGGTGCCTAAGGTTACTTCCGGCTTCAAGGCAACCTCAGCCGTAAAGATAAAGCTCTTACCCTTCTCAACCTGAACCACATCAATTTCAGGTCTGGATACTATCTCAAGACCGCTTTCGTTTGCAGCCTTCTCATATGCTTCGGGAATCAACTCATTCGCAGCATCCTCATAGAAAATACTTGCGCCGTACATCTTCTCAATTAAAGCACGGGGCGCTTTGCCTTTACGAAAGCCCTGAACATTAATCTTATTCTTATTCTTTACGTAAGCCTTCTGTAATGCATCTTCAAAGTCCTCAGCGGAAGCCTCTATCGTAAGCTTTGCCATATTCTTTTCTAATTTTTCTACCTGTACACTCATTGTATCTGTTTCCTCCATTATTCTTGGGATTCTCTCCTTTTAGTTAAGGTTATCCTCCCTATTTATTTTGTACGTTACTTTTTGCTATTTATGTTGATTAGAAACTTATTTGCAAAAGTACATAGCTGTCTGATTTTACAGACATTTTGACAATAGTATATTATAACATATGATTTCTGTAAATAGCAATTTCATTTTTCCTTGCTTCTTTTTACTTATTGAACAAATTATTCGCAAGAATTATGCATTCAGCACATGACCCTGAGCCTTCATGACCTCGATCACGCGGTCAACCATGATTTGGCAGATCTCGTGTGTGGCTGCTTCTACCATAACACGGACTACCGGCTCCGTTCCACTCTCCCTGACAAGAATACGGCCCTCATTACCGAGCTCATTCTCGACAGCAGCTACAACCTCCATTACCTTCCGATCATCCTTAACTGCTTTCTTGTTATGTACCTTAACATTCTTCATAAGCTGAGGAAAAATCGTGATTTCTTTCAAAAGCTCGGACAGTGGGGCCTTGCTCTCCAGCATAACCTCCATAATTTTAAGTGAAGTCAGTACACCGTCACCGGTAGTGGCATGCTTACTGAAGATGATATGACCGGATTGTTCTCCTCCGATGGAATGACCATTGGCCATCATATTTTCATATACATATTTATCTCCAACTGCAGTCTTTTCATACCGGATGCCTTTATTATCCAATGCTTTATATAAGCCAAGGTTGGACATGATTGTAGTAACTACAGTATTATTCTTTAGATCGTTGCGTCCTTTCATGTATACACCGCAGAGATACATAATCAGATCGCCGTCAATCATATTGCCTTTTTCATCCACAGCCAGGCAACGGTCCGCATCTCCATCATAGGCAAATCCTACATCAAGCTTATTCTCTACCACAAACTTCTGCAGATGCTCAATATGAGTGGAACCGCAATGACGGTTGATATTAGTACCATCGGGATCTCCGTTGATCACAAAGGTTTTTGCACCCAGTGCATCAAACACACCCTTCGCTACGGTAGTGGCTGCACCATTGGCAAGATCCAGTCCGACCTTCTTATCGGAAAATGATCTGGTTGCCAGTGAAATCAGGTAACCGATATATCGGTTTCTTCCGATTGCATAATCTATGGTTCTGCCGATATTCTCCCTCGTTGCAAAGGGAAGGGTATCCTCTTCACAGTCGATGTACTTTTCAATCAGCTCCTCCACCTCTGCTTCCAGCTTGTAGCCATTGCCATTGATCACCTTAATTCCATTATCATAATATGGGTTATGACTTGCGGAAATCATGATACCGCAATCAAAGTCCCCACTTCTGACGACATAGGAAATACTGGGCGTCGGGGTAACATGAAGAAGATATACATCCGCTCCGCTTGCTGTCAACCCTGCCACCAAAGAATATTCAAACATATAGCTGGATCTTCTGGTATCCTTTCCTATGACAATATTTGCTCTATGCTCTTTCCCATAGTAATACCCTAAAAACCTTCCTACCTTATAAGCATGCATCACGGTCAGATTAACATTTGCTTCACCGCGAAATCCGTCTGTTCCAAAATATTTTCCCATGGTATCTATCCTTTCTATATTATATATAAGTATATGCCCGTCTCGGTACAACTCATGTCCGACCGGTGCAACAATTATTTCCCCAGAACACAGTACCTCGTAATATTTTATCATAATTGAAGGTAATATGGAAACGAAAATTTAACTAATTTCAAAGGTCAGCTTGCAGACATTTTGTGAATTATGAAACGTGCACCCGCCGGCGCACATGAAAAATCACTGACCGGGATACTTTTATATCCCGGTCAGTGATTTTTAATTAAGACTATACATTATTATTTGCTGCCAGACATCTGCTGTTCCTGCTGTCTGATCATACGTTTAACCATTTCTCCGCCTACAGAACCATTCTGCTTGCTGGTTAAATCGCCGTTATAACCTTGCTTTAACGGAACACCAATTTCGTTAGCGATCTCCATTTTAAAACGATCAAGGGCTTCTCTTGCCTGAGGAACTTCTGCTCTGTTAGATCCACTATTATTGTTTGCCATACTAAAATTCACCTCCATTATTTAATATCAAAGCAATCAAGTACAAAATCAAATATTGTAGGTTCAGCGGTTACTACATTAAGTACGTTACCGCAATTGATCTTGTTTTGTTTGCCTGTAATCATATTGTTAGCACCTGAGGTAATTATTATGATGGTAATTATTGTGCAGCTATCCACAATTAGATAATTTGACTAATCCAATCATATTCTCCCTCATTTCTCCATCTTTCTTAAATTTCCATAAACTCCCTTAACATTCCCTAAAGTCTATTGACCCATAGAGCTGTAGTCCTATATAATATATATACAATCACATAGGTCCTTTGACCTAGTCCCATAAACAATTATATATTATAGGTCTTATGACCTATAATAATGACTATAGTCCCAGCATCATGAAGACCGTTTAGAAAGGCATCCCATCCAAAAAATAAAGAACGTGTTTTTAATCGGAGGATACAATTATGATGAGTCTAAAAGGTGCAATCGTAATAGCAACATGGCTTCTCTCCCTCGGAAATGTTCAGGAGGATCTCGCGGCTGCGAGCAATTACGGAAGTAATTTAGAAGACGTATACAGTTATATAGGTTCAGAGCTTAAGAACAGACCGACTGAAATCACAGTTGAGGTTGATCATTTTAAAGCAGCTGACATACTAAAGCTCGTAGGAAGCAGGGGTCTTCAGAGTTATGAAGCGAACGATGATATCAATTACGACTATGAAATCTATAATGTTACAGGTATCAAATATACATCAAAGCAAATAATTAAGGATAAGAAAACTGTAGTTCAGGTTAATCTTTATCCTAGCTATAGAGAAACCAGAGAACAGACAGATTACGTATATCAAAGGGTTTATGAGATATTGAACGCACACAGCGAATTAGAAAATTACTCCAATGCACAAAAGTACTCCTGGATCTATGATTATATCATTTCAAATGTTTCTTATGATTATTCCTTCCAGAATCTATCTGCTTATGCAGCATTGAAGAGCGGAAGCACAATCTGCGGCGGATATTCATCCTTATTTTATGTATTTGCATCCGAACTTGGTTTACCTTGTCGTATAACCTATGGAACCGCATCCGGTGTCTATCATGCATGGAACCTCGTGGAATTGAACAACGAATGGTATTGTGCAGACGCAACCATGGGAGATGCTCCCGGTGCGAGAGATACTTATATTCTAACCTCCATGAGCACGATTTCTTCCCATGATATGGAGGCTGGTTTTCAATCAGAATTTACTTTGGCTTCTGCTAATTATTCCGGTAACTAAGACTTATCCTACCCTTATTACAATATGGTTTATATCCCTTAAGAGACAGCCAGATGATACACCTTATACTGCTTCCTCTCCCCCAAAGAAGGCAGCGGTAAAAAACAAGGTCGTATCTCCGGCTGTTTTTCTGATTCTATGACACCGATAACCGAAGAATTCACATTCGGTATATTGTGCTTTTTTCCTCCCCTTTAGTGCTTATTAAAGGTTACACGCTTTACTTGCCTAATGGTTTGCGTTATACTGTTTAAGATGAAATTTTAAGGCAGGAAAGCGAGGAACCATAATGAAAATAGTAGTATTGGCTGGAGGCACCAGTACAGAAAGAGATGTATCCTTATCAACGGGTATGATGATTTATCATGCATTGAAAAGCAATGGTCATCAGGTTGTGCTGCTCGATGTTTATCTGGGATATGAGGGTGATATCGCAGATCCATTTGAAATAGATAAGGACTGGGCTGACAACATCGGTACAATCACGGAAAACAACCCCGATATCACTCAAATCAAAGCTTTACGCAAGGATCAGTCAGATAACTTCTTCGGACCAGGCGTAATCGATATCTGCAGTAAAGCAGATATTGTATTTATAGCTCTGCATGGTGAAAACGGAGAGGATGGCAAGATACAGGCCGCCTTCGATCTGATGGGAATCAAATATACCGGCACTGATTATACAAGCAGTGCATTAGCAATGGATAAAGCAATCTCTAAGGAATTATTTGCTTATAATCATATCCCGACTCCGGAAGGCATCCGTGTTAGAAAGGGAGAAGCGTACCAATGGAATACCTATCCCTGCGTTGTTAAGGTCTGCAATGGTGGCTCCAGCGTAGGTGTCTCCATTGCCAAGACTGCCCAAGAGATGGAGAGAGCGCTGGCCGATGCTTTTATCTATGGAGAAGAGGTAGTAATCGAACAATATATCAAAGGACGCGAATTCTCCGTGGGTGTCATTGACGGAAAAGCTTTACCAATCATCGAGATTGCCCCTATTGAAGGCTTCTATGATTATAAGAACAAATATCAGGCAGGTAGCACCATTGAAACCTGTCCTGCCTTGCTCCATGATGAAATCACATTAAAGATGCAGAAAATTGCTGAGGATGTATTTCGTGCACTACGCCTAAAAACCTATGCCCGCATGGATTTTATGCTTAGCGAGCAGGAGGAGCTCTACTGCCTTGAGGCGAATACTCTACCGGGCATGACTCCCACCTCCCTTCTGCCTCAGGAAGCAGAAGCTATCGGTATTGATTTCCCTGCCCTGTGCGAGAAGATCATCGAGATATCTCTCGCCAAGTATTCTACAAAGTAACGGGGGACGACTATGAAAAACATGACATTGGCAAATATAGCAAAGGTCTGCGGTGGTCGGCTTTATCCTGATGATAGTCCGCAGAAAGAAGCCGCAGGTATGGTTATGGACTCTCGTTTGGTTCAGAAGGATTATATATTCCTTGCTTCTGTCGGTGAAAGGGTCGATGGCCATAATTTTATCGACGAGGTTTTTGATAAGGGCGCTCTGGCAGTAATCTGTGAAAAAGCACCTGTTCCTCCCAAGGGCCCCTATATCCTGGTTGAAAGCAGCCTACAGGCACTAAAGGATATCGCTGCCTGGTACCGTGAGCAGCTGGACATCAAGGTTGTCGGCATCACCGGAAGTGTCGGGAAGACCAGTACCAAGGAATTTATCAGCAGTGTACTAGCCAGAAAATATCAGGTACTGAAGACAGAAGGGAACTATAATAATGAAATCGGTCTGCCCCTGACGATTCTAAAAATTACCGGGGAACATGAGGTTGCCGTTCTTGAGATGGGCATCAGTAATTTTGGAGAAATGCATCGGCTCAGCAAAATGGCTCAGCCGGATATCTGCGTTATCACAAATATCGGTCAATGTCACCTTGAAAATCTTGGTTCAAGGCAGGGAATCTTAAAGGCTAAGTCTGAAATTTTCGATTTCATGAAAGCAGATGGTAAGGTATGCATCAACGGGGATGATGATATGCTGGCAACTCTGCAGGAGATCAAAGGCAGAAAACCGATCCGTTTTGGCTTTCAGCAGGAAAATGATATTACCGCTTCCGATATCTTAAGTAAAGGGTTGTTTGGAAGTAACTGTACCATTCACCTGGGAGAGCAGTCTTTCTCAGCAGAGGTCCCTCTGCCGGGCAGTCATATGGTATTGAATGCATTGGCTGCCACTGCCGTAGGGACACTGCTTGACGTAGCTCCTGCCCAAATCGCCGAAGGCATCAATGCTGTTAAGCCGTTGGGCGGAAGAAGCAACATAATTCGTCATGAGCAATATACCGTCATCGATGATTGCTATAATGCCAACCCGGTGTCTATGAAGGCTGCCCTTGATCTGCTCAGTATGGCAGATACCAGAAAGGTTGCTTTGCTTGGAGACATGGGTGAATTGGGGGCGAACGAAGCCATGCTGCATAAGAATGTAGGCGAGTATGCTATATACTCTGAAGCGGACCTCTTGGTCTGTGTCGGTCAGCTTTCCCGAAACATGTTCGAGGGTGCCAAAGCTGCGCTGGCGAAGGGTAATGCTTCTCTGATCAAACACCCGGCGGTTCTATACTTCGAGACCCGGGATGCATTGATTTCTGCTCTGCCGGCCATTCTGAAGGATGGTGATACTATACTGGTGAAAGCATCCCACTTTATGGGCTTTGAGCATGTAGTAAATGCCATACAGCAGCAATAGGATTTAAAGTCCAATCTTTCATACTATCGAATTGCTTTTCCACATATATTGTAATAAATGATTGTTGGGATTGGACATCGTTATGGAATTTCTTAAGAACTTAAACAACCTTCTATGGGGTATTCCTCTGCCCGTTCTGCTCTTTGGCTCCCACCTTTACTATACCTTTAAATTAAAAGGAGTACAGAAGCACATCGGTAAGGCAATCCGTATCTCCTTCCGCGCGGATAAAGAGGGTGAGGGTGATTTAAGCGGCTTCGCCGCACTATCAGCCACTCTTGCCGCAACCATCGGCACCGGTAATATTGTAGGCATTTCCACTGCCATTGCTCTCGGAGGTCCCGGAGCAATTCTCTGGTGCTGGCTTACCGGTATCCTCGGCATGGCAACCACTTATGCGGAATGTTTCCTTGGTATCAAGTATCGGAGAAGAACCTCGGATGGGACCTTCATTGGCGGACCTATGTATGCGTTGGAAGATGGATTACATCAAAAATGGCTTGCTGTCATCTTCTGTATATTTACCTTAATTGCTTCCTACGGAGTCGGCTGCTCTACCCAGGCACGGGCGGTTACCCAGACAATGCACACCTTGTGGGGACTTCCCGAATATGCGGTCGGTATGGCTGTCGCCGTTATCGTCGGCCTGGTCATCGTCGGCGGTATCAAGTCGATCGGTCGTATCTGCAGCGGGCTGGTTCCGGCTATGAGTATTTTTTATATCCTGGGCTGTACGCTTCTGCTGATCATCAATCTGCCCTACCTTCCCTCTGCGGTTAGCTTTATTCTACGCTCTGCTTTTCAACCTGCCAAGCTGCCGGCGGCAGTTGCGGGAGGATTTATCGGAAGTACGATTAGATCTGCTGCCAGATATGGAATCGCACGAGGTCTTTTTACCAATGAAGCAGGTCTTGGTACTGCTGCCATCGCAGCCTCCGGAGCAAAAACAAGCACCCCCGGAAGGCAGGCCCTAATCTCCATGAGTGCAACCTTTTGGGACACGGTAGTCATCTGTGCTATCACCGGTCTGGTGATTGTCACTAATCTGATCAAACGGCCCGAGTCGGTCCGGGGCTATTCCTTTGCAGAGCTGACCACTGCTGCCTTTGATGCGCTCCCCTATGGAAGGCTACTTCTTGGACTTTCACTGATCGCTTTCGCTGTGGCGACCTTAATCGGTTGGTCCTATTTCGGAGAAAAAGCGGTAGAATACCTATTCGGAAAATCCGGAATCGGTACCTACCGCATTTGCTATATCATCATGATTTTTATTGGTTCTATCCTCTCTCTGGAGTTGGTCTGGGAGATGACTGACCTGGTAAATGCCTTCATGGCTTTACCCAACTTAGTCTGTCTCTATTTCCTGAGGAAACAGGTTCTGCCTTATGAGGACGAGTAAGATCAGCAACCATCGAGGATCGTTATTCGACATAGTGTCTATACTGGATTTGATCCGAAATTCTTGTTGCTTCCTCTGCACCCTTAAGCTTTCGGATGATTGCCAGTGAAAAGTCTATGGCTGTTCCCATCCCTCTGGAGGTGATGATGTTACCGTCTCTCACAACATCCTCCCTCATAAGCTTTGCTCCGTGAAGTGCTTCTTCGTGCCCGGGATAACAGGTGGCTTTCTTTCCTTCCAGCAAGCCCTTGGCACCTAGCACTCTGGGGGCCGCACAGATTGCAGCTATTTTCTTATTCTTAGCAGCGAAATCCTTTAGCAGGGCATCCAATCCCGGATGCTCTTCAAGGTTCTTCGTACCCGGCATTCCGCCCGGTAATACGAGCATATCCGCATCGGAATAATCCAAAGTATGAAACAATGCTTCCGCTACTGTTGTAATCCTATGAGACCCTGTTACCAGCATACTGCCGGTCATAGATATCGTAACGATATCTATATCTGCTCTTCTTAATAAATCCACTACTGTAAACGCTTCAATTTCTTCAAACCCATCTGCCAGAAAAATATAAACCTTTGCCACTTCTGTTACTCCTTCCGTACCTTATTACTATTATTATAGGGTTCTCTCGGTAGCAAATCAAGACCTATATCATATTCCTGACCTCTATTCAATCATCAGGCTCATGACACCGACGTTTTTCAATGTCAGCATCGGCTTGCAAAGCTCCGCATGCGGCATTCTGCCAGCAGGCTCTATACAGAGCATATAATAATCATCATAAGGTACATGGAATTCGAAGCAGCCACAGAATCCGATGCAAATACAATCGATCAGCTTTTTGCCTTGACTGCAGCCTCGATATAGCTTAATTTCCCACTGGTGCTGGCATTTACAACAGCATCCCCAGATACATCCGTAAATCACACCCGGTTCAATCAGACATTCCAGGTCACACTCTTTTTCTTCTTCATACGGTATAGGAATTGGAACAGGTACGGGTTCTATGATGATTTTCGTTACTCCCTCCGGGCAAGGAGCCTGCTCTGGACACGGCCGGGGTGCCGGGCAGGGAGGTGCCTCCGGACATACGGGACAGGGTTTAAGTGCGGGGGCCGGCTGCAATATAGGAGCTGGTCTCGGTGCAGGGGCTCTCGGTGCGGGGGCCGGCTGCGGTGCAGGGGCTGGTCTCGGTGCGGGGGCCGGCTGTGGTACTGGAGCTGGTCTCGGTGCGGG
>JAEZGK010000038.1 GCA_023437365.1 Bacillota bacterium
CTGCTTCTAATATCACTTTTTCAAGGCAGCTTTAAAGGTGCTTTATTTGTCATGCGATTTTCAATGTACAGTTTCTAAACAGTTACAACCAATATAAATTAACTACTTGACATAGTTAGTCTATTACAATAAAAAAGCTGTGGAATTTTCCACAGCTGAATTCTGTCAGACATTTTGGTTTCTTTCCTATTGAGTTATGATTTTATCGACATTTTTCAAGGGCTCGATATCCTTCTGTGCAATGGTATTTCGGTATTCATTGGCTGAGATACCGACATTCTTCTTAAATACTCTGGAAAAATGAGCCATATCCAAAAAACCAACCCGTTCGGCGATATCTCCGATTCGAAGTGAAGGATCGCATAATAGCTTCTGAGCTTCCTTGATTCTAATATTATTCAGTATTTCCGAGAAGTTCTGACCCAAATTACGATTCAGAAGCTTGCTTAAGTGCCATTGGCTGACATAGGTCTTCTCAGCCAATTCACACAGAGTCAGCTTATGGGAGTAATTCTGTTCAATATATTTCATGGCATTATTGACAATGAAATTACTGGCTTCGTTGTCTAAATGCTCCGTTTCTGTTTCCTTAGCGGAGGACTCCTCCGGAAGTATACCATTCTCCCTTAGATTATTTACCATTGCGGTAATTGCTTCCTCCAATTCCTCCATATTGGAAGGCTTTAAAAGAAATCTTGTCACGCCGAGCCGGATCGCTCTTTGAGCATAGTCAAATCTGCGGTAACCGGTTAAAATGCTGATCTCCATATCAGGAAATTCTGATTTTAGTCCTGCTATCATAGAAAGACCGTCCTGATCCGGCATAGAGATATCAGTGATGATGATATTCGGACGGTACTTTCGAATGATCTGCGCACCCTCCAAGCCGTCATTGGCGGTTGCAACCAGCTTGCAGGAATACTTCTCCCAATGGATCATCCTAGAGATTCCCTCCACTATAATTGGTTCGTCGTCAATTATAACTACCTTAAACATCATATTCTCCATTTCTGCGCATGGCAATTCAAATCATATTACTTAATTTGATTCTATCCTTTGATCGCACCTGCTGTCAAACCTTTTATGATATTCTTCTGAAGAAAGATATAGACAATCAGTACCGGCAAAATAATGATAGCAATAGAGGATGCCATTAGGCCGTAATCTGTACCGTATTTGGAGCTGATTTCATTTAATAAGGCACAAACAGGATATTTGGGTCTTCGGCGGATCATAATCAGCTGGGTAAACAAATCATTATAAGACCAGAGGAAACAAAAGATTGCTACGGTTGCCAAAGAAGGTCTGGACAACGGAACAATTATCTTAGCAAATACCTGACGGACATTGGCTCCCTCCATATAAGCGGCCTCTTCCATCTCCAGGGGAAGCCCTCGTAAAAAGCCCATCATTACCACTGTAGCAAAGCTTAAATTACCTGCCACCTGCGGCAACACAACAGATACCGCATTATTGATCAGCTGTGCCTGTGACATCATACGAAAAACCGGAATGATGGTCGAAAAGGCAGGGAACATCAGACTAGCAAGAATCAGGGAATTAATTATTTCCTTACCCTTGAACTGATATCTCGTCATAGCAAAGGACATCATCGCAGATAATATCATTACCGCAACTGTAACACTGCCGGATATGATAAGGCTGTTCTTATAAGCCACCAGGATATTCAGGTTATCAAAGGCTTTCAGATAATTCTGCCAGCTAAAAGCCGTGGGCAGGGAGAAGGAGGAATTCAAAACCTCCCTGGAGGGCTTAAAGGAATTATTGATAATCCATAGAAAAGGAAAGATTGTAGTGACAGCCCAAAAGCAAAGCGTCAGATAAATCAATACCTTTGAAATACTGCTATTATTTTTATTCTTATGTACTGACATTGCACTGCCTCCTTCTATAGATTGTCATCCGGCCGCATCAGCTTTGAAACCGCCTTGGATACGATAACACCCAGAATGACGATGACAAAGGCTATGGTGGAGCCGTAATCAATATTGCTAATAGTAAAGGTCTGTTCATACATATAGGTTCCTAGGAAATGTGTAACACCCTGAGGAGCTCCCTTCGGAACGATAACCCAGGGAAGGTCGAACACCTTCAGGGCACCGGTCACCGCGAGCGTGATACAGGTACACATGACTCCTCGGATCAACGGAATGGTGATATAGAACACCTGCTTAAAGCCGGAACAGCCATCGATGGCAGCAGCCTCATAGATATCCTCGGAGATGGCATTGAGTCCCGTTAAGATGATGACAAAATAGAAACCTACGTAACTCCAAAGTGTCGGAACACTGACCATAATAAACGCTGAAGCAGTAGAAAGCCAGTTCACCGGTTCTTTGCCCAACAGCTCCAGCAGCTGGTTCAGCATACCTCCGTTGTAGTTATAAAACAGCTTGAATAATAAACCGATTGCAGAAGCAGAAATTACGATAGGGAAGAAAAACACGGTCCGAAATACATGCTGTCCCTTCTTAATTTTACTTACCAGGACGGCAAGAATAAATGCTATCCCTACCTGAAATACAATGGCAAGTCCCATCATCTTCAGCGAATTCAGAATAGAAATCCGGACTTTAGGATCATCGAATAATTTTTTATAATTATCAAGACCGAGGAAGGTCCACTCCTGTCCCGGCATCTTCACCACTGACTTCATATCATAGAAGCTGTTAATGATATTTTCAATAAAGGGCTCATATAAGAACAAAATCATCAAAAGGAGTCCGGGGACTAAGAATATAAGTAAAGGTAGCTTTCTTTTATATAGCATTGACTTCTCGCCTTTCTTAAAATTAGCTGCTGCAAATGAATTTGCCAATTTGCAACAGCTAATCGCTAATGATTTATTTTAGGTAATTATTTTGCGTTAATTTCCAATACTTCGGTCAGTAAATCCTTGGAAGACTTAGCGCCGGTAGATACATCTACAATACCTGCAACCAGGGTGTTATAAGCTTCCTGAGAAAATCTGGAGTCGGTAGGTGTGGAAACACTTGTTGCTGCACTGGAATAATCCAGACCGGAGATTCCAAGAGGGGTCATATTAGCCAGAGGCTCAACCTTAGTAGCTGCCTGACCATTACCGCCCCAGTAGGTTGCTACGGATTGACTATTGGTATGTGCCATAACGAACTTCACTGCTGCATCTCTCTTGTCCGGATCGTCCCAAGCCTTCTTGGTAATATAGAAACCGGAGGAGACACCGCCTACCATGCTGCCTGCCTGTGCTTTTCCTCCGGGAATAACAGGGAAGGAAACAACTACGGTATTATCCTGATCCGTTATACCTTTCGCATACCAAGAGCCGTCTAACTGCATCGCAGCCTGTTTATTCTTGAATAATTCACCAGCGAAATCGTTGTCGATCGTATCTGTATCAACCGGAAAAGCACCCATATCTCTTAAGGTCTTGAACATATCAAGGCCCTTTACCCAATCCTCGGGAACCGTTGTAGGAATAGTAGTGTAGCCCTCAGGACCAGCTGCGGACAGCATTAAGAATTCAATCCAGTAATGAGGAACATTGTTTAAGGATACTGCAATCGGAACGATATCATTTGCCTTAAAGGTCTCAATTGCCTTGGTCATCTTATCCCAATCGGTAGGAAGCTCAAGACCGTATTTGTCAAAGAGGTCCTTATTACAGAATAAGCCTTCCCAATAGCATGTGGTAGGAACTGCTCTCTGTACTCCGTCAGGATTAACTGCAGCCTGAAGTGCCGTATCCAGAGTATCTGCTGCGTAATCAGGATATTCCGCCTTAATCTCGTCAATTGTTACAAATTTATCTGCTGCAAGAACATCACTTGCATTTGCATCCGTAAAGTACTGGATTACATCGGGTTCATTACCAACTGCAAAGTCTGCGGCAATCTTGGTCTTCCAGTCCTGATCAGAAGTTTGTGAGTCATCTTCAATCGTTATGTAAGAAAAATCCTTCATAAACTGCTCACAGATTGCTTGATAATTTCCGGCGTTAGGATCTGTACCACCATACATAGAAACTGTGGTAAGGGTTACAGGGTTCTGGGCTGCTTCTGTAGGAGCTGTTGTAGCTGCATCCGCTGCAGGAGCTTCTGTCACAGCAGCATTGTCGGATGGTACCGCTGTTTCCTCCTTAGTACCGCAGGCTGTCATAAATGACATCACAAGCGTAAAGGCAAGGATTACGGATAAAACTTTCTTAAATTTTTTCATAAATCAAATCCTCCTTAATAATATTGACTATACCTTCAATGAAATCCTCTTCATTCGGTATATCTATATTATAGTGATAAGCTCACAAAAAAGCTTTAACCCAACTTGACATTAATTGTTTAATCTTGCTATCCTAACGGCAAAATATGCAAAATGATTTGTCTATAATGGCTATAAATCTAATTTGTTCCACTGCAAATTTGGTATACCTTCCTTGTTTTTAGTAGGGTCGTATTCCAACGGAAGGGTAATGGTAGAGACAGCTCGGTCCTCTCCGTCCGGCCTGATGGAGAGTCCGTATTCTTCCCCGAAGATCAGCTTGATACGTTCATTCACATTATGGATGCCTAGTGACTCGTGGCTCTTGTCTTCTGACACATACCGTCCCTCAAGGATTGCAGTAACACGTCTAATGTCTTCTTCACTCATACCCTTTCCGGTATTGATGATCTGTAGTATGGCATTCTGCTCGTCTTTGTACACCTTGATCCAGATGGTTCCGCTCTTCACGGTCTCTACGCCGTGAACCACGGCATTTTCTATCAGAGGCTGCAGAATTAGCTGAGGGACCTCCAGCTGCATCAACTCATTATCTATCTCCTTCTCGATCTTCAGCCGTTTGCCGAAACGCATGGAAATGATATAGCAGTAGGCATCCACACAGCGCAGCTCCTCAGATAGATGAATCATTTTCTTGTTCGAACGGTCCATACTGTAATTCAGCAGGGTTCCGAGAGCTTCAATCATCTTGGATACCGTCACATCTCCCGCCATACGTGCCTGCCAGTTCATCATTTCCAGGGTATTATTCAGAAAATGCGGATTAATCTGGGACTGTAGGGCGATAATTTTCGCATCCTTTCTGGCGAGCTTCTCACTGTAAGCAACATCAAAGAGATATTTGATCTCAGAAGACATCTTGTTGAAGGAGGTCTTTAAGACTTCAAATTCCGAGTTCGGCATAGAGGCACCTTCCACCTGCATACCGATATCGCCCTTCTCTAGGCTTTGTGCCGCATCTACCATGATCCGCATCGGTCTTGTGATATTATGATACAGATAATACAACATAAAAATCAGGACAGGAATGATGATTATGGCAATTAGGAACATAATGACATAGAGAGAGCGAAGCTCTGCAAATATGACGGTATCATCGACAATCAGCACGGAGGCGAAGTGAAAATCATCATACTTCTGTTGATAGAGCATACCGTTGTAATATTGATCCTTTGTACTGATGATTTTCCTGTTTACCTTCTTATTGTACTGTGCCTTCAGTTTGTCCAGGATTATTGTATGATTTTCCTGTGTCAGACGGTTGTCATAGGTGATCATTGAATTGGTATCATTAACGAAGAAAGCGAATTCGTAGTCCTTATTCAGATAGATTCCATCAATCAGCTTGTCCTTGTTCAATTCCAAAATCAAGGTGCCGAACTTGGTATAATTCGTTGTGGTATAAAGATTTCTAATGACATAGATCCTTCCATTGATTACTCTGACATGTGCATCGGAGGAGTCCATCTCTGTGATTTCATTGGCGGTCTTTGCCACTTCCTTCAGATAGATATCAATATAGTTACTTTCCTTTTGTTTGGTATAATAGATTTTTGAGGGTTCCTTACTCAAATAAAATACGGCAATTTCGAAACGATTATCGTTGTAGAATTTACTGGTCAGGTTACCGGTGATTTGCCTGTAAAGCTCCGCTTTGGAGATTTTATCGTTATAATAGCTTCTCCAGGCCTTTTCAATCACCTGTTCATAGGAGGTCTTTTTAGAAATATCGATCGCTTCGTCAATCCTCTGCGCGTTGAAGTAGGTAAAATTCTTTAACCCTTCCTCCATCAGTGCCCTTGTCTTGTTGATGATATCATTCCGATAGGAAACGGTCATAAAGAGATAGATTAACAATACCGGTATCATCCAGAGCAGCGTAATTAATAACAGCAACGTGCGTCTTAAGGAAACGATTTTTTTCATGACTTCATCCTCCATGCGTATGTAAGATTAACAAAATACCATGGATCATTTTTAAATCCCTGGCAATATAATTCTAAAACTGATCGGAAAGAAATTAAGTTCCGAAAACCAAGAAAGGGCTATCCTAAGATAACCCTTTAGACTAAAATAATTATATCATGAACCCTCAGAATGTTCATTACTTTTCTTTGCCGGGATCTGATTGTAGATTCCTTCCTTTAGTTCAAAGAGACTGTTAAGCTTCCAACCCCAGGTAATTTTCGAAGAGACTGCAGACCAGCTTCTCATCACCTTTTACCGGCATTTCGCAGAAGCTCCTGAGGAGCGGCTCCGTCCCTGAAAAGCGAACTCCAATCCAACCGCCGTTCTTAAAGTAAATTTTACAACCATCCAGATAGGATATCTTCTCTATCTCAAATGGAAGCTCAGGAATGAGTCTATCTACCAATAACAGCTTATAAATCTCCTCCTTCTTCTCCTGGCTGAAATGGTAGTCTCTTTCCTCCATGTAGTAGAAGCCAAATTCTCGGTAGATATCTTCCACGATTTCTGAGAGCTTCTTACCGACCACCGCAATCATCTCCACCAGAAGAGCAGCTGCGTAGACACCGTCCTTCCCTTGGATATGTCCCCGTACGGTTAATCCGCCGGAGGACTCCCCGCCGATCACGGCATCGGTCTCATTCATTTTTGCGGAGATATGTTTAAAGCCGACAGGTACTTCATAGCATGTTTCGCCAAAGCTTTCAGCTACCTTATCCAGCAAATGGGTAGTGGCAATATTACGTACCACCGGCCCCTTCCAACCCTTGAATTTTACAAGATAGTAATATAGCAGGACAAGGATGTCATTCGGATGCAGGAATTTACCGTGATCGTCTATTACACCAATCCGGTCCGCATCACCATCGGTAGCAATACCGATATCGCAGCTATGATCAATCACATAGTTCTGCAGGCTGCGCAGCGTTGCCGCTGAGGGTGACGGGAGCTTTCCACCGAACAGGGTATCATGCCTGTCATGGATGATTGCAACGTCACAGCGTGCAGTCAGAAGAATGGTTCTGAGCGAGGTCTCACTGACACCGTACATGGGATCTAGGGCAATGTGTAATCCGATGTCCCGTATGGCCTGCATATTTACGGTATCTATGATATTATCAATGTATTCATTCAGAGGATTGATTTCAAAAATCAACCCACTGTCCACTGCTTTCTCATAATCCAGTTCGGTAATCTCCTGCTCCTCCACATCATTGATATAGTTCTCAATTTCATTCGTCTGTAACTCATCCGCATCTCGTCCACCCTGGGTGAACACCTTGATACCATTATAAATTGCAGGATTGTGGCTGGCTGTAACCATCATGCCATAAGGGAACTTATGCTTCATGACATAGAACATTATCAGCGGAGTCGGTGAGGATCGATTGATCAGGAAGGACTGAATACCTTCTGCCGCAAAAACCTGTGCACACCAGCGCATCGCCTCTTTGGACAGAAAGCGTCTGTCATACCCGAGAACGATCCCATGTTCACTGACACCCTCATCCTTCATCTTTCTTGCCATTCCTTTTGATAGCTTCTGAATATTGGCCTTGGTGAACTCTTCTCCGATGATCGCCCTCCAGCCTCCGGTTCCAAATTTTATCATGTCTAACCTCCTATTCCTTTTACCAGATACCTTTGCTATTCACCGAGAATAACTGTAACTTCATTGATACTTCCAACCGGCTGTACCGTTATGTTATCTACAACTGTACCATTCAGCAGATATTCCCTGACACCCTTCATGACATGATCTGGGTTCATAATCGTAATATGGTACTCAGCACCGCGCCAGGTACGCTTCACGGTAAACTCTTCCCATTCGGAAGGAATACAGGGGTCAATGGTTAAGGTATCAAATTGAGGTCGTATTCCAAGAATATAATGGGTGGCAGAATAATACGCCCATCCTCCGGTGCCTGTCATGAACGGATGTCTGGCACGACCAAAGGCAGTATGCTCCCGACCCATGATAAACTGACAATAGGAGTACGGCTCCGCTTCCCTGATTTCAATCATGTCATTCTGTTGATAGGGACTTAAAGCGTCGTAGAATTTCATAGCCCGATCACCACGACCAAGGATGCATTCCGCTGCCCATGCCCAAGGATTGGGATGGGAAAAGATTGCTCCGTTTTCCTTCAGTCCCGGATAGACTCTTGTTACAAAGCCGATCTCTTCATCCGGTACTGTATAGGAGGGGCCGTTCAGCATAATTCCATAAGGTGTATATAGATATTGATCAATGGAATCCATCGCCTTTTCGCCCTTTTCTTGATCCGCAAGTCCGGACAAGACTGCCCAGGCATTCGATTCCAGATGCAGCCTGCCTTCCTTATCTTCGCTGGTTCCAATCTTCCTTCCGCTCTTAGTGATACCTCGGATATACCAGTCCTTATCCCACAACACCTCATTGCAGGCTTTCTTTACTCTCTCCTGCATGCTGCGGTAGTGCTCTGCATCCTCCTTTCGTTCCAGACACTCCGCAATCCCGATGAAATTTCCGAGTGCCCAGTAATGCAGGAAGGATACCATGGCACTTTCTCCGCCGCCCAAGTTTAAACAGTCATTCCAGTCTGCCCGAAGTCCCTTGCAGATTCCACTTTGTCCAACCTGTTCTCCCGAGAAATCCAGTATTCTCATCATGTGTTCATATACGGTTCCGCTTCCGCCGTCCGCATAGGTTATCCTCTCCTCCAGGAAGGAAAACTCTCCGGTCTCCTTCACATATTCGGCAATTGTGCTGACCAACCATAACGCATCATCGGAGCAGGCCTGATCAATACCGTGAATTATGTCGTCCTTATTCGGAGTCGGAATGACGGTTGGAGATTGAAAGGGTTTTTGCTCATTCTGCGGATCGAACCATTCAGGCTGGAATAGATGTAAGCCATAGCCCTTTGATACTAAGGCTCTGAGTAGTTCAACAATTCTCTGACGACATTTTTCAGGATTACTATGTATGACAGTCATAGCATCCTGTGAGGTATCGCGGTAACCCAGACCGGTTCTGCCACCCACTTCGATGAAGGAGGCAAAACGGGAAAACATAATGTTGATCTCTGCCTGATACAGCGTCCAGATATTGATCAGCGTATTCATCCCTTCGTTCGGAGTCTGAATCTGTAGCTTGTTTCTCTTTTCCATCCAATAGTTTTTCATCTGCAGGTATGCACGGTCGATTTCCGTCAGATCGGAATATTTTGCCCGAAGCTTCCTGCCGTTCTCACGATTGCCTTCTCCGAGCAGAAAGATTAATCTGACTTCTTCTCCGGGCTTTAATGTAAGCTTCTTGTGTAAGGAGCCGCAGTGATTGCCGCCCTTCTCATAGGAGCCACTGCACACACCGTTGATTACAGCTACAGGATTATCCTCTGTATGATAAAGACCCAAAAACTTGTCTCTGAGACAATCAAAGCTGTCGGGAGTGAAATTCGAGGTAAAGAACTGATATCCAAACTCCTCATAGAACAAATCATGCTCAATAATGCCATCCGCGTAAGAAGAACCGGCAGCATAATTGCTCATCTGGAAGTTGCGGTTGTCCATGTCGATGTGATGATAGGAAAATTCGATATAAGAGAAAACACTTAACTTTCTTGTTCTGTTACTCTTATTCTTGATTTTTACATCCCAGAGTTCAACAGGGTCATCCATGGGGATGAAAAGCTTTTGCTCTGCTTCGATTTGATTATAATCACAGAAGTATTTTGTATAGGATAATCCATGGCGGCATTGATAAATAGCCTGATCCAACGACTTACCTACCGGCTGCCAGGATACACTCCAGTAGTCCTTACTCTCGTCATCTCTCAGATATACATAATGACCGGGGCGGTCCATCGGCACACTGTTTGCGCGAAATCTTGTAATTCTGTGATACTCCGGTGACTTGTAGAAGCTATAACCTCCAGCGGTATGATTAATAACGGTGCACAGATCCTTCACTCCAAGATAATTGGTCCATGAGGTGGGCAGATCCACCCTGTCTATAACATATTCCTGATTTTCATTGTCAAAATATCCGTATTTCATAAAAAATAAGCACCTCCTCCATATAATTTCATTATAATGAGGGAGATGCTTTATGGTATTGTCAGGAATGTCAATATTTGAATTTTATTGTTTTATTTCTAATACGATTAAAGTGTCAATTGGAGTTTTGTAATAATTAATCAGACAACCCTTTAAGATGATTTCTCTTTCGTCGTCAGTCAATTCGCCCAGCTTCAAGGTAAACTCCTGCATATCCTTATTCACTACATAGGCCTTAATCTCATCGGATTTCTCACGGATTGCTTTCTGAATGTCCTTAATGAAGATATAATCTCCGTTAGTGAAGGGAAGCTCTTCCTTGTAAATAAAGGGAAGCATGCCCCAGTTGATCAAATTGGAGCGATAACGCTTGGTTGCATACTCTACAGCGATATTGGCAAATCCGCCCAATACCTTCTGGCAGCTTGCAGCCTGTTCTCTTGCAGAACCATCACCGGGCTTCACAGCATAGATCGCGCTGCCAATCTGAGTAGCCTTACGATCAACCGTAAATCTGGTCTCAATCTTATCATATATTTCTTTTAATTCTGCATTGGCAGCAAGGATATCTTCCCCTGCGATTCTGGCTTTTTCTGCCTTCTGAACTGCCTTGGCACGACCTACATAAGCCGGGTCCTTTCGGGAAAGGGTAAATTCAGCCAGGCCCAAGGGATTGGAGCGATATGAGGAGGTTTCTCCGGAAGGGATCAATTCATCCGTCGTAGTTACCGGATCATGGATCTCAGATACCACCTTTAGGATCATATCCTCACTCAAAGCAGACATAGCAGGCCAATCTACGATTCCAGGTCCGAACTTAAGCTCTACACTGCTATCCGGCTTTCCGATACCGTCATAGACACGATTATCATAAATAGTACTGTCATAATAATACTTCGGTTTTGTGAAATTAACATCAATGTTCTCAGCGGAAGTCAGATATCCCTTATTTGCTGCAGTTGCAGCAATGGAACGGGCATCCATCAAGGCTACGGATGCAATCTGACCGCTGGTAATCTTGGAACCTTCTCTGTTCGGGAAGTTTCTGGTGGTATGACGGATGGAGAAGCCATTGTTTGCCGGAACATCTCCTGCACCGAAGCAAGGCCCGCAGAAAGCGGTACGAATGGTTGCACCTGTTGCTATTAGCTTAGCGATGCATCCGTTCTTAACCAGCTCTAAAAATACAGGCTGGCTTGCCGGATAAACGCTTAAGGAGAACTCATCGGCACCGATGTATTTTCCCTTTAGGATATCGGCTGCATCACAGATATTTTCAAAACCGCCGCCGGCACAACCTGCAATGGTACCCTGATCCACATAAAGCTTGCCGTTTCTAATTTTATCCTTTAAGGAATAGTTCACTTTATTGTTATCCAGGCTGACCAATGCCTTCTTCTCAACCTCATCAAGAATATCATAGAGATTTGCATTCAGCTCATCAATGGTATAAACATTGCTCGGATGGAAGGGCATAGCAATCATAGGCTTGATTTCAGATAAATCAATATAGATCATTCCATCATAATATGCCACCTGTGCGGGAGCAAGCTCTTTATATGCTTCAGATCTCTTATGAGTCTCATAAAATTCCTTGACTGCAGCATCCGTTCTCCAGATGGAGGACAGACAGGTGGTTTCAGTAGTCATAACATCAATGCCGATACGATAATCAACACTTAAGTTATCGATTCCATCACCGACAAACTCCATGACCTTGTTATTCACATAGCCGTTAGCAAACACAGCTCCGATGATGGCAAGTGCGACATCCTGCGGCCCCACTCCCTTTCTCGGTGACCCGGTCAGGTAGACACCGATGACTTCCGGCATATTGATATCATAGGTTTTATTCAATAATTGTTTTACCAGCTCGGGACCGCCTTCACCGATTGCCATAGTTCCAAGGGCACCATAGCGGGTGTGGCTGTCTGAACCCAGCACCATCTTACCGCACTCTGCCAGAACTTCACGTGCAAATTGATGAATGACTGCCTGGTGAGGAGGAACATAGATTCCGCCGTATTTCTTTGCGCAGGACAGGCCAAACATATGATCATCTTCATTGATTGTACCGCCTACCGCACATAAACTGTTATGGCAGTTCGTCAAAACATAGGGCACCGGAAATTTCTCAAGACCGCTTGCTCTTGCAGTCTGAATAATTCCGACGAAAGTAATATCATGGGAGGTTAATTTGTCAAATTTAATCTTTAATTTTTTGTCGTTTCCTGAGGTGTTATGTCTGGTTAAAATATCGTAAGCTATTGTTCCCTGCTTTGCAGCTTCTTTACTTACTTCTAATCCTGTTTTTGCAGAAACGGCAGCCTCTGCTCCTACATGCTCCTCGACAAGCTCCTTGCCGTTGATCAGATACACGCCTTGTTCATAAAGCTTTATCATAGTTACCTCCTATATCAACACGTATTTTTTACGCATAAACGCCTAGGTCATAATAGCCTTGTAAGCTTAATCTTCAATATAATCCTCACTCAGATTAATGGTATATACTTCATCACAATTAATACGGGAGGAAGTGATGACACCGGATTTCGCCTTCACGCGAATTTCAACCTTATTATCGCTGACGGGAACAAAATTAATGGTTACCTTTCCGTTAAATACATCATTGAAGATACCAGCATCTACTAACATAGCTTCATGATTTTCAAAATTAAACCTGATTTCTAGGTTGGCTTCCTGGTCAAAAAGATCAATCTCTTCTGTAGGAAAGCTAATAGACTCGCCAGCTTTCAGATCTGTTACACTAATTCCATCGTTGATCGGATCTTCCGGGCCTCTATAATATGCAACCAAAGATTCTAGCTTCAGATCGGTGCCGTTCTTCACTATGAACTTACTGTCGTTGTTCTCCATATATATAATTACGCCGGAAATGATTAAGAGGACTGCTATGATAACCCCTGCAACAAGAATTTTCTTTTTCGAATCTAAAAAATGAACTGCAACCTTTTCTTCCTGCTTTCCCTTTGCTCTAATTCTTCTCATGTAAATACTCCTCCATAATAAATCTTCAAATTTTCAGACATTCTTAATGATAATATTTCATAGAGAAATAATCAAGCTTTTTTTCCTATCAAAGCAAAACAAAATTGGGATTTTCAAAAAAAGAAGGCCTGTCCGGGACAAGCCTTCCGTTCAAATCCTCATTATTATTACCTTTGAACTCTTCCGGAGGCATCTCCTCCTACCAATGCTTCCACTTCTGCCCTGGAGACAAGGTTAAAATCACCCGGTATCGTATGCTTTAATGCAGATGCTGCCACGCCAAATTCAAGAGCCTCCTCCATGGATTTACCATCCAACAGTCCGCAGATTAAGCCGCCTGCAAAGGCATCTCCTCCGCCAACGCGATCTACAATTCGGATATTATATTTTTTGGAATGATAGAACTTATCTCCGTCATAGATACAAGCCGACCAACCGTTATCCGATGCGGAATAGCTTTCTCTGAGGGAGCTTACGACATATTTGAAATTGAATTTCTTCACCATCTGCTCAAAGATATCCTGATATCCGGCAAGCTCCAGCTCTCCGCTTGTGACATCTGTCTTTCCGGGCTTGAATCCAAGTACCTTCTCGGCATCCTCTTCGTTACCGATGCATACATCCACATACTGCATCAGGTTCGTCATAATCCTCTGCGCTTTTTCGGAGGACCAGAGCTTTTTGCGGAAATTCAAATCCACGGAAACGGTTATATTTTTACGTTTGGCTACCTTTAAAGCCTCTTCTGTCAGGGCAGCGGCTTGATCACTGATTGCGGGAGTTATTCCGGTGAAATGGAACCAGTCCGCTCCTTCAAATACTGCATCAAAATTAAAATCAGAAGAGTCGGCCTCTGAGATGGAGGCATGGGCTCTGTCATAAACCACATTGGAGGCTCTCATGGATGCGCCGGTCTCCAAAAAATAAATTCCAAGTCTCTCTCCGCCCTTAGCTACAAAGTCGCAGTTCACATTGTGTTTTCTGAGTGCGGCGATTGCTGCTTCACCAATCGGATTCTTAGGAACCTTAGTAACGAAATATGAATGATGTCCATAATTTGCTAAGGATACGGCTACATTTGCCTCTCCGCCTCCGTAGCATACATCAAAGCTGTCGGACTGTATGATTCTTTGATATCCGGGAGTGGATAGACGTAGCATTATCTCTCCCATCGTGATCACCTTTGCCATTGTTCTATCTCCTTATAGTGAAAATTATAGATCCTGTATAAATTAAGTATAATTATCACCTGATGCATCGTCAATGGCAAAAAGCTTTCAAAATCTTGCAAATCTTGCAGTTAGGAAGAAAGTTGGTTCAGTGAACACTATTATGCACGCTTCGCCGTTCTTCTGTAATTTGTCAATGTCATTCCTTCATACATTACGACCTTCCTTCGTCTTAAACATGCTGAAAAGTCCCATCAGCATACTGAAAATCGAGAGAAAGAACCAAAGTATGACATTTGCATCTGTTGATCGGTAGACAGTGATGGACGATAGGCAAAGGAGCAGAGCTATCACAGAAATAATTCCGAATACTAGGCCGTTCAGGAAGCGTTTAAACTTACTGATTTTATATCTGTTGACCATTTTTTTCATAATTGCCTCCATATATTGCACACTTTATGCTTCTGAGTTAGTACCTTTGATTATAAGACGAAGCAACATAGGAAATCGTTCCAGAATTTTGTAATTAAATTCTTAAAAATAGAAATTATATAAATTATAGGATGAATTGTATCTAAATGTTAATAAGCTGATTTAAGATTTTTAATCATAAATCAGCTTATATCCGTTATTTCTTTGTTTGATTAAGAACTTTGAAAATTTTCTTACCGAATTCCCATTCCTTGATGTAAATTATTCCTGACGCTCCTTCTTATAACTGCTGCTCCATAGACTAAGCAGACGTCTAAAGCAGTAGGGTAAATCCAGTCCCGGAATATTATTGACAGCACAGATGGGGACTCTGGCATACAAGGAGTCATTGATATAGTAATCGGCATAACCAAGGATACTGTTTTTTTTCACAGGAGCCTGTAAATATTCCGGAAGCTCATATTTTATGCTCACCTTCTCATCCTCTCTCATGAGTAAGGATAGATTACCCTCCATATAAAGCGGTTCAAAGTTCTGTTGGCCCTTCTTCACACTCAGAGGTTCAAGCTCGATATCTTTAAATATCTGTTTCTCATGGTAATTCGTAACACCGTAGTCCATCAGCTCTCTGGTGTCCAGCCATTTCAGATTCTTATTCGGCGGCCAGCCGCTACCGAGAACGACCGATATCAGGGTCCGATCCGACCTCTTAATCGCACCCACGAAGCAATACCCTGCACCGCCTGTAAAACCGGTTTTAACTCCTATCGCTCCTTCCATCATATAGAGAAATCTGTTTTTGTTGGTGACAGAATGACTTCGGCTCTTCTTAAGCTCCTGAAAGGAATAAGTAGAGGTATTGGTGACTTTAATAAAATCCTCATTCTTTATTGCGTAGCTGGCAATGACTGCAAGATCTCTTGCAGTAGTATAATGCTCCGGGGCATCCAGTCCGTTGGGAGTGACAAAGTTCGTATGCTCACAGCCAAGCGCCTTCGCCTTTTCATTCATCATTTTAGCAAAGCCCTCCACAGAACCGCCCACATGCTCCGCTATGGCGACAGCAACATCATTATGGCTTTCGAGCATCAGCGAGTAGAGCAGATCTCCCATATGATATTGTTCCCCGGCTCGGATATTCAATTGTACATCAGGCATCCTAGCGGCATAGGCAGAGACATTCACCACCTCGTTTGGATTAGAATTCTCAAGGGCTACGATACAGGTCATAATCTTTGTGGTACTAGCCATCGGCATCTGATCATATCCGTTCTTTTCATAAAGCACCCGATTATTTGCCGCATCCAATAAAAGTGCAGACAAAGCATGGAGCTTTGGCAGCTTACCGCTTGGTTCTGTCTTATCTGTCTCTTCGCTATTTTCCTCTGAGTTCTCATCTGTCTGCTGATGATTGTTTTCTTCGGTGCGGAGCAGCTTCTGATACTCCTTTTCATTTTCCAAAGCCCGATTATTTTCCTTTTCCAGCTCTTTTTTGGCGTCAACATACTCCAGGCCGCTTTTTGAAAGCACTGACTCGTAATAATACCTCAAACCGTCATAATGGAAAACTGCGGTAAAAATGATTACCGCAATACAGGGCAATGCTGCCAGAACATTTTTATTTAATTGTAAATTCTTCAAGGGAATCATCCTGCTAAAGTTTCTTACTTTAAATTTATTAAACAGGCTCACAAATATTCATATCAGACCATAAAATCTAGGGAGCAATCCATGCAATCCTCTCTCAATAGGTTCATCGGATATATATAATTATCATCAATAATTACAAAAAGAATAGGAACGGACTAGCTTCCCAAACCTGATACGCTCATAGGCTCATGATCAGATTATGGAATGCTAGTCCGTGCTTTTTCTTCATTCGGTTATATTATGCAAATTACGACAATCTTTGTTTAAAATCTTCGTACCCGAACTTACGGATCAGCTTTAATTCATGCTCCATAGTATTCAGATAAATGGCCGGAAGATTGATGCCGTTGAAGGTATTATTCTTTACCATGGAGTAGATTGCCATATCGCAGAACACAAGCTTATCTCCAACCTTCAGCGGTTCAGGAAAGGAATAATCACCAATCACATCTCCTGCCAGGCAGGTAGGTCCACCCAGACGATAGGTATAAGTATATTCTCCTGGCTTTCCCGAAGCTATGATATTCGGGCGGTAAGGCATCTCAATGACATCCGGCATATGACAGGCGGCTGAGGTATCAAGGATAGCCAGCTGCATTCCGTTCTCTCCCAGCTCCAATACAGAGCTGACCAGAAAACCTGCATTCAAGGCTACTGCCTCACCCGGCTCAAGATAAACCTTCACACGATAGGTGTCAGTGATATGCTCGATACAGCGAATCAGAGTGTCCATATCATAATCCTCCCTAGTGATATGGTGTCCTCCGCCGAAATTAATCCACTTCATCTCTTTCATATAGGTACCGAACTTCTCTTCCACAACCTTTAGGGTACGTTCCAATACATCGGAATTCTGTTCGCACATGGTATGAAAATGCAGCCCTTCAATTCCGGTTAAATCCGCTTCCTTCAGACTGTCTAAGGTAATCCCGAATCTTGAGTTTGGAAAACAGGGATTATATAAATCAGTCTCGATCTCAGAGTATTCCGGGTTGATTCTTAAGCCACAGGATACCTTTCTGGGACTTGCCAAGACGATAGCCTTGTACTTTTCCCATTGAGCTATGGAATTAAAAACGATATGGTCACAGATGGATAATATCTCAGCAAATTCGTCTTCTCGATAGGCAGGTGCGAAGATATGAACCTCCTTACCCATCTCCTCAAATCCAAGCTTTGCTTCAAATAACGAGCTGGCGGTGGTTCCGCTTAAGTATTGTCCTACCATCGGATAGGTGGAATACATAGAAAAGGCCTTCTGTGCTAGCAGAATCTCGCATCCGGTACGTTCCATGACACCGTGTAAAAGCTCTAAGTTCTTTTTTAGCAGACCTTCATCCACCACATAGGAAGGGGTTGAAACCTGTTTTAAATCTATCTTCATTGATTTCTCCTATACAGAACTACATATCCAGAGAACCTTCCTCCCTGGATATGAAGTATGCAACTTTGTCTTCTAAGTATTTATACTAATCCACCATCTCCGGCTCGAAGCTTTCCTTCCAAGGGAGACCGCAACGGTTCAATTCATCCATGAACGGATCGGGATCTAACTCTTCCACATTAAAAACACCCGGTTTCTTCCACTTACCGGTCAGAACCAGCTCGGCTCCGATCATTGCCGGTACGCCTGTAGTATAGGATATAGCCTGAGAACCCACCTCGCGGTAGCATTCCTCATGATCACATACGTTATAGACATAATAGCGAACCTCTTTTCCATCCTTTACGCCGGTATAGATACAGCCGATGTTGGTCTTACCCTTGGTTCTCGGACCTAAGGAAGCCGGATCGGGAAGCACTGCCTTTAAAAACTGAAGTGGGATAATCTGATGACCCTCATAATTAATCGGCTCGATGGAGGTCATTCCTACGTTCTCCAAAACTCTTAAATGAGTGATATAACGTTCAGAGAAGGTCATAAAGAAACGGATTCTCTTGATTCCCGGCATATTGAGAGCTAGGGATTCCATCTCCTCATGATGCAGCAGATACATGTCCTTTGGACCAATCTCAGGGAAATTGTATACTCTCTTAATCTCCAAGGGCTCAGTCTCATGGAACCTACCGTTTTCAAAATAGCTGCCGTTTGCTGTAATTTCTCGAATATTAATCTCGGGATTAAAATTAGTTGCAAAGGGATAACCATGATCACCGGCATTGGCATCCAGTATATCGATGGTATGGATTTCATCAAAATAATGCTTTAAGGCATAAGCAGAGAAAACCTGGGTGACACCGGGATCAAAGCCGCAGCCGAGTATGGCAGTAATTCCAGCTTTTTCAAAGCGCTCTCTGTAGTCCCATTGCCATTTATATTCGAATTTTGCCGTATCCTTCGGCTCATAATTAGCAGTATCCAGATAATCTGTTTTGGTTGCAAGGCAGGCGTCCATGATAGTAAGATCCTGATAAGGAAGTGCCACATTAATGACGATGTCCGGCTGATACTGATTGATTAATGCTATCACTTCTTCCGTATTATCTGCATCTACCTGTGCAGTGGTTACTTTTGTCTTGTAACCCTTCGCTTCCACCTGTTCCTTATATTTGTCACATTTTGATTTGGTTCTGCTGGCAATGCAGATTTCCTCAAAAACCTCTGAATTCTGGCAACATTTATGAATGACTACACCGGCCACTCCGCCGGCACCGATAATTAACGCTTTACTCATATCAAATTCTCCTTTTCATTGCATGGTTTGATTTTCAAAATTGGTGTCCGTACTTTGACTCTACAGCTGTAGAAGCAGTTCTCTAAGCAGCTTGCAGGCAAGTGCGGTAGAGGCTCCGCTTTGGTCATAAACCGGGGATAGCTCGTTCATATCCATTGCCACGATATTTAATTTAAATACCTTGTTCAGGGCATGGTTTAATTCCATGAAGGTAACGCCGCCCGCTTCCGGAGTACCCGTTCCGGGGAAAACCGACGGGTCAAGCACATCCAGATCAATGGTAAGGTAAACCGGATTTCCCTGTAGAACTTCTATCACTGAATCCAGTCTTTCCAGATTAAATTTCTGCGTAAAGACATGGTCCTTCGCCCATCTGAACTCTTCCCGGTCTCCACTTCGAATTCCGAACTGATAGATTCTGTCATCTCCGACAATTTCGTGGCAACGCCTCATGACACTGGCATGGGACAGCTTCTCACCGAGATAATCATCCCTCAGATCCGCATGTGCATCAAAATGCAGGATATGAAGATTGGAATATCGTTTTGCAACCGCTCTGACACTTCCCAGAGTGACAAGATGTTCACCACCAATCATCAGTGGTTTCTTATGATCAGAGAGAACACGGTCCGTCATCTCTTCAATCGTATCAAGCACTCGCTGGGTATTACCAAAACCGAACTCCAGATCCCCTGCATCAAAAACCCTGATATCCATCAGATCCTTGTCCAGATACGGGCTATAGGTCTCAATTCCGTAGCTTTCGTTGCGGATCGCTCCCGAGGCAAATCTCGTTCCCGGACGATAAGAGGTGGTTCCGTCAAAGGGAGCTCCGAATAATACAATATCACTTTCTTCATAGTCATGATCACAGGCAATAAATGTGTGTATGTTTTTATTGAATTTCACTGATTTCACCTCCAGACACACATTTTTTGCCTACGATAAAGGTATGGATATTCTTATTTAAGTTCATTGTAGTCCTCCTTCATACCTTTAGTCGCTGCAATAAATGTGTGTATGTTTTTATTCATCTTCGTTCAACTGCTCCTTTACATAGTTCGGAAGGGCAAACGCACCCTGATGCAGCTTCGTATTGTAATACTTTGTTTTGATTCCCAAGGCATTCCAAGCCTCTTCCTTTAAATCCTTCACCGGATCATAGTGCTTTGAGGCATAGCCAAACAGCCAGTGGCCGGAAGGATATGTTGGAATGTGTGCCTGATAAACCTTTGCAATCGGAAAGGTTTCCTTAATTCTCTGATGAGCCCGTTTCATGGCATCTACATAGTATTCATAATAGGTGCTCTCATGCTGGTTAATCAGGATACCCTGATCTGTTAGGGCATTATAGCAATTACCGTAAAATTCCTTTGTAAATAAGCCTTCCCCCGGTCCAAAGGGGTCAGTGGAATCTACGAGGATTAAATCGTACTCATTCTTCTTCCTTCGCACGAACTTTAATCCGTCCTCATAATAAATATGAACCCTTGGATCGGTCAGCTTTTCCGCTGTCAGCGGCAGATACTCTTGACAGGCCTTTACGACTTCTTCATCGATCTCCACCATATCAATACGTTCGAGGCTTTCATATCTGGTCAGTTCACGGATTGCTCCGCCATCACCCGCTCCGATCACCAATACCTTTTTGATACCTAAATTGGTTGCCATCGGCACATGAACAATCATATCGTGATAGATAAATTCATCCTTTTCCGTAACCATCAGGCATCCATCCAGGATTAATGCCCGTCCGTATTCGACCGTATCAAGTATGGCAATTTCCTGAAAATCACTCTGTTTGCTGTAAAGCTGTTTCTTTACCTTTAAGGATAACCTTACATGCTCCGTATGATGCTCTGAATACCACAATTCCATCCGCTGACACCATCCTTTTCTTAAATATGCTTAAAAAATAGATCCTCTTAAATCTTTGAACACATGAACTCAGTATGAATAAAGGCTGTATATTTAATTTTGTCAAAAGGTCCTACTGCTAATGCAGTAGGACTTATCGCACAAAGTAGCACGTGAAAAGCTTACTTTTCAGCTGCTACTATTGTGCGATATAGACACATCATGATAATGATGTGTCCTTTTGACATTATAATAATCTTTATATGTCTTTCTTATTATAATAATCTTTATATGTCTTTCTTATTGTAATAATCTTTATATGTCTTTCTTATTGTAATAATCTTTATGTGTCTTTCTTAAAGTAATTATCATAAGTATCCTTCTGACACTGTAATCATTATCCGATCTAAACAAAATCTACAATATTAATATACTCTACCTTCATATCCTTGGGTCCGGTCATCACACTGCCCTTTTCCTTGGCATAGATAATATAATCAATGATCTCTCGGGTAATCCGTTCCCCGGGTGCAAGGATCGGAATTCCGGGAGGATAGCACATAACAAATTCACCGGAGATATGTCCGACACATTCCTTCAGCGGCAGGGATCTCTTATCGCTGTAAAATGCCTTCTGAGGGGTCAGAGCCACCTCGGGATCAATATATTCATGAGTTAAAAGACCCACCTTGTCCTTACCATAGAGTCGCTTAATCTCTGATAATGCTGAAATCAGACGTTCTATCTCAAAGGCACGGTCCCCCGCCGTAATCATGGCAAGAATATTGCCGATGTCACCGAATTCTATCTGAATATCATACTCATCGCGCAGCAGATCATAAACCTCGATGCCTGCGAGTCCTACAGCTCCTGTATTGACAGAAAGCTTAGAACGATCAAAATCATAGATGGTATCACCATTGATCAATTCTTTAGAAAAGGCATAATACCCACCGATTTTATTAATCTCATTTCTGGCATATTCCGCAAGCTCTAAAGTCTTGGCGATAATTTCTTTCCCGTTCAGAACCATATTCTTTCTTGCTAAGTCCAGAGACGATAACAAGAGATAAGAACCACTGGTGGTCTGGGTTAGATTGATAATCTGCCTTACATAGCCGGGATCGATATCATTTTTACACATCAGAAAAGAGCTCTGTGTCAACGAGCCACCGGTCTTGTGCATACTGACCGCAGACATATCCGCTCCCGCCGCCATAGCACTGACAGGCAGCTTTTCGCCAAAATAAAAATGAGCTCCGTGGGCTTCATCCACCAGTACCTTCATCCCGCTGTTATGGGCAAGTCTGACGATCTCTTTTAGGTTAGAGCACACCCCATAGTAGGTGGGGTTATTGATCAAAATTGCTTTTGCCTTCGGATGCTCCTTTATTGCACGTTCAAGTTCTTCCACTGCCATTCCAAGCGGTATTCCCAGGTGATGATTCACTTCGGGATTGACATAGACCGGAACGGCACCACAGACCACCAGAGCATTGATAGAGCTGCGATGAACATTTCGCGGCATGATGATCTCATCTCCGGCTTTACAGGTGGACATGATCATTGCCTGTACCGCCGCTGTCGTACCGTTAACCATAAAAAAAGCCGCATCTGCACCAAACGCCTCAGCGGCCAGTTCCTCAGCAGCTTTTATTACCGATACCGGATGAATTAGGTTGTCCAGGGGCTTCATGGAATTCACATCTACCTTCAGGCAATCAATTCCCAGAAATTCAGTGAGCTCAGGGTTTCCTCGTCCGCCTTTATGTCCCGGTACATCAAAGGGTACTACACGGTTCTTTTTATGTCTGGACAACGCTTCATAAATAGGTGCGTTATGCTGTGTTAATTTCATTGCATCTACCATTCCTTCACGATTAATATATATTCATCCCACTGAAAATCTCTATCATTTCCTTGCGAAGGCTGTTTGTGATATCAAGCCGCTGCTTCGGAGGCAATTCATATACATCCTTATTGAAAAGGTAATTCTGAAGCTCTATCTCCTTAATCAGCATCTTTGTATGAAAGATGTTCGACTGATATACGTTCACATCAATTGCATCATATTTCATCAGGGTCTGATCATCAATATAGTCCTGAATGGAGGTGATGTCGTGATCAATAAAATATTTCATACCGTGCATATCTCTGGTAAAGCCGCGGACACGGTAATCTATCGTAATAATATCGGAATCAAAGCTTCCGATTAGATAATCTAAGGCATTCAACGGTGAAATCTCACCACAGGTGGATACGTCGATGTCTACACGAAAAGTGGAAATCGAGTTATCCGGATGATGTTCCGGAAAGGTATGGACCGTAACGTGGCTCTTATCAAGATGAGCATGGACTGTATCTCTTCCGGTCTTCATATACTTTCCCTGATTGCAGGATTCATCAATATGATCCGAGGATAAAGAACCTTCTGCAATCAAAATATTGACAGAGGCTCCCTGGGGATCATAATCTTGCTTGGATATATTTAAGATATGGGCGCCAATCATCTCGGTAACGTCTACCAGTATCTTTGTCAGACGTTCTGAATTGTATTGCTCGTCGATATAGGCAATATAATCTTTCTGTTCCCTCTCACTTTTTGCATAGCAAACATCGTAAATGTTAAAGCTAAGTGTTTTTGTGAGGTTGTTAAAGCCGTACAGTGTAAGCTTTTTATCCAACCCTAACATCACAACCTTTCTGTATTAGTATCTGCACTGACCATGCTTTCATCCGTAGCAGGGAACATTCCCTTCACATATAATGCCCTTACGGCCTGAGGTAAATAAAATGCTGAAAAATGGAGTTATTCTACTATTATTTGCAGCATTGACTATTATACAAAAAACCTGTCAAACATGCAAGCATTATTTTTACTATTTCTAAACCTAAAGTTTAGTATTACTGTTATTATCAAGCTAAAACTATTGGTATAAAAAATAGGAATGCATTTTATTGATATGCATCCCTATTGTATTTCGATTATCTATTCTTTCTTAAGCGAAAATTTATATTTTATATGGTTGCCTGCCTTATCCCACAGCTCAACCGTATATTGCCCTTCCAGATAAAAATATTTTGTGTTATTTGCTGTAGGGACTTCCTCACCATCAATTTCTATTTTCTTTATGCCGGATATGCTGTCCTTAAACATCAGGATCAGGGAATTGGTATATGTTTTTCCGTTTTCAACATTAGTGACAGGCATGGTATGATCTATGTAGAAGGTAACCGTATTACAATTTCCAATGTTGTCATATACCTTGAGGATATACTCTCTTCCTGAGGAAGTCTCTCAACTTAATATCTAATTTTAACTGCATCTCTTCCGGAGGAAGCTTCACTGCCTAGATATCTAATTTTAACTGCATCTCTTCCTCTGCTTCGATCTTGAAATCCTCGATCTTCTCGGGATTCATTACCGGGAGCGCTTCAAGGGATTGTAGTCCGAAGCTTCTTAGGAATTCCTCAGTTGTCCCGAATAAAATCGGTCGTCCAGGTGCATCTAGCCGACCCATCTCACAGATCAGGTTATATTCCACCAGCTTATTTACCGCATGATCTGATTTGACACCACGGATCGCTTCAATCTGAAGCTTGGTAATTGGCTGCTTATAGGCAATGATAGAAAGTGTTTCCAATAATACATCCGTCAGAATATGTTTTTTAGGAATATGGGTAATCTTTATGATTGTTTCATACATTTCAGGCTTCGTGCACATCTGAAATGCGCCATCCAATTCAATAATATGTACTCCACGGTCTTCATTCGCGTAACGATCCATCATACTGCGGACTATTCTTCTGATAGTATCCACATCATGGTCCAATGCACCTGCGATGCGTTCCACCTCCACAGCTTCCCCCATCGTAAATAAGATTGCTTCAATCTGTGCTTCGATTATTTTCAGCTCCATTACAAGCTTACCTCCTCCATTTGTATGATATCAGCCGCTAGATAAGTAATGATGATATCATCAAATAAACATTCCTGTTCAATTTTAATTCTTCCTATCTTAATCAGCTCCAGAATACCAAGGAAGGTAACGATTACCTCCATTCTACTATGCTGTGCCTCCAAAAGATTTCGGAAGGAAAATTTCTTATGTAATAAGCCGTATTCCTGTATCTGAATAAATTTGGCGTCAAGGTTAATCTCTTCCTTCTCGATCTTTCCGAACTTGCTTCGAATCGGATCGATCTTATCAACCTGCTTTTTGACGATAGATTTGAAGATTTCATGGAGCTTTGTCAATGTCAAATCACTCAGCAGATCCTCAATATTAATATCTTCTTTATAATCGGCAATTTCCTGAGGTATCGTGGGAGGCTTGAACATAACACGAGAGGCATCCAGCTCTCTGTCCTTCAACTCCTCGGAGATATACTTATACATCTTATATTCCAACAGACGCGCAACCAATTCCTGTCTGGGATCCATGGCTTCTTCTTCCTCTGTCTCCTCTACCGGCAGCAGCATCTTCGACTTAATATTCACCAGTGTTGCAGCCATAACCAAAAATTCGCTCATAACCTCAAGATTTTTGGAATCCATCTGCCTGATATACTCCAGATACTGTTCCGTAATGACTACAATCGGTATATCATAGATACTTACTTTGTTTTTGTCTATCAGATGAAGCAGAAGATCCAGCGGTCCTTCAAATGCTTCCAATTTTACAGGAATACTCATAATTCTCCTTCCCCAAAGCTGCTTCCTCAGCCACTTAGGTTATCTCAATTATTTTGAATTATTATCACGAGAGCTCTACATATACCAGCTCAGGAATATTGAAAATTCTCGGCATGATTGAATGAGAACCGAGTCCTCTGGATACGATCAACTGACTTTTTTGATACTCATGCTTCCCGGAATCATATTTGGGAAAGAATTTCGCTTGCGGCGATAGCACACCTCCGATTCCCGGAAGTCTCATCATTCCTCCATGCATATGACCAGAAAGGATCAGATCTGCCCCCCATTCGGCATAGTTTTGAAAGTAAACCGGATTGTGGGCTATCAAAAGCTGATATTCCTTTTTTGCACTCTGTCCAAGCAGGGAAGAAAGATAGTCCTGCGCCATTTCCTTCTTTGTCTGAAAGCCAAAATAATCCTCACCGATGGACACACCGGTAATGCGAAGCTTCTCACCCTTCCCTTCCAGAGTGACGCTTTCATTGTCCAGAAAAATAACTCCCTTTTTTCTTAAACACTTCTTGAATTCAACCCAGGAATGATAGTAAGCCGCCTCTTCCTCAGTATGCTCAGCCTTTCCGATCTGTTCCATCCGTTGTTCATGATTGCCGTAAGCATAAATAATTTTGTACTTATTTGATAGCTTGTCCAATAAAGTAAAAGCGTTACCGGGATAGCTGGCAGCCCTTTTATTAATCATATCCCCGGCAACAATAATAAAATCCGGCTTGAGGGAATCAATCCGTTTGATCAAACGCTGGTTAGCTGATCCAAAGGTACGGTTATGCAGGTCTGCAAGCAGGACTAATCTAGTTGGATGCAACGCTGGTAAAGGCTGATTGTATTTTATCCGGTACTTTTTAGTCATCAATAGCCGCTGTTCTATGAAAATCCACAGAATAAGCAATACGATAATCCCATAGATTATATTTTCCTTCGGCATATTCGGCTCCTTTATTTAAAATTATACCAACAATGTTTTACGCAAGATTATATCATGCATTATATGTGATCACACAATACTATATCCTTGATAATGAGAACTCATTATTATTTCCTCATGGAAATCGTATTCCTGATATTTTCTGCGCTCACTTTGCTTTATTATCATATACTAGATGGAGGCAAAGTGTCAATAAGCTTCGGATGAAAACAGGGCTTCAGCAATACCAGCAAAAGGGGCTGTTGCAAAACACCTTGAATAGTAACGAGTAAGGATACAGGCATCCCTAACACACTGGTTCCCTGACATCCTGCCGATATGGTTTGTCATAATCGAACATAAATGTTCGCTTCTGATTAAACAATATCGACAAGCTGTCCGGCAAACAGTGCATGACGGGATGCCTGTATCCTTACTCTGGCTATCTACGTGTTTTGCAACAGCCCCTTTGAACCTGTAAGCTGAACGTTTCTATTTTCCCATAAAATACTTTTTCAAGGTCTTTATGAAATAATCCTTTAATTTTGCTTTGTTTATCTCCTCGGAAGCTAATATGTCAACACTTCCGATCTTATCATTTCCAAAGTAATAGGTGATTTCTCCTATCTTTGCCCCCTTAGCCACCGGTGCCTCAATCGTCTCATATAGGGTCACTTCCTTGCGAATATCATTTGCACTCTTTCCCTTGGTACACAGATAGGAAAAATTCTTTTCTATCTGTCCTTGCACCTTGTCACTGACGCCTTTGCTGACCTTAACCGGATCAAGTACCGTATCTTTATTCTCATCTACATAGATACTATAGTTGGCAAAACCGTAATTCAGAAGCTTGGAAGCCTCCTGAAAACGCGTTTTCGTATCCGGTGCTGCCAATACCACAGCAATCAGGTCCATATTATTCTTCTTCGCAGTTGCGGAAAGACAATATTTTGCCAAACTGGTGGAACCAGTCTTCAGTCCTGTAATGCCCTGGTAAAATCGAACCAACTTATTGGTATTGGAAAGTCCGAATTCGCTTTCTCCTCGTTTGGTCTTGTGAGTAATGGTATCCATCCACACGGTGGAATACTTACTGATATCCGGGTGCTTTGTGATAAGCTCCCTGGACATCAACGCAACATCATAGGCCGAGGAATAGTGATTATCCGTATCCAGACCACAGCAGTTGACGAAATTCGTATTGTTCATACCAAGCTCTTTCGCCTTGCTATTCATCCTTGCCACGAATTCTTCCTCGGAACCGGCGATAAATTCAGCCATTGCAACAGAGGCATCATTTGCACTGGCGATACTGATGCATTTCAGCATCGTATCGACATTTTGAGTCTCATTGGGTTCAAGATAAACCTGAGAACCACCCATAGAAGCTGCATATTCGGATACAGACACCTGATCGGTCAGAGAAATCTGGCCCGAATCAATCGCTTCAAAGATCAAAAGCAGTGTCATGATTTTTGTGATACTTGCAGGTTTTCTGCGTTCGTCCTTATTCTTTTCGTAAATGATTTTTCCGGTAGAGCCTTCAATCAGAACAGCGGAAGGCGAATCTATATCCAGCTGTGCGTCAGCCTTTGCTGTAACCGTTAAAGCCTCCCCTTCTTTCTTATCTATCGTATTTCTTACACTGGCATCCGATTGGTATGGACTGAAAAGCAGAAGAAGCATGGAACATATGAGGATAACTGCACTTAACTTTTTCATCATAACTCCATAAAAAAGCATTATTACTATTTTAATCCATGCCCAGCGCTTTTAGACCAATCCTACGATAAATTGTCTCAGTTTCTTATGCTGTGATCTATCAACACAGTTTCTGGTACTCTGTTCAACGATCTCAGCTTACAATAATCGAATAAATTACCTTCCTTTCATACTGTTTAAAGCTTCTGTGCAGATGGCCAGTGATAGAACAAGGCTGTCATAAGCATACCAATCAGCAATAATAGAATACACAGGACAAAGGGAAGTATTTTGGAGATATCACTCAGCAGTCCTCCTATGTATCCAAAGGGTACACTCACCAGCATTACTGTAGTCTGAAGCAAAGCCATGATAGTTGAGCGTTCTGTCGGATCAACATGAATCGCAACCAGAGATTCTCGTAATGTCGCCAGTACTGCGAGTCCCAAAGCCTCAAAAATCAAGGAAATAGATAATATGATATATCCCAATACACCTGTGTCCGTGATTGAAATCAGTAATAAACAACTGATGATGGAACTAAGGAAGCCTCCATATAACGGCCATTTGAGTTTCGATTGATTGATATGAGCAATGACCGTGAAGAAAAGCAATATGGATAATATGCTTCGTGCCATAGGAAAAATCGGTAATAGGGTATCCGGGATACCGATTCGGCGGGAAGCGATAATCTGCCAGAAGGTCATTCCAAGCATACCGACGATTTCTACCAGGATACTGATTACGATGGCAAAAATAGTCCCCCGGGAGGTTACAATCTTATGTACAGCACTTTTGTATCCGGACAACATTTCGCTCCAGGGGACGGTTCGGGAAGCCTCCTGTCTGATTTTACCAACCGCTGTCTCCTTAGAAAATTTATATAGGATGAGTAGCTTTACTGTCATGATAATAAAAGCATTGATATAAAGAATTCGTATCGCCGGAGTCAGGGTCAGTTTTGCTACCAGAATTGAGGAAATCGGCGCAAATAAAGCAGAAAGATTACCTGCAATCATTACCCAGGAATAGATTTGGGTAATTTTGTCCTTAGGTGCATCCTCAATCAGAAGGCAGTCCCAGGAAACCGTAGTAATCTTCATTGTTCCATTGAGTACTGCAGCTACAACAAAGAACCAAAAGCCCTGGCTGAAGGCCCAGATCAGGCACGGCAGGCTCCAGGCCAGAAAATCAAATAACATGGTACTCTTCCTGCGTCCCAGTTTATCAATGATGGCTCCGGATAAAAATGCACATATCATTTGGGAAAACATATAAATAGAGGTTACTATTCCCACCTGTACATCATTCATACCGAAGGAAAGCATATATACCGAAGCATAGGGCAGACACAGGTTCATGGATAGCCCCCATAAGGGCTCGGTATAAACACACGCACGCGGGTTACCACGCAGTTCGAATAGGGTACGCAACAACGGATGTTTTAAAAGTAAGTCCTTCATAGTATTTTAAATGTCCTTTCATGATGCCTAAATCAATTTCGTAATAAAGTGTGTCACGACATCTCGTATTCAATCATTTTATCATATGAGTGTTTTGTATTCAATCAATGAATCATCTGATTTGCTCTCCAGTCCTCCTAAATGGCACAAATCGGTTAATGATAAGAATATAAGATAATAATAAATCACACAGAAAAAATGTCTCAACCCATACTATAAATATGAGTTGAGACATTTTATGTATCTTTTTCCTAGCTCACTGTCAATTTCGGTCACTACGCTGTGCTCTATAATAAGTCATTACGCTGTGCTCTATAATACATACCATGATGTCCTCAAACGGTGTAAATGCCAAGCATATCAATGCTTAAGTTTATATTAGCTATTAAATTTTCTTAACTTCATCCTTTGAAGTAATGTTCTTAATAAGTCCGACTGTGCTGTCAGCTGTTCACTGGCTGCTGCGCTTTGCTGGGCTGTGGCAGAATTCATTCTGATGATATCAGAGACATTACTAATCTGAGCTATGACATATTCTACTGCTTTATGCTGCTTATTAGTTTCTTCCAAGATATGATTTACTGCATCAGCTGCCACATCAATATGCTCTTCGGTATCGTTTAATACCTTAGCTGTAAGCTTTACTTCTTTATCTCCCTTCTGAACAGCATCCAGGGTAGCCAGGATCATCTTTTCTGTCTGCTTTGATGCTGCAGAACATTTTTCTGCAAGCTTTGCCACTTCATTTGCAACAACTGTGAAGCCCTTTCCGGCATCACCTGCTCTGGCGGCTTCAATCTGAGCATTGAGCGCCAGAAGATTTGTCTGTTCTGCAATATCGTTGATATCCTGAAGAACCAAGGAAATCTGTTTGCTGGTATCATTGATGACCGACATGGTAGTAACTAATCCATTCATCTTGTCCCGGCCAATCTCTGCACTGCTGCGCGCACTTCTTGTGAGCTTATCCGCCGTCTCACATAAAGCCTCGTTGGATTTGGCATTCGATGAGATAGTTTGGATTGATGCGGATATTTCATTCATTGCATTGCTTTGTTCGGAGGTTCCCTCGGCCAGGTTCATTGCTCCCTCCGATACCTGTGTAGCTCCGGCATAGACCTCGTTGGAGGCCTGATCAATCTGCTGAAATACCTCATTCAGAAAATCCAAAATACTGGTCAGGGATATCTGAATCGGTTTGAAATCACCCAAATAATCCTGATTCATTTCAATGGACAGATCGTTGTCTACAATATGCTGTAGCTTGTTTGAGATATCATAAATATATGCCTTCAAGACCTCTACTGTGTCACGTAAGCCTTCAGCTAAGGTTCCAATCTCGTTATCAGATTCCTTTGAAATTTTTACATTAAGATTACCTTGTGCAATTTCCTGTGATGCTGAGGTTAACTTTTTCAATGGATCACAGATTTCACGAATCACCTTATTAATTCTTCTTATAATTGTAAGTAATATATAAGCCATGATCAGGATCATTACTATCATTACTATAAGACTGATCACCAAGGATTGCCTGCTGTAAGCAGTACCCTGCTTGCTCATAAAGGTAAACAGACTGCTGATAGAGCTTTCGACTTCTTTGGCTAAACCTGTTGCCTCGTCGCTGTATAGCTTCCTTGAATTATACTTACCGGAAGCCTTTTCATATTCTACAATGCTGTCTTTGATCTGAAGATAATTGTCAAGAAGAAGCACAATTTTATTATAATCCTTCCTGCTTTCTGCTTTCTTCATGATTTTCGATAAGTTTTTCATTTCCTTTGACAATTCCTCAGATATGGTATCGATTCGATTAAAGCTATCCGCCTGAGTAGCGGCTGTTGAATCATATAACAGATATCTTAGTTCCGCATGAAGAGAATTGAACTTCAATTCAAGACTACCAACCTTACCCTGGCCTGAACCGTACACTTCAAATACAGATTTATTGACTAAAGTAATTGTCATGGTTAATGCAAATAATAATACAATCAATGCGGATAAACTTAGGATTGCTTTGTAAAAGGAATAGGTAAGCTGCCCACTCACACTACTTTTCATGATTTTCTCCTGTCTTTTTACAATTACAGAATTCTCTCGTATTTTTCTTCTCTTCATATATTATACCTCACGTTATAATATTGTATATGACGTCAGCAATTGCACTTTCATCGTTATTGACCGTAATTCTATCTGCTATTTTTTTTAATGAAGATATTGCATTTTGCGTGGCAATGCCAACATCCGCAGCCTGCAGCATTTCGATATCATTATAATAATCTCCCACTGCATAGATCTTATAGTGATCGCCCATTCTTTTCTTGATCGACGTTAATGCGCTACCCTTATTGACTCCAAAGGGTAAGCATTCAAGATACAGCTCGGACGAAAACACCCTATGAAGCTCTTTTTCAAGTCCATACTCATCTATTTTGCCATTCAATTTTTTTAATTCCTCCGGCTTTCCGCAAAACAGGATTTTAATCCAGGAGAGATCGATAATTTCCTCGATCCGGCAAAATTCACAGGGCTGATGGATCTCAATAATATATGGAATCACTTGTGATTTTGGAGAGATAAAATAGCACATTTCAGGGCAATAAACCTGAATTGATATTTCAATAAATTCCGAAAGACAATGCTTCAGAAAAGTTAATAGTTTCAATTTGGATAATTCTTGAATCGATAGAAACTGTTTTGTTTCAAAATCAAAAATACCGCAACCATTATATAAGATACAAGGTGCATTCACTTTGACATCCCCTAGAAACAGCACAGAATTTCTCTGGCTTCTCCCGGTAGCAATGCCAAATAATCCACCATTATCTATAAAATAATGAATTGCTTCCTGGTTTTCCCTTGAAACAATACTCTGAGAATTTAGCAGTGTACCATCCATATCGCTAAGCAGTAAAACATTTGAATATTTTTTCATCTGTAGCCATCTTCCTTCTGTCAGCAAGCGGTTAGTTACGTTTTTTGATAAAGCCTGTGGGAGACATCGACGTATAACGTTTAAATACCGTGCAAAAATGCTTATAATCTGTGAAGCCTGTCAAATCAGATATCTCATAAACACGATATTTTCCGGCACTTAGTAATCGGATTGCTTGTTGGACTCGATAAGTATTTAGCAAATCAAGAAAGGAATGATTGGTCACCTCCTTAAACTTACGGCTTAAATAGCTGGCACTTACCCCCAATTCATCTGATATCGATTCGATCCCGATTTTATCCATATATTTATCCTTCATGATTTGGATGGATTTTGCCACATAACCGTTTTCTGATTTATCCATCTCTATATAATAATTCAAGTCAGTTTTTGCAGAAGAATTCTTCACGCTTTCCAATACAAATTCGGTCTCTTTATTCATATCCAGCTCATCATGAATCTGTTGAATCACTTCAATAATCTTATTCTCATCAATGGGTTTCAATAAGTATTCATATGCTTTTAAGGCAATTGCTCTTTTGGCATATTCAAACTCTGCATAGCTGGTTAAGAAAACACTTTTGAATTTCACATATTCCAGTCCTTGCCGTACCATCTCAATCCCATCTAACTTAGGCATCTTGATATCCGTGATCACAACATCCGGTTTATACTCGATAATCTTTTGCAGACCTTCTTCACCATTGGCAGCCTCAGCTACAACAACACAATCCATACTTAACCAATCAATCGTGAATACTAAGCCCTTTCGAATGATATCCTCATCTTCAGCTATTAAAACTTTAAGCATTACGACCTCCTGTTCTTTCTCCAAACCTGATCGGAAGAATAATCTTTAGCGTTGTTCCTTTTTCCAGCTCGCTCGTAATATGTATACCGTATTCATTACCATATTTTAATTGCAATCGTCTGTTGATATTATATAATCCGGTATGGCTGCTTCTGTTGACGCTGCCGCTTAGTACTCGTTGCATTTCCTTTAATATCCCCGGTGTCATTCCGGCGCCGTCATCCGAGCATATCATTACTAATTTGTCCTCTTCCTTATATCCGCTGATATCCACTACCAGGTGCTCATGCCCTACGAAGCCATATTTAATCGAATTCTCAATCATTGGCTGAATCAGAAGTTTTGGTATGATGCATTCCTCAATCTCAGGTGAGATATCTATCGTATATCGAAAACGCTGATTAAAGCGAAATTTTAATATGCTCATGTAATTTTCAGTATAAGCAATATCTTCATTAACAGTCACTTCCTCCTGAGTATTGCTGATACTATAACGTAGTAATGTTGACAGATTTAGAACCATCTTGCTTGCTATGTCCGGCTCCATTTTACACATGAAACGGATATTATCCAAAGTATTGAATAAAAAGTGAGGATTAAATTGAGATTCCAACTGCTTTGTCTGAGATGAGATCACCAATTTTCCCATTTCCTTATTTCGCTCAATCTGGTCCTTAAGGCTGTCCAACATTTGATTATACGCATCTGCTATTGTTTCGAATTCATCACTGCTGGTAATATGAATATGTGCATCCAGATCTCCCTCTTTTGCTTTTTCAAAGGTATCAATAATTGTATATAAATCCTTTGTTTTTTTAGCTGCCACACTCTTGGAACTGATGAATACAAATAAAATCATCATGGAAAAAACAAACAATAATACAATAACGATATATTTGATCATTGTCAGCTGATTACGCAGAGGCAAAATCGAGTAAATCATAATCTGATCATTGAGGATACCGCTTTTTGAAATAAAGAATTCTCCTGTTTCGTTTTGTATATGGGCTTTTGCTTTTTCAATCTTCAAATCAAAGCGTTCCAAGGAATCAAAAAATTGAAAGTTATTCGTGACAAATACCCATCCGTTCCCATCTGTGACCACAGTCTGAGAGTCCTGCTTAGCTATATCAATTAAAAATTGACTGCTTTCTATTACAAATACGATATAGCCACTGAGCTCACCCTCGGCAAGCATTGCTTTGCCGATGACCATTTGCATATCCTCATCACCCGGTGACTTCATCAGCTTTATTACTATTTTATTTGGGCTTTGCTTCATAGTCCGGAAAATGCCCCAGCCGTCGGCATATTTGCCGCTCAGATATACAGGAATGCTTTTACTACCGGATATGATCGCGTTGATACCTCGGTCAAAAACATAAATATTAGCTTTTTTATCAATCGCGTTAGAAACCTCGTAGATGCGCTCAAAAATTTCAACCCGCTGATCAGCATTAAAATTGCCATCCAAGAATTTCTGCCAATCAAGCAAATTAATCACATTCACATAAGAGTTTACTGTTTCGTCAATGACACCTGTAATTGAATTGTTTTCCTTGATTGTTGCATTCTCCGTAGAAAATCTCCATATTCCCAAGAAGATCAGTAAGCAAACCATGGTTATAAGTACAACCGGGATGATTGAATAAAGCAAAAGCATTTTACGGATTCCTTCTTTGTAATAACTATGCTTCTTTTTCATACAATCATCCCTCCGTAACATTTATAAGCTTATCTCCTTTTTACCAGATAACTTAAAGAATAGCAATAGCGATATTACAGTTGTCAAAGTAAGGATACTTGCCAGCGCAGCCGCGGTACCGTAACTGGAACGGATTACCTCAGTATAAATTGCTACCGACATGGTTCTGGAGTCTCCGGTATACAAAATGACTGATGCGCTTAATTCGTTGATAATTGTAATCCAACTCAAGATTGCACCTGAAACAACACCCGGCATCATGAGAATTGCAGTTACCTTGAAGAAGGTCTTAATCGGAGAGTCTCCCAAGCTGATGGCTGCCTCCTCCATGCTCGGACTAATCTGATATAGAATTGCTGCACTGGAGCGTAAGGTATAGGGCAGACGACGAACCACAAAGGCAATGATGATGATGACAGCGGTTCCGCTAAGAAGCAAGGGCTTCTTATTAAATGCCAACAGTAAAGTAATACCCAATACGGACCCTGGAATGATATAAGGGAACATCGTCATAGAGTCGATGATATTTGTTAACCAGCTTCTCTTTCGTGTGGTAATATATGCAATAAACATTGCCATCATAATAATAATGATGATTGCGATCAAACCAAATTTATAAGTATTCAGGATGGATTTGCCCAGATTTGCAAAGATGGTTTGATAGCTATCCAGAGAAAAGCCATCGGTAAACATCGCTCCCTTGGTAGCTTTAAAGGAGGTATAAACAACAGTCAGCTGCGGAATGATGGATAAGAATACCACGATACAGATCGCAACATGCATTACAACATTTTTTACACCATGCAGCTTTTTTTCCTGGATGGGACGTAGGGAACTCATCGTAAAGGATTTCTTATTCACTACATATTTCTGCCCTAAGAACATAACACCTGTGATTATTACCAGAATAACCGCAAGTGCAGCTGCAAAGTTGGCACTGCCACCTGTTTCGCTGATAAACTCATTATAAATTAATACCGGCATAACCGTATAACCTTCACCGATTAACATCGGTGTGCCAAAGTCTGCCAGAGCATTCATAAATACCAGCAGTGAACCCGCTAAGATCGTCGGAGCGATTAAAGGTATAATTACGGTGGTTATTTTTCGGAAGGGATTACAACCCAAGCTTTCTGCAGCTTCACTTAAGGAGCTGTCAACCTTTTTCAAGGCTCCCTTGGTATAAATGTAAATATACGGGTACAGCTTCAAGGTAAGAACCAGTAGAATTCCACCAAACCCATATACCGAAGGTGTTTCGATTCCAAATACATTCAGGAAGAATTTTGTAACAGCACCGCTTCGGCCGCAAAGGACGATCCAGGAATATGCACCGATAAAAGGCGGGGAAAGCATCGAAATAATTACCAGGATATCCATTAACCCCTTGAACTTCACCTTATATACAGTAGTAAAGTAAGCCAGCGGGGCACCGATTGCAACAGCTAAAGCAGTCGTGCAGCAGGTAACTAAAAAGCTATGCCATAGAGTACGATAGTAATATTTTTTTTCAAAGAATCGAAAAAAATTATCAAAGGTAAACTTCTGGGTATCCGGATCCCGAAAACCGCTGGTGAATAAGGATAACAAAGGATATACCAGGAATAAAGCAAATATAATCGCAATAACAAGGGTTACAATCGTCCAAAAATCAAATCTAAAACGTCTTTCCTTATTCATTCTTATTCACATCCTTTAATTAAACTATGTTTTCCGCAATCCGTAAAAACATTGATCTTAAATGCATTCGGCTTTAATGTCAGCGTATCACCCACCTCAAATATTTTTGAAGATTGGCCCAAATCCTGAGAATACTCCAACGAAGGCTGATTATCAATTACCATTCCCTGATCAAAATTCAATTCGTAATTTGTATATTTTCCCAAGAAGGTTCTGTCTTTAATCTTTACCTTAAGACCCTCCTCGGAGAGAATAAACTCTTCAGGCCGTACCGAAATGATTACCTTCGCACCTTCTGTATGGTCTTGCTTTAAGTCCTGTACATATACCTGATAGCCATTCGCAAATCGAACATAAGCACCCTTGCTGTCTTTATGATATGTACCATGGAACAGATTCGAATGTCCGATAAAGGTAGAAACAAATACATTATTCGGCCTTGTATAAATTCTCTCCGGTGTATCAATCTGCTGAATCACACCTTCGTTCATAATTGCTATTCGGTCAGAAATAGCCAGTGCTTCCTCCTGATCATGTGTTACATATACGGTAGTAATTCCAACCTGCTTCTGTACCTCACGAATGGCGCTTCTCATCTCAATCCTAAGCTTCGCATCAAGATTGGAAAGGGGCTCGTCCATCAACAGTACGCTGGGGTGAATGACAATCGCTCTTGCTAAGGCAACTCTTTGCTGCTGCCCGCCTGACAACCTTTCCGGAAGACGATCCTGATAGTCACTGATTTTCACAACCTCAAGAATATCATCTACTTTTTTCTTCATTTCAACCTTTTTGATTTTTCGGATCTTCAAACCATATTCAACATTCTGTCTTACTGTTAAATGTGGGAAAATTGCATAATTTTGAAATACCATACCGATATTTCTCTTATGAGCTGATATATGATTGATTACTTTATCATCAAAGCTGATGGTTCCTCCTTCGATACTGTTAAAACCGGCAATCATTCGAAGTAAGGTGGTCTTTCCGCAGCCGGAGGGACCTAATAAGGTAAAGAATTCTCCATTGTTAATATGTACCGACAGGTCAGGTATAATGGTTACATCACCATATTTCTTTACTACATTTTCTATTTTAATTGAATTACTCATATCATTTCTCCTTTTTGCATCTAGGGGATTATTTTAAAGTACAAGCTCACAAACTGGTTGTGAGCTTGTCTCTAAAACTTCTAGCTGTTCATTCAGCTTTTAGTAGCTGGTGAAAATATCATTAAATTTCTCTAACCATGCTTCCTTCTGTTCAACTACCAATTGCTCATCATCAAAAATAATATTCATTTGATCCTTCGGTAATAAATAGCTCGGAGCGGGAACGTCCGTTCTTACAGAACGACGATTTAACTGCTCAACAATAATTGTCTGTGCGTCTTTCCCTGTGATGAAGTCAATGAAAAGCTTAGCATTGTCCATGTTTTTTGCATTTTTGATTATGTATACACCATCGGGTTTGGAGATAACGCCTTCTTTCATGTATACAACCTTAACAGGCGCTCCGTCAGCTACATACTTCGCTGCACCCTCTTCAAAGGTAAGACCTACTACGTATTCACCGTCAGCCACACCTTTATAAACAGCGGAAGAGCCACTTAATAACTTACCATCCAGGTTTTCGCATAATTTGCCGACATAATCCCAACCGGCTTCCGGGTCACCTTTGCCCATAGCATAAAGCATATTAATCAAATGCTCATAGGAGGAAGAGGATTTGGAAGGATCACAATGTGCAATCTTTCCCTTTAATTCAGGATTAAGCAGATCTTCATATCCGTTCACCTCGATATCACCGATCAGGTCAGTATTTACCATAATTACACTGGGAATGTCAGTAAATCTTGTAAGAGGACCCTCTACATTCTTCATACTTTCTTGAACGAACTCTTCATTCACAGACTGATAGCTCTCAAACAGATTCATCTGAGGCTTCATTGTGGAAAGAGAACCTCCCCAGAAAATATCACCGAGCGGATTGGCCTGCTCAGATTCTACTCTCTTTAAAAGCTCACCGGTTCCGGCAGCAATTACCTCAACCTTAATACCGGTCTGTGATTCGAATTCACTCACCAAGGGATTAATGAATTCCAAAGGATGAGGACAATAAATAACCAAATCTCCACTGGTTTTTGCAGCTTCAGTCGGCTTTGCTGCCTCTGTTACAGCCTCGTTCTTAGTCTCACCTGTTGTTGAGCTTCCTGCTGTTTCAGAGCTTGTAGTTTCTTTTTCGGTTTTTCCGCAAGCAGCCATGGATAAAACCATACATAGTACCAAACAAATTGATATAAATTTTTTCATGTTTTAATCCCCTTTTCTTTATTTTGTTTGTAGTATCATTTTATCCTGTTTTTTCTTTACAAAAAACCTAGTTTTCAGTTAAAATGTCTGATAAAATGAACTAATTTAAGTTTTTGTTGTTCATTTTAACATATTTTCCTAGGATAAGGGCAGTCGGTTAGCGTATGAATAAAAACAAATGGGCTGCTGCAATTGCTTGCAGTAGCCCATTTGTTTTTATTCTACGATTAATTCCTTTGTATCAACACGCTTAATTTTGCCTGCGATTAAGTAGGCAAATAGAAAAAAGCATAGAGAGATCAGTATAAAAGGAACAATCATCGTGGTTACGGAGGTATCTGTGATATAACTTGTGATTCCCACATTATTAAGCAAAATACTCATCAACCAATCACTCCATAGTATATTAGCAAGGATGCCCAGCATGCATCCGAGCATTGCAATGATCAGAAATCGAAAAGAAAATTGCAGTCTAAGATCTGTGGAGGTAAAGCCAAATGCCTTGTATATGCCAAAACTCTGCTTTTCCTTTAAAAACACCCTATCACAAACCAATAATACAACCACCAAGGCAAACAGAATGGAAACAGCATAGATGATGTAAGTGGTCATATTGATCGTCAGTACAATAACATCATAATAAGAATTTGAGCTATGGCTATCAACCACATCAATCGATGTCCCATACTGATCCTTCAGTAATGGAAGGACCTTGTCGACCTGACTTGAATCAGAAAGCTGGTAATAGGTTACATTATGGATAAAGTCCGAGTCCAACCTCATAATCGCATCCAATGACATTCCGCAGGTCATACCTGCATTTTCAACGCTTTGGAAAGTACCGCTTATGATATATTCTGAGGTTATATTTTGATAAGTTACCTGTACTTTATCTCCTATGGTTTTTCCTAAGCTATCGGCAGTTAATTCGGTAACAATGATTTCGTTCTCATACAAAGGAGCTCTTCCCTTTAGAATACTTTTAAAAAGCATCGGATCGCTAAGAATCTGAGCACAATATTCCTCCTCATCAATCAAAAGAAATTCACTTTCTTTTTGGAAGCTGTAATCAATGCCTGTAATGGCTTGAATACTATGCTCTATCTCCTCCCTTCTCTCCTCTGACCCGGAATAATCAATCGAGATATCATAGGGAATATTTCCGAAGGTTTCTTTGATGGTTTTTTCATCAGAAATAGAATTTAGCGTGGTTACCATAATCATAAAAAATACCAGGATTGCCACGATGATCGCCGAACTGATATATTGCCTTAAATTCGAGGTTAGTTGCCTGAGTGCCAGCTTAAAATGAAGGAAGCTTTTACTGATCGGAACCGTCAATCTACTTGTGTAGAATGAACTGTCTCTACCTCCTGATATAGCACAAATCGGGGAAATCTCCGCGATCCTTTTTGTTTTTATAAATACGGAGGCACATCCGATCGCCACGATCAGGATGAGAAGTGCTCCGCAGAGCAGCATTGATATTTTGGTAGAGGCAAGAAGGCCTGTTACCGGAACATACAGTTGATTCAATAAGCGAATACACGGTATGCATAATATAAGTCCCAGTATGACACCGATGAATTCCGCTGCGAAATACTGATATAGGAATACCTTTCTTAACATTCCCTTGGTAAAGCCCTGGGTCTTTAACACCCCCAGATTTACATAATCCATTTCAATTCCCGAGCTGATATTATGCCCCATAACAATCAAGGTAATGATAAATAATAATATAATAAAGGCGTAGAGAATTCCGCTGATGAATTGAATAAATATGAGTGTATAGGATTTTGACTGATCTTTACTCAAGGTAGCGAAACCATAACGAATGAGATCCGTTTCTGAATTGATCCTACTTTTGAGCTCACTGGCCTTTAATTTACTGGTGGATTTTTGAACGATATTCACAAGTTTACAACCGGATATATAGCCTCTGCTATTCTCAATTTCTTCTCTTGTGGTAGCTCTAGCAGGATACAGCTGTTTGAAATCCTCCTTGGAAATAAAGATCAGCTTCACCGTAATCATTTGAGCACCTACAAAGGGCTCTTCAAGGAAGCCCTTGATACGAAAGCTTACCGATTGGTCTGCCATTGGAATAGTGATACTATCCCCAAGCTTACAGTCATAAAGACTCTGAAAACAGATCGGGACATAGACCTCTCCCCTCTGCAAAGCTTCGGGAGACTTTACAAAGGACATCTTATTTTTTGCATATACTCCATAACTACGCTTCTCAGGTTCATACGCCACCAATAATGTACTATACTCCTGCTTGTTTCCGTTTATGACGGCTTCCGAGGTAAGCGTCTGGATTAACTCCACGGATGCCACCTCCGAATTTTGCTTTACCTTTGAAATCATATCCTCAGAAAATACCAAATCACTGATAAATACTACTAAATCCCCAACCCCCACCAAATCCATGGCTTCTCCGGAACGGTTTCTTATGTTATGATTAACGCTTACGACTGTTGTAAGAGTAGCTGAGATGATAAGCATTAAAATAATCACACTGAAAAATCCACTCTTTCTATGATGTATATTTGCTCTGATTAACGTAATGATTTCCTGATGTATTCTCATAGGTACCCCCTTACCATGACATGGAGGTAAGCCAGGCATTGATCTGCGCTTCCCGGCTCTTTACTTCTTCAGCCGCAAAAGGTCTCAGCTTCAGTTCACCAATGATTTTACCGTCCTCTAAGTATAGGACACGGTCAGCACGAATGGCAGCATGAATATCATGCGTCACCATAAGAATACTCTGCCCATCTTGATTAAGCTGGGTCAGCAAATCGAGGACAATGTTTGAATTTTTTCTATTCAGGGCACCTGTAGGTTCATCTGCAAACAATAGCTTGGGTTCACTGATGATTGCTCTTGCTATCGCCGCCCTCTGCTGTTCTCCACCGGATACCTGACTGGGAAGATGCTTCGCTACCTCTTTTAGGCACATCAACTCAAGTAAAAAGTCGGTTCGCTCATTGACCTGTGCTGTCTTTTTGGATTTATTTAAATAGCCTGGGACAGCAATATTTTCAAAGATCGTTAAGTTGCTGACTAGATGCATCTGCTGAAATACGAACCCAAATTCCCCTCTTCGAAGATAAGCCAGCTGCTTCTCCTTATACTCTGAGATGCAGTTACCCTGATATAATACTTTTCCGGCGGTAATACTATCCATACCACTCAAACAGTACAATAGTGTTGATTTTCCTGAGCCGGAGGCCCCCATAACGACAGTAAAATCTTTCTCATAGATTTCAATATTCACATTGCTTAGGACATGATTTTGGTCGCCATTATTCGCAAAACTCTTACATAGATCTTTTGCTGACAGGATAGTTTCTTTCATATAAATTTAACCTTTCTTATCTTTTTCTATTAATCTACCAGAAAAGTTATTAAGAAATCTTTAAGACATTACTTCTGATATAAAGGAATACTAATCCGGGCTTCTAAACCATCTTTAGTATTATGTAATTCAATTGTACCATTCATCTTTTCACAAATGTACTTAACGATATATAATCCAAGCCCTGAGCCCTGCCGGTTCAAGACGTTTTTCCCACGATAAAATTTTTCAAAGACAAAGGGCATATCTTCATCTGCTATCCCTGTGCCATAGTCTCTGATTACTATGATATAATCGTTTTGAAGGATGGTGGTGCTGATATCAATTTTATTGCCTGCATATTTCAAAGAGTTATTAATCAGATTCTCCATTACCTGCTCAAAACGTTTTATATCCAGGAGGAGCACAGCCTTCTGTACCTCACCTCGGATCGCAATTTCCTGATTATCTCCAGCGATTCCCTCTATCATCCGAGGGAGTACTTCCTCTATCCTCACCGGTGCTTTTTCTATTTTTATTCTATCCATGTCGGCCAGTGAGTGCAGGAACAGATCATTCGTCAGCTTCGTTACTTCATCGCATTTCGTCATAATCACCGTAGCATATCGTCTGCGCCGTTCATAATCCGTATCCAGACTCGCATCCAGGGCCTCTGCGTATGCACGTATGGATGCAATTGGAGTCTTAATATCATGGGATAAGGTTGCAATTACAGTCTTATTATTATCAATTGCCTCCTGTTCACAGTCACGTGCTTTTGTGATTTCACGTCTCATATGGTCAAACGCCCAGGTAAAGGCACCAAAGAAATTTTTACGTTCAACCTTAAGTTTTGCATCAAAATTACCTTTGGCAAGCTCTTCGGTAAAATCCTTCAGCTTGTCAAAGGGTCGTAATATCACATAATATAAATACCCCAGCACACAAAGAATAAATAAGATACATATCACATACATTGACCATAATACTCTCTCGGCATCTTTTAACTGACTGTCATTAGAGATACTTATCATTTCCTTTTGTAATGCCTGTACAGAGGCTTCCAGTTTGTTATAAGCCTCCTGGTTCTGTGTGCTGATTACTTCTTTGGTCAATTGCTCTATTTCGTTCAAGGCCACAATCTGCTCTCTGCTTCGAGCATCCTCGGAAATATTATACCATTTCATATGAAACAGAACTGTAATTATTGTAATAACAAGAAAAAAGCAGATTGTCATAGTTAACAGCTTCTTCTTCATATTTCTCTCCATTCCGCCGCACGCGGCTGCACAAACAATACCTGGAAGAAGCTCAAAATGAAATTCCAATGGATCTCATTTTCAAGTTCCTTTTCAGTAAAAGAGAGTATTCTTTCACTCTTATCTCCCATCCTGTATCATCCTAGAATGAATGCAGTATTTTTACATTGAATTAGCTTGCCCGTCCCCTGGATCGGATAAGCTATACCCAACACCCCAGATTGTTTTGATAAAAATCGGATGTGCCGGATCAGCCTCAAGCTTTTCTCTCAGCCATCTGATATGAACCGAAATCGTGGATTGCTCCACCTCACTATACATTCCCCATACCTCTCGTAACAGAGTTTCCTTATTGATTACCTTATTTTTATGCTCTGCCATATAGGATAAGAGATCAAATTCTTTCAGGGACAGAGAAATTTCCGTTCCTGCTTTCTTGACAACCCTGGTACCTGTATCGATCTCTACGTCAGCTATCTTATATGTTTTATATTGTTCAGAAAAGCCATAGGTACGGCGCAGCAATGCATTGACTCTGGATAATAGCTCCTTTAAGGAATATGGTTTTGGGAGATAATCATCTCCACCCAGGTCCAGCCCGATGATTCTGTCCTGCTCGCTGGTTCTTGCACTTGCGAAAATGATTGGTATGGTGGATATTTTCCGAAGTTCCCTGCAAACCTCAAAGCCTGTTTCCCTTGGAAGGTTAATATCTAGAATGATCAAATGATATGTATTTTCTTTCAGCAATTCGTAAGCAATATTACTATTCTTTGCAATTGCTACCTGATAACCGTAGTCTTCCAGCATATCCGACGTTATCAAAGCTAATGCTTCATCGTCGTCTATGATTAAAATTGTATGCTTCAAGAAACCCTCCCCCATCATCCTATGATTTATATTCTTCAGAATATCCATCAAGCATAATTGTTCATTCATTTTATACTCACTCTGTTACAATGAAATCCTTTTAATATTATAGCATAATCGATATAATGTCTGCCAGCTTTACATTTTTCTGCACATTTGCATAACTCTACTGGAGTTCCGGACCATTCAGGTCTTTTATTCTTCCTACCATAAAAAAAGCGTACCGTCAATAGTACGCTTTAATTAATAAAATAATTATTTCTTAATATATTTATCCAATCTATGAAGAGTGTGAAGCATTTCCTGCAATAAACAAATTACATCTTTTACATTCTTATTATTTTCTTCGCTGATGCCTGCTGCTTCTTCTGAGCTTGCCGATACCTCCTCAGTCGTAGCTGAAATCTGGCTGATATTCTCTACAATATTATTGTTCGCATCACTGAGATCGTTTAATTTACCACTGATTACCTCTATAGCATCTACCAGCAGCTTCACATTTGATTTCATGCTGTTAAATAGCTCCGAAGCTGTTTTAATCAGCTGCTCCTGTTGATCGGTAGCTTCAATGGATTTCTTTACATTACTTGTAGCAAGAGTCGCATGTGAATTTAGTTCATCGATAATCTGATTGATACCGTCTGTGGAATTCTTGGTCTGATCAGCAAGCTTTCGAATTTCATTTGCAACTACAGCAAAGCCTTTTCCCATTTCACCTGCCCTCGCCGCTTCAATGCTTGCATTCAGAGATAAAAGATTAGTCTGCTCAGAAATTCCGGCAATCATTGCTGCAATCTCCTGTACAGAATGTGTCTTTTCCATCAAACTATTCATCGAGGCCTCTACGTCTGTATTCGTAGCTGCTATGACATCTGATTGTCCTTTCAGATGATTCATAACCTCTAGGCTGTTATGTATGGATGTGTTTGAAGCTTCCGCACGAGTAACCATTTCATGAGATATACTTACGGTCTCCTCGATTGATTGTTGAATTTGCTGAGTCATCTTAGTCTGTATCTGGACGCTTTCCGCAGTTGATTGCGTACTTAAGGAAATCTCATTTACCGTAGCATTGGTAAGCATCGTAGATTCACCTAATTTATTAACTAATTCATTGGAAGCATTGGCATTTTCTCTGACGATATTGGAGATATCCAGTACCTCCTCCAGCATCTCACCCTGTGCTTTCTGTTCATCCTTGACGGTATCGACAATATCGGAATTGAACTGTATCGATCGGATGGTGGTTCTGTAAACTCCGAAGATAGCCGCCAAAAATATAACCATTGTACCAATTAGGTCAAATTCACTGGAACCGCTGTTCTTCGTAATTGTAAGGTGATACACACAGTTACTGATGCCGCAGAGCGCGGTGACCCCAGCATAAATGGTTATAACCTTTTTATCAAAAAAAACCACGAGGGCTGTTAATACTACAATCGATACGAATAATGTCATCTGTTCATTTTCAAACACCAATACGACGAAATAGAGCGGATAAAACAAGGATAACGACTTATAACAGAATTTTTTTGAACTCTTATCTCTGATGAACATCAACAGACTCAAAAATGCAAATGTCATACTGATTATAATTAAAACAAGTGGTAGCATACCAAACTTCTTGTGAATAAGCTCATAGACACTAAAACCTATCGCCATGACATAATATACAATTAATTCGATTGTCAAAAGCTGATTAGTGACTTCTAATCTGTTATTTTCATCCTGAAATCTGCGTGTTGTCCTTAATACTTGTGTTATTTCTGCCATTGTCGTTCTCCTTTGAAGTATAGCATGAAAGTTTAGTGTAATGTTAGTATTGGTTTTGTATATAAACTTAATCATAAAATAATATAATACTTAAGATATATTATGTCAAATATATATTATGTCAAATATGTATTATATCAAATATTTATTTACACGATTAGTTATCACAATATTTCCTTGTATAGCTATCACTTGATTGATAATAATTCTTAAGCTGTTTATCACCTTACCCTCACGACACAGGTTAAAGTTTTGCCCTTTACCTTGGCATATATTATGGTTCTACCCTTCTTCTTTGCTTTTACTCTACCAAATATGCTGACGCTTGCCACTCTCGGATTTGAACTCTTCCATTGCACATAAGCATTCGAACCTCTGATATAAAGATGCTTTGATCTGCCTATTCTTAAGGTTATCTTCCTTCTATTGATGTCGAGAACATGAACCCTGCATTTCATCACCTTTTTCCCGACCTTGGCCAAAATGAAGGCCTGGCCTGGCTGATAAGCAAAGATCCTGCCGTGCAGACCGACACCGGCCACACGGAAATTCGTTGAAGAGAAGCTCACCCTTTTATTAATGGCGTGTAGCTTTAGATGATATTCTTCTCCTTGGATCAGATAAAGATCTGTGCTACTGAGCCGAAAAAAGTAATTACGTGGTTTTGTCAAACTTTTGGTACGAAAATAGACAGATGAATTGTCTAATATAAAGCTTATGGTAATTAAAATTATAATGAAAATTATAATTCCTTTGATTAGTGTAGAAAACCAACCACGATGCTTACGGCAGCCTTTCATATTGCCTCTAATCCAATCAGTCGTATGTGCTACTCCTGATTACTCTTTTTCTTAATATATCTTATGTGATCCTACAGTCCTACCATGATATCAATTGATAAATCCATAGGCTTCAGAAGAGAAAACAGAAAAGAGCTGCTGTAAAACATGCTGTCAGCTTCAGGCAAGGATAATATACCCCTGTCTAAGCGATCAAAAAGTTTTACAACAACCCTTAGTAGTTGCTTTATTATTCAAAATTATTATTAGATGATAATCAGGCTTCGTATCTCCATCCCTAACCTTAGCTCGTAAGCTTCTATGCTTGATCAGAATTCGATGACTTTATCCTTAGTTACAACGGCATAGACGTTCTTTGGCTTTTGAGGCTCTGTCTTACTGAGCAGATAAGCTCCGGTCAGCCTCTTTTTGGCTTCTGCCAGCTTGCGGCTGTCATTTGCGTAAAGAGTTGCAAGAGCATCTCCTTTGCTGACACGATCACCCAGCTTTTTATGAATCTTAATACCCACCGTCAGATCGATGATGCTTTCCTTAGTCTCTCTTCCGCCGCCGAGAATGAGGGAGGTCATCCCAACCTCATCCGTATGAATGAAGCTTACATAACCCTCCTCCCAAGCCGTAACCTCATCCACCAGGCTTGCTTTCGGGAATAAATCAGTATCATGCACAGCACGGTTGTCACCGCCCTGAGCTTTCACAAATTCAGCGAGCTTATTCAGTGCACTTCCGTCCTCGATGGTCTTCTCCAGCATCGCTACTGCTTCCTCGACATCCTTCGCTATCCCTGCTCCGACCACCATATAGGAGGCCAGGGTAAGAGCCTCTTCAAGAAGATCCTTCGGTCCTTCTCCACGTAAGGTGTCGATAGCTTCGATTACCTCAAGGGTATTTCCTACCGCAGAGCCCAGGGGTTGATTCATATCTGTAATCACTCCATAGGTCTTTCTTCCTGCGATTGTGCCGATCTGAACCATTTCCTTAGCTAGTGCCAGGGAAGCTTCATAGGTTTTCATAAAGGCACCGCTTCCGGTCTTTACATCCAGTACGATTACATCTGAGCCGGACGCAATTTTCTTGCTCATGATACTGCTGGCGATCAGGGAAATATTATCGATTGTAGCTGTCACATCGCGCAGAGCGTATATTTTTTTGTCCGCAGGAGCAAGATTGGCAGTCTGTCCGACAATCGCCATCTTAATAGAATTCACATTTGCAATAAACTGCTCTGTAGAAATGGAGGTGGAGAAGCCAGGAAAGCTTTCCAGCTTATCGATGGTTCCACCGGTATGTCCCAGCCCTCTGCCGGACATTTTGGCTACCGGAATTCCTAGGGCAGCAACCATGGGGCTCAGTACCAAGGAGGTCTTATCTCCAACACCGCCTGTACTGTGCTTATCCACCTTGACACCCTCTATCCTGGACAGATCCAGCAGATCACCGCTTTTCGCCATCGCAACCGTCAATGCAGCCGTCTCCTCATGATTCATACCATTTAAGCATACCGCCATCAGGAAGGCTGACATCTGATAATCCGGAAGCTCTCCCAGGGTATATCCATGAACAATGAATTCGATTTCTTCCGTAGTCAGGCTTTCCTTATTCTTCTTCTTATTAATCAAATCATACATCTTCATTAGCTTCACCGCACCTTTCGTCACTCTATATTATAATACCTTGTTTTTTAATTGTAATACTTCTATTATATACCAAAGCAATTGAAAAACCATCCCTTATGTCTGAAGTTTTCGAAATAATTCGCAGTTATTTCATTCCTGAAAGCTTAGGTTGAGAATAACTTTTTCATGTTATATAATAACAATATTATCTATTCACACTTGTATCACATACGGCAATGAATAATAAATATATTTGAATAAATATAAAAAGGAGAATAGGATGCAGGCCATACAGTTATATCAAAGAAATGGTTACCATAGGATTGAGTCCTATGGCCATTATCAGGATAAACCTGAGTCAACATGCTTCGAAAAAATTCTTAAATGAAAATTTATACATAAATTTGAATATATCATTGACGCAGCAGATAAAAAAGGATACAATAAATCAACATAAAATTTGGGAGGCTTAGGCTATGAGTTTTAAATTTTTAAAAGAAGTTATTACACCGGAGGAGTTGGTGAAAGCATATCCCATGCCTGCAAGAGATGTTCTTTGCAAAAAAGATAGGGATAAGCAGATCAAAGATGCCATTACCGGCGCATCGAATAAATTCTTGGTTATTATCGGTCCCTGTTCCGCAGATAATGAGGACGCGGTCTGTGATTATATCTCCAGGCTATCTAAGATTCAGGATAAAGTTAAGGATAAGGTAATCATTATTCCTCGTATCTATACAAATAAACCCAGAACCACCGGAGAAGGCTACAAGGGAATGGTACATCAACCGGATCCCGAGAAGGAGCCTGATCTTCAGGAGGGGTTAATAGCTATGAGAAAGATGCATCTTCGCGCTATTGCAGAAAGTGGTCTCACCTCTGCAGATGAGATGCTCTATCCTGAAAATTGGCCCTATGTCGAAGATATCCTCTCCTATGTCGCAGTAGGTGCCCGCTCTGTGGAAGACCAGCAGCACCGTCTTACCATCAGCGGTATGGATGTTCCTGCCGGAATGAAGAACCCTACCAGCGGTGATTTCTCCGTAATGTTGAATTCTGTTGTTGCTGCGCAGGCAAGTCATACCTTCCTTTATCGCACCTGGGAAGTACAGACCTCCGGTAACCCTCTTGCACATACCATCCTTCGGGGTGCTGTCAATAAGCATGGGCAATCTATTCCGAACTATCACTACGAAGACTTAAATCTACTCGTATCCATGTACAATGAGCGTGATCTCGTAAATCCTGCCATTATCGTGGATGCTAACCATGCGAATTCCAACAAACAGTATCTGGAGCAGATCCGTATTGTAAAAGAGGTTCTTCACAGCCGCAGATTATCAACGGATATTGCAAGTATGGTCAAGGGAGTCATGATTGAAAGCTATATTGAGGGCGGAAGCCAAAAGGTACACGATCATATCTATGGTAAATCCATCACCGATCCCTGCCTTGGCTGGGAAGATTCAGAGAAATTAATCTATACTATCGCTGACAATATTTAGCCGGCGGTTGTGCTAAAACGCGGAAATGAGGTATATATGAAGACAGAATATGAATTTATCTATCAGCTTTCCGAAAAGCATGTTCCGAATTTATTGACGCTGTTTCAAGACGCACCTTGGGCTACAGACAGAAAATCGGAGGATATCAGAGTAATGCTGAAAAACAGCTGGACCTGTGCTGCTATCGATAAAAGCAACGGAAAAATCATTGCCTTTAACAGAGTCCTTTCGGATCATGTCTACCGTGCATTTATCTATGATGTTATTGTCGCAGCAGATTACAGAGGACAGGGTTTTGGAAGATTGATTGTCGAACATACAGTAAATCACGAGAATTTTAAAGATGTCGAGCGTCTCGAGCTGTATTGCCGAGACCACAATGTGGAGTTCTACGAAAAGCTTGGTTTTGAAAAACTGAAGGACTTGACAAATCTAATGAGATTTAAAAGAAGCTAATTATATACATAAATGAGGCTATTTCAAAATAAGGTGTTCTCAGATTCTGTGGGAGCAATCATTCCCTTTATTTTGAAACAGCCTCTTCTATTGTGATCCCGCTTAGCAGGACCATGTTTATTGCTTTACCGTTATTTAAGCTTCATTGTTTGACTAGTCAGTTATGCTCTGGGATGAGAATTCATATAAACCTCTCTGCTGTTCTTAAAGGCATGAGCCAGATAAAGCTGTGTCGTCGTGATATCTGCGTGGCCAAGAAATTCCTGTACACTGCCTAAGTCTGCTCCATTTTCCAATAAATGAGCAGCAAAGGAATGCCGAATTGCATTCGGGTTGATCTGAGTCATCCCAACAAGCTTCGCATAGGACTTTAAGATTTTCCAAAGTCCCTGTCTCGTCAATTGTTCTCCCGAGGAGTTTAAAAATAAAATGTCATTATTCTTTTTATCAAAAGCAGTTCCACGAATATTTAGATACTCCTGTAAGGCGCTCCTTGCCGCTTTACCAAAAGGAACATTTCTCTCCCTCCGATCCCCGCAGGTGATATATCTTCCGGATAGATTAATGTCACTTACCTTCATTGTAATCAATTCTGAAACCTTGATTCCGGTAGCATACAAAAGCTCAAGTATAGCTCTGTCTCTAATTCCCTTTTTGGTAGTCAGATCCGGCTGAACCAATAGCTGGTCTACAAGGCCTGCTTCCAGAATTTGAGGTGATTTTTTCTGAACCTTTGGCGGTCGTATTCTCTCTGAGGGGTCTCCCGTGATAATTCCATGCTTGATCAGATACAGCAGAAACGCTTTCATCGCAGCAATATTTCTGGATACAGATGCAGGAGACAATCCATCCCTTTCCAAGGTCAGAATATAAGAATTCAGATTGGTTTCGCTGATTTTATTAACAGAGCCGATATTCTGTTTATTAAGGAATAGCACCAGCTTCTTCAAATCGTTCTGATAAGCCTGCAGAGTATTTCTTGATGCATGCTTCACATCCTGTAAATACGTAATGAAATCATTGATATACTGTTCCATCTCCTACCTCCTCCATCTTCCCGCCCCAGTTTGATGTTTATACAAATAAGGCTAATGCTTTCTTCAAGAAATAAGCACCCGGATAAGCCTCCAGAAAGCTTGCAAACACAAGGGCTATGGCAAGTAACAGGATTGTGATTAAATTAGCCCTGATAGGTCTGAATAAACTGCCGAGTGATGTATGTTCAGACTGATAAATATCTTTGCACATTAAAAAGCCTTTATACATGCCGATAATCATAATCGGCAAATATAATAAACCGTGAGGGAAGCAATAGACCAAAACCAGAACCAATCCCTTTACACCATATTGCATGGTCACTGCTGAGATAAAAAATCCTGCAAAAAAGCCGAAGGAGGCTATTTTTAGCGCTATATAAGGAATGCCAAGAATAGTGATACATAACAGCCAGAACATGATAAAGTCATTAAAATTATTGCCAAGTACATAACGGAATAATCCGGGATAATTGATATCGTTGTCCGCAATTTCCGCAAATACGCTGTTTTCATACTGCATCAACCGTTCAGAGAAATTGGCTCGAAACACATTGGCGCATAAAATACCGATAAAAAGGCCAAAAATCAATAAGAACACTGCAATCTGAACCACATTCAGACGATTAAATTGTAATTTAAGCTGCTTCATCTCTCAGCCTGCCCATCCTTTTCCTCTAATTCATAGATATGTCAGGGAATACAGAATAGAACAAGCTTCATAGAAACTTATTTTGTTTTGCGAGAACTCAATTACTTTTCTTTTCTATCATTCATAGCTACCGGAGCTATAATCCCAGCTTCGTCTTATACGCAAGAATTGCTGCGACTGTCTTGGCATCAGGGATTTCACCGTTTAAAATCATTTTTGTAAGAGCATCCAAGGAGTGATGTTCGATGGATACAAATTCATCCTCATCTAAATTTTGTTTTGTTGGAGTAATTCCTGTTGTATAATAGATAGCGATTTTTTCATTACTGAAGGCTACCGTCGTATAAACATCTATCAAATGATAGACTTCTCCTGCTTTATAACCTGTCTCCTCCTCACATTCACGAATTGCACAGGTTAAATTATCCTCTCCCGGATTCAGTCCTCCGGCCGGGATCTCCAGCGTATAGCTGTCAACTGCATTCCGATACTGACGAACCATCAGAATTTTCCCGTCCTGGTCTACAGGGATCATCGCGGAAGCTCCTTTATGATGAATGAAATCAAAGGTTGTCTGTTTCTTACCGTTGATTTCTATGGTATCCTTATAAAAATCTATAATACTCCCCTTTTGCACCAAATCTCTCTTCAATCGTTTGTACGGACTCATTATGCTACCTCTTCTCATCTACTTATTTCATTTGACAGAATATTGATTATTTCTTACAGCTCAAGGCTTCTGCCTTTGCAAAGCAGGCATCGGTAGCTTTCATCACCGCATTCCGAAGACCATACTCCTCCAGAGCCTTCACCGCTGCTATTGTCGTGCCTCCCGGTGAACATACATTGTCCTTAAGCTTGCCCGGATGTTCTCCGGTCTCAAGCACCATCGCTGCCGCACCAAATACAGTCTGAGCTGCCAATGTGTAGGCCTTATCTCTTGGTATTCCGTAACTCACCACACTGTCCGCCAAGGCTTCTATAAACATATAGACATAGGCCGGTGAACTTCCATTCGCACAAACCACTGCATTCATCAGCTTTTCATCAAAAATTTCATATTTGCCAAAGGAGGAGAAAAACTTATCGATAAATAATTTCTCCTCACAGCTGTATTTCTCTTGAGCAAAAGCTATCCCTGTCATGCCTTTTTCCACCATAGCAGGTGTATTCGGCATTGCTCTGACAATCCTGATCTGATCGTTCAAGCTCTCTTTGACTGTCTCACTCGTGATACCCGCAGCTATGGAAATGACAATTTGCTCTTTCCTCACCACGTTCTTGATTTCGCTCAGCACCGAAGGAAAGAATTGAGGCTTGATCGCCAGCACCAAATAGCTGCACTGAGCGACTACGGACAGATTATCCTTAAGAAATGCAATACCTGTCTCCTTCATAACATAGTTACAACGCTCGACAGAGGCATCTGTATATACTACTTCCTCTGCACCGAACGTCTTTATTGCTGCCTTTATCAGCGGATACCCCATATTACCGGCTCCGATAAATCCAAAAAGTGCCATGGTATGTCCCTCTTTCATACAAATTTACATAATACTAGTTTTATCCATTCTATCATAACAGTACTCATTTATCCAGAAAAGTTTCAATATTATCAATATTGATCTCCTGATAAAATATAAACCTCCTGTAGAGTATAAAGCTCATAGGACGAATTTACCTATCAATAATATAACAAAGTGTCAGCCCGCTGACACTTTCGCGCCCGAGCGGATTGCGAAGCAATAACTTCCGAACGCTTATGCAATAAGCGTTTATTCGCTGCGGTGCGCATCCCAAAGCGAACTTGTTCGCTATGCGGAGCGTTTTTATGTAATAAGACGCAATTTCTTATTACATAAAAAAAGCTGTTACAGCAATCCTGACGGATCAGGAAAATAATTTCCTTCTCTCATCAAAATATCCGCAACAGCTTTTACTTATACCAACTTATTAACCAGCTCTTCTATTCTGTCCAAGCCCTTTTTGATTTGCTCCATGGAAATTGCATAGGACAGACGGATATGATCAGCAAAGCCAAAATCACCGCAGGGTATGACGGCAACATTATAATCCTCAATTAAGATTTTAGCCAGCTTATCCACATCACCAATCTGTTCTCCGTTATATGACTTATCGAGTAGCTGACTTATATCTACAAACAGATAAAAAGCTCCTTGAGGCTTTAAAGCAGAGATTAAATTAATATTACAAATTCTCTCATACATATAATCTCTTCTTTTCCTAAACTCCGCATGCATTTTTTTGACAGAGTCCTGCGGTCCGATGAGTGCTTCATAAGCAGCCTTCTGCGCAATGGAATTGGGGTTAGAGGTCTGATGGCTCTGAACACTACCCATAAGCTTCGCGATCTCTTTGGAGGAACCGGTAAATCCGATTCTCCAGCCAGTCATGGAATAACTCTTGGCAACACCGCTACAGGTAATAGTGCGTTTATAGATTTCTTCATTAAAGGACGCGATGCTGACAGCTTCTCCCTCATAGATCAGATGTTCATACATCTCATCTGATACCACGTAGAAGTCCTTTCTTACAGCAACCTCTGCAATCGCCTCCAACTCGTCTCTGGTATAAATCATACCTGAGGGATTGCTTGGTGAGTTCAAAATCAATGCTTTTGTCTTATCGGTACAGGCCGCTTCAATTTGTGCAGCAGTAACCTTATAGTTGTTGGACTTCTCACCTCTGACAAATACCGGTACACCATCTGCCAGCTTCACAATCTCCGGATAACTCAGCCAGTAAGGTGTAAGGATGATTACCTCATCACCGGGATTACAGATTGCTTCGAATATGTTCGTTAAGGAGTGCTTTCCTCCGTTACTAACCACAATCTGGCTAGGCTCGTAATTAATATGGTTGAAGTTCGCAAACTTATCACATACTGCTTTGCGTAGCTCCAGAGTACCTTCTGCAGGAGTATATTTAGTAAATCCGTCATGGATGGCCTTGATCGCCGCATCACAGATATTCTCCGGAGTGTTGAAATCAGGCTCGCCCGCTCCAAATCCGACTACATCAATTCCCTTGCTCATTAATTCCTTGGCTTTAGCAGTGATCGCCAATGTAGAGGAGGGTTTTACTGCCTGTGCCTTTTTAGATAGAGATAATGACATATTATGTACCATCCTTTATTTATCATTTTAATTGCTTCTTTTGAAATCTATCCCATTGTAATATATAAATTGAAGGATTGCAACAGAAATTTCAAAAAAAATCAAAAAAGTATTACCAGTGGCTTTCATATGTCCGTACATCAGAGACTTTTTGTGCATTTTGTGCATTTTCGTATGGTATTCCACCGTAAAATGGTTTAATATTCCTAATATTACCATTTTTACCATATTATAGGCTTGCTTTTATTCTGAATATGGGTGTATAAACTTTAATAAATTAATTATATACCCAGTTATTCTTTCATTAATTATAGACAGTTCATTTTACTATTATGAGTTTCTATTATCAGAGAATTTATTATCAGTATTATCTTTTAAATCAGAAGCTTTATTATTCTCAGAAATATCTTTTCGGCTGTCTATCATCATAACCACAGAATTCAATAAGGACAGCAGGCAAAAGCTCCATAAAAGCTTGATAGAAATATTATTATTGATGAAATTCATGGTCGGATTATATTCATCCAGGATCAGGAAGGCTATGAATATGCCTGACAATATAAATAATAGATGCGGTAATACCCTTTTCAGCTGTCTCATTTCTCTGCCTCCTTTATAATGATACAATCGCTTACCTCACGCCCTCCGTCACAGGGGTGATTCACTTCAGAATCAGAAAAAGTCATGGAAGAGGATTTCCCTCCATCCAGGTTATATGCCACCTTACAACCGAGAGTTTCAAAAAGCATAGAAAGCTCGGTCATGGTCATTCCTTTGGAATATCCGTTCTGTCTTCCATCTACAACCACCATACAGTAATGTCCCGGCTCATAATAACCGATTGCACTTCTTGGGTTAAGCTTACTGATGTGCCAGTCTGTATTGAACTCTGTCATATGCTTTCCTTCCTCATCCAGAAGCTCGGGGCCAAAGCTCCATGCCTGCCAAGCACCGTCACGTATTGCCTGTTCCGCATCAAATGTACCAGGTGTAAAAGTCTTCATCGTTCCGTCACAATACAATACGCATACATCCGAGTAGTTCTCTGTACTGCGAAATAGTTTTCCGTTGCGAAGTACAACGCCATTATCTCCGTTGCCGTAATAATCTCCGTTAATGGCAAGAATTGCATTTAGGGACTGATCCATAGCGAGAACCCTATCCGTATAGCCAATCCCGTAGGTATCATCTGCGAAGCCACTCTGTAAACAGGTAATATCCGACAGATAGATATCGGCAATATAAAATGTAACCGTATCCTCTTTGCTGCCCGTTGTATGCTTCGTTACGGATATCGAAATATCGTTACTTTTGTAGGAGGTGTCTGTAAGTTCTACTGTAGCACTGAAATATCTGCTGAATTGATCTGCTAAGGTGACCGAAGACGCTACCTGCTCTTCTGCTTTGGCAGTCATACTTTTATTTAACTGTCTTGGTATCCTGTAATACAGACCATAAAAACCTATGACATAGACTGCAATCAACATTAGATCAATCAATAGCAGCAATACAATCGGTAATTTTTTCTTATTACACATGATAGGATAAGCCCCCTTTTCTATCTTATTGTAAATTATTCATATGTCATCCATTTAACCCCATGAATTATTTAAGTAAAGCTCTGTCACAGCTATTCTGGGACAGAGCTTATGGACGAATGTTATTCACTACAGATTTTCGAGGCTTGTCCGATGTTGAATTGATCTGCCATGACAGCTCTTTATTTTATAAAGTTAGTTGAATATTTTGCTCCCAGAAGAATGGCTTCCACCATGCTGATCTCACTGGCGATGCCTTTACCCGCGATATCAAATGCAGTTCCATGATCCACGGAGGTTCTAAGGATCGGCATCCCTCCTGTGATAGCTATGGTTCGTTCAAAATCAAGAGTTTTGGTAGCAATATGTCCCTGATCATGATAGAGAGACAGTACACTGTTGAATTTGCCACAAAGAGCCAAATGGAATACAGAATCCGCTCCGATTGGACCGGTCACCTGATAGCCTTCTGCTTGTAGTTCCTCTACTGCCGGTGTGATATATTTTACCTCTTCATCACCGAACAATCCATGTTCTCCGCTATGTGGATTCAAGCCTGCGATTGCCATCGTACCCTCTGTAACACCAAGCTTTGTAAGGACCAACTTACACCGCTTAACATAATCTTTAATTCTTTCCTTTGTTATCATATCACAGGCAGTTCGCAGTGAGACATGTCTGGTCAGAAAGAATACCCGCATACCATGTACTTCAAACATAGTAAGAGGATCATCAGTATTCGTTAAAGCTCCGAAGATTTCGGTATGCCCGATGAAATCGACATCCCCCGCCTTCAAAGCTTCCTTATTGATCGGCGGGGTAGTTACTGCTGCGACTTCACCCTTCATTGCCAGTGCTATGCTTTTTTCAATATATTCGTAGGCTGCCCTGCCGCACATTCCGTTGACGATACCCGGTTGAAACTGTTCCATTATGATATTGTCCAGATTAATGAGATTTAGAATCCCGTCGGTATAATCCCCTTCAGAGACATTACATATCTGCTTCACCTTCAGATCAGCTTTCGTATATCCTATTGCATCATTAATTATTTTATCATCTCCGATGATGACACAACGTGCTACATTATGCACTTTTTTGTTTGCGAGGGCTTTTACTACTATTTCCGGTCCGATTCCTGCAGGATCTCCCATGGGTATTGCAATCAATGGCTTCATTTGCGGTATCTCCTTGCTCTTTCAATCATTTATTCTTATTATGCTTAAAGTTGTCTTACTGACTACTCATATTATTGTCTGTTCCATGCTTCATCATAAGCTATTCCTTTACACAAGTCAATTCATAGCTATGGAAATTTATTACTGTATCACTTCTTCGTCATCATTTAAATCAAAAAAAAGATAGCTAAAATTATGCATACACATAATCTTAGCTATCTAAATTCATGTTAGATTTTACTTAGCGTAATCAGTTACTCTTGATTCTCTGATCACATTGACTTTAATCTGTCCTGGATATTCTAATTCATTCTCGATTTTTTTAGATAAATCACGAGCTAACAGTACCATATCAGCATCACTGATCTGCTCAGGTACAACCATTACTCTGACTTCCCTACCTGCCTGAATAGCAAATGACTTATCTACCCCTTTAAAGCCGTTGGTAATATCTTCAAGTTGCTTTAATCTGTTGGTATATGTTTCCAAGGTTTCACGCCTTGCACCGGGTCTTGCTGCTGAAATCGTATCAGCTGCTTGTACAATACATGCGATCAGGGACTGGAATTCCACATCACCGTGGTGCGCTTCCACTGCATTGATGACAGTCTGTGACTCTTTGTATTTTCTACATAAGTCAACACCAATCTGTACATGGGTTCCTTCCACCTCATGATCAATCGATTTACCGATATCATGTAACAATCCGGCACGCTTTGCAAGTCTAACATCCACGCCGATCTCTCCGGCTAGAAGTCCGGATAAAATAGCCACCTCAATTGAATGCTTTAATGCATTCTGACCATAGCTTGTCCTAAATTTCATCTTGCCGAGCAGCTTAACCAGTTCAGGATGTATACCATGAACTCCTACCTCAAGGGTAGCAGCCTCTCCAGCTTCCCTAATCATAATCTCTACTTCTTTTTGAGCCTTTTCTACCATCTCTTCGATTCTTGCCGGATGAATTCTTCCGTCAACGATCAGCTTCTCAAGTGCAATTCTTGCAACTTCTCGTCTGATCGGATCGAAGGCTGACAGGATTACAGCTTCGGGTGTATCATCAATAATCAGATCAACACCAGTCATTGTCTCAAGTGTACGGATATTACGTCCTTCTCTACCAATGATTCTACCCTTCATTTCATCATTAGGGAGCTGAACAACAGAAATCGTTGTCTCAGCAACATGATCAGCAGCACATCTTTGAATTGCTGTAACTACATAATCCTTTGCTTTCTTATCTGCTTCTTCTTTTGCTTTACTTTCCAAATCCTTAATCAGCAGAGCGGTCTCATGTTTTACTTCTTCTTCAACAGTCTTAATCAGATATTCCTTAGCTTGTTCGGAGGTTAATCCAGAAATCTTCTCCAACTCCTGCAGCTGTTTCTCGTGGAATTCTTCCACATCCTGCCTGATTTTATCAAGCTCAGCTTCCTTCGCAGCAAGTCTGGATTCCTTTTTTTCCAGTGCTTCGGTCTTTCTATCTAAAGTCTCTTCTTTAGTCAGAACCCGCTTCTCATAGCGCTGTAATTCTGCTCTACGTTCCTTAGTTTCACGCTCAAACTCATTCTTAGCCTTCAAAGATTCTTCTTTGGCTTCGAGTAAGGCTTCGCGCTTCTTAGTTTCAGCTGTTTTTAAAGCTTCATCTATGATTTCTCTTGCCTTCTCATCCGCACTGCCGATTTTTGCTTCATAAACTTTCTTATGATAAGCATTAGCGATGAGCCAGGTAAGAATAACCGATATCACCAAGGTAATAAATATAGCAATTACATATGGTAAAGCCTCTGGCACAGGAGCACCTCCTTATTTAGTTTTCATTGTACGATTCAAGAGAGTCAACCGTAAAATTATACATTTTTAAAGAAATTAATATTCTTTAGTTAAAATATATTTAATTTTATAGACAGCACTCTTGGAATGGATATACAACACTTAAATTTTATACTGTTTTTACTAATATGTCAAGTGTGCTCACGAATAATTTATCTATTATGACAAAATACAGTATCAATATATAGGACAATTCTTAGGACCGAATACTATATAATCAGATAGAATCAATTTTTTATCACAAATATGTTTATTTATTCAAGAGTCGCCTAGGAAATTCTTTTGTAACATCTATATTCATGAATCAAACTAGACATCCTTTTTAATATCTATATTCGTGAATCAAACTAGATATCCTTTATAACATCTAAATTCGTAAATCCAACTAGATGCCTTTGTAACATCATTTTTTGTGAAGTGAACTAGACATCCTTATGAAACATCTATATTCGTGAAAGAAGAAGCACATAATAAATTACCGCTGTAATTTATTATGTGCTTCTTCAGGTGTGAAGGAATAATATCTTCACTCTGTGAAGATATTATTCCTTCACATTGCCCATATAATAAAAGCCCTTGCTTTCTTCCAGATATACTTCCACCAGTTTTCCGATCAGCTTAGCATCTCCCGGAAAATGTACAAGCAGATTATTACTCAGTCTTCCGGTTAATAGACCCGGGTCCTGTTCGTTTACTTCTTCCACCAGAACCCTCTGAGTAGTATGCACTTCCTTGCCGCAGAGCTTGGAAGAGCAAGCCTGGATTTCCTTTAGCAGACGGTCAAAGCGCTGCATAGCAACGGACTCCTCTACCTGATCCTCCATCGTGGCGGCAGGGGTTCCTGTTCGCTTTGAATACAGGAAAGTAAAAGCACTGTCATACCCTACTTTTCTTACCACATCCATCGTTTCTTCAAAGTCCTCTTCTGTTTCACCCGGAAAACCGACGATGATATCAGTTGTCAGTGAGATGTCAGGAACTGCTTTTCGAATCTTATCGACCAATTCCAAATAACTTTCCTTTGTATAACGCCGGTTCATGATCTTGAGTACCCGGCTGCTTCCGGATTGAATCGGCAGATGAAGGTGTTTACAGATTTTTTTACTATTCCTCATGACTTCAATCAGCTCGTCTGAAAGATCCTTCGGATGAGAGGTCATAAAACGTATTCGTTCTATTCCTTCGATTTTCTCAATTTCTTTTAGTAGACCGGCAAAGCTCATAGGCTGTTCCAGATTCTTACCATAGGAATTGACGTTCTGTCCCAAGAGCATGATCTCTACAACACCGTCTTTGGCCAGACCCTTGATCTCAGCAATAATATCTTCCGGATTTCGGCTTCGCTCCCTGCCTCTTACATAAGGCACAATACAATAGCTGCAGAAATTATTACAACCGAACATAATATTTACTCCGGCTTTAAAATGATATTTTCGGTCATTCGGAAGATTTTCCACAATCATATCTGTATTCTTCCAAAGATCGATCACCATACGTTTCGAATCAAGGCGTGTCTGCAACAGCTCTGCGAGCTTAAAGATATTATGAGTTCCGAAAATAATATCGACAAAGCGATAGCTGGTTTTTATCTTTTCTACAGCTGTAGCCTCTTGCATCATGCAGCCGCAGAGCGCTATGATCATACCCGGATGCTTCTGTTTTAGCTTGCCAAGATAGCCAAGTCTTCCATAGACACGATTATTGGCATTTTCTCTTACTGTGCAGGTATTATAAAGGACAAAATCCGCATCCTCGGTGTCTGTTTCCTCGTATCCGATTTGTTTTAATATGCCCGAGATTTTCTCTGAGTCACGGCTGTTCATCTGACATCCGAAGGTCTCGATATGATAGGTCTTTCTTTTACCTGTCCTTTCATACTCTGCATTAAAGGTTACCTTAAGTTCATTCATGATCTGAAGCTGCTTTGCAGCCTCCAGATCGTTTACATTTGCAGTGTTATTTTCCATTGCCCTTAAAACTCCTCCATTTATATAATCATACTTCCGAATTCAAAAATCAGATGCTTCAATTCTTCAAAGGTCTGCAGCCGATATTGCCAATTCATCGGAAAGGTTGCTTCTTCCTCAACGGTTTCTATGGTTAAAGCCGGTTTTTTGAACACCTCGGAGTAATAATGCACGGTATTGCCACCGCTGTCACCGGTCTCTACCTCTTCCTCCGGCGGCATTAGTACATAATCCGTGATATTCTGAAAACGGTTGGCGATTTCTAATTGTCTTCTGTTATAGCTATCCGGCATCTGGCTCCGGTAATAATAAATTTGTTTTCCTCTGGAATGAAAATCAATAAAGCCTCTGGTACGATACTCATGAAAGAGCTTGATTAGCGCTTTTGTCTCATTCTCGCTTGCAGGTGAATCCTTGCTATTCTTTGGTTTCCAGAGACGGCAGGGAAAATTACGGTTAAGATCGACTCCCCTCCCGTTATATTTCCACTCTGAATAAGGCAAGCCCAGAGCCAGGCACTGTTCCTTTAAGTCTGGTCTTCTTATGATATCATAGCCCTTTAAGGATACCATATAACCATCCGGATTTAAAAGAGGAACTATCAGGATCGTAAAGGTTTGGAGCAGTTCATAGATACAGGCACCGTAAAGCATCTGCACATATTCTTCCTTCAGATACAGGTTGGGACTCTTCAGCTTCTTCATTAAATCATAGCTCTGTTCGCGGTAGTTCACATAATACTCCGCATAATACTCAATGATTCGCAGGAGGACAACAGGGTTGATGGTTTCCCTGCCATGTACTCCTCCGCAGCATACTATATTTTTTTGACCTGATCCCAATTTAAGCAAAACTATGTCACGATTGTCGTGAGACGCTCCAATCGTGACATATTTGATAATCGTATGATATTGTTTTGCCAAGGCTCTCGCGGCCTGAATTATTTTATCATAATTATAATCTTCTTCCATCAAATCAACTATCATAGCTACACCCGCAATTCACATTCACAGTATTCTATGCGATAGCCGTCGGTCTTATGATTTGTAATAATTATGAAAGTATGATCAGAAGCAGGTCTTGCTGACTGCTTATTCTTCGTTATAAAAGATCTGTGCAATCGGCGAATCCTTTGATAAGATCAAGGTCTTATTCTCTCCGGCCAAGGATGTTCTTGCTGCTTCCAGAGAACGGATAAAGGTATAAAACTCCGCTCTGTCTTTGTCAGAGTAAGCTTTTGACAGGATTCTCATGTATTCCGCCTCACCCTCGGCAGTAATCTTTGCTGCTTGGGCTTCTGCATTGGACACACTGATTGCTACTTCCTTATCCGTAGTATTCTTAATCTTTTGAGCCTCAGACAGGCCTTCCGCTGTATAGGTTGCAGCAATCTGTGCACGTTCCGAAATCATTCGATCAAATACCGCGTTTTTATTGTCACTGGGCAGATCCAGGTGCTTGGTCTCAACAGAGATTAATTCAATACCATACTGCTCCATCGTTGTACCGATGCTGTTCATGAATGCCTGATTGAGTTCCCCGTCTCTTCCGCTGATGACATCTGCCTGAGAAAGGCCGCTGATGACAATCTTCATGGAATTGTAGACGGTGGAATCGAGTCTGCTCTCTGCCTGGCCGACAGAAGCATTCAGGGTCTGTGCAAATTTTATCGGATCTTTGATCTTCCATAACACGTAGCTGTCGGCTACCATAGTCTTCTTATCCATGGTAATGACATCGGATTCCGGCATATCGTAGAACTGGATATTTTTCGGAACCACAGCGATGGTCTCAATAAAAGGCGTCCTGACGGACAATCCGGCTTCACTGATGACACGTTCAATTTTACCAAATCTCTTTACTAGAGTATATTGGTTTTCCTGCGTAATGATTGCTGTTGAGGATAATACGATCAGGACTGCTACAAGGATGACAGCCAATAATATTCCGGTTATCTTTTTTCCCTTTTTCATTATTTAGTCCCTCCTTCAAGCAAGCTGTCCAAAGGTAGGAGCTTAGAAACTCCGCTATCACCACTGTCTATGATTACCTTTAGGGAAGGAAGTACATCCTCCATCGCCTCATAAAACATTCTTTGCTTTGTTATTGTTGGATTCTTCATATATTCGGCAAACATCTCATTGAATTTGGCTACTTCAGCGTTTGCTTCATTAATTCTCTGTGTCTTCTGCGTCTCGGCCTCCTGAAGGATCTGATCTACTTTGGCGTCAGCCTTGGGAAGCTCCTCGTTACGGTACTTATTGGCATTATTTACTTCAGTTTCTTTACCCTGCTTCGCGGTCTCCACAGATTTAAAGGCTTCCATGACCTGGTCTGTCGGCGGCTCCGCATCCTGTATCGTAATATTTACCAGCTGGATACCGATATCCTGTTTTCCCAGTTTTTCTAAGATAGATTCCTTGATCGCAGACTGAATCTCATTTTTACCTGTAGTGATTACACTATCAACTGTATAACTTCCTATGACCATACGGATGCTACTCTGAGCAATATTTTTCAATATTGTTATGGGCTCCACGGATGCGTACAATGCCTTTACCGGGTCTGATACCTTATATTCCACAAAGAAATCGACATTGACAAAGTTAAAATCATTCGTGATCATCATAGACTCTAAGTCATTCTTTTCATTGGTCTCCATATCATAACCGATGGAGAAACCCTGGATTGTCGTATCGACCTTCTGTACTCTTTGTACCAAAGGAAGCTTAAAATGCAGACCAGCCGTACTGACTGTCTTTGCTTTACCAAAGGTAGTAACGACTGCCTGTTCCTGCTCCTTAATTGTAAAGAAGGAGCCAAATGCCAGAATTGCAATTACTGCTAAAACGATCAGTACTCCGATGATTTTTCCAAAACGCTTCATGAAACCCTTGAACCCGTTCCCCGACGGATAATCATAAATCTTTTTTTCTTCCATTTACCTTTCCTATTCCCTTTCTGTAAATCCTACTCACTGCCTTGAAAGAAATATACTTTCTTTACAATTAGTTTCTCTTTTTAGTGTTTATTTTCTGATCTGTCCGTTACCAAAAATTATATATTTCGTTGTCGTCAAAGCCTTCAGACCCATAGGTCCTCTGGCGTGCAGCTTCTGGGTACTGATACCGATCTCTGCACCAAAGCCAAATTCAAAACCATCAGTAAATCTTGTGGATGCATTGACATAGACAGCAGCGGAATCAATCTCATTCAGGAACTTCATTGCATGATCATAATCCTTGGTGACAATTGACTCTGAGTGCTTTGTACTATAATAATTGATATGTGCAATCGCCTCCTCGATGCTGTCTACCACCTTCAGAGAGATAATTTTATCGAGATATTCCGTACCGTAATCCTCTTCCGTTGCAGGCACGCAGCCCTTGGCTATGGCACAGCCACGTTCGTCGGCACGAATTTCGATTTCCTTCGCATGAAGTCTCTCACATAGCAGCGGTATGAATTCCTTGCTGACCTTTTCATGAATCACCAGAGATTCACAGGTGTTACATACACCAAGGCGTTGCGTCTTAGCATTATCAATAATTTCAAGCGCCATAGGTAAATCTGCATATTCATCAACATAAACATGACAGTTTCCGGTGCCTGTTTCGATGACCGGAATAGTACTGTTCTCCACAACCGTCTTAATCAGCCCTGCGCCGCCTCTGGGAATTAATACATCAATATAGCTGTTCATTCTCATGAACTCTCTGGCAACTTCCCGGGAGGTATCCTCAATCAGCTGTAAGGCATCTTCATTACAACCGGAGGACTTTAGCCCGCTCCTCAGAGCTTTTACAATGGCTTGATTGGAATGGATGGCATCACTGCCGCCTCTCAAAATGACTGCATTACCGGTCTTAAAGCATAAACCAAAGGCGTCTGCAGTGACATTCGGTCTTGATTCATAGATAATTCCGATCACTCCAAGAGGAACTACCTTTTGACCTATGGTTAACCCGTTGGGTCTTACTGTCATGGATAAAACCTCTCCGATCGGATCGGGTAAAGCGCAGATATCCTTCAGTCCATCCGCCATTGCGGCAAGTCGTTCCTTTGATAATCTAAGTCTGTCAATCAGAGAGCTTTTCACTCCGTTATTGATTGCTGCCTTTACATCGATTTCATTAGCAGCTAGAATTTCATCCTCTGCATCGAGTAATGCTTGTGCACATGCTCGCAGGGCTTTGTTTTTTTCCTCCTGCCCCATGAGGTTTAACACAATTGCAGCTTTCTTTGCATTGGAACCAAGCTGTTCTAAGTAATTCATAGGACTCCTCCCCCTTGATAAATAATTTTAATCATAGTGTAAAGGGAAAGTGTTTCTCCCCTTCTATTTTGGGGAATATTATCTCCCCTTTAATAATATAATAGTATCTCTCCTCTATTCAACTCACATTTATTTACTTCAGTGGAAGAATACCCCCATCTCTCAGGGAGAATTTGATCTCCTCCTTCTACTTCATCAGCAGTAGATAATCTTTGTCGGTGTTACTATGATGTCCGTTCCGATATCATGCTGCTCCGTATTCAAGCAAGGAACAATCTGGAAATCATAGGCCAAAGCCACCTTACAAAACTGCTCTGATGGATGCTTCGCCAGATATTTATCAAAATACCCTGCTCCAAAACCGATCCTCCCACCATGCAAATCAAAAGCCAGCCCCGGCATAAGCATCAGTTGTCTGTCTCCGGTTCCATCATAACGTTTGGTGAGGTCAGGCTGTGGTTCCGGTATGCCAAAGCTACTGACTTCAAAGCCCTCAATAGCAGAAACCCGGTAGAATTCCATCTCCGGACCTTCCACTCGAGGGACATAGACCTTTTTACTATCCTGCACCGCCTTCTGAATCAGCAGATGAGTATCAGGCTCCGTTCCAAAGGATACATAAGCAAATAAACTCTCGCACTCTGAATACTCTCTCAGCGTAAAAAACGCTGTAAGCATAGCTGCATTATATTGCTGCCTTTCCCAGTCCGCCAGATTAAGGCGCTTATTTTTCATTTCCTTACGGATCAGTTCCTTTGTCATATTGTATTCCTTATTCTTTATAATCAACTTAAAGCAAAATTATGATTTCATTAAAAGTATCCTTACAGGACTAGTTATGGCTTCTTCTTTACATCTGCTGCTTTTGTAACGGAGCCATCCGGATTTACAAAGGACACCTGTTCCAAGGTTCCGCGTAAATTCATTCGAACTGCAGCGATATATTCCTTTCGCAAACGCTCCTGCTCCTGTTTCTCTTCTTCGGTCAAGCCTTCCTTTTGCGCTTTATGGTACAATTCATTAATTCTATCTATTCTTGTACTTTCCATCGTGATACCTTTCTACTTCTGATATTGTTTGGAGGTTATGTAATCCATGATGTTAAAATCCTGCTGCTTTTTTGCAGGAAATAAGGTTCCTATCTCTTTTCCGTTCATAATCAGATTGATATTTCTAACATTGTCGCCATTGGTGATTACCATATCGGCTCCGGATGCAGTTGCGAGCTGCGCTGCCGACACCTTGGTAGCCATGCCTCCGGTACCGACACTGCTGGAGGAATCCTTCGCCATGTCCATAAGATGATCATCAATCTTTGCAACGCAGGAAATCAGCTTTGCCTCCTTGTTCTTGTGAGGATCATCCGTATATAAGCCATCAATATCGGATAATAGGATCAGAAGATCTCCCTCCACCAGAGCAGCTACGATGGCTGATAAAGTATCATTATCTCCGAAGTCTAGATCGAGCTCCTCTGTGGATACTGTGTCATTTTCATTTACAATCGGAATAACACCCATGCGGAACAGCTCCTCAAAGGTATTTTTCGCATTAAATCGACTGATATCATTAATCATTGTATATTTTGTAATCAAAATTTGTGCGGCAGTCTGATTATATTCTGCAAAAAGCTTCTGATATACCATCATCAGACTTGCCTGACCAACAGCAGCACAGGCTTGCTTGACAGAGCGCTCCTTCGGTCGTTCTGAAAGTCCGAGCGCTTTTCTTCCTACCGCAATTGCTCCTGAAGTAACCAGAATAACATCTTTTCCTTGGTTACGAAGATCTGTCAGGATTCTGATCAAACGCTCCATTTTCTCCAGATTTAAGCCTCCTGTCTCCGGATGAGTCAATGAGGAAGAACCTATTTTTACAATTATTCTTTTTTTATCCTTTAAAAACTCCCTGCCGTACATAATTTCCTCCATCTCCTACATGCTTTCTTGAAGCCGGTCCTCCGTTGCGGTTATCTAACCGGACAATATTTTTATTGAATTTATTGTATTTTTAAAATTATACTTGTATTAAATTTGCTTTGATAATTAATCCTATGAATTATCTTGGAATTATCTTGGAATTATCTTCGAATTATCTTCGAATTATCTTCGAATTATCTTGCTTTATATCTATCAGCAATTGCTTCGAATACCTTAATTCCGTCGATTGCCGCTGAGGTGATACCACCGGCATAGCCAGCTCCTTCACCACATGGGTAGATTCCCTTAATATTGGCTTCGAAGCGTTCATCCCGATGTATCCTTACCGGTGAGGAGGTTCTGCTTTCTACCCCCGCAAGTATCGCTTCTTCGTTCGCAAAGCCTTTGATTTTATGATCAAAAGCTAGAATACCCTCCTTCAAGGCTTCCAGGATTTCCTTGGGAAGACAGCTGTTTAGGTTGGTCAGACGATACGCCCCTTTGATATTGGGTGTAACATTTCCTATTGTAACACTATCCCTGTTATTTAACAAGTCACCGAAAAGCTGTACAGGAACAGCGCCCTTGCCTGCCTCATAGGCTGTCTGTTCAAGCTGTCTCTGAAAAGCAACTCCAGCAAGGGGGCCGTCCTGACCAAAATCCTCCGGCTGTACGGTAACTACGATCGCACTATTGGCATTGTCTTCGTTTCTTAAATAATTACTCATTCCATTTACTGCAAGATATCCCTGCTCAGAGGATGCATTCACGACAAAGCCGCCCGGGCACATGCAAAAGGAATAGACACCTCTGCCGTTCCTCGTTTGATGGGTCAGCTTATAATCTGCCGGTGGAAGTTCCTGATACCTGCTTCCATACTGTGCCTGACTGATCAGACTTTGTTTATGCTCGATACGAAGGCCGACGGCGAAGGGCTTCGGAGAAAGGAATAATCTGTGGTTTGTCAACATGGAAAAGGTATCTCTGGCACTATGTCCAATAGCCAGAATCAATGCCTCACATGGGATTTGTTCCTTGTTATCCAGTATCACTGCCTTTACTGTACCCTCTTCTGTCACAAGCTCCGTCAGCTTCGTATTAAAACGTACTTCTCCGCCACAGCTGATAATTTCCCTTCTCATATTCTCGACAACCTTCCGCAGCTGATCTGTTCCGATATGAGGCTTATTCAGATACAGGATATCGGAGGGAGCTCCACAGTGGACAAAGGTCTCCATGACCAGGCGATACCGGTGGTTCGCATCCTTCACTAAGGTATTCAGCTTTCCGTCAGAGAAGGTCCCGGCTCCTCCCTCTCCGAATTGTACATTGCTTTCCGGCTTCAATAAGCCACTTGACCAGAATTGCTCTACCGATGCGACTCTTTTTTGAACCTCTTCACCGCGTTCCAGTACCAGCGGCTGATATCCGTGCTTTGCCAATAGGTAAGCTGCGAAAAGACCGGCCGGGCCTGTTCCTACCACCACGGGACGGTGAAGCAGACCTTGTGTACCGCTGGGACAAAAGCTATAATGCTCCTCCGTTATGGATGATACATTTGTGTTTCTGCATTTGCTGATGAAGTAATCCTCGTTCTCCTTTGCTGCCAAACGCAAGGTTACATCTGCCGTATAGATATATTTAATTTCACCCTTCCTGGCATCAATGGACTTCTTAACGATAGTGTAGCTGTCTATCTTCTGGAGTGGTATCCGAAGTGCTTTCGCTATGGCGTTCCTGAAATCCTCCTCTGTATGACCAAGGGGAAGCTTAAGCTGTGTTATTCGTATCATCTGATTTCCGTTCCTTAATACTTTTAGATTTAGGTTTCCATCAATTACATTTTCATGCCTGCGGCTGTCCCGGCAACATATCCGCTGCTCCAGGCCCACTGGAGATTATAGCCTCCGCAGGTACCATCCACGTCAACCAGTTCTCCTGTAAAATACAAACCCGGATGAAGCAAGGATTCCATCCTGTCCGGATTGATTTGCTGGGTACTTACTCCGCCGGCACAGACCTGCGCCTGATCAAAGGAGTTGGTAGCATTGATTGGGAGTTCAAATTCCTTCATCTGAATGAGGATGGCCTCCAGCTCCTTTTCCGTTACACGATTTACCGGCATGGTGGGGTCCGAGCCCGCCTCCTTGATCAGGATGTAATTCAGCTTATGGTTTAGCAGACCTATTAGCATTTCTTCATAGGTCAAGGCGGGATTATGGCTGATTCGCTTCTTCAGCATCAGAAGTAGCGCTTCCCGTGGAATATCCTTCAGGAAATCGAGCTTCAGCATAGTCTTCCTGCCGTCCGACAGAGCTTTTGCAATAAATCTACTGATCTGAAGGATCGGAATTCCTGAGATACCGTAGTCAGTAAAGATGATTTCTCCCGTCTCTTCCGATAATCGCTTACCGTCTGCCATCGCTGTAACCTTTGCCACGGTACGAACTCCGGATACAGTCTTACAGCTTTTATTTGGTGATTTCAGCTGTACCAATGCCGGTAACGGCTGGAGAATTGTATGTCCCAAGCGCTTAGCCAGTTGATAACCGCTACCGTCAGAACCCAGCTGGGGAGATGCGCAGCCCCCGGTTGCAAGAATCAAATGATTGCCCTGATAACTGCAATGCTTATGATCCGAATCCTGTGTGACTACCGTATAATCCGGTTGCTTGATTTCTATTGCCTGTTCATTGTATCGTATTCTGACCGCCAGACGCTCACACTCCAGCAGAAGTGCCTGTTGAACGCTGGCAGCCTGCTCTGAATTCGGATAATAATAACCGTCCCGTTCCTTTGGGTATATGCCCAGCTCTTCGAAAAAAATCAGCGTTTTCTGTACATCAAAACAAGACAGCACCTTCATAGCAAATGCGCTGTCATTGGATCTGTAGCATTCCGGTTTCTGAACAAGGTTAGTAAAATTGCACTTTCCGTTACCGGTCGCCAATATTTTCTTTCCCGCCTTCTCTTTACGCTCCAGCATCAGAACCGAGCTTCCGCTTCTCGCAGCTGCGATTGCTGCCATAAGACCGGAGGCTCCCGCTCCGATGATAATCACGTCATACTCCACCTGAACAGCCTCCCGTTTACTAATGTTTGTTTCATTATATTTGAACCGAGGCATTATTTCAAGCATTTCTTTGAGATACGGATAATGATATAAGGATAAATCCTGCTTAATAACATATATCCCTGTAGTTGAGCCTTTGTTGCTATTTAGGGCTATTAACTCGAATAGCTTTCCAGAAGGGAGTACAGCTCGTCCAGGCTGTTGACATAGATTCCGTGGCTTAAAGCAACTCGATCCTCTTCCGGCAAATCCTTGGCAAGGATATGGGTATAGCTGTATACACTCTTCAAATCACTATTATATACTACGACATATCCGTCCTTTACCACGACATAAAAACGGTAAGGAACAAAGTCCTCATTATAGGTCTTCTTAATCTCAACCACATCACCGGAAAACCGAAGCAGCTCATAAGAAATCAAGCCTCGATTATATTCTGACAAGGGCATATCATTCATATAGTCCGCTAAATATTCCACCACCTGAGTACGGGTTAAGCCCACCAGAGTCGCAGGTGGATTTAGCTTCTGCGTCTCTGTCTTGTTCGTCTTCATATTATAAATCTCGAGGATGTATTCTGTTGTTGGCTGTACTGTCAGCTCAGACTCTTTATCAACAGCCTGACTATCCGGTTCGCCGGACGGAGTCGGTGATACTGTCTGAGTAAGTGTAAGCAGCTTATCCTTTCTTTCGATCGCCTTTTGATTAAAATCATTCAAAGCATGCAGATAGCTCAAATAATAGCAGGTACTGAACATGAGACACATCAGTACAAAGCTTCCGAGATAAATTGATGCCTTTTTATGTTTCATTCGAAACCACTCCTTTGGCTCAATTATCTCCAGATTTCACAAATTTATACAGTAAAAAGGACTGTTGTGATATTCCGCAGAATATTACAGCAGCCCTATGTCTGTTTCTTTACAGCATATGAAGTTTTTTCAGTATCCGTATGATTCCGCTGCTTTTTGGAAGGAATGCAAGCTCCTGTTCATTTACACCCTTCATAAGAACCAGTAGGGCGAAATATGCAAGTACAGCCGTCAATATTGATACGATGGTTGAAATCAGTACGTCCCCGGAGAGCTTTATCATACCATGGTACACGAAATATGTGATGACCCCCATCAATCCCGCACTGACAGTAGGAATTAGGAAGGTCTTTACAATCTCCTGCTGATAATTCAGATGCTTTGAGATAGCGATCCAGTTCAGGATGCATACCACCATCGGGAAGGTAACATTACCGATGACTAGAGCATAGGTACTCATCGGAGTAAAATACAACAGGCAAAATACAAGTACCACATGAATTCCCAGGGAGATCGCCGAATTGATTACAGGTATTCGAAGTCGGTTAATTCCCTGCAGAACAGCCGTCGTTACTGTAGATAATGCATAGAATACGATGGAGATTGATCCGAGCATCATGATATTGGCGGACAGTGCATTATTATCTTTAAACAGCAGATACAAAATTGGGGATGCAAGCACACCCATACCGACTGCTGAAGGAATAGCGATAATCATATTGAATTTCACAGCAGCGTGAAGCTTGTTATGGATGGAGCTCATCATACCTCGTGCCATATCTGCCGCCATGGTTGTTACGATTGCGGCCCCAATTGCAGTAGCGATGGATACCGGAACATTGGTCAGTAGTCTGTATTCTCCACTATAGATACCTGTCAGGGTATTACGATAACCTTCGATATAAAGCTGCCCTGCCATTGCTCCGTTTTCAGCCTTTAGCACCGGAAGGTCAAAGCCTGCAATGACTTTCGTGGACATGATATGACCAAACAGCGAGCCATCCAATAGTCCGCTGATCTGATAGACAGTCTGGCTCAATATGATGGGTGCAATCGTCATCATCAGAAGCTTAAATACATCACGATAGGATTCTCTGACCCCTGAGGTATCATGCCTCATCTGTTTATTTAATACCGGTTTATATATAACAAATACGAATAGCAGGAACAGTAATCCGATGCAGGCACCTGTGAAGGTACCGAGGGTTCCTCCCGCTGCTCCGTAGGAGGCTACATTCACTGCAATACTGTTGTACTTCACCAGGAACCAGGCCGCGATAACACTTACAACTGCATTGATAATCTGCTCCAGTACCTGGGATACCGCAGTCGGAATCATTGTATTCTTGCCCTGGTAGAAGCCTCGAAGTACCCCCATGATTGAGAACACAAAAATAGTCGGTGCCAGTACCATAAGAGGCAAAGTGGTATTCGGACTTTTGAAGATTGCTTTCGCTAGAAAGCCTGCTCCGAAGAATACGATCAGCGTAGCTAACAGACCGACAGCAGCTGCAAATGCCATAGCACAGAGAAAAACCCGATAAGAATTTCTGTGCTCTTTATTCACTCTGCGGACCGCAACCAGCTTAGAAACGGCAAGCGGTATGCTGTAGGAGGAAAGAATCAGAGCGATATTATACATCTCAAAAGCATTGCTGTAATAGCCCATGCCTTCCTTTCCAATGATTCGAACCATGGGTATCCGATAGATTAATCCGATGACCCTCACCAGGATGGAGGCAGCTGCCAATATGCTTCCCTGTACCAGAAAATGATTACGTTTACTATGTGCTGACATATCCTTGCTCCTCTAAATCATCATTTGTTGGTTTCATTCCATCCTTTGTTCTCACTTAGGAGGAATTATGATTTTTCTTTCTTTCAGTATCTTAGACTTTTATCTGTTTAATTGATTTTCACATCATCCGTACGATCATTCGGGAATAAAGCAATATAGGTTTTGCCCGGATTAATCGTAAGCTCCGCTCCTGCTTCATCATAATATCTCATAAAGTGTTTGGCTTCATTCTTCTTCCAGGTGATCGGAACCATCTTACCGTCAGTGATATAGATTCCTTTTCCGGCAGCATTTTCAAGATCCATCGTCTGATAACCATTTTTATCGATATTCCATTCCTTTACGAATTGGATAATGATATTTTTGAAAGTAAGCTGTTCTCCTGTATTGGAGTCTTTATGCGCTCCTCCGAATTGATAACGATAATACAGCTTGTCGGAAGCCTGATAGGTAAAATAAGGTGAGGTATATGCTGAAAAATCCAGACTTACTTTCTCCGCTTTTTTATTGGAGGACAACTCTGTGTCCTCTTGATAAAACGAGAAATGTGCCTGATCCTCTTCAGAATATTCTGTTTTAAACTTCTTCATCTCAATTCCCTTCAGAATTCCCTTTTGAGTTGCAAAGGCATTATGGGGAGCCTTGATGGAATTATCCCTATGAAATACCACAGTATCCATATTGGAGTTACCGTCAATCTCATCCACTCCGAGCTCCTTTACCTTGGCTCTGGCATATTTGGTACCGCCGTAATGTATATAAATCGCATTATATTCATCTGCTATACTGACAAAATAATGTCTGGCACTGCGTGTCGAGCCTATTCTGTCACCCTGATAATTTTCACCGATACCAAGCAGTCTTGTAATACCGCCCTCTACGATACACTCATATACGATATCTGCCTGGCTAATTCCCCATTGATTGGAGACACTCTTGAAATTATTAAACTGAAATGCAATCGGACGCTTCGTTCCGATCTCCTTCTTTACCCACTGACCGGTGAGCCGGCTGATCACTTCATCCTCGTGATTGGTATCCTCCGGTACAGGTGTTACGGCTTCCGTCACCGAATTAATATCTTCCTCTGGAGCTTGTGTAACTGTAGGATTATTCTCTTCATAATTCTTTTGATACTCACTGATCACATCACCGTTATAACCACTGTTTTTACTGCAGCCAATGAACATAATTACTGTTGCCGCAAGGAGTAAATAATATGTAATTTTCTTCATGTACGGTCCATACCTTTCCTTGGAATATACTTACAACCCTTAGGTTTTATCTGAGAATCTGCAGCTTTTCCAAAACCTCACGCTGCTTGTCCTCCATAAGCTTTTGTTCCTCTTCCTCCATATGATCGTAACCGAACAAATGGAACATGCTGTGCGTCGTTAAAAATGCCAATTCACGCTTCAGTGAATGGCCATATTCCTTTGCTTGCTGTTTTGCCCGTTCCAGAGATATCACGATATCCCCCAACAACAGTTCACCTGTTTCGGGATGAAAATAGGATGCAACCTCCTCTTCCAGTCGGGAAAAATCGCCGGGGATCTCATAATCCACTCCGGGAAAAGACAGGACATCTGTCGGGTCATCGATCTCCCGATACTCCTTATTGATTACTCTGATTTGCTCATCATTCGTAAGCAGGATATTGACTTCCGCCTCATAGGGGCAATCCGCATAATCAAGGCATGCCTCTACAACCTTCTTCTCCATTTCTTCAAATTCAAACTCCAATTCTTCTGTTACCTCATAGTCAAAGTTGATTGTCATGGCAGTTTATCGCCTCCGTTCTTGCTTCTTAAGAAAATTTCGGACTATCAGATTAGGATTGATCGAATAGGATGCTTCCGGTTCCTTAGAATGGTCTTCCTGCACTATTTATTGAATTCACTTTCGTAAAAATCCTTCAACACCTTAAAATCCTTCAAAGACAGGTCTACTCCGTCAAAGGTGCCTTTATCCATACGCAGTTGAAAAATATTATCGATAATCTTATTGGTGGAATATTTATTGTCCTCAGATTTTTCTATGTAATCTATTGTTGAAACGATATTATCCGACAGCATGACAATAGCAGCTTCCACAGAGCTCGGCTTATCATATTTGATATTATGCTCCTTCAGAATCGCCTTGAGCTCCTTAGGAAAGGAATACTCCTCTGCAATTACCAAGCCTTCCTCGATATAATTCTTACCCTTCAGCTTTCCGATCTCGTGATACAGACCGCCTGCCTTTGCCAAAAGCTCATCCGCACCGACCTCTTTTGCCGCTCGGTAAGATAAATCACCAATCCTTAAGGCATGGGTATAGATACTTTCGGAAGCTTGCTTCAGTTTACGAAGCAGTTCATTGTCTTCTGAACAAAGAATATCATAGCTGGGTCTGTTTTCGGCAGATGCTTTCTGAACTTCAGCTTGATCCATACCTTGATTAGACGAATTAACAGCTGGTTCGGTTACACTACTGATTAAATCATTCGTATTTTCTGTACTGATGGTATCAATCAGGATAACATCAGCGGTATCCTGTGCATCTGCTTCCCTTTTCTTCTTCTCTGCCTCATCATAGACAAGGCACAATAAAAAGGCGGTAACTAGTACCGCTAAGATACTGAACAGGGAATTCAGATAATTGTAATTAACATTTTTATCAAAAATAAAATTATTAATGACAAAGGAAAGTGTGATATTCGTGGACAAAATAATAATTGCTGCATATACAGCGGTGGTTTTTGTTTTTAAAGCCCCCGAAAGCAGGCACATCATCGCTCCGATGACCATAATCTGGATCACCAGCTCTAACCCCAGGGATGAGGAAATAGCCAGGATGACGGTAAGATTAAAATGGCATATCATTCCAAGCTTATTATCAATCAGCATTGCGATGAGCAAACCACCAATCATCCAGAAGCAGAACATATATGGCTTCGGTACGAATAACAGCAGACAGATCGCACTAAGATATCCCAGTGCAATGATGGTCTTTGAGAGTCGCTTACTCAGGATATGCTCCTCATTAGCGCGTATATAAAATGTAGCAATTGTGGTCAGCACCATGGTAAGAATTGCGATCTTGGCAACCTCCAGGAAGGAGCTCTTATATAGATATCCCGGTAAAATTGCAGCGCACATGGATACAATTGGCAGTATTGTGATTAAGATAGATTTTTTACCTGTTTTCATCTCGGTTTCCCCTGATCTTTTCGGATTTGTAATGAACGCGACTCACTTTTTTGTGCCTATCCTTCTCAGACATTCTGTCATCATATCTTTTCTGCTTATCCTCGTAAGCATCATAAGCCTTAACTATCTTCTGAACCAACGGATGTCTGACTACATCCTGACTGGTCAGGAACGAAAAACCGATATCTTCGATTTTAGATAATACCTTCAGTGCCACATCAAGACCGGACTTGCTTCCTGCCGGTAAATCCTTCTGCGTCTGATCTCCGGTAATCACTACCTTAGAGCCGAAACCGATTCTGGTTAAAAACATCTTCATCTGTGCAGGAGTGGTATTCTGCGCCTCATCCAGAATGATAAATGCATTCTCAAGCGTACGTCCTCTCATATAAGCGAGCGGGGCAACCTCGATTAAACCCTTCTCCGTGTTTTTAATATAAGCTTCCGGACCCATGATCTGATATAAAGCATCATACAAGGGTCTTAAATATGGGTCAACCTTACTCTGAAGATCTCCTGGCAGAAAGCCCAGCTTCTCACCTGCTTCAATTGCAGGACGGGTCAAAATAATCTTACTGACCTCATCATTCTTGAACGCTGTGATTGCCATAGCCATGGCTAGATAAGTCTTGCCGGTACCTGCAGGACCGACACCGAACACGATCATCTTTTTACGAATCTGATCGACATAGGTCTTCTGTCCGAGAGTCTTTGGCTTTATCGGTTTTCCGCTTATGGTATGGCAGATCAAATCCTTATCTATCTCAACAATTGCTTGTTCCTTATCCTCATGACATAGGGAAATGGCATAGTTTACGTTTTGTTCTGTAATCTGATTTCCCCTTCTGGAAAGCTCCAGAAGCTGAATAAATACGCTTTTTGCTTTTGTGACATCCTCAGCTTTACCTACAACCTTAACCTCGCCGTTTCTTGCAATAATCGTTACATTGAAAGCACATTCTATGATTTTTGCATAAGCATCAAAACCGCCAAATACATTTTTCTCATGTTCAGCAGGGATATCAATGATTGTCTCCATTATGCTCATCTGTTGGCTCTATCCTCCACTCATTTTCCTGTATTGTTCTGTACTTCCAGGCCGGCTCCTCTACAACAATTCTTCCCCCGGCGATACAGTGATTATCCTTCATGGTTATTTTTACATTATTTTCAATTATTAAAACATCCTTCGATATTAATCCGGCTATATACCTTTCCAGCCTTGCATTTGCTATCCTGAAAGCTTCCTCCTCTGTATATTTAAGCTTAACCTCCTTATATTCCCGGGTTTTAATTCTTCCGATACTGAAAGGCAGATAAAAGCTGTCGGTAATATGAAGCTTTTTTTCGTTTACAATTATATCATACATAGGATAGGAATTTCTAGGATTATATAAAAATAATTTCTTCTGAAAGGTGGTCAAATAATACCCATTCTTTTCTTTTCCTGAATACAGCTTCTTCATATAATCAATGGAAAAGGTATTCTTATAATCATAATAGGTCTTACAACGGATGTCGGCATCTGCGATCACTGTCTCTTTACCAAGAATCTCTTCAAAATCACCCATGATATTGACTATCCCGGATACCAGAATATCACCTTTTTTTACTACATCTCCCTCACTTACCATCGGTGTGCCGGCTCTTGTGATAATTGATTGTATGATTGCATCCTTGTCTGCTACCATATGACTTGGTTCGATTGCCTTAGCAGCAGAAACAGGCATGTTTGTCTCCTTGATTTTAATGATCAGACGAGTACCTTTAATCTCCGCCGACACCCAGCCGATATCCGTATAGGCCAACCTCATTGTCTCTTCAATTTCCTGGCAGTTGACCTTGTTTTTCAAGATTCCTGTATAGATTTGATTTTCAGTCAGGAATTTGGTCAAAGCTTCCGGTGTATGCTTTCTACAGCCTAAGAAGCTGATATCCCAGATGTACAGGGATAGCACATAAATTAAAATAAGACATAAAATTACCCCTCCGAAGAAAACCTTTCTCTTCCGATATCTATGTAAAAAGAACGGCAGGCCTGATTTTCTGATGATTTTTGGCAGTATTTTTGTCTTTCTTGCAATGGGCTTAAGCTTTTTGTAGTCAGAGGCAAGAATATGAAACTGATAGAAATCTCCGTTTTTCTTCAAATCCCAGATATTAATCCTGTGATTACAGCAAAGATTAATAAAGCGCTCCGGAGCTATGCCGCTGATCCTGATAATCAGAACACCTCTAAACCAAAAAATCAGCTTTCTTAACATAGGATTCCCTCCCTGTAGACGAAATATCCATCATTGGTAATAGATTGCCCTGATATAACCGGTAACTCGCATCTCATCCTCGGTAAAGTAAAGAATATTCAGATTCTTACCCTCGATGCAGACCCGGCATAGCTTTGTCTGGACCTTAATTACATCCCCATTATACTCGATAATGCCTTTATAATTTTCTACACTCAGTTCGTTTCTGCCGGTTGCTGTAATAATTGGAGCTCCTGCGAGAACATCTGCCGGAAGTCCAAGCCTGTTCGATACTTGCTCCATATAGTTCAGTTTCTGTTCCTTTGGCTTCTTTTTCTTTGAAAAGCCTTGATACAGTGTATTCTTTGCATTTTTCTTGAATTTCTTATGGGTCGATTTCAGATTTTTCTTCATATACACCTCCGCTTTTGAACACGGATACTGTTAATAATATATGAAATTGTTAGAATTAGTAGACTAAATTATAGTTTCGTACCGATTTAGATCATTCTGCTTGGCGGTAACGGTATCGATTTCAATGCATAATATAATCTTAATGTTAAAACAAGGATGAAAGAAATGAATTCTTTTCTATTCTCCATTCTCGAATCTTTTATATTTGTGATAGCGATCTCCATAGATGCTTTAATCGCCAGCTTAGCTTATGGCTGCAATAAAATCAAGATACCCCTTCAAGCCATGTTGGAAATCACCTTAATATGTACCGGAATCTTAGGGGCTTCACTGCTTTTTGGATCCTTATTAAAAGCCTTGATACCTGTATTCCTGCTGAAGCTGATCTCTTTCTTAATTCTATTTGCATTAGGGATTACAAGATTGATCGATGATTTGATAAAGAGGTTCATAGAGCACCATACTGTAAATAAGGAAATCAAATTCAGTCTGTTAAATCTGAATTTTATTCTGAATATTTATGCCAATCCGATTGATGCTGATTATGATCATTCAAAAACAATTTCTGCAAGGGAAGCCTTCTCTATTGCAATCTCTTTGTCAATTGATAGTCTTGCGGCGGGTGTCGGAGCTGCTTTCGGTAATATTAATATTGCAGCGATTTTATTTTTTTCTCTTATTCTAAGTATGTTATCCATTAAATTGGGCGAATTTGCAGGAAACAAAATCAGCGATAAAATCCCGTTTAGATTATCCTGGCTTAGCGGTATCCTGCTGATATTTCTGGCAGTCTGCCGGTTATGAACCGGCAATTATAACATTTTATACATCAGAATATCGTCTACATAAGTACCATCGAGAAGGAATTCCTGTACTAGTCTTCCCTGCTCCAAAAAGCCGTTGGCCTTATAAAAAGTAACCGCGTCTTCGTTCGTAGAAAGTACACGAAGCGAGATCTTCTTGTAAGCTTGCTGCTTTCCCCAGGTAATCAAATGAGTGATCAATGCCTTACCCACTCCCCTGCCTTGAGAATCAGGATGCACCGCAATATAGAACTCCATGACGTGACTGTTGGAAGGGAGTCCGGTAGGGTTATCATAGCCGATGTAGCCTGCTACTTTACCCTCAAGCTCGGCTATAAAAACTTTCTCAGGGGAATAATGCCCTGTATATTCTTCCAGTGATCTCTGCTTCATTGGAGCTGGTGTATTATAACTACTAAAAACCAGTTGATCAATTTTCATCATCTCAGGATAGTCCGCTTCCTTTAAGTTTCTAATGGTTAAATTATTCATACAATATCTCCTATTATTTAAATATTGATATACGGAACAAAGTGTCAGCCCGCTGACACTTTCGCGCCCGAGCGGATTGCGAAGCAATAACTTCCGAACGCTTATGCAATAAGCGTTTATTCGCTGAGGTGCGCATCCCAAAGCGAACTTGTTCGCTATGCGGA
>JAEZGK010000066.1 GCA_023437365.1 Bacillota bacterium
GTGTATGCAGAACCATTACGAAACTTTGGGTTCAAAATGATTATATAAAAAAGGAAGGTTTCGATCATGTCGGATGTTTTCCTTCGTGCAACAAACATTAATAAGTCATTTGCCGGTGTACATGCCCTTAACAATGTTAATCTGACGGTAAACAAGGGCGAGGTTCGGTGCCTGATAGGCGAGAACGGATGCGGAAAATCAACCCTGATCAAGATCATTTCAGGTGTTTATACTCCGGACAGCGGTGAAATTGAAATTGACGGGCGTACATATAAAAAGCTGCTCCCGGTTGAAGCTATGGCTCAGGGAGTTCAGGTAATCTATCAGGATTTCTCTATTTTCCCGAACCTGACGGTGGCCGACAATATCGCGATGAATACATTGCGCGTCAAAAGGAAGCGCTTTGTAAACTGGAAGGTCATCCGGAGCAAGGCGCAGGAAGCGCTTGACCGTCTGGATGTAAAAATCGATCTTGATGTGAAAGCAGAGGCGCTGTCCGTGGCAGTTAAGCAGATTGTTGCCATTTGCCGTGCCATCATACAGGATGCAAAACTCATCATTATGGATGAACCGACAACGGCTCTCACCAAAAAAGAGGTTACTTCGCTGCTTAAGATCATATCCAAGCTTAAGAATGAGGGTATCTCCGTTATATTCGTAACACACAAGCTCGAAGAAGTGATGGATGTGACGGATACGGTGTCGATATTGCGTAACGGTACCTGTGTCATAGACGGGGAGAAGACCTCGTCCTTTGACATGAGCAAGTTTGCCTACTACATGACTGGGCGCGAAATCATTGACGATCCGTTTGTTCCGCAGATCGTGGACGGCGAAGAGCTGCTGCGTGTTGAGAACCTGAGCCTGAAAGGCGGCTTCGCGGATATCTCGCTGAAAGTAAACCGCGGTGATGTTCTCGGTGTTACCGGTTTGCTGGGTTCCGGCAGAACCGAATTCGCGCAATGCCTGTTCGGCCAATTCCCGGCCACGAGCGGCAAGATGTTTATTGAGGGCAAACACGTTAAGATCAACAGTGTCAACGATTCGATTTCAAACGGTATCGGATATGTCCCGGAAGACCGGTTAACGGAAGGTCTTTTCCTGAAAAAATCCATCGCCAGCAACATATTCGTATCTGTGCTCGATGTGTTTAAAAAAGCGTTCGGAGCCACGGATAGCAGGGCGCTGAAAGAAACGGCGGATAAATGGGTTAAGGAACTGTCGATTAAGACGCCGGATTCCAATAATCTTGTCAGCACTCTTTCGGGCGGCAATCAGCAGCGCGTGGTGCTGGCCAAGTGGCTGGCACGCAATCCGAAGGTGCTGATACTGAACGGACCGACGGTTGGTGTGGATATCGGGTCCAAGGCCGAGATACATAAGGTGGTGCGAAAGCTTGCTAACAGCGGTATGGCCGTTATCATCATTTCTGACGATATTCCGGAAGTGCTTACAAACTGCAATAAGGTTGTCGTTATGAAGATGGGGCGCATTGTCGGAGAATTTGCAAGCAAAGATCTGGTTCAGACGCAACTGGCAGATATGCTGGCATAGCGAAAGATATTAAAAGGAAGGAGATAAACATGATTCAGAAAAGAATCAAAAAGATTACGTCATCAAATGAGTTCTATATACTGCTGGTCATACTCGTGATATTTGGCGCCGTCTGCATCATAAATCCGGTATTTTTCTCGGCGTACAGCATCGTATCTGTTATAAAAACAGCCATCGAGCCGTTGATTTACGCTGTCGGAGCATATCTTGTCATCGTATCAGCCGGTATAGACGTGTCTGTTGCGGGTATCGGTGCGTTCTCGATGTTTACCGCCACCAAGATCGTTTATTCAATGAATTATCAGGGATCGGCGCTGCTGCCCTATGTTCTGGCCATTTGCTTTGGCGCGGCGCTGGGTTCGATTAACGGTTTACTGATCTCCCGGCTTAAAATCCCGCCGCTGATCGCCACTCTGGGCACTAACAGTATGATCAATGGCATTATGCTGTTCTTCATCGGGTCAAGAGAGATATCCAGAGTTCCGATAGGCATCCAGACCGCTGGCAAAACGTATGTGCTGACGGCGTATAATTCCAACGACGTGGCAGCACCGCTCTCCACAACGATATTCGTGGCAATTGCTCTGGTGTTCGTCGTGTTCCTGTTCTTAAGATACACCATGCTGGGCCGTAACATATTTAACATCGGCGGCGACGCCAACGCGGCTCTGAGAAGCGGTATCAACGTCAAGAACACACAGTTTATTGTTTACGTGATCGCCGGCGCTATCTACGGTTTGGGCGGCATGGTGCATACCATCACCTACGTCAACAGTAATCCGATGGACCTGATCGGTCAGGAGATGATCACCATCGCTGCAGTCATCATCGGCGGTGCGCGTATCAGCGGCGGACACGGAACACTGACTGGCTGCGTGTTTGGTGTGCTGCTCATTCAGCTGATCAATAACTGCCTCAATACGGTGGGCATCCCCACCTACTGGCAGCGGTTCGTGATCGGTCTTGTACTCGTCATCGGTACCAGCTTAACATCGTATCAGGCTTTGAAGGAGAAGAAAAAGCTCCATGTCGAGATCTCCGAAGAGCCTGTGAGATCAAACAAATAAGGAGGGTCATATGAAAGTGAATAATAAAGTTAAGAAGTCCTCCTTCTTATATCAGTTCTTTGATTCGAAAATGGGATGGCTGTTCGTCTTCATGGTGATTGCCTATGTGGGTTTGGGCCTGATGACCAAGGCTATTAATCCCAGGTCCATGTATTTCAGTGAAACCACACTGCAGACCATGGCGCTTCAGATCCCCGAGGTCGGCATCCTCGCTATCGGCGTGATGCTCCCCATGATCACCGGAGGCATCGACCTTTCGATGGTCGGCAAAGCCAACCTTGCGGGTATTGTGGCGGCATCCTTCATCACGTCGACGGTCACAGAAGCGACCCCGGCCGGAACGCAGGCGCTGATTTCCATCGCTGCCATCGCGCTGGCATTGGTTGTGGGTGCGATAGCCGGTTTCATCAACGGTTTGATCATCAGCAACTTCAACACCCCGGCCATCATTGTGACGCTTGGCACCAACTATGTGTATATGGGTCTCGCGGTGGTTATCACTCAGGGCAAATCGATCGTTGGATTGACGGATGTGTTTAACGCGATAGGGCAGGGTTTCCTTTTCGACGTGATACCGATTCAGTTCCTCATACTGATCATTGTGGCGCTGGCTATTTGGTTCCTGATATCCAGAACGCCATATGGCATGAAGCTGTTCATGACGGGTTCAAACGCGGTAGCCGCAGAGTTCTCCGGTATCAACATGAAGAAGCTCCTCTGCAAGACGTACACAATTTCGGGCGTGCTGTCCGCCATCGCCGGATGCATACTGTTTGGCCGTTCGAATCAGGCGAATGCGGATTATGGTACGACCTACACGCTGCAGGCTATCATGATCGCTGTTCTTGGCGGTACGGACCCCAACGGCGGTGAAGGCAACGTGCTCGGCGTGCTGTTCGCGATGCTGACGATGCAGTTCCTTGCCACCGGCATGAACTTCCTCCAGGTCACAAACGTGACATACCTGAAGGATATCGTGTGGGGCGCTGTGCTGGTGATTGTCATGACCATTAATTTCGTGTCGGCGATCAGGAGAGAAAAGAAGGCGCTGAAAAAGTCCAGCTAAGGCGCATTGCATCAAGACAGCGACTGGTCAAATAAGTCTTGTCTTCATTATTTGATATTTACTGAAAGGGTTTCAATTGCAACAGAGTGATTGAAACCTTTTTTTTAGTGATAATACTTGGAAGCGAGTTCTCTCGGCATTGGCATAGGATTCTGTGTTAATTAAGTTACAACATCAACCATCCACTAAGTCAGTGAAAATACGATTATAGTTTAATAAGAAGGTATATAAAGAGATAAACTGTATATATCTGTTTATAGGGCAGAAAATGATTATAAAAATAATAAGAAATTATATTAATTTTAAATTTAACAGGTTCGCGGAAGAATATTTTATAAAATTGTTTTAAAGCTAATGATAACAATTTGGATTTAAAACTAAGTTGTTTTAAACTATTATAAGTATCGATGCAAACAAGCAAGCCACTTTTGCGTCGATGATGTAATCGTGCGTATCATATACAGGTTAATGATTTGCAGAATCTCTGCAATAAACATAATTAGTATGGAGGAAAGAGAATGAAGAAGTTACTGTTCGTGGTACTGTCGCTCGTTTTCGCGCTGGCGATGTTTGCCGGCTGCGGCGCGAACACACCCAAAGAGAGCGCACCGGCTGCGACCGAAGCACCGGCTGTGTCTGAAGCTCCGGCTGAAGAAAGCCCGGCTGCTGAACCCGTTGAAGGTGCGGATAAGTTCCGCGTGGGCATTCTGTTCAAGACTCAGAACAACCCCTACTTCGTAGACCTGGCCACCAAAACTCAGCAGTATTGCGAAGAAGCCGGCTTCGAAGTGGTTGGCAACCAGGATGCAAAACAGGATCTCGAATCCGAATTTGCTCTTATGGAACAGTACGTATCTCAGGGCGTTGATCTGGTCCTCTGGAACCCGATTGACCCGAAGGGCTCCATCGCGGCTGCCGACCTGTGCTACGAAGCTGGTATTCCGCTGATCGGTATCGATAACCTGTGCCAGAGTGAAAACATGACCACGACTGTGTATTCCGACAACAAGGCCAATGGTTACATGGCGGGTCTGTATGTTGGCAACAACTACTACAAGGGTGAGACGATCAACTCCATCCTGATCTCCGGTGAGAAGGGCAACGCGGTTGGTCAGGAAAGACGTACGGGCCTGATGGCTGGTATTATCGGATCCCGCGCTGGTTTGGACGAAACGGCTGCTTGGGCGGCTGCTGAGACCATGAATCAGGAACTGACCGACAACGGCAAGGCTTACAACGAAGCGGCTGATTTCTACATCCTTGGACAGGGCTGGGGAAACTGGACGTCTGAAGAAGGCCTGCCGGCTGCAGAAGACCTGCTTGTAGCTAACGCTGCTAAGGTTAACCTGGTGCTCGGTGAGAACGACAACATGCTTCTTGGTGCCATGACGGCTATTGAGAACGCTGGCCTGATGGATCAGATCTACATCGCGGCAGCTGCTGACGGTCAGAAAGAAGCTTACAAGCTGATCAAAGATGGCACGAAGTACGTCGTAACGGGCCTCAACGCTCCTCCGGTTATCGCAAGAGGCGCGGTTGACATCGCGATCGACATCCTCGTAAACGGCGTTGATCCGGACAGCTATGAGCTGACCACGACGACTCCTCCGGCGGCAATCACGATCGAGAACGTCGACGAGTTCTATGATCCCAACGCAAACTTCTAAGAAAAGCTGATCCAACGAGTCTTTATGAGAGATTGCACGCAATCGTACTTGTGCGGTTGCGTGCATCTCAATTAGGCTCCGGGCGGACCTATATTGGAATTCACCGGGAGGTTTTGAATGAGTGAAAATTATAAAGTAGAGCTGCTGGATATCCAAAAGGCCTTCGGCGGTGTGCAGGCACTAAAAAACGGGAGGCTGCAGGTTAAGCCCGGAGAGGTACACGGGCTTGTCGGGGAAAACGGCGCAGGTAAATCTACATTAATCAAAGTGCTGTCCGGAGCACATCGTCATGATGCTGGGCAGGTATTATTGGATGGCAAAGAAGCTAATATACATTCTCCAAAAGACAGTATTGACAAAGGTGTAGCTGTTATATATCAGGAGTTTATGCTTGCCCCTCATTTAACAGTTGCTGAAAATATTTTCATAGATAAGTTGACACAGAAAAAAGGGATAATCAATTGGCGGAGCCTGGCGAAGAACGCTCAGGAGCTGCTGGAAGCCCTTGGATTTGGAAACATATCGCCGATGACACTGGTCAGCGACATACCGGTGGCACATCAGCAGGTTGTAGAGATCTGTAAGGCGCTGTCCAGAAACGCCAGGGTTCTGGTTCTCGACGAACCGACTGCTGTGCTGACATTTGCAGAAATTGAAAAATTATTTGTGCTGCTTAACCAGCTGAAACAGGACGGCGTCAGCATTATCTATATTTCGCACAGACTTGAAGAGATTTTCACCCTGTGCGACCGTATCACGATCATGAAAGACGGTGAATACATGGACACCGTTTTGACCAAAGAGATCGACAAAGAAGGCCTTATAAGTAAAATGATAGGCAGATCGATGACAGAGATGTTTCCGAAGAGGGACTCTAAAATCGGTGATGTGGTATTTGAGG
>JAEZGK010000100.1 GCA_023437365.1 Bacillota bacterium
GAGGCGTAAATAATTCTTCTTGCATTTGTAAGTTTGATATGCGGGATAATTTAAATAAACGAAAATCATTTCTTTCATAACAATACCCTTGCCAATACCAATGACTACTTTTCAATACAAGCTGATACGGCTCGGCTATTCGTGCAGTTTTAGTTCCGAAACGGTCTGCATATTCAAACGAAAGTAGCTTGCTTTCCTGTAAAGCTGTTTTGATAATTTCTAAATATGGTTGTATGTTCCTGTTGCTCATCCACGGACTTAAATCTATATATATTTGATTTGCTTTTATTTCAATGTCTTTCGCTCTGTCGGCGGGTATAAAACTCTTGACTTTCGCAAGGGCGTTTACCACTTCGTCACCTCGTATCATGTTGTAAATACTGGAAAGACCCATCAATATAGCGGAAAGATCTGCAGTCGAAAAAACCTTTCTATCAATCTTGTATTTCTGCATGATTTCAAAGCCGCCGCCCACTCCCGACGCCCCGCGAACAGGAATACCCGCCATGTTGATAGTGTCTATGTCGCGGTAGATTGTGCGGGGTGAAACTTCAAACATATCGGCTAACTCCTGTGCGCCTATACGCTTTTTGTCAAGGAGTATCATAATAATGCTAACAAGCCTGTCAACTTTCATCGGATAGCCGCCTTCCAAAATTCCTTGTTATCATTATAGATTATTGCCATACTGTTGGCAACAATTATAAGGTATAGTAAAAAAGCAAACAAATCAATCTACCTATTAGGAGGAAACACTATGCAGAAAAAAGCCTTAGTAATAATCGATATTCAAAATGACATAACAAAGAATTACAAAGATATAATTGGCAATATCAATAAAGCTATTGATTGGGCAGTCAATAATAGTATTCATGTTATTTATATAAGGCATGAAAATTTGTCAGCCGGCACGAGGACTCTTAAACCCAATACATATGGGTCTGAATTAGCTTCAGACTTGAAAATAGTGTCAAAAAATGTTTTTACAAAATACAAAGGAAACGCATTAAGCAGTGAAGAATTTACAGACTTTATTAGTAAAAATGAAATATGTGTTTTTTTTATAGCAGGAGCGGATGCTGTTGCTTGTGTAAAATCAACCTGTTACAACTTACGTAAAGTAAATTATGGCGTTAACGTCTTATCAGATTGCGTAACCAGTTATGATAAAAGAAAAATTGACGAAATGCTGCGCTATTATGAAAGTAAAGGTAGTAAAATTATTTGTTTGAATGACCAATAATTTAGCTCTTTCCATATTAACCGCTTTGCTCATTTATCGGTCAATGTCATGTGCCCAGCGTGGTTGCTGTTCGCGCTGTCCTGTCGCAGGATACTGTAAACACTCTAACCTTATATACTTTTGCCTGTGTTCATCTACATCCACCGTCACGCCGGACTTGAATTCCACTGAATTTGTCTTCGTAGACGGTGACTTTTTCAATCGGCCGCCGAACAAGTTGCTCATGTATTCAGCCAGGGCGGTAGGTTGCTTCTTTAGGAATGCGCGCATATCGGCCATGCGCTTTTTGAGTTTATCACGGTTGGCATTTCAACTTGAAACTCTTGCCACATCTTGCACCCTCCACTTCATTCAGAGCACCCAAATTCGTACCTTATGTGCCTCCGCAATAATTGCACATAAAGGGATGCCCTGCTATGGCAAATTAGCCTAGGCCGGTGACTATATGCACGGCCTATTTTAACGCTCGATATCCTTGACTTGCTAACTGACGTAGGATATATTTTAACCAAGTTACCATTTGATGGGTTATTCATGCGGTTTTACTGATGGGATAGGTTATCTCGGCTCGCTCTAAAGAGTATAAAGTAATAAGCAAATACTCATGGACGGCAGATGACTGGTACGAAGGACATCGATTTGTGGTTGTACCCGGCTCAGGCCAGCTTGGGAAGCAAGCCTCAGAGGAAGACTAGACCATCCTGTTTTCCTTCGCTTATGAAGATGGCAAGTATGCCACTAAGATAATTAAGGCTGAGGACACACACAATTGAACATTGGCCATCTCGGACGTAGTAGAACGTCACTAAAGGAGGCTATTTATGAAGAAAGCAGTTGCATGCATCTTAGTTCTTACCTTTTTACTTACAACGCTGATGAGCTGCTCCGAAAAAAGCGTAAGCAGCCCGGTCCAAACGCAAAAAAGTGATGCGCCGGTTACGGCACCGGTAGAGCAAAACAGCGCGCTTTCCGGTAATGCCTGGGAGGGATTGTTTACTTACGATGAGACCAGCGCCTTGCAATTTACAGTGAAAGCGGCCATTCCGGATGAAGGAGACAATTACGAATACCCATGGGGAGAGTACGATGCCATCGATATTTCCGCGCAGAGCGGAGTCGAGCCCGAAGACGAACTTGGAAATGTCGATGAGGATGAGTTAGAGCGGCAGCTGGAGGAGGCGTTGGCAGCTGCGCAGGCGCAAGAGCAGGAGCAGCAAGGTGCTGCGGGTTTCCAAGAAACGCCGGAACTGCCCGCCGACTGGAATGCGGAAAGTAACCAGCCCTCGTTGGGCGGCAGGCTGGAACTTACGAGCGGCGACACTACGGTTATCATCGAAGTGTCAGAGTACTGTGTGGATGCGGATACGACGTTTACGGTCATCCCGGTAGAAACTACCATTTTGCCGGAAGTTTTTTTCAAGGGCGGATTTTCGCTCAGTTCTGGAGACGAAACACATGTAGCACTTAATGACTACGCAATTATTACTTTCCTGACCAAGGATGATCCCGGCGACGACGTTGTTATCAAAAGCTTTGGCGAAAACGGAGAGATGGAATACGCATGGGCAGAGGTAACAAGGTTGGGCGATATTTTCATGATTACGGGCGCAGTTGAGCATTTTTCCACGGTAGGGTACGGCGCGGCAATTCCCACGCCGGACATAAACGCAGGAGTCATCAGTAAGGAATCTCACGAGCAGCTGATTAAGCAATCCAAAGAGCTCAGCGAAAAGATGGAGAGAGAAAGAGCGCAGCAAAGTGCCGGAAAGAAATTCGTACAGACCATCGAGTTCGATGAGATTCTGTTTACCACCTCCGCAGCGGGTCTTCCGCTGCAGCTCCATCTGCGCGCAAAGCTTGTAGAGCAGCCTGTAACCAAATACCCGGAGACCGGCGTTGAAGAGTATCTCTTTAAGGGAAAGATATGGATCAAGTTTTACACTTGGGGACCTGAGGGCTATGGTGATTTATATATGATCTGTAACGATGCAATCGTGCGCAACCCGACCTTTTGGGTTGCGTCCTTGAACGAGCAGGGAATAGGTACCATGTCAGCTGCGTTCAACATGGTCACCATCGGCGGCAGCAAAGCGGTTGCAGAGGGCGTAGGTTCCTTCGACGTTAGTGGAAAAACCTATACGGATGTGCAGACCGATTGGGTATTAGATGCGGCAGCCGGAACTGTAACGGTCACCTTTACAAGCATGAAGGGCGCTGCGGAAAAAACCTTTATTACCGGCAAGTTGAGCACTAAAACCCAGAAGCAGGCTAATAAAAAACTTAAGTGGTTTTTGAATTAACAGGCTTGGTCATATGAAATCGTGATTTCTCATGTAGTGAAACGAGGCACCCTACGTAATTTTCACTTAGAGTGCCTTGCACGTTTTTTTACCCTTATTCATTTACACCCACCGTTACGCCGGATTAAATATCGATGGCTCAGCCTATTATTTCGTCGGTCTTCGAAATGTTTTTCTCGTAGTACTATTGAATATAATATGCTTATTGAGATATAATACTATTAAAGCATTCCGTACCAATAAGGGCGGTTATATTATGAATAAGCGCAACACCACTCAGCGATCTTTGGTTCTTGAAGCGGTAAAAGAGTTACAGTGTCATGTCACCGCTGATGAGGTCTACAATTCGATCGTGAAGAAACACCCCAATATCAGCAGAGGGACGGTATATCGGAATCTGAACCTGCTGTCTGATATCGGCCAAATCCGTAAAGTGCAAATACCAAGCGGAGCCGACCGTTTCGACCATCTATGCCACGAGCATTATCACGCAATATGCGTAAAGTGCGGCCGAGTCTTTGATGTGGAAATGGAGTTAATAGCGCATTTGGAAAAGAACATAAAGGATACTCACGGGTTTGAGATTATCGGCCATGATATAATTTTCAAGGGTACCTGCTTTGAATGTATACATGATTCACTAGGGAGAGGATCAATTGGCAAACCTGAAAGTGACGATAATCTGGACAAAGAATAATTCGGGGGGCTGATATAGCGTATACAAAGCATTATTATATGCTGTTGTCATTGCTTTATCAATCGCGCTAAGCTATTTACCCTCCGCTGCTCAATTATGGCGCATGCGGGAGCATTAAACACCCGTAAATATATATCACAAGGAGAATAAGTATGAGAAGTTTCACCACACTAGACTTACAGTATGCACACAGGTTCTATGGGTTCAAGGGAGAAGCGCAGTATCTGCACGGGCATACGGGAATATTGACACTTGAAGTAGAAGATACTGTAAACATGGGAGTCAATATGGTATTCCCCTGTAATGAAATCCAAAAAACCGCCTGGGAGGTTTTGCAGAACTTCGATCATGCTCTGGTTTTAAGGGAAGACGATCCCTTGCTTCCCGCGATTCTCGACGTTTACGAAGCACAAGGCATTAAGAACGGTGCACCAACCAATAAGCAAAAAGGTCCGGCTTTCAAAACGGAGCTTGCAACAGCAT
>JAEZGK010000027.1 GCA_023437365.1 Bacillota bacterium
CCTCTGAGGTGCGTAAAGGCCTACGATGTGCAGACCTGTACGCAAAATCTTTTATGGGTGCTGCTTACGGCTGTTGCCCGCTTTGGCATTGCCCGTTTACTCATGTCCTTGCAGCTCCGGTACGGGCGGTTGATCATTTTTAGAAAAATGCTGACGTTTATTGCTCTCCGTACCGTGCGGCTCGCTGGGGTCTGGACGCCTCATTCCCGCTTTTGCCATTTGTCTTATCTCCTTTATTTACGATACCATTATTATTATCCATTTTGTCATTTGTTAAATGCTTTTCAACATGTCTTATGGTTGACAATTAAAATTTTTGTTTATATACTTGCCTGTACAATTTGAAACGAGGCAATAACAATGAATAACACGGAAAGGTTGGGCAAATCACCCATCCTAAGACTGGTACTGCAGTTCTCTATACCTACTATAATTGCGATGATCGTCAACGCTATATATAACGTGGTGGATCGTATTTTTGTGGGGCATTATGTGGGAGAGGATGCGCTTGGCGGCCTGATGATTTCCTTCCCCATCATGATCGTGGCATTTGCCATTGGCACACTTTTTGCCATCGGCGGCGCAACCTTGGTATCCATCAAGCTGGGAGAGCATAACCCCGAGGAAGCCAACAAGTATTACGGCAATATGACCATTTTGATTCTCATCTCCGGTATAACCATGTCCATACTGGGTGAGATTTTCATGCCTTCTCTGCTAAACTTAGCAGGCGCAACCGAAGCCAACTTTCCCTATGCGTTGGCTTACATGCGCATCATCACTGCCGGTTTTGTCTTCCAGCTGTTCTCCTTCTCCATGTCTGTCATGATACGCACAGAAGGCAAACCAATGTATTCGATGGCAAGTCAGCTGGTTTCTGCCATCACCAACATCATTCTCGACTTTGTGTTCATCGGACCACTGAACATGGGTGTGGAGGGGGCAGCTCTCGCAACCATTATTGGTCAATTCGTTGGCTTTGCGATGCTATTCCATTACTTCTTTTTCTCTAAGAAGAGCATGCTGAAGCTAAATAGAGAAAATGCGAAGTTGCACTTGCCGCTTATCCGAAAGATTATTGCCATTGGCTCGTCTTCGTTTATTATTAACCTTGGAACAGGTATATCCGCTTCGTTTACAAACATAGCGCTTCAACAGCATGGCGGCGACGCAGCTATCACATCGTACGGTGCCATCAACAGCTTGGTAACTCTTGTGCTGATGCCGATCATCGGTATATTACAGGGCATCGCTCCCATCATGGGCTTCAACTTTGGTATGCGTCAGTTTAAGCGGGTCTGGCATACGCTCTGGACGGGCGTAGCCTTTGGCTCAGTTTTTGCAGTCATTATGTTCACGTTGATGGAGATATTCCCTGAAGCAGCGGCTTCTATGTTTATTGACCCCCAATCTCCAACAATGCAGATGTGTGCTGAGGGTTTAAGGCTTCAAATATTGTTTCTTCCCATTTTGTCCATCAGTGTTCTGTCAACAGCTTATTTTCAATCCACAGCACAGGGTGGAAAAAGCCTGTTCATCAGTGCAATGCGTCAGGCTCTCACGGTGGTGATGGTGCTAACCCTCCCCTATCTGTGGCAGCTCAACGGCGTTTGGCTTTCTGTCCCTATCGCCGAAGCAACTATGATAGTCGTGTCCATGATTATGCTGTTTGCAGACTGGCGAAAACGATTTGGAACGGAGTTGTCCGATGCAATTGAGCCTGCACCATTATAATGCTCAAACTTTTTAGTTATTCGAAGAAACGCCGACAGTATCGGCGTTTTTTTATATGCGTTTGATGTATGCAGATATATATTGGACTAGATATCTTGCTGCCTAAGCTTAATCACAAAACAGCCGCGCCACTTCACGGTATACTGAACCTCTTCATTGCAGGAATCAAGACAAGTAGGAGCCATTCCGCTGCTGATATTGTTTGCCACGGCAAAATCGTCCACAATGACTTCCTCAATCTTGGGCATGTTGTCCATCGAACTGCTGCCGCCAATGGACATATCCACATGTACGCTGCCCGAACCTGATACCCAACCGAGAGGCGAAACCGTCTCGGTGACAACGCATGAGGATGCGAAATTGCCGGTATCGTTATTAAACCCTGCTGTTTGCTCCTCCAAGCAGTATTTGATATCGCTTGACACCACCGGGTATGCGTTGCAGATGTAATAGATCGTTCCCGTCACATGATAGATGACTGTTCGCACCGGTCCTATGTCTGGCACATCCACCGTTTCCATCTGTCCGACAACAGCTAGTTGGCTTTTATCAAATAATATGCTCTTTATGCCTTGCGGCTCAGCCCACGTCTCGTCGAGCATAAAGGGCGGCTGAAGCTCTGCGGTCGCGCAAAACGGTATTCTGACTTCTGCCATATCATGAGCCTCCTCAAACTATATATCAATGGTCTTAATCCACCTTAGTTTTATAGTATTCCTCAGTGGCTATTGTGTTCCATGGCACTCTTTTCAAGAAAAAAACGCCCCTTGAGAGGCGTTTAGAATGTGTATACTGTTCTGTAGTACCAAGCTTACTTATATCCGTCGGGGAATTTTTGATGGAATTGCCATGCGCTCGCAAGTATATCCGTAATGCCAAACTGCGGCTTCCAGCCCAGTTCTGCTTGAATTTTTGCTGACGATGCGATAAGTACGGCGGGGTCTCCCGCGCGGCGCGGTGCTATATCGTATTCAATCGGCTTTCCGACCACCTGGGATGCGGCACGGATAATCTCCAACACCGAGTATCCGTTTTCTGTCCCGAGGTTATAAGCGCAGCT
>JAEZGK010000045.1 GCA_023437365.1 Bacillota bacterium
TTCCCTGACATCCTATCGATATTGTTTGTCATAATCGAACATAAATGTTCGCTTCTGATCAAACAATATCGACAAGCTGTCCGGCAAACAGTGCATGACGGGATGCCTGTATCCTTACTCTGGCTAACAAAGTGTTTTGCAACCAATGTCATTTAGTTAAGGCATTCTGTTGGCATAGCCTTGAAGAGTAGAGTATAAGAAATTATACCCTGCTCTTTTTTTTCGTAATAATTTAAAAAACACTTGACAAATATAGATAAATTTGCGGCGAAGCCCCTTAGATATATACATTTTAAGGAGGTTTTGCTTATGAATACTTATTCGCTGTCAATGAAAAACAAACTTAAGTCTATTATTAAAGAAATGGCTTCCACACCTTGGCTTTTTACTAAAAGCCCAGAGAAGGATTTTACACGCAAGCGTAAATTAGATTTTGAGACCCTTATAAATATGATGCTTTCTATGGGAAGCCAAAATCTTAATCATGAACTAATGGAGTACTTTGGGTATCATCTCTCTACAGCCTCACCCTCGGCTTTCATCCAACAAAGAGAGAAAATACTACCCTCTGCTTTTGAATTCTTATTAAGTGAATTTACTAATTCATTAGATGATCTTAAAGATTTTGAAGGATATAGACTTCTTGCAGTTGATGGCACAGATTTAAGTATCACCCATAATCGCAATGATACAGACACGTATCATCATCCTCATTCTGAGAAAGGGTTTAATCTGTTGCATCTGAATGCTATGTATGATTTATGTAACAAACTATATGTGGATGCCATTATCCAGCCTGGCCGGAAAAGAAACGAATACAGGGCCCTTATTGACATGGTTGAACGATCATCCATGCAAGGAAATAGAATAATCATTGCTGATCGTGGTTACGAAAGCTACAACGTAATTGCCCACATCGAAGAAAAAGGATTGAATTATGTGATACGAGGAAAAGATATCAAAAGCAGTGGAATTATGGCAAAAAGAAAGTTGCCGGAAACAGATGAGTTTGATGAGACGTTTTCCGTTGTGCTCACGCGAAAACAGACAAAAAATATAAAAGTAAACCCTGATTTATATCAATTCATCCCAAGTAATTGTACTTTTGATTTTCTTGAACTGAAAACACCAAAATGTTATCCAATAACATTCAGAGCTGTCCGCTTCAAGCTTACAGAAGATACATATGAAACAATAATCACAAACTTGTCTTCTAGTGAGTTTCCAACAGAAAAAATCAAACATCTTTATCATTTACGCTGGGGTATAGAGACGTCTTTCAGGGAATTGAAGTACGCTATAGGATTAACATATTTTCACACAAAAAAGGTGGAGTATATTTGTCAGGAAGTATTTGCAGGCCTAGTCATGTATAATTTTTGCGAAAAGATAACCTTACACGTAATCATCGAGCAAAAAGATACAAAGCATATCTATCAGGCAAACTTTACAGCAGCCATACGGATATGTAGACATTTCTACAAATGCAAAGACAATATACATCCACCAGATGTCGAAGCACTTATTCAAAAGAATATACTGCCAGTCCGAAACGGACGAAATGACCCTCGCAAAGTCAGAACTAAAGTAGCAGTTAGCTTCAATTACAGAATAGCATAATTGCTAAAATAAATATAGCTTTTTAAGCAGATAAAGCATCTGTTTAATTGTCATATAAAAAAACACTAAAACATAAGAGAAGACAACTGGTATTAGAAAAAATACTACCAGTTGCCCAGTTTTTACTTGTAAATAACGCATACCGCCGCATTATATTATCTTAACTAAATGACATTGGTTTTGCAACAGCCCCTTTTTTTTATTTGGAACTCTTTTTACTCTTTGCGCTATTCTCGGTAACTCTAAACTCGACAATCCTTCTGATGAGTTCATATGGTATGGGCTGATTAAGAGGGAATTGCACCGATCCCTTCGCTCCCTTATAAACAGATAGCTCATTATGAAATTGTTCTGTACCGCTTGGTGTCGGATAAAAGCCTATGTGCTTTTTAAAGGCTGCAAAATGAACCAGATTACCGTTCATATAGAAGGTAGGCATTTGATAACTGATTTTCTCTGTCGCCTCCGGGGCAGTCTCATGTATTACTTCCCTTATCTTTTGAAGCATATCTTGAATTTCTTTTGGAAATTGTTCTATATACTCATCAATATTATGATATTCCACCTTCATGTTCTCCAATGAAAACTACGTCCTTTCCCTCCCAGACCTTTTACTTGATGCTTTAAAAAAGCTCCTTTTTTCTTTTAAAACACCATCAGCCGTCATTCGATACTTCTTCTTCGGATAACCTTTATCCTGTGCCGAAGCTCTCTGTGAAATATCTCTCCGTGAGGTTTCTCTATGTGAGGTATCTCTCTGTGAGGTATCCCTCTGTGTAGTATCGCTCCGTAAGTTATCACTCTGTGAGGTGTACTTCTGTGTAGCATCGCTCCGTAAGATACCACTCTGTGAGGTGTACTTCTTAGCATTTCTCTGTGAAGCATTTCTCTGAATATTGTTTCTTTGCGGCATTTCTCTATATGAGGTCTCGGAAGCCTTTAAGGCTGCATTTATGGGCTTTACTGCATCTTTCCTCGGCTGTGCGCCTTTCGCTGAGTCTTTCTTAGGTCTTTGCTGTGTGGTCTTAACTGCAGGAAAATTGTTCATTAGCGGGTATGGATGTTCCTTTACTTCTCGCAGGTGCTTACCAATTAACTTCTCTATATCCGTCAATAATTCCTTCTCATCAAAATCACAGAAGGAGATCGCCACTCCTCCGAGCCCGGCACGGCCTGTCCTTCCTATTCTATGCACATAGGTCTCGGGCACCTCCGGCAGGTCATAGTTAATGACATGGGAAAGCTCATCAATATCAATTCCTCTGGCAGCAATATCTGTTGCGATTAGAATACGCAATTTCTTGTTTTTAAAATTACTTAATGCAGTCTGCCTTGCTCCTTGAGATTTGTCTCCATGGATTGCCTGTGCTGTCACATTTTCTTTCGACAACTGCTTAACGATACGATCTGCTCCATGCTTGGTTCGGGTAAATACAAGCGCGGATACGATGGTTTTATCCTTTAAAATATGCAGTAACAAATCCTTTTTATTTGTCTTATCGACGTAATACAGAAACTGTTCTATGGTATCTACGGTGGAAGACACCGGAGTAATTTGAATCTTTGCAGGGTTCTTCAAAATTGTATTGGACAAATTAGCGATATCCGTAGGCATGGTTGCCGAAAAAAGCAAGGTCTGCTTTTTCACTGGTGTTTTTGCGATGATTTTTTTCACGTCGTTGATAAAGCCCATATCCAGCATACGATCGGCTTCATCCAGAATTAGCATTTTAATATTCCCAAGGTCTACGAGTCTTTGATTGATTAAATCATTCAATCTACCGGGAGTTGCTACCAGGATATCTACTCCCTGCTGTAATTTTTCTTCCTGAGGTTTTTGGGAAACACCGCCAAAGATAACACAGCAATTCAATTTTGCATATTTACCATAGGTACAAAAGCTTTCATAGATCTGAAGCGCAAGCTCTCTGGTTGGTGTGATAATCAAAGCCCTGATAGGACGTTTTGCAGGATGCGGAGCCCTTTCCTCACTAAGCAGCTGCAGTGTCGGTATCGCAAAGGCAGCTGTCTTACCAGTCCCTGTCTGCGCACATCCAAGGATATCTCTGCCGTTTAATATATATGGAATAGCCTCTTCCTGAATCGGTGTGGGGGTTACATAATTTTCTTTCTCCAGAGCTTTTAATATTTCCGGTACTATCTTTAATTCTTTAAATTGCATAAATTCTCCATTCTTATCACCTGTAAATTTCTGCATAAGCACAAATTCACCGTGCGAAAATTCTTGATTATTCAATCAAGCTCCTTGCTTCATAAATCATTCACATAATCTTATTAGATAATCCTTATAGTATGAACGTAACATATGTTCATGAGCTGAGCTTTTTGCTTCACTCGGTACTTGCAAGCAAGCCTGCAAATACACAGTACGCCTTATTATATCATGATTACGCTATTAGTAAAGCACAATTGAAATTCCTTACCTTTCTCAAAGGGTTAGTAAGGAATCCTGATTTCTAGTTACCTGGTTACCTCCTGTTTAGGCCGAAGCTGTATTACTTCCTTCCTATTCCCGTTGCCGTCCTCATAGGATATGATCATCTGCTGCGATGTTGCTTCTACCCTTACTGCCAGATACTCTTCTCCTTCCCATGCACTTCCTCCGCCGATCACTGTTGGAAATGCAGCGTCATAATCCTCCGGTTGCAATAGCAGCGATGTATGGGTGTGTCCGGAGAAAGCAGCATCGATTCCTGCCTCAGAGAGCATGGAACGCCACGCAGTCTCATTCGTTTTTAAATAATCCTCTTCCTTCTGCTCGAGGTAGCTGTTTAGCGGCATATGAATCAATGCGATACGATAGGTCGCAGCCTTGTATTCCTCGCTTGCCAATACTTGCTCCAACCATTTTGTTTCTTCCTCTTTATAGCTCTTAAAATCTACCAGACCACTGTACTCCTCATGATTATCCAGCTTATCCTCACCGGAATCAAGAACGATCGCATAGACTGGACCAGCTTGAAAGGTATAATAATATCTGTCCTTCGGAAGCGCCAGATACTCCTTCAGGCTCCTTGCAGCAGCACCTCGCGTTTCATGATTGCCTCGAACGAAGTATAGCAGCTTGTTATGCTCGGTATAGCTGCCAAAGGGAGATAAAAATTTCTTTGTCATGGCTTCAAAATCCTCAGCCACCTCCACCGCATCCCCGTTAGAGACAACAAAGTCATATGTATTTCCTGTCAGAAAATTCTTATAGATTTTCTGATTTCCATGAACATCATTTAAGATATAAAAGGTTACTTTATCCTTTTCCAGTTGGTTTTTATAGTGAATGAGAGGAGATACGATTGTATTTCCATAGGAGGCATAGTTTTGATACAGCTGCTTTATCCTTCTGCTGCGAACGAAGTAATACACTTCATCCATATCCGTGATGTTCAGCAGTACTTTATGAAGCCTTGTATTTGCCTGCAGCAGCCCATCCTCCTCTTCATAAACTGTGATAAGCTTTTCCGGGTCCCCTCCATAGCTCACCTCGGTGGTGCTTTCTACATTTGTAGTCCATAAGACTGCCAGTGTATCCTGATCCACCTCCTGCAGGATTGGGCCGGAGGTGATCCTTACCCGGCCAAAGTCAAATATCATATACATTGAAGTCCCTGCCACAAGCAGGATAATCAATGCCCGGAACCATCCATTCCTACAAAGTCTGCTGTTCGGATACACCAGAGTGAGGAACAATACTATCACTGCCGCTGCGATATAAGGCAGAGCAAATCCCAATTCTCTGATTACTTCGTATCGGATACTTCCCATCTGAAGATAAAGGTAGACATTTAATATAAGGGATAGCGCATCTATAAAAAGAAATACATATGTAAGAATTTTGATCGGAAGCATATTCAGCTTCTTCTTAGTATAGGTACGCATTCCTATGACGAACAAGAAAAATATTACCGCTCCCAACAGTATACCGGTCAATAATCCGGTGAAAGCAATTCCTCCCGGAAGCTTAATCGCTTGATCTACAAAAATCCAGATAGATCGCATCAACAGGAAAAATCCTAAAGTAAGTAATGATAAAAAAACACCAATAGTAATTACGACATCAGACACCTTTTTCATTCTACTCTCCCCATATCTTATCATTCATACTAATCATCTCCATTATAATCCTTCTATTATTGTATTACAAATAAAAGTGATGCAGCAAAGCTTGCACCACTTTTATATAGCTAATATCACCGACATAATCCCCTTAGCAGACTAATCTCCTCCGCATATCCGGATAGCTCATTCGGCGTCTCAAGGTAAAAAGGCAAGTCCTTCAAAGCCGGATGATTGATTATCCTTGTAATTGCTGTAATGCCTAGGGTCCCCATACCGAGCTTTTCATGACGATCCTTATGACTGCCCAATGGGTTCTTACTGTCATTCATATGAATAGCCCAAAGTTTTTCCAACCCCAGTACTCGATCAAACTCCCCCAGAACCCCATCCAGATCGTTCACAATATCGTATCCCGCATCATAGACATGGCAGGTATCAAGGCAGACTCCCACTTGATCGGATAAAAATACTCCGTCAAGAATCCTCCGTAGTTCTTCAAAGGTCTTCCCCACCTCAGTTCCCTTTCCGGCCATGGTCTCCAATAATACCCTGGTCGTCTGCTTAGGTGCCAAACTTTCATTTAGCGTCTCGGTAATCAAAGCTATCCCGGTATTTGTACCCTGCCCTCCGTGACTTCCGGGGTGAAAGTTATAATATTGATCAGGCAGATGCTCCATCCGCTCTAAATCCTCAGCCATAGTCATCAAGGCAAACTCCCGTACTCTTAAATCAGGGGAACAGGGATTGAGTGTATAGGGGGCATGGGCCAGTAGCACTCCGAAATTATTCTCCTTCACCAGCACAAGAAGCTTTCCGATATCCTCCTGGTCAAGCTTCTTTGCTCTGCTGCCCCGGGGATTACGAGTAAAAAACTGAAAGGTATTTGCTCCGATATTCAAAGCATCTTTTCCCATGGCCTGAAACCCTTTTGATGAGGACAGATGACAACCCAAAAGCATAGCTTTCCTCTCCTTATGGTTAAATACAATAGGATACAGTAATATCCTACTATTAGTTCCACGATACTAAAGCAGTAAGATCCTATTTATTATTACTTCATGATATTAAAGCAGTAAGATCCTATTTATTATTACTTCATGTTATTAAAGCAGTAAGACCCTATTTATTATTTACTTCACTTCAAAACATTCCATCAGCTTCTCCAGCTTTGTAATTCCACAATATTTCCTTCCGGATCCGCAGCGTATACAAAGGTCGCCTTACGACCATTCTCATATTCTGCATGGACAAGTTCTCCGATCGTACTGCCGCCGGAAGCAAGTACCTTCTCAAGAGTCTTCTCTACATCCTCCACTTCAAAGGCAATATGTGCAAAGCCATAAGAATTGATGGAATGCTTCAGCTCTCCGATCATGCTTTCATAAGAAAATATCTCAAGCGTCGGGTGTGTCTCTCCATACCCCGGAAGGCATAAATGCTCCCCCACGATATGCGCCTGTGGTATACCTGTCATACGGTCCAGCCAGGCTCCGCGCAGATTCCTTGTCTCACCGATACTTCGGCAGTCAAATACCTGTTTATAGAAGTTAATCAGTTTATCAGGATCCCTTGCAATAATATTGGTATGAACATAACGAGTCATAGGATTACCTCACTTTCTATTTTTTCTGCCAATCAGCCTTAATAAGGTTAATACCGCTCCGACAAATGAGATAACTCCGGCTGTAATATATACTGTCTTCATTCCGAAGATAAACGCATCACTACGTCCCACCACATAATCCGTGACGCGATACCCGATTTTTATACTCATCATGCCATACAGCAGGGTGGTAGCCAAAGCAATACCGCAAACCATGCCCAGGTTTCTGATCAACGCATTAATGCTTCCGGCTATTCCAAGCTTGTCTCTGGATACCGTGGACATGATCAGTGAATTATTGGGCGATTGGAAGATTCCCATACCAACAGACATAATTCCAATAAATAAAATCATGCTGAGTACAGTTGAATTCTCACTCAGCGTAGACATCAAAAGCAAACCAATGCTGGTCATTACTAATCCCAGGAAGGTGAGGAGCTCCGATCCGATCTTATCTGATAAATGTCCGCTTACCGGTGCTACCACAGACAGGATCAATGGATAAATCATAAGTATCAAGCCTGTATACTGCGGGGAATAGGCCATCACATTCTGCAGATAAAATGGCAGGATGATATTGCTGCAGAATATTGCTACAAAGGAGATGAAGCCGCAAAAGATACTCAGTGAAAACAATGTATTTTTAAAAATCTGCAACTGAATCATTGGATTTTCACGCTTCTGTTCAACGATAAAGAATACCAGGAAGGAAACCGCAGACAGAACAAAGCCCGATAATATCCATGAATCTGTAAAGCCTCGGTTCAGGCCTTCATTCATAGCTGAGAACAACGAAACAATCGCAACCAGAAATAATGCGGCCCCCAAGCTGTCAAATCTCCCGACAGCTGCTCTATGACCCTTCGGTAATAGCTTAATACATAAGTATAAGGTTACCAGACCAATCGGAACATTAATTAAAAAAATATATTCCCAGCTTGCAGCCCCTACAATCAGACCACCAAGTCCGGGTCCTGTAAGAGAACCCAACGCTACGGCCGTTCCGTTCAAGCCTAGTGCCTTGCCTCTTTCATTTGGAGGGAAGGTCTCCGCTATGATGCCCTGGTTATTGGCCATGGTACCTGCGGCACCGATTGCCTGAATAATTCTTGCAATGATCAGCATTGCAAAGGAATGTGTTAAGCCGCATAGCAACGAGCCCAGGGTAAAGATACCCAACCCTATCGTAAACACTCTTGTTTTCCCAAGGATATCTCCCAATCTTCCAAAGATTAAGACTGTACCTGCAATAACAACCAAATAACAGGTTGCCACCAATTGAATATTTGCTGTCGTAACACCCAGCACCTTAGCCATCCTTGGCAGGGCCACATTGACTATACTGCCATCCAGGGTTGACATAAAGGTTGCTAATATTACGATTGCCATGATTGTCCATTTCTTTTTACTCGTTGTACTTTCCATAATTACCTCTCGTTGTTGTGCATTGTGACCCATGAATATCATGTCCATTATTAGATTAATTAGCAGTCAATATTGTAACAATCCTTGCTTGAATAGTCAAACTCAATCTAATAAATTATGGATTGCTGGCAGGCCGTTTCCTTAACATTCTCTGATCAAATCATGAAAATTGGCTATAATTAAGAATAACATGTCAACATTTGCGCAGAAAAATGAGAAGAAAGGAAATATAATAATACTGTATCAATAAAAAATAAAATGGAGAATACTATGGAAAAAGATAGTAATACGAATCAACCTTTAGTAACACATATTTATACTGCCGATCCGTCAGCTCATGTTTTTGAAGGCAAAATTTATATTTATCCATCTCATGATTTAGATCATAATGGGCCTGATAATGATAACGGTGACCAATACAGGATGGAGGATTACCATATCCTTTCCATGGATGATACCTCATCACCCTGCATCGATCATGGAGAGGCTCTGCACATGAAGGATGTTCCCTGGGTAGGTAAGCAAATGTGGGCACCTGATGCTGCGTATAAAAATGGCACCTATTATCTGTTCTTTCCCGCAAGGGACAAGGAAGGCATCTTCCGTATCGGAGTTGCCACAGGAAAGAACCCGGCAGGGCCCTTCACTGCAGAACCGAATTATATACCCGGAAGCTTCAGTATCGATCCCGCCGTATACATGGATGATGACGGAAGTGCCTATATTTATTTCGGTGGCTTATGGGGCGGTCAGTTAGAGAAATGGCAGACCGGAAGCTTCCTTGCGGATGCCAAAGGTCCAAAGGAGAATGAACCGGCTTTGGGTCCCATCTGTGCCAAGTTAAGCGATGATCTTCTTTCCTTCCAATCCAAACCTCAGGAAATAAAGATACTTGATGAAAACGGTAATCCGCTCACAGCCGGAGATGAAGACAGAAGATATTTTGAAGGTCCTTGGATGCATAAATACAATGACACTTATTATCTATCCTATTCTACAGGCAGTACGCATTATCTGGTTTATGCAACCGGTAAGGATCCGATGGGTCCCTTCACATATCGCGGACGAATTCTGGAGCCTGTCATCGGCTGGACGACTCATCACTCCATCGTTCAATTCAAGGATAAGTGGTATCTGTTCTATCATGACAGCTCTCTTTCCGGCGGAGTGAATCATAAGCGTTGTGTAAAGTATACAGAACTGAAGTATAATGCAGACGGCACTATCCAGACGATCAAACCATACGAGCAATAATCATCACCACAAGCATCTTTGATGCTGCTGTATAGGAATCGACCAGCAAACGAACGGACCGGTATTCCCATCCTTACTCGATGGGAATACCGGTCCGTTCGCTTGCTATATCCAACTCCACTCTGCAAGAAGCTCTTCGTAGGGAAGCTATCCGTAAAGAACACAAAATGATAGGAGGTTTCCTTTTAATTCGTGTATGATCTATCTATAGCAAGAACTTAATATTGTAAAGTCAAGCTCACTCCAAACTATAGAGTGACAGAAAGAAAGGATGAATTATGATGCAAAAGGTTAAAACCGCTTATTATGAACTGGAGGGAACTCACTATGAGATAGGCAGACAGATGGCCGCATTACTGGGTAAGGAAGCACTCCATGCTGCTCCAATCGAGCATATCACAGACAAAGACATCGATGATGCACTTGCCCTATATGATACCTATTGCCCCGGCCTGATGGAAGAGCTGAGAGGCTTCTCTGAGGAAAATGGCATATCGCTTCGGGATAACCTCTATACCTGGATGACCTATCTTGTACCAAGATGCTCCTCCATCGCTTTGCTTCCGCAGCATACTGAGAATGGTCATACTCTTCTTGCACGCAACTACGAGTTCAGTATAGACGAAGAGGACTTCCATGTTTACCGGATTGCACCGAAGGGTAAGTATGCCCATGTGGGCGGCTCACTCATTGAGTTTGGCAGAACGGAAGGGATCAATGAATGTGGTCTTGCGGTCTCTATGTCCTCCTGTGGTTTTCCGGTTAGTAACATCCCAGCCATGAGGGCACCGGCTATCCGAGGCCTAAATTTCTTTGCCGTGCTTCGTACTCTTCTGGATAATTGCAAGGATGTGTCAGAAGCTCTGGAGATGGTCAAAAGGATACCGATAGCCTTTAATATTAACCTGATAATGGCTGATCGGAGTAATTGCATTGCTCTGGTGGAGACCATGAATGGTGAGATGGCTATTCGTACTGCCGGAGGGGAAAAAGAGGATTCTTTCAAGGAGCCCTCCTTCCTCTGCGCTACCAATCATATTGCGATTGAAGCCTTCCAGGATCGGGAGCCCATGGCGATGCGTAATTCTCTGGTTCGGTATGATACCCTCAGAAGTTTTGTACATTCTACCGACAAAATATCTGAACCGCAGTTAAAAGCTTTCCTTCTGACCAAATACCCGGAGGGTATGACCGCATGGTATTTCAGTGATTGGTTCGGAACAGTAAAATCTGTCGTGATGGACGTGAATGAGGGACGCTTCTCCATCTGCTGGGGTGGACGTGCAGAAAACGGCTGGGAGGATTTCTATGTAAATCAAAAGCTCGGAAATCACAGTAAAGAGATAGAAGTACAGAATGAACCCGGTAATAAGGAGTTCTTTGAGTTTATTCCGCTTTCCTAAAAGCTGTTAATCAATGTGACAGCCTAAGGATCTATTCACAGGAATCAGGGATGAAATAATACTGCCAGGAAAGGAACCTAGCCTGTTCTCCTTCCTGGCATTGTTTATCTTGCAATCAATTATTCTTCTCTCTAAGCAAACCATTCATTATGTATGCTTAGCCGAATATTAATTATAAAGCTTTGCTATCTTTAATACTGCATTCGTAAGGCTGTCGATCTCATCGCTGGTATTATATATTCCCAGGGATGCACGAACCGCACTGTTTAAACCAAATCTTCTAAGGACGGGCTGTGCGCAATGATGTCCGGCACGAACAGCGATTCCCTCTTGATTTAGATACGCCCCTACACTCTCCGGAGATATTCCATCGATAATGAAAGATAATACACTGATCTTATCCGGAGCAGTTCCGATCAGCTGCACATGGGGTATCTGTGATAGTCTTTCCAAAGCATACAAGGTTAACTGTCTTTCATGTTCTTCTACCTTCTCCATACCCAGCCTGTTCAGATAATCAACAGCTACTCCCAGTCCTATGGCATCTGCTATATTTCCGGTCCCAGCTTCGAATTTATAGGGCAAGTGATTGAAGGTGGTATGATTGAAGGTGACATTACTGATCATCCCGCCACCTCTCTGCCAAGGTGGCATCTGCTCCAGAATCTCCCTTTTCCCATACAGGATGCCAATCCCGGTTGGACCGTACATCTTATGCCCGGAGAAAACATAAAAGTCAGCATCCAGCTGTTTTACATCAATCGGCAGATGAGGTACTGCCTGTGCTCCGTCTATCACGGTAAAGGCCCCCTGAGCATTTGCCATCCTGACCATGGTTTCAATTGGATTAACTGTCCCCAGAACATTGGATACCTGTGTTATTCCCACGATTTTTGTCCGAGTCGAGAGGAGCTTTTCATACTCCTCCAGAAGGACCTCTCCCTGATCATTGATCGGTATTACTTTGATGATGGCGCCCCTATCCTGCTGTAGCTTCTGCCACGGTACAATATTAGCATGATGCTCCATCTCGGTCAGCAGGATCTCATCGCCCTCCTGCAGGATCATCGGACCGAGGCTTTCTGCAATGAGGTTGATCGCTTCTGTCGTACCACGAGTAAAGATCACCTCTTCAGAGAAAGCAGCTTTAATAAAATCCCTTATCTTATCTCTTGCTGCCTCATATGCGTCAGTTGCTTCGTTTGCCAGGGTATGTGCCCCCCGATGAATATTGGAATTGTATTGCCGGTAATACTGATCCAAGGATTGCATAACCTCGAGTGGCTTCTGTGTAGTTGCGCTATTATCCAGCCAGATTAGTGTATTCCCATTGACTCTCCTATGTAGGATCGGAAAATCCTTACGAATGGAATATACATCAAAGCTTCTGTTCCAAGGAGGAGTAAAATCAATAATCATAATAATATCCTACCTCTACATTTTCCAGCATTCCTAAGGCATCATCTGCCAGTACGGCGGAGCCGAAATACAAAGACAGGACATAAGAAGCAATTCCCATATTATCAATTCCTGCATACTTTACAGACAAGCTGGGAATACATCCTTCATCCGGGATACCGGGCTGATGTAAACCGACTACTCCCTGTTCTCTTTCTCCGACTCTCATTAAAAGGATATTGGTCTTTCCCGTCGATGCCAGATTACATGCTTTACCGTCGACTAAGAGTTTGTCACAGGGCAGGATTGGTACTCCTCTCCAGGTCATAAAAGGTGTGCCATAGATATTTACCGTTGCCGGAGGAACCCCTCTGCGGGTGCATTCCCTGCCAAAGGCGGCAATAGCTCTGGGGTGAGCCAGGAAGAAGGACGGCTTTTTCCATACTCTGGACAGTAGTTCATCCATATCATCAGGCATCGGAATACCGTATCTTGCCTTCACTTTCATCCGGGGTGATACGGAGTGGAGAAGTCCGGAGTTCTTGTTATTAATCATCTCCCACTCCTGCCGCTCTTTCATTGCTTCGATGGTCAGTCTCATTTCCTGGTCCTTTTGATCCAGCGGATCATTGAAAATATCCGTGACATGACTGTTCATCTTCAATATTGTTTTTACGACACCCAAAACGTACTCCTTCGGAACCTCCTCATAATCTGCATAGGTTTCGGGCAACTCCCTCTCCTTTAGATTATCGGACATTACCCTCGGTACCCTTTCAGGATATTCGCATACTTCCATGGTGGCAACATCATTACTCTTTCTTACCTGGTTCACCCGATAAACTCCGGCATCTACAGATACCCAGGGAAGAAAGGTCAAAAACCATCTGGGTGTGATTGCTTCCATGGTCGGAGGAATAATGGTACTGTGGGACAGGTTTCTCGCTATGTTCGGATCGAGACTATAGTTGCTTATGATGTTATCTGAAAGATCCATCCTAACACCTCATAAAAAAGCATTCTATACATTATATTCCTGTCGCTAAAAATGGTCCTTTCGAAAAGCCACAAATTCCTCAGTTGTCAGAAAAACCTCCGGATATCCTAAGCTGTGACAAAGCTTTGTTACATTTGGCTGCTCAAGATAGGCCTGTTCCAGAGCTTTCTTTTGTGCGAAGACCTCCCGGGTGGTTCCGTCCAGCAGGATATTGCCTTGCGCGAAGACAATCGTGCGTTCAAAGGTCTCCGCCACAAAATCCATATCATGGATTATTGTAAGCACAGTCTTGCCTTCCGAACGCAGCTTACGAATCACCGCTTTTATCAGTTCCTTACCATGATAATCCTGCGCTATCGTTGGCTCATCCAATATGATTATCTTCGTATCCATCGCAAGAATAGAGGCGATTGCAACCAACTTTCTACTCGATAATCCCAAGTCATAAGGATTTTTATCTGCAAAGTCTGATAATTCGAATAGCTTCAGGGCATCCTCCGCTCTCTGCTTCGCCTCAGCCTCCTTCATACCAATTCTCAGCGGTCCGAACATGACTTCGTCGATCACCCGGTTTTTGAATATCTGGTCATTCGGATTCTGGAAAACCAGACCGATATGCTTTGCCAACTGTGCTACAGTCACCCCGGCAATATCTCTTCCTTCTAGTAGGATAGTACCGCTAGTCGGACGAAGGAGCCCCTTCAGTAATTTTACGAAGGTGGTTTTACCTGCACCATTCTGTCCTATGATTGCAGTGGAGCGTTCATCGATCTCGAAATTCAAGCCCTTCAGAATCAGTTCTCCGGGGGTATAGAAAAAATGTAAATCTTTGATCTCCAGTATCGCCCTCCTGTCCACTTACATTGCCTCCTTTCTATTGCTCAGCAGCACTTTGGCTTCCTCCAGGGTTACCGGATAGCAGTCTGTCTCCGAATTCCTGATACCAAGCTCACGGCATATTTTTGTAAATGTAGGAGGTTCAACACCGAAGGAGGCTAGATCGTCTCTTGAGAAAATTCTCTGTGGCGTATCCATTGCTATCTGCTTTCCACCATCAAGCAGGAGAACACGATCACTGTATGCGGCTATTTTTTCCATGTTATGCTCTACCATAAATATCGTAATGCCTTTTTTGCTTAACTTTTGTACCGCCTGATAGACCTCCTCCCGCCCTTGAGGATCTAACTGAGAGGTAGGCTCATCAAGAACAATAATCTCAGGCTGCATAGCAATGATACTGGCAATCGCCATCCGCTGCATCTGTCCACCCGATAGATCAAAGGGGTTACGGTCACGGTATTTACTGATATCTAACAGCTCCATGGCATCCTCAATACGTCGGACCATCTCATCCCTTTGTATACCCAGATTCTCGAGCCCGAAGGCAATTTCCTCACAAACAGTCATTTTAGAGCCAGTAACCTGATTAAAGGGGTTCTGAAATACAGTTCCGACCTTTTTACACAGATTACTGACCTCCTCCTTCTTCACCTCGTTGCCATCAATCAGGACCTTACCACCATATGCCCCCTTGTAGAAATTAGGTACCAGTCCGGCAATCGCTTGGCATAGTGTACTTTTACCCGATTCGTTTTTCCCAATAATTCCGATGAATTCTCCGGCTTCCACCGAGAAGGAGATATCATCCAGGGCAAGGTACTCTGTAGCGGGATATTTATATTTCAGCTTCTCAACGATTATCTTAGCCATTCAAACACCCTCCAGCAGATACCCAGCAATAAAACTAAAAGCATTATAATCTGTAGCACCTTATCAGCAGCTGATTTTTTTTCGTCATTGTAATAGGTCTTTCTATCTCTTGAATTAAAGCCCCTCACCTCAAGTGCCAGTGCACGCTCCTTCGTATTAATCAGGGAGCTCATGACTACAGGAGATATCAGGGGAATAAAAGCCTTTATTCTTACAAGTAGATTTCCTTCGGTCTCCATTCCCCTGCTCCGCTGCGCATCCATAATTGTAGTCATGGTTTCCGTCATCTGAGGGATGATCTGGAAAACAGAGATAAATACATAGCCAAAGCGTGGTGAAAAGCCCTTTCTCATGAAATTCTCAATCATATCCGATGGTTTAGTGGTTAATATCAAGACACAAAAGCTCATCAGTATATTAATCACATTAATAACAATCCTCAGCGCATACAGTAAGCCCTCCTGATAGAAAATCACAGGCCCCAGCTGCAGTACCGGTATCGAATTGCCTGCCCGGAACAAGCCCTGGATGATCACCACCGTCAGCAATACAAAACCGGATACACTAAGAATCGGTATGGTATGTCTTAGCACTCTGGAAGCAAGCAAAAGAACCGTACTGCAAAGAATAAATACAAGGCTCAGAAGTCTGCTGCCTGTAACCGCAGGGAGTAGTATTGCCAGCAGGATATATAGAAGCTTGCTTTCCGGTGCCAACTTATTTAATATAGAATTTTTTTCCTTATATAAGCTGATGCTTTTCATAATAAACTCCATTATAACGCTGTGTGCCATTATGGGAACTGCGTGTCAGCCGGCTGACACCTTCGATACCTACTTCGTAGGCATTACCCGACTGCGGGATGCATTATTTATCATCCAGGCTCTCTACTGTATCGCTGCTTTGATATAAAGCGACCAGGCTCTTCGGAAGCCCCTTGCAGACCAGAAAGACTATCAGTAACACAGCAATCTTATCCGGTAAATCAACAATAATCTCATCGATAAAGGATGCAAGAAATACCGGAAGATTATTTGCAATAGCCCAGGCATAGACAGCATCCCCCCAGACATTGCCGGTTGTACCGCCCCAGAAGATTACATTTAAGGGCGTGGATACGATCACCGCAGCCAGGCCAGTAAGCACCGCCGTAATCAGGGCTCCCTTTAAGTTCTTCATCATTCCCTTATGCGCCATGACACCCACAACCAAGCCGATTGCGACATTCGTTAAGGCATATACCGTGGAGATTGGGTCCATCGTTAGGCCGTAAATGATATTATTAGCCGCACCGACAATCGCTCCGGCAATTGGGCCGGCCAGAACTGCTGCCAGACAGGTGCCGATTGCATCCAGCCACAGCGGAAGTTTTAATACACCTGCGAACAATTTACCGAGGTAATTAATACCGATTGCTGCCGGTATTAATACCAATGTTGCTGTGTTGAACTTCAGTGACCATAAATTCTTCCCACTCTTACTCATAAGCTTAACCTCCGTTTTTTTTATTTACAAAGGCCTTGGCACTGTAAAATTGCAGTACCTGCCTTGTTGTACCATTACATTATAATTGCATTTCTTCGGCTTTCTTGGTTTCAAAAAACTGATCGATGGTATTCACTATTTTTGATGGTGGCATTGTCTTCAACAAATATCCCTCCGGCTTCAAATTCATCACCTTCAGTACGCTTTCCTTGTCACCCTTACTTGTCAGAAAAATAATCGGAATGCTGCTGGAGGCAGGCTCAGAACGAATCATTTCCATAATCTGCGGTCCCGGGCAGACAGGCATCTCATAATCCAATAGAATTAAATCAGGTTTATTATTTGCCAGAAAGGTGATTGCGTTCATCCCGGAGTTAGCCATGGAAACCTGGTATTTGTCAGCCAGCCAGGATTTTACGGCACGCAGCATCTGACCCGAATCATCTACTACCAGAATATGCTTCTTCTTCGGCTCCTTGTCACCCTTACGGATCAATTCATCTAAGTGCTCCACCAAAGCCTTAATATTTAAGGGACGTCCGAAGGTGCCACGAACCAACCCTTCTGAGATGAATTTTGTTACCTTCTCTATTCCCTCCTGATATCCGATTAGGTAAAGAAGCTTTTCCTCCTCCACACAGATATCTCTAAGGTAAATCCATACATCACTGAATTTGTCTGCGTCATCCTCCAAATACAGCAGCAGAAGCTGAGGCTTTTCTGCGATTTTACTGATTGCATTCACATCAGGCTTTTCACACATAACTTCATAACCGCTGTCCTTCAAATTAGTCTGTATCGCAGTTACGATAAAAGAAGAGGTCTCACCAATCAGCAGTACTCTTTTCTCCATACTTAACTATCCCCCTATGATATTGTCTTAAGCAATTCTATAATCTCATCTCGTGCCACTTCTGCCATCAGAGCTTTTAATTTCTGATAGAGCTGCAGAAAGCTTGCGGGCATTTGATAGTTCTCCAGCATCTGCATGACGGAATCGGCACTGTCAAAGTCAAAAGCAGACACCAATTCACTTAAAGCCGACAATGCATCCCGAAGGTCTTTTTCCTCGATTACCGGAAGCTCTTTCTTGTCCTTTTCCCTAAATAACGGTTGCAGCCTCGATAAATATTCACGATAATGCAATAGTATTGCTTTTGATTTACGGTTGATCTCCTCCACATCTTCCCTATTACCGCATTCCTCCAGATATTTCGCCTCCTCAGAAAGCTGCTGAGCTCCAATCAATCTTGCGGAGCTTTTTAAGGCATGCACCTGTATCGTATAGTTTCGTATATCACCGTTTTTCCAGTAATCTTCTATCATACCGGCCCGGTTCTCTATTGTCTCATAGAACTCCCTCAGCACCTGCCAAAAGACCTCTTCCGAACCACAGGCCTGTATGCCCTGCTCTATATCCACACCCTCGATCACTACCTTCTTCTGCACCTCAATAATAGGAACACCTTCTGCCCCCTGACCGGGATCCATTCTCTCCGCTGCTTTCACCAACTCAGGCGGCAGGTATTTCTTAATCAGCTTCTCAAGCTTATTTGCATCCACCGGTTTGGACAGATAATCTGAGAAGCCCTCTTTGAGAAACATTTCCCTGGCACCAGAGACAGCGTTCGCTGTCAGCGCAATTACCGGGGTGTTCTCATTTTGATTGCCTTCTAACTGCTTCATACAGTGATAGGTTTCTATACCGTCCATCTCCGGCATTCTCTGATCCAGGAAAATGATGTCATATTTTTTCCCGATGATTTTATCCAGACATTCCCCACCGCTGGCTGCCGTATCAATCTGAAGCAGTGTGCGTTTCAGCAACCCTTTGATTACGGTCAGATTCATCGCGGTATCATCCACGACGAGCAGCTTAGCCTCCGGAGCCCGAAAGCTCTCCTTATATTTTTCTCCCTCTTCCCTGATTCGGTTATACATCTGCGCAAAATTGCCGATCGGCTTCCAATCAATTACCTTTTGCTTGAGACGGAAGGAAAATACGGAACCCTCCCCGTAAACACTATCCACCTCCAGCCGACTGCCCATCATGATCAACAGCTGAGTCGTAATACTCATGCCAAGTCCGGTTCCTTCGACCGTCCGATTCTTCTTCTCATCAATTCGTTCAAAGGGTGAAAAAAGCGCCGGTATATCCTCTTTCCGGATACCGATGCCTGTATCCTTTACCCTGACTACCAGATAGATCGAATCCTCACCTGCCTCTTCATAGCCGAAGGATAAGGCTACACTTCCCCTATCTGTATATTTCACTGCATTGGTCAGTATATTTAGGACTACCTGCTTAATTCTGATCTCGTCTCCATACAGCAGATGCGGGATCGTCTCTGCTACATCAATCTCAAATAACAGCTTCTTCTCAGAGGTCTTCACGGTGATCATGTTAAGCAGATCATTAATCACAGAACTGAGTTCATATTCTACAGGAAGGATTTCCATCTTATTTGATTCAATCTTGGAGAAATCCAGTACATCATTGACCAACCCAAGAAGAGTTTTTCCGGCACTCTTAATATCGAAGGCATAGGTTCTGATCTCCTCATCCTTGCATTCTCTGATGATCATCTCATCCAGTCCCAGGACAGCATTAATAGGAGTTCGGATTTCATGGCTCATATTAGCAAGAAAATCTCCCTTTGCTTTATTGGCATTCTCAGCTTCCAGACGGCTTTCTTCTAGCTTATCCATAAGCTCCTGTTCCTTGGAGAAATCAGTAAAATAACACAAGGAATACAGGATATCATTATACTCGTCCCTCATGACCGACGAAGTAACCTTAACCGGAATATTGCCATTCCTGATAATCAGATTCCCTTCTCCTTCTTCCGAAAAGCAGTTGCCCTCTGTCCTATGATAATTCTTCATACTTTCTGCTGTAAACAGGGATTCATACGATACCTTTTTCAGTTCCTCAATGGACATCCCAAACAGACTGGTAGCAGCTTTATTGGCTATAATCAGCTCACCGTCTCCGTCCATTACAATCAGAGGCATGACTACATTCTTCATGATATCATCTGAGATACTCTCCATGGAAAAACTGAAGGCTCTGGTTTTGTTCGAATAATAGGTAAGCGCAACAAAACCGGCAAACATATAAATCGACCCGAGGGGGTTGGAGGACACCCTGAATAATGCCGGTATTAGGATGCTGATGGTATACGCAAAAACCACCAAGGCCATATATAAATAGAAAAACTTAATCTGGGTTTTGACTCTCTTTAGTCGCTCTTTTTTTGACCAGGCAATACATCCGCTGATAAAAATCAATCCACTGATCAGCTGATACTGATACACCTTAGTCATGACATTACGCTCTAAATTCGCATAGCTTACAGATTCACCCCAAAAACGATCAATGCTTTCCGGAGAATAAGAAAAAAACAATGAAAAGATGGTAATGACTGCAAAGAGCCCTAAAACAATAATATGTATTTTAATTACAAGCGGAGGAAAATCTGCGATACTGAACATATAGATTACTGACGCCGGCAGTATGATTATCGTAGTGATCAGAATAACATATGCAACAATATGATTATTGAAGCCGATGCTAATATTTTGCATGCCCATAGAGAATTCCCATATTCCACAGGTCATTGCAATAATGAAGAAGGTTATATTTGCTATATTTTTCTTCTCCTTAGAAAAAATATAGACACCAACATTGATGATGATTACACCCAATACTATGATAATAAATGTAACTGCTACTGAAAATGGCCTGTTAATGATTGCATTCTCCATATAGGTCCTCCATCGGCGAGCTTCTTTGGTGTCTTCCGTTCTCCATATCCTTTTATTTTCATTATACAAGCATAAGCAGAAAAATCCAATCAAAAAATACCAAAAGCATAAAAACAATTCCGATCGAGAGTTATCTTACATCCCAACCGGAATTGTGTATATCAGTTCAATATGGAAGCTTATATCTTCTTGCTACCAGGTTCTTCAGCACAAAGCAGCACCCCTCTGGAAGGTTTAACCTTCCTTATTCACTTTAGAAAGTCAATAATCATTTGCTTTTCTTCCTCTGTCAGGTAATTCATATGTCCTCTGCCTTGCAATAAATATGTAGTACAGTTCGGAATGATTTTTTTTGCCTGAGGGAGGACAAGCTTTGCCGGAAAAAGACAATCGTGTTCTCCAGCCATTACTAAAGTCGGAGCAAGACACTTCATCATATCCTCCGCTAAGGCATCACTAGGCATTCCTGTCTTAATTTTTACATAGTCAATACTGTATTTTGCCGTGAGATAAAGCTCAGGATTAATATTATCCTCGGTTAATGCCATGGGGAGAATGCATTTCCTTAGCCACTGATCTTTCTTGGTAATCCAATACATAATCATCGGAAACATCATATTGATCATCTTATATGCTGGAGCATTCTTGATACCTGATGGCACATATATCACAGCTTTTTCTACCTTATCCGGGGAAACACCCATTGTTTTGACAATGATACCTGCGCCATAGGAACCACCAAAGCATTTCATACGACTGTAACCAAGTGCTGTTATAACCTCCTTAGCCCACAGCCCATATTCATAGTTTTTATGAGAAAGGCTGTTCTCGGCACTTTTACCGGGGTGTCCAATAGTATCAACAGCATATATATGGAAATCTGCAAATAAAAACTTACATTCCAACAGAGTAAGTGCAGTTGTGGCATTCCCTCCGTGAAATACAAGAAGCGGAATACCCTCAGGATTTCCTGTCTCAATGAGATGTGTTTTACCGTAGGCGGTATCTATGTATAATTCCTTGTACTCTGCACCAATTCTATTCAGTTGCTCCTCGTATAACCCGAGCACCTTGTTTTTCCCTTCTGCATTTTTATAGATTGTATTCATCGTTCCCTCCTTAATACTTTTTAATCTTTTTTACTAAGTCGAAGTATCATCTTTTCGCTTAATGAAAATCCCCTCAATTGTTGTAGTCATCATTATTGTATTCTCTCCTAAATGAATTTGATTGCTTCCACTTCTTCCCTCGTTGGAATAGAAGCACCTGCTCCTACTCGAGTCACCGCTATCGCTGCTGCTCTTGCAGCAGTATCCAGCGCTTTTTTAACCTTATCTCCGTTCATAATTGCACCGATAAAAAATCCAGTAAAGGTATCTCCGGCAGCCGTGGTATCCACCGCTTTTACTTTATAGATAGGCTGATGGAGAGTTCCTTCCTTATCTTTATAGACAGCCCCCTTTTCACCGAGCGTCAGAACAATTCCGGCCTTGGGAAACTTATTTGCCAACTGATCTGCCAATTCCTCCATCAATACGCAGTCTCCGCTAAGCTCTATGCCTTCAACCTCGTTCAGTAGCAGATAATCCACTAAATGCAAAGGGTAGGTTGATATCTTATGATTCATCGGAGAAGGATTAAAGACTATCTTCATTCCCATACTATATGCTTTGCTCATGATATAGCCAATTTCACTGATTTCATTTTGAAGAATTAGAAAATCACCCTGAGAAAAATGCCGTAGGGTGTCATCTACTTCAGCTCTGGTAATACTTTGATTGGCTCCTCCATACAACAGGATACAGTTCTCACCGCTTGCTGTCTTCTGAATAATTGCATGTCCGCTTGCACCCGGTTTTTTCTTTACATATTCCGTATTCACTCCCGAACGGTTTAATAACTCAAGCAATGCTTCCGAATCATTTTCACCAACTGCACCCGCATGCCACACCTTGGCACCACTTTTGCTTAAAGCGATTGATTGGTTTAAGCCTTTCCCCCCGCCGAACACCTCCATATTCTCAGAGTCCAAGGTCTCGCCGGCTCTGACAAAATGCTCTACCTGATACACATAATCAATATTCAGGGAACCAAAATTCAATACCTTCATACGTTACCTCCTATCTTATCCATCAAAATAGCTATGATTAATCCATATGTAATACCCTTACCGTTACGTCCGGATGAAGTAAAAACGACATCCCGCAGATTACTCCACAAGATATCGTTTTATTTTATCAAAGGATATCTCCTTACTTCCTTATGACAGCTTACTTAATTCAACTGCAAGCTGAGCTCCGACCTTCGCATTATTATATACAAGCTGAATATTTGAATCCAGACTGGCACCTTCGGTCAGTTCCTTCACCTTAGCCAGCAGGAAGGGTGTACTCTCCTTTCCCTTAATGCCTTTCTCCTCTGCTTCCTTCACAGCAGCATCAATTGCCTTATTGATCACAGCAGGATCCATCTCATATTCCTCCGGTATCGGATTGGCAATCACTGCGCCACCCTTCAGACTCAAATCCCATTTCGCTTTCAAAGCCTGTGCAAGCTCCTTCGGAGTATCCACCCGATAATCAACACCAAAACCGCTCTTGGAGGTATAGAAGGCCGGCAGCTCGTCCGTACCAAAGCCGACCACCGGAACGCCCTGAGTTTCAAGATATTCCAAGGTCAGACCGATATCAAGGATGGATTTGGCACCTGCACAGATTACTGCAACATCTGTTTTGGACAATTCCTGAAGGTCCGCTGAGATATCGAAGGTCTCCTGAGCTCCTCGATGTACTCCGCCGATTCCACCTGTAGCGAAGATTTTAATGCCTGCAAGACTGGCAATGATCATGGTAGACGCTACTGTAGTCGCACCGGTCAGACCCTTAGCTAGTATAAAAGGGATATCCCTGCGGCTAGCTTTCACAACATCATGGCTTTTTCCCAAAGCTTCGATTTCATCACGTGTCAGACCAACCTTTAATTTGCCGTCCATGATTGCGATTGTAGCCGGAATTGCACCGTTTTCTCTGACAATACTTTCAACGGTAAGAGCAGTCTCAACATTCTTAGGATAAGGCATGCCATGGGAAATAATCGTTGACTCAAGTGCAACCACTGCCCTTCCTTCCTGTATTGCTGTTCTAACCTCAGGCTTAATATCAATATACTTTTCTAACATAATCCGATCTCCTTCATCTTCTTAACCACATTTTCTTCTGAAATGCTTGGATTGATAGTTTCTTCACTGCTTAATGCTAAAACTGCCGCTGCCATTGAGAATCTGGCACTTGTATCGATATCATAATTATGAAAGTAGCCATAGGCGAGTGCTGCAATAAATGCGTCTCCTGCCCCGGTTGCATTCACAACCTCAACCTTCGGATTAGGAATTAACTTATGAATGCTCCCGTCATGATAAAATACTCCCTCAGGGCCCAAGGTGATGAACACCCGCTTTACTCCTTGTCTTAAGAAATATTCCGAAGCCTTTACCATATCTGACTCATTCTCTATCTTCCTATCCGAGAGCAATTCAGCTTCAATTTTATTCGGCTTTATCGTATGGAACGAACCGATTTTATCTTTAATCTTCATGGCCTTTCTACTGGATACCGTATCCAGGAAGAACACCGTGTTCTTAAAGTTATCCAAAACATAATTGATAACCTCGCTGCGTATATTCGTATCAATAACGCAGATTTTAGAGCCTTCCATCACTTGTCTTTTCCCCTGGATGAATTCTATTGTGATTTCGTCGATGATATCCATCTGATTGATGGCTGCTTTCATATCACCGTTTTCATCCATAATCGCAAGATAAGTGGAGGTGGGCCTCTGATTCAGTACAAGAGAGTTCTTCATATCCAGCCCGATCTTGCCGGCATGTTCCAAAATCTTTTTACCATAGATGTCTTCTCCTACGGCACTGATCAGCTTTGTAGGAGCACCCAGATGTATCAGGTTTTCCGCGATATTTCTGCCGACACCACCCAAGGTTACTTTAATCTGTCCCGGATTCGAATCGGCAAGGATCAGTTTCTTGTGTGGAAGACCGATGATGTCGATGTTCGCACCGCCTAAAACACAGATATAATCCTCTTCCTTTAGAATATAACCCTTTCCCAGAATATATCCCTTACGTATCAGATTTGTAATGTGCACCGCCACCGAAGAACGGGTAATGCCAAGCGTGTCTGCCAGTTCATTTTGAGAAATCGCCGGGTTCCTCTTGATTAATTCCAACAGCTCTTCTTCTCTGTTTGTCATAACTCACCACCTAAGCAAATGATTATCTAATAAGCTTCTGCTTATCAATAGTATCATACTAATTATACTATTGCAATACCATTTTTATTATTTCCGCTATTGTAAAATATATCATGTGCTCTTTCTATATCATAAAAAAGTCTCCAAGCTCTTTATGGCTTGGAGACAGGATATGCTATCAAATATTACCATGATTAAGGTAAATTGAGCTGAAACATCAACAGACAAAATGTCAAACTAATTACATTATGGACATGTAGATATTTGAGATGCTTTACCTGATCGCTTCTGATACCGATTACCACCAGATCTCAATAATATCATAGGATACCTCAAAACAATACCCAATAATTCTCAATTATCCTTCCTTGGAATTCTTCACGATCAAAGATCCGAACGGACTGAATATTCAATTCTTTCAGCAAAAATAGAGGAGCTTTACTTTCTACTTCTTACGGGAAGCCAGATCTCTGCCTTTCCATTCTCATCATATAATTCTATATCCGGAGCTTGGGCAAATTCATAACCGCTTGTAGGAAGCCATTCCATAACAATACTATGTTCCAACTTTTGTATTGAATCTGGTTTGATATCGCTACAGGGAAATACTGCCCAAGTTGCTTCCGGAACTACAAATTCCACCATCCCTTCCGGAATCTGCTGATCAGAGGAGCAAGCGATATAGTAATCAAAGGTACCGGATGAAAAATTATCGGAATAATTGCTGACCCCCAGAAGACCGAAAGGCTTTTGATTCATAAGTGCTAGAATACTATTCTGTTTTCCGGTCTGCATTACACTACTCCAAAATAAGGGTGCATCCCGATAGCATGCTCCGTTTTCCATGGTGGTCTGTAATTGAATACCTACAATGCGAAATGCCTTGCTCCTAACAATACGATACTCCATCATTTGTGCTCCTTTGATTGCAAGCTCTAAGCAAAGCGGTGGATAGGCTTTGATTGTAACCCCTTCCTTTTTCAGATCACTGGGCGCTACTCCATGAAACGCCCTGAAAGCACGATTGAAGGAATTGGGTGAGCTATATCCATATTTGAGTGAAATATCGATTACTTTATTATCTCCGTTCTGAAGCTCTATGGCTGCCATAGAAAGTCTTCTGTTACGAATATATTCCGAAAGCGGGACTCCTGCTATCATGGCAAAGACCCGTTGAACATGGTAAACCGAATATCCGAACAGTTCCGCTATCTTCTCGTAATTAATCTCTTCCTGTAAGTTTTTCTCAATGTACTCAATTGTTTGATTTAGCCCATCCATCCAATTCATTCGTTATATCACCTTTCCTATTATAGTTCCTTCTTTCGTACTGCAACCCATACTTCGGAAGTATCATCCAAATAATGTACCTCCAAATCGGGAGCTTGTGACTTCATCTCTCCCGTGTCATAGCCCTGATTAAGTACTTCATAACCTGAGGTAGACTGCCATTCACTGACGATGCGGATCTCAACCTCTGAGACCTCGGTACGCTTACAGGGAAAAACCGCCCAGGTAGCTGCCGGAACGATATATTCAACCATCCCTTCCGGTACAGGCTTGTCTGTAGCCCCGGCAATATAATAATCGAACTTTCTGGCATCACAAGTGTCCGTGTTATATGCGCTGATACCGATAATCCCAGGCGGAATTTGATTAGACAATGCCATAATATCATTGATCCTTCCGTGTTGAATTACCTCACCCCATAAAGCCGGTACCTCTGTCCTGCAGTTATTATTCTCGACAGTGGTACTAATCACTACACCCACCACGCGAAACTGCTTCAATTGTTGAATTCTAAATTCTAAACTCATATACATTACTCCTTTTATTTATTTTGCTTTATCAGCCAATTCAACTATAAGCAATTTCGAAGGAGTAATCCTCACATTTCAAATCACGATATGTGTGATTTCAATACCATCATACCTTAAGCTATATAATATTTCCAGGATACTTTATCATCCTGCTCAAAAAAATGCTTATCCCTGGACTATGTCAATGTCCTAAGGTGCATTTTATTCAAAATAAATCAATCCGCCATGCATGCCGGTCGTCAAATACCACAGCAGTAAGTCAAACCTTCTCTTCTTTCCTTCATCCGATGCAACTGCCCAAATGTGGTTCTCTTCCACTTGTACAGAAGTGATTGTAATCCAATGCCAATTTTGAAGATGAATTTCTTCTCCTCTGGAAAGATTTAAGAACGCAATTGGTGCATCCTGTTCCATCGCTTTTTGAACAAACTCTGCTAATTCCTTCTTGGTTCTGTTACTAATGGTTTCTTTTTCTACAGAAAGCATATTGGTCTTTAAGAATACCCCCTTGGACTTCGCATAGTTATGTACGCCGTTGATGTATTTATCTACATGATTAACACCCATGGGGCCGGGCTTTACATATTCGAATAGCACTTCCATATGCCGGATGAAATCTTCCTTCAATCTGCTTTTTTGTTCATAAAGCTTTATGTATTCTGTTCTTGTATCAGCTAGGTATGCCATAATATTCGCTGCCGAGGTTGGACCGCAGCCTGATTGTCTTGCCCAATATTTCGGATACCAGGCCTGATTGCCACCAAAGGCTTCCCTGCCGGTATTCTCTTTTATAATAAAAGATTCCGGATATTTAATGGAATATAACATAAGTAAACCGTCCTCCCTGTCGGATAAAATAATTAATGTAGAACACTATATTCTATTACCCAACTCTTTGTCAATAGTGAAGGGCTTTTACTCAATCAGAAAGGCATAATACTGCAACGCAAAGAGGAAAGAACCTTATCAAATTACGAAATTGTTCTTTCCTCAAATTATATATTACACATTATTCGCCTGATTATCTCGAATCAGTTTACTTCATTATTTCTTCTTTCTTGAGCAAATAATACTCTGAAGTACGATAAAGAAACAGAGCATAGCTGCACGTGTAATCTGCGGCCACCACGGGTCCTGGCTGCCGATTGCGGTAACGACCAGCAATACAATTCCGCTGGCTAACACACCGAACAATGTACCGAAGACATTTCCAACACCGCCTGTAAGCAGCGTTCCGCCGATAATGGAGGCGGCGATGGCATCCATTTCCAGACCTGTTGCCTGCTGCACCGAACCGGAGCGCGTATGGAAGACGTATAGGAAGCCCCCGATACCCGCCAGCAAACCGCAAAGTAAATGTGCAAGAAATCTGGTTCTCTTGACATTGATACCAAGCATCAGAGCACTTTGAGCATTTCCACCCACAGCATAGAAGCTACGGCCGAGCTTCGTCTTCTTGAGCACCCAGAACATGACCACGACGATAAGGATCGCGACGATAACACCATATTCCAGCTTTGATTGAATAAAAACACCCTTCTTATTGTAGTCCCCTAAAAAGGGAATGAGTATTCGTGCACCTGACAACGCCTCAAACCCCGGGTTACTCACCTGTATCTGATTAACTTCTATCAAGGCAACCAAGCCCCGCCCCAAAAACATGCCCGCCAGAGTAACAATAAAGGGCTGCATCTCCAGATAAGCGACCAGGAAGCCCTGGACTGCACCAAACAAAAGACCGATTGCCAACGCCAGTACAAGTGCTGAAAAGAAGTTGAAGCCATGATTGTTCAGACAGACGATACATGTCGTGCAAATCAGTGCCGTGGAGCCACCAACAGAAATATCGATACTTCCTGTAATCATAACAATCGTAAGACCGCAGGCAATGACGATCAGTGCTGCATTTTCGTTAAAGAGATTAAAGAACATCTGAATTTTGTTAAAACCCTTATCTCCGAGAAATACTATCGAGAGTGCATAGATTGCAATAAACAATGTAATTGTAATCGTCAGCAGGAAGGCCGTATCAGTAAGAGGCTCTCTACGCTTGGTCTTAAAAACACCGGAAGGAGTCTGAGCGAGCACCTTTGAGTTCAATTCGCTGTTGCTTTCGTTGATTGATGAATTATTCTTCATACTAACCCCGCTCCTTTCCGCTGCCAGCAGTCATTTTAGAAAAGCTGACCTTACTGGTAAAGAAGCTCTTCACCAATGGTGTCTGGATCGCTACCAGTACAATGATGATTACAGCTTTGAAGACAGGAACAGCATTTGTATTGACATTCAGTGTTGTCAGCATAGAGGTCAGTGTCTGAATGGTATATGCACCTATTATTGAGCCCACCATATTAAATTTACCGCCGCCCAGCGAATTACCGCCAAGTGCGACTGCCAGAATGACATCCATTTCAATACTGGGCACGATTGTGTAAGGATTAACCGTCTGAACTCTGCTTGATTGTACGAAGCCTGCAATACCGACGCAAAGTCCTAGAATAACAAAGGTCAAAAACTTGATCAGTGCTGGATTAAGACCATTCAGGCTAGAGGCTTTATCATTGATACCCACCGCTTTGGTGTAAAGACCAAGGTTCGTTTTCTTTAAGGCGAGATATGTAATTACTACAATCACAATCGTAATAAGAATCGGAGTCGGTATCGGGAATCCCGGAATAAAGTTACCGTAATATCCAAAGGAGCTGGCAGCCTTGGGCTTTAACCCACCCATTGCCATGGAACCGATTGAACGACCTGCCGTAAATAGAATGAGCGTCGCTACCATCGGTTGTATGTTAAATTTAGAAACCAGGATACCGTTAAAGGCTCCGCAAGCCATACCAGCAAGGCAGCCAAGTAAAAGTGCAACAATCACGGGTGCATGCAAGGTGGTAGGCTGTGTTTCGCTGCCGCAAAGTACCCGCATAACCACACCACCGACAATTGCTATTGTAGCACCTACGCTGATGTCCTGACCTCTGGAGGATGCCGTAACGAGAGTCATTCCAATCGCAAGGACAACAAGCTCGGTCGCATTATTCAGAATATTGATAATATTTCCTACCAGGACCGGATTACCGGCACTGTCTTTGCTTAGGCTAATTCTCAGAAATCCCGGATTGATGAATATATTAATTAATAATAAAAATGCAAGAAACACTATGGGGATAAATAATCTGTGCCTGGTCAATGATTTTAGAACCGATGCAGAGCGGTCGGTATCAGGTTTATTATTGTTTTTAGACATTTTGACTTACTCCCCCCGCTATAGTATACATTATTTTATCCTGCGTCATATCATCACCCTTTAACTCTCCAACTACATATAGGTCACGCATGACAATCAGTCTGGAACAGGTACGTAGCATCTCCTCAATCTCAGAGGAAATGAAGGTGATACTCATACCCTCTGAAGCAAGTTTTAGCACAAGTTTTTGAATTTCCACCTTCGTACCGATATCAATACCGCGTGTTGGTTCATCAAGAATGAGATATTCAGGATGCGTGAGCAACCAGCGTGCAAGAATTACCTTCTGCTGATTCCCCCCGGATAACGAGCTGATCGGGGTATCCGCTGATGCAGTTTTAATACCGAGCAGACTGATATACTCATCGGCAAAGGCCTGTGCCTGGGCCTTCGTGAATGGTCTGAAGAAACCTCTCATCACCTGCAGCGCAAGTATGATATTCTCCCGGACTGACAGATCTCCGATAATTCCATCCCGTTTTCGATCCTCGGAAAGATATCCGATCCCCTTCTTCATGGCTTTGATTGGCGATGTAATATTGACATTTTCGCCTTTCATTTTCAACTTGCCTTTTACGACCTTATCAGCACCAAAGATTGCACGTACACATTCGCTGCGACCGGATCCGAGTAATCCGGCAAAACCGGTTACTTCACCCTTATACGCAGTAAAATTGAACGGCTTTATCCCTGAGTTACTGGAAAGCCCTTCTGTTTCTACAATAACTTCTCTCTGGTCACCAGAGCCTGTTTGCCCCTCGTTATGTATCTCTGCCAGATCACCAAGCTCCTTACCCATCATTTTTGCTACCAGCTCTACTCTGGGTAAGTCTTTGATCTGATATTCTCCGACCAGCTCACCATTACGCAGAACCGTAATCTTATCACATAATGCATACACTTGATCCAGGAAATGGGTTACGAATATGATTCCAACTCCTCTGTCCTTTAGCTCACGCATCAGTGCAAACAGCTTAGCAACCTCCTGCTCATCCAGGGATGAGGTAGGCTCGTCAAGGATCAACACCTTGCAGTCCATATCTACGGCACGAGCAATCGCTACCATCTGCTGTACAGCTATGGAGCAATTGGATAATTGCTGTGTCGGATTTGCAGGAATTCCGAGACCTTTCAGAATGCCCTCTGCCTTTTTGTTACTCTCTTTCCAATTCACAATGGCATCATTGGTTCTGCCAATAAAAAGATTCTCGGCAACCGTTAAGTTCGGGCACAGGGTAATTTCCTGATATACTGTGCTTATCCCAAGCTTCTGGGCTTCCTGTGGTGACTTGATATGTATAGGCTTCGCTGTTCCCTTGATACAGATTTCTCCGGCATCCTTAGAGTAGACTCCGGTCAAAACCTTAATCAAAGTGGATTTTCCTGCACCGTTTTCACCCATCAGGGCATGGATTTCACCCTCACATAAAGTAAAATCCACATTCTGCAAAGCCCGCACACCGGGAAAGCTTTTATAAATACCCTTCATTGTAAGAACTGTATTTTGCATAGTAATAATAATCAAACCTCCGTTCAGGCAGAATATGTGATAAATGCGCGGTGCTGGGATCTACGAACAATATCCACATACTCGGCGCCGCGCATTTCGTACAATATCTTACCTCATTTACCTGCTGAGTTTAACTCACAGCAGAACGATTACTTAATAAGAACGTGCATCAACAATAGCTTGTGTGATGGTTGCACAATCAAACATTTCTTCCTTTACATAAGCATTCTTCTCAACGGTCTCTCCAGCTTCAAGCTTATTGATCAGCTCTACGATACGAGGTCCATGAAGAGGATTACACTCTACATCAAGGTTAAACTGACCAGCGAGAACCTTCTCAAGAGCCCACTTGTTAGCATCGAAAGCGATAACCTTAACTGCGCCATCTTTTCCATATGTAATACCAGCAGCATCCATAGCGTCACAAGCGCCACGAGCCATATTATCGTTCTCAGCATATACTACATTGAACTCTGTTCCAGCAGCGATGAGATCAGCAACAGCCTGTTTAGCAAGAGTTTCATCCCAACCCTTCATGTTCTGGTTGAATACGATTTCCCATCCGTTTGCCTTAGCGCCATCTTCAATAGCTTTGGAACGTCCGAGCTGTGCGGAAGAACCAGTGTCACCACCAAGAACAACGATCTTAGCACCAGCTACATTCTGACCCTTTAACCAATCAACAGCCTTTTTACCTTCCGCTTCGAAATCGGAGCATACCATTGCAGTGTAAAGATCCTCGGGAAGCTCAAGCTTACGGTCAGCCATGATAAAAGGAATTCCGGCTTCCTTAGCAGCCTTAGCAACATCTTCCCAACCTGCGGACTGAAGTCCTAAAACAACAAGATAATCAACTTCTTCCTGAATGAGCTGCTGAGCCTGAGAGATCTGCTTTGCATGGTCACCCTCACCGAAAACCATCTTTGTCTCAAAGCCTGCTTTTTCAAAAGCTTCATTAAAGGACTTTGTGTTAGCGGTACGCCAATCTGACTCGTTTGCATTGGTCTGAACAACACCGACAACAACTTTTCCGTCACCCTTACCTGAGGTTGCTTTGTCCTTGCCGCCGCATGCTGCAAGAGAAAGAACCATAACAAATACCAGTACTAAAGAAAATAACTTCTTCATAGATTTCTCCTCCATTCATAATTTAACTAAGTAAATGTTTCCTCAATTGATTGAGTCTACTCAATTCTATTGATTATGCTCAACTTGATTGAGTTTGCTCAGCTTTGTTGAGTTTGCTCAGCTTTATTAAGTCTACACAAAAGATTGAGTTAACATCTGTAAGCACAGTATATTCAACTTAAGAGCATAACAATACGGAAAAACTTCCTGTCTTTGTAGTTTATTTTACTGAGCTTCCTTTTTATTAATGATTTGGTTAAGATTTCTATGAATTTTGTTCGATTTTTTACTAATAGCTACGACCTACCCGATCTTTACTTGCATTTTCCGCTTCGAATACCTTTTCCTCCACATACGACACTCTGTCAACCTTTCCTCTATTTTCCAGACGCTCGATAATCTCTGCGATCAACGGCCCCTGCAAAGGATTACATTCAATATCGACATTAATGAGTCCTGCCTCCATCTTATCAAAGGCTTCCGATACGGCATCAAAGGAAATAATAGTAATATCACCATTGATTCCGCAGGTTAATCCGGCTTCCCGTATTGCCTCGATTGCACCAAAGGTCATATCATCATTCTGTGAGACCAGTATATCGATATCCTCAAATTGCTCGAGATATTTTGCCATGACCTCTTTGCCCTTTGCCTTTGTAAAATCGCCGTCTTCATGTGCAAGGATTTTCCAGTTCTTATGTTTTTCTGCTATTTCATTGAAGCCCTTTGAGCGACCAAGCTGGGCTGTTGAATTTTGCGTCCCTTCCAATACGACGATATTAACATCCCCTGAATTCTGTTTACTCTTCTTTGATGACTTAGCCTTCTGGGAATCCGCTTCCTTACTTTTTTTATCCAGATATTGCTCCAGCCATTTTCCTGCCTTTTGCCCTTCCTCATATTTGTCAGTACCTACACTTGCAATATAAAGGCTGTTATCCTTCGTATCAATCATACGGTCCACAAGAATCACCGGAATACCTGCATCCTTTGCCTCTTGTAACACCGTATCCCACCCTGTCTCTGTCGTCGGTGCGATTACGATATAATCCACTTCCTGAAAGATGAAGCTTCGTACATCCTTAATCTGGTTTTCCTGCCTTTGCCTTCCGTTACTGAAGATCAGAGAAAAGCCATTCTCTTCTGTCAGAGAATTCTGTATCGACTTCGTATTCGCGGTGCGCCAGTCAGATTCAGAACCAAGCTGTGAGAAACCGACAACGATTAAATCCGAATCGCTATCCTCCGAATTATCAATTTCACTATACTGCAGGATCTTGATCGGTCTCAGGCTGCAGCTCACCAGAGTAATCGGGATAGCCAAAAAAACCACTAATATTATTATGAGTTTTTTATTCATATTTTCTCCTATTCCAGTCAGAAAGCTGTTTTGCGGTATTTGCAGTTTCACACTTCAAGACAGGATGCCGCAAGCGAGCATTCGCAGTTCTTCCATAGTGTGAAGATGCTTTATCTTCACACTTCTACCAGCCGTACCGGTATCTTAATTGTGATCACTGTGCCCTCTCCCTTTTTACTTTGAATATCGAGTCCATAAGGATTGCCGTAATTCAGCTTAATCCGTTTATTGACATTGGCCAGGCCGAAACCGGTACTCTGTTCACTTCCGGGCATTTCAATTGCCCTTCGAAGCTCCTCCAGCTCCTCTTCCTCCATACCTATTCCGTTATCAATTACACGAAAACACAAGTCGTCGTCCAGTCTCTCACCGGCAACCGTTATTTTCCCTTTGGCCCTTAGCATTTTGATGCCATGGTATAAGGAGTTCTCAACCAAGGGCTGTAGGGTTAACTTTAAAATCTGATATTGATACAGCTCCTCCGGAATGATGATCTCATAATCCAGAATATCACTATAGCGGGACTGCTGTATCTGAAGGTAGCTTTTTATATGTATTTCCTCTTCCCTGATCGATATGAAGTCTCTACCCTTACTCACGGCCACTCTGAAAAACTCTGACAGGGATACCACGATGTCGATCGCTTCCTTATTCTTGCTTCCCTCAATCAGCCAGATAATCGTGTCCAATGTATTATATAGAAAATGTGGATTAATCTGCGCCTGCAAAAGCTTCAGCTCCATATTTCTTAAGTTTTCCTGCTCCTGTTTGATGCTGTTCACCTGCTGTTCCAGCTTCATCGCCATGTCATTAAAGCTATCGGATAATACAGCCAACTCATCATGATTCTCGCAGGAGGTTCTGGTGGTAAAATCTCCTTTCGCAACCAATGCCGTCTTCTCACACAGCATACTGATCGGTTTTGTAATGCTTTCCGTCAATAGGGCATTCATCAGAAATGAGGCTATGATAATAGATCCCAAGGCGACAATCATTGTCAGAATAACCTTTGTTACCTGTTCGTTCAGACTCTGTCTGATAGCCTCAAAATTCTGTGTTTCATAATAGATATAATACTGGATTTCCTCCTGAAACAGTTCTGTCAGAATATAGATATCAGATTCCAACATTGCGATATTTTCTTCATAGTGACCGGTCTGTTCCAGATTATCACGTATTTCATTAATTCTATCCTCCAGCGTGTCAAGGTTCAACAGGATACGCTTGATCCAGCCAAGACTCTCCCTGCTGGTAGTGATTTCCCTAAGGTTTGAAAAATTGCTTCTTGCAGATTTTATCAATTCATACGGATTCTTTAAATCGTGATTATCATCAATGGATTCGAAGGTTTCTGCTTCCACAACAATCTTATACATACTTTCGTCCATCTCAGACTTAAAATTGAGGTTGTAATTATTTGCAGCAGTAATCCTTCGCACAATCGTATCATATGCGGTGCTGTAGTTATGCAGCGCCGTAATCTGGTATACGGAAAGAATGATCATCGGTATGATAATGATTGCGGCTACCAGGATCAGCTTCAGACGCAGCGGGTATTTGATTAGTTTTTCATTCGTAGCTGTCCTCATTCTTCCCCTTTCCCTGCAGCCTGTATTCTGACGGCGTACAATTTTGTGTCTTCTTAAATATGTAGCTGAAATAATGAGAATCCAGATAACCTACCAAATATCCGATCTCAGTAATCTTCTTAGCGGAGCACCTCAAATACTCCTTTGCTTTTTCCATACGAATATCAGTCAGGTATTCGATAAAAGTCATCCCTGTTTCCTGATTGAACAAAGAGCTGAAGTAGTTTGGACTGATATTCACCTTGGAAGCAACGTTATCCAGAGTCAGATCACTCATGGAGTACCTAATGTGTATGTATTCCTTTGCTTTTTCTATGAGTACGGAATATCTCTTCTGGCTACTCATATTCCGAAGCTCAATTGCCTCCTTCAGAATGGACTTATAGAATTGACGGCAATCCTCCAGGCTGGTAAGCTGTTCGCATGAATCACTCATAAGCTTCAGACTGTTATCTATCTTCTCTTTGGAATATTTCAGATTCTTTAGAAATCTCATGATAGCAGAGTAACCGTCCATCATGATATACTGTCTAAACAGAGTGGAATTCATCGCACTGGCGTCAAAACCGTCAAAATATCTCTCTACGAATTCCTCCACATCCTGAATTGTTCCTCTCTTTAGGAATTCCTCCAGAAGAGTACGATCCAGCTTTTCAAGATTCAGCTCGCTGACATTAACCCATTTTCCTATTTGATCTCTGATGTTATGTACCTCACGGTGGGACAAGAACTGATCACCACGTTCAAAGTAACGCATGGAAAAAGCTCTGTTCGCATCGAGATAGGACTGCTGAAGATCGCGGATACGATGTACAACTCTGCCTACTCCTCCAAAATAATGTACTCTGCTGTCACAGATCTGAACCAGCAGCTGGCATAGTTCCTGTCTTAACGCTTCAATCTGCTCTTCGCTTTCTCCCAAGAGGATAAATGCCCATCCATCCATTCCGCGTTCAAACACCTTAATATCTGAGTATTTTCTCAAAGCATCCTGCATTCTGGCTTCGCATTGTACTATTTCGTTAGAATATTCATACATGTCCTCCTGAACTTTAAACTGAAACAGCATCACGCAAAAGACACTTGCTACCATATCGATACCAAGCTCCTCTTCCTGTTCTATGATTTGTGAAAGCGACATTTTTCCGCTGACTAATGCATTAAAGAAATCTTTTCTTTTTTCACCCTGCTTCTGATAAACCAGATGTTGATACTGCTCAAGTATCTGTTTATCTTTTCGTTCCTTTTCGATCGCTGCGGCAGCGTTTTTCACTGCTGCCAGAAGCTTATTGGAGGTGACGGGTTTGAGAAGATACTCTGTGATACCGATATCGATTGCCTGTTGTGCATAGCCGAAATCGCTATAGCCGCTGATAATGATTATCTTCAGCTGAGGCATCTCCTTCTTTAAAAGCTTACTCAGCTCGAGTCCATCCATAAAGGGCATCTTTATATCTGTAATAAGAACATCCGGCTGCTCTCTTAAAATCATCGGGTAAGCCAATTCGCCATCGCTTTCATCCCCGACAATCTCAAATCCTTCCTCTTCCCAGTGAATATTATTTTTAATCCCTTCTCTTAAGATAATTTCATCCTCTACCAAAAAAACCTTATACATATTTCCCCCTGAACACTATATATTTTTAACTGCTTGCTGATCTGTCTGAGTCATAAGGTCGGCTGTAGAAAATTAAAAAATTTATCAATATAAATAATCATACCATAATTTCTTACTATTGGGTAAAATATTTAAAACACACCTATGGAACAAGCTTATGCTCCATAGGTGTGTGCACTTCAATCGTTATTCCTCTACTGTCAGGCAGAGGTCAGCAATTGCCTGAGCGGTATCCGTCTGCTGCTGTTCAGAAGAAATATCCGCTTCACCGTCTCCCTTTTGTGGTCCATAGCAGCCAAAGCCTGCATGATTGCCTCCCTCAATCACCTTCTCGGTGTAATCTACAGGTAGATTGCTTTTATATTTCAGATAGGAGTCTTTGTTCAGAACGCCGTCTTTACTGCCATAGAGACTCAATACCTTTAAGCCGTTCGTGGTCAGATCAGCTGTTGAATATGATGCCAGAAGAACCAGTCCTTTGAACCTATCACTACTCTTCGAGGCATAGCTTGCTGCCATACTTCCGCCTAGCGAATGTCCGCCTATATACCATTGCTGTATTTCTGAGTAGTCCACAAGATAGGTATCAGCCGCGTTACTATCAAATACCGCCAGATTGAAGGGCATCTTAGGCAAGATGCATAGGATCCCCTTATGTGCTATTTTGATCATTAGCGGTGCATAAGCAGAATATTCTACCTTTCCTCCAGGATAAAAGATAAGTGCAGCTTCGGCATTACCCGGATCAAATATCATCGCTCCATCCTTACTTGATATATCTATTCCTCCTGCAAGGATGGATGCCTCGATTACAGAAGCATCTGCGTGATAATAATTAGATGTGTAGATCATAAATGAACCAATGATTATCAGGAGAAATGCCGTAAGGCCAATGATTATTTTCTTTCCTAAGTTCCTTCTCTTATTCATATTCATTACATCACTCCTACTATTCGTTCTATCCTGATCCATTCAGACACGCCAAAGGTTATCCTGAATTCCCTCATTTTATCTATTGTAACATGGAGGCTCATATTTTTCCACACTATACCTCTTGAATCATCTCACACGGTACGATCTTTCGAATCTGAGCAGAGCAGAGAACCGCAATCAGTTCTGCCCATAAGCCAATCACCACTGCAACACCAAGCATATCCAAGGGATTAAGCTTCATACTGCATTTTTGTATTCCAAAGGCTGAAATACATGCTGTCATGGAAGGATTTATGCCAAACCATGCTACAATACCTCCCACGCTTGCTCCGATTAGTACAACCGGTAGATAACTCAACGTTGTCTGCATTATCAGCTGTCGGGTCGTATATCCTAATGCTTTATAGATACCAAGCAGTTTCTTATCTCGAACCAGCTGTGTTTTAATTAGTAGTAGCAGAAGCATAGCGATGACAAATATTACTGTAATTAATAGCACTACACACATATTACTCATGGCGGTAGAGATTGATTTCATAGCTGCTGATAAATAGTCAAGAAAACTATATGCATCGACCTTTTGCTCAGATAATCGGGCCTCTATTTCCGTTAGTGCTTCCTTGACATCCGTTCCCTCCTCCAAATAAAGATAGAGAGCTATCGGAACAAAATCCTTATTCAGTCTCTTCATGCCTTCCTTCGTAATCATCGCTTTTTTACCAAGGTTCGTAATCCCCTGGCTAATGCCGACTACCAGGTAATCCTTACTCTTACCATTCAATTCAAGGTAAATAACATCTCCAAGCGTTGCATCCAGTCGATCCAATATCATTGATGTCAGCATGATTTCATTATCATATTCCGGTCGCTTCCCCTCTACCAGATTATCTGTGGTTAAACCACTCATATCATCATAGATATCACAATTTGCAGAAATCTCATTTTCACCGTTTCTTAGCTTCATATCAATATTGGAGTATTCCAGGATCTGTCTGATGCCCTTCATCGAAGACAATTTCTGTTTCGATTGATTAAGAAATTCTGTTAAATCTTCTGTGGTATTCTCTGTTGCTTCAACAGTTATCTCGTGTGTCTCAAGACCCGTTAACTGTATCAAGGTATCAGTTTCTAATACTAAGTTCTTATAAACACTTACTGTCACATTGGCACAAAAAGAAAGCACTACGACAATGAGACAGATTATTATGTTTTTCTTCTTGTTATAAAGAATATTTTTCAATCCGATGGACAGATTTAGCGGAAGGTCAACCGCATCCAGTCTAATATGATTCTTTCTAAAATTATGTGTATTGATTCCATTACGCATGGCATCAAGGGGTGTTATGCTCTTATATTTATGGGAACTTATGATAGCAGCCAAGAGAATTAACATAATTGTGATTAATGTACTGAATAATGCACTTCTGATATCAAATCCCATGTTCCATCTCAGCCCGATTGAGGCGGATATAAGTTTGCCTATCGCTTTTGTTGCAACTGTTGCGCCCAAAAATCCAGCTATGATGCCTACGATACTAATCATTAAGAATTCACATAATGTGGCTGTCCTCAATTGCCTACTGGTATAACCCGATGCCTCCAGCATTCCAATATTCTTCATATTACTTTCGATAGAATTGCTCACATTAAAAAAGAGGATAATCAAGGCAATTAATATCAGGAGAATCGCAAATACTGTCAATATTCCCATCAATATATTTGCCGTGATTGTGGCTCCGACCCGCATCGTAACATAATTAACAGCGAAGTTATTCATATACTGGAAATCTGTAACTTGATCAATCAGCATCTGTGTTGCATTGACTTCAAACTTTTCCTTATCGTAACCCTCTTTTAATATCGCGCGGAAAATAGTAGCCTCCCCACCCCAGATATCGGCATATTTTTCGAGGCAGGCTTTAGATAGAAAGCATTTCTCCATAGGTACATTGCTGGGTGTGGAAAACATAACATCTTCAGAAAAGCCGTAGACTTCAAATTGATAGCTACTGTCCTTATACATCAAAATAAGTATATCGCCTGTTTTATAACCCATTCCCACCTTCATATAGTAGGGAATGATAATAGAATTTTCCTTCCATTCACGACCTTGATCAATTACCTTCATCCTTGAAATATTTCTATTTGCATCCTTATCCTGAAACAAAAAGGCTATTTGCTGTGCATCCTCTTGTTTTTCATTTCCATTATAAAATTTTGAACTGGGTAAAAGAATTCCCCTCTCGTTTTCACATTCTGCAACTTCTTCCCGGTTCTTAAGAAGTGTATCAATTGTATCAACATCTGTACTAGGTGTAATTAGTAAATAATCTGCTCCATTGATAGACTCATTCTGGTAATCAATCACTTGATCCAAATTAGAAAGAACTGAAATACCAGTATATAATAACAATAATGATAAGGCAACCAATAAAAACAGTATCAAAGCATTAGCTTTTTTCTTCTTTATATTGTCTCTCGCAATCAGAAGCACTCCCATATTACCACCCCATCTCATTCAGGAAATGCTTCAGTTTCTCATGTCTTTCGCCATCCTTTGATACATACTTACCAAGGTTTATCTCATCCAGAATCACACCGTCCTTCAGATAAAGCACTCTGTTCCCTCTTCTGGCTGCTCTCACATCATGAGTTACCATAACAATCGTCTGTCCCTGCTCATTCAAATCCGTAAGAATATCCAGCACATTGGTGGTGTTACTTGAATTCAATGCTCCTGTAGGCTCATCTGCAAACAGAATGGCCGGAGAATTAATAATCCCGCGAATCAGTGCCACACGCTGCGCTTCGCCACCGGATAATTGTGTCGGATATTTGTGAAACACTTCTTCTGATAAGCCAGCCCGCAACAGCAGACTCTTTGCTCTTTCAGCAATCGTTTTTCTGTTCTTACATGTCAGCAATCCACTCACCATGATATTGTCTAGAACACTCATTGTATCATTCAAGAAATTTTGCTGAAATACAAAACCGCAATTCTTTCTGCGAAATACAGCAAGTTTATCATTCGAATATTTTGAAACATCCTCACCATTGATACAGGTATTGCCCAAGGTCGGTCGATCCATTCCCGAGAGTGTATATAACAGAGTGCTCTTCCCCGATCCGGAATTCCCCATAATGACTGTGAAATCTCCTTTATGAATCGTTATGTTTAAGTTTTTTAATACATGCTGCTGAACGCTTTCATTTGAAAATGTTTTACATAAATCCTTTGCTACAAGAATACTTTCCATACTTTTCATCCCTTTCCCTAGTTCCGATACAACAAATTATCATAACAAAGTGTCAGTTACCTGATACTTTCGCGCCCGAGCGAGCTGCGTAGCAACAAACTACCTCTCCGCGAGGTGCGCTTCCTGCGGAGCATTAATTCATAGGACACAATTTCCTATGAATTAACATAAGCCATGATCTTATGACCATGACTTTATTATAATCACCTATTATTAAATAGTCTTTTACTGACTCTTGCCTATTCCTTAACTAATCCTTACATTTTGAGCAGTCAGAACAATTCGATGCTTTCACAATTATACTTTTCGTATAAACAGATTTACTACAAAGCCTTGATCGGTATAGCATTCAAACCCACCCCTCATGTTTTCCATAAAATATTTTACTAAAAACAATCCAAGTCCGGTCCCACTTTTTCCTTTCCCATTTTTTCCTCGGTAAAACTTTTCAGTAACCATCGGAAGCTCCTCTTCCGAAACACCGTCACCATAATCCCGTATCTCTACAATAATACCCTCGGCTTGATTTTTAAATGAAACATCGATCTGCGTCCCCGCATATTTATAGGAATTATTCACGATGTTATCAATCACTTGCTTTAGCCTCAAGGTATCCATATACACGAGGCATTCCGGAATTGCATTTAGCACATTAATCGTTCCGTAATACTTCAGTTCATCAAACATAGTTACAATGGAAGTGGATAATTGCTCTTCCGGCTCGACCTTAAGGTTCTCCATCTCTTCCAAGGTAGCATGAAACATATTACTAATCAATTGATCAATCATATCCGCTTTCTGCTCAATCATACCAAGCTTTTCCAACATATCACTCGGGTTTCCCTGATCCTGACGAAGGTTTTTAGCCTTTAATACATCACAGGTGGCTTTGATGATTGCTATCGGCGTCTTCATATCATGGGATAACTCGGCTACGAGTTCTTTCTTGCTTACATTGGCACGGTATTCATTATCCTTCGCCTTCTGTAATTCCTCTCTCATGATATCGAAGCTTTCAGTAAATATACCAAAATAGTTCCCCTTTGACATCTCAAGCGGGACTTTCAAATTACCCTTTGCTACTTCAGCAGCAAAGGATTTCAGCTTACGAAATGGCCTGATATAATAATAGAAAATTATGCCCATCAATACATATCCAGCTAAGAGAACACAAGCATAACTCAGTATCATCCGTCTTCTAACCATAGAATGTAGCGAATTGAATAATTTCCTTTCACCGGAGAATACTATTTTCCCGAATAAAGTATTATCAACTTCATAATCCATAAGGATTTTACTTTCTTTTATCGCTGCCATCACTTGGCTTTGGTAATCTTCATCTGATTTTAATAGGATTTCACAATCATACTGTTCCTCGACTGTCTTGGGTTCTCCACCCTTCCTCAGCTCAGACAGGACCTGTTGATAGCTTTCATTCAAGCTTATGACATCAACTGTACGATACGAGGAAGCCTGTGTCTGTAGATAATTCATTAGGAACAGAAGGCCTACCAGCATTGTAAAAACAATTGCAATATTTCTTAGTTTCATAATTCCAGCATATACCCCGTTCCCCAAATTGTTTTGATCAGTTTCGGATCATTTGGATTATCCTCGATTTTCTCTCGTAATCTCCGAATATGTACATTGAGTGTTCCGTCGCTGAAAAAGGTGTCACCCCACACTTTATTAAATAGCTGTTCTTTGGTAACAATATTATTCTTATTCTCAAATAATATCTGAAATAGCCTAAATTCCTTTGCCTTTAACTGAATCTCCCTACCATTGACATGAAGCCGCATGGTTCCTTCCTCTATGAGTAAGCCTTTACTCTCTTTCACTCCGGTTTGCTCATGATTCATCCTACGCTTCATTGTAATCTTCACTTTGGCCAAAAGCACACTTAAGGAATACGGCTTTTTGATATAATCATCCCCACCAATATTGAGTGCAATCAGTACATCATCATCACTTTGTCTCGCACTAATGAATAAAATCGGGATATCCGACTCCTGACGGATCTTCTTACAAATATGAAATCCACTTTCTTCCTTCAGATTAATATCCATCAAAAGAACATCTACTTGATTCTCTCTTAAAAACAGTTCACACTCCAAGGCTGTTTCAACATAAGCACAGGAGACATCAAACATCTGAAAATACTCACAGGTCATTTTAGCCAAATCCGTTTCATCATCAACGATCAAGCAATTATAATGCACAATCCCACCTCCAATCAATTAATGTTATTATACCAAATAGCCTGCCGCCTGCCAATCTTCAAAATAAAACACTGGAACGATCAAATATCCGGCAGGAATAGTTGGCAGAGCTTCTGGATTGCCCCGATAAAACTCAGTAATATACATATCGTATAAAAATGCATGTATTCGCAGATAAACCGATCTCCTGGGAACACATGCATTTATGACTATTCGATATCTCTTTCTATGTTATTCTGTTAATCAAAACACTTCTGATAAAGCTCTCTTTTCATCACTTCATACTATTCTTTAAAATAGTGACAATAGTATCCTGATCAAGGACCTTATAACCATCTTGTATGATATAAGTACCCTGAGCAATTCCCTCAAGCATATCCTCGGTTACACCCAGCTCCTTAATGTTCATTACCAGTCCAAGCTCTTTCATATATGCTTCCATTAAGTTAAGCCCTTCCTTGGCGATTTGTTCGTCCGTCTTACCTTCAGGGTCAACATTCCATACATTGATTGCATAACGCTTAAACTTCTGTAAACCATAGGGCAGAAGGAACCGATAATATGCCATGGAAATTGCGGCCAGAGTCATGCCGTGGGTAGCATTGGTATAGCCAGCGATGGAGTGTCCCATCATGTGAACCATCCAATCTCCGGATTTTCCTTTTTCAACAAAGGTATTGAGCGCCCAGGTCGCTGTCCACATGATATTGCTTCTTGCTTCGTAGTCCGTGGGGTTCTTTATTGCTATTCTGGAACTATGGATTAAGGACTTCAATAAGCCCTCCATAACATAATCAGAGGTGTTATCATCACTGCCCGAAAAATATGTTTCGAGGATGTGTGACATAATATCAAAGAATCCTGCGACCATCTGATACTGTGGCACGGAATAGGTAAATACCGGATTAAGCACAGTAAATTTCGGATAAACATTATCACCAAATACACGACCGATTTTTTGCTTTTTCGCAGGGTTCGTAATTACAGAGCCCCCATTCATCTCTGAGCCTGTACCAACCATAGTCAGAACACATCCTACGGGAATAATCCTATTATCTACTTCCTCCATACGCAGAAAATATTTATCCCAAGGATCCTCTTCACAATAAGCTGAAACCGATACTGCTTTCGCATAATCGCATACGGAACCTCCGCCCACTGCCAAGATCAAATCGACCTTATTATCCAAAGCTCTCTTGCAGCCCTCATACAGCTTTTCTACTGTGGGATTTGGCATTACTCCTGCATCCTCAAAAACTTCTTTCCCGTTGTCCTTGAGCATTGTCAGTATTCTATCATAAAGACCAATTGCTTTAATGGAACCTCCTCCGTAAACAAGCAGGACATTCTTTCCGTACTTGGGTAATTCTTCATTCAAATAATTGATAGACTCTTCTCCAAAATATAATTTTGTAGGGTTGGAATAGCTGAAATTTCCTAACATAATTTTATACCTCCCATAATTTTTAGTTCAGATATATCTGATATTTATTCCGCTCTCAAGCATATTTTTTCATGTAGATCAATTGTAGGGTAATCATCATCAAGCCTGTCAGCAGTGTAATACTGACAATATTTTGAATCCCACTAAGGTTTATGACAACGGCAGCCAGACTGGAACCCAGGGCTCCGCCTAATTGAATCGAGGAACTGTTAATACTAATCATGAAACTGGACTTATTCTGTGTTACCTGAGCAATCCCGGTATTGAGCTGTAAGCCTGTGAACCATCCACTCATAAGCCAAAGTATGGCAAGGAGTACACTCAACCACCGAACAGGTTGAAATACTAGAAGCAACAGTATCAGAATCGTTTGACCTACAGCGCCGATCAACATCGATTTAGCAAATCCGATACGATCCGATACCATGCCTCCAAGGAGATTGCCCAAAAAGCTGGCAATTCCCAGAAGAATAAGAATAAAACTCATCGTTGCCTTCAGAGATGGGAAAAGCAACAATAAATACGGAGTAATATATGTATAAAAGGCATTATAGCCTATAAACATGATCAGCGTAAATGTAATGATTAATAGGACTTTGCCATCCTTAAAGTACTGTAATTCTTTCTTTAACTCAAGTTTTGTGGAGGAATGATCTCCTCCCGGTAAGAATATCATAAAGTAAATCAGAGACAAAATCATGATAATGTTTAATACCCAAAAAATACTGCGCCATTCGAGAATTGCGGATAAAGCACGCGTCAGCGGTATACCGATCACCAACGCCAGAGAACTTCCCATAAAATAAGAAGCCATGGAACGGCCTTGTCTTTCGATATCAGACAACGACACAACCATTGATATAGCTAAAACTCCATAGCTATTGGCTGCTATCCCCATAATGAGTCGTATGATGAGTAATTGCCCGAAGCTTTGTGCAAATACAAGTGCTGCAGTCATCAGAATTGTAACCAGCAGCATAATCTTCAGCATCCTGACACGTTCGATTCTCCTGAATACGATCAGGGTGATGGGAACTCCGAAAGCCGCCCCATAAGCATACATGGTATTTAATAGACCGGAATTAGCCACAGAAATATTCAATGACAGGGCAACGATATCTAAAATACCATTAAAAGCAAGGGAGGTCATAGCCAGTACAAAACTCATCAAGGTAAAAACCATTAAAGTTACATTTGCCTTCTTCATATTGTTCTCCGTATCTTCTTTTGCTTAGTAAGGTCTACACCTTCACTACTTACTCACTTGAAGCGTAAAATCAGTCATTGCCTCTGAAATTTTAATCTGCTGCGGACAGACGTCTTCACAGCTTCTGCATCCAATGCAGGCACTTGGTCTTTTTTCTTCGGGAAGAGCTCCCAGTACCATAGGAGCAATAAAACCGCCGCCTGTATAGCTGTGCTCATTATATAAGGATAATAAAGTCGGAATATCCAGCTCCTGCGGGCAATGACTTGTGCAATACCGGCATGCTGTGCAGGGCAGGATTTTCTTATTCAGCATCTCCTCCGCAATATTTAATATGAGCGTGTTTTCTTCTTGGCTAAGAGGCTTCTCCTCCTCGAAGGTAAGGATATTTTCTACCATTTGATCGTAATTGGACATTCCGGATAATATCACAGTTACACTCGGTAAAGATAATAAGAAACGGAATGCCCATGCCGGTATCTTCTCCTCGGGACGGTATGCTTTTAGCCTGTTCTCATCCTCTTCTGACAATTTGCACAGACTACCTCCTCGAAGAGGTTCCATCACCCATACCGGAAGCTTATATTCCTTGGCAAGCTCCACCTTTGCCTTCGCATTCTGAAAGGTCCAGTCCAGATAGTTTAACTGAATCTGGCAAAACTCCATCTGATCGCTATATACTTTCAGGAATTGCTTCATTATATCATAGCTTCCGTGAATAGAAAATCCCAGATGTCGGATTCTTCCATTCTCTTTTTGCTTTAATAAATAATCATAGATCCCGTACTTCGGATCCAGATAGGCATCAATATTCATCTCACAGACATTGTGCACCAGATAAAAATCAAAATACTCCACTCTGCATTTAATTAGCTGCTCTTCGAAAATTGCTTCCACCTTGGTCCAATTGGCAGCATCATAGCCAGGGAATTTAGTCGCCAGGTAATAGCTTTCTCTTGGATATCTGCTTAATATCTTACCCATCACAAGCTCTGACTGTCCGTCATGATAGCCCCAGGCTGTATCATAGTAGTTTACCCCATGGTCCATAGCATAGGCAACCATTTTATCTGTTTCAGCTTCGTCAATATTGGCATAGGTTCCATCCATGACCGGGAGACGCATCGCCCCCATACCTAAAGCAGATAGCTTTAATCCTTGAAATTCCTTGTAAATCATTTTCTCTACCCCTCTATTCGTTTAATTTATCCGGGTTCTCACCCTCATTCAGACCTCCTTCAGTCTTCATGGGTATGATTGTAATACCTGGAGTTAACTCCAAGTCAAGTACTTTTTATCCTCTGCGTGTAAAATGCAGGTAAGTACAAGTAAAGCGAGACGCACCCATTTTTATATTCTAATGAGTGCGTCAACACATTTCCTATTCACTTCACCTAGGATAACACAACTTACTTCTGTGCAGATATCCGATGTCACATCAGAACTGGACTCTTGGAGCGTCCTGTTCTCTTATATTCCACTTCATGTTCCATATGTAAGCCGTAGCATTCACAATACGAAAGATAAGGACCTCTGTATCAGCCTTTGCGTTCTCAATATTGCCCCATAGCCAGGCGCGTTCCTGCTTTAGGCGTTTCTCGAGTTCTTCATCCTTGACGATTTCGACTGTTCCGGTTACTCGCAGCATCTCAAAATCAGGTTGATCTGCATTTCGTTCAAATGCCACCTCCATCTTAGGGTTCTTTTGGATCTGATTTGATAAACTCTTTGATGAAGCTGTATGATAATAAAACCCTGTCTCATCAGCAAACCACAATAACATACCACGCACATGCGGTTGATTCTCCTCACTGGTAGCCATCCAGCTTTTCGGATTCTGATTGGCAAACAGCAGAACTTCCGTCTTTAATTCATTCATATCGTACTCCTCCTTTTGATTATTAGCTTATTTTAAGCAAAAGAAGGGGAACTGGCTTTCATTATTCCAAGATAAGTTATCATAATCCTCCGCTTTTTGACTGCTGAAACTTCTGACGAAAAGCAGTGGGTGTCATTCTGTACTTTTCTAAGAAGCAGGACGAAAAATAAGAGGAGGTGTTAAAACCACATTTTAATGCGATTTCGGTGATATTATCCACATTGCTAATCAGCATGCTCCGTGCTTTCTTCAATCTAAGCAGCTTTAGAAAATCAATTGGTGTCTCACCAGTCACGGACTTAAATATTTTAGCAAAATGATTTGCTGAAAGATTTGAAAGCACTGCAAGGTCTTCTACCGTGATTTTATCAGAATAATGACTGTTCATATAAGCAATCGCCCGATCAATCTCAAAGCGATCATATAACGGAGCGCCCTTAGGTGTATCATGAAGAACGGAACGCACTGTCAGATGTACCACGGCCATCGCAAGCTGATTTAAGTAATCTGTGTTCCTCCTCTGATATTCACCGGCTTCCAGCATAAAGCACTTTAATAATCCCAGCAGCTCCGGATGGGGTGCAAACTGTTCACCCCGAAATATAGGCTCAGCTTGTGAGTATTGACTAAATACTTGGCAAAACAGTTCTACCTCTATCTGAATGGCAATATAACTATGAAAGCCTTCCTGTTCCGGTTCCTGATGTGGAATATCCGGAGACATAGCTATAAAACATCTGCCATCAGAAACGTCATAATTTTGGCTCCTGCCCTCAACAATAAATTCGCTAAAGGACTCAAAATAGTAAATAAACGAATACGCCGGATGCGTATGGCTCGGTGTGATTGCATACTTACATTGTCCGCTAGACGGCATAAACAAGCTGACCTGCGGGTGTAAAAAGCAATCTATTTTCTCGTAGATTTGGGTTTTTGTGTCTTCATCCAGTAACCCGACAAGTCTGTTCAAGATCTCCAAATCGTCTCTACTAAATGCCATGTGCAGTCCTCCCCCTACCATAGTTTCATCCTTCAAATCTCTACAAACTAATTTTCTCAAACCGGTAAAATATCTTCTAATTTGCTTCCTAATTATGATACGCCTGAATGCTTCTCTCCAATATTTCTCTTGCCTTAATTATCATCTCTTCAGGATGTAAGATCTGTCCGTAGCATAGCAAAGCTCTGATATCTTCCTGAGCAACATCCCTTTTGTGCAAATCAATCATGGCAATGATTGATGTTCCATCCTTTCTAATACCGATCACATCGTAATCCTTTAGTACAGCCCCATATGCCTCATGGAGTTTAATCTCGACCGGATAATATTCACTTTCTTGTCTGCTCTCCCTAAAAGCACTCGTTGATAAGGACCAATAGCTTTTAAGTACAAAATCCTCCGGGATGGCAAAAGACTCCTGTAGTAAGGTGATACAATCCATTCTGGAACAGCGAAAGGTTCTTATTTCCTGCCTGATATAGCAAAAAGCAACTAAATACCAGGAAGTATATTTTAATACCAGACCATAGGGAGCAATGATTCTATCGGATTTTGTCCCATCACTCTGGGTATATTGAATGCTAAGCTTCTGTTGCAGGAATAACGCCTTCATAATCAGTTGCAGGTCAATCTCTGTAGAGTCTTCCTCCCACCAGCTTTTTTTATCAATTAATATCTTATGTTTGCTTTCATCCCTTAATCTATCACCATTCATGAATTTTAAGTTCATTCCGCTTTCCAGAGCACCAACAAGTTTGTCCTGCTCCGGCATAGCATACAGATGCGTGATTAACGTCTTAAAGGTGACATCGGATTGGTCAATATTTAACTGATACCCTTCCATAAAAGCTATTCCACCGGCTTGACCGGTGGTTGTTATGATAGGATAGCCGGCTTCACATAAAACATCAATATCCCGATAGATTGTTCTGCAGGATACTTCCAGAGCCTCTGCCATATCATGTGCTTTTACTTTACCCTCTTGGTCTATTTTAATTAAAATATTAAGCAAACGATGTATTCTCATAGCCTTTTCTCCTTTTATGACATGCTGTTGTCATAAATAATACGATACAATGAATATATCAAAAACAAGGAGGAATTACAATGCATATTGGAATATTAGGGACAGGCTTCGGCAAATATCATGGAGAGCTGTACAAGATAATTGACCCAATAGTTCATCTGACTTTTTGGGGTCGGGATGAAGAGAAATTAAAAGGAATCAGTTCTGAACTTATTTGTGATTACACAACGGATATCAATGAATTACTAGAGGATCACACCCTTGACTTTATTGATATCTGTTTACCTTCTCATTTACATGCAGAATATAGCCTGAAGGCACTGGAGAAGAACCACTCAGTATTGATTGAAACCCCTGCAGTAACCTCTATTCAGGATGGAATTACGATCATGGAAGCCGCCAAGAAGACTGGCAAGAAAGCTTTGGTCGACATGTTCCTAAGATATGATCCCTATTATCGGATGCTTCATGATTGTGCAGAAAGCAAGAAATACGGAGCTCTGAAGCACCTGTCTATCTATCGGAAAACACCACCGATCTGGGGGAAACTCGGAAGTGATACCATAGCTACGGCATTAATGATTCATGATCTGGACTTTGCGGCCTGGCTCGGAAAAGATCTTAAGGTGGTTACCTCTGAGGTTACAACCAATTCAGACAATTCAGGCGCTGTAATAGATTGCCTTTTATCCAATTCTTCCCTAAAGATTCATGTGCATGGTAACTCAATGCTTTCTTTTGGTGCTCCTTTTTCGGTTGGATATGAGGCCAGCTTTGAGAATGCAACGATCAGCTACTACGAAAACTCCTTTCAAGATGCTGTCGAAACCGCGTGTACTATTTACTCCGAGGGGAAGACAGAAAAAATCACATACGAACCTGAGGTACACTGTATGAACATATTGAGAGAAGCCATAAGAGATTTTAAGAATGAAAAGGAAAGCGGCTTGACCATAGGCAACGCCCTGCCTTCCCTTTCTATTGCCTTTGAACTGTCCAATTCTTCAAAAGCAGTATGATGATTTCAGCATTAAATCATACTGCTCCTGTAAAATGGGGCTGTTGCAAAACTCCTTGAATAGTAACGAGTAAGGATACAGGCATCCCTAACACACTGATTCCCTGACATCCTATCGATATTGTTTGTCATAATCGAACATAAATGTTCGCTTCTGATCAAAC
>JAEZGK010000068.1 GCA_023437365.1 Bacillota bacterium
CCATTGACAGAGCGCTGCCCGGAATTGGCACAATGGACATGGCTGCATGGCATATACTGATTGTTCTGCCCGCCGAATTTCCTGATCAGGTGGATGTGGTCATCACAGACATTGTTCCGGCGGAATAACAGACAATATAGAATAAATATACTATCCCAAATTACCTCAACACTGAAAAGGCGGCTGATAAAAATCAAGCCGCCTAACCATTTATTATTGCTATTATATTGAGTAACCTTGAAATCCCATGTCGAGCATTTCTCTGAGCATATCGCGTCCTGTTGAATCGGGCAATCTGTCCAAAACCTTTTGAGCTTTGACAATATATTTCGTCAGCAGAGACTGCGTTTTTTCTATACCTTCCGTTTTGCGTATCAGGTTTATCAGATGTGTCACTTCGCGCTTGGATACCTTTTTCGTATCACGGCTGCAAAGCATGGCGTTAAGCTTCTCCATTATCAGAGAATCTGCCGCGGCTGCCAATATAACCGGCAACGTTATCACACCCTCCAGCAGGTCGTTCCCCGCCGGTTTTCCAGTCGTATTTTCGCTTTCCATTATATCCAGCAGATCATCCTTAATCTGAAACGCAATACCGAAGTATCCGCCGAAACGCCCCGCCAGCTTAACCTGTTCTTCCGACAGACCGCCTATATGCGCACCGACAGCGCAGGCCGCTGCAAAAAGTGCTGCGGTTTTTCGGCTGATGCGTGACAGATAAGTCTTGAACCCGGGCAGCTTACCGCGACCACGAAACTGCTCGACCTCACCCACACATACCTCTTCAATTGCTCCGGCCAACTGTTTCATATACTCCATCGGTAATCCGGCAGAGGCCAGTGCCATAATGGATTTCACATAAAGATAGTCTCCGGTAAATACCGCCGTGTTCACACCCTCACGTGCGTACACGGTGGGCAGATTACGGCGCAGCGGAGAATTGTCGATGATGTCGTCGTGTACCAGCGTTGCGGTATGCAGAAGTTCAATGCTGATTGCTGTACTCACTGCCTTATCACGCTGATACTCGCCCATCATCGACGATGCTATGGCCATTGCGGGACGGAGCCGTTTGCCGCCGCTGGCGATCAGATCGACCGCCAGCTTGTCCATATAAGAATTCACGCCTTTTCGTGAGCGGAACTGACTGAGCATCTCCTGCTCAAAAAGCTGCAGCTCAGCCTTTAAGGCGGGCATATTTTCCCACACGATAGATGGACCCTCCGGGCTACTTGATCTTCGGCAAACGGTTGCTGCCGAAAATCAGCGTGAGTCGGCCGTTCTTCTTGGTGCCATCCCAGACTCTGCCCAAATACGGCAGCACCCAATGATCCAGACCGAACGCGCGCCCGGCGCCTGCTGCCGTGGCAATACCGGCGAACAGCATCCACCACGTGGTGTCATACATACCCGTCGTTGTCATAAACATCGCCATAAGGCCGACGGACACGATGGACGACACGAATGTGAACGTACCGGAGAATATGGCTAGACCGACAAGTATCTCAAGGATAACGATGAATATCTGGAAAAACATCGCCCAGCCATCTGTCGCCAGCACCCATCCGTTAACAATCCAGTCAACCAAGAAGAACTTGACACGGAACGTCATGGTGCTGTCGGCCTTATCGAGGAAAACACCCAGCCAGCCCCAGTCGATGTTGATCAGCTTCTCAACAACAGCGGCCGCACCGTCTGCGGCACCCGCCCCCGTTGCTGTGGCCGCGGCATCAGCAGCGCCCGCGGCCGACGCAGCAGCTGTACCATATGCACCGCCATAACCCAAGAACGCAGCCAGCTTGGGATCAGTCATCCAACCTTCCAGTATCTTCTTCAAGCCTTCATAGAACCATGTCCAGCCAAGGAACAAGCGCATCGGCACCAGCCACCAGGCCTGAACCGTTTTTGTGTAGTTCCTTTGCAAAAAGCGTTTGTGTTGTTTGCGCTTGAGTATCTCGTCGTTAAGGTATTTCCAAACACCGGTTATACCCAATATGCCATTCAGATAATGCATATTCACGAAATACTTCATTAAAAGTGATATCCAGCGACCAGGACGCACTCCCATGAGGTCTGCCACGGCAAAATAGTTGCCGATGCTGACCATAACACCATGCATCCTCACCTTGACAGGCTTGAGCTCTTCGCCGCGAATATCGGCAAGTATGTTGTGTGCTGCGCCCTCAGCCGTTTGCAGCGCGGTTTCCACCATTGCCGGAAAAGCTTTACCCTTTTCGTCAAGAAGAGCGCCTACGTCGCCAATAGCATACACGTTATCGTATTTGGTGCGGCAGAACTCATCAACACACAAACGACGGGCAGCGCCCTTGTCCAGCTCCATGTCTTCCACATCATGGACGGCGCGTACGCCAGCCGCCCAGATCAGCGTGTGCGTTGGGATGGTTGTATCGTTGCCCAGGCTGACAGCCTCTGCCGTTACATTCTTGATTGCTGTGGCCAGTATGATTTCTACACCCAGCTTATTCTCCATGTATTCGTGGGCACGCTTGCTGTTTTTATCGCAGAGGTTACTCAGCACACAGTGCAGCATGTCCACCAGCACCAGCCGAATCTCTTCCCGGGCTATCTTGTGCTCTCTGCAAAGCTTCTTTAACCATTGCGCCAGCTCGCCGATCATCTCAACACCGGTAAAACCAGCACCACCCACAACGAAGGTCAGCAAAGCTTTGCGGCGTTCGCTATGTGTTTCCTTTGCAGCTTCAAAAAAGCAGCGTTCGATGTGATCGCGTATATTAACGGCATCATCAACTGACCATAGCGGGAAACCGTTCTCCTCGAGACCGGGAATACCAAAGTAGTTGGGCGTTGAACCAATTCCCATAACTAAATAGTCGTAGTCGTACGTATGATTCTTTGAGATGACCCTTTTGCTTTCAAACTCGAATTTTTCGATACTATCCAGCAC
>JAEZGK010000097.1 GCA_023437365.1 Bacillota bacterium
ATTTGAGGACGCGCTCAATGAAATAATACTATAATTCTTACTCAGACGTTTATTAATATGTTTGGCAATACTACCTTTCTTACTATCTGACGCCAATTGAAATAAAAAAGACTTTGTCAGATTTGAAATACTCATTGCTGATTCATCTTGCGAATTTCTATTCAATGAATCCCACATATTTATTCTGATTGGGTTACAATACTTACTATTACATCTAGATAAAAGTTCAATCAAACTAGACTTGCCTGATCCGTAGTCAGCGATAACACCGATCATTGATGAACCTTCATCTATAGATTTATAAATAGATTCATTTATTGATGCTAAGCCAATTATGTCTTGCTCCACATCATCAATCGGTTTGTTTACAAAAACTATGGGCTCGAATCTAGCCGAATTTATTATACTACTAGATGTGTTAAGCTTTGTTTTATGCATTACCCTCTACCTCTTATGTAAAAATTATATTATAGATCTATTAAGCCCCTACTCCCCTACCCGCTTCACATACCCGAAATTGTAGCGGCCGCCGGCGAGCACGTCCGAGAGGCGCGCGCCGGTGTTGATTACGGTAAAATCGTCGGCAGTGAGCGTGGCGGCTTTGAGGCTGCGTATTTTCAGCCATGTGCTACGCTGGTCAGCCCGCCATGGCTCGGGCGTAAGCGCCTCGTCGGGCGGCGGTGTGCTCTCCCTCCCAGTCACGATGGCGGCAACCTCGGCCACGTAGTCCAGCGCGGCTCCCTTGCCCACCGACAGGTACAGCTCCAGCGCGTAGTGGTAGTCGATCGCGTCCTGAAACTCGCAGCGGTAGCGCTCCGACATGCCGGCGGAGAGCGGAAACCACGCCTCGCCGTGCTGCGCGAGGAATATCTGGTATTCCCGTACGGTATGCAGCCCGGAAAGACCGCTGCCCGCGTTCGCGCCCAGCCGCATGAATATCGCGTGCTTGTAAACCTGTGCCATAAAAGCATCCCTCCATCGCCTGGCTCTTTTCGCCGGTTACCGGGGTACCCCCAAAAGCGCAGCCGCCTGCTGGGGCCATTTACAATTCCGCCTTCGTGTGTATTAGAGTACGAATCTGCTGTGATTATTGGTGTCATAGGGTATGACTTCAGATGCTGCAAGAATTATACCATACACAGGACATATCTTCCAATACCCTGCCGTATTTTGACGTAAAGGGCTTTCGTCAGAGCGAGTCTTTTTGGTATCACCAAATCCTTTTCTTTACAGCTGCCGCTTGCATAAACCCCGTCAGTCCGATATGATTAAATACATTAATACACGGAGGGCAGTATATGCAGATCACCGCGGTCATCGGCAGCTACCATAAGGGGCGCACGCTGGGCATCGTCCGGCGCATCGAGGAACACATGAAGAGCTTGGGCGACGTCACCTTCAACTACATATACCTGTCGGAGGTATCGCTGGCCCAGTGCCGCGGCTGCTTTGCGTGTATCGCCCGGGGCGAGGATAAATGCCCGCTGAAGGACGGCTTTGCGGATATCGAGCGGGCGCTGATGGAATCGGACGGGGCCATATTCACGTCGCCCAATTACGCTGTGGGCGTCACCGCGCAGATGAAGCAGCTGATCGAGCGTTTTGCATACATCGGCCACCGCCCCAAGTTCTTAGGCAAATACATGGTCGCGGTGGCCACAGGCGGCGGACCGCGCGGCCTCAAGGAAACGCTGGACAGCCTGTGCTATTTCGCAGGCGGCGGGTATCAGGTGGTGAGCCGCCTCGGTATGCAGACACCGCCCACCAAGCTGTCCTCCCGCGCCGCACAGAAACAGCAGCGCGCGATAGTGAAAACCGCGCAGGCGCTTTTTGATGCGGTAACGCAAAAGCGCACGCGCCGCCCCAATATGGGCAGCATCATTCATTTTGCCGCGTTCCGTGGCATGTACCTGAAAAATCCCGCGTTGGGCGAGGCCGAGTTCCCCGCCGACATGGCGTACTGGCGCAAAATGGGCTGGCTGTCCAAAGGCGCGAGAACGTTCAGCGGCGTATACCCCGGCCCGGTTAAAGCTGCGATGGGCTGGCTGTTCGAGAAGATCATCGGCGCGGCGTCCAAGAGCATGAAGTCGGAACGCGCGGCGGACTGACAGGAGAACACGATGAACACGGAGAAACTCAAAATAGCGCAGGCCGCGTTCCTGTCCGTATACCCGCTGGGGTACGACACACCCGAGCTGGCCGTGCGCGTGAAGCACCACGACATGACGCGTCGGGTGGCATTCGCACGGGAATCCTTCTCGCCCGCGGCGCTGGAGGATACGGAAACGGCCGCGGAAAACTTCGTGCGGCTGGTCGCCCGCTCGTCCATGGTATCGATGTACGAAAAACCGCGCCTGAGAGACGCGGTTCGTGGTATGACATATGGCGAGCGCGAGGAGCTGATGGGCTTTGTCCGCGAGCTGCTGCACGGCAATGAAGCGATGGGCATGAACGGTCTCGCGGCCATGCTGACGATGCGGCAGGCCGGCAAATGGCCCGTCGTCACCGCGCTGCGCTGCTACTATTACCCGGATACCGACCTTATTATCAAACCCACCACCGTAAAGAACGTGATCGCGCACTTCGGGCTGGAGGGACTGGTTTACACGCCGCACCCCAACTTCGCGTTCTACGACCGGTACCGCGCCGCTTTGCAGGACATGCGCGCCCGCACCGCAGCCCCCATGAACGAATACGCTCTCGCGGGCTATTCCGGCTTCCTGATGATGGCGATGGAATGGAGCCGTTAAACGCTCAGTCCATTCCGTCGTCCTTGTTCTGTATCTCCTGAGCCGGAGCAGATTCTTCCGGCACCGGTTCCTCTGCCATCGCAGCCATCACTTCCTCCGGCGGGTCTTCGGACGGCGCGTACGGCGGCACGTAGTCCTGCCTGTACTGCTGCATCATCCGTCGGCGCTCTGCCCTCCATTCCAGCTTCTTTTTCAGATTCATCAAAAACTTACCCATCGTTTATCTCCCCTTTTCATAACGGTTACAGCCAGGACGGCATAAATGCCTATACCCTGCCGAACTGTTTCCGATCGTTTATTGTGTCGGCCATAATATATATATCCAGTTCATTCCCACGAAAACACCATCACGTTATTCTTAATACCCGCCTTCGCGTCGCCTCCGTTACAGCCGCAGGCCACTTCCTCCATGTAGACAGCCATCACCGCCGCACGCTTATCCGCATCCTCCGGCAGTGCCGCCGCCAGCGTATCGGTGTACGGGCCGCCGTCGGTGAACAGCCGCGAATCGTCCACGTCGATCACGCTGACCTTCTTGGCCCCGGCGCTGTACAGCCGCTGCACGAATTCCAGCGCTTCCGCAGTGCTCTCAAACCGGCTGGATGCGACCGCACACGGGTTAAAGTTTGTCTCCAGCCAATCCACCGCTTCCTCGTGCATAAATTCTTCGTACATGTTGTCTCCTCCTTGTTTGCCTGTTCTGTTATGCCTGCGGCGCTACCGGCCCGGAACCTCATCCTTCCAGTTCCACCACTTGAGCTGCTCCGGCTCGCGCCCGCCCTCCGAGAAGTACACGGCCAGCCGGTACACATACAGCACACACCGGTCCAGCGCCGCACCCTCCAGCGCACAGTCGCGGGTGTATATCTCCTCCGCGTTCTGGCCGCGGAGCTGCGCCACGTTGCGAAAGCCCAGCTTCACCAGCCTTTTTTCCATTGACGGCCCCACGCCGGGTATGAGCTGCAGATCCGTTTTCATCAACTTTCCCTCCAGTCAGTCTCTGAAATAATCCTCCGCGATACGCCGTAACGCGCTATATAAGTCGTTTCCTCGACAACGCAGTCAATGGAATACTTGCTCCGAGTCCGCATCGCCTGTCCATGGATGCCAACTCCCTTGCCTTTGTCATGTAACTCCGATCACAGTCTCTCGTTATAAGCTTCTCTGAGCCAATCCAGCGCCGATGCGGGCAATTTCCTCCAGCACCGCGCATCGTCGCCCATCCGCGCCCGTGTACTCCACCACGCTCAGTCCCGCAATCGCAAACGCACCGCTCAGGCTGTGCAGCAGACACACCAGCGTGTTTGGGTCCAGCCCGCCCGCGACGGGCAGCGGCACATGCACAAATGCCGACGGTTCCAGCACATCGAGGTCGATGTGGACATAGATATGACGGTTCCCTTTTTCCCGAAGCGCATCCACTATGGCCGGCAGATCACACAACTCATCCGTCGTCAGCAGCTCTATGCGGCTTTGGGCGATATACTCTCTCTCCGGTTCGTCCAGATCGCGCGCGCCCGCCAGCATGATCTGCGAGGGGTTCAGCGGCGCACCCAGCAGCTTCAGCAGTCTGCCGTCCCCTTCCCCCAGCAGCAGGCGCAGCGGCATGCCGTGAAACAGGCCGCTTGGCGACGACTCCGGCGTGTTCAGATCGCCGTGGGCATCCAGCCACAGAACTGTCAGATTTCCATCCAGCCGCGCGTTCAGATACGACACGGCAGGGGCGCTCACGTCGCAGCCGCCGCCCACGGTGAACAGCGTGTCGGGCTGCTCCCGATTCAGCAGGCCGGAAACGTATTCCATCTGCTTCAGTATGTCGGCATAGCCGAATATGCCGTGCTCCGACACCGCTTCTTCATCCCGGCTGACAGGTATCTCTTCCACGGGCGCACCGGCAAGGTACAGTTCGCTTAATTCCATCGCGCCGCCGTATGTGGACATGTCTCCGCCGCCCTGCCACTGCGGGTATATAAGATTGATATGTTGGTGTGTCATGTTGCCCCTTCGTTGCTCCAAATGCGCGCGTTCCCATTAGTACGCGCATGATCACGGAACGGTTGAAACCGTTCCCTACACGTGGTATTCATCTTCCTGCCATTTCAATGGATTGTCTGCAATATATTCGCAAATTTTCTGATATCCCTTCTCATCCCGGATGACATGATCGTAGAAGGATTTTTGCCATATGGCAATGCCCGGATGTCTCTCACGGGCCAATCTGGTTACTCCCGCTTTGTAGAGTCCTACCACGGTAGACACTGTTGGATTTGAAAACTTTTCGTTCGCCCCTGCATTCGTAGGGAACGGTCTTGACCGTTCCGTCGGATCTATTACCAATATAACGTGTAAATGGTTCGGCATAATCACATATTGGTCTATCGACACAGAGGGAAAATGCTGCTCTATTTTTAGCAGTTCATTCTTCGCCATCCTTCCCAGTTCATTCAGCGATATGGCTCCCTCGCAAATTGTGCCAAACAGGCATCGCTTGTCATCAGTGCACAGTGTCAGATAATAGTAGCCTGCCGTGCCATAATCGTATCCCTTGAGCCGGGGCAATTTCCTGTTTTTCCACTCCATCTGTGCGCTCCCTCTGGCGAGTGCATACTCACAGAACGGTCAAGACCGTTCCCTAAAATATCACCGCCACCGCAGAAAACGGTTGCCTATAGCCCAAAGTGGGATTCCGAATTACACCGCGACTAGCTCGACGCGGTTGCCGTCCGGGTCTGCGACGACCGCTTCGTAGTAGCCGTCGCCGGTGCGCCTTGCGGGCGAGAGGCACGCGTAGCCCTCCGCAGTGATACGCGCCAGCAGCTCATGCACACCCGCTTCGCCGGGAACGCTGAAAGCGATGTGTGACATGCCGGTACACGGCTGCGGCGTGCCCTCCGGTACGTCGTCCTGCTGCATGATCTCCAGCCGCGCGCCGCCGCCGAACGCGATGAAATAAGACCGGAACACCGCGCCGGACGGCCTTTTCGCCGTATACATATCGTTTGCCGTGCCGCCGAACCAGCGCACGTAAAAATCCTTCATCTCCTCGATGCGGTGCGTCCACAGCGCCGCGTGCTCCATCATCACGGGCCGCTGTTTGACGACGCGCCTGCCACCAAACGCGTGCACCGTTCTTGTGCCCGCCGCGCAGCGCCCCCACTGCTCCGTGCCCGCGGGGACCACTACTTCGTCGCCGGGCCGCAGCACGCGCTCACCCGCTGCCGTGCACATGGTGTATTCCCCCTCGACGATCAGCGTCCATTCGTCAAACGGGTGCGTATGCGGTTTGGATTCCCGCGCTTCATGGCACGTCCAGAACGCCATCTGCCCTGCCGTCCCTTCAAAAACGTAGCCCTCCACGTCCGCCGTGTTCTGCTGCGCCGCGTCCACACGGTCCGCCGGGTTCTTCATGAAATCCGGAAAATCGCTCATTGTCTTCCCCTTTCATGTATCC
>JAEZGK010000025.1 GCA_023437365.1 Bacillota bacterium
GTCAACCTGTTTCGCGTTGACGCCTGCCCAAAGCAGATATTCCTTGTTAGTAAAATATTGAATAAAAAGCCACGCAGCCTCTTTTAGACTGGATTTATTGTTGATCGACAATGCCCATGACCAGAAATGCGAGTAGATCTGCGTCTTGCCCGGAGGCAGCGGCGAGGTGGTCCATATTATGTTTCCATGTTCCTCAGAACCACCGAGTATATTCTGATACCAGCCCATATTATCTGCGCAATATAACATACTGGCTCTTCGTCCGCCTAAGTCTGCGGCTGCTTTATACCAGGTATACGTCTGCCAGTCCTTTGCTCCTCCAGCTTTTATGCATTTCACCCAAAAATCCGTCATTTCCACCGCCTCTTTTGAATTGACCTTGGAGACCAGCTTACCGTTCTCGATCTCAAAATCCGTAGCGCCCCACATAGTATATAAGGAGATATAGGATGTCGCTATCGTGGACCATTCCTGGGTACCTCGAACAGCAAATGCATACGTCCCTTTCCCGCCAAACCCATTTAGCTTTTTGCAAAGTTCAAGCAGCTCATCCGTCGTCTTGGGCGGGTCCAGCCTGTAGTCATTAAATACGTCTTTGTTATACATCAGGTCGTATATCTCGCATCCAAGAGGAATAGCCCACAGAGGCCCGCTTCCCATCTCGTGGCCGAATTTCCTGTCCCATCTGAATGTGTCCAATACGTTGGGAATAAAATCATCTATATTGTAATCGGAGGCAGTAATGGATGAGTTGCTTACCAGGTCATCCAATGGATATACATAATCATACGGTACGTATTCCCATAGCTTTGTAGGTCCAATCATAAAAACGTCCGGAGATTCCGTCCTGCTGTCGAGATTGGTCGTCAGCTTTTCAAAATAATCAGTCTCAGACGTAATCGAGTATTCGACCTTGATGCCTGTGTAGTCTTCGAATTCCTGAATCTTGCTGATGATAGCTTCCGAATAGGGATGCTGGCTCAGTGCAATACGCAGCGTTTCGCCCTTATATGCCTGCCAATTTATATCTTGCGACTGGTTACTTTTGGCGCACCCCATTAAAGAGGCAGCCACCAAAATTGTATCCAGAAGGATTATACCGATTCTTTTAATACTGAATTGTTTCAATTTGTCCTCCAAACGGTAATGTCAAAACAACTCACATCCAATTCTTATATAATATCGAATTTTTGATGATTTTAAAATGGTGACATATTTTGATTTTGAATAATATTTTTTAATAATTTATTGTTTGTTGCGATTTTCTATAAAAATGCTTATAATATAGTAGACAATAATAGCATATGACGTATATTCGATAATAATTAATACTAAATTTGTCCTAAATATAAATCAGGAGCATGCATAGATGCTGAAAATATTAATTGTTGACGATGAATTCCTGGTCCGTGTGGGTTTAGAGTCAACAATTCCCTGGCAAGAACATGGGTTTAAAGTTGTTGGATCAGCCCGTAATGGAAGAGAAGCTATTCCGCTATTCGAGAAGTACGATCCCGATGTATTGCTGACAGATATCAGAATGCCGGTGATGGGTGGTCTCGAATTAATTGAGACTTTAAAAAAGGATAAACCGTCTCTTGTTGCCATCATTATTTCTCATTATGATGATTTTAATTATGCCCAGGAAGCATTAAAGCTTGGCGCCAACGATTACATATTAAAATCCGACTTATCGCCGGATAACCTCATGAAAATCATCAACAAGCATGTTGGCAACCGCGCTTTAATAAATAATCGGCCACGTATTGAAGAGACCGAAACCCTCTATCAGGATTTCTTTTCCGACAACAATTATCTGAGTATACAAAAAAAATGCGCAGACATTATTGCTGATAAATCATTTGTTGCCTTAATAATTAAGCTCACCTATAAAACACGGAAAGAAAACAGCGAAAGCAATTTTGATATAGTCAGGTCGTTTCAGAATATTTCGTCTAATACTCCTTCAGATAGGCTGCTATATAAAACTTTTTTCAGCCTGAATCAAGAGGTTTTGTTTGTTTTCAGCAGTTCTGATATGAACGTTGACAAGCTGCTTGACTATATCAATTTAATGCGTGCAAATCTGCGCCAATACCTTGATATTGGAACGACAGTGGGGATGAGTTCCGTTTTTTCCCTTAGTGATCATCTAAAGCAAGCCATCGAGGAAGCCAATCAGAGCCTAGAACTGGCATTTTTCGAGCCAACCGGTATCGAGATCTTTAATCAGATCCCAGACAGCCAGCCTGATATATCTTACTTCAGCATCAGTACCGCCTCTTTGAAACACAGCATCAGTACAGGCGAAAACGAGTCTATCAGCAGCAATTTAGAAAAAATTCTTACACAGCTGGAAAATGAGAAAAATCTTGCGAACACAAAACGATTATATTATGAACTGATGGATTATGCAGCCGATATTGCCATAGAACAAAACCTTGATAAAATTGAAGTATATGATTTTGATGATTTTCAGAGTTTTGAATCTTTGAAGTCTTATGTTGTCAGTTTGTTCAGACAGTTATTAAAGCCCAAAACGCCAACATATTCTTATATTATTTCTAAATGTATCAAGTTTATCGAGGAGAATTATTCTAATAATATCAGTCTCTCGGACTTGGCAAATTATACACATAAAAGCAAAAGCTATTTGTCAACTCTTTTCAAATTGGAGACGAGCGTTAATTTCAGTATATTTCTCATTAACTACAGAATTGAAAAAGCTAAGCAGTTGCTGAGAGAATCTGATAGCATGGTATATGAGATTGCAGAACAGGTCGGTTTCAATAACCCTTATTATTTCAGTAAAGTATTTAAGGATACGACTGGCATGAGCTGCAAGATGTACCGGGACAAATATTACCAGGGCGGAGTAAACCAATAAAATGTCCAATCTGTTTCATTCCATAAAATTCAAAGTATTTTTATCAATTTGTGCATTGGTTCTATTATCGATGAGCGCGATGAGTCTCATAAATAATAAGTTTTTGTTTTCAAAGCTGACAGAGTATGCGTCTAATACAGCCATATCCACATCCAATGAAACAAAAAAAAGCATTGAATATATACTGGACCTCATCCAGAATACCTCTGATTTGCTTTGCGGTAATAAAGATATAATCAATGGCATTACCGATAAAACGAACCCTGATGAAGAATACAGTATTACGACCATATTGAGGAACGCAGCCAGCATGCAGCCTCAAATCAGCGGCATATATATTGTCGGAGCGAATGGAAAAGTATTTTCCAGCATACCTTTTAAACCAGAAGAAGAAATTCTGGTCAAGCTTGAGAACATGACGTCAGGCCACGGGCATTATTCCGGCCTTTATAGAGGAAACAATCGGAACCGCGGAATCGATGTTATCTCATATTACAATAAAATACGCCGTTACGGTAAAGAGATAGGAACTCTTATCATTGATATCGATGTAAACAATTTGAAAGAAGCGTTTACCACCACGACAATTAAAAGTGACGAAAAAGTGCTCGTCGTCGATGGACGTGGCAGCATTTTGTTCAGCTTCCCTAATTACGTCAATCTGGAGTCGGTCATTGAAGATAATCCGGAAATACTTCAGCGCGGCAACGTTCAGATTGAGAACGATGTTTTCGGTATTGAAAGCATTATCGTTTCCAGCCTGATTGAAAATGCAAATTGGCGTATCATCAGAGTCATCACCAAAGAGAATGTATATAAAGACACCGAAGCGTTAAAATCGTTGTCCTTTTCCATATCCGCAATTTTTATTGTTCTCGCACTGGGCATATCCTTGTTCTTATCGACCCGGTTAACCAAACCTTTAAGGGAGCTGCGCAGCAAAATTAAACACGTTGAAAGCGGTAACCTTGATGTCAACGTTAAAGTTAACAGCCATGATGAATTTGGGCAGCTAAGCCAGTCCTTTGACAATATGGTCGTCAAGCTTAAGGATTACATGGAAAAGGAATTCGATGAGCAAAAGAAGAAATCCGAAATGAAATTTCAGATTCTTCAAAACCAGATCAACCCTCATTTTTTATATAATACTTTGGATTCGGTCAAGTGGCTGGCAACTATACAGAATGTCCCCAACATATCCGAGATGGTGACGTCTTTAATCAATCTGCTCCGCTACAACCTGCTGGATAC
>JAEZGK010000036.1 GCA_023437365.1 Bacillota bacterium
CCGGAAAATGACGCGGACCGCTTCGCCGCAAAAGCCGCGAAGGAGTACCCGTTTTTGACCATCCGCAACCTCCTGCCCCACCTGCGCGCGATGCGCACCATCAAAAAGCCCTGCGAGATCGAGGCGATGCGAAAGGCCATGACCATCACCCGGGAGGGCATTCTGGACATGATGCGCCTCGTCCGGCCCGGCATGGTGGAATACGAGCTGAAGGCGATCTATGACGCCGCGCTGACGAGAAAGGGCGTCATCACCCCCGCCTTCCCGTCGATCATCTCCTCCGGCCAGAACAACTTCTGCATCCATTACGACGCCTACACCGGCCCGGTCAATGATGGCGACATGGTCTTGAACGACGTAGGCGCGATCTGGGACAACGAATGCAACGACGTGTCCCGCGGCTGGCCGGTGAACGGCAAGTTCTCCAGGGAGCAGGAGCTTCTCTACACCTGCGCCTGGAACACGTCCCAGTACATGTTCTCGATCATCAAGCCCGGAATGCCCATGGCGGACGTGGACCTGACCGCCCGGAAGTACAATTTCGAGCAGCTGAAGGCCATCGGCCTCGTCAAGGATTACGAGGAAATCGGCCGCTACATGTGGCACGGCGGCGCGCACCACGTGGGCTTCGACGTGCACGACGTGGTGGACATGACCCGCCCGGTCGCCGCGGGCATGGTGTTCTGCGTGGACATCGGCATCTACAACGAGGACTGGGGCATCGGCTTCCGCCTGGAGGACAACTGTCTCGTCACCGAAACCGGCTGCGTCAACCTGTCCGAGTCCATCCCGCGCTCCATCGCCGACATCGAAGCCTCGATGAAGAAGTAGAAAAGACGAAGGGAACGCCGGGGTGCTGCCCCGGACCCCGCCAGGGAAATTGATATCCCCTGGACCCCTCACAAAAAGGTATCATAGAAATATTTTGGCATAGAGAGGGCTTCGGTCCTCTCTTCTTGTTGCTCTATGGTATACTAGTGGCAGTCGAAACACTCGGGAGGATAGGGTATGCCGGATATCAAAGTGTTCAGGAGCATCGTCAAGCTAAACGGCGTTGATCTATTCTATATGGATACCCAGTCGTCCGGGGAGGCCGTCCTCTGTCTGCATGGCAGGTGCGGCAGGGCGGAGACATGGGTTGATTTCCTCCGGCATTACGGGGACAGGTACCGGGTCGTCGCGCCGGATCTACGGGGGCATGGGCTGAGCGGCAGGCCTTTATCAGACTACACCGATCGGGAGATTGCGGACGACATGGTGGCGCTGATGGAAGATCTGGGCATCCCGTCGGCCATCGTCGTCGGCCACTCGATGGGCGGCGCGGTGGCGGGGTACTTGGCCGCGCTGTACCCCGGGAAGGTCAAGGCGGTCGCCATCCTGGACAAATCCGCGTCCGGACCGGAAAGTTACGCGCCCGAGGAAGCGATCCCCAGCCTGAACCCGGTAAAGGACTGGCCGCTGCCGTTCCCCTCCCGCAAGGACGCCATGGAAACCATCCGTCGGTTCTCCGGTTCCGAGCTGGAGTACCAGTACTTCATGAACAGCCTGACCGAAACCGTGGACGGCTTCGAAATGATGTTTGACCCGCACGCCATCGCCCGGGGAATCGGGCATTACCTGAACTGGTTTCCCCTGCTGTCCAGGATCCGGTGCCCCGCTCTCCTCGTCCGATCGGGCAGCCACGAGGCGGTCCCCAACGCCGACTGGGTGCGGATGCAGGAAATGCTGCCCGGCTGCATTGCCCGCGAGATGACCCATCCGGACCATAACGTGCATCTGGCCAACGCGGAAGAATTCTACGGTGTCATGGATGAATTTTTAAGTGGCCTTACGCCCAACGCGAAGGGGAACCCATAGAATAAGTCAAGGGGCGCGCCGGTTGGCGCGCCCCTTGACATGAAAACGCCGGGGATGCGAAGAGCGCCGGGAATCCTTGAAGGATTCCCGGCGCCCGCAATGAAAAGCCGCCGCGCGGATTTTCTTTGCCCGCTTTACTTGATCAGGGAGAAGGCCACGAACAGGCCGGCCGCCAGCGTCGAAACCAGCGAGACGACGGTGACCTGGGTGTTGATGGACGGGCCCGCGGTATCCTTGAAGGGATCGCCGACGGTGTCGCCGATGACCGCGGCCTTGTGCGCGGCGCTGCCCTTGCCGCCGAAGTTGCCGGACTCGATGAACTTCTTGGCGTTGTCCCAGAGGCCGCCGGCGTTGGACATCATCAGGGCAATCAGGAGGCCCACGACGATGTTGCCCATCAGGAAGCCGCCGATGGCGTTGACGCCGCCGATGAAGCCCACGGCCAGGGTGCCCAGGATGGCCATCAGGCCCGCCGGGATCAATTCCTTGATCGCGCCCACGGTGGCGATGTCGATGCACTTCTCATACTGCGGGTGCACGCCGGGCTTGCCTTCCTTGAGGCCGGGGATCGTGGCCCACTGGTGGCGGATTTCGGCCACCATCTTCTCGGAGTTGCGGTCCACGCCCAGGATCAGCATCGCGGAGAACACGGCCGGGATGGCCGCGCCGACCAGCGCGCCGAAGAAGACCAGCGGATCCATGAGGTTGAA
>JAEZGK010000039.1 GCA_023437365.1 Bacillota bacterium
GCCGTCAAAAGCGCCAGCACCTGCTGGTCGGCGAAGGCCTCGGTTGCGGACACCCGGGCGTGAAACAGTTTGGAAATCTTCGCCACCGCTTCCTCGCGCTTGACGGGCTTCAAAAGGTAGCCCTTGACGCCGATGTCCAGCGCCTCCGACACCAGCGAGAAGGAGTCGTAGGCGGAGCAGATCAATATCGACGCCTTCGGATATTCCGCGAGGATGCGGCGCGAAGCCTCGAGGCCGTTGATGCCTGGGATGCGGATGTCCATGAGCACGCCGTCCGGGCGATAGCGCGCGTACTTTTCCACGGCCTCCTCGCCCGTTTCGGCCTCGGCGACGACCGTCATATCGGCAAAATTGCGCGAGAGCAGCGTCCTCAGCGCAAAGCGGGACAGTTCCTCGTCGTCGACCAGCATGACTGTCGGCATGGTATCTCCTTTCAGTCGGGCAACAACATGCGCCTTGGTGGCCCTACAGCGTCCAACGGCGCTCGGTCTCCTCCTGCCCGAGCGCGCCGGTTTTGCGCACGGTCATGAGGAGTACGTAGCCCGCCGCGACGTCCTGAATGATTTTCGCCTCGATCTCAAATTCGCACAGCGGGTCTTTCAGCAGCTCATCCGGCGCACACAGTTCCTCCGCCGCGCCCACCAATGCCATTCGCGGCACGAAAAGCGCCGCCCGGGGCGCGGGCGCAAGGTGGATGCGGTTGCCAAAGCGGCCCTTACGGATTTCAATAAGATCCTTCAGGACCGCCCATTCCTCCGGCAGCGGTACCCACTCCGCGCGGCTGCCCATGTACCTGACCAGCCGCTGCATCGAGGCCAGAAGGCGCGCGGTGCCCTGCGCGCCTTCAATGTCCGCGAGTTGGCTCGCCTGCGTCAGGAATTCACTGATCATTTCGTTTAGATCGCCCTGTCTCATACGCGCCTCCTCGTGTCGGGGGAGCGGCATGAACCTGGTTCCTGCCGCTCCCAAAGGCGTGATGTATACGCTTAGCGGTAGACGCCGTACTCCTTGAGCGCTTCCCACATCGCCATGTAGTTCTCGGGCGGAACGTCGCTCTGTACGTTGTGCACGGTGGAGAACACGAAGCCGCCGCCGGGCGCCAGATCGTCGATGCGTCGCCGGACTTCATCCTTCACCTGGGCGGCCGTGCCGCGGGGCAGCACGTACTGGGTGTCCACGCCGCCGCCCCAGAAGGTAAAGCGGCTGCCAGATTTCAAACTTCGCGCCCACGTCGACGCCGCGGGTGGGTTCATCAACGATGAGGAGCTTGGGCTTGACGCCCATTCGGCCCCGGCCTGGCGAATTCTTAATGCAAGGTACGGGTTTTTTCAGGGTACGCATCATTGTTTCAGAAATGAGAAGTCCGCGGCCATATCGCCGCGGACAAAACCGGTATTCAGATGCTTATCTCGTGCTTTTGACGGGGATGGGCGGAAATCAGCCCCCGAACATCGCGCGCACCGCGCTTCGGATCTCCTGGTAGCTGGTGCAGCGACAGAGGTTCGACTGGAGCCATTCCTCCACGACGATCTCTTCCGGCAGCGCGTCAAAGTGGAGCCGCAGCGCGTGGCAGACCATGAGGAAGCCCGACGTGCAGTAGCCGCACTGGAATGCGTTCTCGTCGACGAACGCCCGCTGCTCGGGCGTCTGTCCGCCCAGGCCCTCGACAGTGGTGATTTCATGGCCCACGGCCTCCACCGCCAGCATCAGGCAGGACTTCGCGGGCCAGCCATCCACCACCACCGTGCACGCGCCGCAGTCGCCGTTCAGGCAGCCCGGCTTCGCGCCGGTCAGCCCCAGCTGCTCCCGGAGCACGTCGAGCAGAAGGTCTGACGGGCGCACCGCGACCTGCCGGACCTCCTCGTTGACGTTCAATGAAATCACAGCCATCCCTTCATAGCGAACCATCTTACCATGCCCTCCAGATGCGTATTCAGCTGCGAGGCGGCGGCATTCCCGCCACCTCCATTGTTGCTATCGAGATCGCTGTCCCGTCATATCGCCATCTTCCCACGCCTCCAGAAGCGTTTTCAGCGTGTTCCGGGCGGCGAAGAGTCGGAATTCCCTGGACGCTTCCGGGTCGCTCCGCTCGCAATCGGAAAGCGCCGCTACGGCCTGCGCCACCCTGTCCTCGATGGAAACGCCATTATTGTTCAGGATCGCTTCTACCTCGGCGGAGCGCAGCGGCGCGTCCGAAAGCCCCGAAAATGCGCAGCGCAGCGCGCCGTCCGCGGCCAGCGCGGTGACGCCCAACAGCGGATAGTCGATCTTGTCATTCGCGGTCTTTTTGATGTGCCAGTGGCGCGCCGCGGGAACCCAGCCCGGCACGCGAACCCGCATCAGAAGCTCGCCGGGCGCAAGCCGCATCCGGCCATCAAATGCCCGGCCAATGGGCAGCGTTCTCTCCCCCTCCGGGCCGAAGGTCACAACTTCCGCGTCCGCGAGCAAAAGCGGCAGGCTGGTTTCCCGGTAGATAATCGTGCCGCACAGGTTGCCACCCAGCGTGATCCTGCACTGGTTGGTGTGGTCGGCGATGCGCCCCGCAGCGAGGGATATCAGCGGGAACAGTTTCGATTCCCGGATCCGGTTCAGCGTCAGCGCCGCGCCGAGGGTGAGAGCGCCTTCGTCCACCGAAAGGATGTTCAGTTCAGGGATCCGCTTCACGTCGATCACGGCGTCCGGCCGGATCGCGCCCGCCCGACACATGGTGATGATCTCGCTGCCGCCGGCGTAGTAGAGCGCGGCCTTGCCCGCCCGCGTGAATTCCTGATGCGCGGAAACGGCTTCCTGCAATGTATCCGGGCGCAGATACGAAAACCCGAAGGGGATCATGCCATCTCCCCCGACGCGCGCCACAGTTTTTCCGGCGTCAGCGGAAGAAACGTGATGTCGATCCCGAACGCCGCCGAAAGCGCGTTGCCCAGCGCGGCGGCCATGCCGATGACGCCGTGCTCCGACATGCAGCGCACGCCAAACGGCGCGCCCTCATCCGGGGTCTCCTGAAAGTCCACCCGGTAATCCGGCTCCTGCCCGATGTGCAAAAGCTTGTAGGTGCGAAGGTTCGGCGTGTCCATCACCCCCGAAGCGCTATAATGGTACACCTCGCGGCTGGCGAGGCTCAGCCCCATCGCCATGCCGCCCGCAATGGAGGCGCGCATCGCCTCGGGATTTGCGAGATTGCCCACGTCGATGACCGTCGAAGCCGAGAGAATGCGGTAGGTGAAGTCCTCAAGATCCGCCTCAATCTCCACCACCTGCGCGCCCGGCGTTTGGCTGGGGCCGGTCTTGCCCTTGCCGGTTTGGGGATCGAGCGTACTCAGCCCCTTCAGCATATAGCCGCCCCGGCCCAGCGCCGGTTCGCCAACAGACTGCCCGTCCGTCGCCTTGTACCCCAACCCAATATCTTTGAAGGAGATAAACCTGTCGGGGTTCTTCTTTGAGAACACGCGTCCGTTCGCAACGATGACGTCCTCCGGCGGGCAGGAAAACGCCTCCGCGCCAGTGGCCCTGAGCTGTTTGACGATATCATCCGCCGCGCGCGCCACCGCGTGCCCCGCCATGTACCCGGAGAGGCTGGCGACGGTCTTCCAGTGCTCGGGCGCTGTGCGCGTGTCCACGTGCATTATCACATGCACCTGGCCGATCCCGATGCCCAGCTTCTCCGCCAGCATCTGTGCAAGCAGCGTCTGGCTGCCCGACCCCATCTCGACGACGCCGGTATTGAGGTTGACGCTGCCGTCGGCGTTGAACGTGATCAGCGCGCCGGAGACGGCGTCCGTGGGGGGATTGGCGGTCTTCCAGAGGCAGCTTACGCCCATCGCCCGCACCGTGTGGGGTTTGATCTCCCTGACCGCGCCATCCCAGCCGGAAAGCGCCTTGACCCTTTCGAGGCAGGCGGGGAGGTCGCCAAGGTAGCTGTAGGTGCAGCGGAACTTCGAAGGCGTGAGGTCCCCTGGCCGGATGGCGTTCACAAGGCGCAACTTCAGCGGGTCCATCGAAAGCTCCCGAGCCAGCGCATCCATCGTCCGCTCCACACAGAACGTGTAGGACTCGTGACCGAAGC
>JAEZGK010000041.1 GCA_023437365.1 Bacillota bacterium
TGATTGTATAGTCCGCTGTACCAGAAGCCATATCAAATGTCCTGTTACAATTATGAAAGTAGGTTCCCTGGGTTAGTGTCCAAACACCTGAATTGAAGTTTGTAAAAAATGCAGGAGCCTGCACTTCAAAGGTTGAGTCTCTTAAAGTTTTATTCATGGTAACAGCAAAAAGATTCCATGTTCCGCTACCGGACACTACAGAATTCCTGCCTCCATTAAAATTCAGAGAGACATTGCTTGTAGTACTTTTCCAGAAATCAACAACTCCATTATTGGTGAATGATCCAGCAAGATTAAGCGTATGCAGTATAGTACCCGCTACCGCCTGAAATATTCCTCCTGTATTTACTACAAGATTTCCAGAAACGGTAAGATTGCTGATTGCAGATGCTGCAAAACTCAGATTCCCACCATTATTAATGGTGAGGTTATTTACTGTAACTGTTGAATTAAGGATTATAGCACTGCAAATAAAAACATTATCCCCCGCCTGTGGAATTGTAGCAGTTGTCGCTGAGCCGCCACAAGCATCAGTCACCCAGCTGGATGGCGATTCCCAGTCACCGGCAGAAACAGAATAGAAGTCAGCCCCTCTTGCATTGGCAACAAGAAATAAGAAAATAAGAAATGCCAGACCTACTGACCCCGATATTTTATTACATACCAAAGCTTTCATGCTTGTATGAGTATTTTTCAATCAGTTAAAATTTGACTTAAATGTAATTATTTTAAAATAATGAAGATCTGTACCAAGCTAGTCAATACAGATCTTCAGATGTATCAATCATTTCATGGAAAGCAGAAGCAGCCCCTGTCTTCAGTTTCTGAGTCTGATTTAATTTAGTACCAGATCGGCAGTTTTTTTAAATTCAAGAACGAAGACAGACCCTTTATTCGGTTCGCTTTCTACCTTTATACTACCACCAAGTCTTTCAACATTGTATTTGACTATGTATAAGCCAAGACCTGAACCGGCGGAGTTTTCGCTTATTTTATAGAACATATCAAATATCTTAGGAAGATGCTCAGGTTCAATTCCCATTCCGTTATCTTCAAATCTGAACTCAGTCTTTTCATCATCTGAGCTGGCGCTTATTTTGAGATATTTATCTCCTTTGTTGTTATCTGCATATTTAATAGCGTTTTCAACAAAGTTCTGAACAACAGAATAAAACAAGTTATAATCTGAAGTAAAATCAATTGTTTCAGGAATTTCAATATCAATATTTACGTTTCCATACCCCTCTATGTTTTTATAGCTGTTCACTACTTCCTGCACCAGACCGGATACATTGATTTTTGAGTTGTTGATTTCAACCTTTTTGGCTTTTGAAAGGAACAATAAATCCGAAACCAGCTTATCAAGTTTGGTGATACTCTTATGGATATGCGTAAATAGCTCAAGAGAATTTTCATCTTTTACGCTTGAAAGACCAAGTTTAGAAAGCCCCAGCAAGGATTTCAGAGGACCTTTGATATCATGAGAAGCTTTGTAGACAAACATGTCAAGCTGCTGATTCTGCTCCTCTATCATAGCCTTCTGCTTATCACTTTCTATCAATTTTTCAGATAAGGTATCCTTAATTGTACTCAATTCCTCATTGGATATTTCAAGCTCCCTTTTCTGTTTTCTCATTTTTCTTGCTATAGAATAGAATACTACTGCAAGTAATAAAAGAGCCACAGCAACAATACTGGAAATTACGATAGTTCTTTTGGCCTTCTTTTCAGCCTGGATTCTCTGCTTTTCCGCTGTCTGAAGTTTCTTTATCGCAATATAATTTATAGAATCCTTCTGCATGATGATAAACTTCAGGCGTTCTATAAAAGACATTGTTTTCTCTTCTGCTTTATTATATGCAAGAGAGTTTTCAATAAGAGATCTTTCAAGCTTACCTACATATTTTTGCAATTCCAGTCTTTGCTCATCAGTCAGATTTTTCTCATTTCTGAGCTTATTGGTAATATGGTCAATCTCATCTCTTATTTTGGAATTACTTTCAACCAGTCTTTTGCGCTCTTCAACAATTTCAGCAGATATTTTTTCAAACTCCTCTTTATACCGATCAAAAATCATAGAATCCAACTGCTCCTGGGTAAGGGTCAGGATTTTTTCCATGGTCATTGTATCTTTGTTATTCTCAGCCAGAGCGGGTTTTGGTAGCTCCACTACTTCCGGAACCAAAGTCAATACATATGTTTGTTCCTTTTCTGCAAAGTTGATTTTATCAAGGTTATAACCTTCGACAAAGAAATCTTCAGGAACAAATCTCTTTTTAGGAATCCTGGCGATTCCCTTTTTATCAGTATGGTAATCTTCTCCGGCATACACCAATATCTGATTTGCCATGACAGCGCCGGAATCATTTAAGAGTTTTATGATCAGCTCCTTGAGGAAATATTCATTCTTCTTGACTCTGATTTCAATTTCTTTGTCCTCTTCGTAAAAAATGAATTCATCAATTACAAAACCTGATTTGTCAAGAACAACTTTAATAGGCATTTCAAGCTCCTTAGCGGGCCTGAATTTGAATATCCCTGATTTATTTGTTAAAAAAAATCTGCTTCCTTCAATGGAGACCTTAGCAGCTGAAACAGGTTTATCTTTCTCATCTATCACAACAACTTTCACCGAATCCACAGGCAATGCATATCCTATATTGCCTATAAGTGAAATCAGAAAAGCTATCAAAACAATCTTTCTCATTTAAATTTCAGGGTCTTCTCTTTCTGTCCTCTTTACGTAATTTCTGTATGCTAGATACATCAAAAAATAAATTTCTGCTAGTCAACTTTTTATATTTAATCGAAAAGATCATCGTTATACTCGATTAGCTTCCTT
>JAEZGK010000047.1 GCA_023437365.1 Bacillota bacterium
GTGCGTCACACAGGGGATTCCTCGCATAGCTCGGAAAGATATTAGATGCAGCGTGCGCAGCATTGCATTTGCTCGCCCCGCACTGTCATGCAGAGCGCAGCGAAGCATCTCCTTGTGAAGTGCGTCACACAGGGGATTCCTCGCATAGCTCGGAATGACATTAGATGCAGCGTGCGCAGCATTGCATTTGCTTGCCCCGCACTGTCATGCAGAGCGCAGCGAAGCATCCCCTTGTGAAGTGCGTCACACAGGGGATTCCTCGCAGGCTCGGAATGACAATAGGGGCGAGGCTTTTGCTTGACCAAAAAAACCGTCCGGATATATAGGTTGGACGGTTTTGAAATGTGAACTGTGGCATCATCAAAGGTAAATAACGTTACGGCGTTCCATATCAGGATTTATCCGTTATCTATAGCAAGCATTATCATTCAGGATTACATTGCTTCCTGTTCGGCAATGCAGAAATAGGCCGTGCCGATGGCAAAGAAGATGCCGATTACCAAAAACCACAGGTAGGCGGCATGAATGTTCAGACTGATAACGGCAGCTATGCAATACGCATAAAGCGCAAGCCAAAACAGCAGCATCGGGATATCCCAACGCTTAGGCTCTGTAATTTTAAGCTTTGACTTGATCGCTTTTTTAATAATTACACCAAGCATTACGAGCCAAACGGCCAGGAACGCAATACAGGAGAACCAGTTATTTGTTATGGAGTTGAGCAGCAGACTTACAAGACTGCCTGCAGCGGTTATCACAATACCGCCGATGGCAACAAAAAACATACCCAGCGTTTGTTTCTTAAAATCGGTTTCTCTGGTCTTTTCGCGAACCCTTAATGTCAGGAACACGACCGCGGGAGTTTCGATCATGTAACCTAAAAAGTTCACCCAAATAACGCTCATAAAGGATTGATTGCTTATAGCCAGCGTCACAGGACTTCCCGCCCATATCCAGAATCCGCCGTTAAGCCGGATAGCGACCACATCGAGCAGTATATCCATAGTCACTACGAACATTCCTGCAATCAATCCTGTCAGGAGCTTTCCGCACCCAAATTTCTTAGCCAGCTTTATGGCGTATCCCGTAAGGCCGCCCCACATCAATCCTCCGAACACGGGGAACTGATGTGGAACCTTTCCCAGTGACAGCCAAAAATCGTTACTATAATAATAAATGTCTGTTACGCTGACAGCCAAAAGCTCCATGGCAAAGCCCACCAACGCCGCCGCACAGAAGGTGAATATCGAATTGTAGTCCTTCTTTCGGATGGTATCGATAAGTAAAATCACGACGATAATGTAGCAAATAAGCTCAAACGCATTCAGCCAGTTCATTGCATCACCTTCATGCTCTCTGGTTATGATAGAAAATGAAATACGATGTTTTTAATTCGGGTCAATTCTACCATAATAACAAGAACGATTCAAACAATCGCAGGGTCCCCCGTCTGGCGGCGCTTCCGATTATTGCATTGGGGCGGCTTAAGCTTCCATGTATATATAAAAAAACTGCATAGCCGCTAATCATGGCTACGCCGTTTTTTAAAGATTGCAGCCCCTGTTAGGCCGCTCCTAAAGCGCTCTTTCCATCTACCCCGGTTTTCTCTCCTATGACTGCTGCTTCTTCTCAAAGAACTGAACGTGAAAGCCGCGTGGATCTTTAATGCCAAAGAACTTGAAGCCCGGCGTTTCAAACGGCCCGCTGTGTACGGTGATGGCTTTGCCTTTTACCGTTTCCAGCATGGTCTCGACCGACTCGACGGCAAACCCGGCAGATATGGATTCGCCGAAGCTGATGTCGCTGTGCTTGCTGTCTGCCATGAGCTCAACCAGTGTTTCGCCGTCAGCGCCGTTGCCTAAGAACGCGATTTCTGACCCAGGACCCGCCGGATAACGCTGCAGCACCTTAAGCGCCAGCAGATCGGAATAAAAAGCGATTGATTCCTCGAGATTCTTCACATAGATTGTTGTCCATAAATACTTCATACCGATTCCTCCATTCAATAATTAAAATTGTTTTCTGGAATTATCATAGCGCATGTTTTATAATGGTAAAAGGAGTCAAATTATACGGGTATAAATTATAACAGGCAGGGCTTAAGATGAGCAGTGAAAATCATCGATACAAAGAACTCGCCGACTTTTTAAAAACGCGAAGAGCGAAAATTTCACCGTCGCAGGCGGGCCTTGCCTCTGACGCGCGCCGGCGCACACCGGGCCTGCGCCGCGAAGAAGTGGCACAGCTTGCCGGCATCGGCCTCACCTGGTACACCTGGCTTGAGCAGGGACGCGATATCCATGTTTCTTCCGCCGTGATTGAAAGCCTTGCGCGGGTGCTGCTGCTCGATACTCAGGAACGCATTCATCTCTACCGACTGGCAAACCAGCCGCTTCCGGCGGACATCCCCGAAACGCAAAGCACAATCAGCCCTATTTACCAGCATGTTCTGGACAGCATGACCCTCTGCCCCTCGTTCATTGCGGACCGGCGCTGGAACGTGATGGCATGGAACAGCGCGGCCTGTTTTTTATTCGGCGATTTCAGCCGGATGAACGTCCGCCAGCGCAACGTCGTATGGGCCATGTTTACCGACGATTATTTCAAGCAGCTTTATGCCGACTGGGAACTGTATGCCAAAGTTTTGCTCGGTCGGTTTCGTTCCTCAGCCGGAAAATACATAGAAGACCCTTGGCTCAATCAATTTATTGATGATTTAAAAGGACAAAGCGCCGAATTTCGTTTGTGGTGGCCGGTGCA
>JAEZGK010000096.1 GCA_023437365.1 Bacillota bacterium
TCCCATAGCATAAGCTAGTAAGACCCCTGAGAGACTAACAGGTAGATAGGACAGAGGTGGAAGTGCGGTAACGTATGGAGCTGACTGTTACTAATAGGTCGAGGGCTTGACCTAATATGGTTTGTTAAGTACTTTAAGTTTGGATAACATTTTCTTGTGTAGTGTAAAGTCAATACTAAAACAGAAAAGCCTTGTTAGGATTTCTGTTTTTTTCATTATTAAAAGTAAAATGAATCGCGTTCATAAACAGTTCATTTAATAAATGAATAAAGAGCAAGTCATTTGTCATGTATTCCTCGATAGCTCAATGGTAGAGCACACGGCTGTTAACCGTGGGGTTGTAGGTTCGAGCCCTACTCGGGGAGTTGTAATGAATAATCATTACTTATAATTGAATACGGCGACATAGCCAAGCGGTAAGGCATGGGTCTGCAACACCCTGATCAGCAGTTCAAATCTGCTTGTCGCCTTAAGGAAAGGAAAGGGCGTGTTTCAAAACTAACATTTTTAGTTAGGATTGAAACACGTCCTTTCCTGTTACTTCTAGGAAGATTTCAGAAATGATAGGAGAGTTCTGAATGATCTCATCAGCATCTTCCCAATACAACAGGAGTTGATTTATAACCAACGCCCATCCGGTCTATACCCATATCTATCAACTCCAGAAAATGTTCTCTTGTCCGGATACCACCGGAACCTTTTACCTTTACTTGCCCTTCTGCAGCTTCCATCATGATGCGTACAACATCGCTGGTCGCACCGACCTGTTCCGTATTTATCTTTATTTAAACAGAAGTTTGCTTGTTCTCCTGCAAAATTCAAAAAAGAACGAGCATATGCTCCGAATAGAATACCTGATAAGGCGTGAAGTGGCAGTATTCATGAGATAAAACATAACCTTAGATTATATATAGCATTACTAACATATATTGGAGTTATATAAGATGGTATGCTACAATTCCTTCAGAATAAGAGAAACGAGAACAAGGAGGAAGGTATGAATATTAAATGGAATGCACAGGGATATACGGATAACTTTAAGTTTGTTCACCAATACGGTGAGGAGGTATTGAATTTATTGGAGGTCAGGAAGGGCATGCGCATTCTTGATTTGGGATGTGGGAATGGTGTATTAACGAAAAGAATTGCCGAAATGGGTGCTGACATGATTGGAATGGACGCCTCAAAGAATATGTTGGAGATAGCCAGAGCCAATTATCCGGAGTTAACCTTTATTCAGGAGGATGCCACTACATTTACTTTAGACGAACCGGTGGACGCCATCTTTTCTAATGCGGTATTCCACTGGATAGAGCAACAGGATGACTTACTTGAGAGGGTATCAAAGGCACTCAAGACGAATGCTTATCTGGTATGTGAATTTGGAGGCTACGGTAATACAGAAGCGATCCATTCGGCACTGAGAGAGGCATTTGAAAGAAGAGGATTAGAGTACATTCATGGATTCTATTTCCCTACAATAGGAGAATATACACCTATTCTTGAGCGACATCAGTTAAAAACAGTATACGCCAAGCTATTCAACCGAAAGACAGAGCTTGTGGGTGAAGAGGGAATGTTGGATTGGATTAATATGTTTGTAAAGCGACCTTTTCAAAACATAGAGCATGCATTGGCAGAGGAGATAAAAGAAGAAGCCGTAAATAATTTAAAGCCCTTGTTGTATGAAGCAGGGGTATGGTATGCTGATTATGTTCGAATACGAATAAAAGCTCAGAAGGTCGAAGGAATAAGATAACGTTCGCACAGAAAGCAAGTTCTATCAATGAGCAATCAAATAAACTCTTATCCGAAATTTTGATAAGATTAAATATAACATATTATGACGAGAGGATGAGTGATATGGTCCGAAGAAAGAGAGTAATTATAATTCTGGTACTATGCGCAGTACTTATTATTGGATTGGGAGCAGTCAGAATTAATACACGAACTCCGATTGGAGCATTCGCTATGAATGCCTACTGCATGGACATATCATTTCTGCTTTCTTTTTACAAGCAGAGGAAATCAATACGGATATTGATGGAGAGATCAGGGTTTATAAAATAACATCATTTATACCATATGAAAGACCAACGGATACACACCTAGACCAATGGAATGTGATAAAAAATAAGAGTGGCACATACTCAGCTGCCTACGGAGTCGGCTGATCAGTCACTTGAGGTATAATGAAAGAAAGTTAAGTTTATCAATCAATTGAACTGGTAATAGGTGGGGAGAAACTGAATGGAATACGGGATAATTCTGTATCTTTATATTAATAACTATGCTATGATGAAAGGGATATAAATGTTAAACAAAATGAGGAGAATCCTCCTTTATAAATATTCCAAATTAATAATATGAAGGAGGCTTCTTATGGTTAAATTGAATGAGGAACTAATTGCTATTATAACTAAATTTGCGGAGTCGGGATGGGATGTCATCGATGCTCCCTCTACCGCATGGTTAACCTCCAATCAAAACGGAATGGTATCAGAGAATAATACGAAGGATCTAATCTCTGCGGTAGAGCAAGCGGATCGGGAATGCGGAAGCTGCGGCTGTGAATTGGATCCCCTCTATAAGAGGGCACTGATATTATTGAGAGGTATGTCATGGGATGTTTGATTTGTGATCGGATAGATATGATTAAGAAGGGGACGAATCCTTATTTTGTTACAGAACTTGAGACCGGTTATGTAGTAATTGGTGATCACCAGCATTTTAAAGGGTACACTCTGTTTCTGTGTAAAGAGCATGTAACCGAGCTGCATTTTCTGCCGAATGATTATAAACTGCTGCATCTGAAGGAAATGTCACTGGTTAGCGAGGCAGTATATCATGTATTCAAACCTGAGAAATTAAACATTGAATCTTTGGGTAACGGAGATTCACACCTGCATTGGCATCTGTTTCCCAGAGTAACCGGAGACACTCCTACGAAGGGACCGGTATGGTTGTTGCCCTTCGAGGAGCTGTTTGGCGAAGCAAATCGCCCGAAAGCAGAAGAACTGGAGCGCATGAAACACGACTTGAGGACCGAAATCGACAGATTACTACAGAGCCAATAACAGTTATATTGACCACACCAGCCTGTGTGCACTCTGTAGTTGCGAAAGAGAACGTCGAGGTTGGTAGAAGCGGAAAGAAAATACTGATATCCTATTGATATCTCAATAGGAAAGGGGTAACAGCCATGAAGTTATCTGACAAGATTCAATACTTAAGGAATCAGCACGGAATGTCGCAGGAGACTCTGGCAGAGCATTGCTCGGTCAGCAGACAGTCAATCTCCAAATGGGAAATGGATATTTCTCTGCCTGAGACGGAGAAGCTGTTGGTAATTAGCAGGTTGTTCGGTGTCTCAGTTGATGTCCTGCTCAAGGATGAGTTGACTGTGAATGGAGTCAAGGAGGTAAAATCCTGCGGTAAAGCATTAACAGCTGATGAGGAAGGCATATATGAAGGCTTGCTGATTAAGGAAAGTATCGAGAATGAGGATATCCTGGACTGCCTTCAGGTGAATAAGGTAGAATTGTGGAAGACGGAAAATACTCCCCGTTATTGGACGGCAATCACATTTTCCTCCAATACGGTGGATTTACCGGAACGATTCTCCAAGGTGATGATCGGTAGTGACAGCGGGGGTATTAACTGGTATGTGGACTTTAAGAGGAATAATGTGAAATATATCGTGTTTCGAGGACTAATTCTGAGATATACCATCGGAAATGCAGAAGAAAAAGAACAGGTTATCGATCAATGTAAAAGGAAAGGTATTCCTGACCATCAAATAGATTGGTCGGAATAAAATTAAGAAAGAACCCAAAGCCAGAAGTATAGTGTACTCCTTAACACACTAATATTCTCTCTTAGGGTTCTTTTATGATATCTTGAAAAAACCTAATTATTAATCCTCTGCTTGTAAATCTCTACCTCTATGTAATGAAAAGAAAGGCATCGAATTGAATATTTCCCCTTTATAGAATCGAAGCATATTCAATATAGCTCTGAGCAGCTCATCTAAGAAGAGGGTCAGATAGATTGCAAACGCACCCAGCCCAAATCCGTAAATGAGACTGTAACCTGCTATTACAACAAAGACGGATCCGATAATCTGCGTATACAGCATCCATTTCACATCACCATTTGCTCTATTGCCGCTGCCTACCACGACATTTAGCGATTTCGGGAACATGGTAATTCCTCTCATCAACAGATATAAGACTGACATATTAATCAAATTCTGATCATTCGTAAATATGGACAGGATGGGCTTAGGAAAAACAGCAAATATGATACAGAATAGTAGCACAAAGAGCATGGTATAACGGATGGAGCTTGTCATGATGCTTTTGGCGTCTTGCTTCTTCCCGGCTCCTATGCTGTTGCCGATTAAGGTAAGCGTAGCTTTGGCGATCCCGTTGAAAATCATATAAACAAATATCTCAATGGCATAGGTTAAGGTAAAGACCGCAACCACTTTGACCCCCTGTTGATTCAACAGACTGACTAAGATCAGATTACTGATATTCCATAATAAATATTCGGTGCCGGTCGGAAGCCCAAGCTTAATGATTTTGCTGTATAAATCCCAGCGAAACTGGAGGATTTTACGGAGCTTCATATTCGGCGAGAGCTCCTTAGATACGACAAAATATATTATTAGGATCAGAGCGCCGGTTATATTGGCAATCGCTGTTGCTAAAGCGGCACCATAGACATACATGGGCGGAAAACCTAATTTACCGAAGATAAAAACCCAGGCCAGCAGAATATTTAACAATACCTTTACTAAGCCCACGTACATAATCGGTTTGGTTTTACCCATGCCTTGAAGTGTAGCCTGAAGGGATATATCGACACCAAACAGGATGAGGAAGGAGGATAGTGTCCGAATATAATCATTGCAATACGGAACAAGTGTGTCACTCACATTCATCCAGGAGAAGATGATATCGGGAAATGCAAGCCAGATCATATATAGAGATAACGAGAGCATCAGGTTAAAAGCAATCGTTGCATTGACGCTTTCGTGGATATCCTTTTGCTTTCCGGCGCCGAATTTCCGGGCAACAATGATAGTCAGACCGGTACAGATCGCAGTAAGGGCATCCACAGAGGTGAAGAAGGGCAGCTGTGCAACACCGACAGCAGACAGATAGTTCGTATTGATCTTTCCAAGAAAAGCTTTATCTACGACTGCCTGTAACTGAAAAACAAGACCTTGGATAATAATGGGCAAAGCCATACTCATAATCATAGTAAAATGATTGGATTGCCTTTTTATAATATGATTCATTTGATCATCCTCCCAAAAACAAATTATTGATTGCTTCAAATTCTAATATAAAAAATCATGACAGACAATAAACAATCTTATTTAATATATCAAAATCTTATGATAAAATATAATTAGTCCATTGAGCAGTCCAGGAAAAACTACATTTGTGATGCGATCACAGGTTGGAGGTTGTTATGAGTAACGATATAGAATATGAAAATCTTCCGATGTCACGAGTAAACCCGGGAGTGATATATGCGCAGGTCTTCAACGGAAGCGTAGGCTATGCAAAGGGAGAAGCACTTCCTGCAAGACGGGTAAGGGATTATGAGTTGGAGTATTATCTGGATAGTGAAGGCAGTATGTATATCGATGAGAAATTGATTCCTATCCATAAGGGCGATATTGTATTTCGCAGACCCGGACAATTTACCCAGGGAATTATGCCATACTCCTGCTATTTTATTTCCTTTGATATGGCGGGTACGCTCCCAGTCTATAAAAACTGGTACAATTCCTGCATCTGTGAACGGATAGAAGCGAAATACCAGACGTATTATAACAATTCAATTCTTGACAATATTCCGACGGTATTCCATATCAGGAGTGAGGATAAATACTATACCTTATTCGATATGGTGTTTCAAGCGTATCTTAATCCCTTACCGGGAAGCGAATTGCTGATGAAATCCTGTATTCTGAATATACTTTATCTTCTTTATCAGGATTCCTGCAATCCTGTGCACACGATGCAGCTGTCTCCCTACGGTAAGGTCATTCATAAAACCTTGGATTATATCAATGACAATATGAATCAGAAGCTTTCCCTGAAGCAGCTTTCGGATATCGCCGGGTTAAGCCCTAACTACTTTCATAAGGTATTTACCGAAGTCATGAAGATCACACCAAATGATTACATCACCACAGTCAGGCTGAATAAGGCGAAGGATTTATTGTTGAGAACCAACCTGCAGATCTATAATATTGCCGATCAGTGCGGCTTTAATAACGTGTCCTACTTCAGCTTTTTGTTCAAGAAGTCCTTCCAGCTCACACCAATTGACTTCAGAAACAAACACAGCTATGCCAGTTATGGGATGGATTAAAGGTCATGTACTCGCGAGAGGAGAAAATAGGAATGAAAGAAAATAATGCGGAAGGCTACTCCGGCTTTACAATCGGTGAGGTCGTCAGATTAACCGGAGTCACGAAGGATAAGATACGCTATTATGAGGAAAAGGGGCTGCTCCGGCCAGATCAGTCGCGAGATAACAGATACCGCTATTACTCTGAGCAGGATATGGATAAGATTCTGGCAATTGAATTTTATCGTTCGATTGATCTGGGAATTCCGGAGATGGAGAAAATACTTTATAAAAGTGACATGGAAGAGATCTGCGGTATCATTTCAGATAAGAGAAAGTCAATTGAGGATGAAATCACAAGACTTGAGAAAATCAAAAATAATCTACAAAACCTCGAAGAGGCTTGTATAGAAATCAGGCACAGACTATGGGAGATTACGATCAAGCCGATGCCGCCTTTTCGTATTCTGGGTGAGCTAGAAGATTACAGGTCCTATGAGGAATATGCTAAGCTGCATACTGTACAGGCTGCACAGCTGCCTGTATTTCGTAAGATGAAGAGGCATATCGTATTTTCCGAGAAGGGGTTGATATCCAATAAGATGGTGCTTACAGAGGAGGTACCGGATGGCGCAGGGGACAATGTCATAAAGCATGACACCTGCATTCATATGCTTCTGGTGGACGGACCAGAAGCAGGCAATATTATCGTAGAGACCTATGAGAAAGTAAGAGAGTGGTGTGAGACTAACGGCTGGAGGCAGCCCGGAGAAACCTACATCGGTATGCTTCTGATTTCGGAGAAGGCAGGACAAATTCGTTCTTATCTGGAGCTTTACGCACCTGTAGTCCCGCTTTAAGATAGGTGATAGAATCTGGTAAGCAATCAGATAAGAAGTTTATTCAAAAATCTAATCAGAAATTTGCTAAGGGGTATTGACATTGGGGTTACCCCCTGGTTTAAGCTTCTCTTTGTGAAAGGATGAAGAAAGAATAGTGCTTTCACAGAAGGAGGCTTTTATGAATAACAGGTATAAACGCTATATATTATTTACGTATCTTATTTTTTGGGTGTTCATCGGAATGACAGGCTTTGTACTAATGAAAATATCAGATCACAGTTGGGTGAAAGCATTGATGGTTATGCTTTGCTCCTGGACTCCAACCTTTGTACTTCTGGTGATGCATCGTAAGCTGATGCCGGAAAAGACCAGAAAGGACTTCTTCCGGGGATTATTTCATGCAAAAATCAATTACAGGCTTCTGCTGTCGGCAACAGGGATACAGCTGGCGATTTTTATCATTGCAGTAGCATTGGTATCGCATAAACAGAATATCTCCTTCATTAGCCTGATTAATACCTCCGCCGCCTCTTGGCTAATCGCGTTCTTCGTAAATCTGATGCAAGGTGCAACCGGTGAAGAGGCAGGTTGGAGAGGTTATCTGCAGCCTATCATGGAAGAAAAATATGGTCTTTACAAAGGCTGTATGATGATTGGGATCATTCAAGGCTTCTGGCATCTGCCTCTCTGGTTTACTACGGGGTATACCGGTAGGACGCTGGCTTTATATGTTGGCTGCTTTTTGCTGAGTATTGTCTCCTTTGCGATCCTGTCAGGTGTACTGTATCATACCAACAGAAATGCGGTCCTTCCGATCTGGCTTCACTTTATGTTTAACCTGACGGTTAGCGGTATTTATGTTGGAAACATCATGGATCTGTTCCCGCTTATATCAATCGGGTATCTTATTATTGGGATAGCTTTAGGTATCTGGTATTTGGCATATAATAAGACAGATATTGTCACAAATAAGATAATATGATATCAGAAAAATACCGAGTTTGCTATTGACGTATTTCAGTCGGATTGTTATAATAAAGTCACTGTTTCGTAATTGAATACGGCGACATAGCCAAGCGGTAAGGCATGGGTCTGCAACACCCTGATCACCAGTTCAAATCTGGTTGTCGCCTTAAAAAAGAGAAGATGCATCACGTGAGTGATACATCTTCTCTTTTTCTTTAGGAAGACTTCAGATTTGAACCGGTGTTCAAGATCTGGTTGTCGCCTTAATTAAAAGAGTCTCTAAACCTGGAAAATATAAAGGTTTAGAGATTTTTTGTACTGAAAGTAGTGAAGGTAGGTGCTTTCAATAAACATTATATTTGGAAAAAATATATATTAGTATTTGGAAAAAATATATATTAGTATTTATATTTACCATTTAGAGAATTTGCGTTATAATAGTTACTATATTTATACATGCTGGATACTACAGGAGGAGACTAAAATGCAAAAGAAACTAATCATGCTATGTATAACAATTTTACTACTTATCATGACTGCATGCGCAAAAAGTACTAGTGAATCAACAGAGGTAACGAATGAGACTCTTCAAGCACAACCCGGGCAAAATACAACAGAAATACCGAAAGCCTTGGAAAGTACTGAAGCTAACGATATTACTGATATACCGGAAGAAACCGAAGAGGAAGAAGCTAATGATATAGCGGAAGAATTCGAAGTGGAAGATACCACTGATGCTTCGGAGGAAGCTCAGGATAATACCTTATCAGAGCCTGCTATAGCATCTGAACCAAGTAGTTCTTTTAAAACAGAATGGGGATATATTGGTTGCGTTGGTAATCCGGGAAATGTGGATTGGTTAAAGTGTTATATTTTAGATGGATATTATGATGGAGATGATTTTGTTGCAAATAACATGCAATACGTGTGGATTAAGAACAACACATATAACCCTCTTGAACGGTATAGTATAAGCTTAGATGGTAGCCTTACTATCGGTAAGGACTATAAATTAATTTCCGAAACGGAGAAGTATTCTATTTATCAGGATAGTGAATCTGAATATTATACGTTGGTACCCGGCTTCAATAATATGGTTATCGGCGGCTATATGGATGATATTACAATGAATGCGTTTTTATCTACATTTACATATGAGGGTGACAACAGCGAATTGGATATGTTTGATAATATAGATTTTTCAGGTTATCATTTTGCTGATCAGATGAATTTATCAGACAATAAATTCTATGCTGAAATGTCTGAGGATCGTTTGCCGACATTAGATTTTTTACAGCTTGGTAGTTATATTACGATTAATTTTAATTCAGATAAAAAATCTCGTATTAAAAATGATCTTAATATGGATTCTTCCGCTAAAACGGTAAACAAAGGAGATACATATCCTAATTTCAAAATGTATTCGACAAAATCTTGTATTTGGTTTATCGGAGTAGATAATGTGCCTACCTTGGGATTTATAGGTTACAAGCCACAAGATGCATATGATACCTTAAAAGAGCTTATTGTTGCTGATGAGTAATTAAGTTATCTATATCAAGTAATAAGCTGATGCAAATATCATGTAATAATAAAATATAACATTATGATGCCAGTCGTTACATTACGATTGGCATCTTTTACGTTTGAAAGCTCATTTTACCAAAATCTACAAATAATGATTCATATATATAATTAATAATATAAAAAGCTGACTTTAAAAAAGTAAATTCTGGTGCAATATATGTAAAAAGTATGAAGAAAATTTGAATATAGTTTGGTGTTATGTTACAATGTGGTAAAATATGTTTGAATTTGTATCGACAATCTATAATTAGAATAAGATTTACTATTTATGCGAATTTGATTTGCGAGTGCCAGAAATCAAAAATAAAATAATATATTAAATAAACTATTTGAAAGAGTAAGAGAGTTTTGAGACGGATTGAGAGAAGATTAATATAGGAACAACATTAAGCTTATAAAAATAAATGAGTTAAGAAGTCAACCAAAAAACCATAATAATAAAGGAGAAGATTATGAAGATCATTAGCGGAAAAGGAAAATTATTTTTGATATCATTTATATTTGTTTCGTTATTTGTATTATCAATTGCACAGAAATCTACTAGCGTTGAAGCAGCTACAATCAAAATTAATAAAACAAATCTTAATCTTTATGTTGGAGACACTTTTACATTAGAAATCAACAGTACAGCAAAAAAAGTAGAATGGTCAACAAGTGATAAGGCTATTGCTACGGTATCATCAAAGGGAAAAGTAACAGCAAAGAATGTAGGTACTATTATTATTACTGGTAAAGTAGCAAACAAGAAATATACTTGTAAAGTAACAGTAAAATCAAAGACTGTTGTAACTTATAATGATATAATTGCAAGGGCGAAAAAACTTGAAACAGAATTAGAAAAAATAGGATATGATTATAAACTTGAAGAAACTGCTATTTCATTGGTTTACATGGCAAATCGCGATTACATTGCAAATTCAGTAAGAGATCAATTAATTGGAATTGGTGAAATTTCAATTTTAAAAGGTTTCCTACGTTTTAGCGATGTTTTTTATACAGATATTGGAGGAGGTGCATATGTCGATTTATTGAATAACAGAGGAAAATATTTTGATATATCTACTATTTTCTTTAACAAAGGAGATAAGGAGTTCGTAAAAAGCTATATTGACGCTTTAAATGATTTGGCTGATTTTACTGGGGAAAAAGAGATAAACACATATAATAAAATTAATAATTTATATACACAAGAAACTCATAAAGGATATGTTAATTTTAAGCAAGCGACAGATAAATATGGTGATGGCGCTATTGATACAGTTAATTATGTTTGTAATGTATTCGTAATGGTAGAAGACAATTTAATGGTTTCAGTTGTTGATTATGATTTAATTAAAGACTTGAAAATAAGATATTCTAATATAACTGCTGATTGGGATAACAAAGTTATAGCTGCATTTCGTTCAAAAACATCATAAAAGTAAGTAATTAATTACTTGGTACCTTGTAAATTATAACGAGGCCAGTATAATACCATCCTCGAGGTTCTTCATCCAAATGAGAACCTCTTACAGTATTTTGAAAGCTATGCGAAGGATTTCTTAGAAGAAGTTGAAGCTACGAACAATGTTACCTACAGGACGAAAAAATTGATTTTGTCCTATCTTACTTCGGATAACTTGACGTTACAAAAGATTGCACAGGAGTTATTTGTTAGCGAAGAACACTCCAAGCCAAGTTACGGAATGAAGGAACAGAGTTTAGTACACTATTGCAGCAAACGCGAGAGCAGCTAGTGAAAAAATATTTATGTGCTAATTATTCCATCGAAGATATTATTTTTCTTCTTGAATTTTCAGAGCCCAGTGTTTTTCGTAGAGCATTTAAAAAACTACTATGGAAGAGGATCACCCCAGAGTCAGGGCCATGTTCATGTACCGGACTGATGAAGAAGGAATTTTATTTCACACGGCGGTAGCTAAGGGTGTTTATAAACATATATGTAATAATAACAAGGTTGAGCTTTGCTTTAGCTGCAATGGCACACAAATAAGGATTACCAGAGCACTGGAGCAAATCGACGATAACAACCTAAAGGACGAAATTGTTGAGCATCCGTCACGAGCCTTCCTAAAAGCCTGGAAGGAACAGGGCGTTTTTGAAGATTTCTACAAGGCGATTGCTGTTTTCAGACTGAAAAATGGTACAGCCATTCCTTGGACAACAGAAAAGAATTTTTCGCCTTAGTTATTTGTGCAGCTATAGGATAATAAAGGAATCATGAAAGCCATTTGGGTTTAGCCTGAATGGTTTTTTAATCCTCGGTTTGAATTTTAGCGATTCGTTTTCCTGAAAGCGAGAGTAATGCATGAAATGCGTTCTTACGATAAAACCGGATGGTGGTTGACGCATTAACGAATTGGGTGCTATGTAAACTGTGATTATTGGGAATATTAGTTTGTGTATTCTATTTATGTATGATATAGTATATTAGATTTATAGGCAATATTTGGAGGTATTTTGTACAGGAGGTATTTATGGAATATTCTAAAGAACAGATTTATCAGATGATGAAGGATGAGCGTTATCCCTTGAGTAATAAGTATGATTGCGACTGGATTCTCGATAATGCGATGGGATCTCACAACCTATGGCTTCAGGAATCACTGATGCAAGTAATGAATTTAAAGGCGGGCATGCGAATACTTGACATGGGCTGCGGTAAGGCAATCAGCTCCATATTTCTGGCAAAGGAATTAGATGTACAGGTATGGGCTACGGATTTATGGATCAGTGCATCGGAGAATTGGCAGCGAATCTGTGATATGGAAGTGGAGGACAAGGTATTCCCAATTCATGCAGATGCCAAAGACTTACCTTATGCGGATGAATTTTTTGATGCAATGGTAAGCATTAACTCCTTGTTTTTCTATGCAACAGACGAGTCATTTCTAAAGGAACATATATTAAGGCATGTGAAGACCGGTGGAGAGATTGGCCTTATTCTTCCCTGCTTTCTGCATGCATATAAGGACGGAATACCTGAGGAGTTAAAGGAACACTGGATTAGTGATTTGAACAACTGGTATACTCTCGAGTGGTGGGTGGAGCATCTGAATAAGACCGGGATGGTGGACATTGTGCTTGCAGATACTATGGGAGAGGATGAAGGGAATAAGATTTTCTTAAAATCCCTGAAGCTCTTTAATTCACATGAAGCACCTTTACATGTGATTATCGGAGATAATATGACGTTTATAAGAATTGTTGCTAAGAAAAAATGAGCAACCTATCATTGAAGCAAGCTTAAGAATTTATGAAAAACTTAGAAAGTAAATTGAAGTTTAATACATAAATAGAGTTTCAGAGATTGAAAACCCTCCTTACTATGCGGGTTCTGTGGTATGATTGATTGTATAAAATAACATTATAAGGGGCAGTTACTAGGAGGAGCTATGAGTAAAGTGGAAATAACAAAAGTCAGTATTATTGGAATGGGAGCCTTGGGATTACTGTATGGTTCTCATATTGTCCAGCACTTGGGTATGGAAGCAGTTGAATTTATCATGGAAGAAAGCCGTTTCAAGAAGAATATAGATCAAAAGTTTTATTGTAATGAGGAAGCGATCAACTTTAAATTGACAAAGGATAGTGAAGCTGAACCGGCTGATTTGCTCATTGTTGCTGTTAAGTATACAGGGCTGGAAGAAGCTATTACTTCGATGAGGAAATGTGTCGGACCGAATACCATAATTCTTTCTGTGCTGAATGGAATATCCAGTGAGAAAGTGATTGGAGCGCATTATGGTATGGACAAAGTTATTTATACTGTAGCTCAAGGTATGGATGCAATGAAGTTTAATAATAAACTGCAATATACCCATATGGGGAAATTATATCTTGGCATTGTGGATGCAAGACAAAGAGAGAAGCTGCAGGCTGTGATTTCTTTCTTTGATAAGATAGAATTACCTTATGTGGTGGAGGAGGATATTCTGCATCGCATGTGGAGTAAGTTCATGTTGAATGTTGGTGTCAATCAGACATGCATGGTTTATGATACGACTTATGCCGGAGCACTGGCTTGTGGAGAACCCAATCGTACTATGATTGCTGCCATGCGTGAGGTGATTGCTGTTGCGAATGCAGAAGGAATCAAATTGTCTGAGGCTGATTTGAATCAGTATCTTGAGATTATAGGGAAGCTTAATCCGGAAGGGATGCCCTCTATGGGTCAGGACCGCATAAATCGAAAACGGTCAGAAGTGGAATCGTTTGCAGGAACTGTGATTGAGATGGCTAAAAAGCATAAGCTTTATGTACCGACTAATGAATTTTTATATAAACGGGTCAAGGAAATAGAACAGGAATATCAGGGCGAGATAATATAATCGTACATAGATCAACAAGGATAAGATTTTTGGTTGGGGTAGAGTTCAATTCTACTAATTAGGGATTGAATTCTACCCTGTTTCTCGATAATATTCGATTATAAGATGCATGCAGCTTAGTAGAAAGGGAGCAAAATACTATGGATCAGGTTAAAGTAGGAAGTTTTATATCACAGACACGTAAATCTTTGAACATGACACAAAAAGAATTGGCAGAGAGGATCGAGGTCACTGATAAATCCATATCAAAATGGGAGTGTGGAAATGGACTTCCTGATATTACACGACTTAAACCATTGTGTGACGCTCTTAACATTACTGTAAATGAACTTTTATCTGGAGAAAATCTCTCAGATGAGGGTTATTCATTAAAAGCGGAGGAAAACATTATGGCTCTTATGAAAGAAAATGAAATTACGAAAAAAGGTAATAAAGTACAATACATAATTGGCGTTGTTATGTCTATTCTTGCAGTTGTTTTCTTAATAATCTCTACAAGTGGAGAGGGTAATTCAACAATTGCATATTACTTTGACATTCCGTCATTACTGCTTTTGTGCTTATTTTGTGGCGCGGGGATCTTATTATCTGGGAAAAAGTCCGGAAAAGAAATAATCAATGTTTTGCAGAAATTAGTGATACCATCAAGCTTGTTTATTTCTCTCTATGGGATAATTATCTTATTATCAAAGCTGGATGATATCAGTAGTATAGGCCCCAATCTTGCGATTTGTATTTTGACACCATTTTATGGAGTGGGAGTGTATTTGATTACAATATTGATCAAGTCACATCAACAATAAATTTCAGTTTGTGAACAAAGATAACAAAGGCCCATGCCGAAACAGCATGGACCTTTGTTGTTTTTTTCCTATTTGAAAATTTGCGCTGTTTTCTGCATCTGTTCTACAATCTGTACTCCAAAGGGGCAGCGCTCTTCGCAGGCAGCACAGCTGATACAATCAGAAGCGTTTGCCGGAAGAGAGGAATAATGAGCCTGAATGGTAGCAGGGACATTCTCCTGAAGTACTGCCAAATCATATAGCTTATTCACCATTGCGATATCGATCTGAGACGGGCAGGGCGCACAATGTCCGCAATAGGTACATTGTCCGAAATAAGAATGATAGGGTGCATTGGCCAACACGGTTGCATAATCCTTTTGCTCATCATTAGCTTCTTCATAAGCAATCGCGGCATCTACATGCTCCGGTGTTCTGCAGCCGACCATAACAGAGGCTACTGCCGGTCTGGTTAGTGCATAATGAAGGCACTGAACAGGTGTCAATGCTACACCGAAGGGTGAATGCTCTGCATTGAACAGTCTTCCGCCGGCATATCCCTTCATTACTGTGATACCGACATTTTCCCTCTCGCAGATCTTGTATAATTCATCCCGTTCCGGGGCAATTCCGCTAAGCTCATCATTATAATGCTCCTGAAAAAGATCGTTTAGGTCCTCACTGCCGGGAAGTAGATCGAAGGCCGGGTTAAGGCTGAATAAAATCATCTCAATTTCACCGGAGAGCGCCGCAAGCTTGGCAACATAAGGATTATGTGTACTCAAGCCGATATGACGAATGTTACCTTTTTGCTTTAATTCTCGTACATATTCCATGAATTCGCCCTTGATAATCTGATCAAACTCTGCTTCCTGATCTACAAAATGGATCATACCCAGGTCTATGTAATCGGTTTGCAGACGTCTTAATAAATCCTCAAAGGCTACCTTTACCTTATCCATTTCACGGGTTCGCTCATATTGACCATTCTGCCAGGTTGATCCGATATGTCCCTGTATCAGCCACTGGTCTCTTTGACCGGCAATGGCCAAACCGATATTAGTACGTACATTAGGCTCAGACATCCAACAGTCAAGAATATTAATACCGTATTCCCTACTCCGTTCGATAACCTCCTTCACAGCGGAGGCATCCTGCCCTTCTAACCATTCTCCCCCTAATCCTATTTCACTAACCTTCAACCCTGTTTTTCCCAATACTCTATATCTCAATTCAATACCCCCTTCATTGATTGTTTTATTCTATTGAATTATTGTAACACTCCAATATTAATTTGGAAATGTATTATTTTATTTCCTGAATTGGATGGAAAAAATTCTTCATTTGATTTATACTGGAAAATATTCCAAAGTAAGGAGGGCTTGTATGAAAAAGCATAGAAATATTTTTATGGTAATTGTTTTTATGATTTTTTGTTTGTTAATCTTACCAACCAATTGTGTAGAAGCCGCTGCCAAGGCAAGTTATAAAATGCAAAATGAAGAGGTGACATGGAAGGATGGAGATATTGTAAGAGGAATGGTTAGCTTTCAATATCCAAGAATAGAGGGAGATTCGGATGAAATAGCTAAAATTAATAAGGTCTTAGAAAAAGCCATGAAAGCATTTATGGCAAGTGACAATGTAGAGAGAATAAAAGAAAGTACCATATATTACATTGATCATAAGCTGTTTTCTGAAGATATAGAACAGTTGTATTGGAAAACCACTTGTAAGGTTACTTATAATAAAAATAATATTATCAGTATGCATATGAAAGAAATGTGGTATGCAGGTGGAGTCTATAATCAGAAGGATTACGGCTATACATTTAATTTGAAGACCGGTAAAACATTGACAGCAGTTGATGTAATCGGAGGGAAGCCGAAAGAAGTATCAGGTAAAGTAGTATCAAGTTCTAAGAAATACTTTAATGATAAAAAAATAGCTCTTGATAAAGACTTGTGGAAGAACATCTCTGATACAATTAATACCATAGATGCCAAGGAGCTTAAATTTTATCTGAAACCAGGGAAAGCCTATATCTGTTTTGGAAGCTATGAACTCAATTTGGGAACAGGTTGGCAGATATTTTCCGTTCCGAGTAAATATAAATAGAATTCTAGTTTGAAAGAATGATTATGATGCATTCTGGATGAAGAAAGAATTAGTCTTGTACTTTGATGAATGATATGATGAAATAGTAAGAGATATACTGATAGAATAAGGGAAAGGAATATTACAATATGACTGGAAAGCCTATCAGAGAGCATAAATATACTGCGTCTGTACTCAGCTTCTCCATTGTAAAAAGCTTCAGTAGATTGGATAAGAACACTTTGATTATGACGAGAGAAACAGGGAACGGGTGAGTATCAGATGTCTGAGCGAGAATGCAGGGAAGAGTACATAAGAAGAATTCATAAGGTTCAGGATTATATTGAGCAGCATTACGGGGAAGCCCTGTCTATAGAGGAGCTTTCGAAGGTAGCAGGCTTCTCTAAGTATCATTTCAGCCGGATCTTTCAAAGCATGCTGCATGAGCCCTTGGCATATTATGTGAACCGGATTCGAATGGAGAATGCGCTGTTTTTGTTAGCGCATCGGATAGATAAGAACATGACAGACATCGCCTATGAGCTTGGATTTACGGATTCAGCAGTGTTTTCCAGGGCATTTAAGAATTATCACGGGATTAGTCCGCGTGAATATCGAAAGGAATATAGCAAGAATCGCAAAGATTCTTTTCTGCTGTCTGAGTACAATGAGGACACAGCAAAGAAAGAACGGGCGGGCAAGCTGTTTCCCGTGACCGGGCAGATTACCATTACTAATCTGGAGGAAATGCAAGCTGCTTATGTAAGACATACCGGTACCTATGAGGCCTTGGCAACAGAATACCCCAAGCTGATTCAGACACTGTTTGCTTATGCTGAGAAGCAGCAGCTTCTGATAGAGGATCAGAACTGGGTGCTTGCGATGTATCATGATAATCCGGAATTTGGAGAAGAGAGCCAGTTTCGTACCAGTCTGTGTCTGACGGTGCCGAAGAAGCTTCGTATTCAGGAGGACGGAATTCTTGGTGTGATACATTTGGATGGGGGGCTGTATGCGGTCGGACACTTCCGGATTCAACAGGAGCAGTACGGCGATGCCTGGAATTATATGTATCAGGAGTGGCTTACGGGCAGCGGATATGTTCCAAGAAATTCGTATCCTTTTGAGGTGTATCTTAACAATCCGGAGGAAGACGAGAACCGGATTAATGAGGTAGATATCTACGTTCCCATTGAGCCTATTTCTTTCTAATTGCTGAAAATTATACTGAGGTGAGCATGTGGAAGAAATCAGGCTTCATGGAGCACGAATTCATAATCTGAAAAACATTAATCTAACAATTCCTAAACGTCAGCTGGTGGTCGTCACAGGGATCAGCGGCTCTGGCAAATCCAGTCTTGCCTTCGATATTCTGTTTGAAGAGGGAAAGAATCAGTATCTGCGTTCGATAGGGATTCTGGCCGGGCTGGATAACGAAGACCGATTCGATCTGCTCGAAGGGATCGGTCCGACGGTGGCGGTACGCCAGAATACCATAAGGCAGAGCAATCCCCGTTCAACCGTAGGTACCAAGACAGGAATTCTGAATCAACTGGCACTTGTTTATGCCAGTGACGGCAAAGCCTTGGAGGAGTATAAGCAACAGCACTCTCCGGGCTTATTTCTCTATACCACTGCCGATGGCATGTGTGTTCGATGCCAGGGCAGAGGCTCTTATTATGATGTCAATCTGAAGAATTTAATCCGGGATAAAACAACAACTTTGTCAGAGGTTTATGAAAGCTTTCAGGTAACCTCTGGCTTTATGCGGATTCTTAGGAATAGATATGGCAGGTATTTTTCGACCCCATTCTGGGAGCTTCCTGAGGATATCTTAGAGGAAGTGGTATATGGCACATATGACAACGGCAAACAAAGCTATTGCCTGGAACGAATACTAAGAAATGCTTATGAAAAGGGGGAGGATGTAGAAGAAGTCTATAGCAAGACTCTCTGCCCGGAGTGTCAAGGAGAAAGGGTCAGTGATGCCGCAAGAGATATTGCTCTAAATGGTAGAAGGATTGGTGAGCTGGGACAGATGACACTGAAGAGTTTACTTCAGTTCCTGGAGGAAATACCGGTGGAGGAATTATCCCAATTTGGTAGAAATGTAGTTAAAAATCTTAGGCAAAAATGCAAGCATCTAATCCTGTTTCGCCTGGGGCATCTGACTCTTTATCGGGAGCTGTCTTCCTTAAGCGGAGGCGAGCTGCAGCGAATCTTTCTTCAGCTTCATCTGGAATCCGGGCTGGATTCCCTGATCTATGTTTTTGATGAACCGATGTCAGGACTGCACCCGTCAGAGAAGCAATATATGCTTAAGGCCATAAAGGATTTACGAGACCTTGGCAATACGGTAATTGTGGTAGAACATGATATAGAGATGATCTGCCAGGCCGATCATATCATTGAGATCGGCCCCAAAGCAGGTATAGAAGGTGGAACTGTGGTCTATCAGGGGGACTATCCAACATATGAGAAGGCCGACACATTGCTTAGTCGTTATCTTTCTCATAATAATCGGATGCTGGAGCGAAGGGGCAGAAATGCTTCCTTGGATGCGGAAGATTGTCTGCTCCTAAAGCATGCGGGAGTACATTATTTGAAGGACTTAACGGTAGCATTTCCTCTCCATGCTATGGTTGGTGTGGCCGGGTTATCCGGAAGTGGCAAAAGCTCTCTGATCGAGGAGACACTATTGAAGCGTCTTGCCACTGCCGTCAGCTTTGGGAAAACATTTACCCCCCAATATGGTTACAGGGCGGGGATAGAAGGAGTAGAAAGAATTAATGGCTTTGTCAATATATCTCAGGAACCGATTGGAAGAAGCTCCGGTTCTACCCCTGCTTCCTATATAGGAATCTGGGATAAAATCCGTAACCTTTTTGCAGAACAGCCGGAAGCAAAAAGAAGAAATATGGCAGCCGGATATTTTTCCTTTCATTCGAAAGGAGCCTGTCCGGACTGTGGTGGCAGCGGCTATGAAAGAATCTTTCTTACGTCTGATTTTTCTGTCGATAAGACATGCAAGAGGTGCCAGGGCAAACGGTTTTTAGAAGAGAGTCTTATGATCGACTATAAAGGAAAGACCATCACCGATGTGCTGGAGATGAGCATTGCCGAAGCGGCTTCCTTCTTTGCAGACCAAAGAGGTATAGTCAAACCCTTGCGTATCCTGGAACAGATGGGCATGGGTTACTTAACCCTAGGTCAGCCTACCTCCTCCTTAAGCGGCGGAGAGGCTCAGAGGGTGAAGCTTACCAAGGAACTGGGCCAACAGCGAGGGGGCAATCTATTATATGTACTGGATGAACCAACTACCGGACTTAGCGCTTACGATACGACCTTGCTGATCAGACTGCTGGATCGTCTGGTAACCGAGGGAAATTCCGTGATTGTCATTGAGCATAATATTGAGGTCTTAAGGAACTGTGATTACATTATTGAGCTTGGGCCGGAAGGTGGTGAGCAGGGTGGCGAAATCATAGCGAAAGGAACACCTGCACAATTGAGAGACAATCCGGCTTCCAAGACGGGGAGGTATCTGATATGAACTTAAAAACACAGATGGAAAAGGTAATCCATAGCAGCTACAGCAATATCGGTGGGTTGGTCGTACTGAAAAGGGGAGAAACCGTATATGAAAAATATTTTAACGGATGTACGGCAGCCGATACCTTTCATGTTTTCTCGGTTACCAAAAGCATTCTTTCCATATTAATCGGTATGGCTATAGACCAGGGATACATGAAGAGCATCGATCAGAAGGTATTGGACTTCTTCCCGGAATACAGTGTAAAAAGAGGAGAACAGACCATACAAAAGATTACACTTAGGGATCTGCTGACAATGACAGCCCCATATAAATATAAATCAGAACCTTATACAGCATTCTTCTCAAGCGATGACTGGGTCAAAGCCTCACTTGATCTATTGGGAGGGCAGGGAAGAATCGGAGAGTTTCGGTATACTCCTGTGATTGGACCGGACATCTTCTCGGGAATTTTGATCAAAGCAACCGGGCAGGCAGTGCTGGATTATGCAACAGAATACCTATTCGAACCCTTAGGAATTTCTGTGGGGGGCAATATTTTATTCCGGAATAAAGAAGAGCAATTGGCATTTTACGAAGCGAAGAATATTAAGGGCTGGGTAGCCGACCCTAAGGGTGTGAACACAGCCGGCTGGGGACTGAATCTGACACCGGTGGATATGGCTAGGATAGGTCAATTATACCTAGACCAAGGTAGATGGAAGGGAAAGCAACTGATATCTTCGGCTTGGATCAAGGACAGCACCCGGGAACATAGCAGGTGGGGAAAGCTGGCCTACGGTTATCTGTGGTGGATCATGGATGAGGATGAGCATTCTTATGCTGCCATAGGAGACGGGGGAAATGTAATTTATGTGAATTCAAAGAAAGAAATTGTAATCTCGATTGCTTCTCATTTTATAAAAAATGCTAAGGATCGGATTAAATTAATCAAAGAGTATATTGAGCCTGTTTTTGAGAATTATGTATCAGGAGTGCCGGACACCCTGGAGAAAACTTAAAATAATTATCAGAAAATGGAAATATTTCTTGCTTATCGTTGGGCTCGATGATAAACTGGTAATGGAAATTATGACCAAACGGTAAAAGGAACAACAGTCTAATTTACTATGTCATGAGAAGTATGGGAGAAGCTATGGAAGCAAAAAGCATCAGGAAGAAACTTATTTTAGCATTAATGATCGTAGCATTTTTAATGCCTTCAAGCTATCAATCGGCTATGGCTGCAGAGAAGCTTAATAAAAAAGACTTTGTCGCTAAGTTCGATAATCAGTCTGAAACCTATAATTTATATGAGAGCTTGAATAGCTATGGTGAGGATGTTATTCTCTTCTCCTATGACAAAAATTATGACCGAAGTAAAGAGGGAGTGGTAAAAACCTACAGAGGCATCTGTATAGGTATGGCTGAAGCGACGGTCACTAAGAAGTATGGTAAGGGAACAAAAGAAAAGTTATCGAAGGACATCGTTTATAACAGAATGCTTGATAATAATGCGGAGAATATGAAAGGATATTTTAAAACTATTAAGCATGTATTATGCTATAAATATACTGAGACTACGGAGGAGGGAGCCTATATTTCCCGAATTCATTTTTATATAGATAACGATGGAAAGGTAGGCTTGGTCGGCTTCTCCAGAGTGAATGGAGAGTCAAAGGGTGATTATCAGTATTATCTGCGAAAAGGTGGAACCGCTTATACATCAGAAGATTATAAAGATGCAATCGAATATTATACCCAGGCTTTAAAAAGAAACAAAGAGGATCCCTTGGTTTATAACGGCTTGGGAAATTGCTATTTTAACCTGGAAGAGTATGATGAAGCAGTCAAGTATTATCAAACAGCGATCCAATTGGATTCAAAGGATGCCGATTATCAATACAATATGGGAAACACGCTTTATTACCAGGGCAAGTATGAAGAAGCAATCATTTATATGAAGGAATGTATCAAACTTGTTCCGAAGTATACCGATGCTTATGTGAGACTAGGAGATAACCTGTACTACCTGGGAAGATATGAGGAAGCAGTAGAGTACTATGATAAAGCTATGAATTTACCCCGCGGAGACACAGCCTATGTTTACTACAGTAAAGGAGCCGCTTTATATGACTCAGGTAAATATATCGAGGCGATCATTGCTTTTGACAAGGCGATTGAAAGGGATCCGGAATATACTGCGGCATATATAGATAAAGGAGATGTATTATGTGATCTGGAACAATATGAGGAAGCCCGAATCGAATATGATAAGGCTTTAAAGGTGTATCCTGAGAGCCTGAGAGCTAAGGTCGGTAAGGGTAGGAGCTATTACTTTCAGGGAAAATATCAAGAGGCAATTGAGTTTTATAACAAGGCGATTTTTCAGGAGCCGAAATATCTGAATGCACATTTATGGAAAGCATATGCCCTTTTTGCAATGGGTAATTATGATGAATGCTTAGCTGTTGCTGAAAGGATGATTCAAATAAATCCGGAGGAAGGGTTTGGATATTTCATAAAGAGTAGAGTATATGCACAGCAGCATAAGGAGACAGAATGCTTTGAAAGTCTGAAAAAGGCTGTGGAACTGAATAAAATCTTCATAGAGTATGCTAAATATGATTTGGCTTTTGATTCGTACCGAAGCTCAGCAAGCTATCTTGATATCATCGTAGATTAACTAATTATCAGATTATAATATATAAATGCCCCGGATTTCCTTAAAGAAATTTGGGGCATATTTGCGTGTATCAGGTATAAGTTAAGTCTTTTGCTTGGCAATAAGTCAAAGTGTGCAAAATTTAGATGATTTTTATTGTTTTTTACAGTAAATTATAATAAAATATATATACAATATAAATTATATATAAAAAAGGAAATGTAAGTCGTTAAATATATGAAACATGATGTGGCAGCAGAGGGGATAGGTTATGTTAAGAGTGCTACTTGTAGATGACGATGCAGTCATAAGAACAAATTTAAAGACTATGATTGAATGGGAGCAGCACGGATTTATTGTAGCAGATGAAGTTGTGAACGGTGTGGAGTGTATTCAGAAATTATCCACAAGCCATTTTGATGTGGTTATTACCGATATAAATATGCCAATTATGAGTGGAGTGGCTTTGATTCAGAGCATTAGGCAATATTTTCCCGGAGTTGAGGTGATTGCCATCAGCGGCTATGACGATTTCAATTATGTGCGCGACAGCCTTACAAGGGGAGCAGTTGATTATATATTAAAACATCGCCTGAGTAAGGAAATCCTATGTGAGGCTTTGGAAACGGTAAAGAGCAAATTGATAGAACAAAGTAAATTATTGGACCTCAGCAATAGGCAATTAGAACAGCTCTCAGAAGGAAGAACCTTAATTCTGCATAATCTGGCACAGGAAATAGTCGCCGGCAGCATCTCCCTGAAAGATACAAAGCATCGTATGGAACTGCTGGAAATATCCTGCGAATTTACTAATCTTATTCTCTGTTATATCAAAGTACAGAATTTTTCCACTCATGGCAAGACAGACAAAGTAATTAAGTCCTTGATTGAAGTTGTTGATAGGATTATCATGGAAGATTTCCATGGTTTCACAGCTTATCTGGAGGAGGGATATTTTGCTGCTTTTATCGACTTCGGTAAGATAAACAGTACACTATTTATTCATCAGATGCTTGCAGGAATACTTACGCGTATTTGCTCTTCCTCAAAAAAATATCTGGGCTTACATATCATAATTGCTGTCAGCAGCTTGTGCCAAAGCTTTGAAAAAATTCCGGAGTTTTTTAATAAAACGAAAAGGTCTTTGGAGAATAAGTTTTATGATGAACAGCAGCTCGTCTGGCAAAACAGTGAGATGCCTAAGGAAGAAATACAGATCTCGTTAAGTATAAAGGATGAAGAACATCTCATGATGTTTCTTGGAGAAGGAGATAAAGAAGGAACTCTGAATTTTTTGGAGGGCCTATTTGATAAATGCAAAAAGTTCAATGCACCAGCCCATTCAGTGCAGGTAATTTGTGCGGAATTGATCAGCTTGGCTATTCGGTTTTGCATGAAGCAGGGTCTTGAGAGTATAAGAAGAGATTTGGTGGAACTTCATCTGTCAGGGGAATATGTAAAAAAGAAATACTCAGAGCTTCGTATGCTGATCAGCCAGGTTTATGAAAAGGTTTTGACGGAACATATCAATCTTATGGAGGTAAGCGGCAGAAACCCATACGTAATCAAGGCAATACAATATTTAAATTCTAACTACCGAAAAAATATTTCCCTTACGGATACAGCAGAATATGTGGGAATCAGTGTACAATATTTAAGTCATCTCATTAATGAGGAATGCAAAAAAGGCTTTGCAGAGCTGCTTAACGGAAAGCGGGTAGAGGTAGCTTGCGAGATGATGCGTTCTCATGAATATAAAGTAAAAGAAATTGTGGAAAAGGCAGGCTTTAATAATTATAACTACTTTTTCAAGGTTTTTAAGGATGTTACAGGACTCACACCAGCGGAATATGAGAGACAGGAGGTTTGCAAAAAATCCTTGGAAAGAAAAAGAAGGGAATGCCTCTCGCATGATTGGGTAAATCCATGACTAAATTATTTTATCTGATCATCCGTTTTATTGATAGAATTTCCGAAGGTCTACGGCACATTAAGATTCCCATCAGATTAATTATTTCATATATTTTAGTTTCCGTGCTTCCGGCAATCGTGGTTACTAATTACTCCTGTTATGTCGTACAGAAATCACTCCTTGATAAGATGAAGGATTCCTCAGTACAGATCGCCAAAAGTATTAATCACGATATTACCCGTTATATGGCAGATTTGTTGGATATCAGTAACAGTATTATCAATTCGACTTATATGCGGAAGTTTCTTAGGGAGTATGAGCAAAATACAGAAAATGAGTCGCATGATGTCTTGGAGCATATCAAAAATAATATCCCCCTTTCATCTCTTTCGGATATTTATATAGAGATGGGAAAAGGGGATATCATACATTTTGCACCGAAATACAGTCTGGCTTCAGAAGAATTAGATCGGCTAAGGGAGATTGCTGTAAAACATGGCAGACAGCCGATGTTTCTGCCTGTGCAGCTGGAGGATGGGAGCAATGGAATCTCACTGGTAAGGGCAATCTATTCTCCGAAGGGTATTGAGAGGCTGGGCTTTATTTATATCTCTGCAACGGAACAAAGCTTAGAGGAGATATATAAAAACATTGATTTGGGGGAAGGTTCCTTTGTATGCCTGTTCGATTCGTCAGGCAAGATGATATCCAGCCACGGGAAGTCGGAGGATTATCAATTTGGTGAGCTTCTTGAAAGAGTTCAAAGTGCTGATATGGAGCATAGGGACAGTTTTGATATAAAAACAAGAGGCAGAGAATATGCGGTATCCTTTTGTAAAATGAATGAGATTGACTTGTACATTGCTTGCCTGGTTCCTTACTCCTACCTGAATTCGACGGTGAAGGAGGTAAGGCAACACTTTTATGTTTTTGTAGTGGCCTGCCTCCTAATCTGTTCGTTTTTTACATTTATCATTTACAGGAGTATAGCACTACCCTTGTCTAATCTGAGAAAGCATATGATCAAAGCTGAGAATGATCATCTAATTACTAAGATTACGGATCTTAATCACGATGAGATAGCAGATGTTGCAAAAAGCTTTAATCATATGATTGATGAGATCAATACCCTGATTGATGACGTACAAAGATCAGAACGGCAGAAGTCAGCGGAAAAGCTAAAAGCCTTACAGGCGCAAATCAACCCTCATTTTCTGTCCAATGCGCTGAATACCGTCAAGTGGATGGCATCCTTGCAAAATGCGGATAATATCGAGAAGCTGATTACCTCACTGATTCAACTGCTGCAGGTAAGCATGGGGAAAGCTGAGGATCTTGTTCCCCTTTCGCAGGAAATAGAGTATATTCGCAATTATATAGAGATTCAGTCGTATAAATATCTGGATAAGCTGGCAGTCGAATATGATATCGATCAGGAAGCAGAAGCTTGTCTACTGCCGCCCTTCTCTATACAGCCCTTTGTAGAAAATGCGATCATTCATGGAATCGAACCAAAAACAGGACAAGGGACAATCTGGATTAATGCCAGCCGTGTTGGAAAAGAGGTAGTATGTGTAATCAAGGATAATGGTGTAGGCTTTAGTAATTTTAAATCCTGGGAGGAAGCAGATCAGGGTGATCCTAAGCACATCAGCGGAATAGGGATTAAAAATGCAAATGAAAGGATCAAGATGTTTTTTGGCGAGGATTACGGAATAAGCTTTGAAAGTATTCCGGGGATATATTCTAAAGTAAAGATGAGAATACCATATACAACTAAAATATGAGAAATAAAGCTATGACATAGTAGGTAAATCGGGTACAGTCAAAGATATCAGGGAACTCAGTTTTTTTAAGCTGAGTTCCCTTTTTTGGAGGAAATAGTTAATAAATAGTGTAAATGGAAATTCGTGTAAATGAATCTTTAATATTTGAGTGATTTTAAGAAATAATTATAGGATGAAAAAGAGCGCTTTATTGATAACATTAATTTACAAAAGCAATGTGCTTTTATATGAGGTCATTTAATTCGGAGGCAATCCTATGTCAGAGCATTATGCAAATGAACCATTACTGGATATGTTTATATTTGAGACGACCCAACTGATAGAGCAGCTTGAGCAGTCTATATTAAGCTGTGAACAGGACAACGATTACTTTACCCAAGAGGCGATTAACGAAATATTCCGAAGCATGCATACCATTAAGGGTTCGGCAGCTATGATGATGTTTAGTAACATATCAACACTTGCTCATACCATGGAGGACATATTTTATTATTTGAGAGAAGATAAACCTGCCATAATTAATAGTTCTGAGTTGTCGGATCTGGTGCTTGATGGTATTGATTTTATTAAATGCGAGGTTGATAAAATCAAGAAGGGTAAAAAGGCAGATATGAATCCCGATACCCTCATCCACAAAATGGAACAGTTTCTTAAGCATATTCAAGAAAATAATAAGCCTGATAAGAATCGAACAGAGACGGGAGCTGTTGTGTCTGAAAGTCGAAGCATTTGGGATCAATGTGGAGTAACGAAGAATACCTATTGTAATAGCTTCCGGGCTGTCATTTTCTTTGAAGAAGGCTGCGAAATGGAGAATGTTCGTGCCTATACGATAGTTCGTAACCTAGAAAACATAACGGACCATATTATATACATACCTGAGGATATTATCGATAACGAGGATACGGTAGAAATCATCCGGCGGGAAGGCTTTCGAATTTATATAAAGTCGGATTATACCTATGATAAGCTGAAGGATTTACTGATGGATACAATCTTTCTGAAGAGCTTGGAATTAATTCAATTAGAAAATGAGGAGGAAATCAAGACATTGATTGAGCAGGGGAAGCCTAAAATGGCAGAGCAGGAGGAAAAGCGGCCTGAGACTACCGAAACCTGCAGGGGTGATAGGGATTCCGGCAGTAAAGATGCGAAGTCTTCTTCCTCCCCTCAAAATATTATTAGTGTCAGTGTTGCCAAATTGGATCGGCTAATGGATCTTGTGGGAGAGATGGTAATTCAGGAAGCAATGGTAATTCAAAATCCTGATCTGGCGGGCTTGGAGTTGGAGAATTTTCGAAAAGCTGCAAGACAGCTTAACAAAATCACGACTGAATTGCAGGATATCGTGATGTCGATCAGAATGGTTCCTCTCTCCGCGACCTTTAACAAGATGCATCGAATTGTCAGGGATATGAGCAAGAAACTAGAGAAGGATGTGAAGCTTGAAATTGTTGGTGATACAACGGAAGTGGATAAGAACATTATTGAGCATATTTCTGACCCGTTGATGCACCTAGTACGCAATTCCATCGATCATGGAATTGAAACCTCCAATGAGAGATTGGCAAATGGAAAACAGAAGGTGGGGACCGTTACACTGGAAGCAAAAAATTCCGGAAGTGATGTGCTCATTACCGTGAAGGATGATGGGAAAGGACTGGACCGGAACAAGATACTGAAGAAGGCCAAAGAGAATCAGCTTCTGGTAAAAAATGAAAGTGAGCTGACGGACCGGGAGCTATTTAATATGATTTTACTGCCCGGATTTTCTACCAATGAGCAAATTACTGAATTCTCGGGTCGTGGGGTCGGTATGGACGTCGTGGCTAGAAACATTGAGGCAGTCGGAGGATCCTTAGCTGTAGACAGTTTTCCTGAGAAGGGGACTCAGATTACACTCAAGATCCCGTTAACGCTGGCAATCATAGATGGAATGAATATTAAAGTAGGTAATTCCTGCTTTACCATACCGATGATTTCTATTAAGCAATCGTTCAGACCAAACGAAAAGGACATATTCTGTGATCCGGATCACAACGAAATGATGATGGTGAGAGGAAAATGCTATCCGATTGTCAGATTATATGAAAGATTTGGAATAGCTACTACAGTTACAGATTTGACAGACGGTATCATAATCATGCTTGAGCAGGCGGAGCATACGATCTGTCTTTTCACAGACGAGCTGCTAGGACAGCAGCAGGTAGTGGTTAAGACGTTACCGGCATATATTCGGGAATTCAATACGATCAAAGGTCTCTCCGGATGCACGCTGTTGGGCGACGGAAGTATCAGCTTAATAATTGATGCGGCAGGCTTAATGAGTTAGTAATGTATAGCAATGATATAAAATTCAAAAGAAAGGCGGAGGTACATATGGCAAACATAGTGGAAAATACTATGGAGATCGAAGAGGATACCCAAAAAGATCGTTTTTTGACCTTCTCATTGGGTAAGGAAAGCTATGGTATTGAGATCAAGTATGTTATCGAAATTATTGGCATTCAATCGATTACAGAGATACCGGAGCTTCCCGAGTATGTGAGAGGTATTATTAATCTAAGGGGGAAGATCATTCCGGTATTAGATGTGAGACTCAGATTTAAGAAGGAACCAAAGGATTATAATGACAGGACCTGTGTTATTGTGGTTGATATCAATGAGGTATCCATAGGTCTGATCGTGGACAGGGTTGCAGAAGTAATCACGATATCTGAAGAGGACACGGTAGAGCCTCCGCAGACGAATCATGGGCTGAACAACAGGTATATCAAAAAAATCGGTAAAATCGGGAGCGAAGTAAAATTACTCTTGGATTGTGAGAAGCTACTGACCGAAAACGAACTGGAAGATTTAAGCGAAGCTTTATAAAATAATATTCATGGAGGGCATGAGGATGAAATGGTATAAGAATTTAAAAATAGCAGCAAAGCTAATCACTGGATTTCTTGTAGTAGCTATCATTGCTGCGGTGGTAGGTGTGGTAGGATTAATCAATATTTATCGGATCAATGAAGCGGATACGCTTTTGTATGAACAGAACGCTGTAGGACTTGCTTATGTAGGCAATTCAAGTGCAAACTTTGAACGTCTGCGATACAATGCTTTAAAATTAACCGCAGTGGAAACAGAAGAAGAGGGAGCAGACTGTATCTCCACCATCGAGCAGTTGTGCAGTACAGTGGATGATTTGATTTTGAAATATAATACTATAATACAAGATGGAGAAGAGGCTGCGTTATTTAATGAAACAAGTGCGAATTGGGAAGAATTCAAAGGCTACTTACAGGAGGTAGTTCAATATCATAATGCTAAACAGGATGCGGAAGTAAAGAAAGTAATCCTAAAAGATTCCCAAGAACTGGGGGATAAGCTTAGATCTAATTTTGCTGACTTAATGAATTTCAATGAAGCCTCCGCAAAACATAGGGCGGATAATAACGATGACTTGGCTTCAAAGGCAATCATTACTATGATAGTCGTGATTTTCATCGGAGTGTTGGTATCAGTTATCCTTGGCATTTATATCTCCCGCATTATCAGTAAACCAATCATACAGATGGTTAATGCGGCGGATAAACTTGCGCTGGGAGATGTGAGTGTCAATGTTGAGTCAGACAGCAAGGATGAGGTTGGAAGTCTGGCAGCAGCCTTTGGAAAAATGATTGAGAATATTCGTAATCAGGCTTTGTCAGCAGAAAAAATGGCAGCCGGAGATCTTACCGTGGACGTGCCGATCAGCTCTGCCAATGACTTACTTGGCAATAAGCTGGCTGATATGGTCAGAATGAATAATGAAGTTCTTACCAATATTTATATGGCAGCTGAGCAGGTTGCCGTAGGTTCAAAGCAGGTATCCGACTCAAGCATTCTTCTTGCCCAGGGAGCTACGGAGCAGTCAAGCTCCATTGAGGAACTGACAGCCTCGATAGAAGAAATCGCTTCCCAGACTGAAGCGAATGCCCAAAATGCGAATCAGGCAAACGAACTGGCGGAAAATGCGAAAGCTAATGCAACGCAGGGTAATTCTCAGATGCAGGAAATGTTGAAGGCTATGGATGAAATCAACGAATCCTCTACCAATATTTCGAAAGTCATTAAAGTAATTGATGATATTGCTTTTCAGACCAATATTCTTGCACTGAATGCAGCTGTGGAAGCAGCCAGAGCAGGACAGCATGGCAAGGGGTTTGCAGTGGTAGCGGAAGAGGTCAGAAATCTTGCCGCCAGATCAGCCAATGCTGCAAAAGAGACAACAGAAATGATAGAGGGCTCCATAAAGAAATCGGAAAGCGGTACTAAAATTGCGAAGGATACGGCACAAGCCCTGGATAAAATTGTAGTTGTGATTGAACAGGTTGCCAGCCTTGTAGGCGGCATAGCAAGTGCTTCCAATGAACAGGCAATCGGTATTCAACAGATCAATCAGGGCATCATGCAAGTATCACAGGTGGTTCAGGCAAATTCAGCCACATCAGAGGAAAGTGCTGCTGCAAGCGAGGAGCTTTCCAGCCAGGCTATCCTGCTGAAGGAAACCGTCAATCAGTTTAAGATTAAGAAGAATACGAATACCTTCAGTAAATATGAGAATATCAGCCCGGATGTATTAAAAATGCTTGAGAATATGTCTGCAAAAGCAAACAATAATACAGCACAAAAATCAGAAGCATCGGAGGAAGCAGCTTCCACAAAAACAAGGATAACCATAAATGATGTGGAGTTTGGAAAGTACTAACATAGCATAAGGTCAAAGGGCTGTTGCGAAGCATATAAATTAACACATGATAAGGATATATGCATCCCTAATTCACTGGTTCTCAGAGCGCGAAAGCAAGTGAGCATATACAAGCGTACTTGTAAATATGCGAACGCGCTGCTGGTAGCGAGTTTACGAGCAGATCAGGTTTGGGATACCTGTATCCTTACTCTGTTTATCAAAGTGTTTTTCAACAGCCCTTGCTATGCTGCGTTGTACGGTCACGATTCCCGTATGAGGGGGAGCCTACAGGTTTCCCTTTACTTCCTTCCAGTCTACCAGGAGACTATAGCGCTTTGTAGTAAAGCGCAGGACACAATAATTCGGATCTTCGGGACCATTAAAGTGGTTTGCTAAGCCAGAATACCACATCTCCTGTTTTACCCCGGGATCGGTTACTACTTCGATATCGCCGACCAGAGTGATATTATATTCTGGCGAGTTAAAGCATACGCTGGCCTGCTTGCACTTGTCGATACGATTGGTTTTCGGGTTTCCCAACCCGGTGCAGAAGGTCATCCAATGGATACCGTCTGCTTTAGAAGCGGTGATTGTGGATGCGGTAGGATATCCGTCAGCATCAATCAATGACAGCACGCAATAGGCGTCTGCACCCGTGTTTTTCTCTACGATTTCCCCTGCTTTTCTTAAAATCTCTTGTTCCATTTTTCCTCCATCCCTGCGTTGTGAACGCATATAAGTTATTACCAAATGTGATTTTTACACTTTGGTGATGCAGTAATGATAGCATTGATAACATTAGTACAATAAGCTTTTTTGTCCGATGCTACTTAACATATTGTATCAGCAGGAACATGACACCTATATGTCATTATAATATTGAACGGTAAAAATATCAGCACTCCTTCTGCGATAAGAGGAAGGGATAAGGTTAATCAATGGCATTTCTGTATAAACTGACTAAAACAGAAGGCTATTTAATCATATCATTATCGAATGGCGAAAAAACATCGTTTGTTGAAATTGAAAGATCGGTACGAAAACGTTATAATGAAACTATATTTAACCAAGATCTGGACCGGGTATCATTGTTTTAGATACGGCCTATTCATTGATGACAGACTCACGATTGTATGATTTGAACTATTATAGGTAATGAGTTTATAATAAGGTGATGAGCAGCTTGATATTCCGGTAAATATCGCTGTTAAATTATCTACGGAAGTGGCGGTCGAGGATATGATGAAAAGAAAAGCAGCGCAGATGAGATTTATGCGATATTTACAGGTAAGCATGCGATTTGAGAGAGCCAACTAAAATCAGAATGCAATATTTGATCATAAAACACAGATATCTGCAGTTGGAGGGTAAGATGATTATAACAGTGACGATGAATCCTGCGATTGATAAGACGGTTGACTTAGAACATATGGACCATGGCGGCTTAAACCGTGTAAGAAATGTGCTTATGGATGCCGGCGGGAAAGGCATCAACGTGTCCAAGACCATCAAGGAATTGGGCGGAGAGACAATAGCTACAGGCTTTGTAGGCGGCAGCAGCGGAAGCTATATAAAGAAGGTATTACAGGAGCAGGGAATACAGCCGGATTTTATTGAGACGGGCAAGGAAGTCAGAACGAATCTTAAGGTTGTAGAGGCGGATGGCAATGTAACTGAATTTAATGAGCCGGGACCGGTCATTACATCACAGGAGCAGGAGGCTCTGATACAAAAGCTGCTTAGCTATGCAGACAAGGATACCCTTTTTGTATTGGCAGGAAGCATACCGAACGGGATGGATAAGGATATTTATCAGGTCCTGACGGGAAAACTGAAAGAAAAAGGTGCCCGTGTATTCGTAGATGCGGACGGCGAACTATTGATCCATGCGCTGGAGGCAGCCCCGGATATCATCAAACCGAACTGCCATGAACTCGAGGAGTTATTCCACAAGGATGATCGGGTTGATGAGGAGGAGCTGATTGCCATGGGGCAAAAGCTTATGACTAAGGGCATCGGTATGATTGCCATCTCCCTGGGGCAGATGGGAGCCTTGTTTCTGACAGAGAGGAAGGTGCTAAAATGTCCCGGTCTGAAAGTAGAGGCTCATTCTACTGTAGGAGCGGGAGATGCGATGGTAGCAGCCCTTGCCTATGGTTTAAATCAGGGACTTGCTTTCGAGGAATGTGCAAGATTAGGTCTTGCTGCCTCAGCAGGGGCAGTGACCACCAAGGGGACAAAGCCTCCGAAGAGAGAGCTTGTAGAAGAGCTGATTACTAAGGTAGAGGTAATCACCTTACAGTATACGAATACTGGATATCAATTGATATAACTCACCAGCAATGCTATGTTTAATCCCCAAACAATCAGACCGATTGATAGGTCAATGCAAATAAGTGATATTAAAAGCGGGTTGCAATAAATTAATGCAACCCGCTTGTGTACATAGGTGTCAGTATATTGACACCTTATTCTATTTAGTATTTGATGAACTTTGATCCCGGAACGCCGCAGATGCTGCATTTATCGGGGATAGAAGTCTCTATGTTACCGCATACCGGACAAAGGTAATAGAAAACCTCTTCCGTCTGATCCAGACTGTTCAAGGCTTCGGTATAAAGCTTTGCATGAACCTCTTCTGCGTTCATAGCCTGACGGAAGGCGTTCATAACATTGTTCAGCCCTTCCTGCTCTGCAATTGCTAAGAACTCCGGATACATACTGGTGTATTCATGAGTTTCACCGGCAATGGCGTCCTTTAAGTTCTCTTGTGTGGATTTAACCTTACCTGCCAATTCGAATTCCTTTAATGCATGAATTGTCTCTGCATCAGCAGCTGCCCGGAATAACTTCGCAGCGTTTGCAAAGCCCTCCTTTTCAGCTTTCTTAGCATAGGCATTGTATTTTCTGTTCGCCTGAGATTCACCTGCAAAGGCTTCCATCAGGTTTTTCATTGTTCTATTCTCTTCCATGTCTATGTTCCTTCCTTTCTGTTAACGTCAATTATGTTCAGCCATCGATAGAATTAATCTATATATTCCGCCATCCACAGACCATGAAGGTTACAATAAGCATAAACCTTCTTTAGCTTGTCATCCGCTGTTAAAGCAAATTCAAGATAAGGCTTATCATTCGGCGCAAGGGTCTTACGCTGACCGCCTTTCTCTGTCATGATATACACCCAGCTGATATGATGTTCTTCTGTCATCGGATGAGGAACTGAACCAATTTCCACAACTACGATATTACCATCCACATTGATTACCGGTACATGCTTTTCTACTGCAGCGTCAGTGGTATTAGGAACTAATTCAGTCATTTCTTCATCACAGCATACGAGAGGAACTCCGGCATTATTGATCAGACCGATTGTATTCCCACATTTTTTGCAGATATAAAATTTTTGCTGTTTTTCCATAGCTATACACGTCCTTTCTGATTTTTTATATAATTTGAATGTTCTTGGATAATTGGGCTGTAAATCAGCACCACCCACTCATTATAGCATAAAAGGGACATTAAATTCAATCGTTTGGAAGACTTATTAAAAGGATATTCTTCAAATCTTGACTATTTTACATTAATGCAGTAAACTGAAAACAATAGGAAAAATATGAGTTAAATAGCAGAGATTTCCACGTAATTGTCAGAAAATGTATTATATTTAATCCATTGAAAATTATAGTATGATTAAAGGGACAAAAGCATTTTTGTCACTTTAAATATAGTATTATTTACATATTATAATTAATAAAAACTGGAGGGAACCACAATGAAAAAACAAAGCGTTTTAAAAACAATCCTTGGTGTATGGAATACCAAGACAGTCGTAGTAATTGCAATCGGTGCGGCTTTGTTCGGTGTACTGATGAACTTCGGCGGAATTACAGTTGTCTCTAACACAAAGCTCACAACAGCTATGTTGATCCCGGTTATCGTAGGAGCAATGTATGGACCTGTCCCTGCATTTGTTGCGTGCCTGGTAGGTAACACGATCGCGGATTTGATCGGCGGCTGGGGCTTTTGGTTCGACTGGTCCATCGGTAACGGTATATTAGGCTTTATCGTTGGCCTTCTGCCTGTATACGGCGCTCGTATCAATGATGGAATTTTTAAACCAATTCACGCTGTAATTTATGCAATTTTCTGTATCTTAGGTAATGCTTTGGCCTTCGGTGTCATCACTCCAATCCTGACAACAGCTTTTTACGGCGGCGAGCTGGAGGTAACCTTCGTACAGGCACTGGCCGGAGGCATCGGCAATACAGCCATACTCATTGTCCTGGGTATCCCGATCATCATTGCGCTTGCAAAACGTAATGCACGCAGCAATAACCTAAAAATTGACGAGAAAGAAGAGTAGTTTACATAAATGAGAAAACCCATTGTTGAATTTAAAGAGTTTGGATTTCAGTACAAAAAGCAGACCGAACCCACCCTCTACGATATCAATCTTACAATTTATGAGGGTGAGAAGGTTCTGCTCTTAGGTCCCAGCGGCAGCGGAAAGTCCACTTTGGCGAACTGTATCAATGGCTTAAATCCTTTTTCTTATGAAGGTAACATTACGGGTTCCTGCAAAATTGCTGGCATAGAGACTAAGTCTGCCAGCATTTTTGCTTTAAGCAAGGTGGTAGGAACCGTATTACAGGATTCCGATGCTCAGTTTGTAGGACTTTCCGTAGGTGAGGATATTGCCTTTTCATTGGAAAATGAGAGTATGCCTAGAACGGAAATGTTACCTAAGGTCAGAAAAGCCAGCGAACTTGTCGGGATGCAGGAATTTCTGCTGCATGTTCCCTATGAGCTCTCCGGTGGTCAGAAGCAAAAGGTGGCATTGGCGGGAGTCATGCATGATAATGTAGATCTGTTAATCTTCGATGAGCCCTTGGCAGCACTCGATCCGAAGATGGGTATGATTGCAGTTGATTTGATTGATCGTATTCATGCGGAACAGAGGAAGACCATAATTATTATCGAACACAGACTGGAGGATGTACTTTATCGAGCTCTGGACAGGGTAGTTCTGATGGATCAGGGCAGGATTGTATTCAATGATAATCCGGATAAACTTCTTGCATCGGAGTATCTGACCAGATACGGAATACGTGAGCCTCTATATATTAAGGCAATGAAGTATGCCGGCTGTGAATTTGAAGAGGGTCAGTATCTGTCCAATATAGCTTCTATGGATTTGACTCCCTTCCGAGAAAAATTAAATCGGCAGCAGGCAATAAAGATCGAGAAATACGATCCAAAGCTTGGCGAAGAGCTCCTGAGGGCTGAGAAGGTATCCTTTTCCTATGGAGAGGCAGAGGTTCTGCATGATATCTCCTTTTCCGTCCGTCAGGGAGAAAGACTTGCCTTTGTAGGCAAGAACGGAGCCGGGAAGAGTACCATGGCGAAGCTTCTCTGTGGCATCAAGCGTCCTGCGAAGGGCAATATCCTGATTAAGGGTGCGAATTATCTTCAGCTTTCCATGAAGGAAATCGGTGAAAAAATCGGCTATGTCATGCAGAATCCGAATCAGATGCTGGTAAAGGATATCATCAAAGAGGAAGTGGAGCTGGCAATGACCCTGCGTGGGAAAAGCAGGCAGGAGATTGACGAAGCTTTGAAGAAGGCACTGAAGATGTGCGGCCTCTGGGGTATGCGTAACTGGCCGATCTCGGCAGTCAGCTATGGTCAGAAGAAGAGGGTTACCATCGCCTCTATTCTGGTGCTGCAGCCGGACATCATTATATTGGATGAGCCGACGGCCGGGCAGGATTATTTTCATTATACGGAAATCATGAATTTTCTCGATGATCTAAATAAAAATTATGGAATAACCATTATCTTTATCACTCATGATATGCATCTGGCAATCCAATATACGGACAGAGCGGTAGTATTTTCAGAGGGTGAGCTGATCGCCGACGATACTGTCTTTAAGGTGCTTGCGGATAACGAAATTATCGAGAAGGCCAACTTAAAGCAGACCTCCCTCTATACCCTGGCAAAGCGCTTGGATATAGATCCGGAGGAATATATTGAGCATTTTATTGCTTATGAAAGGATGAGAAAAGAACATGAACAATCAACTGCTGATTAATCTGGTTCCCGGCGAGACTCTCCTGCATCAGCTGACCGGTAAGACAAAGGTACGCCTATTCCTTATCCTTCTCGTCTTTATCATCATGTCTTTTGACTTAAGACTTTTGCTGCCCCTTGGTATCATCAGTATGGTCGGTCTGATCTCTCTGAAACCAAAATGGAAAATATTAAAATATTTTTTCATCATAGCTGCAATTATGAATTTAATCAATATTGTACTTTTTTGGCTGGTGAATCCCAACTGCGGTGCATTCTGGTGTGGCGGAGGAAGTACGGTCTGGCTGCATCTGGGCGGTCGTTATATCATCACTGCACAAACCACCTGGTATCTATCCATCCGCTTCCTGAAAATGATGGTATCGCTGATTGTATCTATGACCTTTATCCTGTCCATAACCCCATCGGAGATGGCAGCAGGACTGTATTCTGTGAAGATTCCATATAAGGTATGTACCGTATTTTCGATTGCCTTCCGTTATATTCCGGATATCGGCAGAGATTACGAGAATATCAAGATATCCATGCAGGTCAGAGGAGTAGAGCTGAATCCGAAGAAGGCTTCCGTTATGACAAGGTTAAAACAGAATGTGTTAATCCTGATTCCGCTGATTATCACCTCCTTCGACCGTGTCGGTAATATTGCCAATGCCATGGACCTGCGCGGTTACGGAAAAGGTAAGACCAGAACCTACTACAGCGAACATGAGGAGCGGAAAGCAGATCAGATCTTCAAGGTGATCTATATTCTGCTGCTTGGGTTCTGTATCTATTGGATTATTACTAAAAACCTGATGCCGCAGCCGATGAAGATGTGGTATCCCTTTGTATGAGGATAAAGCATGGATTACATCGCTGATATTATTAAGGACATATCCGATTTGGTCAAGCTCCCCACAGTATACGATCCTGAGACAGCTTCAGATAGTAAACCCTATGGTCAGGCAGTAGCGCTGGGGTATGAATGGATGAAAGAGAAAGCGCAAAAGGATGGCTTTGAGGTCCTGGAATATGATGGTCATATACTGGCAATCAGAATCAAGGGAAGCGGCAATTCACAAAGAATTGATGTGGCATCCCATGTGGACGTGGTTGCCCCGGGAGGAGGCTGGGTGTCTGATCCCTTCTGCGGTTCTGTATCCGAGGATTATATCTACGGCAGAGGTACCGTGGATATGAAGGGGACCTTGATCCTGACCTACTACGCATTAAAGTATATCAAAGAGAATAAGATACCCTGTCAGCGTGAACTTCGTCTGGTCATAGGCTGTGATGAAGAGCGAACGATGCAGGATATGAAATACTATATAAAGAAGGCGGGAGCGCCGGATTTTGCATTTACACCTGATGGAAAGTTTCCTTATTCTCTGGGAGAGAAGGGGGCACTGATGTGGACCTTGGAGGGTGAGCATCCTACCTGTATCGAGGAATTTGATGGCGGAGTTCAGTGCAATGTGGTCAGCCCCATTGCCCGGGCTAAGCTGATAGGTGTCTCGTATACAGACCGCTTCAGAGAGGGCCTCAAAGAGTATCCATATACTGCAGAAGTATCCTGTGACGGAGAATATACAAGGATTGTTCTTCAGGGGAAGGCGGCACATGCCTCAGTGCCTGAGGAAGGCTTTAGTGCCACCGTAGCTCTGTTGAAGCTGATTGCCACAGTGACCAGGGATCCGCTTGCAGAATTACTGTATCACAGCTTCCTCGATGCTTACGGCAAGGGAGCGGGGCTTGAGTATAATATTGCTCCTATGGGCAGGCTTACGATTAATCTTGGGATCCTAAAGATACGACAAGGAAAGCTTTTAGCTCAGGTCGACTGCAGATATCCCAAGGGAGTTACCTCGAAGCTTCTGACTCAGAAGCTGCAAAGGGCTCTTTCTCCGGTGAAGGTAGAGCTGAGTTACGATGATGAACCTACTCTGGCAGAGGCTGCTTCGCCCTATCTTGCAGTACTCCTGTCTACTTATCATGAGGTTAGTGGAGATTGGGAGGCGCAGCCCTTCATCAGCGGTGGAGTGACGTATAGTAAAGCAATACCGAATTGCGTTGCATTCGGTCCGGCACGCGAAGGAGAGCTACCGATGGCACACCAGGCAAACGAACGATTGGAGCTTCGAAGAATTCCTGAGCTATTCGAAATATATAAGGAAGCCATGATTCGACTGGCGGGCATGGAGGTTTCGTAACCATGTACAGGGAGAGCTTTACGCATAATCGAAAACACAGAAAGGACGGAAAGAATGGAAAAGCCAATTTTAGTATTCCAAACAGATTTTACATATAAAGAGGGAGCGGTCTGCTCGATGTACGGTGTAGTGAAAAGCGTAGACCGAGCGCTGGAGATATTCGACGGTACCCATGAGATCCCTCATTTTGACACCTGGAGTGCTTCCTATCGTTTATATCAATCCATGCGCTTTTGGCCCAAAGGAACGATCTTCGTCTCCGTGGTAGATCCGGGCGTAGGAACAGACAGAAAGGCCTGTGTTGCGAAGACTAAGGATGGCTACTATATTGTGACACCGGATAACGGAACGCTTTCCCATATAAAGCATTATGTAGGCATTACCCAGATCAGGGAAATCGATGAGACTGTGAATCGGTTGAAAGCTACTGAAGGGACCAGTATTTTTCATGGAAGAGACCTGTTCGGATATTGTGCTGCAAGGCTTGCGAGCGGAATTATATCCTATGAGCAGGTTGGGCCGGAATATCCGGTAGAGGATATTGTAGAGCATATCATCTGGGAAGGTAAAATGTCCGGAGATACGGCAGAGGGAATGTTTGAAATCTGTGATCCGAATTTCGGGAATCTCTGGAGTAATATCAGTGTGGAGCTGCTTCTGGCGAACGGCTTCTGCTACGGTGATATGGTGGATATAAGAATAGTTCATAAGGCTACCGAGGTATATCATGAAGCAGTACCCTTTGCCAAATCCTTTGGGTTTGTGAAGCCGAGAGAGGCAGTCCTTTACACGAATGAATTGATGAAAGCCTCCATCGCCCTGAGAATGGATAATTTTAGAGAAAAATACGGAATTGGTTTTGGTGAGTCCTGGAGAGTCTTTCTGACTAAAGTACGGTAATCAATAATAGATACAGACACAATTCGAAAATAAGAAAGGAATGGCACAGCAGATTATGAATGGTGTATTAATTTTTCAGTCCGATTTCGGCATCGCTGATGGTGCAGTCAGTGCAATGTACGGAGTAGCATTTTCAGTTAATCCAATGCTTCGTATTTATGATATAACCCATGAAATTCCCCAATATAATATCTGGGAAGCCTCTTACCGATTAATTCAGACGGTAAGCTATTGGCCTAAGGATTCTGTTTTTGTATCTGTGGTTGATCCCGGAGTTGGCTCGACCAGGCGTAGTATCGCAGTCAAGACGGAGGATGGCCAATTCATCATTACCCCGGATAATGGAACGCTAACCCATGTGAAACGCTTGAAACGAATTATCGATGCCAGGGAAATCGACGAGAAGGTGAACCGGTTGCCGAACTCCGGCGATTCCTACACCTTCCACGGGCGTGATATTTATGCTTATACAGGAGCGCGACTGGCAGCAGGCGTCATAACCTTCGAGGAGGTGGGGCCTCCTGTGGAGATTGGCAGTGTCGTAGAATTACCTATCATTGAAGCAAAAAAAGAGGGAGACATCGTGACAGGAACCATCGACGTACAGGATGTACGCTTCGGAAGCCTCTGGACAAATATCAGTAAAAAGCTGTTTGATGAGCTTGGTGTCAGCTACGGCGGTCGGGTCGAGATTATGATACAGAATGATACCAGAGAGGTATACCGCAATATCATGAGATATGCCAAATCGTTTGCCGATGTCAATGTGGGGGAACCTCTCATTTATGTGAATTCCCTTGATAATCTTGCAGTTGCGATTAATCAGGGCTCCTTCTCCAAAGCCTACAATGTCATGACCGGCTCCAACTGGAAGATTGCGGTCCGTAAGGCTCCGAAAATCATTTATGAATAAAGATCAATGTTACAGTTCAGCCTTTTAGGTTGTTAATAAGACGAAGGATGAAATGTATTACTATACGAAGGTTGAACTGTAGGTGCTAAATTCATAATAGTGGGAGGTTAGGTTGACATTGCATGGTACCATATAGTACAATTAACAGCACAACGAACGTTGTACTATAAAGGGGGCGAACGAAACTGTATAAATCCAACGCAGGACATTTGATCTCACAAATTAAGCAGGTGGGAAGCAGAATTTTTGAAAAAATACTGTCTGATAAGAATATTGATGCATTTAACGGTGCTCAGGGTAGAATCCTGTATGTGCTTTGGCAGACAGACGGTATTCCGATAATTGAGCTTTCAAAAAGAACCGGACTTGCCAAGACGACGCTGACCAGTATGCTGGACCGCATGGAAACAGCCGGTCTGATCAAAAGGTGCTTTGATCAGAAAGACAGAAGGCAAATTCTCGTGGTACTGACAGAAACAGCGAGAGGGCTTCAGGCAGACTATGATGAAGTATCTGATCGTATGAATGAGATCTATTACAAAGGCTTCGAGCTGGAGGAGATTCTTCAATTGGAAGGGTATTTGCATAGGATTTTGGATAATATGAACGGAGGAAATTCGAATGAGTAAAATTTCAATGCCTATATCCAATAATTACTGCCCACAGACTCTTTTCGTATATGGCACCTATAAAGAGGATGGGACACCGGATTTTGGATTGTTTTGCTGGTTTAGCTATATCTGGGATAAAGAATTAGGCGTCATGGCTTGTATCGGCGGAGAGAAGCTTACGAAGGAGCGGATTCATGCGAATGGTGTATTTTCCGCCAATCTCGTAAACGAAGCGATGCTTCCACTGGCAGATTATTTCGGCAATAAGGACGGACATTTTTCTGAGAAGATGGATATCCCTCTAGAGGTGGAAAAGGGAAGAGTTCTGAATGTCCCGGTTCTTAGCTGCAGCCCTGTGACCTTTGAGCTGGAAGTAAAACAGTATCTACCTCTGGAGGACGGAGAGGTAATACTCTGCAGTATTAAGAATGTTTTGGTAGAGGAAGCACTGACCGACCGTGAAAAAAGTCTGGAACAAAAGCTTCAAGAACTGGCTCCCGTAGTTACCACCTGCCAGACCTATTTTTCCTGGGACGGAAAAGCAGTAGGTGCCTGGGGAGAGCTTCAGGAAAGCTGAGAATTACACCTTAGCACTTGACCTTGTCGAATTGCCTTAAAGGGTGATATGGTATAATCATGAAAAGCCCATATTGTGTCAGTCTACAGACCCGGAAATGTAATCTGAGTCTGTGAGCTCACACAATATGGGCTTTTTTACTTTGCATGAAATTAACAAAAGCTATACGGTAGCCATGATATATTCGATTCTGATTTAATGATAAATCAGACTTGTAGCAGCTTAAATATTGCGCTCAATTTCTTCCTTGCTCAATTCTTCAAAGACGATAGGCTTGGTATACTTTCTAATCTGTTTACAGAAGATATCCACCACATTATCCTTGTTGAAAATGATGCTGTTTGCAACACCGACATAAGGTTCAGAATCCTTCTTGTACATAGCTTTGATGGCGGTCTCCTTGCACTTGATGCAAAGGCGTACAGTGCTATCATCAAGCTTATTGATTGTAAATGCCGGAGTAGCATTACGAATCCAATAACGATCATAATACGCGGGATCCAGTTGTTTTTCATCAAAATAGGCACGGTCCAACCGCTTCATCAGCTGGTCGACATTATCATTCTTAATATAAAGCATATATTCCAGGTAAGAGATACGTTTGTCCAAAATATCATCCCCGAGGATATCAGGAAGATAACTTCTAATATCAATCTGAAGAGTGGCAGTCAACAGCTGCTCGACCTTCTCCTCAAGTTCTCCGATGCGACTGGCAGGAACGGGTTCATATCCTTCGGTCTGAAACAGCTGACGGAGATCCACGGTAATGACTACCCACCAGATTCTTCCCCAGTTCCCAATATTATAAAAAACACTGTAGCAATGAATTTTTTTAATAGCACATTCGGGGTCAGGATTAACCCAAGTGGTTTTTGCTGAATCCTCGAACGCTTCTTCCTTATTAATTCCGAGGCGATCACAGACTGCATTAAACAAATTATCGTTAAAGTTCTTGTACAAAATGTCTACTGTACCAAGCATGTCGGGTTGTACTCCTTCATCATATGTATTTTGCTTTATTCTGCTCCTATATAGTCACTGATACTATACTAAGTATACCATACCTACTCGTTTAGTAAACCCATCTATTTGTACTATTTTAATAAATTTGCTAAATAGGCAGTCAATTAGTTAACCATAGGTTAATAAAATTAATAGAAGTTAACTGTAAATCCATTGTAAATTATGTATAAACGGCTTACAATATCCTCAGAAAGAGGAAGAATGCGATAGATGAAAGGTTAAGGAGGAGCTATGGGAGAAATAAAGATTGGTACAATTATTGCTAATAAAAGACGAGATAAAGGAATTACGCAGGAGGAACTGGCTAACCATATCGGTGTGTCAAAGCCGGCAGTGTCCAAATGGGAATCAGAGCAGAGCTATCCGGATATCCTGCTCCTGCCCGTTCTCGCAGCCTATTTTGATATCTCCATCGATGAGTTGGTCGGTTATGAGCCCCAGATGACGAAGCAGGAGGTGCGCAAGCTCTTCCACAAATTGAAGGAAAAATTCATGAAGGAGCCCTTTGCTTTAGTTTATGCAGAATGCGAGGAGTATCTCAAAAAATATTTTTCCTGCTGGGAGCTGCAGTTTCAGATAGCGGTACTGCTGCTGAACCACTGTAATCTGGCAGGTAACCCCGAGGAGATAATAAAAATTCTGGAGAGAACGCTGGAGCTCTTCATCCGGGTAGAAAAGGGGACACCGGAGGTGGATATGGCGAAGATGGCTATTCATTTGCAGGCTGTATGCTATCTCAGTCTGCAAAAACCCGACGAGGCAATCGAACTGCTTGAGAAGTTTTCTGTCCCTATGGCAAATACGGAAAGTCTGATTGTAAAGGCTTATCAGATGAAGGGTGATAAAGAGAAAGCAATGGAATATCTCCAGGGGTACGCTTATATCAATCTGCTGAATTTAATCAGCTCCAGTACGGATTTCTTTACACTTTATGTAGATAATCCGGAAAAGACGGATCTCTTCTACGGGATATTCAGTGGGATATGTAAGCTATTCGAGGTCGATGAATTGCATCCCGCTGTGCTTGTTAACTTTTACCTGCTGGCAGCAAGAAGCTATACAGCTCAAGGAAATAAAGAAAAGGCACTGGATATCCTGGAGCTATTTACACAATATGTACTAAAGCTGGAAAAGACAGAATTTACGCTTCATGGAAATCGGATTTTCGATGTGGTGGATACTTATCTTAAGATGGTAGATCTGGATAAAGAAACCCCCAGAGGACTTGAGGCAATCTGGACAGATTTAAAATATCGGGTTTTGAATGACCCGGCATATCAGGAGCTGGAATCAGAGGAACGCTTCCGGGCAATGAAGCAAAGACTGAAGTAATCTTAAGAATTAATAGGAAGCTTATTTTAAATTTCTTAAAATTTTGTTTATGCCGCTGTATAGCGGCGGATTGGAGGTATATATGAACACTGTAAATTCCTTTGAAACACTTATGGAATATCTGCCCTTTTTAATACCGATCCTGCTGATCGAGCTTGCATTAATGATCACTGCCCTGGTCCATGTGCTGCGACATAAGAAATACCGTTTCGGAAACCGTGTCCTCTGGATCATCATTGTAGTATTCCTGCAGATTATAGGTCCCATTGCATACTTTACGATAGGCAGGGGAGAAGAATAATGGACATATTAGAGCTGAATCATGTATCAAAGAGCTTTGGAAGTGTTAAAGTCATAGAGGATTTAAGCTTCCGCGTAGAGGAGCATTCCGTATTCGGCTTTCTTGGCAGAAATGGGGCAGGAAAGACGACGACCATGAAGATGGTACTGGGCTTTCTGAAGCCGGATTCTGGCAGCATCAGAGTTAACGGCAATCAAGTTACCTATGGAAATACCAGGACAAATCAAGATATAGGATATCTTCCCGACGTTCCTGAATTCTATGGATATATGAATCCAAAGGAGTATCTGAAGCTATGCGGGGAGATTACTGGTATGTCGAGGGAAGCTATCCGGCAGAGAACTGCTCAGATGCTAGCTCTGGTCGGACTGGAGGGAGTGAACAGGAGAATCAGCGGTTTCTCCAGGGGCATGAAGCAAAGACTTGGAATTGCGCAAGCGCTTTTAAACGAACCAAAGCTTTTAATCTGTGACGAACCTACTTCGGCACTTGATCCCGTCGGAAGGAAGGAAATTCTTGATATTTTATCCGTTGCCAGGGAGAAGACTACGGTAGTCTTTTCAACCCATATCCTATCCGATGTGGAAAGAATTTGTGACAGTATAGGAATTCTGGAGGGTGGAAGGCTTGTCTTGAACGGGACGGTTACAGAAGTGAAGAATAACAAGAGGAAGGATGTCATACGGCTCGAGACAAAAGGCGGCTCAGACGATAAAGCACTTGCAGAAAAGCTGCACAGATTAGCTTTTGTAACCGGTGTAGCATGCGAGGAGAACAGGCTGACTGTCGGGCTGACCCATCTGGAAGAGAACAATCAGAGACTGCTGGCGTTTCTCGTGGAGGAGAAGATCCCCTTACTGCGCTATGAAATTCTTGAGCCAACCTTGGAAAATCTGTTTATGGAGGTGATGGAATGAAATATCTGGCATTCATTAAAAAGGAGTTTCTGGAACAATTCAGAACCGGAAGAGGACTCATACTTCTGGCTGTCTTTTTCCTCTTTGGTATGATGAGCCCTCTGTTAGCGAAGCTCATGCCCGAAATTTTGGGAAGCATGGATATGCAGGGAATTAAGATAGTATTGCCGGAACAGATAGCAATCGATGCTTATGCACAGTTTTTCAAAAACTTTACCCAGCTGGGGATACTGATACTGCTTCTGGTCTTTGGGGGGACCCTATCGAACGAATTATCACGTGGAACCCTGATCAACATCCTAGCCAAGGGGTTACCGCGACCTAGCGTTCTGCTGTCGAAATATATAGTAGCTGTAGCTCTCTGGAGCCTTAGTTATGCTATGGCAGCAGGAGTTAATTTCGGTTATACGCTTTATTTGTTCCAGGATGCGAGAGTAAATCACCTGTTCCTATCACTGACTTGTCTCTGGATATTCGGCTGCATGGTTCTTGCCTTGATCTTATTATCCTCTACTGTTGCATCAGGTAGCTTTGGCGGTTTGATTCTGACTGCGGTTGTAATCGTATTCATGCTTTTGCTCGGTGGCTTTCCGGCTGTTGCACGCTTTAATCCTATCACCTTAGCAGCTGAGAATATGAATCTGATCACCGGTGCTACGGATGCGGAATTTCTTATCACACCAATCCTTGTTTCGATAATCTTCACCTTGAGTAGTCTGGTTGCCGCAATGGTCATTTTTAGTAAAAAAAGATTATAATAAGCAGTTATTCAAGGTTGAGCAGGGAAGGAACAGAAAAGCTTTGAATAACGAAAACGTTATAGATACTGTAGAAGAAGCAGTCTTTTAATGAAGTGCATTATAATTCAGAAGCAGTTCTCGTAGCTCCGGGTATTTTCGCCTGGATACTTCAACGATATCTCCGCTTTTTAGGAGGATATCATTGGATAGCTCCTGAATCTGGCTGATATTTACCAGATATTTTTTATGACATCGAAAGAACAGTTTAGGATCAAGCTGCTCTTCCCACATAACAAGACTATTATCGCTGCGGTAGGTGTCTTTTGCGGTCCATACCTCTGTATAGCCCTGTTGTGCTGAGATATAGAGAATATATTTTAGATTGATATCAATATTCACACCGTTTTTTCTTAAGGTAATGACTTTCCGACCTAGGATTTCGGCGACAGCATCACCGATATATTCAAAAAATTCCTCTTTGTTAATCGGTTTTGTCATAAAACGGAACGCATTTACCTTATAACCATCTTTAAAACGTCGGACATGACTTGTCAGAAGTATGACAAGTGTGTCCGGATTTTTTTGATGAATTAGACTTGTGACGCTTATGCCGTCGATTCCACCCAGTTCAATATCCATTAAAATAATTTCAAAGTTATTCGAATGTTGCAGTAGTTCTTCCCCTGATGAGAAAGGAATGATATTAAAATCAACTGACATCTGGCTGCTGTAAACCTGAAGTAATTGAGTAGTAATGCTGCGTATCATTCTGTTATCGTCACATATAGCAACACGCACAGCTACTTCCCCCCCTAAGTATCTGATTTGTTGTTGTTAATTATAATGTATTGCTGCAATATTTGCAACAATTAATGTAAATAAATGGAAAAAGATAATTGAATTGATTAAATATTTATCATAAGCGAAAAAGCAAAATCTGTGGGGGTAGATTTTGCTTTCTCAGGGCACAGCTTATTCGATTCAGAGAAGAAAAGAGAATTACTTCTTTGGTTAGAAAACTTACTTTTCAATTATCGACAACATAAATATAGCTAAAACAGCAAATTTTTACAATTACTTTACCCGCGAACGGTAAATTTCAACCCATAAACGGAAAAGAGACTATTAAAATAAAAGATACAATTTGTAATCACCTTATTTAAACAGCCACATTTACAACACTGTTCACACTATTCTGACATTCTGAAAAGAAATTGTATTATGCTTCCAGTTAAGATATAATAAGTGTGAAGATAAAGCATCTTCACACTATGGAAGAACTGCGAATGCTCGCGACGTGAATTTATAATGCATAAATTCACGCTTATGGTGCTCGTTTCTTGTTCTTCTCAGATTATTTGAGATGCCGCTTTGCGGCATCATGTCTTGAAGTATGAAAGAAAAAAGTAAAGGTGTCAAAAAGTCCGAATGCACCTGCGGTGCTTTTGACACTCTCGTCAACATAAAAAGGAATGGAGAAGTTCTGATGATTAATTTACTGACAGAGAGGTTACATATTCGCGGTTTTCGCGCAGAAGATTGGAAGGATTTATATGAATATTTATCGGATGAACAGGTGATAAAGTATGAACCCTATGATGCTTTCACTGAAGAAGAGAGCCGCCATGAGGCAGCGAAAAGATCAAAAAATGAGGACTTTCTTGCAGTCTGCCTGAAAGATACGGATAAGGTCATAGGAAATCTGTATTTTTCTGAGCAGGGTTTTGGTACTTGGGAATTGGGGTATGTATTCAATGCCGCATATCAGGGAAATGGTTATGCCTCAGAAGCAGCAGCGGCATTGCTGCAGGATGCTTTTTTAAATCATGGAATCAGAAGAGTAGTTGCTGTGTGCAACCCAGAGAACGGCCCCTCCTGGCGTCTTTTGGAGCGTCTTGGCATGAGAAGAGAAGGTCATCTGCTTCAGAATATCTTCTTTCGAAAGGATGAGCATGGGGAACCCATCTGGCAGGATACGTACGAATACGCAATCCTGGCAGACGAATGGAAAAGTAAAGTATAATCAGGCAGATTTGAGACACCAGTACAGGTATAGTAGCTAATTACCTGATAGAATTGCCTCCACCTGCTCCTTTTGTTCATAGAGTACACAGCCTCCCGCATGTTCTCCGGTCATTAACTTATGCTCTCCTAATTTGTGGAACAGAGGTGAGCTCAAAGCATCCTTCAGAGAGACATTACGTAAATTCGTATCAGAGAACGGGGAGAAGGGACAAGGCTCGGCTCCTCCCTGCGGATTGATATGAAAGAAACCTCTGCCTGCGGCCAGACAACCGCCATATGCTTTCTCATCTCCCGGAAAAGAGATAAAAAGCATATCCTTTAAGTCCGTACGAAGATGTTCCAATGCTTCTTTCAGAAACTCACGCTCCTGATCCTCCGGTGCAAGATTTTTGGAGTCCGCGGTTACGGGAACATATTCTACGTAAATGACCACCTTACAGCCTCTTTCATACAGTGATTCAATAAATTCTCGGGAGGTTACCTCCCGTATATTTTCCTTGGTCACGGTTATAGATGCACCATATAAGATTTTTCTTTTCTTAAGACGGTTCATGGTCTCTGCAACTTTTTGATAGACCCCTGTACCGCGCCTTTGGTCAGTGGCTGCCTCATCGCCTTCGATGCTGAGGATGGGGACCAGATTCCGCTTATGATCAAATAAAGCGATATAGTCCTCGGTCAATAAAGTACCGTTTGTAAAGATTGGAAACATGATATTGTTAATCTCTCCTGCCCCTTCGATAACCTCGCGCCTCATGAGCGGTTCTCCGCCCGCCAGCAGGATGAAGCTGATACCCAGTTCCTCGGCTTCCTTGAATATTCTCATCCAGTCCTTTTCTCTCAACTGAGTATCGTTCTTCTGTTCCTGACAGGAATGATTTGCTCTTGCATAACAGCCGGTGCAATGCAGATTGCAGGTGCTTGCAATACTTGCAATCAGAAACGGTGGAATGTGCTCGCCCTTCTCCTCTGCGGTATGTCTTAGGTTACGGGCATTTTTTGCTGCCAATACATATTTTGCCAAAAACATACTCTCCTTCGGATTGGAAAAGGAGGATCTCATGGCATTCTTTACTATATTTTCAACCCCATCGCTTAGATAGCATTCCAGATTGAATTCTTCTTTCATAAATACTCCCACTCCTTTAATAAAATCGGCGGCAAAAAAGTCATTGCCGCCAATGGTATCTTTTCTTCATCTATAACGATTCTATGAAGCTTTTTTCTTCAGGTTCTTACTTTTCGTCTTTTCCGGTAAGAATACTGTAAACTGCCGAGAATGCACCAAACAGGATACCTACAATCGGGAATATGATCCATGCAATATACCACAGGTTATATACCAAGCCACAGAACAGAAATACTATCAATGCCAAAGGCCATACGGCAGCGGCTACAGCACCAATTACCTTATCCTCTTTTTTGTTCATTTTGGGGGCACTGTCGCCGACCTTTAAAAGCTTTTCATAGCCTTCACGGATGGAGCCGGAGGTGATGAAGAGGAATACGGAGAAGGCAATGATGGTCAGCATCACAGGTACGCCGTATTCTGATATGTCATCGCCGAATAAGGATGCGCCGAACAATGTAATCGGAGACAAGACACACAGACAAACACCAACAATCAAACATAAATAATAGGTGGGGTTATAGCTCTGATATTTCTGTTTTAGGGAGGCCTCTACATCAAAAGAAAGTTGAACTCCCTCTTCCATGTATTTATACCGTTCGAAATTCATGCCGGAATAGATGAAGAGACCGACAGCAACAGCAATTATCACAAACAGTGCAAACAAACCGGGCATAAATGCGGCATCGCCACTGAGATTTGTGAAAATAACACCGTTCTCCGCTAAAGTAGACAACAGGATTAAGGTCGCCGGAGCTAAAATACATAACAATACACCAATTCCTACCTGCAGTCCATTCACACGCTTTACCTGTAGATAACCTTCGACCTCTTCACGGGTAACCAGCGGTCCCTGAGGACTTCCTACGTTTTTCTGAATGCCGAGCTCATTAACCAGCTCATCAATATTACCGAATTCGGAAATTACTATTCCGATGGCTTCATTCTCTGTCTTTCCCTGGCGTTTCAGCTCATTGTACTTATCTTCCATATTGGCCAGGATATTGTTCTTTAGCTCCAGTACCTTTGCCGTCTTGGGCAGGTTTGCAAATAAATTGTCCAGATAATTTTTGATTGTTTCCATTATTCTCTCCACTCCTTAATAAATCGATTGATTACGTCCTGGGTAAGTTCCCATTCCTTGCATTTTTCCTTGTAATACGCTAGGCCGATTGGGGTTATCCTGTAATAAGTACGCCGCTTTCCGAAAGTCTCATCTCCGTAGAAGGATTCGATATACCCGTTATCCTGCAACCGGTTAATGGCAGAATAAAGGGTTGTTTCCTTCATGATGTATTTCTCATCGGATATTTCCTTGATATTTTTTGATATCTCATATCCGTAAGAATCCCCTTCGAGGAGCAGAAACAGGATAATAGTATCATTATATCCCCGGATGACATCACTGCTGATCAAATCCGTTCCTCCTTGATATTAGTAGAAGATAAAGGGTTTTATCCTCTACTACGACAGTCAATGTAATTACTTTATCTGTCGTAGTAGCTACACTATAACACAATTACTACGACAGGTAAAGTACTTTTTTAAAATTTTTTTAATTTACTTAATTCTGATATAATAATTTATATTGCAAATAGATCAGGAAACGGATACAATTGGGTTAATCTGATTATAAGCGCCGAGGGGGGAGCTCTTGTGGGAGATATTGTAATTGAAGAGATGAATTATAAAGCATTTGTCATGGGGATGGGAAGTCTGTTGCTTTTGCTTGCATCAGCGTCATTGACGTTCGTGGGAATAAAACAGAATAAGTCGAGCTACTGGGTGCCCGGTATCATGGCAACGTTAGTATTCTTGATTCTGTTTACAGCATTAGCAATTAAATCGATGAAGGTTAGAAAGCTACTTACTATTACCCATGAGGGGATTATTGATAGTTCTTCGATCAGCAGCATAGGCTTTATCTCATTCGACGAGATTAAAGAATTCCTAATTATGAGCATATATAATAAAAAGGCAATTGCCGTAATTCCTAAGAATATCGACAGTTTTCAGTCCCAGTTGTCTGTAGTGAAGAGAAGGCTTGTCAGAAGAAACCTAAATTCAGACCTCCCACCGGTACTGATTATGGTGGATGCAGCGAAGGACATGGAGCCGGAGGATATTCTGTCCTTACTGAATAAAAGACTGGCCGATTACAGCAGTCTATATGAATAATAACGAAACACCCGCACATAAGGCGACGATTCCTGCAAGAATACAATTGCAGAACAGAACCCAAGTGTGGGTTTTCTTATCCCTGACTTCTTTTACGATTGTAATGCATAGCTTGTAGTGATTTTGTACAGGAAATATTTGATTTTTAGCAAAAAAAGAAGTTGTTTTATTCGGTAATCTATGATATCATAGTTCATTGTGATATGTTATACATTAAATTCCTTGCTCTTTAAATGAAGGCTGGTTCTTCGTCAGTCAGCAGTCATTAGGAAAGGGCCAGAGACCAGAAGGAGGTGCCAAACAACTATGAATCAATATGAATTAGCCTTAGTTGTAAACGCAAAAATCGAGGATGACGCCAGATTAGCTGCATTAGAAGCTGCGAAGGATCTTGTGACAAGATTCGGCGGTAACATTACTAATGTAGAAGACTGGGGAAAGAAGAGATTAGCTTATGAAATTCAGAAAATGAAGGAAGGCTACTACTATTTCATCCAATTCGAAGCTGATTCTACAGTTCCGAACGAAATCGAGCAGAGAATTCGTATTATGGAAAATGTAATCAGATATTTGTGCATCAGAAAAGATGCTTAATTAATACTTTCTCAACGCTGCAAGACTTACCGCTTGAAAATGATAGCGCGTTGTGTAGAGCTCAAATTTGCGTTCTACCCTTAAGGCGAACGAAAGGGAGGTATTTAACTTATGAATAAAGCTATATTAATCGGCCGTCTGACCAGAGATCCCGAGGTGAGATATTCCCAGGGAGAGAATTCAACAGCAATCGCGAGATTTACCTTAGCAGTAGACCGTAGGTTCCAAAGAAACGGCGAGACGCAGACTGCGGACTTCATCGGCTGTGTTGCCTTCGGCAAGCAGGCAGAGTTCGTGGAGCGTTATTTCAAGCAAGGTATGAAGATGGTACTTGCAGGAAGAATTCAGACAGGCAGCTATACGAATAAGGACGGTCAGAAGGTTTACACGACCGACATCGTAGCAGAGGATATAGAATTTGCTGAAAGCAAGGGCAACAATGGAGACTCAGGTTTCCAACAGGGTGGTTCTCATAAGGAATTCAAACCGGAGCCCAGCTCAGCAATGGGGGATGGATTTATGAACATCCCGGACGGTATTGACGAAGAATTACCATTCAACTAAAATTTAAATTAATGCATTATCATAAACAAGAGAATTAATCACTAATTCCCTTGGCAAATATTCGGATAAGGAGGTCAAGACATGGCATTTAGAAGAAATAATGAAGATAAAGGCGATTCTCCGATGAAGAGAAAGTCCTTCGGACGTAGAAGAAAGAAGGTTTGCGTATTCTGTGCTGATAAGAATCACACAGGAATTGATTATAAGGACGTGAACAAGTTAAAGAGATATGTATCTGAGAGAGGTAAGATTCTTCCCAGAAGAATTACCGGTAACTGCGCAAAGCATCAGAGAGCTTTAACAGTAGCTGTGAAGAGAGCAAGACATATCGCATTAATGCCTTACACAATGGATTAAATATCATGATCGATATGTCTTCGACATATCGCTCTTATGCCTTACACAATGGATTAAATATCATGAGCGATATGTCTTCGACATATCGCTCTTATGCTTTACACAATGGATTAAATCAATGAATAATAAAAAGTGCTGTTACATAACAATAAGTTGTGTAACAGCACTTTTATTATCATTATTATTTAAGCATATCTTCAAGATCGACAACCATATTATTTAGGATATCAACTTGATGTACCATTTCCAATATTTCGGCTGTATTGCTTTGAACCATATTTGCGATATCATTAAATTCCTGATTTTCTACAACGATACTCTTATAAATATCCTCATTAATATTTACCGTATGTTTTATTATATTCTGATGCTTTTTCTGAACTGTATCCGCATCTTTTATTGTCATAGTAGACTTTTTCAACAAATCTATCATGTTCTTAATTCCGGAAACTGTATTCATTATGACTTTATGCTGTTCGACCAGTTGAGTGGAATTATCATTCATAAATTTAACAACATCCAGCGCTCCTTCTTGAATTTTTTCAACAGCGTCATTTACAGTATCTAAAGAAGATTTTGTATTATTTGCGAGCTTACCTACCTCCTGTGCAACAACACTGAAACCTTTGCCTGCTTCACCTGCTCTGGCAGCTTCGATGGATGCATTTAAAGCGAGTAAATTAGTTGAAGAAGCAATTGAACTGATAATATCTAATGTTTCTCCAATTTTACTGACATCTCTTAATAATTTATCGGTAACATCCTTAGTATCTTTTGTTGAATTTTCGACTCTCTCACTAATATTTAAGAGATTAATTAATGCAACCTCATTAGATGCAGAAATGTCAATTAGATTACTGGAAATATTATCTACTTCTTGCATTTTGGAAGCCATATTTTGGCTGCTTTGCTCTAGCTCACTCAAATTTTCTTTGCTTTGTGAGGTTTTCTCTAGTATAACATTACTACTTGTCAATAAATTCTCACTGATTGCAGAAAGTTCTTCTGTTGATGCGCTTTCTGTTTGAAAGGACGCAAGTAATGCATTACTTGCATCACGTAGCTCTTCTGATAAACCAGTAACCTTGTCCAAAACATTTTGAACTCTATTATTATTCCGTTCCAGCTCATCCTTTTTTGCATTTACCAGATAACGCTGAGATAAATACGTTAATAATAGGATTGATGCCATCGATAGTGTAAGACATATCACGCGTAAAACCATCTCCGGGAAAAACAGTTCATCTTTCGTCGGTAGCAAGGTATCTCCTTGAATGATCCAGGATATTATGATCGATGCAGTAACACCGCCGATTGCAATTCCTACCATTTTTAGGTCAAAATAAAGAGCTGCAAAAAATAAAAAGAAAAAAGCATATCCCCAAAATTCTCTGGAAGGTATCATATATGAAATATAGTTCCATTGTACAATGATGATAAATATAAAATAAATCTTACCATACTTAAGTATATCAGGACGCAATTTGCCATCTTTATAACCTATCTTGATAAAAGTAAAGCCTATTACCAAATAAATAGCATCCATGATCAAAAAGATAATGAGTGCAGGCCAGGGTACTGTGGGATAATGTCCTAAAGCCTTGAGTAATGCAAAGCATATTGATGCGGCTAAGCATCCACCAGTCATTGCCAGCATAGTAATCGTAAATACCTTTTCATAATACTCTTCAATTACGGTAGAAGTACTCATTTTCATAATAATGCCTCCCATGATAGTAATATAATGTGTATAACGGGTATGGTATAGCCGACTAACTTGTTTTTATAGTAGTAATCATGACTAATTATAGCACTTTATGAAACAATATTCAAGAAAATTGAAATATTATGACCTCTGATGACCTCTGATCTCTGAAAAGCCTTCTGTGATTGACCACAAACATGACATAGACATTGTAGCCTACTCACTTTACAACCGATGTCATATTGTGTAGAATAAACTCACTAAGTAATTTTTCTTAGACCCTGCATGATTGATTTATGTAATACTAAAAATAAATAGTTAAAATCCGGGAAAACTAATAGGAAAGCCGTTACATGACAAGAGGTTATGTGGCGGCTTTTTGAACGTGATTTCCCGGATATTAGCGGGTAAGGAAGCAGTGCCTGATGATAGACAAATAAATAATGAAACAAAAGATATATCATATATTCCATTGTATACAAATGGAAAATACATCATAATAATGGATATGTCAGAGTACGTAAAGGAGAACGTTATGCCAGTTAGTATAACCAAGAACACGAAGGACGAGCATACAATATTAAGTATGTTTCATAAGGCATTTCCAGGTCAGGAAATTGAGAATATTGAGGAATTAACAGAGGGCTTTTTTAATATTGCATATAATATTACGCGAACAGACGGATCAGAGGTTATTTTGAAAATAGCTCCGATGAGTGGCATGGCTGTAATGACGCATGAAATTAATATTATGTTCAGTGAAGTAGATTCCATGAAAATGGTGGCTAGGGAGACATCCGTCCCTGTAGCCGAGATTCTATATTATGATAACAGCCATACCATTTGTGATTCCGATTATTTCTTTATGAAGAAGCTCAAGGGAAAGAGCTTCAACTCATGTATGGAGTCCATGACACAGGAGCAGAGGGAAAAAGTATTCTACCAGATGGGTGAATATACGGAACGACTAAATCGAATCAAAGGCAGCAGTTTTGGCTATTATGGGCAGCCAAACAGACAGGGAGAGAACTGGTTTGTTGTTTTTAAAAGTATGCTTCAGGATACTTATCAGGACGCAGAGAGAAAATCGATCCATATTCCTGTATCCATGGATCAATTATTGTCATTGCTTGACAGGGACAGAGAACTCTTTGAGCAGGTGAAGGAGCCCTGCTTCGTACACTGGGATATATGGGCAGGGAACGTGTTTATTCATGAGGATAAGATTACGGGAATTATTGATTTCGAAAGGTGCCTTTGGGCTGATGAGCTGATGGAGGTTGGCTTTCGAACCTGCTGGTATGAGAAATCATTTATCGAAGGGTATGGTTTCAACGAACTAAAGCCGGACCAATTAATGAGAGCAGAGTGGTATGATATTTATTTGTTTTTAATAAGCTGTCTGGAATGTGACTACCGACAGTATGATAATCGGGGATCCTATGAATTTGGTACGAGAATGCTGCTAGAGTGGGTTGAAAAGAAAAAATAGTAGATGGCATTTCAGTCACATGGTATCGGACTATGTAATAATATGCAAATACATAAGATATTATTTATCCGGAAGGACGATTATGAAATCCATAAATGCAATTGACCGTAAACCAAGTCTGTTGCAAAACACTATGATAGCCAAAGTAAGGATACAGGTATCCCGTCATGCACTGTTTGCCGGACAGTTTGGTAATCTTGTTTGATCAGAGGCGAACATTTATGTTCGATTATGACAAACAAGATCGGCAGGATGTCAAGGAACCAGAGTAGGGATGCCTGTATCCTTACTCGTTACTATTTAAGGAGTTTTGCAACAGCCACTTTTGAATAAAAGTTAATGGGTTTTGAGAGCAGATTTTTAACTAATAATAAAAATTATTGATATATTTTGTTGACAGTATAAAAATTAAGTGTTAATTTTAGAAGTGGGAAATAATTGTAAAAAAGCAAACTTGTTGAAAAATAAGGACGCAAAGCTGTGAGTCTAAGGTATATCCTTTACTATGATAGTCAAGCTGCCGGATTAATCTGTATATAATCATGGGAGCTGTGGCTGATGCCACAGTTTTTTTTGTAATAGGAAATTGCGTCCTATTACATAAAACGCTCCGCTGAGGATGCGCACCTCGCGGCAAGGAAGTTATTGCTTCGCAATCCGCTCGGGCGCGAAAGTGTCAGCGGGCTGACACTTTGTTCTTTAATATCGACAATATCTGACAATATAGGATGATCGGGCTTGCAAATACACATTACGGGGGAGAGGTAATATGAAGTTAATGCACAGTATCAAGATTAGGGCAAAACTGACTATTATGGTTGTATTCATGATTGTAGCAATCATAATCGTAGGGCTTATCGGTTATACCAATCAAGGACAGGAGTCAGGCACCTTGATTTTAACCGTTGTAATTGTGGTGTCGTTTATAGCGGTTTCCTTGGGAATTCTGATCTCCATGTCAATTACACGATCCATCGCAGGTGTCGTAAGAATTATAGAGGATACCTCCAAACTTGATCTTAGACATGATGAAACTCATCAGGTATTTAAGGGATTTAAGGATGAGAGTGGAATGATGGCAAGAGCAGTAGGGGAGCTTAGAGCGACACTGCGCACAATTACAGGAAATCTTTCTACGATATCGGGCAGTCTGGCAGCCAGCTCGGAGGAATTGACAGCATCCGCAGTTGAGAGTACCAAAACCATCAATCAGGTAGTGAATTCGATCAATGAAATCGCTGTGGGTAACAATGCTCAGGCAGAAACAATAGCAAAGGTAAGCGAAAATATCTTATCCATGGCTTCAAGAATTTATGATGTTGATAAAGCCACGGAGATCAATTCTGAAAATTCCAAGAGCTCTCTCCAGGTTATTGAGGAGGGACAGAGAGCAATTGATTTAACGATCAGTAAGATCAAAGAGAATATGGAGGTGTCCGATGCGGTGGAAGCATCAGTTACGGAGCTGAGCAGCCAGATGGATAAAGTCGTCAATATCATTGATGTCATCGGTGCTATATCTGAGCAGACAAATCTTCTATCACTCAATGCTTCCATTGAAGCCGCGAGAGCAGGAGAAGCAGGCAGAGGCTTTGCCGTGGTAGCAGCAGAAATCGGCAAGCTGTCCAAGAACACGGCAAATTCTGTGAATGAAATTACCGAGATTATAACAAAAACCGTAGAAAAGAATAGGGAAACAGCAGCAAGTATTGCAAAGGCTAGAGAGCTTGCGCTTGAGCAGGAAAAGGCAATCCAAATTACAAAGGATGCCTTTCAGAGGATTAATGTTTCAGTAGATGATATTGCAATCTTATCAGAGGAAATCACAAATCAGATCAGACTGATTAATGCTTCAGCAGTCGAAATCACAAATCAAACTCAGGATATGTCTGCCGTATCTCAGGAATCTGCGGCCAGCTCCGAGGAGATATCTGCCACCAATGAAGAGCAGCTGGCAGCCATAGAGATGATGGCTGCTTCGGCTAACGAGCTTTCCATCATGGCCGCAGAACTAAACGATGAGATTAATAAGTTCAAGTTTTAGTTTATCGGTAGCAATTCATCCAGGAGCATAGCCGAAGAAGTTTCAATCACCAAAGCTTCGAGAAGTACCGATTCTTTCATACTCAGACTGCTATCCTATAGCTTGGTTTACCGGACGCCGTCTCTTGATCAGGTAGATAATGAATCCGGTGATCAGTACACATGGCCATAGACCTACCAAAATAAGCTTGGTTTTGGTCACTATAGAGGAAAAGCTGACCAGGGCATGCAGTCTTTGGGGATATTCCTGCAGGATATAATGTAGAGCGGTATTTTCAATCAGATCAAGCAGCATTCTTGTCACAGGTAATAAAAACAGAGTTCTTTGCAACAGCTTTGACCTTGACCACTGGAAAGCGTAGGACTGAAGCAAGAGCTGCAAGATGCAATAAATGACGGTAAATAGACTGTCACCGATCAAATATTTTTTATAAACATCTAGGCCTGCAGCCTCCATCTGATCAAGCACCTGATAGACAGTATCCGTGTGATAGGATTTCATATCAAAGGTGCCGTAACTATGGTTGTATGTTGCAACCGCTGCACTGCTCCAGGGACCACGCTCTATAAATATCAGGATAAAGACGAATAGCACAAATACTACTGCGGTCAAATTTCTGCGTTTCATATCAAGCCTCCCCAGCAGCTGCAACAATTTCCATTATGTTTTTACCTGCAGCACAGTGATAGGTACAGCTGCCACAGCGTATACAGTGCTCCGGATGGAAATCCTTATAATTGTGGTTACTCTTTTCGTGTTGTTGAACGATTTTATTCACCTTTATATGCATGGGGCAATTTTTGGAGCAGGCACCGCATTTTTTACACTTTGCTGTCTGATCATAAACAGCCGCATTTCCATAGGCGATAAAGTTGGTTTTTACGGTTACCTTCTCTCCCGAAGCTATTTCTTTTGCGGACAGAATACCGCCGCCTGCATACATAGGCTGATCGTTGTGTTTCTTAAGGATTTTGTCAATAAGCTCTGTCATGGAGCTACCGAGGTTAACGCGGGCAACCACCGCCTCCCCGGTAGCCAAATCGGCAACAGTGACCAATCTTGAAGCAGCAGGACGATTTAAGTTTACTGCTTCATAGATTGCATAGAGGGTCTGAAGGTTTATTACCAGGATACCTTTTTCTGCAGGAATATCCTTAGGTGTAAGAGAAATACCCAGTAGCTGCTCAGCCAGGAGCTTCTCCGCGCCCATAGGATAGCGGTCGGGGACAATGGCAAGCTCATAGCCCTTAGCAGGCATTGTTGGAGCATCCTTGACCGCAAGGAAGATTTTCTTAAAAGGGACAGCTCCGGCCAGCAATCTGATCGCTGCTTCCAGCTCCGGAAGTCGATTTTTAATCAGCCAAGCGTCATGCAGCAGACCAGGATCACACTCGACCCCGTTAATAATAAGGTATTTCTCACTGATACCGGAATCTATTACTGTCTGAAGCTTTCTGTCTGCAGGAAAGCCGGCACCACCCAGACCGCTGATCTTCATGGAGCGTACTGTATCCAGCAATTGCTCCGCGGTAACCTTAGGAACTTGATTTATTGCTTTAATCTGATCGCTAAAATCAAAAAAGTTATCCCGGTCGCGAAGGCGGACAACCTTACTTATGCGAGCCTTCGGAAAACGTCCTTTGATTCCGCGATGACTTTTATGGTATTCTTTCTGTATAGTCTTTAAGTTTCTGTTTTTTTTGATAGATTTTTTCGTAATTAACGGATATTCGTTCATTTAATCTCCTCCATATAATTTTTAATAAAATTTCTCACATGCTTACGTAATAAGGGTTCCAGCCTTTCAATATCTTCCTGGACGGCATGGTACAGAAAGAAGGGGGCATATAATTCCATCGACATGACCTCTGCATTTGCATCCTTGAGTATTCCTTGATCAATAAGACCCTGAAAGAGCAGCTTTTGATATTGGATAGGCATGTCTATAAAGATATTCTTATATATCTTTGCCATCTCCTGGTTTTTAAACATTTCCATTATAAGTATTCTTCGAAACATCGTAATCCAGGAATCCGTCGTCTGATATAAAAAGAAGTCAAGGCACATATTCTCCAATTCTTCGGGTGTCTTAAGCTCAGTCACCTTAGATTCTGCGTACTTTTGCAGAAAACGTTCCTGTGATGCAGACACTATCGCATCAAAAATCGCCTGCTTACTCTCAAAATGTTTATATAGCGCACTGTTTTTTACTCCAACCTCCTCCGCTATCCTTCGTACAGAGACAGAATCAAAACCATAAATTGAAAATAACGCCATGGATTCCTTTAAAATTCTCTCCTTGGTTAACAAATCGTTCATTCCTCCTTGAATTTGGTGAGCAATTGCTAACCATTATAGTTAGCAATTGCTCACCTGTCAAGAGGAATATAAAAAAATTATGATTAAATGTATTCATTTGAGCAAAAATAGAGAAAATAATATTACCTCTTGACATTTTCATGGAGGGATACTATTATATTAATAATAGTAATGATTACTATTATAATAATAAAATTTGTTTGAGGAGGAATAAAATATGTCATTAGTCGGAACAGAGGTAAAGCCTTTCAAAGCACAGGCGTTTCACAACGGTAAATTTATTGATGTTACAGAGGAGAACTTGAAAGGGAAATGGAGTGTGGTATGCTTTTACCCCGCAGATTTTACTTTCGTATGTCCTACTGAATTAGAGGATTTGCAGAATCATTATGAGGAACTGAAGAAGCTGGGTGCGGAAGTTTATTCTGTATCTACAGATACTCATTTTACACATAAAGCTTGGCACGACAGTTCAGAAGCAATCAAGAAGCTCACCTATATCATGATTGGTGATCCTTCTCATACCATATCCCGCAACTTTGATGTCCTGATAGAAGCAGACGGTCTTGCAGACCGCGGAACCTTCATCATTGATCCGGACGGTGTCATCCAGTCTGTTGAGATCAATGCGGGAAATATCGGTCGCGATGCCGGAATTCTGGTCAACAAGATTAAAGCTGCTCAGTATGTCCGTAACAATCCGGGTGAAGTATGTCCCGCGAAGTGGAAGGAAGGCGCTGCTACATTAAAGCCTAGTCTTGATCTTGTAGGCAAGATATAAGGAGTGATGATTATGCTGGATACGGATATTAGAGAACAACTGTCCGAGTATCTGAAATTAATGGAGGGTGAGGTGCTGATTAAGGTCAGTACCGGCTCGGATGAAATATCAAATGAAATGAATGCCCTCCTGGAGGAGCTGGGTAGTATGACCTCAAAGATCCGGATTGAGCCGTCTGTACTGCAGAGGACTCCCAGCTTCAGTATCAATCGCATTGGAGAAGACACAGGGGTTACCTTTGCCGGTATCCCCTTAGGGCATGAATTTACCTCTCTGGTATTAGCTCTGCTGCAGGTCAGCGGAAGGGCTCCCAGGATTGAGCAGGCAGTGATAGACCAGATTCGTCAGCTAAAGGTAGAATGTCGGTTTGAGACCTTTATCAGCTTAAGCTGCCATAACTGTCCGGAGGTTGTACAGGCATTGAACGTGATGAGCATCCTCAATCCGGGGATTACTCACACGATGATTGATGGTGCAGCCTTCAAGGAAGAGGCAGAAAGCAGAGGAATCATGGCGGTTCCTACGGTTTTCCTGAATGGAGAGAGCTTTGGCAGCGGACGTATGTCGATTGAGGAGATTCTTGCGAAGCTTGGCAGTACTCCGAGCACATCCACGTCAGAGCCCAAGACTCCTTTTGATGTACTTGTCATCGGCGGGGGTCCTGCAGGATCCAGTGCAGCTATCTATGCCGCGCGTAAAGGTATTCGTACAGGTATCGTTGCTGAACGGTTTGGAGGTCAGGTGCTGGATACACTTGGTATTGAGAACTTCATCAGTGTCAAATATACCGAAGGACCGAAGCTTGCGGCTAGTCTGGAAGAGCATGTAAGGGATTATGAGGTGGATATTATTCGCGGGCAACGTGCCAGAAGCTTACAAAAGAAGGAGTTCGTCGAAGTGGAATTGGAGAGTGGGGAGGTATTGCAAAGCAAAGCCGTCATCCTCTCTACCGGTGCCCGCTGGCGTAATGTAGGCGTACCGGGCGAAAAGGAGTTTAAGAATAAGGGTGTTGCTTACTGCCCTCATTGTGACGGGCCGCTGTTTAAAGGGAAGAAGGTAGCTGTCATTGGCGGAGGTAATTCCGGAATCGAAGCAGCCCTTGATCTTGCGGGAATAGCCAGCCATGTCACGGTCCTTGAATTCATGCCAGAGCTAAAGGCGGATGCGGTGCTTCAGGAGCGCCTCTATAGCCTGCCAAATGTTTCGGTTTATAAAAATGTTCAGACCAAGGAAATTACAGGGAACGACAGGGTAAATGGGATTACCTTTATCGACCGTGCAAGCGGGAAGGAGCAGCATATCGAACTGCAGGGAGTATTCGTTCAGATCGGTCTGGTTGCGAATACTGACTGGCTGGGTGATACTGTGGAGAGAAATCGTATGGGTGAAATTATCGTGGATGCCCGTAATGCAACTAATCTGCCCGGTGTCTTTGCTGCGGGAGACTGTACCGACAGCCCTTATAAACAGATTATTATTTCTATGGGTTCAGGTGCCAATGCGGCACTCAGCGCCTTTGACTTCTTAATCAGACAGTAAAAAATCAAGATACGGCTTGCAGTAAAGATAACAGGTATCTCTCGCACTCTGGTCCCCGGACATCCTGCCCAATCTCTGCCTGAAATCTCCGGTTGACGGATGGAAAAATATGTGCTACGATACAACAAATAATAACAGAAGCGATGATAAGAAATAGTAGATATTTCAGGATTCTCAGAGAGAAGATGGTTGGTGCGAATCTTCATGAAAGAAATATTGAACCCATCTTTGAGCTGTGATCCGAACCTCTGTGACAAGTAGGCATCACCGGATTTCCACCGTTAGCGGGAGTAAGTATAAAGCATTACAGAATGCTTGGTACTGTAAAGAGCAGAGAAAAAGGGATACAGAATAAGATTACAGAATTTTGTATTCGGATCACCCTCTCTGAATTTAGGTGGTAACACGGATGAAATATTCGCCCTAAGTTGACTTAGTCAGCTTAGGGCTTTTTTTATCCATTTTTCTTAACGCCTTTGTTATTAAAAAATGAATGGAGGGAAAGAGTTATGAAGCTTAGTAATCTTGTAGGAGAAAGATTTAAGGAAAGGCCATCGGACTGTGTGGTTGACAGTCACGCCTTCCTGGTCCGGGGTGGGTATATCAAGTATATGGCCAACGGTATTTATTCTTCCTATGCACCACTAAGGAATATTACAAAAAAGCTGGAACAGATTATCAGGGAAGAGATGGACCGGGTGGATGGACAGGAGGTTCTATTCCCAGTCGTGCTTCCGGGCTCCCTATGGGAAGAATCGGGAAGATACACCAGTGTCGGGAATGAACTTCTGCGTTTTACGGACCGCAATCAAAGTCCGATGCTCCTTGGAATGACCCATGAGGAGGCGGCCGTACATCTGGTCCGGGAGTATGCTCAGAGCTACTCAAAATATCCGTTTATGATTTATCAGCTTCAGACAAAATTCCGGGATGAGCCTCGTCCGAGAGCAGGACTGATCAGGGTGAGGGAATTCACAATGAAGGATGCCTATTCCTTTCATACCTCCTGGGAGGATTTAAAGCAATATTACGAGCGGTGTTTCCATGCCTACGAGAGAGTCTTCCAAAGAGTAGGATTGCCGGAGGTAATCTCGGTTGAATCCGATTCCGGTATGATGGGTGGAGATATTTCTCATGAATTCATGCTGCTGACCCCCATTGGGGAAGACAGTATTGCTGTCTGTGGGTCCTGTGGATATAAGGCCAATATGGAGGTCGCAGAGAGTATTGTACTCAATAGTAATCAGTTGGAGGAGGCTCCGATTGAGCGCATATATACAGCAGAAGAGGCAACGATAGATGAGATAGTGAAGCTGCTTGGAATTCCTGTGGAAAATACCTGTAAGGCAGTTGTATATCAGAAGAATTTGACGGATGAATATGTTATCATTTTCCTTCGTGGTGATCTGGAGGTGAATGAGACGAAGCTGACGAACCTGATCGGAGCTGAAATTCATCCTGCTGTCATTACAGAGGAGAGCGGTCTGACTGCCGGCTATATCGGTCCCTATCAATTGGAGTGTGAGCATACAATTTTATTTGACAGGTCGCTTCAGGGCATCAGAAACCTAATCTGCGGAGCAAATGAAGTCGGTTATCATCTTGCGGGTTTTTCTGTGGAACGGGATTATGGGGCGGTCGAATTTCATGACCTTGCGAAGATTAAGGAAGGCGGAATATGCCCGATCTGCGGAGGGAATACAATATCGGTTGTAAGAGGAATTGAGGTCGGTAACATCTTTCAATTGGGAACCAAATATACTGAGAGTATGAACATGCAGTATGTCGATGCAGAGGGAGAGTTCCATTACCCGTTGATGTGCAGCTATGGTATCGGTATCGGACGTTTGGCAGCCTCGATTTGTGAGATTCATCATGACGAATATGGACCGGTCTGGCCGATGTCAGTGGCTCCCTGGCAGGTACATCTATGCTGCCTCCGATCTGACGATGCGGACACAAAAGCCTATGCTGATAACCTTTACAGGGAACTTCAAGCTGCCGGATTTGAGGTTATCTATGATGACAGGGAGGTTAGAGCTGGAGTGATGTTCTCCGATGCGGATTTGCTTGGGGTGCCGATCCGGGTGATTATCAGTCCAAAGAACCTGCAGGAGGATTGCATAGAGATAACTACTAGAGATAAAAGCGTTAACAAGAGAGTCAGCAGACAGAATTTATCTACAGAAATTACCAATTTACGGCTTGATCTTTTAAAAAAATTCAATTAATCCTGAATTTAGTACTTTCTTGGTATTGTCAGAAGAAATAACATGATTTATGATGGATTTATAGAGAATACAACTGATAAGGAAACACACGACCATGGAGATTAAAGTTATCAGCTTTGACATATTTCAGACCTTGGTGGATGTAAACCAACGGATACCACAGATATGGCAGGGAATCCTTGGTGAGGCTTATACCGGAGAGAAAGGTAGACACGGGGCCAGAAGTATTCTTGAACATTACCCGGCATCGCTGCAGAAAGCCATTACCTCCGAGCACTTTTACACGATGCACGAGATCTATCTGGATTGTGTCACTCATGCCTTAAAGAAGATCAGTCTTCCGGTGGAAGCTGAAACAGTGGTAGAGCATCTGCTATATCAGCATTCTAAGGCACCGCTCTATGAGGATGTCGCGGAATGTATGGAGCGACTCCATAGAAAATACAGGATCGTATTATCCAGTGACTCTAATCATCCTATGGTAGATGAATTACTACAAAACTTTGTTTATGACGATTTATTTATATCGGAAGATTTAAAAAGCTATAAAGAAAGTAAGGACGGAGGATTTTTCCGCCAGGTAGTGGAACGAATTGGAGTTCACCCTCGGGAAATATTGCACATTGGTGACAGTAAAAGTGATGTCCTGGGTGCCTATCGTATCGGTGCGGCAAGCTGTTGGCTTAATCGTGAGCATCGTCTCTGGAAGCACGAAATCAGACCGGATTTTGAGATACATGCTTTATCAGAGCTGGTATCATTACTTGATATTTAACTATGAAATAATGGAGGAACAATTTCCTGCTGAAAGGGTCCCTCCGTATGTTTGATTTTTGGAGGAACAGACATGAGAAGGGGCACTGCCATCCTGCTGTTATTAACAACACTTTTATTAATCCCTATGGACCACGTACCATATGCGAAAGCCAGTGGTACGATTAAGGTCATGGGTATCTCTCAGGAGACATCACAGGAGATATTATCTACTAAAAAGCAGGTGGCAGAGGAGATTAGAAAAGGTCTGCTAGGCAGGAAAAAGCGAATTCAGATTAATATGAAGTATTCGGTACTGAAAAAAATTCAGGATATGAGCGCATTTCTTGAAGATATTGAGAAGTCTGATGATAAAGCCACAGCAAAGGATGCAGATTATCTCCAATATTCGATTAAACAATGGCATATAAAGACCGCCTGGATTGAAGGAGGGGATGCGACTGTAACGTTGGATGTCGTATATAAATGCTCCTATGAGCAAGAAAAGAAACTGGATAAAGCGATAAAAAGTGCTATCAATTCACTTGAACTAACCGGAAAGACTGAATATGAGAAGGTGAAGGCGATTCACGATTTTATCATCAACAATGTAAGCTATGATACAACACTGAGCAAAACCTCTGCCTATGATGCCTTGATTAATCAAACTGCCGTCTGTGAAGGCTATGCAATGGCAGCATATAGAATGTTTACCGAGGCGGGACTGGAGGCAAAGATCATCACCGGATTAGGCAATGGAGCTCCGCACGCTTGGAATATTGTAAAGGTTGAGGAGAAGTGGTATAATATCGATCTTACCTGGGATGATCCTGTAGCCTCTAATGGCGATGCGATGCTCACCTATGATTATTTCTTAAAGAACAGCAAAGAATTTACTGATCATAAGAGGGATGCGGAATATAGTACGGATAAATTCTTAAAGGAGTATACCATAGCGAAAACCAGCTACACATTGGAGTAAATTATAAGGGTGCGCACGATTTCGGTGCGCACCCTTTATTGGTGTGCGCCCGGCGGGCGCACGTTCCAACGGGTGAAAGTCCCGAGTTCGCCCGGTAGTGGGAAGAACATAGCCAATGGCAAGGGTGTCGTGGGTGACTGCGAATCTGAAGGAAGCCGGATGGCAAA
>JAEZGK010000020.1 GCA_023437365.1 Bacillota bacterium
AGCATAATCCGCTCAAAGTATGGGATTAATCCATGGAAAATCGGCAGATGCCGTGCATGCACGGGCAGATGACGATATTTACATGGAGAATCGCAACGCGAGCGAGAATGCGAAGCATTCGAGCTTAATCCGCTCATGGTGTGATGTGAGCTTAATCCGCTCATAGTATGAACTTAATCCGCACTGTAAGCTCTCAGAATGGAGGTATTTATGAGAAAAAACAGCATTAAAAACACAAGAATAAATGGTGAAGTACAAAAGGTGCTGAGTACACTGATCAGCAGGGAAATTAAAGATCCTAGGATTAATCCGATGACTTCTGTGGTCAGTGTGGAGGTATCTCCTGATTTAAAAACAGCAAGAGTATATATCAGTGTACTTGGGGATGAGGAATCTAAAGAGGAGACCCGCAAGGGCTTGAAAAGTGCGGCCTCCTTTATGCGTGGACAGCTGGCAAGAACCCTGAACTTACGCAATACACCGGAGCTTACCTTTATTATTGATAATTCCATTGAGTATGGCGTTCATATGTCACATTTGATTGATGAAGTCAATAAGCAGTTACCTCGTGAGGATAAGGATAATTTAGAAGAGGATTTTGATGAGGACATCACGGAGGAAGACTCTGAGAAGGAAGAGGAGTAAAAGAAAAGCACTTTCACTATGAAGATAAAGCACCTTTACTTTATGAAAGAACTCCAGAATGAAATCCATTGGAATTTCATTCTGTACTTCTTCATATTTCAAAATTTACCTTGTGTGTTTCGCTGTTGGCGGCGGATTTATGTAACTTAAGATTTATTTTTGCTGTATATGGTTTGAGAAAAGGAAGAGGACGACAGCTTATGAAGATGATTGATACAGAATTAAAGGGTGCAAAAAAGATTGCGATAGCCGGACATATTAGGCCGGACGGTGACTGTATCGGTTCCTGCACTGCATTATATCAATATCTGAACTCCCTTAAGGAGGAATATGGTATCGAACAGATAGATGTGTATCTGCAGGAGCCCCTTGGAAATGAATTTCATATATTGAACGGCTTTGACGAAATCAAACGCAGTTGTGAGGGCGATCAGGAGTACGATATATTCATAGCTTTGGATTGCGGTAGTCTGGATCGCCTCGGAAATGCAGTAAAATATTATATGACAGCAAAGACGACCTGGAATATTGATCACCATATCAGTAACTTAAGCTTTGCAAAGGTAAATCATGTGGTGGCGGATGCTTCCTCTACCTGTGAGGTGCTTTTTACTCTGATGGACGAAAAGAGAATTAGCAAAGAGATAGCCAAATCCTTATATGTTGGTATCATTCACGACACAGGTGTTTTCAAGCATTCCAATACCTCGGAGAAGACCCTGAATATTGCAGGCAAATTAATCAGCTTAGGAATTGACTTCTCCAGGTTAATTGATGAGTCTTTTTATTCCAAGACTTATATACAGAATCAGATCCTTGGAAGGTGTCTGATGGAGAGTATTCTGGTGCTTGAGGGTAAGGTCGTATTTGCTTCCCTCAGCCGGAAGATGCTGGACTTTTATGAGGCAGCCACCTCGGATCTGGACGGTATTATTGACCAGCTCAGGCTGACCAAAGACACGGAGGTGGCCATCTTCGTCTATGAGACAGAACCTCACGAATATAAGGTCAGCATGAGATCCAACGGCGAAGTGAATGTCAGCAGGATTGCAGTATATTTTGGAGGCGGTGGACATATCAAAGCAGCCGGCTGCACCATGCATGGCTCAGTACATGATGTCATTAACAACCTGACAGCACATATCGAAGCTCAATTCCATGAGCTGGGAATCAATTAAGAGTCTATAGCAGGGAGAGTTGTCATTGACTGACGGAATCATTAATGTTTATAAAGAAAAGGGATATACCTCTCATGATGTTGTGGCAAAAATGAGGGGTATCTTAAAAATGAAAAAGATCGGTCATACAGGGACACTGGACCCTGATGCAGAGGGGGTTCTTCCGGTCTGTATCGGTAAGGGTACCAGACTTGTGGATATGATCACTGATAAGGATAAGACCTACGAGGCGGTATGCAGATTGGGAATTACCACGGATACTCAGGATATCTCGGGTAAAATACTAAGTACTGCTAAAGCCGAGATCACCCCTTCGCAGCTTCAGGCAGCTGTGAAAGCTTACATAGGAGAATATCTACAGCTCCCTCCGATGTACTCCGCTATCAAGGTGGATGGGAAGAAGCTGTATGAGCTTGCAAGACAAGGCATTGAAGTGGAACGGGAGCGTAGAAGAGTTATCATCCATGACATCCGAATTGAAGCTTTTGATCAAGAGGAACAGGAATTTAAGGTTGTTGTTGAATGTGGCAAAGGCACCTACATCAGGACATTGCTCCATGATATCGGCGAAGCTCTTGGCTGTGGTGCTGTCATGGTGCAATTACTCCGTACTGCGGTAGGAAGCTTTTCTGTTCAGGAGGCACTGCGCTTGTCTGAAATCGAAGCACTGGTCAGAGAGGACAAGCTAGTAGAGCATATTGTTACGGTTGAAGAGATTTTTCAAGGCTATACAAGGATTACCTTAAAGCAGGAGTATGACAAGCTAATTCATAACGGTAATCATTTTCTGCCTGGTCAATCGCAGGAAGAGAAGCCTGTCCTGCAGGGGGAACAGGTAAGAGTATATGATTCAGAGGATAGCTTTATTGGAATTTATGAATTTTCTTCCGATAAAGGAGCATACACACCGGTTAAAATGTTCTTGTGATTACAGCAGAAAGAACTCTGGAGGATACAATGGAATATATAGCAGGAAGAACTGATTTTAAATATAAGAACTGTGCGGTTACGCTGGGGAAGTTTGATGGAATTCATCTTGGACATCAGCAGCTGATTGACCTGGTCATTTCCTATAAAAAACAAGGATTGACTGCAGTTATGTTCAGTTTTCAGATGCATCCCGGTAATCTTTTTTCCGATAAGGAGTTCGAATTAATCTATACTGAGGAGGAGAAGCTGGCTAAGCTCTCCCATACCGGTATGGATGTTCTGATTTCTTATCCATTTACTGAAGAAACCAGAAGTATGGAGCCGGAGGAATTTATCAGGGAAATCCTTGTCAGGAAGCTGGATGCCAAGGTGATTATCGTTGGAGAGGATTTTCACTTTGGAAATCAGAAGAAGGGCGATGTAGCATTTCTTAAGAAATGTGAGGAGCTTTACGGCTTCAAGGTAATCGCTTCTGAAAAGAAAAAGTGGAAGAATGAGGTGATCTCAAGCTCCAGTATCCGAAAAGCCATCAAAGACGGAGACATGGAGGCAGCAAATGCCATGCTTGGAAAACCTTTTATGATACGTGGTGAAGTAGTTCACGGCAGGCGCCTGGGAAGAACGATCGGCATGCCTACTGTAAACCAGATCCCGACTAATTCGAAGCTTCTGCCTCCCTGCGGGGTTTATGCTACCATGACACTGATCAATGGAAAGCATTTACCGGGAGTAACCAATATCGGTTATAAGCCGACAGTCGGAGAAGAGGAATATATCGGCGTCGAGACGTATATCTTTGACTTTGATGATGACTTATACGGAAAGATGATTGAAGTTGAACTTTACTATTATCTACGCCCGGAGTTGAAATTCGGCTCCTTGGAGGAACTGGTCACTAGAATGAGAGAGGATATTGTCATCACCAAGCAATATTTTAAGGAAAATAAGATATCTGTATGATTTAATAACCAAAGGGGCTGTGCAAAACTGTATTATTCTTATTTCAGCGGAATAATATGTCCAGTCCTTTTTTTATGTGCAAATGGTCTTAACAGTTGACTTTGTCCGGTGGGGAATCTCCGCAGACACAATAGATGCAGAGACAGAGACCTTATACAATGATATGAAAGAGATGGATGAGGGCTTTGATGCGCTGGGATTATATAAATTTCAGGAAAGTGCTGACTTCGACAGGTAGTAAGCGCTTCGTTATTCATTTAAGTATTATATTGACACTTATCTGGCTGATATGCTTTATTAACAATCTGGCTGGTAAGCTTTATTAACACTAAATTGCCCAAATTTACCTCCTTTATTATAATATCGTTAAAAAGGCATTATTAGTATTTTATTTTATAGATAACTATTGTATACTTGTATTAGTTTAAATTTTAACAATATAGGGGGTAGAATATGTTATCTGTAAGAAATGTGACTAAAAAATACGGCAAACTGGTTGCCAATGAAAATGTCAGCTTTGATATCAATTCGAAGGAAATATCCATTCTGGTCGGACCGAACGGTGCCGGAAAATCCACAATTATAAAGAGCATTGCCGGACTGCTAAAATTCCAGGGAGAGATATTGATTAACGGAAATGAGAATAAATCTCTGGCCGCCAAAAGGGACTTGGGATATATTCCTGAGATCCCGGCACTATATGATATGTTAACCGTTTGGGAGCATATGGAGTTCATCGCAAGAGCGTACTCACTTCACAACTGGAAGGAGCGCGCGGAAATGCTGCTGTCCCGGTTTGAGCTGGAGGACAAGAAGAAAAAGCTGGGCAATGAGCTATCCAAGGGTATGCAACAGAAGGTAAGCATTTGCTGCGGATTGCTGCCAGAGCCTAAGGTGATACTTTTTGATGAACCGTTGGTTGGCCTGGATCCTCATGCCATCAAAGAATTAAAAACTCTTTTTATGGAGCTTCGGGATGGGGGCGCAGCAATCTTAATCAGTACCCATATGCTGGACAGCGTTTCCGAGTTCTGGGACAGTACGAACATCATGATGAACGGAAAGATAGCGGCCAGCAGAACCAGAAAAGATATCGAGGGCTCTGGCGAAGACCTTGAAGCACTGTTCTTCCAGATTACGGAAGGAGAAAAAGCTTCTGTCAATGAACCTGAGGGGGGAAGCTTAGCATGAAAGCGTTAGTCTATTTATTGCGAACACGTCTGAAGAACCAGTTGTTATCCTTGAAAAAGAAGCCGGCTATGCTGATCTTATATCTGATTATCACAGCGTTTGTTGTTTTTTCAATTGTTATGATGATGGTTGCAGATGTGGATCAGCCGCAGAAGAGCTTTGCGGACGAAAGAATTTTATACGCCATTTTTGCGGCATTGGGACTATTATATCTGTGGATATTCGTAAGTTCAGGTGTTTCCACAGGCTCCAGTCTGTTTACGATGCCCGATGTCGGCCTTTTGTTCGTGGCCCCGGTTTCATCGAAAAAGATTTTAATGTACGGGTTGATCAGTACCTTTGGTAAATCTTTGCTGGGATCGATTTTCATCCTGTATCAGATAGGCAATCTCAAGGCGAACTTTAACTATGGGGTTTTCGAGATATTTGTTTTATTAGTAGTATTTGCGCTAATGGTTCTATTCTGCCAGCTTTTGTCCATTGGAATCTATATCTTTTCCAACGGTAACCCTTCTAGAAAGAAGTTAGTTTGGGGAATTGTTTATGCATTATTTTTATTAATTATTCTAGCGACTCTGTACCTTCAGAGGCAGGAGCAGATTGGAATCTTTGATGCCTTATTAAAGGTTATAGATGCAAAATGGTTTGGATTTATCCCTGTAGCCGGCTGGTCGCTGATGCTTTTTGCCGGAGTGGTTCACGGTTCCTTGGTAACTGCTTTGATCGGTCTTGCTCTTTTCCTGGTTTTCGGAGGCCTGATCATCTTTCTATTGACCATGGGAAAAGCAGATTATTATGAAGATGTTCTGGTATCGACTGAAACTACCTATCAGACCCTGAAGGATGCCAAGGAAGGACGTACAATCCAGAGGAGTAAGAAGAAGATTAAGATAAAGGATAATGAAGTTGGTATTAATAAGGGCAGCGGAGCCTATATCTTTTTATATAAACATTTGTTGGAGATGAGGCGTAAAAGCCGGCTTATCTTTGTGGACACCTTATCAATTTTTTTATTGGTAGGAGGTGCAGCTGCTGGTTATTTGTTCAGAAAATACTCAGCTCCTGCTATGACTGTGTATGTGGTGCTTGGAATTGCAGTTTATATGCAGTTTATTTTCTCCATGATAGGAAGACTGAAGGGAGAGCTGATTAAGCCATTTATCTTCCTGATACCTGAGAAATCCATTAAGAAGGTATTTGCGGCTTCCTTAACCTCCTTTATCAAGCAAGCGGTGGACGCTATCCTTTTATTTACCGCATTTACGGTTGTGAGCGGCAGTATTTCCGGTCACAGCTTATTTGCAGCAATTGCGTACACCTCCTCAGGTGCGGTATTTGTTGCCATAACGGTACTATATCAGAGAGTTTTGGGAGGTCAGCCGAATAAGATTGTGCAGATGTTCTTAAGTATTGGCTTATTGGCTGTCATCATCGGACCGGCAATAGCCATTACTGTGATCTCGGCCATGCTTTTGCCGACAGCCTTGGATTTCTTATGTACCCTGCCGTTTTCGATCTTTTGTATTTTGGCAACGCTGGTAATATTTATTGCCTGTGGGAATTTGATAGATAAGTCAGAATTTACCGGCAAAATATAGACAGAGGGGAATGTTTCTGATATAGGAAGTTTCGCAAGAGCTTCCTATATCAGAAAAAGATGTTTACAACAGACCAAGAATGTGTTACTATACGTAAGTGGTAACCAGCCGATGCTCAGAATTAGGACACTCCGACCTTCTTCTTAGTATCAGGCGTTATATCTGAAAGGAGAATGAAATCATGATTAGTAAAGAAAAGAAACAGGAAATTATCAAAAACTTTGGAAGAACACCTGAGGATACAGGATCTCCGGAAGTTCAAATCGCACTTTTATCTGAGAGAATCAATGAGTTAACAGAGCATTTGAAGAATAATAAGAAGGATCATCATTCCAGAAGAGGTCTTCTTAAGATGGTTGGACAAAGAAGAGGTTTGCTTGAATACTTGAAGAAGACTGACATCGAAGGTTATCGTAGCCTGATCGAGCGTTTAGGCTTAAGAAAATAGTATATTAACCTAACTGTTAAGCTGTTCCGTGCTAAAGCCATTGTGCTTCTCATGGAACAGCTTTTTTTAACGATGGGCACTTGTTCAACAGTCCCGATAATATAGTTGTCAGCTGCTTATACAATCATTTGAAGGGGAGAGTTTATGGAGTTTATTAAAAATATGTTTCAGGATAAGGGCTTTCTAAAAAAGACCTTTGCAATTACGGTCCCTATTGCTTTGCAGAATTTGTTAAATAATTTCTTAAACATGATTGATACGGTCATGATCAGCAGTCTCGGGCAGACTCAAATTGCTGGTGTCGGACTGGCCAATAAGGTATATTTTGTATTTTCCTTATTGCTTTTTGGAGTATGCAGTGGCTCGGGAGTATTGGCTTCCCAGTATTACGGAAAAAGGGAATTATTAAATATCAAGAGGGTTCTTTCCATGTCTCTGATGATTGCGGTAGGAGGATCGTTGCTTTTTGCCCTTCCGGCCACCCTATTTCCGGACACCGTGATGCGGATATTTACAGAAAAGCCGGATACCATTGCCGAGGGAGCAAAATACCTGGTGATTATTGCATTGAGTTATCCTTTGACTGCAATGACCCAGGCATATGTTGCAATTCTACGAAGTATGAACTGTGTAAAACTTCCTGTGGTGATAACCTCCGTGGCTATAGGTGTTAACATATTCCTGAATTACAGCCTGATTTTCGGACATTTTGGTATGCCTGTACTGGGAGTGGCAGGAGCGGCGTTGGCTACACTGATTGCACGTATTGTCGAATGCGGAATCCTACTGATCATCGTCTATACCAGAAAGACGGGAGACGACGGTATCGGTGATTTCATTCATACAAAGCTTGGGAAGGCAAAGGAGCTTGGTGAAAAAATGCTTAACAAGCCTTTTGTAAATAGATACCTCGGCACAGCATCCCCCGTAATAGCGAATGAATTTATGTGGGGCCTGGGAATTACCATGTATTCTATGGTATATGGACGAATGGGAGATGAGGCGGTTGCGGTGACGACAATCACGAGTACGGTGGAGAGTCTCGCTCTGGTTTTCTTCTTTGGTATCTGCAATGCCGCAGCGGTTATCCTTGGCAATGAGATGGGTGCAAGCCGTCTGAAGAAAGCAGAAGAACATGCCAAGCGTTATATTGTAATGCTTCTCATCTTCACCTTTTTTGGGGCAATTTTGACTTTAATCATAAAAGAGCCTGTAATCCGACTCTTTGGAATGCCAGAAGAGGTGAACGGTTACATTCGTATCTGTCTGACTGCATTTGCTATTACTATGCCTATAAGAATGCTGAACTGTCTGCTTATCATTGCAATCCTGAGAAGCGGTGGTGATACGAAGGCAGCCTTATTCCTGGATGTCAGCAGTGTTTGGCTGATTGGTGTGCCGATGGCATTTCTTGGGGGGTTAGTTTTCAAATTTCCTGTCCATATCGTATATATCATGATAACGATAGAGGAATTATATAAGATTACGCTTGGACTTCTTAGGTATCGGAAGAAGAGATGGCTTAGAAATATCGTGGCTGATTAAAATATGCCCCTAGCATGACTTAATTTGACACAGAATCATTCCTTTCAACATATTCTTATAGAGGAAGCAGTATGATGTATTCCGCTGCAGCAAAAGCAGCTGCAGAATAAAAATATATTAAGGAGTGAAAATCTTGGGTTATAGAATGAGAAACAATCATAATATCGATAATAATTATCCCGAAACAAGGGCGGTAGAAAGAGAATGCCGTAGGGAGCAAAGGCATGTCCATGAGTTGCAAGGAAGTGTCATGATAGCAGAAAAAGAGGAAGACCCACACAATCATCGTTTTTGTGCCGTAACCGGGGAAGCGATTCCGTACGGAGCAGATGACCATGTTCATGAGGTATGCTTCTGCACAGACTTTTTTAATAATCATTACCATGAATTTAAGGGTAAAACCGGTTGTGCTATTCCGGTAGGGAACAGACATGTTCATTGTATTGAATCGATTACATCTGTGAATGACGGACATAGACATGAATTTGAAGCCGCTACCCTGATTAACAATCCAATTGGGGAAGAGCACAGGCATAACTGCTTACAGGATTACATGAAAGAGGCCCATGAGGATCACCGTCACGGAAACATGATGTACGGCAGATAGATTGATGATTGACTAGATCCGGCTGCTTCCACAGCCGGACCTTTTGTCGTATTAACCATACCAAGTTAAATTAATATCATCAATATGCCTGAAGTGTCTTAGAACGTTACCAGAGGATCATTTACAAACAAACTTGCATTGTTAACATCGTACTTCAGGACATGTACATGGTACGTTTTTACACATTTCTGATTGCTTTCCTCTTTGCATGAAAATAATTGTGGCATATTGATAATAATAATGTTATAATATTCTAGTTAGAGTGACGGGAGGACATCCCGAGACTTCTGAAAAGGTTATCGAACCCATTGATTTCGGTAGGTTTTTCAGTTGTTTCGGTACCTCCGACTCTAATGTTTTCTATCAGAAAAATCATGATTTAATTAGAAAAGGAGATTATGCTATGTACAAAAGTTTTTCAATGGAACTAGCCGGCAGAACTCTTACCGTTGATGTCGGTAGAGTTGCCGCTCAGGCTAACGGTGCTGCTTTGATGCACTATGGGGATACGGTGGTATTATCCACAGCTACTGCATCTGATAAGCCCAGAGAAGGAATAGATTTCTTCCCGTTAAGTGTGGAATATGAAGAGAAGTTATATGCAGTTGGTAAGATCCCCGGAGGCTTTATCAAGAGAGAGAGCAAACCTTCCGAGAATGCCATTCTTACGTCCCGTGTTATTGATCGTCCGATGAGACCGTTATTCCCGAAGGATTACAGAAATGATGTAACCCTGAATAACCTGGTGCTCTGTGTAGATCAGGATTGTTCCCCTGAGGTTACCGCGATGCTTGGTTCTGCAATTGCAACCTGTATCTCTGATATTCCCTTTGATGGACCGACTGCTTCCACAATGGTAGGAATGGTTGACGGAGAGCTGGTATTTAATCCCACCTCCGCTCAGAGAGAGCAGTCCACGCTTGCCTTAACCGTTGCATCCACCAAAGAAAAGGTTATTATGATTGAGGCAGGAGCAGAAGAGCTTCCTGAGGATAAGATGATTGAAGCTATTTTTGCTGCCCATGCATTAAACCAGAAGATTATCGAATTTATTGATACGATTGTAGCTGAGGTTGGTAAGCCGAAGCATGAATATACCTCCTGCGATACTCCTACCGAGTTATACGAGGATATGGTCAACTTCATCACTCCCGAGGCGATGGAGGTTGCAGTATTTACTGATGAGAAACAGGTTAGAGAAGCAAACATCAGAGAAATCACCGATAAATTGGTTACTCGTTATGAGGAGACTCATCCGGAATGGCTGCCTCTTCTTGGTGAAGCCATCTATAAATTCGAGAAGAAGACAGTACGTAAGATGATCTTAAAGGATCAGAAGCGTCCTGACGGAAGAAAGATTAACGAGATCAGAAGACTTGCGGCTGAAATCGATGTGTTACCTAGAACTCACGGATCAGGTATGTTTACCCGTGGCCAGACTCAGGTACTTACCATCACTACCTTAGGTGCCTTGGCAGAGACTCAGAGACTGGATGGTATTGATGAGAATGAAACCGGTAAGAGATATATGCATCACTATAATTTCCCTTCCTACTCTGTAGGCGAGACGAAGCCCTCCAGAGGTCCGGGAAGACGTGAGATCGGTCATGGTGCATTGGCTGAGAGAGCACTCGTTCCGGTGCTTCCGACAGAGGAAGAATTCCCCTATGCAATCCGTACCGTATCCGAGGTATTAGAATCCAACGGTTCTACCTCCCAGGGAAGTATCTGTGCATCCACATTATCCCTGATGGCTGCAGGTGTACCGATTAAGGCTATGGTTGCAGGTATCTCCGTAGGTCTGGTTACCGGTGAGTCAGATGATGATTATATCATCTTAACCGATATTCAGGGCTTAGAGGATTTCTTCGGCGATATGGACTTTAAGGTTGCAGGTACCCACAAGGGTATCACCGCAATCCAGATGGATATCAAGATCCATGGTCTGACCAGAGAAATTATCGAAAAAGCGATCTATAGAACCAAAGAAGCTAGAACCTATATCCTCGATGATGTTATGGCTCCGGTCATCTCCGAGCCCAGACCGGAGGTTGGTCCTTATTCACCGAAGATCGTACAGATTAAGATTGATCCTTCCAAGATCGGCGAGGTTGTCGGCCAGAGAGGTAAGACCATCAATGCAATCATTGACCAGACCGGTGTTAAGATCGATATTACCGATGATGGCGCTGTTTCCGTATGCGGTGTCGATAAGGAAAGCATCCAGAAGGCACTGGAGATAGTGAAGATGATTGTTACCGACTTTGAGGAAGGCAAGCAGTATGTAGGTAAGGTTGTAAGCATTAAGGACTTCGGTGCATTTATCGAGTTCGCTCCCGGTAAGGAAGGTATGGTTCATATCTCCAAGATTGCGAAGCACAGAGTTGAGCATGTGGAGGATGTCCTGACCCTTGGTGATATTGTTAAGGTAGTATGCCTCGGGCAGGATAAGATGGGCAGAATTAGCTTCAGTATCAAGGATGCTCAATAATAAAGCATTGATCTATCAATAAATTAATATGGAATGCTCTAATCATAGCAGCTATCGTAATAGCCTTTGATGGAGCATTCCTTTTTTATGCCCATAGAAGTCGCATACTTATTTATGTAACAAAGCTGAGGTTGTGCATAAGAAAACCTGTAGTGTAGGATAGAGGAGAAAGAGTGAAGATAGTTCTGAAAAGATCAGAATAGTCCTGAAGAACTCCAGAATGAAAGCCAAGGGAATTGGTACGGAACTTCTTCTTCAGCTTTCAGCATTTACATCTGACGATATGGCGCATGGCTGGATGTGCTAAGAACAGATTGTACAAAGGAGGAAAGAGTATGTGTACACCCTTTTGTTTTGCATAGCAGAGGCTATTGCAAATAAATCATAGTAATGAAGTAATAGCCTTTGCATATCCGGATTGAAGTACAGGGAGATGCAAAATGAGCTATCGTAATAAAGAATATACAATAAAACCCCAAGAAGCCTACAGGTTTCTAAAGAACTGCCAAGGCTGTGGCTGTAAAAGCTACTTTATTAGTACCGGTAACTACCGGGTAAATGCCAACGGGAACAGAGTGGATGTATGGCTGATTTATCAATGTGAAAAATGTAAGCATACCTATAACCTGACAATACATGAACGGATCAGACCGTCAGTGCTGTCACCTGAGGATTATGAAAAATACCTGTCAAATGATAGGGAACTCGCTATGCAGCATGGCATGGATAAGAATATTTTAGCAAAGAACAAGGTTGAGATTGATTGGGATAATCTATCCTATGTGCTATATGCCTCAAATGAGGAAGTACTGCAATCCACCGGCATCATAATTCATAATCCATATAATCTGAAAATTAGAATGGATAAGCTATTATCCGGCGTTCTTAAGATGAACAGAAGCAGGGTTAAGGACCTGATGAAGCAGGAAGCGATTGAGCTTGTGACAGATCAGGTGAAGCATACAATTACAGTTGTCATAAAGGATGATTTGCTGATACCAGAAGCCTAAAAAGGAACTGCTGATTTTAGCGAATGCCGAAGCTATGGGTGCGAAGATTGTCTATGCTGCAATAATATAATAAAAAAGGGAGATTCGGCACGAACGATAATCTCCCTTTTTTGTGTGATGGAATGGATAATAATTATCTCCTGTGAGACCATAATAAGGATGTAAAAATATAACAAATTTACAAAACTTATCATAAAAGCGGTATAGGTTGAATACTACCGCCCAAAGTTTCAGATGACATAAGAATGGAGATTAATATGAAGGAAACGAATCGAAAAAAGAAATTTATGAAGATTTTCCGTTTGGTACTGATTGTTTTATGTAGTGTGATTCTGGTGTTGGGAGGTACAATTTCTCTTTTACTGCATCAATATATCAGTAAGCTAAACATTGTTACAGCGAAGAGTGAAGTATCTCAAAAAATATTAGACCTAGACAAAAATTTATCCGAAGAAGAGTCAGAACGTACCGACTCAGGTGAAATTGCTAAAGCGGCAGAACCAGCGGATACTACGGATAATCGCACCTATTCACTCTCAGAACCCACCGTTTTCCCGATTTGCGACAAAAACTCGGCATCTGATACAGCATCAGCTAATATTGAGGATGCAGACGGTATGGAGAAAGAGTCCGCAGAGGATAAGGCAATTACCGACTATCTTCAATCCATTCAGGACAATATTGACACTGAAAACTCTGACCTCGAAGAGAGTAAGCTATGGAACATACTACTGATTGGAAGTGACGGCAGTGATACTGACAGCCAAGGGCGATCCGATTCGATACTATTAATTACACTGAATAAGGAAGCAAGGGTGATAACGGCAACCTCATTTTTGCGGGATATTTACCTGAAGATACCGGGGTTTGGGGAAGATAGGCTTAATGCTGCCTATGCTTATGGAGGGGCAGAGCTGCTGCTGGATACACTGGAGCTCAACTTTAAGATTAAGGTAGATGAATATGTAAAGGTGGATTTTTTCACCTTTATCGATATTATTGATGCCCTGGGAGGATTAACGATGGACATCAGTAAAGGGGAACTCGAGGATATAAACAGCTATATCCGGGAAATGAATAAGCAGTTATCAGAAAAGAAGAATAAGGATACGATCAATAAGGCAGGTACTTATCTTCTGAATGGAAAACAGGTATTGGCCTTCTCCAGGAACCGATATTCGAAGAATGGTGAGTTCGATCGAACAGATCGACAAAGAAAAATCCTGCAAGCCCTGCTCAGTAAGGTCTACACCGTAAATCCCGCTGAGTTGAATCAACTCTTAAATACCATCCTGCCACAGATTACAACAAATATTACCGAAGGTGAGATCCTTCTTCAGCTTTTTTCGATGCCGTCCTATACGGATTATAAGATTAATCAATTCTGTATTCCGGTTAAGGATTCCTTTGTTAACCGTAGGATTAAGGGTATGGAGGTACTGTGTATCAATTTTAAGGAAAATAGAAAGCAGTTGAACAGTAAGCTTTATCATATTGAGTGAATTCTAATCATTCCTTAACTTGACACTTTGGTATGGATAAGGATATTATGGAAATGCATTATAAAATAATAATCCGAATAAAGGGTAGAGGGAAGGAAGAGATTATGTAAAAGAAATTAATATCAATTATACTTGCATTGATCCTCTGTATTTCAATGCTGCCGACAAGCGCAGTACTGGCTGCAACTCAGGATACATCACAGTCTATTACCACTAAACAGCAGTTTAGCAATTGGGCATTGAATGATTTGGTTACAGCAGATACCTATGGACTATACCCGTTAACCTGGTATGAGTCAGATATGACAAAGCCTATCTCAAAAGGCAAGCTTAATGTTCTGATTGGTGGGTTGAAAACAAAGCTGCTTAATACTGGATGCGTGTCTTCATCCAAAGATAAGACAGTCCGCCTCTCAGACAAGCTTACTGTCCAGGAAGTAATGAAGACCTTCTATGATATTGCCTGTGATTATACTTTCAAGCCGGATTTACAGCTTCAGACGACAAGCTATAAGACTTTCATGAAGCAGAACGGTATCTACACGGGTAAAAACGGCGAGCAGGCATTAAAGGCCAATTGCAGTATAGAACAAGCTTGTGTACTCGCGACAAGAATGATAACTGTAATCTATGATAAGCTGGATGCCGGAAGCAAAGGCTTCTTCTATAAGACCGAAGCTAATGGCAATACGGTTTATATGCTGGGCTCCATTCATCTTGCCAACAATGATGTCTATCCGATGAGTGCTGATATCCTGAAAGCCTATACTTCTTCAGATGCGCTGGCTGTGGAAATCAATATGACAAATCAGGCAGGTGCTTATGAACTCTTGAATCTGGCAGCTTATACAGACGGTACTACTTTGAAGGATCATGTCAGCAAGGAAACCTATGATAAGGTGATTAAGTTCGCAGCTTCCTACGGTTATACTGAAGAAATGATCAAGGTATGTAAGCCCTGGTATTTATACATTTCCTTTACTTCACTTGCTATGACAAAAAGCGCCAGCTCCGAGGAGGCTTCTCAGAGCGCAGCGCTTGGCATTGATATGAATTTTCTGACTCAGGCATCCTTAAGCGGTAAGCAGATTCTCGAGGTGGAAGGCTATGGGGTTCAGGCGAAAATGCTTGACAGTTTTTCCGACGGGTTAGAGGAGTACCTTTTAAATACAACGATAGATTCAGTCACGGAGATTGTCAATGGAACCAGTGATGGTGGATCGGACGATCTGCAGATGATGCTTGATCTGTGGCGTAAGGGGGATGAGAAGGGGTTCCAGAAATATACCTCCTTTGAATATGAGAATGAGGATTTATTGGCAGATGACACTAATGCGTCAGAAGCTGCATTGGTGAAGGAGTTTAAGGAAAAACTCTATACCAACAGAGATAAAAACATGGCTGCTTATATCGATAAGCTTCTTACCTCCGCAGATAAAAAGACTTACTTTGTCATTGTCGGAAGCGGGCATTATGTAAGTGATCACGATGTAATTGATCTTTTGACTGAGAAGGGTTATGCAGTTACTCAGATCAAATAAATCGAAGTATAAAGCCAAATATAAAACTAAATATAAAGCTAAATATAAAGCGAAATATAAAGCTTAGTATAAAGTTGAGTATAAATCGAAGTGTTAAGCATAGTATAAAGCACAGTATAATGCTAAGTGTTATGCACAATATAAAGCTCAGTATAAAGTAAGGCAATATCATATAATTAATTAAGTAAATAAGGCGAGCAGAAGGGCTTGTTTCAGAAAAGTAATCAATGGAAAGTGATATCGATTATTTCGTTTTCTATAGATCACTGTGCTTTTGAAACAGACAGTTCCTTCTGCTCGCTTTATTACTTGAAATTAGCCTCCTAAGGCATAATCATGGCAGCTCAAACACCTCCTGTCCGGTTCTTGATTACTGTGTGATTATATGTTAATATTATGGTGTAGGTATCAGGTATATAAGAAGGCAATCAGTTCGATATTAGTGTAGTCAAATAAGTTGGAATATGGTTTGTATATGGTACTAGCTGCGTGGCGCGGCAGGCTTTATGTTTCTTAGCTGACCGCATATTACAATAAGAATAGGAAGGGACCTATATGACGAAGATTAATCAGTTATCCAACAAGATTACAGTAGTAACAGAGGTATTACCTTATTTACAAAGTGCGTCTTTTGGAATATGGATTAAGGCGGGTTCGGCGAACGAGGAGGACAGCAATAACGGGATAGCACATATTATCGAACATATGCTGTTTAAAGGCACTACAACCAGAAGTGCGAAGCAGATTGCTGATGAGATGGCAAGAATAGGCGGCAATATGAATGCTTTTACGAGCAAGGAATGTACCTCCTATTATGCGACGACCTTAAGCGCACATTTGCCAATTGCCATTGATATCATCTCGGATATGCTGACGAATTCCCTGATTGATGAGAAGGCATTGAAGAAGGAAAAAGGAGTCATCATAGAAGAAATTGATATGTATGACGATTCCCCTGAGGATTTGGTGCATGAGATGCTGCAGCAGAGGATATGGAAGGATCATCCCTTAGGTTATATGATCTCAGGGACAAAGAAGGTTGTACGAAAGGTTACCAGAGAGCAGATCAAGGCTTTTATGGATGCCTATTATGTCGGTGAAAATATGATTATCTCGATTGCAGGAAATTTTAATGAGCTAGAGATTTTTAAACTGCTGGAGGAAAAGTTCGCACGAATCAAAGCAAACAGCGGAGCAATTCGAAAGGAATTCGGAAGACCGGCCTATAATAAGGTGCAGTGTAAGAAGAATAAGGACATCGAGCAGCTTCACTGCAATATCGCTTTTGACTGTATCTCCTACCTCTCGGAAGAAAGATATGTTCTGTCGATACTGAATTCCATCCTGGGAGGAAGCGTAAACTCCAGGTTGTTTCAGAAAATCAGGGAGAATAGCGGTTTGACCTATTCGATCTATTCCTACGGAAGCTCATACCGTGAGACCGGATTATTTCATATCTACGCTGCGATGAGTCCGGCACAGACAGGAACCGTAATGAAGAAGATTTATCAAATTATCAGTGATTTAAAGAAGAAGGGTGTTACTGCCGAAGAACTTAACATGACCAAGGAGCAGATCAAGACCGAACTGATTCTCGGGAATGAGAGTGCAAAGAGTAGGATGAATTCCAACGGAAAGGCATTACTTAATCGTGGAAGAGTTATCACGATGGAGGAACTGATTCAGGGAATAGATAAGGTAAGTCTTACAGATATTATTGATTTTGCGAATCGATACTTAAATGTGTCAAATGCGTCGGTTTCCTTAGTTGGGAAGCTAAATGAAATTGACCCTAAGGCACTGCTATTTGAAGCTTAGAATAGAAACCCCCTGAGAGAATAGGCCAAGATTCATCTAAATAGGCCCGATTATCTCAGGGGATTTTTTTGGGGGGTTACTAGGATAGTACTTCTATCGTATAGGATTTCTCGAAGGTTTTACCGGAATCCAGAGAATTGCTGTAATCGCGTTCCTCCAGGGTGCCGGAAAATTCGGAGCTGTCACAGCGCCCATACCAGGGTTCGATGCAGACGAAGGGGGCATGTTTGCCGGCGGGAGACCACAGGCCGAATAATGGTGCGTCAAAGGTAAGCCTTAGATAGGGTTTTTTATCGGCATCCAATAGGGATACCTGATGACATTGATGGTCTTCGATAATTAAGGCATCCCTGTCAAACATATGGGCATCGATTTGTACAATCCCATCCTTTGAGTTCAACAGGTATTGTTCTTCCTTCGGAAGCTTTACCTCCAGACCCTGTTCATTCACCAGGAGGTAACGGATCGGCTGCTTTGTATCAAACTCAAAATAGCAGTCGCTTTGCTTCTGAGCAGGATTAAGCGGGCAATAAAATGCAGGATGGCCTCCGATTGAAAAAAACATGATATCATTTCCTTTATTGCGGACTCTCCAGAAGGCAGTAACCTTACGCCCTTCCAGTCGGTAACCCAGCTCCAGGCAAAAATCAAAGGGATAAATCTTTCTGGTTTCTTCATTCGCTTCGAAAGATAACCATAGCTCTGTATCAGTCTGCGAAATTAAGGTGAATTCATAATCCCGCGCAAAACCGTGCTGTGGTATGGAATAAGTTTTCTCCTGATAAGTGTAAGCTGTGTCCTTTAGTCTTCCGACGAAAGGAAACAGAATGGGAGCATGACGATTCCAGTAAGCCGGGTCGGCATTCCACAGATATTCTATCCCTGTAGTATTATCTTGAATTGAGGTAAGCTCGGCACCTAAGGTATCAACTTTTATAGTAAGATAGGAATTATTAATGGAAAATACAGACATAATTTTGCCTCCTTTGCAATATGTAAGTCCATTTTATCACATGGAGATGGGAATTGTAAATTTTCATAAAAGAAGAAATTACTGACCGAATACAGTGGCCTTATTATGAAACAAACGGAAGGACTGGTAATTGACATAATAACTGTCAATTGAAAAAGGATTGACAATCAAAACTATAATGTTATAATGATTACAAAACGTTGAAGAGAAGAGTACCTTGCGAAATAATTCAGAGAGAGATATGTTTGGTGTGAATATCTTATTAGGAAGCCTGGGAAAACTAACTCTGAGTGACCCCAATCCGGTCCGGTGATTCCGTTATCAATCAAATGAGTGGGTGCTATACACCAATAAGGGTGGAACCGCGACGTATCTGATACGCTCGTCCCTTTCGAATTGCAGAGAAGGCAGATCGAAAGTGGAGGGCTTTTTTTATGCATTGGTAATAGCATTAAGCTGTCGAATTGTCTTATCCTCTGTAGAGATTTTATTATGATTAGGGCTTATAATGCCCAGATTTGAAAGGAGAATTTTCATGAAGATTACATTAAAGGATGGCTCATTCAAGGAGTATGACAGAGCGATGACCGTGTATGAGATCGCGAATGACATCAGTGAGGGCCTGGCAAGAATGGCATGTGCAGGAGAGATGAACGGTAAGGTGGTGGATCTTCGAACTACCGTGAGTGAAGACTGCAGCCTGAATATTTTAACCTTTAATGATGATGCTGGTAAGGCAGCCTATCGTCATACTGCATCCCACGTACTCGCTCAAGCAGTAAAAAGATTATATCCCGAAGCAAAGCTTGCGATCGGTCCTTCCATAGATACCGGATTTTATTACGATTTTGATATTGCTGCCTTTGACCGTGCAGCTCTGGATGCGCTGGAAGCAGAGATGAAGAAAATCATCAAGGAGGGCGCAGAACTGGTACGCTTTACCTTACCTCGTACAGAAGCCATTGCACTGATGACGTCCAAGAATGAACCATATAAGGTTGAACTGATTGAGGATCTCCCGGTGGATGCCGAGCTGTCCTTCTATCAGCAGGGTGATTTTGTGGATCTGTGTGCAGGCCCACACTTAATGAGTACCAAGAACATTAAAGCAATCAAGCTGATTTCCTCCTCAGGTGCATATTGGAGAGGCTCAGAAAAGAATAAGATGCTGACCAGAGTCTATGGAACAGCTTATACGAAGAATGCGGAGCTGGAGGAATTTTTGGTTCATCTGGAAGACATTAAGAAGCGTGACCATAACAAATTGGGCCGTGAAATGGAATTATTCACAACAGTGGACGTGATCGGCCAGGGACTTCCCTTATTGATGCCGAAGGGTACCAAGATCATTCAGACCTTGCAGCGCTGGATCGAGGATGAAGAGGAGCGTCGCGGTTATGTGAGAACTAAGACTCCATTGATGGCAAAGAGTGATTTATATAAGATTTCCGGTCACTGGGATCACTATAAAGAAGGCATGTTCGTGCTCGGCGATGAGAAGGTGGATAAGGAAGTTTTCGCCCTTCGTCCGATGACCTGCCCGTTCCAGTATTACGTCTATAAAAACAGCCAGAAATCATACCGTGATCTGCCCATCCGTTACGGCGAGACCTCGACTCTGTTCCGTAATGAGGATTCCGGTGAAATGCACGGCTTAACCCGTGTACGTCAGTTTACGATTACCGAGGGACACTTAATTGTAAGACCGGATCAGATGGACGAGGAATTCAAGGGCTGTCTGGATCTGGCAAGATACTGCCTGAAGACGCTTGGGGTTGAAGAGGATGTTACCTACCGTTTATCCAAATGGGATCCGAATAATAAGGAAAAATACATCGGTACTGCTGAGGTCTGGGAGGATACCCAGGGAAGAATCCGTAAGGTTCTGACCGAGCTTGGTATTGCGTTTACCGAAGCTGACGGTGAAGCTGCGTTCTATGGTCCTAAGGTAGATATTCAGGCAAAGAATGTATACGGTAAAGAGGATACGATGATCACGATCCAATGGGATGCCCTGATCGCGGAACAGTTTGACATGTATTATGTGGATCAGAACGGTGAGAAGGTTCGTCCTTATATCATCCACAGAACCAGCATGGGCTGCTATGAAAGAACACTGGCTTGGCTGATTGAGAAATATTCCGGTCTGTTCCCGACCTGGCTGTGCCCTGAGCAGGTCAGAGTTTTACCGATCTCCGAAAAATATCATGAGTATGCGAATAAGGTAAAGGAAGAGCTTTCCAGGAATAATGTACTGGTTACAGTAGATGAAAGAGCGGAGAAGATCGGCTATAAAATCAGGGAAGCAAGACTTGACCGTATTCCTTACATGCTGGTGGTTGGACAGAAGGAAGAGGAGGAAGGTGTAGTATCCGTCAGAAGCCGTTTCCTTGGAGATGAGGGTCAGAAGTCGCTGTCTGCCTTTGTAGATGATATCTGTAAGGAAATCAGAACAAGGGAAATCAGAAAAATTGAAGTTACCGAGAATAATGATAAGTAGTTCAAAGAAAAATGATTAATTAAGAGGCAGAGCAGAAGTCGTAATTACGGCAGCTGCTTTGCTTTTTTCATGATTTCATCTTGACAAATTACTTCCAGTCGATATATGATTGCATATAGCGTTTTAGCAGACTGTGACAGGAGGAATATCCTCCATGTAAAATAAACATTCATAGTTCGAGGGAGGAATATCATGAGTAATTATCATATCGAGACCAGATGTATCCAGGACGGGTATCAGCCAAAGAACGGTGAACCAAGAGTATTACCGATCGTTCAGAGTACAACCTATAAATATGATTCCAGTGAACACGTCGGTAAGCTGTTTGATCTTACGGAAGAAGGCTTTTTCTATACCAGACTAGCCAATCCCACTGTGGATTGCGTTGAGAAAAAGATTGCTTCCCTGGAAGGCGGTATTGGTGCGATGTGTACTTCCTCGGGACAGGCTGCCAGCCTGATTGCTGTTCTGAATATTTGCAGCGCAGGAGATCATATGCTTGTCTCCAGCATGATCTATGGTGGGACGACCAATCTATTTGCGGTTACGATAAAGAGAATGGGAATTGAGGTGACCTTCTTTGATCCTGCTGCTCCCGTAGCTCAGCTTCAGCAGGAAATCAAAGAGAACACGAAGCTCATCTTTGCAGAGACTATAGCAAACCCCGCTTTGGTGGTAACGGATATCGAGAAGCTGGCAAAGCTTGCTCACAATAATCATATTCCTCTGTTCATTGATAATACCTTTGCAACACCGATCAACTGCAGACCCTTTGAATTCGGTGCGGATATCGTATTGCATTCTACCTCAAAATATATGGATGGACATGCGGTTGCACTTGGTGGTGTGATCGTAGACAGTGGAAACTTTGACTGGGATAATGGTAAATTCCCCGGTCTTTCCACACCGGATGCTTCTTACCATGGTATGGTATACACAAGGGACTGCGGCAAAGCAGCTTTTATTACCAAAGCAAGAGTACAGCTGATGAGAGATTTAGGCGCAGCTCCGGCACCGAACAATGCCTTTCTGCTTAATCTCGGACTGGAAACGCTGCATCTTCGCATGGAAAGACATTGCAGCAATGCTCAGAAGGTTGCTGAATATCTGGAAAAGCATGATAAGATCTCCTGGGTGAATTATCCCGGACTAAAAAGTAATCAATATTATGATCTGGCTCAGAAGTACCTACCCAAGGGTTCCTGTGGTGTAATATCCTATGGCATCAAGGGTGGCAGGGAAGCAGCTGTCAAGTTTATGGACAACCTTAAGCTGGCCGCAATTGTAGTTCATGTGGCAGACACCAGAACAGGAGTACTGCACCCGGCCAGTACAACCCATCGCCAGTTGACAGATCAGCAGCTGATGGACGGAGGAATTACTCCGGATTTAATCCGTATGTCCATTGGAATTGAAAATGTGGACGACATCATTGCCGATATAGAACAGGCGCTGACTCTAGTATAAATATCGTATAAAACCTAAGTCTATTCATAAATCTCTACAGCACGGTTTCCATCTTACTGTGCTGTTTTTTTGTGTAAAATAACAAAATATACCTAAAGTGAATTTGGGTAGAAGTTTTTGGAATTTTTCTAAAATAGTAATAAAGTATAGATTTTTTTAGTAATCATTTGTGATAAAATGTCATTATAAGTAGAAATTAACTCTAAGGAGATCAAATGAAGAGTATAAGAACAAAGGGTCTGTTATTCTCTTTTATTTTATTATTGGTGGCTGTATCGGTCATGGGGTTCAGCGGTTATCACCGGTTTAAACAAATATTGCAGAAGGAAGTGGATCATGCAGTAGAAAGAGTGGCAACGGAATCTGCATCCCATCTTTCGACCTATCTTGATCAGTTTGTTTCTAACTTGGTTGCAATCTCCAAGGATGAACGAATCAAATCAATGATTTGGGAACAGCAGGTGGAGGTAATCAGAACCCAGATTAATGAAAATTATCAAAACATAGCTGTGGTTGATAAGCTGGGAAGGGCTCATTATGTGGATAATACTATTCTAGAATTGCAGGACAGGGATTATATAAAGATGGCACTTTCCGGAAGATTTGCTTATTCTGAAATCATCACCAGCAGAAAGACCGGAGATCCCGTAATTATGGCTGCAGCACCGATAATAGAAGATGGGAATGTCCAAGGGGCACTGATTGCACGCTTGGATGTAGACTTTTTATCCGACTTTGCGCTGACCCGTGGCTATGGTAAGAACGGTAGAGCATACATTATAAGCAAGAGAGGCTCTTTTATATCATCTCCGGAGAAGGAAAGAACTCCGGAGACATATAACATATACGATATAGTGAATAAGAATTTGGCTTATCAGTCTATGAAGGAGTTTGTTGAGAAAACCCAGGATATCGAGGCGGGATATGGAAGCTACGAATTCAATGGGAAAATAATGCTGATTGGGTATTCCTCCGTAGAAAATACGGATTGGAAAATATACATAAGTACTCCAGAGAAGGAGGCACTGTCAAGCCTTCGGAGCGTTCGATATATCATGATAACCTTAACGCTTGTTACCTTGGGAATCTGCCTGCTTGCAGCTTATATCTTTGTCAGTAGATTCACATCTCAAATTGTGGAGCTTGACCGATTGCTGTCAGTCGGTGCCAAAGGAGATTTGACGATACGGTTTGTGACAAATCGAAAGGATGAGATTGGACGACTGGGCTTAAGCTTCAATCGAATGATGGATAAAATCAAATCTCTGACGCAGTATGATCCTTTGACTTCTTTATTAAATCAATATGTATTGGAGAAGGAAGTCATCTCTTTGTCTCAAAGTGAGGAAAAGAAGGAGTATTCTCTGATCATGGTGGCGATAGATAAGTTCAGCAGTGTAAATGAGACCTATGGTTATACGACCGGAGATCGTATCCTTTGCGAGGTTGCCAGGCGTATTTTGTTCAACGTCAATGAGAATTACAGCGTTTACCGGTATAAGGGTGATGAATTTGTCATTCTGGCCAATGGCAAGATCAGTGAGAGCGAAGTAGAATTAAAAGCCAACAGTATCATGGCAGAACTGAAGGAAGGCTATCAGCTGTCAGGAAAATCAATCGTTGTACACTTCAGCATCGGAATCTATATATGGAAGAATAATATCAGACTGGAGGAGCCGCTGAAAGCAGTAACTCATGCCAAAAACTATGCCAGATATCTGGGAAGCAATCAGATACAGAAATTCGATCAGAAAGTTTATGATAAGCTTTCGATGATGCAGGAGCTGCAATCAGATATTTTGAGCGGTATTCGGGAGAATCAATTCTATCTTGTTTATCAGCCCCTGTTCTATCTTGGATCTGAAGAAATTGCTGAGGTAGAGGCGCTCATTCGCTGGAAGCATCCAACCAAGGGGTTATTATATCCGGATCAATTTATCGATATCGCTGAGAATTCCGGAACGATTATAGATATTGACCAATGGGTCATAGAGACTGCCTGCAGGCAATTGAAAAACTGGAGGGACAATGAGTTTAAGCCTGTCAGGATTTCAGTCAATATTTCTGCCAAATCCTTTGAATTGAAGAAGTTTGTTCCTGTATTGTTGGATATCGTTAATAAATATGGAGTGGAACCGACCCAGCTGCAGCTGGAAATCACAGAACGAATACTGATTAAAAATGTGGAAGAAAGCATCATGAAGCTGCAAAGCCTGCGAACCATGGGCTTCAAGGTGGCGATTGATGACTTTGGAATCGGGTATTCCTCCCTCAGCTATATCGTAAGACTTCCGATTGATTGTATCAAAATCGATAAGTCCTTTATTCAAAATATAGCCTGCAGTAAGGAAGCGAAGACCATTGTATCAACGATAATCACGCTCTGTAAGACTTTGAATCTACACGTGATTGCAGAAGGAATAGAGAACAGTCTGGAGCTGGAATACTTAAAGTACAGTAATTGTGATATCGGCCAGGGTTATTACTTCTCCAAGCCGATTTCCATGGAGGAGTTGGAGAAGAAGCATCTGAAAAGAATAAATCTTTAAAATAAGGTCAATTGGCGGTATTCATAGTTCAGGCGGTACGCATGAATGATATCGTCCATTCGATAGAGGATGCCAAGCCGGCTGCATTCCGAAGTGAATATCTGATGAAGCTCCTTTTCTCTGGGACTTCTGCAGACATAATTTGCTCCGTACAGCCGGATATAGGTATCCTTTAAATTTTTATCGGGAAAAAGCTCGCTAAGCTTCTCGTAGAGATACTCCCGCTGACCGGAGCGAAGAGATAGTCCAAACAAGGGATATATAAAGCGTGCGCCACATTCTTTCGCTTTATGTATCATCTGAAGAACATTCTCCGGAGTGTCTGTCAGATACGGAAGAAGGGGCATCATCAGAATGCCGGTGAAGATCCCCTCATCTGACAGAGCTTTTACCGCCTGAAAGCGTTCGGAGGAGACATTTACCTTTGGCTCAATCAGGCTGCTTAGCTCGTCATCGGCACAGGTAATCGTAATTTTGCACAGTACGGGCGAGTGAACTTTAATTTTCTTTAATATCTCGATATCTCTGGTAATCAGACTGCTCTTAGTCGCTATGGCTATCCCAAAGCCGTACCTGTCGATCAACTCAAGAGCCCCTCCTGTCAGGCTATGAATAGCTTCATAAGGATTATAAGGATCACTCATGGAGCCGGTACCGATCACACCGGTTTTCATTTTACTGTGCAGTTCTGCAGCTAGGATCGTCAGGGCATTTTCCTTTGCCCTGACCGTATCGAAGTCTGAAATCTGATAGCAATCGCTGCGGCTGTCGCAATAAATACAGCCATGACAGCAGCCCTTATAGAGGTTCATATTATATTCCGTACCGAACCAGTCCTGATCCTTTTTCGGAGTCAGGATGGTTTTTGCAGAGATGGTGTCCATAGGCTTCCTTTCTGTATCAGTGCATGCAATAAGCGGTTTACTATATGATCCTCCCAATATACTGGAGCTAGTTCATGACAGGGTGACGCAGAATGGTCTTTCTGGCTGAAGGCTTGCACTTGAGGGGATTGGATAAATAGATTTCATGATGATGCAGCGGCTTGCCTTCCGAAGACAGGGTACCGATGGCATTCTTTTTACCACTTTCCAGGACATAGGTATCGATCTTCTTCACCGTCTCAGGTTCCTCGTCGTAGGGACCTATATGCATACACTGGACACATAAGCCTTCCCGGAAGAGCTCAAGTCTCGCCTTATCGACATCCAAAGACGGCTTCTTGTGTGCTACCTTCAGTAGAGCTGCCTGAAACATGTCTTCCCCGATAAAATCAGGCTGACGGATCATGGAAATCCAGCAATATTGATCCTTCTTGGTAAAATCAAAATCATTTTGATCGTTTAGCCACCAAAGACCCTCCAGCGGAGGCACAACATAATCGGAAACCCCGGGTTGATCAGAAAACTTATAATCCATCTTGATGGTATAGGAGAGTGCATAGAGCAGTTCTACCGCCTGCTGGTATTCTCCTCCGGGAATATTCGGATTCCCTTTCCCCTCTACCATCAGAAATTTCATGGCAGGTACGTCAATCAGAGAGGGAGTAGTACCCGGTGCATATAAATTCTTATACAGCTTCTTATAATCAATCTTTTCCATCCTTGTTTTTCCTTTCTTATCCCTAATATTTCATATTTGATAAAGAAAGAGTAACACTTATAATATGACAGTAACATGTCATATTATAAAAAGATGGAGTATTAATTTCTAAAGTAATCGATTTTTGTTTATTTGTTGGGCTGATACCTGTTCAGAGCGTTTTTATACTTTCTGGCCATTTCTTCTCTGAGCTGCTGAGGTTCCAGAACCTCAAGATAATCCTCGAAGGACATGAGATAACCTGCCAACCATCTGCCCTCTCCGAGGGTAGTTCGGATATCAAAGCTACCATCTGCTTCCAGTCTGATCGCTTCCTCAGGAAATTCGTCATATACCCGAAAGCCCATCTCTGAAGAGATACGCAGATGGACCGACAGGCTTTTATACATCACGGTAACCGGAGGCTCAGAACAGGAGCGGTAAGCCTTCTGGTTCATCTGAAAATGCTCGTTCTCCTGATGTAGCTCACGTATTCTCGAAACCTTAAAGTATCGTATATCCTTCCGATTCCTGCAATAACCAAACAGGTACCAGGCCTGGCTTCGAAAGACCAGCTTATATGGCTCCACGCTGCGTACGGATTTTTCGCCGTTCGAATTGTAGTATTGAAAGCTGATCACACAATTATTTATGATGGCATTCTTCAGCAGGCTGAATTTATACTTGTCTTCCTCAGTACTGTTCCAATTTGAGAAATCTACTTCGATCCAATCGGAACGCTTATTACCGAACAGCGCCCCCAGCTTTGACAACACCTGTCCGTTATCCTCGTTCGTTGTTACCTTAAAAAGATTAAGGGCAGAAAGAATTTCGTTCTGCTCCTGCTCAGACAAAACAGATTTATTCAGCACAAAATTCTCCATCAGAGAGATACCGCCACCTTTTCCCTTGGTGGTGTAGATCGGAATACCTGCCTGGCACAGTACTTCAATATCACGGTAGATCGTCCTCTGGGACACTTCGAAGCGTTCGCAGAGCTCTCTGGCGGTGGTGTTCTTTTTATTCATTAAAATATATACGATTTCAAATAATCTGCTGATCTGCATGATTCTTCCCCTTTTCTTAACCTGAAGTATATCTGCAATCATTGTAGCAGATGAAATATGACATTACAACGTCATATTTTAAGTTCTCACGATGGGAATAAAATAACTGAATTTCACATAATACTAAGGTTGTATGGAAAAAATTCATAGCAGACAAGATTTTCATAGTTAGATTTTTATAGTTAGATTTCTATAGTCAGATTTCTATAGGTAGAACTCTATAGGTGGAACTCTAAGGTGGAACTCTAAAGGTAGAACTTTATAGGTAGAACTCTATAGGTGGAACTCTAAGGTGGAACTCAAAAGTGGAACTCTAAGGTGGAACTCTAAAGGTAGATCTCTATAGGTGGAACTCTATAGTTAGATCTCTATAGTTAGATTTCTATAGTTAGATTTCTAAAGTTAGATCTCTATAGTTAGATCTCTAAAGGTAGAACTCTATAGGTGGAACTCTAAGGAGGATCTCTATAGGTAGCAGCATGGTAAATAAGTAATAAGGAAAGTATCTTCACAAATAGAATACAAGTCTGTTATTACGGAGAACAAAAAGAGAGAAGGAAAGGAACGGGAAAACGATGCAAAATCAACCTAATCATAGACAGGATGACAATAGGAATGCAAGAGAGAAGCGGGATAATGAAAAGCAGGAGGAGCAGAAAAAGGAACAGGCCATCAAAGAAAATGAAAATATGAAGGATCAGAAGATCAGTGAGTATGGCCAGACAGTGCTGGAAAATGGTAAAAAGGAACATAAAATACATCTTTTATCCATTATCGGTGAGATCGAAGGACATGAGGTTTTGCCACAGCATAATAAGACTACCAAGTATGAGCATGTTCTACCTCAGCTGGCAGCCATAGAGGACAGCACTGATATTGACGGACTTCTGATACTGATTAATACCGTGGGTGGAGATGTGGAAGCTGGACTTGCCATTGCGGAGATGATTGCCTCCCTAAGTAAGCCTACGGTTTCCTTGGTGCTTGGCGGCTCTCATTCCATCGGTGTACCCTTGGCTGTATCGGCAAGCTATAGCTATATCGTACCAACAGCAACGATGATTATCCATCCGGTACGAATGAACGGTACTGTCATAGGTGTGACTCAAACCTTTGAATATTTCGAGAAAATTCAAGATAGAATTATCAATTTTGTAGTAGCTCATTCTAAAATTGATTATTCCAACTTCAAAAACCTGATGCTTGATACCAATCAGCTGGCCAAGGATCTCGGTTCTATTCTGGTCGGACAGGAGACAGTCAACAAGGGCATCATTGACAGCGTTGGAGGGATCAAAGAAGCACTGGCCAAAATTAATGAAATGATTGATAAGGTTCCTCAGCAATCATTTTAAGAAGGGAGAAAAAATATGCTTTATACAGTCAGACCACTGGAACGGGTCTATGGAAGACCCTTAAGCTATACGGACATCAAACAGGAGCGGGCGGAGGATAAGGAGCAGCCGGACTTTCGGGAAGTTCCACTGAAAAACGGCAGGATCTACACCAGAAAAAGCGGGGAGGGATATGTCGTTGATGGTATCAGCTCCACGGATATGGGAGATTATTTAAAGGACGGCTATGCACCGGGTGATCCCTATCAAGGATAAAATTGTTGCATTACATTTTTATAACAGTTATAATTAATTCTGGGTGAAATCAAGTAATTCAGAGGGGGATTTTTGGCTCATGGCACCAAAACAGAACAAGAAAAAAGCGACTGGGACACAAAAAAGAAAATATAACCATAAAAACCAAAAAAGAGTAAAGGAGAGCGGCCAGATTCAGGATGAGATTATTCTGGTTGTGGCGCTGGTCGTCTCAATCTTGCTCTTTTTAAGTAATTTCGGACTTTGCGGTTTAGTTGGCGATGCCGTGAGCAGTTTTATTTTTGGCATGATCGGAGCAGAAGCTTATATCTTACCCTTTATCATATTCTTTCTGACAGCCTTTCACATCTCCAATATGGGTAATCGCAAGGCAGGACAAAAGATTATGGGTGCCTGTGTATTCTTTATAGCATTGGCGGGACTCTTGGAACTCATTGCTCATTCCTATCAGTCCTCTGTTAAAATTTTTGAATACTATCTTAATTCGGCTGATCACAGAAGCGGTGGCGGTATTATCGGCGGAATTCTTGTTATGCTTTTTTGCAGCTTATTTGACAAGGTGGCGACCTATATTATTTTGATTGCAATTATGTTGATTGCGATGATTACCGTTACAGGAAAAGCAATATTTACTTATATTGCTAAAAAGAGTAAGACCTCTTTAGAGGAGAGAAGAGAATATCAGAAGCTACGCATTGAACAGCAACAGGAGCTGGAGGCTGTCTCTAAAACGAACGATCAGGGAAGACGGCCACCGAAGACCTTCCTGCTGGATCATAGAAATAATTCAGGCGGACAACCTTTGCCGGAGGTAAAATCTCCGGGGCAGTCTGACTTAAAACAGAAGCCGGGAAAGAAGCCTGTCATAGACTTACTGGATAGAAAACAGAAGAAAGAGAACAAAGAAGAAGGCGATCTGCCGATCCTAAATTTCCATCACCTGTTTGAGGAGGAACCGGAGCAGAGTACACCCTTAGGAGGTGTTTCTCTATATGAAGAAGAACTACGCAATAAGTTTGGGTCAGTGGAGACAGAGTCGGTGCAGGAAGCTAATCAAGGTACTGATGAGTATACAGTGGAAGCACATGTTACTAATGTAGAACAAAAAGAACCCAAGAACGAAAAGCTGGTCAAGGATGCCGCGACTTCTTCTACAGAAGTAGAAGAACTGGGCATTAATCAGACTGTTCAACAGAAGGAATACATATTCCCGCCGGTGAATCTACTATCTGCACCGAAGGGTAAATCCAATAAACCGGGACAGGCTGATTTAAAGGAGACAGCAATTAAACTCCAGAGCACATTGGAGAGCTTCGGAGTTCATGTGACAATAACCAATGTCAGCTGCGGACCTGCTGTCACACGGTATGAGCTTCAGCCGGAACAGGGAGTGAAGGTCAGCAGAATAACAGCACTTGCTGATGATATAAAATTAAATCTTGCAGCAGCAGACGTCAGAATCGAAGCACCGATTCCCGGAAAGGCTGCAGTCGGAATTGAGGTACCGAATAAAGAAAATTCCATGGTATCCTTCCGCGAAATGATTGAGAGCAAGGAATTCACCGAGCATCCCTCCGATATTGCATTTGCAGTCGGCAAGGATATCGGCGGACAGACAATTATTACGGATATCGGGAAGATGCCGCACCTTTTGATAGCGGGTGCAACCGGTTCCGGTAAATCTGTATGTATCAATACTCTAATCATGAGTATCCTTTATAAATCCAAGCCCTCCGATGTTCGCATGATCATGGTGGATCCTAAGGTGGTTGAGCTGAATGTCTATAACGGAATACCACATCTTCTGATTCCGGTAGTCACAGACCCCAAGAAAGCCAGCGCAGCGTTGAACTGGGCTGTCATGGAGATGACGGAGCGTTATAAGAAATTTGCTGATGCCGGGGTAAGAGACCTAAAGGGCTACAATGAAAAGGCTGCTGCGGTAGCGCACTTAAATGATGCGAGTTGTCAAAAGCTGCCTCAGATTGTAATCATTATTGATGAGTTGGCAGATTTGATGATGGTGGCACCGGGTGAGGTAGAGGATGCGATCTGCCGTCTGGCTCAGATGGCCAGAGCAGCTGGTCTGCATCTGATAATCGCTACTCAGAGACCTTCCGTGAATGTAATCACCGGTCTGATTAAAGCGAATATTCCTTCACGAATTGCCTTTGCTGTATCCTCAGCCATTGACTCCAGAACAATACTTGATGGCAGTGGCGCGGAGAAGCTGCTGGGTAAGGGAGATATGCTGTTCTTCCCGTCCGGTTATCCGAAGCCGGTGAGAATCCAAGGTGCTTTCATCTCCGATAAGGAAGTCAGCTCTGTAGTTGAATTCTTAAAGAAGAATAATAATGAAGCGGTCTATAGTGATGATATTCATGACAAGATCAATAATGCAAAGCTGGGGGACGGAGCGGGTACCGGCGGCGCTGATGAACGGGATGAGTATTTTGCGGAAGCAGGGAAATTCATCATAGAAAAGGATAAGGCTTCCATTGGTATGCTTCAGAGAGTATATAAGATTGGCTTTAACCGCGCAGCCCGGATCATGGATCAATTGGCGGAGGCAGGGGTGGTTGGTCCTGAGGAAGGGACGAAGCCCAGAAAAATCCTGATGTCAGAAGAACAGTTTGAGCAGTATTTGGATGAGTATTAAAGGAAAGTATAATAAGAAAAGGGTTTTGGAAGATGAACGGTATCCTGGTTGTAAACGAATTTCTGCATATGAATAAATTAGATGAGCTTCATTCATGGATTTTGGAGGCCGCAAAGAAACAAGGAGTCTCTATGATCCTGAGAACTAATGCAGAGCTATTACCGGACATGGGGAAGGAGAGAAGAGAGAAGGAAGCGGATTTCATCCTTTTCTGGGATAAGGATGTGAAGCTGGCAGCCTATCTTGAGCAGAGCGGCTACCCGGTTTTCAATCAGGCCAGGGCGATAGAAATCTGTGATGATAAGGCTTTGACTCATCTCGCCTTAAGTAAGGCAGGCATTCCGATGCCCAGAACGATCCTGGCACCGAAGACCTTTGATAATATTGGGTACACTAATTATAACTTTTTGAAGGATGTTGCAGAGCGATTGGGATTTCCCCTGGTGCTTAAGGAATGCTTTGGCTCCTTCGGTCAGCAGGTATATCTGGTCAGAGAGGAAGAGGAGCTTTTGGCATTGGTGAAAAAGCTCGGTACCAGACCGATGCTGTTTCAGGAGTATTTAGAAAGTAGCTTTGGACGGGATATCAGGCTTCAGGTGGTGGGAGGAAAAGTTATTGCCGGAATGTATCGCTTTTCCGAGACAGGAGATTTTCGTGCCAATTTGAGTATCGGCGGTAAAATGAAAACTTATCAACCCAATGAAAGACAGTGTGAACTGGCAATTCGCAGCTGCGAGGCCATCGGACTGGATTTCGCCGGAGTGGACTTACTCTTCGGCAAGGATGAGGAGCCGATTGTGTGTGAAGTAAATTCCAATGCCCATTTTAAGAATATTTATGACTGTACCGGTGTGGATGTTGCAGAGGTCATGATAACCCACATCAGAAAGAGGATTTTCGAGGGGTAATGCTATACCGGGAAGGGTGAAGATAAAGCATCTTCACACTATGGAAGAACTACGAATGCTCGCAACGTGAATTTATAATGCATAAATTCACGCTTATGGTGCTCGTTTCTTGTTCTTCTCAGATTATTTGAGATGCCGCTTGCAGCATCATGTCTTGAAGTGTGAAGATAAAGCATCTTCACACTATGGAAGAACCGCGAATGTTCGCAACGTGAATTTATAATGCATAAATTCACGCTTATGGTGCTCGTTTCTTGTTCTTCTCTGATTATTTTAGATGCCGCTTGCAGCATCATGCCGGGAGGGATACCTGTAAGTGATACTATGACAGAGAGTGGTGAGATTATGGTAGGCTGGCTGATTTATTATAAAGAGGCAGCGATCTACAATGAGAGATATATTCAGTTCTATAGGGAGGAAGGAAGAAAGCTTGACATCGAAGTCAGGCTTATTTTGGTGGAAGAGCTCGAATTTGGTGTAAGGAACCATACCTGGTTTCTGAACTATAGGAACGAGCAAGTCAAAATGCCCGATTTTGTTATCTGCAGGGCTATCTATCCACTGTTGAGTAGACAGCTGGAGGCCCTGGGGATCCCTGTATTCAACAACTCCTTCATAGCCGAAATCTGTAATGATAAAGCAAAAACCTATCAATACCTGGCAAAGACGGGAATCAGGATGGTGGATACCACCTTTTATAAGAATGAGCAGCTTCCCCATCTTCTTATGGATGAGAACCATGTGTGCGTAATCAAGGCCGTGGACGGACACGGAGGAAATCAGGTATTTCTGACAGGTCACAGCCATAATGATATATCTACTACCAATGGGAAGCAAGAGATTATTACGGGAATTGGTAACGCTGATTTCGTAATACAACCCCTCATTGGAAGCAGACACCAGGATTTAAGAGTCTATGTTATCGGAACAGAAATCATAGCGGCAGTTCTTAGAACGGCGAAAGAAGGCTTTAAATCCAATTTCTCTTTGGGAGGAGAGGTCAGGCTCTATGAGCTGTCGCAGGAGGAAGAGGATATAGTACGAAAGATCATCAAGGAGTTTGACTTTGGGCTCGTAGGCATTGATTTCCTGCTTGGGGATGAAGGGGAACTGATTTTCAATGAAATTGAAGATGTTGTCGGCTCCAGAATGCTATACCAATGCTCTGATATAAATATTGTCCACAAGTATCTGAATTATATCGGGAACAAACTTCACTTCCTAGGAGAGCATAATTAATAATGAGTATTATGGGGTTCGGTTTTCTGGATCGGTTGTATTTAATGGCTGCAAAAATGTAGATTAAGGCTTGAAATCTGATTGACAATTTCAACCACATATGGCATAGTTTATGACTAAATACAGAAGGGAGGAGATTGTGATGAAGGAATTAAGGAAACCACAGAAATTAAGGCCGGGCGATAAGGTGGCAACCGTTAGCCTTTCCTGGGGCGGTGCAGGGGACGAGCAGATAAGATGGAGGTATCAGCAGGGGAAGAATAGACTGGAGCAGGAGTTTGGACTGCAGGTGGTCGAAATGGAGCATACCCTGGCAGGCTCAGACTATATCTACAAGCACCCCCAGAAGAGGGCGGAGGATCTGATGAAGGCGTTTGCCGACCCTGAGATTAAGGGTATCATAGCATGTATCGGCGGAATTGAAAGTATTCGGATGCTTCCCTATATTGATTTTGAGGTAATTGCGAATAATCCTAAGATATTTATGGGATACTCCGACAGCACAACCACCCATCTGATGTGTTATAAGGCAGGAATCTCTAGTATCTATGGACCAACGTTGCTTGTTGATTTTGCAGAGAATGTTACCATGGATTCCTATACTGTGGAATATATCAAAAAGACCTTATTTGAGAGTGAACCGGTTGGAATTGTACCGCCGTCCAAGCATTGGACCAGTGAACACTTGCCATGGATTATAGAGAATAAGAATATCGCAAGAAAATATATGCCCAACTCCGGCTATGAGCTCTTACAGGGAAAGGGATGTGTGACAGGCCGTTTGATCGGCGGATGTGTTGAAGTTTTTGATATGCTGAAAGGTACGGAGCTGTTTCCCGAGAACGAGGCTTTTGAGAACGCAATACTTTTCTTTGAAACCTCAGAGGATAAACCACCGGAATGGTATCTGGAGGTTGCTCTTCGAATTTATGGAATGAACGGCTATCTGGATCAGGTGAGCGGAATTATCTTTGGCAAGCCTTATGAAGAGGCGTATTATGAAGAATATAACCAAGCAATCAAAAAGGTGCTGGCGGAGTTTGGTTTGGAGGAGCTTCCGGTACTGGTGAATATGAGCTTTGGACATACCGAGCCGAAATTCTGCCTTCCTTACGGCGTTTTGGCAGAAATAAACTGTGAGAATAAGAGCTTTTCGATATTGGAGGCCGCGGTATTATAGAACCTTCTGCTGGTATTGGGAAATACTTCCCTGTCTTATTATTCAGAATACAAATGGTATAAAACTGAGACAGTATTCTAATATATATATAAAGGCTATAAAGCTATAAAGTTATAAAGCTATAAAGCTATAAAAGCTATAAAGCTATAAAGCTATAAAGCTATAAAGCTATAAAGCTATAAAGCTATAAAGCTATAAAGCTATAAAGCTATAAAGCTATAAAGCTATAAAGCTATAAAGCTATAAAGCTATAAAGCTATAAAGGATATAAAGCTATAAAGCTATAA
>JAEZGK010000085.1 GCA_023437365.1 Bacillota bacterium
TGGTTGACAAACCTTGCTGGGTATGATAGAATTGACTGCGTTGACGAAATGCTGGTGTAGCTCAGCCGGTAGAGCAGCTGATTTGTAATCAGCAGGTCGGGGGTTCGAATCCGTCCACCAGCTCCAAAGCTATGGACGGATTTTAGTAGGATTCGAACCCTGAGAGGGCTTTTTGCGTAAAGAAAAGCCGCCGGGGGCGGGTTTTTAGCAAAAAGGGGCGCGGCGCGTAAGCGCAAGCCCGGAAAACGCGCAGCGTTTTTATCCGTCCACCAGCTCCATTCACGAGCATGACGGAACGAGCCGCTACAACTTCATATGGGAGGGTTCCCGAGTGGCCAAAGGGGGCAGACTGTAAATCTGTTGCGTCTCGCTTCGATGGTTCGAATCCATCTCCTCCCACCAATAAGAAAAACCCGTCGTAACCCGACGGGTTTTTTTTATTGGTCTTTTGGCAGGAGTAGGATTCGAACGAGGTGCGTTCCTCAGAACGTGCCGAAGCTCGCAGCTTTCGCGCATCGAAAGCCGTTGGAATCCCATCTCCTCCCACCAAAAACAAGCCTCAATCTTTGGATTGGGGCTTGTTTTTTTGCGCAGCGGTGGGAGTGGATTCGAACGAGGTGCGTTCGCATCCCCCGACCCACGACCCGTTTCGTGGGTCTTTTTTACTTTTCGACCATTGACATGCAAAAATAGGCAGGATATAATTGGTTTGTCGAATTCAGTATAAGTCAATCCCTCGCGCGAGAAATGGGGAGCAGTAAAAATGCAGGTACAAGACAAAAGTATGTTTGGTGCACACGAATGGCGTGTGCTTGCGATACAAAACAATGCCGCCCTGCTACTGACCGAATACATCATCGAGATGCGCCCGTATCATGACGCTTATACCGATATCACATGGGCGGACTGCTCGTTGCGCGCGTATCTGAACAACGATTTTTACAACCAGTTCAGCGAAGCGGATAGGGCACGGATCATCCCTGTAACAAATACAAACCCCGATAATCATTGGTATGGCACCACAGGCGGGGCAGACACGCAGGATAAAATCTTCCTACTTAGCCTGGAGGATGTGGCGTGCCGCTATTTCGGCGACAGCAGCGCACTGCTGTACAACCCGCGAAACAACCAACGCTATTGGTTTGAGCGAAAAGACAAAAACAACCCAAACCGAAAAACCACACCGCTCGGGCAAGCGTGGAACTCGTGGTGGTGGCTTCGCACACCCGGTCGCGTCGGTGTAAAAGCGGTGTACGTCCACGGGGATGGCAATATCGGTATTCAGGGCAATAACATATTAAAAGGCAACCTAGCTGACGGCGAATGCCGCGGCGGCGTTCGCCCTGCTTTGTGGGTTAAGGTGGGGGAGTAATGTGTTTCTTGCGGTTTATTATGGTTATTCCTGAAGAATTATGTTATCTGAAAGAAAGCCTTGTTTAAGTCCTAGATACATTTTTTTACTCGATTTTCTTCGGGCACTGTTAAAGTGAGATGGCTGTAATGCAAATAATCCGAAGTTGAATATAAAGTCAGTCAAGTTAATCTATTTTGTAATGACGGAGGTATATGTAATGTTTTTATTCTATGATACTGTTAATCAGAATGATAAAAATGCAAATTATTATAAAGGGATTTTATTTGAAAAACTATTGGCAGAGTACTTATCTAAAAACGGATACTCCGTGCAAATACGATCTAAACATAACAGTTTAGAGTATGATTTAGATGGTGCTGACAAAACAACAAATCTAAATATTGTTGGTGAAGCAAAAGCATATCAAGATTCTATTTCAGGTCAAGTATTATCTGCTTTTGCTGGTAAGCTTATGGGATTAGGTCTTTATGATAAGAAAGTACATGGTTTATTTTTATCAACTTCACCTTTAACACCAGAAGCAAAAGATTATTTTGATACTATAAAACAATTTGGTATCAATTGTTATTCTGGTGAAGATTTATTTTTTAGAATTGTAGAAAGTTTAAATATGCCTACAAAAGAACTAGTTTTTAACAAAACAAAAGAATTGGGATATAAACCTTTATTTGATTTTATTTTGACTACAAATTATGGTTATTATAAGCTCGTAATAGCTACTAATGAGGATGCAATGATACCTTCTTGTTACTTGGTTTTCGACAACAATCTTAACTTAATTAATGATAAAGATACATTGAAAAAATTCGAAAACATAAAAGAGTTAAGAACGCTAAATTATGTTTGCGGAAAAGAAAAGAGCACTATTGCATCTAGAGAAATACAAAAAGGGTTAATTATCGGAAAAGATTGGACTGATTACAGGTTACCTGCTGCGCCAGAGTTTTTTATAGGAAGAAAAAAATTAATTTCGCAGATTATGGATTATGTAACCACAAATCAGTTAGAAACGAGGATTATTCAGATAAAAAGCAGATCTGGTGTAGGTAAAAGTTCAATTTTTGCTTTACTATCTGAAGAACTGAGAAAACAAGGTTGCAATGTAGAATTACATGATGCAAGAGATATAAAATCCACAGTTGATATTTTTTCAGTTGTCGGTAGATTTACAGACTACAAGACTTTACCTCAAAATTTTCTCGAAGTCGAAAATCAGTTGAAAGAAATGATTGTACCGGATAAAACATATGTATTTATGGTAGATCAGTTTGAATCTACTTTTTTGCAACCGGATATTTTTACTTCATATGAAACTCTTGCAAAAATAATATGCTCGCTAAACAAAAATATATATTTTTGTTTAGCGAGAAAAAATGATCAGTTAACAACATATGACGATTCATTGATATCTCTCAATCAACTAAATTCCTTATCTAAAAATTATGAACTAAGTGATTTTTCTAAAGAAGAAGCTAAAGAACTTTTGGATAGAATCAATGAAAATAGCTCCAAAACAATATCAAAAGATGTTCTTTCTTACGTTCTTGAATTTGCTCAAGGCTTCCCCTGGCTACTAAAAAGAACTATGTTTCATATTATTAAATTGACAACTAATATATCACAAAAGCAGTTGATTGATACAGGGCTAATGCTTGATGACTTGTTTAATGAAGAACTTGATGGTCTTGAAGAAATTGAAAAAGAATACTTAGCGAAAATATGCGCGAAACTACCGGCAGATTTTCATCAACTGCAAATTTCTTTTGAAGAAGATGGACTTTTGCCAAAAATGTTAGATAAGTTCACCCAAGTACGTTTGCTTCGCTTAACAGGTACTACATACGATACTTATAATGATGTATTTAAAGAGTATTTAGTTTATCAAAAACTACCAGAATTCAAGCACAAACATATCTTTAGACAACATCCGAATTCTACAATGCAGTTTTTCGCCAAAATAGTTAATAAAAACAAGTTTACGTTAGCTCAGCTTTCTAAAAACTTAAATACATCAGAAAAATCCCTTGCTAATTACATCAAAGAATGTCGTAATCTCGGACTTATTAAAAAGGATGACGATTATTGGGTGATCTTAAAAAACATTAAAGACATGTATACTCAAGGGCATTTAGGCATGCACATAAGACGACAAGTGTTCAATAATGAATTGGTTTCAATTGTAGTTAAACAACTTAATATTAGGAGTTTAAGCTATACTGAATTAACTAAAATAATTAAGACAAATTCTCCATACGTTGAAGCGTCTGATGCAACATGGAATTTATACTCCAATGCTTTAATTGCATGGTTAATTGCAACAAAAATAGCTAAGCGTGATAAAAATTCAAATATAATAATTGAAAATAACGATAAAGTCGATTTGGGTGAAGCCTTAGGTAATATGATAAATTCTTCATATGGAAAAAGAGGGCGTAGCAATAGTAGAGGAATTTTTCTGCCATCAACATCTTGGAAGTATTATGAGAGCTTATTTGAAAAGCTAAAAAGTAAAGACACTATTTTTGTCGGTGAGGAAAAAAAGGCATATACGGATTTAAAAAATTGCAATATTATCAATAGTATTGAGAATTGCAAAAGCGTTGACGAGTTTAAAAAAATGATGATTCAAGATTATTTAACAACAGATGAGTATAATAAAATATGGGCTTCAGCAAAAGAAAACAATAATATTATGACATCGGTTGCTGAATTGATTAAATCAGAAATGACTCCATCAACTTTAGGTTGGAGGACAAAACGTATTATTAATTGCGGTAAAGCATTGTCATTAATTGATAATAAGAGATATAACCATTCAGGGTCAAAACGTAAGCAATAAATACGTTATTATCTTCACATTATGTTCCACCCAACCCGGAGGCGCTAATGTAACACATCATCCTGCTTCTTCTAGCCCTCGGGCTAATCGCCTTGGTTCTCACGTTAACCGTATACATATAAAAGCATGCCAAGGGTCACCCCATG
>JAEZGK010000086.1 GCA_023437365.1 Bacillota bacterium
CCGACAGCTTGGCATAGAAGCCCACCATCGGCGGAATACCGGTCAGCGAGAGCATCAGCACCATCATCACGAAGGCAAACCACGGACTACGCTGATTCAGCCCCTTGAAATCGTTGATATTCTCAGCCTCGAAGCCCGCACGTGCCAGCAGCATGATGACGCCGAATGCCCCGAGCGTCGTCAGCACGTAGGTGACCGCATAGAACAGTGCCGAGCTGTACGCATTGACCACTTGTTGCGAGCCGTCGGCGTTCACGCCGGACAGCAGGCCAAGCAGCATGAAGCCCATCTGTGCAATCGTCGAGTACGCCAGCATCCGCTTGATGTTGGTCTGGACGACGGCAGTGATGTTGCCGATCGCGATCGACAGGACGGCTAGTACCAGCAGCATCTGCTGCCAGTCGAGCGCCAGTGGCATCATGCCTTCGGCAAGAAGGCGCAGCACGATGGCAAACGTCGCCAGCTTCGGGGCGCCGCCCAGCAGCAAGGTTACTGCGGGGGGGGCCCCCTGATACACATCCGGTACCCACATGTGGAACGGAACGGCTCCCAGCTTGAAGGCCAGTCCGGCCACGACGAACACCAGGCCGAACACGAGAACCATGCGATTGACATCGCCGGAAGCGATCGCTTCGGCGGCCTTTCCGATATTCAAGGTTCCGGTGGCGCCGTACAGCATCGAAATCCCGTACAGCAGGAAGCCGGATGCCAGCGCGCCAAGTACAAAATACTTCATCGCCGCCTCGGTCGAAACCGCGTCGCTACGACGCAGCGCAACCAGCGCGTACAGCGACAACGACATCATCTCCAGACCGATGTAGATCGACAGAAAGCTATTGCCGGAAATCATTACGAACTGACCGAGCAACGAGAACAGGGACAGCAGATAAAACTCGCCACCAAGAAGTTCGCCGCCGACCATGCCGCGGTCGTTCACATACCCGCGCGAATAGATGATCGTCAGGATCACCGCCACGCACGAGAATATCTTCAGAAGATTGCCCATCGGATCGGTGACATACATGCCACTGTAGGCGTACTGCGTCGCGCTGCCGAAATCCGCAACCGCAATCGCACCAGTAATCGCGACCGCAGTCAGGGTCAGGAAATAGGTCAGATCTCGCGTCGGATTTTTCTGCGACGCGTCGACCAGCAGAATCACGCAAATCGCGATTGCCAGGAAGATTTCAGGGAGGGCCGCAGCCAGATTCAGGTTTTCCATCTTTTCGTCGTCGCTATGTTGCGTTCACTGTCTCAGCAGCACCCTACTTCAGCTTGGACACGGATACGTGCTCAAGCAGATTGGACACGGATACCTGCATGACGTCGGTAAACGGTGCCGGGTACAAGCCCATTGCAATGACCGCGACAGCCAGCACACTCAGCATGAAGAATTCACGGGCATTCAGATCCTGCAGCTGCGTCACGTGAGGGTTGGTAATGGCACCTAACACGACACGCTTGACGAGCCACAGCGAGTAAGCGGCGCCGAGGATCAAAGCGGTTGCCGCAAGAACGCCAATCCAGAAGTCGAACTGCACCGAGGCCAGGATCACCATGAACTCGCCGATGAAACCGGAAGTCCCCGGCAAACCGGCGTTGGCCAGCGAGAACAGCACGAAGAAGGTCGCAAAGCGCGGCATGACATTGACCACACCGCCGTAATCGGCGATCTCGCGCGAGTGCAGGCGATCGTAGAGTACGCCGATGCACAGGAACATGGCGCCCGAGACGAAGCCATGGGAAATCATCTGAATGATACCGCCCTGCACACCCATGTCATTGAAGATGAAGAAGCCCAAGGTGACGAAACCCATGTGCGCGATCGAAGAATACGCCACCAGCTTCTTCATGTCGGCCTGCACCAGCGCAACCAGACCGATGTAGATCACGGCGATCAGCGACAGCGTGATCATCAGTCCGGACAATGCATGGCTCGCATCCGGCGCAACCGGAAGCGAGAAGCGCAGGAAACCGTAGGCTCCGAGCTTAAGCATGATGGCAGCCAGCACGACCGAGCCTCCGGTGGGTGCTTCGACGTGCGCGTCCGGCAGCCATGTATGCACCGGCCACATCGGAACCTTCACCGCAAAGGCCATCAGGAAGGCGAGGAAGATGTAAATCTGCGCGGTCATCGACAGCGGCAACGCGTGCCAGTCCAGGATCGAGAAACTGTTCGACTGGTAGTACAGGTAGATCACGGCCACCAGCATGAGCAACGAGCCGAGCAAGGTGTACAGGAAGAACTTGACTGCCGCGTACACGCGGTTCGGGCCACCCCAGACCCCGATGATGATGAACATCGGGATCAGCGTGGCTTCGAAGAACACGTAAAACAGCAGGCCGTCGAGTGCGGTGAACACACCAATCATCAGGCCCGACAGGATGAGGAACGCACCCATGTACTGCGCGACGCGCTTCTCGATCACCTCCCAGCCAGCAATCACGACGATCACCGTGATGAAGGCCGTCAGCAGCACGAACCACATCGAGATGCCATCCACACCGAGCAGATACTCGACGTTGAAGCGCGCAATCCACGATGCCTGCTCGACGAACTGCATGTCCGCAGTTGCGGGGTCGAAGCCGGTGTAAATCGGAATCGTGACCAGGAAGCTGACGACGGCGCCGATCAATGCAATGGCACGCGCCATTCCCGGGTTCGTATCGCGCCCCAGTGCGAGGACCAACAGGCCAAACGCGATCGGGCTCCAGATCGCAAGGCTCAACAAAGGAAAGGTTGACTGCATCATGTTTGTTATTGGCTTGGTT
>JAEZGK010000046.1 GCA_023437365.1 Bacillota bacterium
ACATTAAAGATCCCATCGAGATTTTTGTCGACGACAGTCACATCGTGCTGGGCAAGTATCAGCCGGCGTGTATATTCTGTGAAAGCGTCTCGGGCGTTTCGGAATATAAAGGCGCCAAGGTCTGTGGCAACTGCATGGCAAAGCTGGGCCTGAAGTAACATACTGTCCGGCGTATGCCGGCGGAGTTCACAAGGTCAATTTGTAAGCACGATTTTTATTGATACCGAATGTATCGGATGCCGTTTTAGCGGCATCTTTTTTTGTCATTCCGCGGGCGATATAGCTGCGCAGCGCTTCCTTAATCACATCGTCGCTGACCTCCTCAGTTTCCTTCTGCGGCGCAGCGTCCACAATCAGTACATACTCCCCCTTGATCTCACCCGAAAAAGCCGCGCGCGCCTCGGCGACGCTGCCGCGGAATACCCGCTCATGCAGCTTCGTCAGCTCCTTGGCGATCACTACAGGCCGTTCCCCGCCTGCCACTGCCTCCAGCCCTTCCAGCGTGTCCGCCAGCGCGTGAGGGCTCTCGTAGATCACACAGGGCAGGTCACTGCCCGCCACGCGTTCGAGCTGCCTCTTTCTTTCCGCAGCCTTTTTCGACAGAAACCCCAGAAACGTAAAACCGCCGCCGGTGCCCGAAAGCGTCAGCGCGGTGATGGCCGCGCACGCACCCGGCACTGATGTCACCGGTATGCCCTGCTCCGCGGCTTCCGTCACCAGTGCCGCGCCTGGGTCGGATATAAGCGGCGTGCCCGCATCGGACACCAGCGCTGCGTCCTGTCCCTCCCTCAGCGCGTCCAGCAGCCATGCACGCTTCTCCGGCGTGCTGTGCTCGTGGAAGCTGACCAGCCGCGTGTGTATATCATAATGCGTCAGCAGCTTGCGCGTATGGCGCGTATCCTCCGCCGCGATGAAATCCACTTCCTTGAGTACGCGCAGCGCCCGCAGCGTGATATCCTCAAGGTTTCCGATCGGCGTTGCCACTATATACAGCATTCAGCTGCCCTCCCCGTATATCTTTCGCAGCAGCGGCGTATATGCCCCATCCGCCTCGTATATCGCCAGCTGCGGCAGAAACTTCATCCCCGGCCGCGCGCCCTTACGTGCCTCCACCAGCGCGAACCCTGGCGGTTTGTCCGCCCGCGCCGCCACCAGTTGCACGACTTTTGGTTCCAGCTGGTACCGAACCAGTGCCGCCATCAGCTCCGCGAAGCGCCCGGTGGGATATATCATATACAGCCGCCCGCCCGTGCGCAGCACCGATGCCGCATTAGCCGCCACATCTTCCAGCGTGCAAAGCATCTCACGCTTGGCGATGCCCACATATTCGCTGGCGTGCGGCTTGCCGGAATCCGCCTTCTCGTACGGCGGGTTGGTGACCACCACGTCCAGTCCTGTACCCAAAAGGCTCTTCGCCGCCTTGATATCACCGCAGATGATATCAATCTGTGTATCGAGGCCGTTCAGCGCCACGCTTCTCTGCGCCATCTCGCACAGCTCCGGCTGCACCTCCAGGCCGGTGATGCGCACACCCGGCACGCGTGCGCACAGCAGTATCGGTATGATACCACCGCCCGTACCGAAGTCCGCGACGCGCTCACCCATTTTGACCTGTGCAAAATGCGCCAGCAGCACCGCGTCCGTCCCGAAGGGAAAATAGGCGCTGTTCTGGATAATGTGAAAGCCGTTCTGCAGGTCTTCCAACCTCTCTTCCGGCATAAGCGGCGCATCAGTTTCATGCTTCATGGCCTGCCTCCAAATCCGTCCGGATGCTTTGCTCTGGGCTCTTCGCCATATCTCCTCCGCGTGTTGCCGATTTGATTTATTATACTACAGTACGGACGTGATTCAATCAAGGGTCCAGTGAGCGCGTATTTAATAAAGCGCTTTGTAGTTGTCAATATCTTTATGGTATATAATCTTGGCGCACCGGCGAAAACACCTCAACAGCTACTGAATTCTCAATAATTCTAGCGCCGTGCACCATGCCTCCCGGTATGAGCCACGAATCTCCCGGCCTGATATCATACACGGAGCCGCCGATTGTCAGCTTCATGTGCCCGGACACGAGATACCCGGTCTGCTCCTCCAGATGGCTGTGCATTGGAAGATCAGCATCCTTTTCGATCACAAACTCCGTCATGAGCGTGCTGGCCCCATAAATGAGCGTTTTGCGTTTTATGCCCGGCGCTGCCTGAACATATCCGCTGTCAGATGCTTTACTGCAATGCTCCATCACTTTATCCCCTTATGTATTCGTCGCCATGTTAACTGCAATTACCGACTGCTTTTAAGCTTACTAACCAAGATTAAAAAAGCGACCGCACAGGCAGCCGCCTCATTATCATTTTTTCAGCCGATATCCGGTATCGTAGAGAGCCCCTGCTCCAGCATGTCGTCAGTATATTCAAAGTCCTGCAGCTTACCGGACAGGAACTCCTCATATGCGGCAAGGTCAAAGTCGCCATGGCCGGACAAGTTGAAGAATATCGTCTTAGCTTCGCCCGTCTCCTTGCACCTGAGCGCTTCCTGTATGGCATACGCCACCGCATGCGAGGATTCCGGTGCGGGCAGTATGATCTCATTACGCGCGAACAGAACCGCCGCTTTGAATACATCTGTCTGTTTCACAGCCGCCGCACCCACGAAGCCGTCATGATACAGCTGCGAGAGCAGGGCCGAATCCCCGTGGTACCTGAGGCCACCCGCGTGGATTCCCGCCGGCATGAAGTCGTGTCCCAGCGTATACATCATCGCGATGGGTGCCATCTTGGCCGTGTCGCCGAAGTCATAGGCGAACTTGCCTTTGGTCAGCTTGGGACATGCCGCCGGCTCCACGGCGATAAATTCTGTTTTCGTACCTTTCGCCAGCTTATCCTGCAGGAACGGGAACGCGCAGCCCGAGAAGTTGGATCCGCCGCCGTTGCAGCCGATGACGATATCCGGGTATTCGTCTATCTTTTCAAACTGCTTCTTCGCCTCGATTCCAATCACCGTCTGGTGCAGTATGACGTGGTTCAGCACGCTGCCCAGCGCGTAGTGTGTGTCCTCGCGCATCGCAGCATCTTCCACCGCTTCGGATATCGCGATACCAAGGCTGCCCAGCGAATCCGGATTCTTTTCCAGTATCGATCGGCCCACATTGGTCAGCGGCGACGGACTGGCAATCACATTGGCGCCATATGTCTGCATCAGCGTCTTGCGGTACGGTTTCTGGTCGTATGACACGCGCACCATGTAGACGGTGCACTCAAGGCCGAACATCTGTGTAGCGATGGAGAGTGCGCTGCCCCACTGGCCCGCACCCGTCTCGGTCGACAGGCGTTTAATGCCTTCGATCTTGTTATAGAACGCCTGCGGTACAGCGCTGTTTAGCTTGTGGCTGCCCGAAGGGTTGTTGCCTTCGTATTTATAGTAGATCTTCGCGGGAGTGTCCAGTGCCTTTTCCAGCCCGTATGCACGGATAAGCGGCGACGGACGGAAAGTGGCATACACATCGCGTACTTCCTTGGGTATGTCAATATACCTTTCGGTGGAAACCTCCTGCTCGATCAGCGCCTTTGCAAACAGCGGCTCCAAATCACTCGGCTGCATAGGTTGCTGCGTCATCGGGTTTAAATACGGCTTCGGAAGGGTCGGCATATCTGCGGCAATATTATAATATTGCTTCGGCAATTCGTCCTCAGTTAAATAGACTCTGTTGGGAATTTTCTTCATGGTTCTCTTCTCCTCTAATCTTGTTATTTTTGTTCCACAAAGAATAACATCTCGTCTTTTCTCATCTCATCTCGCCGGGCCTGTGCCCGAAAAGAAATGTATTCTCGGTTGAACTCAAACACAAGTATACGGTATGGACAACTTTAATGTCAATACACATATAAATTTTTCACAATGATGGTAAAACTGCTTCATGATTTTAACGGGCGAAGCCAGTCGAAAGGCATGGTAATATTCATGTTGTCCTTGGTTTCTTCTCTTTGAGCTTTGCCTTCAATCTGAAGCGTGTTTATCCAAACTATTTATCAT
>JAEZGK010000094.1 GCA_023437365.1 Bacillota bacterium
TCACGACGCTGTCGATGTAGGGCAGCTCGGAGCGTCCGACAGCCGAACTGGGCAGGGCGCCAAGAAAGCCAGCCGCAAGGAGGCTGGCGCAGAAATATCTACGGGTGAACATACAGCGTTCTCAGGAAGGGGACGGACCGTCCGGCGGGACCGGCGGCGCGGCGATGCCGAATCGTACCGCGCCGCGCCTGCCATCAGGCGCCCTTCCCCTGCTGCGGCCGACGGGCAGGTCCGCCGACCGGAACGCCAGCCATCGGCGCCCCGCGTCAGGCCAAGGCCGGCTCGACTCGCGACGGCTGGACCGCCCCCGCGTGCACCGAGGCGTCCTGCGCCATGGCGCACGTATCCTTGCATACCTTGCCGTCCTTCATCACCAGGACGATCCGGTCCGGATCCACCAGTAGCGACAGGTCGTTCAACGGGTTGCCGTCCACCATGACGACGTCCGCCATGTAGCCGGGACGCAACATGCCCAGCTCGTCGGGCCGCTGCATGATCTGCCCGCCCAGTCGCGTGGCCGCCACCAGCGCCTCGACCGGTGTCATGCCTATGTAGTCGACGAAATATTGAAGGTCGTTGGCGTTCGTGCCATGCGGCATCCACGCAAAGCCGTAGTCACCACCCGGCAGGATGCGTATGCCGCGCTTGTGCATCTTGCGCAGGCTTTCCGAGGCAATCTCCAGCTCGCGCTTGTAGCCCATGCTTTCCGCGATCGCGGGGGTGATCCCGTAATCGGACGCGTGGTAGGCCGTGCGCACCAGCCAGCCGATGCCGGGCGCGACAAAGTGCCTGTCCTTGTTGGCTTCCAGCATGTCCAGCGCTTCGTCGTCCGCGAAGCTGGCGTGATAGACCATCTCGATGCCATGTCGCACGCATTGCTTGACCGACTCGCTGGACCGGGCGTGCGCTGCGATCCGCTTGCCGTAACGCTTGGCCTCGGACGCCAGCATCGCGATTTCATCTTCCGCGAAGGGCGACATCTCGGCCGCCAGGCCCGCGATGTATTCGCCCGACAGATTGATCTTCAGGTGGTCGACGCCGTACTTGATGAACGTGCGGACCGAACGGCGGATTTCCTCCGGGCCGCTGCAGACGCTGCCAAAGCTCAGCTCTTCGAAATGCATGTGCGGCAACGTGTTGTCGCCCAGCGCGCCGATCGTCGTGATCTCCTGGCTGCCGGCAAGATAGCGCGGCCCCGGGCATTCGCCGGCCTCGATTGCATTGCGCAGCACCACGTCCAGCCGGGGCTTGGCCGCCGCCGCGCCGATGGCGGAGGTCCAGCCCATTTCCAGGTAGCGCTTGGCCACGCGCACACACCACAGGATATGTTCCTCGGGCGGCATGAACTGGATGGCGGCTAACGTGGGCTGGTCGTTCCACGAGAAATGCGTGTGCGCTTCGGTCATGCCTGGCATCAGGAAACGACCCTTGCCATCGACCATGCGCGCGCCGTCCCGATTGACCCGGCCGGGCAGGCGCGCCACCTCGGCGATGCGCCCGCCATCGATCAGCAACTCGCCGTCAAAGACGTCATCGCCGCTTCCATCAAAAATGACAACGTTGGTAATCGCAATTCTGGACATGAGAGGTCTCCTCCCGGACCGCGCGGGGCCGGAATTTTTTTATGAAAAGTATTGATGCGGGTTGGGGCCGCGGGATCTGCCCGGCAGTCGGGTGTTAGCCCGGCAGATCCGCATAAAACGCTTGGAGCGCGGCGATGCAGGCGCCGGGCTGCTCGAACGTCGTCCAATGGCCGCAGCCTTGCACGACGGTGCAGCGGCTGCCGGGGATTCGCTCGGCCATTGCTTTTACGTGCGCGGGCGGCGCGACGCCGTCCTCGTCGCCCGTCACCAGCAGCACCGGCACGCCCAGCCGTTCCAGATCCGCGGCGCGCGCGTCGGCCAGCGCTTCGCAGCTTTGGGCATACCCTTCCGGCGGCTGCCGCATCACGCTCTCCCTGACCAGCGCCAGCACCGCAGGCTGTTCCGCCTTGGTCCGGCTGCTGGTGGCGCCCTTGACGATGGCGTCGGCAATTTCCTGCAGGGCCGGTGCACCCTGGCGGGCCAGCGCCGCCCGTGCCCGGATGCCAGGCCGGCCCGCTTCGGGGGGCTCGGCAAGCGGGCCGAACAGCGCCAGCGAGCGGACCTGTGCGGGGGCTTTGAGCGCAAGATGTTGCGCGACGATGGTCCCCAGCGAATGCGCCGCCACATGCACGGGGCCGCAATCCAGCGCTTCAAGCATGCGCGCCAGCGCGTCGACGTAGCCCGCGATCGACAGGGTGTCTTCGGGCAGTGGCGATCGGGCGCTGCCCGGCAGGTCCGGGCGGATTACACGAAAGCCCGTCAGGGCGGCCATCAGCGGCGTCCACGTATTGGACGAGCCGCCCAGCCCGTGGATGCACAGCAGCGCGGGGCCGTCGCCGTCGATTTCCACCGACAGGCCCTTGATGTTTTGTGTCGTCATGCCGGTGCTCCCACGAATTCGTTCTCGATGCTTCCCAACCCCTCGACCTCCACCCGCACCATGTCGCCCGCGGCCAGATACCGCGGCGGCGTCATGCCCATGCCGACCCCTGCCGGCGTCCCGGTGGCGATCACGTCCCCCGGATAAAGCGTGATGCCGCGCGAGATCGTCTCGATCAACGCCGGGATGTCGAAGATCATGTTCTCGGTGGGCCCGTCCTGCCGCAACTCCCCATTCACCCAGCAACGCACACGCGTCCTCGTTCCATCGAACGCATCGGCCGTGACGATCCAAGGCCCCATCGGACAGAAGGTGTCGAACGACTTGCCCATGTCCCACTGCTGATGCCGCATCTGCACGTCCCGGGCGGTCACGTCGTTGATGACGGTGTAGCCAAAGACATGATCCAGGGCCTCGCCGCGCGCGATGTTCTTGCCCGTCTTGCCGATGACCACGCCCAGCTCGGCCTCGTAGTCGATCTGCGCGGACACGCCAACCGGCAGCAGGACTTGCGCCCCCGGTCCCACCACGCATTCCGGCACTTTGGTGAAGACGATGGGCCAAGCCGCCGGGTTGGCGTCGTTGTCCTTGAAGACGGACGCGGACAACTCCTTGGCATGCGCGTGATAGTTGCGCCCGACGCACCACAGGTTGCGCTGGGGCCGGGGCAGCGGCGCCCGCAAGACGACGTCCGACAGGCGCAGCGGCGCCAGCGTGGCGGGCAGCGGTCGGCCCGCCGCAAGATGGTCAATCACGGCCTGCGCGCCGAGCTGCCTGCCCGCGTCGTCCAGCGCCAGCGGCGCGACCGTCACGCCGTCGTCCGACACTAGCCCGACACCGGGCTCTCCATTCATCAAGAAACTTGCTATGCGCACCGCGGTCTCCTTCGTGCTTCTGAAAGTCGGCGAGCGGCTGGATGCGTCGCCATCAGTCACGACTTTAGGAGCGCGGCTGGGGCTGCGCTTATCGATCGGTGCGGGAACTTATCGCAGAGTCAGATCGCGTGCTAGGTGTATACACCTAGAGCCCGGCAATGCCTGAAATCGCGCCCATAAAATTCCCGCAAATGGCCTCGGTGGACGGGGGCACCGGCGAGAGTCAGCGCGCTCATCGCCCGATCAGAAATTGGGAGACAACGCATGCAGGAAACTTACGCCTTGCACGAGGGCGCATTCGGCCGCGCGGTCGTGCTGGAGCTGCGCGGGGACCTCATCGCGCATGCGCACGCAGAAATGCAACTGGCCCTTTGGCTGGGTGGCGCCCGGGCCGAAGCGCACGTCGGCTCGAAACTGGTGCGCTACGGCGAACAGCTTGCGCTGGGCACGAACACCTATGAATCCCATGATGCCCGCCTGCTCGACCGTTCAGGCCCGGCCGTCTTCCTTGTCCTGTACATTGCCAAGCCCTGGCTGGACGAGCGCCGCGCCGCCACCGGCAGGCCATTCCATTTCACCGCGCCAGGCGTGCCCATCGATCCGGCGGTGCGCCAGACCTGTTGGAGCCTGCTCGACAAGATCGTCGCGCCGCAGGACCACCCGCGCGCCGACATCGACGCCGAAGTCGAGGCGCTGCTGCATGCGGCAATCGAATCGTCTTCCCAGGCGGGCCGCCCGTCCGGTCCCGCGCCGCGACCGCAGACGCTGGACCGGCGGCTTCGCACCGCGATCCTGTACATGCGAGACAACGTGCACGAACCGGTTGCGGTGGAAGACATCGCCAGCAAGGTGGGATTATCGCGAGGCCATTTCTTTGCGCTGTTCCGGGACCAGCTCAATACCACGCCGCAGGTTTTCTGGAGCGCGGTGCGTGTGGAAGAAGCCGTGCGCAGGCTGGTCCAGCAGGAACAACCGCTGACCTCGGTGGCGATGGACCTGGGCTTTTCCACGCCCGGCAATTTTTCGCGCTTCTTTCGCGATCACATGGGGGTGTCGCCGTCGCGCTTTCGGCGAGCGGCGACGGGTTCCGCGCCGCATCTATTG
>JAEZGK010000005.1 GCA_023437365.1 Bacillota bacterium
TGTCCAACCATCTGCGGGAAAATAGTGGAGCGGCGTGACCAAGTCTTAATAACGGATTTATCACCGGACTTATTCAGCGCATCTACTTTTTTCAATAAATGATCGTCAGCGAACGGTCCTTTTTTAAGTGAACGAGCCATGTATTCTAACCTCCTTAGAAATCTCTTTGAATGAATCATTGTCAATTCAATAACCAATAGTAATCTGATTGTTCCATAATTAATGTTTCTTTATGATATCGGATTACTTAATCGCTTTACCGTCTCTTCTTCTTACAATAAGCTTATTGGACTTCTTGTTATGCTTTCTTGTCTTAAGACCGAGAGCAGGCTTGCCCCAAGGTGTTACAGGGCCCGGACGACCGATACCGGTTCTACCTTCACCACCACCGTGAGGATGGTCATTCGGGTTCATTACGGAACCACGTACTGTAGGTCTGATACCCATGTGACGCTTACGTCCTGCCTTACCAACATTAATCAGCTCGTGATCGATGTTACCAACCTGACCTACTGTTGCTCTGCAGATGATCGGAACCATTCTCATCTCACCGCTGGGAAGTCTAAGTGTTGCTAACTTACCTTCCTTAGCCATCAGCTGAGCGGAGTTACCTGCCGCACGAACCAGCTGAGCTCCCTTACCGGGATATAGTTCGATGTTGTGGATCTGTGTACCAACCGGGATATTAGCGAGGGGTAAGCAGTTACCTACTCTCACTTCGGCTGTCTCGCCGTTCATGATCTTTGATCCTACGGTAAGTCCGTTAGGAGCAAGGATGTATGCCTTCTCGCCGTCTGCGTAGTTGATCAGTGCAATGTTAGCTGTTCTGTTAGGATCATATTCGATGCTAACTACAGTTGCCGGAATACCGTCTTTTCTTCTCTTGAAATCGATAATTCTATATTTTCTTCTAGAACCACCGCCCTGGTGTCTAACAGTGATCTTACCCTGGTTATTACGGCCAGCGTTCTTATTTAAAGAAACAACCAATGATTTCTCAGGCTTAGATGCTGTAATCTCGGTAAAATCAGAACCAGTCATGTGTCTTCTGGAAGGTGTATATGGGCTGTATGTTTTAATTCCCATGTTTTGCACTCCTTTCAAATTTTAAATGAAGATGTCAGTTCATCAATGAAGCGCCAAAATATGCTGTCTTTGCATATTTTGTGTGCATCGGTTCGTAAGAACCGCTGTGACGCAAGTCACAAATATTGTTTTCTTGGCATCCCTATTCTATAGTCCAACTAATCTTATAGTCCTGAGAATATCTCTATCTCAGCGCTATCAGCTGTCAGCTGAACGATCGCTTTCTTAACCTTGGAGGTCTTACCGGAGGTGTTACCGCGTCTGCGAGTCTTACCATCCTGGTTAATGGTGTTTACCTTCTCTACCTTAGCGCCGGCAAACATCTTCTCAACTGCTTCTTTAATCTGTGTCTTGGTAGCTTCCGGACGTACGGAGAAAGCATACTTCTTCTCGCCCATGGAGCTCATGCTCTTCTCAGTTACGAGAGGCTTAATGATTACATCATAATATTTTAAATCTGCCATTATGCGTACACCTCCTCGATTTGAGCTACGGCACTCTTAGTTAATACCATGGTATCATATTTTAAGATGTCGTATACATTAATGGAGTTTGATTGAACTGTTCTTACCTTAGGAAGGTTTCTTGCAGAAAGCTCAACCTTCTGATCCTTCTTGTCAAGAACTAAAAGTGCCTTCTCAACCTTTAAGCTGTCGAGCACTGCCTTCATCTGCTTTGTCTTGATTTCATTGAAGCTTAAATCGTCAAGTACGAAGAACTTTGCTTCGTTTACTCTTGAGGTTAAAGCTGATTTGATTGCAAGAGCCTTCTCCTTCTTATTCATCTTGAAGGAATAATCTCTCGGCTTGGGAGCAAATACAACGCCGCCGCCCTTCCACTGAGGGGATCTGGTTGAACCCTGTCTTGCATGACCGGTTCCTTTTTGTCTCCAAGGCTTTCTTCCGCCGCCGCTTACTTCTGCGCGGGTCTTAGCGCTCTGTGTTCCCTGGCGCTTGTTCGCTAACTGCTGAACAACTGCCATGTGAACTAAATGATTATTTATTTCTACTCCGAAGACAGCGTCGTTCAGCTCTAATGTGCCAACCTGCTTGCCTTCGATATTGTAAACATTAACATTTGCCATTTCAGTGTTCCTCCTTTCTTAAAGCTCTAGTTTGTTTTTACTGACTGCTTCAGCATTACTAAGGATTTCTTCGGTCCGGGAACTGCTCCCTTAACGAGGATTAAGTTCTTCTCAGCATCTACTCTTACAACTTCAAGGTTCTGAACTGTAGCCCTTACTGCACCCATATGTCCGGGCATGTGCTTTCCGGGGAAAACTCTGCCGGGTGTAGTTGCAGCACCGTTGGAACCTGCATGTCTATGGTACTTGGAACCATGCTTCATCGGTCCTCTGGATAAGTTGTGTCTCTTAATAGCGCCCTGGAAACCTTTTCCCTTAGTCTTACCAACCGCATCAACTCTGTCACCTTCTGCGAAGATATCAGCCTTGATTTCCTGTCCTACCTTGTAGTCAGCGCAGTTATCAAACTTGAATTCTCTAAGATATCTTTTATTAGCAACACCCGCTTTTGCAAAGTGTCCTTTTCTTGGCTTGTTTACGAGGGCATCTCTCACATCGCCAAAACCAACCTGTATTGCTTCGTATCCGTCGTTATCAACAGTCTTAACCTGTGTAACGAAGAGGGGACCTGCCTGCAATACTGTTACCGGAATAAGGGTTCCGTTCTCATCGAACACCTGAGTCATTCCGATCTTTGTAGCTAAAATCGCTTTCTTCATCTTCTTACCTCCTGTTTAATCTACAGCGGATCACCGCACGATACGCAGTATCGTGTTTTCATGTGATCATCCTAGACGGTAAATATATACTCATATATTAACCCTAAGGATTTCTTCTTAATTAATTGTTTGCTTTTTTTTACTTCATCTTGATGTCAATGTACACACCTGCGGGCATTTCCAGTCTGGATAATGCATCTACAGTCTTCTGTGTAGGTGTGATGATATCGATTAATCTCTTGTGTGTTCTCTGCTCAAACTGCTCTCTGGAGTCCTTATACTTGTGAACCGCTCTCAGAATAGTAACAACTTCCTTCTTAGTCGGCAACGGAACCGGTCCGCTCACCTTTGATCCTGTCTTCTTAACAGTATCGATGATCTTTGCTGCAGATTGATCGATTAAATGATGATCATACGCCTTTAATGTAATTCTCATTACTTGACTTGCCATAAAAAAAGCCGCCTCCTTTTCGCACTTAATTTCAGTACGACAAGTGGTGACTGTACACTCATCCGTGTGTATCTTCATATTCCATACATTTTGACAAATCATATCGATTTGTCTCCATAGTGTTTTATGAAATTCTTCACACGTTTTATCTGCCCCTATGGCAGAACATTTATGGTACAGTGACTTGTCGCCAGTTTCATAACTTGACCTTCGCTCCACGGAAAACCTACCCAACCAGGTAGCAACCTCACGTTTCAACGCTATCAATGTCACAACATTTGATATTATACACTAAGAGTAAAGCATTTGCAAGTACTTTTTTTAAGGATTTTCAGCCGATTTTCAGCCGTTCTTCCCATTCCATGCGGAGCAGTCCGTACTTTATCTCGTCATCCCATCTCCCATCCTTATAACGAACCTGCCGCAAGCTTCCCTCCTTTGACATGCCCAGCTTTTTCATGATATTCTCGGAGGATCGGTTATTCCCGTTGCAGCTGGCCACGATTTTATGGATCGGTTGATTGATAAAAAGCTCGTCTATGATAGCTCTTCCCATCTCAGTACCGTATCCGCAGCCCCAGTATTCAGGCAGAATAAAATATCCTATTTCGCAGATTCCGCCCTTTTCATGCTTCTTCAGAACCTCATAGTCGACGATCGCGATATTCGCTCCGGTGTGTTTCAGTACCGCTACAAACTGATCGCCCTCTTCCTCCCGCTGCAGCTGAAGGGTCTCCCGAAAAGCTGCTTCAGTCTTCTCTCCGGGTTCCAAGAGGTCCAGATAAGCATACCGCATCACCTTTGGATTCGTATACAAATCTTGAAATAATCCGAAATCCTCTTCCGTTAATCTTCTATATTGTAATCTCTCGCTTTGGAGCATAACTCTCTCCCCCGTTCATAATCCTCATATCACTCTTTTTTCTTTAAAGCAATCAACATAAACGCGATAAACCCCGTACAAAATACGCCTGTTATTATATACAGTAAAACACTACTGTATGATGCTTTTGTAATCACAATATCAGTAGGTCCGTCAGCTCCTCCGATCACTCCGACAGCTTCTATCTTTAATCTGTTTCGTAGGATGCAAAGAAATATACAGAGAGTACTTATGCTCCCCAATAGAACAAGTGTCAGCTTATACTTTTTCTTCATCGTCATCTCACTTTTTCAATAATATTCTTAATATAAATCGACAGTTTCTTATTAATAGTAAGACCGCTTCCCACCTAATCAGCAGAAAGCGGTTATCCTCTTCTATTCCTCTTTAAGCAAAGCTTCCTTTCCCGGAAGTGTCTGCTGTTCCGGACTATTCAGGAGTTGCAGGTTCCTATTCATCCGGAAGAAACAGGTACCCAGTGCGCCGATGGCCGCAAAGCAAATATATAACAGTCCGAGACCGGCACCATCTCCCGTTCCTACCAGCACCTTCCAGACCGGCTTAAGGCCCGCGGTTCTGATATAGGGTATGAATACATCATCCGCAAGAATTCCGCCCAGCAGATTACCGATTGGGATCGAGGTATACTGCAGCGTATTGCGTGCGGCAAATACTCTTCCCTGCAGCTCTATTGGGATGTTGGTGCGCATGATATATTCCACATTCGCAGTAAGAAAGGGTATCAGAACATTTCCCCCGAATAACGCCAGCGTCCAGATATAATAATTTCGCCCTATTCCCAATAATCCGTTGCAGAATAAAAAGGAAAAGGTCATGATGTTCAGTATCAGCGTTATCCGCTTCTTCGGTGCGGGCATCCTTGATACAAGGATGCTTCCTACTAGGCCCGCAATGCTGATTGCACTGCTGACAATGCCCAGCTGTACATCATTGTTGCCGTTGCGCAGCAGCACCATAGGTGCCAGATTCGTGTTATACACTGCTGCCACTAGATTTACGAATCCCATGAACAAAACCAGGCTGAAGATATCCTTCTTCGTCACCAGATACCGTATTCCATAGATGCATTCCGAAAGAAGTGATTTCTTCTCTCGCTCTTCGGTGATTAGATCCGGTATATATACACCGAAAGCCAGTGTAAAAAATGCAAACAGGAAGGTGGCCAGATCAATCATAACAAGGACTCTGAGTCCAAAGAAGGCATACAGAGTCGTAGCCGCAATCGGTGCAAAAATACCGATGAACGAGGTGAAAAAGCTGTTAATGCCGCTGATCTTAATGTAATCCTCCTTTGGTACGATCAAGGAGATCGTAACCTCGGATGCAGGAAACTGGAAGGAATCCGTCACACCCAGGAAGAAATTGATTAGATACAGATACTCGATCCGCAGTGATCCGGTAAAAAGCATCAGCAGGACACAGCAGGAAAAAAACGCTGCTATCGCATCGGCAACCAGCATAATCTTCTTCTTATTCCATCTGTCACTGATTGTACCGGAGATGAAGCTTAGCATAACCTCAGGTACAAGGTAGCACACGGAAAGCAGTGACATTGACAAGACGGAGCCGCTCTGCTTATACGACCACAGAATTAGTCCGAAGCTGGTTAGCTTGCTTCCGAACTGGGATACGAACTGACCTATAATCAGTAAATAATAATTCTTTGTTTGTTTATTTAATTGTAATGGTTTCATTTTAACTTTACTCCTTAATTATATGATCATTTTAGGATGCAAAGTCAAAATAAGACGTCTCATTCTCCATGCAAATACATCTTAATTGACTTTGCATGGAGTCAATACAATACACAGCTTCACACTTACCTCTCCTTTTCTCTTAGCCTGCGGGATTATCTGCTATCTATCCTTACCACAGAAGTCATCAACAGGGTCTATAAACGATTTCGTATATTCGCATCTATTGTAACACATTTGTAGATTCTGGCAAGAGAATTTTCTTCACTCTTCCAACCACACCCAGTATAGTCGGAGCAAAAGGGAAAACTGAAGAAAGCTGGTACTTTCAGATTTCTTTTCACTCTTCTTCCTTCACGATATATATCGGTCTATGCTTCGCCTCCAGGTAGGTTCTGGCAAGATACGCTCCCAGAATCCCGGTGCAGAGCAGCTGCAGCCCTCCGATCATGAATATGATGCAGACAAGGGAAGGCCAGCCCTGGGTTGGGTCTCCGAATACCAGTGTCCTTATAATAATGAATATAACCATCCCGACTGCCACCAGAAAGAACAGTATCCCTAAGAACGAAGCCAAGGCCAGCGGAACAGTAGTAAATGCCACGATTCCTTCGAAGGAATACAAAAAGAGCTTCCAGAAGGACCATTTGGTGGTTCCTGCGACCCGTTCTATATTGACATACTCCAGCCATTTAACCTTAAAGCCCACCCAGCTGAAGATTCCTTTTGTAAATCGGTTGTATTCCGTCATCTTTAATATTGCATCTACCATCTGCCTGGTCATCATGCGAAAATCTCTCGCTCCATCCACAAATACAGTCCTGGAAATCGAATTGATCAGACGGTAAAAGCACCTCGCAAAAAAGGAGCGAATGGTGGGTTCCCCCTCCCTGGTAATTCTTCGGGCCGCCACACAGTCATATCCCTCATCAGTAATCACCTGATACATCTCCTTCAGCAGTGACGGCGGATCCTGCAGATCAGCATCCATCAGCGCTACATAATTACCACAGGCTTTATTCAATCCGGCATAAATTGCAGCCTCCTTTCCAAAATTTCTGGAGAAGGATATATAATGAACCCTACCATCGCTATCTCTCAGCCTTCTGATTTCCTCCAGGGTACGATCACCTGATCCGTCATTTACGAAGATAAATTCCCAATCCAATCGAAACAGGGCTGCAGCCACCTTAATAATCTCCCCGTAGAAGATTGGCAAAGTCTCCTGCTCGTTGTAACAAGGAACTATTACAGATATTTTCTCAGCCATGAGCATCTCCTTTCCGCCCAAACAGAAGCATTCCTATCAGATACAGAAAGGATAGTAACGAGATCAGAGCACCCTCCTTCAAGAACGGGGTCCGGTATCGAAGCTGTATTTGATGCTTCCCTTTGGATAAGGGAAGTGACATATACATGATATTTCCTCTGCCGAGCTTTTTTTCCCGACCATCCACATAAGCTTTCCAGCCTCTGCTGTAAGGAATGGATAACAGCAGAATCCCCTTTCTGCTCAGTATGATTTCTCCCTGAAGACTGTTATTGCCCGTCCTGATATTGGTCAAACTTTCCTTCCTGAGTTCCTGTATCCTGCTCTTGTACTGAAGCATATCCACATTATAGATGTCTATGCCCTCATAGCTAAAGTTCGTTGCTTCCGGAAAGATGAGCCTGATCCAGCTCTTCTTAGTCCTGCTGTAACCGGTATTCGCCAAATAATTCACCTTTCCGAAATAGGAGCTCATATATTTGCTCCTGACGTTGATGTTTTTATGCTTTTCATTTTCTCCCCAAACGTGTATCGTCTGCATATCCAATTCGTTTTCATCTATGGATAAGCCGGTGAACCGCAGGTAGGTTTCTGCTTTGTCCTTACTTTCAAAGGTAAGTAACAGCTCTGCTTCCGGGCGCTTTACCTTTATCTGCTCCTTTCCAAGCACCAGCCCGTCTGTCGAAACCTGATAGTCCAGCTGATGAATACCCGCACTCATATCCCGATTGCTGACTTTGGCATACTTACTGCCTTCTCCCAATACAACTGCATACAGGAGAGCATTTTGCTTTTCCAATGCATTCAACCGCTCATATTCTTCTTCCGGCAAATAATCATGATAAACATAACCGATCGGAAGGGCATATTTATTCTGATAGAGGTAATAGTTCTTGCTGCCGATCTGTATCTGCTTCATCAGATTGTACCCATACGGCACCGCTCGCTTCACAGTGGTAACAAAATATTTTACGCCGGCAATAGCATCAAGTATTGTCCGGCTATCCTGATTATCAATACGATATGCAGCTCTTTGATTCAGAAGCTCCAGTTGCTTATAGAAGTTGGTTATGCCTCCGTCCATAAGACTAAAGTAAGCTGAAACATCATTGTACCTCATAGGCAATGCCTCGTTTCTGATATTATCGCCGAAGGTTTCTATCCGAAATAAGCCTTCATCCTGAATGGAAGCAATTGCGGCAGCTTCTCCTCCAGAAAGCAGCTCCTCAATCTGTTTCTTCGTAATAAATTCCTCGACATAGCCTCCGAACTCAGCAGAATAAAATGCATATCCGTTAAAGCCAATGGATACAAAAAGTAACAGCGATAGGATGACCTGTTGTATCGCATTCATACTCTTTTGCCGACGTTGCTGAAGCAGCAAAAGCAGAAGGACTGTAATCAGAAGGAAACAGAAAGTCAGCTTTACAATCTTCTTTGAAGCAAAAGCAAAGCTCAATACTCCATATCCCGCTACCCCCAGAAGCAGGAGCACCTTTTCCCATGGCCCAAGATGAAATATTTCCTCGTAGGTAACTGTGACAACCAGGGCAACCGCAAAAGACAGAAGGAAGCTCCAGCGGTTCGTGATATAGGCAAAGCCGTTCATGAAGTACCCGAAGGCCGGTACTGAGCATCCCAAAACAATCAGTAAAAAAATATACTTAAGCTTTGCATACCTTTTATTACAGAGAAGGATGACAAAGCTGACTGCTGTCAGAGTAGGAAAAGCAAGATCCATCCAATACCCGGGATCAACACCGGAGGCAAACACCCCCTGAAGCACAGAGATATAAAACCTCAAATTGTAGTGAAGGAAGCTGACCAAAGACTCTGCTTTGGAGTCCATACGTCCATTCTGCAGGAATGCATAAACAACCGGCAGAAAGATAATGGAAGCCATCAACATTCCTAATAAGTAATTGCTTCCAACCCGAAGCCCGAGAATTACCATACCCAGAAGCTTATGCTTGTCCTGCTTTGAAAATGTTACAAGGTACCGGACCGTCACATAGACAAGTGATATCACGGTCAGAATGAAGAAAAAATAGAAATTACTGATCGCGCAGAGAAAAACCATCCCGATCAATAAATAAGGCTTCTTCCTGCGAAGCACTTCCTCGAGACCAATCAGCAGCAGCGGAAGATAAATCATAGGGTTGAGGAAGTAGGGATGTCTGACTCCCGAATAAAAGGTATAGCCACAGAAAGTATAGATTAAGGCCCCCGGTATCCTTCCTCTCCCCGTCAGCCTCCAGTATCTGCAAAACAGCAAAAAGCTGATACCGATGAGATACAGCCGCAGCAAGATTAATCCATTATAGATAGCTGCCCCATTTCCTTGGTTCATAAATATAGACAGTATGGCTAAGGGGTCTCCCAGCACGTAATAATGAAGGGTAGTGATCGTATCATAGCCCATGCCTACAGTAAAATCCACCATGGCAAAACCGGCTCCCGTAAGTAATCCTCTGAGTATCCTTCCGTAATACAGAAGGATCGGCAGATGCTGATTGATGCCATCCACACCCCATACAAAGGACTTCCCTTCTGCAAGAAAGGGAAAAAAGACAGCCGGCAACAGTATCAGAAAGGAAATGCTATATACAAAAAAGGTGTTGTTCAGAATTGTTCTCTTCATGTTCCCAACTCACCTCCTACGCACATGTTGTCGAAATATGAAAATCTTACTGGCAGCATAATTTAGCACTATGATAAGAATATTTGAGATGATCTTCATCATGAGATCCGGGTAATGAAGCAGTTTCACAAAACAATACATGATGAGAACATCCAACAGTCCGGTCAGCAGCCTGCAACCTGCAAAGAAGACAAATTCCGCAGTGATTGATGCAAAGGACCTGTTCTTACTATGGAATACCATTGTTCGATTCGTGATATAAGCAAAAACGATTGCTATCCACCAGGCCAGCAAAGTGCTCACTGTTACCCCAAGCCTAAGCTGTCTGGTACTAAGATAATAAGCAAAAATATTGACAAGTGTAGTACAACCGCCAAAGAATACATATAGAATTACAGCCTTATACTTTTGATACATTTGATCTCCGTTTTACGAATTATTTATCCTTTTTTGCACTATATATGAAGTTTTAGCAATTCTTACTGTTTTATACGACAAATTGAAAATCAAGAGAGTTAAGGCATTCATGCTGCCTCATGCTTATCAGCTGAATACCTTATTCATTGACCGGTGTGAAAATGTACCCGCAGGAAGAAGATTAGATTAATACATATAATAAAAGAAGAGATTACTATTGTAATATGATCTCTAACATCGGGAAGCTCCTTATGTTTAGAGTATATTGCAATAGTAATCTCCTCTTTTTTATCTTATCAAGAAATAATTTTTACTTTTCCCAGCGTCCGCTTGCTCCACAGGGAAGCACCAGTCCATTCTCCGTTACAGGGAGTCCAATCTCATCCGCTGTCACCTTACCGCCAAATTTATGCTTCAACTCAGTTGAAAGCATATAAGAAAGTACTCCTGCCTGCAGACCAGTGGTATAAGAATTCAACAGGAAGAATAACGGCTCGTCCGACAACAGCCTTGTACAAAGCTGTATAAAGGGATGGATGCTGTCCTCAATCTTCCAGATCTCGCCTTTGGGGCCTCTGCCATAGGAAGGCGGGTCCATGATGATAGCATCATATCTGCTTTCCCTCCGAATTTCCCGTTCCACGAACTTGACGCAATCATCTACGATATATCTGATCGGTGCATCAGCAAGTCCTGAGGCTGCTGCATTTTCCTTTGCCCAGGTTACCATACCCTTGGAGGCGTCTACATGGGTTACCGCGGCCCCAGCCTTAGCTGCCGCCAGAGTAGCTCCTCCGGTGTAGGCAAACAGGTTCAGCACCTTGATCTGCCTTCCCTTGGTACTCTTGATTTTCTCAGAAAACCAGTCCCAATTCACAGCCTGCTCCGGGAACAAGCCTGTATGCTTGAAGCTGAAGGGCTGCAGATGAAAGGTCAGATCCTTGTAGGATATCTCCCATTGCTTCGGCAAATCAAAGAATTCCCATTCGCCCCCGCCCTTAGTGCTTCTATGGTAATGGGCATTCGGCTTCCTCCAACCTTTATTCTGTTGAGGTGTGTCCCAGATTACCTGTGGATCCGGTCTTACCAGAATATAGTTTCCCCACCGTTCCAGCTTTTCTCCCTTTGCGGCATCTATTACCTCATAATCCTTCCAATCACCAGCAATCCACATAGAAACCTCCATACGCCTGTTTACAGGCCTTCTAATAAAAAGCGAATGTAGCTCTCGAGCTTTATCATAGTTCATTCTTCAGATCTGACATTGCTTCGCAGCATCTCGAAATATTATTATAAACCAGGATTATACGAAACACAACCTATATTCAATAGATCGTACTTCTCTTTTCCACGGCCGGCATTTAGCATCCTCTTATGATTCTAACTGTATTTTAACTTGACGTTACAGGTATTTAATAATAAACTTATAATTGTATACAAGGAACAGAGAAGCCTTATTAAATGGGCTTCTGAGAATAAATATAAGATATGGAGGAGTATTATCATGGGTATATTAACAAGATTCAAGGACATCATGTCCAGCAACATCAATGCACTGCTTGATAAAGCAGAGGACCCCGAGAAAATGATTGATCAGTGTCTTCGTAATCTGAATTCCGATCTTGGCAAGGTAAAGTCTGAGACAGCGACCATCATGGCAGAAGAACAGAGAGCCAAAAGAGCATTTGACGAATGCAGCGAAGAGATCAATAAAATGCAGGCTTATGCAGTGAAAGCACTTGAAGCAAATAATGAAGCCGATGCAAGAAAATTTCTGGAGCAGAAAGCAGCCCTGTCCGCTAAGTTACCCGGACTTCAGGAAGCATATAATTTGGCTCATACCAATGCAACCCATATGCGTGAGATGCATGATAAATTAGTCGATGATATCAACGAACTCGAGTCTCGTAAGGATATGATCAAGGGTAAGCTTGCTGTTGCCAAGACTCAGGAGCGGATTAACCGTATGGGTGACTCCGTTGTGAGTGCCAATAACTCCATCGCAAGCTTTAAAAAATATGAAGAGATGGCAGACAAAGCGCTTGATAAAGCCAATGCCATGGCAGAGCTCAACCGCTCCTCTTCCGATCAGACGATTGAAGACCTCACTGCAAAGTACGATAGTAATTCCAGTGTGGATGATGAGCTGGCTGCATTAAAGGCAAGCATGAATAAGTAATCTATAGCTAGATCTGGAGATTAAATGTCCGCAGACAAATCAGACAACTGCTGATCTGCGGACATTTGTCAGGTATAGTAGGAAACGAAAGAAGAATTGCCTTCACCTGGGAAGAACTGCGAAGGTTCTCAACGTAATTTATCATGCATAAATCTACGCTTGTGGTGCTCACTCCTTGTTCTTACAGACTTTTCATAGGTATATAGTTTAACTTCATAGGGAGGATTTGAATAATGTCCACTGTTGTTCACTATAAATGTCCCAATTGTGGGTCAGATATGGCTTTTGACACTCAGACCGGACTGCTTCGCTGCGGAAGCTGCGGACGGACGGATAATATCGAGAACATACCCAGTCCTGGGGAAAACGAGGATGAAACCATCCATTACGATGCGGATGATGATGATATCAATGCCGCTAACTCCGGCTTCGACAATGACTATGCCGATGCTAACGATTCCGATGAACCGAGTAACCACTCCACCTTCAATGAAGGAGAAGCCCACGAATACCATTGTAATAACTGCGGTGCGATACTGATTGCAGAAGCGAATACCGCAGCCACCACCTGTGGCTTCTGTGGAGCGGGTGTCGTATTAAGCGATCGCTTAAGCGGAAGCCTGGCTCCCGCGAAGGTTATTCCCTTTTCCATCAGTAAGGAACAGGCTCAGGAAGCCTTTGTCAAATGGTGCCGAAAGGGTCTGCTGACTCCGAAGGATTTTATGACTGCGGACAGAATAAAAAACATTACCGGGCTCTATGTACCCTTCTGGCTCTATGACATCAATGGACGAGGGGAAGCCGAAGCTACCTGCACCAGAGTTCGCACGTATTCCGACAGTAACTGGATCTATACGGAGACCAAATATTATAATGTCTACCGTAAGGTTGATTTGAACTATAGCCGTATTCCCTGTGATGCTTCCCGCAAGATGGAGGATCACATGATGGATAAGCTGGAGCCTTATTCCTACGAGAACTTAAAGGATTTTAATATGCCTTATCTCGCGGGCTATATCGCCGAAAAATATGATTTTACGGACGAGGATATGCTGCCGCGAATCAAAGAAAGAGTCGGCGGTTACGTAGATAATTATTTGAGCTCCACGATCAGCGGATACTCCTCCGTGATGTATCGCCGCAAGGACATCAATATCCGCAAGAAGCATGCCGATTATACACTGATGCCCGTATGGATGGTATGCTATGATTACCGTCAGGCAGAGCATATCTTTCTCATGAACGGACAGACCGGCAAGATTATTGGTAAGCCTCCGCTGAGTAAGGCTAAGCTATTCAGTTGGTTTGCAGGGGTCAGTGTAAGCTGCTTTGCTCTCTTTCGCATCATCACTATCGTAGGAGGTATGCTGTCATGAAGAAGTTAAACAATCATAAAATCCTGCCTCTGCTGGCAGTATTCATGCTCGCCGTATCCGTATGCTTTATTCATCCCATTCCGGCATATGCGGCGGACACCTCCGATCAAAAGGTAACCCAATATATCTATGATGAAGCCGGTCTGCTCTCCTCCTCCGAATCAGAAGAGCTGGAACAGAAATGCATCGATTCCGGTGATGCCGCAGGGGTAGAGATCATGATCTTAACTCATAATGATCCAAATGCATTGTATGCCGAGGATTATATAGAGGATTTCGAAGATCAGCTGCCGGTGGGCGACCGAGTCTATCTGCTGGTGGATATGAGCAACCGCGTTGTATTTATGGAGGGCTACGGAGCCGCCGAGACCTATATCCATTCCAAAAGAATAGATATCATCATTGAGGAAATCACACCTTACCTCTCCGACGGAGATTATTATGATGCTTTTTCCATATACATCGATCGTTCTGCCGCATATATGGGTGATGATTCTGAGATTAATACCGATCACGACTATAGTGTCGGGACTCCGCAGAACAGCGACCCCAATGCCCCGTATTATGATGAAACCTGGCCTGATAATTACGGAACGACTCAGAATACCACTAAGAATCTGGTAGCAAATATCTGGGTTCAGCTGCTTGCAGCAATCATCATCGGTATTATCACTGTATCCGTCATGGCCCTCCGCTCTGGCGGCAAAATGACAGCAGGTGGTGCCACCTATATGGATCAGAATCAATCCGGTCTGATCGGACGAAGAGATGATTATATCCGCACCCAGGTCACCAGAGTACCGAAGCCAAAGGATAATCCAAACAAGCATGCCGGAGGAGGCTTCAATGCAGGAGGTTTCCGTGGCGGGTCCTCTATGGGCGGACGCTCCCACAGTTCCGGAGGCGGAAGGTTCTAGTAGCTATCATATAAATATTAATATATAATGAAAAGTGTAAGCAATCAAACTTATGGAGGAAATCAATATGGGCTTATTTTCAAAGCAATTTGCAAATGTAGTTGAATGGCAGGAATTCCGTGACGACATGATTTTCTACAAATGGAGCAATGATGAGATTAAGAAGGGCAGCCGACTTATTATCCGTCCTGGGCAGGATGCGATATTTCTCTACAACGGAAAGATTGAGGGTATCTTCAAGGATGAAGGAGATTATGATATTGAATCTCAGATCATTCCCTTCCTCTCTACATTAAAGGGATTCAAATTCGGTTTCAACAGCGGTATCCGTGCAGAGGTACTTTTCATCAATACAAAGGAGTTTCAGGTAAAATGGGGTACCCAGAATGCCATCAATATTCCTGTACAGCAGCTTCCCGGCGGTATGCCGATCCGTGCCTTCGGTACCTTTACCTTCAAGGTGGCTGATTATGTCAAGCTGATTGATAAGATTGCCGGTGTGAAGCAATCCTACAATGTAGAAGACGTCAGACTGCGTATCGTAGCAATCCTCGATCAGCTTCTGATGAAATGGATCTCCAAAGAAGGCAAGGATATGTTCAATCTGCAAGCGAACTCCTTCGATATCTCGAATGGTATCCGTACTGACCTTGACATGCAGCTTTTTGATTCCGGACTCTCCATTACTGCCTTCAATATCATGAGCTTTACTTACCCTGAGGAAATCCAGTCGATGATCAATAAGAACGCTTCTCACTCAATGGTCGGTGATGTGAACCGTTATCAGCAGATAGAGCTGACCAACGGCATGGCCTCAGGTAAGATGAGCGGTGGCGGTGTAGCCTCTGACATGGCTGGCATGATGATGGGTATGAATGCTGCCAATCAGATGATGAAAAACATGAACCAGGCAGCGGATAATTCCGCTCCTGCACAAGGTGCAAAGCCAAACTTCTGCCCGAATTGCGGTGCAAAAACCGAAGGTGCGAATTTCTGCCCGAACTGCGGTCAGAAGCTGGCATAAGGTAACACTATTTTATAATAAAACATTCTACAGAGGGTGCTGCTGCATCCTCTGTATTTTATTTCAATTCTTAATTACTTTAAGAGTTTCAGAATATATCCTATAGCATTTCTCGAACTGTATATTTAGAGGTTCAGAATGAAGCCTATAACAGTTCTCGAATGTATATTTTGAGTTTAAGAATGAAGCCTATAATATTTTTCGAATTGTATATTTGGAACATCGGAATTACCCCTGTCTTTAGAGAAGAATGCTTCGAAGAATTACTATTACATTTTGCAAACAAATGTTTGCTTTATTTAGTACTATATGGTACAATATGATTATTCTAACAACAGAGGGGAGTTTTATCATGGAATTTTATAATGTAATTAATGAAAGGCACACTATACGAGATTTTGTAGACAGAGAAATTGACCCAGAGGTAATCCATAGAATTATCGATGCAGGCCTAAAGGCACCCACCAATGATCATATGCGCAGCTGGGAATTTGTCATTATCACGGACAAAGAGGAGAAGGCGAAGGTCATCAGCAAAATAAGAAAAAGCTTTTCCAAGGAGGATGTCAACAGCTTTCTTGATAGTTGGAATATGACCGATGCCTGTCAAAGGGATATGTATATGGATGGTGTTCCGAAGCAATATTCCATGCTTTATCGGGGCGGCTGCCTGATTCTTCCTTTCTTCAAGCAGGATTATCCGCTGCTCACACCGGAGACCATGAATTCTCTCAACAACTTCGCTTCCATCTGGTGCTGCATCGAAAATATACTCCTGGCCACTACTGCTGAGGGCTTGGGTGCCGCTTTCCGGATTCCTTTCCCTGACGAGCTTACTTACCTAAAGGAATACCTCGGACATCCCGAAGATTATCACCTGCCCTGCTATATTTCCATCGGTTATCCTGCTGAGGATGCTTCCAAACCGAAACAACATCATTTTGACCCGAAGGAAAAGATCCACATTAATAGGTGGTAGAATAATCAAATCAGTAGAGTAATCAGATCGGTAGAGTATTCAGAGTGGCAGATAATCAGATCGGTAGAGTAATCAGATCTGTAGAGTAATCAGTATAAGCTTCTCGTAACAGTAAAGGAATAGAACGAGTACGGACCAGTATCCCCGTCATGCACTCTTTGGGAGACATGCTGCTGTTTTGTCTGTGACAAGCGAACATCTCATGTACGATTGTCGCAGACAAAACAGCAGTGTGTCTTCCGACGAGTGTGTTAGGGAATACTGGTCCGTGCTCGTTCTATTCAATCACTGTATTGAAAAGTTTTTGTCTCTTATTCTACCATAAATACCTGATCGTTCATCAGCTTCTTCAGCTTTGCGTCCGCATCAGCCAGGGAGCTTCCCTTGACTCCGAAGTAGAACTTAATCTTCGGTTCAGTACCGGACGGTCTGATTGCACACCACGCATTATCGTTTAAGTCAAAGTATAATACATCGGATTTCGGAAGTCCGGTCGAAGTCACCTTGCCGGTCGCAAGCTCAGTAATCGTATCTGCCATATAATCCCGAAGCTTGAGTACTGTGTAATCTCCTGCCGTCTTCGGCGGGTTCGTACGATAGCTGTTCATGATTTCCTTGATCTTCTCCATGCCCTCGATGCCTTTGAGTGTCACGGATACAAGATCCTCCTTGAAGTAGCCATACTTCTCATAGATTTTATTCATCTGCTCATACAGCGAGATACCCTTGGAGCGATAGTAGGCAGCGGCCTCGCACAGACACATCACAGCAACAATTGCATCCTTATCCCTGGAGTGGGTACCGACCAGGCAGCCATAGCTCTCTTCATAACCAAATACGTAGGTATTTGCACCTGTCTCTTCAAACAGCTTAATCTGTTCGCCGATATATTTGAACCCAGTCAATACTTCGATCAGCTTTGCATTGTAATACTCAGCGATGAGATCTGAGATATTGCCGGTAACGATTGTTTTAATCAAGGCCGCATTCTTCGGAAGGCTTCCCTTCTCTGCCTTCTGTGAGAACTCATATTCCGCGATTAAGGCACCTGTCATATTACCGTTGAAAAGAACAAATTCGCCCTTCTCATCCTTTACCATAATACCCAGGCGGTCTGCATCAGGATCGGTTGCCAGAATCAGATCTGCACCTACTTCCTTTGCCAGCTTCTGAGCCAGAGTGAACACCTTCGGGTCCTCAGGATTAGGGTATCCGACAGTAGAGAATTCAGAATCCGGCAGCTCCTGCTCCGGAACCACATAGACCTGATCAAAGCCCAACTCAGCCAGAATCCTTCTTACCGGAAGATTACCGGTACCATGAAGTGGGGTATATACAATCTTCATTCCCTTACTTTCCTCACTGATCGGGTTAATTACCAGCTTCTTCAACTCAGCGATATACTTATCATCTATTTCCTTACCGATGACAGTCAGTAAGCCCTTTGCCAGAGCCTCCTCCTTTATCATCGTCTTCGCGGATGCAAAATCCGTGATGGAATTTACTTCTTTTATGATTTCCTCATCCTTCGGGAACGTAATCTGAGCACCGTCTTCCCAGTATACCTTATAACCATTATATTCAGCAGGATTATGACTTGCTGTAATCACGATACCTGCAGTACAACCAAGGGTGCGTAGTGCAAAGGACAATTCCGGTGTAGGTCTCAGGCTTTCAAAAAGATATGCATGAATTCCATTCGCCGCCAGACACAACGCACTGTCCAGTGCAAATTCCGGAGACATTCTTCTGGAATCGTAGGCAATCGCAACCCCTTTGCTTGCTCCCCCATGCTTCAGGATGGTATTTGCAAGACCCTGTGTCGCTCTCCTGACGGTATAAAGATTCATCCTGTTAACACCGGCACCTAAGATTCCTCTCAGACCTCCGGTTCCAAATTCAAGATCCTTAAAGAATCGTTCCTTTATTTCAGTCTCATTTCCCTTCAGTGCAGCCAACTCATTTCTGGTCTCTTCATCAAAGTATGGATTGGTTAACCATTCTTCATATCTTTTCATATAACCTATCATGATATTCTCCCTTTCATCTATAATACAAATGACATCTGAACCGATAGAGGATACATTAATTCCAAAACGTCTATATCATGATACAATGCTTTTTTGCCAATTGCAATCCTTTTTTACTCCCTGATATTCAAGTCACTTCTTACAAAGTCGGGAAGGGTACCCTTTTTAAATAGATATCCATAACTTAATTCATTATTATAATCTTCATTGAATACATAGAGGAGGACATCTGTATACACTTCTCCTTCGATCAATGTAAAGTTACTGTAAAAATAATCCCTGGATACCAGATTAGGAAGGATGCTTGCAATCTGTTCCGGTTTTGAATAAGTCTCTTCCTTAAAGCTATCCTTTGCCTGACTGGTTGAAATGATTCCATCTATGGTAACCTGCTCATATTTCGGGCTATAATCAGATACGGTAATTCTTCGAATATCCTCGATTTTTACCTGCTTGGATGTGTCAAAGCCATATTCCCTCATCAATTCCAAAGTCTTTGTAAAGGAAGGGTAGATATCATAGGAGCTGACACCATAGGTGCTATATTCAATAAGGACGGTTGCCAGCGGTTCACTTTCCTTTTTTTCATCCAAGGTCATAGCCCTCAGTTCATCCTTATAGGCAGTAAGAAATTCCTGCTTCTTGGCACCCGGCAGCGCCAGGGAATAACTTTCCTTACCATTCAATCCAAATTCTTCATTATTGATAATTTCCGAGTAATACCTTAAAGATACTTTTCCGATCTTCGTGATATCCCAATCAAGCAGTGGATAATGAGCCTCTTTGTAATCGCCATTCTCATATACCTTCTTCAGTAATTCATAAGTGTCGGAGGTATCCAATCTGTACTGGCGATATACCGTGTTACCGCCCTTCATGTTATATTTCACACAATAGGTATAGTTGCCGCCTGTGGCATTGTAATCTCCAGTCGTCTTTGGGGCGGAGATTCCTGCTTTTGCAAGCTCGTAGGCAGCTGTGAATTCTTTTAGATTCATATGCTTCAACTGATACTGAGAATTGTCATACCGTTTGTAATTTCCATACTCAATATCAAAATAGTTTAAATTATCGTCAATTCCACTTACGGATACCGCTATGCTCTTAACCTCGCTTTCCTTTGGAATATATGCATCAAACTTAAAAAGGTCAAATCTGAAGCAGCAGGCAATCGTTCCAACTGCCAGTCCGCATATCAAAAGCTGTCTCTTATTACGCAGTAACCCGCGGATATCAAACTGATAAATGATTTCTATAATGGCATGGGAGACCAGAAGTGCAAATACAATACCAAAGAGGAACCAACCGTCATTGTTGTGGGCAATATTGAAGAACAATGCCCCACCGCCTAAGGATAACAAAATCACCAGCAAGAATTTGATTACCGGCTTTGATTTCGTGAATGCCATTGCTTTCCCCGCTGCCTCCGAGGGCCTCCTAAGATACAGGAATAAGGCAAATGCAGCCAATACTGCGGTAACCGCAGCTCCGATCACTAGAGATAGAAGGATGCTGTCTCCCCTGCTCCAGGTATCATTGACACCAAAATATACCCAGATCGGCGATAAGAATCTCAGGCCGTTTCGTAATTGTATCTCCGGATAATAGGTAGCAAAAAATTCGCGGAAATACTCCTCCTTCACCAGCATGAGAGTCGGACCGTACAGCAAAAGGACTGCGCTTCCTAGGCAGCTGACCACAAAATTACCGGTCAGCATGACGGCAATGATGACTACAGTATATATCATTAAATAATAGATACTGTTGATCAGCACAGCTGTCATGGCTGCCAGAAAGATCTCCCGGCACATATAACCATTTACAGAAAGCACGGCAAAGCTTAAAAGCAGATTCAACCCATAGGATACGAAATAGATCAGAAACCCATCCAGGTAGTTCACGGCAAACATGGTTTCTCGCCTTACCGGCGTACTATGATAAAAATCGATTTGCTTCTTGGAATGTACATAGTGGAAGCTGCTGATACCGCAGATGATCGCTGCAATGACTGTAAGAACATTCACACCGGAATGCTGTGGACCTAACATAGCTATAATGCTGTCATTGATCTGCTTCAGAGTCAATAGATTGTCTATACTTTCCAAATTCAATGCATTCGTCACAGGCAGAACAAGGAAAAACACCAGAAGTAACAGTGCAATCGTCCATATTTTTCTTTTCAAATCTTCTTTCTGAAGATTAATAAATAAGCTTTTTGATATCATAGCCGACTACCTCCGTTTCGCAAATGAATAATTCCTCCAGGGTCAGCGGCAAAATCTCAGAATAGATCGGGTCTGCCTTCGTAAGCCTTCCCGAAATCTCCTCATGAGTACCTCTGATTGTTATTGTGCTTAAGCTGCCTCGCTGTTCTGCTTTTAATAACTCCAAGCCTTGGAATACGCTTTCCGCTTCCTCTCCGTTTCTAAATACACACTGTACTCTATGTACGCTCAGCTTCATATCGTAGAGATCCTTTGAGAGCAGGATTCCTCCTTTATGTAGAATTCCGACATGATCGCAGATATCCTCCAGCTCTCGAAGATTATGTGAGGCAATGATTGCCGTCATATTCCTTTCCCCCATTTCCCGGATGAAGATGCTCTTCACAGCTTGACGCATCACCGGGTCTAAGCCGTCAAAGGTCTCATCACAGAAGATATATTTTGTATTGGCGCAGACACCGCAGATGACCGAGACCTGCTTCTTCATTCCTTTAGAAAAGGTGTTTATCTTACGTCTTGGGTCCAAATCAAATTGCTTCATCATCGTATCAAAACGGTCTCCATCGAACTCATGGTAGATTCCTTGATAAAAATTCTTCATATCCTTTGGAGTTGCGTTACTGAAAAAGAATTGGTCATCTGAAATATAGAAGAACAGCTTTTTCGCTGATACATTCTCAAAGACCTCCATTTCATCAAGCTGTATTGAACCCCGATCAGGCTTTAGGATGCCGCTGAGCATTCTTATGAAGGTGCTCTTTCCTGCACCGTTGGTACCAATCAGTCCGAAAACATTTCCCTCTTTGATTGTTACTGAGACCTGATCCACAGCTTTTATACCATCAAATTGCTTACTTACATTGATCGCTTCTATCATCGTCTCTCTCCTCCCCATAGCTATCTTCTATGATTGTGATTATTTTATCCTTCGGAAGCCTTAACCCCTTCGCTTCCTTGGCCAATTGTCCAAGCCTTTGGAATATTTCCGTTTGTTTTTCCCGGAATATCAGATCACCGGCTGCGATAAAATTGCCCTTTCCTTTTATGGAATAGATATAACCCTGCCGCTCCAATTCGGCATAAGCCCGTTGAATTGTATTTGGATTAATCGATAACTCCATCGCCAGATTTCTTACGGAGGGCAGCTGGCTGTCTGCTTCCAATGCACCCTTAAGAATCAAATCCTTAAATCGCTCAACTACCTGTTCATAGATTGGTCTATGGTCTCTATAGTCAATAATTATCACAGGCCCACTCCTTTCTTCTAAACTTGAATATTTTCATTATTGATTATGTTCTACGATGAAATAGCTATAAGTACTTTATTACTATTTCATTGTTATAAATCATATTAACTGTATTAATTCAATTAATACAGTTAATATAAACTATTATCACCCATATGTCAAGGAAATAACCCCGACGATGCTAATAAAATATTCCCCGGGTAGAAAGGAGATCTTTCCTGAATAATATAATAAGCTGCCAGGATTTTAATGCACTCCCGACAGCCTATGTGACCCCTTCCAATCATTAAACTCTTCCTATAAGCGATATCAGATATAGTTTCCTCTTTCCCAGGCTCTCACCTGATCAATCCCCTGCTCCATACTAAAGCCGTTACCAATCAGGATTCCAATCAGAATATATTTTTGGAAAAGCTTTTGGAGGTCAGTTCCGGCCTTTGCTTCCTTCAATGCTTCCTTCACAATAGGATCGATATATTCCAATACCTGCTCCAGAGTCATATTCTGTCCCTCATCCGTCAGATTCCGTTCTTGACCCTGTTCCTGGTCTTGATCCTGACTGTACCTCTGATCCTGACTGCGTTTCCGGCTGGTATTATCCCTCTGCATGGAATTTACTTGTTTTCCATTCTTCGAATTCAGATTAAGAATGTAATTGTATTTATCTGCATGCTTTAATTCATCTGTCAGTATCTCAAAGACCATGTCCCTGTAATACCTGGAAGGAAGGCCCGCACGTATGATCCTATATCTCTCCATCGCTGATAGCTCTCCGAAAAATGCTTTCTTAATTCCTTCGAGATAGGATTCCGGTTCTGTAAATTCCTGACTGACTGGTCGCGGTAATTCATTCCTTGAATAATATGCATAGATTTCCCGAAACATCTGATTGTGCTTCCTCTCATCATCCCGGATATCCGTGATGATTTGCTCCTCTTCCCGCGTCGGAGCGACTGAGATCAGATAGTCATAGAACAATTCATCCTCCCGTTCACCCTGTACCGCCTGCTTCACTAGCTGCAGAGCTTCCTCTAAAGTCTTATAGGTTGCTTCGCTATACCTGTTATCAATATAATCCATGGACTTCTGCTCCATACCTGTTGATGTTACCATCTTATGACAATGCATAAAATGTGTGAGGTCTGTTCTCAGACTTTTCAGCTTTTACAGAAATAGCAGGAATGTACCTTCAATGTAACGCCACTTGAACGCAATGTAATTTGAACGTAATGTAATTTGAACGTAATGTAATTTGAACGCAATGTAATTTGAACGCAATGCACATTGAATGCAATGCACCTTGAATGCAATGCACCTTGAATGTAACGCACCCTAAATATAATGCACCCTGTATCCAATGCACCTTGAATGCAATGCACCTTCGGTGTATTCACTGTATATAATAAATATAGTAGTATAAAAATATCTCTTTGCACTGCATATCAATCTACGGTACAAACTGAGCAGGCGATGAATCGTATTTCATGGGGCCGGGCCGGCAACGGCAGCAGATAGACATCTGTGGGACAGTAAATGTTTCATAGGTGTATTTTTTTACCCCTTTATGGACATTACCGGAATTTTGCAATGCCATAGGGCTATCAAGACAATATTCAAAACATATTGGAGGTAACTGTTATGACAGAACAAAAAGCCAACGCCTTTTCCGGTCTAACTCAGGAGCAGGTGAAAAAACTTGAAGAACAGTACGGTAAAAACGAGCTTTCACCACAAAAAAAAGAAAGCTTTCTACACAAAGTATTTACGATACTCTGTGAACCAATGTTCCTTCTGCTATTGATTGCGTCAGTGATTTATTTTCTGCTCGGTGAACCTCGAGATGGGATTATTATGCTCGTTTTTGTAGTCGGTGTCATCAGTATTGATGTCATCCAGGAGTGGAAAACAGATCAAACCCTGAATACTCTAAAGGATCTTTCTGCGCCACACATCACTGTAATACGCGAGAGCAGGGAATACCAGATAGCAAGCAGGGACCTTGTGCCCGGGGACCTGATGCTTCTGAAGGAAGGGATTAAGATCCCTGCCGATGGAGAAATCCTGAGAGCAAACGATCTTTGTGTGGATGAATCCACGCTGACAGGTGAAGCAGAGGGTGCATGGAAGATGACCGTAAATGAAGCTTCCATTCAGGAGCTTCCCGGCTATTGGAGACGTGACTACTGCTATTCGGGAACGCTGGTGACACAGGGAAGTGCCCTCGTAAAGGTAGATAAAACGGGGGTATCCACGGAATACGGAAAGATAGGTATGGGTATCCTCACCGCTCTCGAAGCCCCTTCCCCATTACAAAGGCAGATCGGCACTCTTGTCAAGACCTGTGCTGCCATTGCCGGGATTTTATTCTTACTGGTGATCACACTAACCTATATTAATATCTCCGATCATAGACTGATTGATCGGATGATTGAAAGCATATTATCCGGTATCACTCTTGCAATGGCCATGATACCGGAGGAATTTCCGGTCATCCTCACCGTCTTTTTATCCATGGGTGCCTGGCGGTTGGCAAGAAAGAAATCACTGGTCAGAAGACTTCCCGAAGTGGAAACCTTGGGAGCAGTCTCCGTCCTCTGTGTGGATAAGACGGGAACCATCACTATGAATCAGATGACGGTGCAGGAACTCTGGGCTATGGATGGGGATGAAGAAGGTTTGAGTGAAGTCATGGGACTCGGCTGTGAAACAGATGCCTATGATCCCATGGAAAAGGCCATGCTTGCACATTGTCAGAAGCTTGGTATCTCCGAGCAGCATCTGTTTAGCGGAGAGTTAATTACGGAATATCCGTTTACCAATGAGTTGAAGATGATGGGTCATGTCTGGTACCATGACGGTGAAATACTAATTGCTGCCAAGGGCTCTCCGGAAAGTTTAATTACTCTATGTAATCTAACCTCCGAGGAAAAGCAAATGGTCGAGGATAACCTCCTATCAATGTCGAGAAAGGGGCTGCGGGTCATCGGTGTCGGTATCATGAGACCGGAGAAGGAGGAAGCTATTCCGTCATCTCTCGCGGATTGCCTATTGACCTTCCGTGGATTAATCGGTCTTGCTGATCCGCCGAGGGAATCAGTCCGGGAAGACATCAGACGCTGTGTAAAAGCCGGTGTACGGGTCGTTATGATCACTGGTGACAACGGTGTCACTGCCAGCTCCATAGCAAAACAGATCGGCATGCCTGGCAGCGATCAAATCCTCACAGGTGAAGAGCTGGACCTTTTGAGTGAGGAAGATCTTCAGAAACAGATCAGGGATGTCAGTATTTTTTCACGGGTGAGACCCGAGCATAAGATGCGTATTGTCAAGGCGTTCCAGGCAATTGGAGAAATTGTGGCAATGACAGGCGACGGGGTAAATGATGCTCCTGCTCTGAAAGCCGCTGATGTTGGAATTGCCATGGGAAAACGCGGCTCAGAGGTTTCAAGAGAAGCAGCTGATTTGGTCCTGTTGGATGATAACTTTTCGACCATTGTAGAGACCATCCATGATGGCCGAAGAATATATGAAAATATAAGAAAGGCAGTAGGATATGTTTTTACCATTCATATTCCGATTGCATTTTCTGCCTTACTGGCACCTTTTATGAATATCAAACCTGCTGAGCTCCTATTACTCCCGATCCATGTGGTACTGCTGGAATTAATCATAGATCCCACCTGCTCAATCGTTCTGGAGCGCCAACCGGCAGAACAGGATATTATGGATCGGAAACCGAGAAATCCCATGGAGCAGATACTTACCAGAGGAACCCTACTCAAAAGCATACTGCAGGGTGTCACCGTCTTTGCCGCTTCCTTTCTTACCTATATTAACGAACTGCAAGGCAATCCCTCTGATGCAGCTACGGCAAGGACAATGGGGATCTCCGTCATTATAATTGCAAACCTTTTCTTAGTGACAGTGAACAGCTCCAATCGGAACTCTATTTTGAACAGCTTACAATTGCTGCTGGGAGACCATGTGTTTCGAATGGTTGTAGTCGGTACACTAGCCGGACTTCTTGCAATTATATATACTCCTCTTTCCGGCGTCTTCAGCCTGACCGCTCTATCGGTTGTAAAGCTTTGTGCTGTATTCGTTCTTGCAGCTCTGTCAGTATTATGGTATGAAGCCGTAAAAGCTATCATAAGAAGGAAAAAATCAAGAATAAAAGTGTCCTCCGGCTAAAGCAATAGTTATTTTCTATAGAATCAAAAAGTCACATGCAGGCTGTCTGCTGTACCTGATAGTCCCTCCGGTTCAGCATGCCAGTCTGCATGTGATTTTTATTTATACTTAGAAAATTGCATCTAGTTGACACTTGTTCTTATTCGCGGTATTACAGCTTCGGTTTACAGGCCGTCACTATAATCATCTTCAGAGATACCCTTTAAGTTAAAATTGGTTTCTGTCCAGTCACCGTCATTATGGGAGTTCTCTCCATAATTTGCATGTGCATCATCTACTCCCGGGATAGCGTCCTCTCTCTGCATAAAGTCATTCTCGCTGGAGTACTTATCCTCGTCGTATACTATCTCCGGAATACCGTCTTCTACCTCGAAATAGTCTTCCTCTTCAGAATACTCGCCTTCATTATAAGCATCTTCCGAGTACTCAAAGGTATCATACTCATCCATATAGCTGCCTTCAGCATCGATATCCTCGGAAAGCATATACTCATCCATCGTATCTGTATCCAGCTTCACAGAGCGATATCTCTTCATACCGGTTCCGGCAGGGATCAGTTTACCAATAATAACATTTTCTTTCAGACCGATCAACGGGTCAACCTTGCCCTTGATTGCGGCTTCGGTAAGAACCTTGGTGGTCTCCTGGAAGGATGCAGCTGATAAGAAGGAGTTTGTTGCGAGGGAAGCCTTTGTGATACCAAGCATTACCTGCTTGCCGTCAGCCGGCTCTAAGCCTTCCGCGATCATTCTTTCATTCTCATCCTCAAATTCAAGAATATCAACCAGCGTACCGGGTAAGAAATTGGTATCACCGTTCGTCTCGATACGGATCTTCTTCAGCATCTGGCGAACGATAACCTCGATATGCTTATCGTTGATTTCAACACCCTGAAGACGGTATACTCTCTGAACCTCCTGGATCATATAATCCTGTACGGCACGGATACCCTTGATCTTTAAGATATCATGAGGATTTACGCTACCTTCTGTCAGCTCGTCGCCGGCTTCAAGAACTTCACCCTCCTGAACCTTGATTCTGGAACCGTAAGGGATCAGATATGCTTTGGATTCCATAGTCTCATTATTTGTAATAATAACTTCACGTTTCTTCTTCGTATCCTTAATCGTTACCACGCCACCAAACTCTGCGATAATTGCAAGACCCTTTGGCTTTCTGGCTTCGAAAAGCTCCTCGACACGGGGAAGACCCTGTGTAATGTCATCACCCGCAACACCACCGGTATGGAAAGTACGCATGGTCAACTGTGTACCGGGCTCACCGATGGATTGAGCAGCGATAATACCTACCGCTTCGCCTACCTGTACAGCTTCACCGGTTGCCATGTTGGCACCATAACACTTCGCACATACACCGATATGTGATTTACAAGACAATACAGTACGAATCTTAACTTTCTCAACACCTGTTGCGATGATTCTGGAAGCTCGCTTCGGTGTAATCATATGATTTGCTTTTACGATCATGTTACCGTCAGCATCGTAGATAGACTCACAGGAATATCTTCCTGTAATTCTCTCTTCTAAGCTTTCGATTACTTCCTTACCGTCAATAAATGCCTTAATCCACATACCCGGAATCTCATGACCCTCGCAGCAGTCCACTTCACGGATGATCAGATCCTGTGAAACGTCTACCAGTCGACGGGTTAAGTAACCAGAGTCAGCGGTACGGAGCGCGGTATCGGACAGACCCTTACGAGCACCATGTGCGGAGATAAAGTATTCCAATACGTCAAGGCCTTCACGAAGGTTGGACTTAATCGGCAATTCGATGGTTCTACCGGAGGTATCTGCCATCAAACCACGCATACCGGCAAGCTGCTTGATCTGCTTATCGGAACCACGGGCACCGGAGTCGGACATCATCTTGATGTTATTGAATTTGTCCAGACCGCCTAACAGCTTCTCTGTCAGTACCTTATCGGCTTCCTTCCAGGTCTCAATAACGGTATTGTATCTCTCATCCTCAGTCATTCTACCACGTCTGTATTCCTTAGCAATATTCTCGATGGTAGCTTCCGCATCCGCGATGATGTTTGCCTTATCCGCAGGTACCTCCATATCGGAGATGGATACGGTCATCGCAGCGCGTGTAGAATATTTGTAACCCAATGCTTTTACAGCATCGAGGATTTCAGCGGTCTTAGTTGCACCGTGAATATTGATGCACTTCTCTAAGATAGGTTTTAACTGCTTCTTACCAACTAAGAAGTTGACCTCAAGCTTTAAGAAATTCTCATCCAGGCTTCTGTCTACAAATCCCAGATCCTGAGGAATAATTTCATTGAAGATAAAGCGGCCAAGAGTGGACTCGATTGTTCTGGTCTCCATTACACCTTCGTTGTTTATTCCGCTTCTTCTAACCTTAATCATTTCATGAAGAGAAATTGCACCGTTCTCATAAGCAAGAATAGCTTCATTCAGACTCTTATAGAAATGAGTAATTCCGTGACCTGTCTCTCTCTCGATGGTTAAGTAATAGATACCGAGGACCATATCCTGAGAAGGAACGGTTACGGGAGCACCATCGGAGGGCTTTAAGAGGTTGTTAGGTGACAGCAGTAAGAAACGACACTCAGCCTGTGCTTCTACGGACAGAGGCAAATGAACAGCCATCTGGTCACCGTCGAAGTCCGCATTGTAAGCAGTACATACCAAGGGATGAAGCTTAATTGCCTTACCCTCTACAAGTACCGGCTCAAATGCCTGAATACCAAGTCTATGAAGAGTAGGAGCACGGTTCAGCATAACCGGATGCTCTTTGATAACCTCCTCAAGGACATCCCATACCTCTGACTGGAGTCTTTCCACCATCTTCTTAGCAGATTTTATATTATGAGCGGTTCCTCTCGCTACCAGCTCCTTCATTACGAAGGGCTTGAATAACTCGATTGCCATTTCCTTCGGCAAACCGCACTGATAAAGCTTTAATTCGGGTCCTACCACGATAACGGAACGTCCGGAGTAGTCAACACGTTTACCAAGTAAGTTCTGACGGAAACGTCCCTGCTTACCCTTTAACATATCAGACAGAGATTTCAGTGCTCTGTTTCCGGGTCCGGTTACGGGTCTTCCTCTTCTACCGTTATCGATTAACGCATCAACCGCTTCCTGAAGCATTCTCTTCTCGTTACGAACAATGATGTCCGGAGCACCGAGCTCAAGAAGTCTCTTCAGACGGTTATTACGGTTAATGATTCTACGATATAAATCGTTCATATCGGAGGTCGCAAAACGACCACCGTCGAGCTGTACCATCGGACGAAGATCCGGAGGAATGACCGGAATTACCGAAAGGATCATCCATTCCGGTGAATTGCCGGACTCACGGAAGGCTTCTACTACTTCCAGACGCTTGATAATTCTCGCGCGCTTCTGGCCGGTAGAATCCTTTAAGCCCTTCTTTAATTCCTTAGATTCCTTCTCTAAATCAATTGCCTGTAACAGCTCCTGGATTGCTTCTGCACCCATACCGAGACGGAAGCTGTTATAGCCGTATTTCTCGATTGCTTCCTGCTTCTCTTTTTCATTCAGAACCTGTTTGTACTGTAAGTCAGAATGTCCTTTATCAAGTACGATGTAGGAAGCGAAATACAATACCTTCTCCAGTGTTCTCGGAGAAAGGTCCAAAATCAGACCCATACGGCTGGGTATTCCCTTGAAATACCAGATATGGGAAACCGGTGCTGCCAGTTCGATATGACCCATTCTCTCACGACGTACACTTGCCTTCGTTACCTCAACACCGCAACGATCACAGACTACGCCCTTATATCTGATCTTTTTATACTTACCGCAATGACATTCCCAGTCCTTGCTGGGTCCGAAAATTCTTTCACAGAACAGACCATCCTTCTCAGGCTTTAAGGTTCTGTAATTGATTGTTTCCGGTTTTCTTACTTCTCCCTTTGACCATTCTCTGATTTTTTCAGGTGAAGCTAAACCAATTTTTATAGCATCATAGGTTATCTCTTGAATAGTGTTAATCATCTCAGACATCCTTTGGCTCTCCCTTCGTTTTAGAATGAAAATCTGCTCTTATCTAGGTTAAAGACTGTCCGCAAGCTTTACAGCGCTTACTGCCTTCCGCCACGATTGCTCCGCAGTTCGAGCAAATGTTTTCCGCAGGCTCTTCATCCTCTTCGTCCTCATAAATTCCATCTTCCAGTATATCTTCAGATTCATCTTCATAGATATCGAAAATATCTGCATCAAGATCTTCCACATTTGCCTGGGTGAAGCCGGCTTCTTCATAGCCTTCATCATATCTGAAATTATTATCTCCCTCAATTAAAGGAGTCAAATCTGAATCACCGAAGTCAATGCTTTCTGTCATCTTCACCTCGTTACCGTTCTCATCAAGAACTGTAACGTCGAGTGCTAAGGATTGAAGCTCTTTCAGTAATACCTTAAAGGATTCCGGAATACCGGGCTCTGTGATGTTCTCACCCTTAATAATTGCTTCATAGGTCTTAACACGACCGGTAACATCATCGGATTTTACTGTCAGGATTTCCTGAAGGATGTAAGCTGCACCGTAAGCTTCCAGCGCCCAAACCTCCATCTCACCGAATCTCTGTCCACCGAATTGTGCCTTACCGCCTAACGGCTGCTGTGTTACTAAGGAGTAAGGTCCTGTAGAACGAGCATGGATCTTATCATCAACCAGGTGGTGAAGCTTTAAGTAATGCATGAAGCCTACTGTAACCGCACCATCAAAGTACTCACCGGTTCTACCGTCACGAAGTCTTACCTTACCGTCACGATTGATCGGAACGCCCTTCCAATCATCTCTATTCTCGGGATGTGCCTCTAAATAATCCATCAATTCCGGATCCAGAGAGTCCTTATATTTTGCTTCAAATTCTTCCCAGGTGGTATTTGCATAGTCATTGGCGATTTCTAAGGTGTCCATGATATCATACTCATTTGCTCCGTCAAATACCGGAGTGGAGATATCGACACCGAGAACCTTTGCAGCTAAGGATAAGTGAATTTCAAGTACCTGTCCTATATTCATACGGGAAGGAACACCCAGCGGGTTAAGCACGATATCAAGAGGTCTTCCGTTCGGCAGGAAAGGCATATCCTCTGCCGGTAATACACGAGAAACTACACCCTTGTTACCGTGACGACCAGCCATCTTGTCACCGACCTGAATCTTTCTCTTCTGTGCGATATATACACGAACCGTCTGGTTCACACCAGGGGATAACTCATCTCCGTTTTCTCTTGTAAATACCTTCGCATCTACGATAATACCATATTCACCGTGAGGAACACGAAGGGAAGTATCACGAACTTCTCTTGCCTTCTCACCGAAAATTGCTCTAAGGAGTCTCTCTTCTGCAGTCAGCTCAGTCTCACCCTTCGGTGTAACCTTACCTACCAGAATATCTCCGGCACGAACCTCAGCACCGATACGAATGATACCTCTTTCATCCAAATCCTTCAGCGCATCATCACCAACACCGGGAACATCTCTTGTGATTTCTTCCGGTCCCAGCTTGGTATCTCTGGATTCTGCCTCATACTCTTCGATATGCACGGAAGTATAGACATCTTCCTGCACAAGACGTTCACTTAAGAGTACCGCATCCTCGTAGTTATAACCTTCCCAGGTCATGAAACCGATTAACGGGTTCTTACCGAGAGCCAGCTCGCCCTTTGCTGTGGACGGACCGTCAGCAATTACCTGTCCTGCTTCAATTCTGTCGCCGCGGAACACAATCGGTCTCTGATTGATACAGGTTCCCTGATTACTCTTAGAGAACTTGATCATACGATAGGAGGATTTTGTATTGTCATCATTTTTGATTACTACTTCCTTTGCTGTAACGCGATCCACGATACCGGATTTCTTCGCTACCACGCAGACGCCGGAGTCGATTGCTGCCTTTGCTTCAATACCGGTTCCTACCACAGGTGCCTCTGTTAACAGAAGCGGTACCGCCTGACGCTGCATGTTCGCACCCATGAGGGCACGGTTCGCATCGTCATTCTCAAGGAATGGAATTAATGCTGTAGCCACGGAGAACACCATCTTCGGGGATACATCCATCAGATCAATCTTATGCTTCTCATACTCGGAGGTCTCTTCCTTATAACGACCGGAAACACTGGAACGAACAAAATATCCGTTCTCATCCAACTCTTCGTTCGCCTGAGCAACGATATATTTATCCTCTTCATCCGCAGTCAGATAAACAACATCGTCCGTTACTCTCGGATTCATCGGGTCAGTCTTCGCTACCTTACGGTAAGGAGCCTCAACAAAGCCATATTCATTAATTCTTGCATAGGTTGCAAGAGAGTTGATCAAACCAATGTTAGGACCTTCCGGGGTCTCAATCGGACACATTCTTCCGTAATGGGAATAATGAACGTCTCGAACCTCGAAACCTGCTCTATCACGGGACAAACCGCCGGGTCCGAGCGCAGATAGACGTCTCTTATGGGTTAACTCACCCAGAGGATTGTGCTGGTCCATGAACTGGGACAGCTGGGAGCTTCCGAAGAATTCCTTGACTGCAGCAGTGACAGGCTTAATATTAATCAGGGACTGAGGGCTGATACCTTCTAAGTCCTGCGTGGTCATTCTCTCTCTTACGACACGTTCCATACGGGAGAGACCGATGCGATATTGGTTCTGTAACAGCTCGCCCACCGCTCTGATTCTTCTGTTACCCAAATGGTCGATATCATCGGAGTTGCCGATGCCGTATTCCAGATGGATGTTATAGTTAATAGAAGCAATGATATCTTCCTTGGTGATATGCTTCGGAATCAGTTCATTGATATTCTTCTTGATTGCTTCCTTGATATCTTCGATATTTGTATTATTCTCAAGAATGCTCTTGAGAACAGGATAATAAACATCCTCCGTCACCCCAAGTTCCTTCCTGTCTATGTCAACATAGTAAGCAAGATCAACCATCAGGTTAGAAAGAATTTTTACATTACGCTCCTCCGCTTGTACCATAACGGAAGGCACTGCGGCGTTCTGAATCTGTCTTGCGATTGCATCATTCACCTGAGTTCCTGCTGCAGCAATAATCTCTCCGGTGGACTTATCTACCACATCCTCAGCCAGTACAAAACCAACAATACGGTTACGGAAATGGAGCTTCTTATTAAATTTATATCTGCCGACCTTCGCCAGGTCATATCTTCTTGCATCAAAGAACATGCTATTCAGTAAAGATTCCGCATTTTCTACAGCCAAAGGCTCACCGGGACGCAGCTTCTTATACAGCTCAAGAAGACCGTCCTGATAACTGCCGGTCGGGTCCTTTGCTGTAGAGGGGTCCTTCGCTAAGCTGGCAAGAATCTTAGGTTCCTCGCCAAATAACGCTTTAATCTCTTCATTGGTGCCATAGCCCAAAGCTCTTACGAAGGTGGTAATCGGAACCTTTCTGTTACGATCAACACGTACGTAAAAAACATCATTGGAATCTGTTTCATACTCCAACCATGCGCCTCTGTTCGGTATTACTGTAGAAGAAAATAATTTCTTACCGATCTTATCGTGATCTATTGCATAATATATACCGGGGGAACGTACTAACTGGCTTACAATAACTCTTTCTGCACCGTTGATTACGAAGGTACCGGTAGCAGTCATTAACGGTAAGTCTCCCATGAAAATATCGTGTTCGTTGATCTCGTTATTTTCTTTATTATGAAGTCTTACCTTTACCTTCAAAGGAGCAGCATAGGTAGCATCTCTTTCCTTGCACTCTTCAATCGTGTACTTGATGTCATCCTCACATAACGCGAAATCCACGAATTCCAGACTCAAATGACCGCTGTAGTCTGCAATCGGAGAAATATCATCAAATACTTCTTTGAGTCCCTCGTCCAAAAACCATTGGTAGGAATCCTTCTGCACTTCAATAAGATTGGGCATCTCCAGGACTTCCTTTTGTTTGGAGTAACTCATTCTAACGTTATTACCAACTTTAATTGGATGCATTCTGTTCTTGTCCATTGACGTTTCACCCCTTGAATTTTTATAAGTAATTCTGACTAATATACCGTATCTATCCTAAAAATGAAATTCTCAGAATACTTCCCATATATTAATCATTGTTCTGAATAAAAAATTACTTTTCAATTTGATTTATATATGCTATAATATTAGTAATTAGGCATACAACACCACAATAGTGCATCTTTCATATTACCACACCTATTGTCCACTGTCAATATGAAATTTACCGATTATTTTGATTTTATGCAAACAAATATATACAATTTAAAAAAAGAAATCACCTAAGTGATTTCTTTTTTTAACGAATAAATTTTTGCAAAGCAAAAATTTATGAGTAGTCTGCTTCAACGAGCAATTTTCTGTAATGCGGAAAATCGTGAGACTGCAACGAATGAATTTCTGCGAAGCGTAAATTCATGAGTCTATATAAGCCCTAAGGGCTTTTTTTAATTTTAGCTGAAGGCAGCGCTCCTTTATCGCCCCTCTACTAAGATCGTATCACAAAGTGCACCCTTTAGTCTGTGCTTTAACAATTCCTGATATTCTACCGAGTGATACCAGTTGTTGAAATCCTCCTTCGACGGGAAGCGAATAATTACAGTCTTAGAATAATTCCAGCTTCCTTCCAGAAGCACCGGATGATCATCCACCGCAAGATATTCGCCGAGATATTTCTCGAACACCTCCTTACAGCCATCCAGATACTTCTGATATTCCTGCTCGTCTTCTAATTTAATATTAGCGATAAAATATACGCTCATCCGGTTCTTCCCTTCTTTTGTTCTATATCATATTATGTAGCCAAGTCATACTTCAATGTAGCCAAACCATACTTCAATGTAGCCAATGGTATACTTTTTTATAATATGCCTTGTTCTTAATTATTCTTAATTATTCTTTACTATTCTTCATATCCTTAATTCTCTTAACTGTTCTTAACTTTATCCTTCTTTATCCTTCTTTATCACTATTTGTCTTTCTCGGTTCCTTTTTGCTGACTAGCTTCCCAGCTTTTCTGATGCTCTTTTATAACTTCAATCAGATTGTCAGAGGAAATCTTATTAGACGGAAAATCAAACAGATATATTCTTTCTCCCTCTGGGTCAGCCTTTTCCTCACCATCGATCAATGGCTCCTCAACCACCACCGTATATGTATCTATCGGAATGCTATTCTCCTCCATGATTTGCTTGAGTTCCAGTATTCTGGCACTTAGAAATTCATAACTGGCATCATGACTCATAATATAAATTGTCAATCCAGCCGGCATCGGCGGGTTGGATACATCAAGAGGCATATCCAGCGTCAGATGTTTTATATTCTGCTCCTCCTTCCCCAGATCAGCAAAGAGTATTGAGGTTTGATACGGAAATTCTTTCTGAAGGATTTGTTCTACCTTGTCACTGAATTCACGGCTCAAACGATCAAACGTATTGCCTCGTCCTATGACAAAGCTCTCATAGGTATCAAATATCTTACCCTTGACCCACGATACATCAAAATGTGTATCCGGACTGGTATTTGATTTTACATGTGATATGTATTCTTTAAACTTGAAGTTGTAACCAGCCTTCGGGACTTCTAATTCCATCTCCGGATAAGTTTCACTGACATATGACCGAATTTTATTTGTTGCAATAGCTGCTGTAATCGGATTACCATAAAAGGCCATGATAAAGCTTGCAATAAAGCTTAAAAATAGCAGTAATATTATGACGAGTATAATTGTTGACCAATGTATTCTTTTTCTTTGCATTCGATGCTCCCCCTAATGTAAAAGCCACCATGTTATTTCTGAACATATCAATGAAGGCTATGCTACCATTCAATTTAACCTATTTGTACACATTTGTAAACCCTGTTTCTCGTATCTTAACCTCCTCCTACTATCACCATAGCACAAAGATAGCCCGGGGTAATTTCGTTCACCCCGGGTTGGTTTATTTACATTCTTATTTCGCTAGAAATCTATTTACAGCATCTATAAAAACCTCAGGCTTAAACCGATGGATATCATGATTGCTTGATAATTCGATCAACTCGCAATCCCCAATCAGTTCCACCGCTTTTCTTGCCTGCTCATTCGAAGCTGCGGCCATGAGAATTCCATCCTTTGAGTATTGATCCAGCGCATGTATGTAAACCGTGGGCTTATCAATATCACTCATCAGCTGTGTATGACTGATACCCGCATGCCAGCTATAATCATAAAAATGATCACCGAAGGTAAAGTCATATTCTTTAATATGAAGGAACATGAAATTGATTGACTCCGGCATAAAGAAAAACTCTACCGGTTTACCCGGATGCTTCTCGGAATATTTCTGGGCATAGTTTGCTAAGCCATCTACGGAGGAGCTCATATAAAGCTGTCCCCAGAGGCAATGTCTTAGGTAATAAGCCTCCCAGCATTCCGATCTGTCAGAATTGATATAGTCATGTATGAGCTTATAGGTATCCCAGTAAGCAAAGGATTTTTGGAAATAATCCGGCTCAGTAGAAAATACCGGCGGATCCTCCAGCACTACTGACCTTACATATTCGCCACCGTATGCGGCAATATAAGATGCAATCAAAGCACCCGAAGAATGTCCGGAAACAACGGTCGGTTCATCAATTACCTCATTGATAAACCAAATCAAATCATCCCCAAGAACATTCAGATAGTATTTTGCTTCATCATGAGTGGAGCCACCATGTCCATAGCAATCAACTGCAAATACATGCCAGTTTTTACTAAGCTTCGGTAAAACACTACAATAATCCTCCCATACACCGGTCTGTCCGTGAATTAAAAGCAGTGGTTCTCCGTTATCGGGTCCTTCCGCATAATTGATAATTGATCCATCTGCTAATGTTACTTGCTTTTCAGCAAATCCTGCCCTCAAAGTATTCTTATAATCTTCTTGCCAATAATGAGTACATCTGTAAACATAAATCCCAGCAGCAATCATGATCAAGGCAACGATACATAATAATATGATACCCAGCATCTTAAACCCCCTTCTCATATTCAATCCTTCCTGTCCTTCCTGTCCTTCATATCTTTTATATCTCTCTCATATTTTTCATATCTTTCATATTATTGTAACAGATGGTTGCATATATTTCTATCAACCAAGTCTACCATAATTGGATAAGAAATGTTATTTTTCGTTGCCTTTCTGCCTCCTCACCGGATTAGACGCACAAGTTTGTCTTAACAGCTGATGGGCAGCATGTTATAATCTATGATAAGTTAGGAAGCACACCTATCAAAAGTAAGATAATGAATATGAAAAATCAAAGAATTTTCAATCTACTAATTTATACTGTCGCACAAATTAACGGGTTTGAGGTAGAACGGAGGAGTAAAGAGTGAAAATAAGAGAGGATTACACCTGTCCACTGGAAATCGTGCACGATATCATAAAAGGTAAATGGAAGTCCATTATCATCTTTCAACTTCAATACGGACCGACCTCTTTATCGAAGTTGGAGCATGCTATCGCAGGTATTAATCAGAAAATGCTTCTACTGCAATTAAGGGAGCTGCAGGATTTCGGTATTGTTGCAAAAAACACCTATGAAGGCTATCCTCTGCGTGTGGAATATTATCTTACTGAGGGAAGGGGTCTGAAAATATTAAGCGCTATATTGATCCTGCAGAGAATAGGTGTAGAATATCTCGTGGAACACGGTATGACAGAGGTGCTCGACAGAAAGGGAATTACATATTGATGGTAGGAAGCACATAATAGACAGGAGCATAAGCATCAAATGAAGAATACACACAAAAAAGTGGGTAATTTACCTCTATACTTTCTAGGGATATAATCAGTTCATAGTAAACCCTAAATTAAAGAACCTAAAAGATTTATGGAGGAATGATATGAAAAGTGCTCTTGTAATGATTGACATCCAAAATGAGTATTTTCCGGGCGGAGCCTGTGAGCTATTTCAACCGGAGCAGGCAGCAGCCAAAGCGAAGCTTATCCTGGAATATTTCAGGAAACATGATATGCCGGTATGCCACATACAGCATATCAGTAACTATCCTGGCGCAGCAACATATTTAGAGGGAAGCAGAGGTGCCCAAATCCATTCGGCGGTGGCACCAATAGAAAATGAGAAGGTATTCATAAAGCATGCTCCCAGCTCCTTCTTTCAGACCGGGCTGGCTGATGCTCTGTTGAAGCAGGAGATCAATAACCTTATTGTATGCGGAATGATGAGCCACATGTGTGTTGATACAACTGTCAGGGCGGCTAAGGATTATGGTTTTACAGTATCAGTAATCGATGATGCTGTTACCACTATGGATTTAACCAGAAATGGAAGCATTATCCCTGCACAGACTGTGCATGATGTGATGATGGCTTCCTTAAGCGGTGTATTTGCAAAGGTAATCTCTGCAGACGAATTTTTAAACAACACAAAAGAATATCTTTAAGCTCGATGAAGAACTTCATCAAAAAAGGGCTGTTGCAAAACACTTTGATAGCAAGAGTAAGGATACAAGATCCCTACTCGTTACTATTCAAGGAGTTTTACAACAGCCCCTTTATTCTTTTCTTTACTTTAAGGTAACCTTAGCGCCTTCTGCTTCTAACTTAGCCTTAAGATCATCTGCTTCTGCCTTGCTTGCGCCTTCCTTAACTACCTTAGGAGCTGCATCTACAAGATCCTTAGCTTCCTTTAAGCCTAAACCGGTTACTTCACGAACAACCTTGATAACCTTAACCTTGTTTGCACCAGCCTCAGTTAACTCAACGTTGAACTCTGTCTTCTCTTCCTCTTCAGCTGCTGCAGGGCCTGCTGCTGCTACTACAACACCTGCTGCTGCGGATACACCAAATTCTTCTTCACATGCTTTTACTAAATCATTTAATTCTAAAACAGTAAGGCCCTTAATTGCCTCGATAAATTCCTGAGTTGTCATTTTAATTTACCTCCATTAATTTTATTGTTAATTCGTTATTCAATTCAATACTTCTTATCACTTACAACTTAACTTGCTTCTCTGCGATTTGTGAGACAAATTGCTTCACAGTCAACTGCTTTTATTAAGCCTGCTTCTCTGCGATCTGTTTGATGACACGAGCAAAGTTTGTAATAGGTGACTGTAAGCTTCCAAGTAACTTGGAAATAAGAACTTCTCTTGAAGGAATGGTTGCGATAACCTGAATTCCCTTTGCGTCATAGTAAGTTCCTTCAACAACACCTGCCTTAAACTCTAAGTTAGGCATTGCCTTTGTACAATCGTTCAGAATTCTTGCCGGAGAAGTTGCATCCTCCAAGCCAAATGCTACTGCTGTAGGACCGTTTAAGTCTTTTGCAAGTGCTTCGAATTCTGTACCCTTAAATGCAAAGTTAAGCATTGTGTTCTTATAAACCTTGTATACGACACCGGCTTCTCTTAATTTCTTACGAAGCTCTGTATCCTGAGCAACGGTTAAGCCACGATAGTCAACCAAAACGGCTGCTTTAGCAGTAGCTACATAACCCTTAATCTCTTCAACAATAGGTTGTTTCTGTTCAACTTTTGCCATTACGTACACCTCCTTTATTAATTTCAAACCATATTCAAAAATGTCAGCTTCACAGACATTTTGTGAATCATGTAAAAAAACCTCTTTCTGTCGAGACAGAAAGAGGCGTTTATTAAATCATTACGATTAAATCAACGTTTCCTCGGTAGGCGTTCACACCTTATGCCTTACGGCACCTACTGTCTTCGGCAGTTTCGATAAAGATTATAGCATGGACATTTAGTATATGTCAACCCTAAAATCCAATTTTATTAAATTACCTGCATGCTCCTCATCGAACCAGAAGGAAACAAGCTGATTAACTTAACTTCGCTGTGTTCAGCTTTACGCCGGGACCCATGGTGGAAGCCAGTGTAACACTTCTTAAATACTGTCCCTTTGCTGCGGAGGGTTTAGCCTTAATAACAGCTCCGATTAAGGTCTGGAAGTTATCATTTAACTGCGCCTCGGTAAAGGAAGCTTTTCCAAGCGGAACATGGATAATGTTAGTCTTATCAAGTCTGTATTCGATCTTACCGGCTTTGATATCATTGACAGCCTTAGTAACATCCATAGTTACAGTACCAGCCTTCGGGTTAGGCATTAAACCCTTGGGACCAAGTACACGACCCAAACGACCAACAACACCCATCATGTCGGGGGTTGCTACTACTACATCAAATTCAAACCAGTTTTCATTCTGGATCTTAGGTACTAAATCATCTGCTCCAACATAATCAGCGCCTGCTGCTAATGCTTCATTTGCCTTATCGCCCTTAGCAAATACGAGTACACGTACAGTCTTACCGGTTCCGTGAGGTAATACTACCGCACCACGAACCTGCTGATCAGCGTGACGTCCGTCAACACCCAGTCTGATGTGCGCTTCGATGGTCTCATCGAACTTAGCAACAGCTGCTTTCTTTACAAGGCCAATTGCTTCTGCTGCATCGTACTGAACTGATCTGTCGATTAACTTTGCAGAATCTTGATATTTCTTTCCTCTTTTCATTCTATAAACCTCCTAGTGGTTTTATCGGAGAAAACGAATTCCTGTGGACTTCGTCGGTAAATATAATCACGTCATATTTACGGACATCGAATTCTCAGGGTTCCGTTAAGCGAATTCGAATGTATCGAATTTGCCTGCTGAACATATTCACCGTTCAGCATATCCTCCCACGTTATTAGATTCTCAATCGCACAGTCTCTTTCAACCATGCTGTCATATTCTTATTCTTCTACTGTTACGCCCATGCTTCTTGCGGTTCCTGCGATCATGCTCATCGCTGCTTCTACGCTAGCTGCATTTAAATCGGGCATCTTAAGCTCTGCGATCTTTCTTAACTCTGCTTTAGAGAGCTTTGCTACCTTAGTCTTGTTAGGAACTGCAGAACCGGACTTCAGATTAAGGGATTTCTTAATTAATACTGCTGCCGGAGGAGTCTTTGTTACGAAGCTGAAGCTTCTGTCAGCATAAACTGTAATAACTACGGGTGTAATGATACCATCCTGATCTGCTGTTCTTGCATTAAATTCTTTTGTAAACTGAACGATGTTTACACCATGCTGACCAAGCGCGGGACCTACCGGGGGAGCCGGTGTAGCCTTGCCAGCTGGAATCTGTAATTTGATATAACCTGTAACTTTTTTTGCCATAATAGCATACCTCCTGATAAATGTGGTGTTTGCGGGAATTTCCCTCCCACGGTAACGAACTGTAAGCCGAATAACATGCCTGCTTACTGTTAGCGGCTTCCAAGCCGACTAACCTTGATGGCTGTAATGCCCATCAATTCATCTGCGAACCTTTACATCTCCGAAACCAATCTCAACGGGGGTTTCTCTTCCGAACATATCCACGCTGATTGTAACAATCTGCTTATTTGTATTGATCTGTTTGATTACACCTGTCGTGTTCTCCCATACACCGGAAGTAACGGTAACAGCATCACCAATTTCAAAATCAACGGATACTTCATCGGATTTAATTCCCATGCTGCGCATCTCAAAGTCCGACAACGGAACCGGCTGCTTAGAGTCGGGGCCAACGAAGCCTGTTACACCTCTGGTATTACGTACCACATACCATACGTCATCATTCATGACCATATGAAGGAGTACATATCCGGGGAACATCTTCTTCTGTACGCGTTTCTTAACACCGTTTTTCACTTCGATGACATCCTGCATAGGTACAGACACTTCCAAAATCTGATCCTGCAGTTTTCTGTTTTCAATTGTTTTTTCAATGTTTGCCTTTACTTTGTTCTCATACCCTGAATAGGTGTGAACAACGTACCAATTAGCCTCTGACATATCCTCACCCTTATCCTAAAAAGATTCCAATACCGAGTTCAATAACATAATCCAGTACGTAAATAACTAATCCTAAGATAACGGTAACACTAACGACAGCAACTGCCTGCTTTGCAAGAGCTTCTTTATCCGGCCAAATAATTTTCTTGAATTCGGACTTTAAACCCTTAAACCAGCTTTTCTTTGGAGCTTTTTCGGTTGTAGTATTTGCCATCTCACTCATGTCTTCATTTCCTTTCAGATTAATTATTTCGTTTCCTTGTGCAATGTGTGGGTTCTGCAGAACTTACAATACTTCTTTGTTTCCATTCTGTCAGGATGTAACTTCTTTTCTTTGGTCGTGTTGTAATTGCGTTGTTTGCAATCTGTACAAGCCAATGTAATCTTTACGCGCACAATATCCACCTCCGATTTCTCTTGTAGCGCATTCGCTAACTATGCTTTAGGCTTTTTTAGGCATAAAAAAAAAGCCCTCTTACTTTGCTTTCTTACTATATCATACTCAAATGAGTACGTCAATATTTTTTTCCATCCACTTTGTATTATATAACAGTAATCCGAATTCTGCAATATTTATTTATCCCGATTTGCAAAACAATCCGCGAAACATGTTGCTGTTCAAACCCCAGAAAAGATGTCGCCTATGAGCTCAATCAAATTTTCAAAATTGGAGTCTCTTTCGCTTAATTACTTTATATGGCGACATGGGGTTGCCGCAAAATTAGTTATGTTCTGCGAAGATGAGTATCATCTTCGCAGTTCAAAACCTATTTTGTAATGCCCCATCTTCTTTTTAGCCTGATGCATTTTGAATTACTATTATCTTGCAGCTAGACTTAAGACCGTTGGAGGTCTTAACGGATATTGTCGCCGCCCCCTCCGATAGAGCTGTTATCTTTCCTGTAGATGAAACAGTTGCTACCGTTTCATCCGAGCTTGAGAATGTGATCAGGTCCGTCGATGAACTTGGTGTGATGTAAGCCCGTAGGGTGTAGGTATCATTTAAATTCATCGTCCTATCCGATTGAGAAAGCTGAAGCATTTGTGATTTTACCGTTCGGATCCTGATTGTTTTGACCGACATATTACCACGGTTATCGATTCCAAAGATTGTATAAGTACCATCCTTCTTTACATTGAATTTAACTTTACCATCCGTATGAT
>JAEZGK010000018.1 GCA_023437365.1 Bacillota bacterium
GGGTTCGAATCCCGTCTCGCGCTGTCATAAAGAAAAAAGGATATCCTGAAGGATATCCTTTTTTCTTTATTCGAGTCCAATCCTGGACTCGAAGTTCGAATGTCTCCGCTCCGCTCCGGTCCGCGCAGAGCCGAGGTCCCCCGGACCTCGTGCGCCGTCTCGCGCTTAATAAAAAAGTAGATCATCGTAAGATGATCTACTTTTTTATTCTGTCCTAGACCAGATTCAAACTCAACCAAACCGAGCTCTAGGAAGAATGAGAATGGAGGCACACACGCCGACATTCTTTTTCTTCCCACGACTTTGCGAAGCCAGGATGCAATCCTGCGGAGCAATATCGCTCCGGTCCGCGCAGGTTTATATCCAAAACATCCACCAGTAATTAAACTTTGCCTTCGCTAATCTCATTGTTATATATTCAATTGCATCCACATTACCATTATTAGTCAGTACCGCAAAAGCAAAATCAGCTTCCGGAATGATTACTCCCCTGGCATAAAAAGTCCCCGCCGTTCCATCAAAACTAATATAGTTCTTTCCTAATATGTTTCCATCAAATGATCCTAACGCAAAATATTCACCTTGTTTAGCCAACTGTGGATCCTCTCCTATGTCAATATATTCGAAAGTTTCTTGACTTAAAAAACCACTCTTTCCTTTTAAACCAGATAAATGCAGCTGAACATATTTTGTAAAATCCTCTGGGATCATACTCAAATCCCCTGCCGGTATTATTAAGGAATTTAAAGAATAATCAACATCCGGCCCAATAATCTGGACTAGTCCATTTTCATCAACGATATGTCCAAATGGCTGATTTTCCTTTATTTCATAGGGCCATCCAATTCTTGCGTCTATATCTAACTCCTTATAAATATATGTATTGATTAGCTCTTCATATGTTTTCCCTGTCACCTTTTCAATCATAGCACATGCTACTGCATAACTTGCATTTGAATATAGATATGCGAATTCACCACTTTCATTTTGATTTGCAGAAGGCTCAGTCATAATAAGATACTTCAGGAACTCTTCTTCTGGATTTTGTGCATTAAGTACATCTTCAGGAAACACCTCTGTCCCACTGGTATAGGCCTTAATTCCCGCGCAGCATCTCAACAAATCCTCCAAGGTAATGTTATCATATGCAGCATTTGCAACTTCTTTCAAATCAGGAAACACTTCAAAAAAAGGTGTACTCCATTGAAGCTTTCCGGCTTCAACCTGCTTTGCTGCTATGAGAGATAGAATGGATTTTGAACATGAACCAATATGAAAATAATCACTTTCCGTAACGTAATTCTCCGTTTTGTCTACTCTGACACCATTTATTGCTTTATAGAGTATATCATTTGAATCCATCACCTGGATAGAAATAGCTTGGATATTAAAAATTTTTTGAGCATCTGAAATTACCTCTTCCAAATACTCTTGATTTAGTGGTTTGTTTCTAATTATTGTTAAACAAATGATTGATACTAAGATTATTGACAGAAAAGATAATCCGATCCATTTTAATACTTTAAATTTTTTCTTCTTCATACTTTGTTCTCCTTTACAATTTTATGCTAAATGACTATACTTTAAATAGCATAAACTATAACCTAAGGGGAATGTCAACAGATGAATGAAACATATTTTTCAATCGGGGAAATTGCTAAAATAAAAGGTGTCACAAAAAAAGCATTACGATTTTATGAAAAGATAGGACTATTGTTACCTTTTTACGTTGATCCTGCTAATCACTATCGCTATTATCATATAAACCAAATGCTACAAATCGATGTAATAAAAGCAGCTAGAACTCTAGATATTAGCCCTATTGACTTAATTCCTTTCTTTAAACATCAAGATACTGACGGCTTAATTAAGTTACTTCAATCACATGGGAACAAAATTCAAATTAAAATCAACGAGTTACAAGGAGTTTTAACTAGTATTGAAAACATTCAAAGCAATATACATGATGCGAAAGTTTCTGCCTTTACAAACGATGTCTACAAAAAGGAAATACCTGAACGTTACATTATTACGAAACCATTTGACAAATCAGCCAATCCAAATAAAATTCAAAATGATTACTCAAAATTAGATATTCTTGTTGATCAGATAAATGGCATTGCTACTTACGAATCCGGTATTCTATTCGAATTAAATGAAAATGAAGCCATACCAAATTTTATTTATACAACCATTGCAAAGCCTGTGAGTCACCCGAGTTGCCAGCTTATTGCTAAAGGTTGCTATGTCTGTGTTTGCTATGACAAACATAACATTATCGCATGTCAAGAAAAAATTATGAAGTATATTATGAAGTACAATCTTACTCCAAAGGGCATGGTACAAGTTGAATTATTAACCGATTTATTTCATTCTGATGATCAGAAATGGGAATTACAAATTTGTATATAATAGACTCATTTCAGTTATTATCTCATAGGGTGGATAAACCAGAAATTATCCAAGAACTTTGTCTGCTTTTCTTCTGCCCCCTGCACCTTTTAGCTGTCCTTTAAATTCACCTACCTAAATAAGTGATTCACCAAAATCATTAATTGCCTTTTACAGACCAAAAACCGATGAAATAATTATAGTATACGATTTACTGGAAATTAATTCTTGCTATTCTGGATTAATTAGATATAATAATCTTAGAATTTGGCTAAACATAGATTAACCGCATTTTTAAATCTATTTTGGGGAGATATAAGATGAAATATTTAATAATAAATGGTAGTCCACACAAAGGGAACACTTGGAAACTAGTGGAATTAGTAAAATATGAATTACAAGCACTTTGTGATTCGGCGGTCTTTGATGAAATCCATTTGAATGATTTAAATTTACCCTTTTGTTCTGGCTGTAGTCTTTGTTTTAGAAAGGGACACACATATTGTCGACATAACGCCATTATGACAAAGTTAATTAATGCAATTGACAACGCAGATGGCGTAATATTTATAACTACTACTTTTTTCTTTAGTGAAACTGCATTGGTAAAAAATTTTATAGACCATATGTGTTCTTTCACACACCGTCCTCAATTCTTTCGAAAAAGAGCAATTGTAATAACTACTACCGCAGGTGCAGGCGCAAAGTCAGCTGCAAAAAGAGTTGCAGGTTTCCTTGGTGCCATTGGTTTTAATCGCACCTATTTACTCACAACGTCTACGATGAGCTGGAATGATTATAAACCAAATGATAAAATCAAAAAAAGATGTGCTTTACTTGCACAGAAATTTCACAAAGATACATTAACAAATAAACTTAGAAGTCCACATTGGGGCTTGTTGATTCCCTACAATTTATTTAGAGGTATGATGCCAGCTTATGCGGTTGGCACTCAATATGAGAGCTTAGATGGCGTATATTGGACTGAGCCACAAAGGGTAAATAATGTATATGACAATAACATCCCCCTGCCATTTTACAAAAAAATGTTTGGAACCATTTTTTATTTTATTGGCAAATTAGCAGGTAAGTTTGTTACAATTACATACAGGAAATGAGCATCTCCTTTAATAATCTGCTTTTATGTATTATAAAATATGTGCACTATTATGTGCACATAAATCAGAAGTGGATGGAACCCCTTTCTTTTCAGTATTTGTAGGATAGGATTATGGTAACTAACTTCCTCAGACTTCTTATAAAGGACTCTAAGGATTTTCTTTTTATTCGATTTGAGTACGCGTGAGTATGTCGATTCTTTTCATACCCGAAAGTAATTCTAGCACTATCTGTTTGGTCTTTTCTTTCCTAGGTTGTTCAGCATATTCGCAATCTTCATTAGGTCTGACATCAAAAAATTCTGTAATCGTTTACCCATATAAAAAATGTAATGTGTAATATATAAAATGTAATGTGTAATGCTATTGGAATATGTTGGCATGGTTAAAATATGAATGATATACTAATCATAGCCAAATTATACGAAAAAACTAATTCAATCTGTTTCTACTTATGTTCAAGAGACAAAATTTCAAACCGCAAATGCAACGCTAAAATTCTGCTTCCTACTATATAAGTGAAGGCCTTTAATAAAGCGCAAAGGAAATGATGATATGGATGATGAAATGATAATTAATTTGTACTGGGAACGTTCCGAGGCTGCTATTACCGAAACAGCAAATAAATATGGGAGATATTGCCGAGCTATTGCATTTAATATACTCTCAAATAACGCAGACGCAGAGGAATGTGAAAATGATACATACATGGCTGCATGGAACTCAATGCCTCCAACTCGTCCAAATAAATTATTGGCTTTTTTGGGAAGATTGACGCGTAATATTGCTCTTGACCGTTATGACTATAATAAGGCAAAGAAACGTAACGGTGAATTTGATACACTTTTGTCAGAACTAGGAGACATTATTTTTTCTCAGATTGATGTGGAGGAAGAATACGAGGCAAAAGAAGTATCAAAATTTATCAGCGAGTTTTTACATGGCAGTAATGTTGAAAACAGAGTAATATTCCTTCGGAGATATTGGTTTTCAGATTCCATCAACGATATTTCTGTGCAGTTTGGAATGAGTGAAAGCAAGGTAAAATCTATATTATATAGAATGAGGAAAAAGCTAAAAAAGTATCTTGAGAAGGAGGGTGTTATATTATGAATAAAAAGTTACTATATAAAGAAATTGGCTTAATTGATGATTACCTGATAGAAGAGGCTACAGATATAGCACTTATTAAATCGAGAAAGAGGCAACAGACAAGATGGATATCTATAGCAGCATCAATTGTCTTGCTAATAGGTGTAGGTGTGATAACATTATTGCTTCATAATGGGAATTTCAATGCTGATGTTCCCAAGGATATCTGCGAAAACAGCAAAGTCGTTGAAAAAGACAATGATGAAAATGTAACTAGTGATAATTCAGATTTTAAGGGCTTCGCAATTACTTCATACACCATGAAGAAAAATAATGAAGAATATTTGTCAGCTAATTATATGAATGAGACAACGGCTACCGTAATGGAGCCTAACGTGAAAATTTTACTGGCACGTTATAGTCCATTAATGAGTTCTGTGCCCGGGTTACCTTTTACCTTTGACATTACTGATAAAAATAATAAAGTAGATTGCATATCAGTACGTGTCGATTATGGGAAATTACTCATGTGGGACGCAAAAAAAGATGCATCTGTATATGATTGTGGAACAGAATACACCTGCAATATTGGAGATACATTATATTGGTCACCTTTAAACGAAGCAGAAAATAGTATTGTTTCTAATACAACAATAATCGTTACAGCAATAAAGGATGAGAAAGAAATTGGACATCAGACAATAAATATTATATTTGATGGTGAGAACTACTTTGCAGTAGTTGATGAATTCAAGAGCACTTCTGTATAAATTACCAAGGAACAAATTCTGAATTGCTACCCTGCCTTTCGCATGGCTTCTACCTCCAAATGCATTTCTGCTTCACAATAGTTATCCTATTTTTATATATGCCTATAGCCTGTATACACTTATAGACAGCTTACTAGCCTTTGATATGATGTTATCTGGGTTACTTTTTCTTTTATTGGATTGGAAAGGTAACTATTACAAAAGGTAGAAATTTCCGGACATTTATTCTATACTATATACAGTTAGATTTTTTAGCTGTGTTGGTAACCGAAGTGACTACTTTTCGAGGTTTTTAAATTCTCTACAGAAAAACCGTTTTACTCATTGACTCTTCCTTTGGGGAAGCCTTTATACTAGACTCATCACAATAAAACAGAAAAGAGGTCGAATAAATGAACCAGCTAATCAAAATCAAAGATGTATCAAGTAAATACAGCATAACAGCCCGTACACTGCGCTATTATGAGGATATGGGACTGATCAACAGTATCAGAAGCGATGACTACGCATACAGGATGTACGACGAGAGCGCTGTAAAGCGTCTAGAACAGATACTGATATTGCGCAAGCTGAACATTAGTATTAAAGACATTCAGCGTATTTTCAGCACGTCCAGTTCTGACATAGTGTTAGAAGTATTGGAAAAGAAAGTTCAGAACATAGACGATGAAGTCGCTCTCCTGCATGAGTTAAAGGATATTGTTCTGGACTTCATACATGAAATAGAACGAGTAGATTTTGCTGACAATTCCGACATACAATTGCTGTATGACAAAGCGAAGGAACTGGAAACACAGTTGATAAGCGTTGACTATATTGGCAAGCCCTCTAATATAAACCGCTTGCTTGAAATAACGGAACAACTAGATAAAAAAATCCCTGATGTAATGGTCGTCAGGATACCAAGCTTCAAAGCGGTAACGTCCGGTGACCAACCGTGGGGGGAAATGTTCAAAGAAGGCGGATATATGAACCAATTGTGGCAGCATTGTCATTTGTACAAAAGTGTAATATTCGATTGCTTTGATTTTTTACTGACTAAGGATGACATAGCGGAGTGGATATGTGCTGTGAAGGATGGTGTAACAGACACCGATGTAAGCCCTTTGAAATTAATCGATTTTCCGGGAGGGTTATACGCTATGGCAGTCAGCATTGATGAAGATAACGAGAGCATACAAAAGGTGGAAGATAAAGTTAGCCGATGGATTGAGAGCACAAATTTTGAATATGACAAAGTCCGCAGTGTTATGTTCAATATGCCTTATTTATACGAAGATGGTAGAGATATTGCTTATATAGAAATAGAAAAGGGACTGGGTTATAAGCAAATGCAAAGATATTTTCCAATCAAGCTAAAGGATGACTTTAAGTAATATACGGGGAGGCACTTATGCAAGTAGGAGATAAAATAATATTTGGCAAATACGAATGGCGAGTACTTGACATAAATAACGATACGGCTTTGATTATAACTGAATATATCATAGAACAGCGCCCTTACCATGATGCTTATAAAGACATCACATGGGCTGACTGTTCATTAAGAAAATATTTGAACGGTGAATTTTATGATAAATTTAGCGCAGCTGATCGATCAAGAATAATTCCCGTAATAAACAGGAATCCTGACAATCAGTGGTATGGTTCAAAGGGGGGAGCTGATACGAGGGATAATATATTTTTGTTAAGTCTTGAGGAAGTAACATGCCAGTATTTCGGAGATAGCAGCTCAAAGCTTTATAACCCGAAAAAAAATCAAAGATATTGGTTTGAACGAAAAGATGAAAATAACAGTAAGCGGATCACAAGACTTGAGGGCGAAGAATGGTGTAATTGGTGGTGGCTTCGTACGCCCGGTCGCGTCAATATAAAAACCGTGTACATCCATGGTGACGGAAATATTGGTATCCAAGGCAACAATATATTGAAAGGCAACATCGCCGATGGTAAATGTTTAGGTGGGGTCCGTCCCGCTTTGTGGCTGAAGATGTAATTGTATGAGATAATAAGCATAACACCACCTACAGTCAAATACAGCGAGTAACACAACTAATCTCGCAGAGGAGCTAAAAGCTTTGGAGGGGCTTACATATAACTGATAAATTGGAGGGGTTGCCGCACATTGATTTAGTGCGACAGCCCCTCTTTCCATAGTCCGATATGATAAACTAATTATTATCTTCCGCTATTACAATCAGATAATCCTTGTCCTGGAATGAGATTTTTTCTGATTTCTTAGGATTTGTAATAACTTGAATACCATTTTCTGTTACTTTCTTATAACCGACAGCAATCTCATTTTTCTTCTTCGCTATTTCTGTAATGGTATAAAAGTCTGTTTCCACTCCTGTCTTAACATAACGTGATGCTTTCTTCATATATAATTCCGAACCGTCCGCATCTAATAAATCTTCAAAAAGCAGCGCCAGTTTTCTGTTTTCTGAAACCTGCGTTATAATCAGGTTCGTAATTGTACTTCCAATTACAAAATCATCCACATTAGCTACCTTAGCAAGCTTCTGATTGCTTACTGAACACATTTCACTGGTTATATTAAAGTTTCTTTTCCTCTTTCTTTCAATATCTCTAAGCTGTATCAGTAAAAGAAGTGTTTTAGCATCCGCACTCTCCATATCGTTCTGCAAATCGCTCAGCAACAGGATATCTTCTGTTGAATCCTCAATCAGTTGCTCTAATTCACTACGTTTATAAATGTCGCATTGCTTCAGTACTACTGATATATTATTATATGTATTGCTCTCTATATCCTCAGGAAATTCCGTGTTAGCTACCGTGATCTCGGTTCCCGGCTCAATATAATTATCTAATTCAGCAAGAATATCCGGCATTAGGTTATTATATCCGAGTACAAGAAGTGGTCTCTTGCCTTCAGTTACTTCATTGTTTGAATCCGCCATGACTGATAAATCCAGCTGTATTGCCTGGGGACTCGGCTTTGAAGTGCCATCATCCTCAGCAAGGTGTATGATATAATCTTTTGAACTTATTTTTGTATGCATAGGCGGATTCATCATAACAACCCCGTCCTGCTGCAACCCGATAACTGTTGATATTTCAAAAAGATTCAGCACCTCTCCAAAGGTCCTGCCCTCCAATTCCGGAAAATTCTCAAAATAAAATTCATCTCCGCCAAAATCAAAAAACTCGGTAAGAACCATGGACAACCCAGGTTGCCTACAGGTATGAGCAATAATTCTTGATATTGCATCCTTAAAAAATAATATCTCTGCCTTTCCTTCTCCTGCAATTTTAGCTGCATCCATGTTAGCTTTATCATGAATCATTGATGTGATATGAAGGTCACCATCAAATGCGTTCTTGGATTTTAAGTAGTTTAATGATGCTAATATAATCTTTATAACCGAAAAATCGTCATCCTCATTAATAATTATCGACTTGCTGTTCTCCAGCGCTGCTCTTTCCAGAAGATAAGCTTCTGTTACTCTTCCTGATTTACAGATCACTCTGGTGGTTTTAAAATCCTTTATATTACCTTTAATTCTTTCCTCCATTACCTCTTTTTCTTCATCACCTAGAACCACGATACAATTCTTCTTTTGATTTGATCCTGCTTCTATCAGCTCGGATAAAATTGTATATATGCTATCATTGAAGCCGATTACTACAGTATGACCGGTTTCTATTACTTTTGAAGTACCTTTTCTTAAATCATTTAGCTTTGCTTCAAAACCAGTACTGATAATACCGATTAATATACTGGTTATGAAAATTCCGCAAATAGTAACGAGTGACATTAGTATAACATACCATAAATTTGAAGTATTATCACCGGCCAAAGTTCCTGCATCAATTGCATGCATAAGACTCTGCCAAATAGATTGACCTGTTGTAAGCTCTGTATCGGCTAATGCTCCAAGAGCACCTGCGATGACTACCACGATCGCTGTTACTATAAATAATACCTCAACTAATGCAATCGTTCCCTTAGACATCAGATTATCAAACTGGTATCTCACTCTGTCCCAATACTTCGGTTTATTCTTTTTCATACTCACCCTCCAAGTTATGTAATAATAAATTTTAAGTATATTATACCATAAACTGTCATTTTGTGAATATTTATGTATAATTTTATGTATAGTATTCTTTTCCTATATTGAGATGTTACACTTTTCTGCATTCATTGACTTTCTATTCCATAGTCCGTATAATTTAACAAGAATGGAGAATTCATTACTTTCCTGTTTATGAGTGTTTTTGAGCTATACCTTCAAATCAGGTCGAGTGGAAAATAATCCTTTCCCCTCAACCTGACCCTGCTCCGATTCTTAATACCTTCCTAAAATGGTATCTTTCACATCCCTTCGCTGGGGTGCATAAGGCGTCTGATCGCCATATCCGATATCGACATAGGTTACGAGACGCAGGTAATCCGGTAAGTCAAATCTTTTCTTTATCCGCTCGCACATGGTCTCACTAAAGGTAAGCCATACTCCTTCCAGCCCAACTGCATGTACCGCAAGTACAATATTCTGTCCTGCCGCTCCTGCATCCAGCAGTTGGTTTCTTACCGGGGTAAATGAGTTTGCCTGATAGCAGCGCATATCCTGTAAAATTACCAGATGAACCGGACCGCCGGGTACATCGCTTCCTTTAAATAGCCCAGGTTCATTTTTATCTCGTACCACGATGTAACGAATGGACTGTACATTGCAGCCGTGTGCTGCCCATAATCCTGCTTCCAGGATCTGATCAATCAAATCATCCGGTACTTCCTGATCAGTAAATTCACGCACTGACCGGCGGTCTTTCACGATAGTGAAAAACGCCTCTTTCATTTCCGATGTCACCGGTGTTGGTGCAAAGGCACTCAAGTCAACCTCCTCACCCCTTGACAGTTTATCTGCCGCCTCAACCAAAAAGGAGGCATAGCGATATTCCGGAAGCGTTGTAGAAAGGCCCTTCTTTACCCAAAGCTCAAGCAGATGCTTGGTATAATCCGCCTGGCTGTTACTAAGGGTTTTATGTCGATATGCTGTTGCATAAACCTGTATTTCCAAGGTATGATGAGAGCGCTCCCTGACTCTTGCCCGAAACTCCTCTTCGTCCATTGCCAGAAACTCTTCGTCTGTCAGTCTCATATTACTATCCCAAAGGTTTCTTACTTCTTCCGTAGAAAGATAATCCATACTTGTGTCTCTAAACATCTTTTCATTCCTCCCAGCTTTCTTATAAATTACCATAATAATCCATAGGTATCTGACGTCCATCACTGTTAATGTCTTTCATAATCAACGTAGCAATATCAAGTAGTTCCTTATCATTCCTATTTCTTCTGTGCGGAAATGGAATATCGTAGATATTTTGTATCTGCCCCGGCCTCGTACTTAAAAGTACAACACGATTTGCCAGAAATACAGCCTCATTAATGTCATGGGTGATAAATAAAATAGTTTTCTTTTCTTTTCCCCATATCTGAATCAGCTCCTCTTGTAGTGCACATCTTGTCAGGTGGTCTACTGCACTGAAGGGTTCATCCATCAGAATAACCTTCGGTTCCATTGCCAGAGTTCTTGCAATTCCGACTCTCTGGCGCATTCCTCCAGAGAGTTGGGAAGGATATTTATGTTCAAAACCTGTTAGGTTTACCATATTAATGTATTTCTTCAATTGCTCCTTCTGCTTTTCCTTGGGAACCTTCGCTATTTCCATGCCAAAGGCAATATTTTTCTGTACTACTCTCCAAGGAAAAAGGGAAGGGTCCTGAAATACCACGCCGATATCCCGGCTTGTGCCGTTGATTCTTTGACCGTCCAGTAGAATTTCACCGTTCGTAGCAGGAAGAAGACCTGCTATAATTTCTAATAATGTAGATTTACCACAGCCGCTTGGACCGACAATACATACGAATTCACCATCATCTACGGTCAGGTTAATATCATGCAGCGCATGGATTTCCTGTCCATCCGGGCTTGTATAAAGCTTATCAATATTTTGAACTTCGATCGTAGGCATATTTCACTTCCTTACTTATTATTTTCTGGGTCAGACAATCCAAGGGTATCAGCTGCTACTTGAGCAAATTGATTGGTATAGGTTTCCGAATAATCTACCTCATCCTCAATCCAGCCATATTCCTTTAAATACTTAAAAGTAGTCTCCAGACGATCCACTGGTATTACCGGATAATCAAGCCATACATCAATTTCTGAGTTTACCGCCCTTCTCATAATATCCGAGGTAGTATTCATCTTTTGAGCAGCCCAGTCAATAAATTCATCAAAGTATTCATTCTTAACCTGTTCATGCACCTGATAGTATGCTGTAATGAATCTTTGCAATTTCTCCGGTTCATTCTCAATAATTTTGTTGCTTGCAATGATGGTTCCTGTATAATAATCCGGGATGTAGTCCCACGCTCTTCCAAGGATATGCCCGATTCCATCAGACTCTGCCAGAATTGCAAAGGGATTATGAATAATTGTCGCATCCACTTCTCCAGACAGGAATGTGGCATAAGCATCCTGATATGCACCATTGGCTACCAGTGTTACTTCCTCCGTGTTGATATTATTTTTTTCAAGCATTTTTAACACGGAAAGTCTCATACCACCTGCAGCACCCTGTGCACCGATTGTCTTGCCCTTCAAATCCTCAAAGCCTTCAATATCGTTATTGGCAATCAACCAGTAGCAGCCGGAATATCTCCACATATTCCCCACCAGCTTACCAGGTACACCGTTATAGATACCGGGGATATAAGAGCTGGGGTCACCATCTGCAATGTCGATTTCTCCTCTGGTAATCAGGGAAAGCACCCCTGCGTTTCCATCCTTATTCTGAATATTATCGAATTCAATACCTAGTGCTTTATATAGACCCTTTTCAATAGCAAAATTATTCACCGCACCGGTCATACCCTGAGCAAAGCAAGCTCGAAGTACGATTGGTTCAAGATCATCTGTGCCTTCCGCAGCTGCCGTAGGTGACGTCTCATCGATAGCCTGTGTAACAACAGCCTGTTGCTCAGAAGACACCTCTTTGTCATCATTATTCGTATCAGCAGTATTTTTGCATCCTGCTAACACTCCCGTCAATAATCCTAATATTAAAGCCATACTTACAAGTTTTCTTTTCATTCTCATTCTCCCTTTCATATTCATTCTCCTTTTTCATTGTTCATTCCAGTTACCTTTAAACATTTCAAGATGCCTAATCTTCCAATCCACCTGAGATATCGTCTTTGTCCAGCGATTTGTCGGACGATACACTGGTAAAGCTTTTTATACCCGCCGAAATTTATGACACAGCAGATATTCAATCACCGATATCAGCTTTACAAGGAGGACAGAAATAATCGTCACCAAAATGATTACAAAAAACATAAGTGGCGTATTGAGCAGTGACTGTGCCTGAGACAGCAAGTAGCCAAGTCCCGCTTTTGCAGCCTGCATTTCTGAAAACACCACTCCGGTCAAAGCTGTAGCCGCTGCAAGCCGCAGACCGTTAAAAATCGATGGAAGTGCTGCCGGTATGATTACCTTGAATACCTTTTGAAAGCGGGTTGCCTGAAATACACTAGCAACCTTTAGGTATTCTGTTTTACATTGCTTCGCTCCGGTTACTGTATTATATAGAATTGTAAATACGCCAAATAGAAAGATTAAAATGACCTTGGATTGAAAGCCAATGCCAAACCAAAGGATAAGCAATGGAAGAATAGCCGTCTTAGGGACAGCCATAATTGCCGCACAGAAGACATTCATATATTCTTCAATAGCAGGGAATAGAACCCATATCAATCCAAAGAATATTCCGACGATCATGGAAAGCCCAAAACCGACCAGTACTTCCTCCATTGTAATGATTAGATGAGGTATCAGTGTACCGTCCAGTATGATATCGATACCTTTCTTCACAATCGAGGTCGGTGAAGCAAGGAATACCTTCTGAACCCTGCCGGAATCTACTGCGAATTGCATATAGATTATAATTGCGACAATCGTCAACAGTTGTAAGGCTTGAATGACTGTAAAGGATTTTTTCTTGGGTATACGGCTACTCTTTTTTGCCATAAGTAAACTCTCCCTCCTTTACCTTATCGCTTTCAAAGTATTCTCTTTTGCAGCTATCTCCGGAGAGTATTACATTCTGCAGAATTCTATGAGACAGATGTCCCGTAAAATTCTCAATCGTTGTTGTATCAATCACATCGCAATAAAAGGGAGCGATTTCTTTAAACCATCCATATTTTTTAATATACTCTCTCCAGATCTCACCGTATGGGCAATGGTCCTCCCCCCATTCCGGTATCCATCCCATAAAGGGTAAATCAATTACCTTGATAAAGCTTTCTACCGTATCTGTACCAAGGCCCTGTTCGGCTGCCTTCGCCTTCAGCTGATCAGACCGGTCAATTGCTTGCTCAAAGACCGCCTGCTGGATAATCTCCTTTGCTTTTTCAAGGCCAAATCGCTCATATAATACCTTGCTAAAGTGAAAATAAAGTAATGCGAACTGTCTTGCCGCCTTTCGTACCTCATTTACCGCAACTTCCTTTGGCACATAACCTTCCACTTTGAAATTGTCTTTTCCCATTCCATATTCTCCTTCTATTAATATATGTTAAGTATGTTTTAGGATAATAAAAATCAGTTTACTCGCATTCTTCAATATGATTAAACTGGTTCATGAAAGCAATATATTCTTCCTTCGTTTTAAATATGGGCTGGTAGGAAGCCACCTCCTGCTTAGCGAGCTTTGCCCCTTCTCTTAACAGATGGTATGCACTTAATGCAAAAAGCTTTGCTGTGACTATGTATGCTTCTTCTTCATCCACAATATCAAAGTCCACTTGATGAAATCCACCGATTGTTCCGCCTGTATGAAAGGTTAGCACAGGCATCATATGCTGGACATCACCGACATCGGTTGAACCGCTGCCATGATAATCCGGATCAGTTACCCTCACATGATCCTCACCAAAAAGCTTTTTTGCCAGTTCTACAATTTCTTCAGGGAATTTTTGATATAATCCCGGTAAATATCCGGGCATTGTCTCAATGCGGTATCCTGCACCGAGGGCATATGCCCCTGCTTTGAACGAACGGTCCGTTTTCACTGAGGCATCGGCGAACGCTTCTAAGGTTTTACCCCTTACCAATGTCTCCAAGACAACATCATTCGGAACCACGTTGACCAAATCTCCTCCTTTGGTCATAATCGGATGAACCCTGACATGATCCTCATCACGAAAGGTCTCCCTATTTAAGCCCAGTGCCTGCAATCCGAGGGAGGCTGCCGACAAAGCATTGATTCCATGATCAGGGCAAGCCGCTGCATGTGCTGCTTTGCCTTTGATTTTGATTACCTTGGATACAAATCCATTGCTGCTTCCGCTGCCGAAGGTAATACCCTCTATAGATGAATGATGGGCAAGGCTTAAGTCAATATCCTCAAATGCACCGATACGGATTAACTCACATTTGCCGCCGCCATATTGAATGATATGATCCTCAATCAATTTGTTCTTAAATTCCACCTCCCCGTATTCTTCAGCAGGAACAGCAAAGAATACCAACTGCCCGTCAAGTGTACCGGCCACCTCGACATCCGTGAGCGCAATCGCAGCACCTATTACTCCTGCCAATTGCGCATGATGACCGCAGCAATGAGCTGCCTGAGTCTCCTTGTTCACATGAGAGTGCTGTGGAATTCGAAGAGCATCCAGTTCTCCAATCAGCGCCAAGGATACATTGTCTGCCTTTTCCTTGTTTAAGTATGCCTTTGCACCTGTCACAGCAAGATTTCTTTCAACAGGCAGCTTCAAATCTTCCATGAACTTAATAAATTTTTCGGATGTACGAAACTCCTTGTATCCCAATTCGGCATGATCATAAACATCTCTGGCGAATTGTATTATCGTATCCCGATTATCATCAATCAAACTGACGATTCTTTCTTCAATCAAATTCATTTTCTCCCCCCTCTTTCTTAATTCATATTATTCAAATATGATTAGTATGTTTTACAGAGTATATATCATTCTAATTTGTTTGTCAACTGTTAAATATAGAATTTTTTTACTTTTTTTCGCTGTATATTTAAAACTAATTCCCTAAGCTAAGTTTTTTTCTTGGACAATAATACCGGGAATATCCTTGGAAGCTATCCTATGGCTAAAAGAAGATTTCTTTAAAACAGATAAGATTAGATATTGATCTATGGATAAAATTAAGCTTTCTAGTATTTTATATTTAATAACAATGTGTTATGAAGGTAAACCAATTAATGCTAATAAGATACCATGCGCATACATTGACTTTCTATACCGCTATAGGTATAATTTAACATGGTGGAAATCCATAAATTTCTTAATTATGAGTGCTGAATACACCATAGGATGCTCCGTTGGGGATGAATGACTAAGCAAATAGAGCGTTGATGATGAACATCGCTGATTTTAACTTTCGCTGTGAATTGTGATATATAAAAATTTGAAAAGAGTGGCATTGTCAAAAAGAGAAATATTTTTACAACATTAACATAAGGAGACTAATTGAGAATGATACATAAGGGTACAGTTACAATTGAAACAGATAGGATTATATTAAGAAAATTTACCATAGAAGATGTTAATGCTGCTTTTGCAAATTGGACAAGTGATGAAAAAGTAACAGCGTTTTTACGCTGGCCTACGCATACGAGAATTGATATAACAGAGCGAGTTTTAAAAGACTGGATTGCTGGATATGAACGAGCAAATTTTTATCAGTGGGCTATTATGCCAAAGGATATCAATGAGCCAATTGGTACAATTTCAGTCGTTGATATGGACGAAAGAACAGGAAAGGTTCAAATCGGATATTGCATTGGAAGTAAATGGTGGCGTTCTGGTTTTACAAGTGAAGCATTTTCGGCAATCATTCCTTTTTTCTTTGAGCAAGTAGAAGTTAAGAGAATTGAGTCGCAGCATGCCCCTGAAAATCCTAATTCTGGTAGAGTGATGGAAAAATGCGGTTTGTTATATGAGGGTACATTGAGAAAAGCAGATTGGTGCAACAAAGGCATTGTAGATACGTGTATGTATAGTATCCTTGCATCTGATTATTTTAAAGAATAATGAAAACGAGTATATTCGAATGGATATACTCGTTTTTTTTGACTAAAAGTTTGAATTCCTTAATGGTATAATACTTATAGAAAGTCTTAAGACTTTTTAGAGTTTTTCGACTAAGTCATTTAATTCTCAGTAAGAAAATGTCATAATAGATACAAGATGGATAGAATAAACCAAAGGGAGTTAAGAGCATGGACATCAGCATAAGCGGCAACCAGGCATTTTCACTTAATCAGGTGGCACTCCTGGATCCCTATTTAGTGAATGCCTTTGAGAAAGAGGTTTCGTATCTGAAAGCCTTTGATACGGATAAATTATTGGCCGGATTTCGTGAGACGGCCGGACTTGACATGCGTGGTGCACAGAGATATCCGGGCTGGGAAAGCATGTTGATCGGCGGGCATACCCTGGGACATTACATGACTGCCTGCGTGAAAAGCTGTGAATCTGCAAACTGCAATGCAACGGACCGGCAAGAGCTTCTGATGATTTTAGAACGTCTTGTGGATGGGTTAAAGGAATGTCAGGAGGCTGGCAAAACAGGTTTCTTGTTTGGAGCAATTATTCTGGATAAAGAGAATGTGGAGCTACAATTTGATAACGTGGAAGCAAATAAAACAAACATTATAACACAGGCTTGGGTACCCTGGTATACGATGCACAAGCTTTTTGAGGGTCTTGTGTCAGTAGCAAACATGGATGTGAATGGACAATTAGCAACTGATGTGAAAGCTACCATCCGGGAGATTATTACAAAGCTTGCAGATTGGGTGTATGTCAGAACCAGCAGTTGGAGTGAGGAGCTACATAAAACAGTACTGGGAATAGAGTATGGCGGTATGAATGATTGTCTGTATGACGTTTATCTGATTACCGGCAAGCAGGAGCATCTGGAGGCTGCGCAAGCCTTTGATCAGGTAGCATTGTTCGAAAAGCTTCTTCATGCACATCCGGGAGATAATATTCTCAACAACTATCACGCAAATACAACGATACCTAAGTTTATAGGTGCCTTGAAACGCTATTTAGTAACAGGTGAAGAGGTTTATCTGGAATATGCTTCGCATTTCTGGAGCTTAGTGGTAGAGAATCATACTTATATCACCGGCGGTAATAGTGAATGGGAACACTTCGGAGAGGACCTGATCTTAGACAAAGAGCGTACCAGCTGTAATTGCGAGACCTGCAACGTCTACAATATGCTAAAGCTGACGAAGCAATTATTCATGATAACCGGGGATGTAAAGTATGCTGATTGGTATGAGAATACCTTTATTAATTCTATCCTCTCCTCACAGAATCCCGAAACAGGCATGACCACCTATTTCCAGCCTATGGCAAGCGGCTATTATAAGGTATATGGTGAGAGATTTCATAAATTCTGGTGCTGTACCGGTACGGGTATGGAGAATTTCACCAAGCTGCAGGAAAGCTTCTATTTTGAAAAGGAAGATACCTTGATCGTGAATCAGTACTTCTCCTCTTCTGTCTTATGGAAGAATGCAGAGCTCCTTCAGTGTGCCGATATTCCGCGATCAGAACAGGTGTCCTTCAGTATCAGGCAGCCCTTGGCAGGTAATATAGTATTCCGATTACCCGATTGGCTGGCGGATACCGCGAAAATCACTGTCAATGGCAAAGTCTATTACTATAGTATTTTAGGTGGCGATGAGAATAAGGGATATGCACTGGTGGAAGGCCCTTTTGAAGCAGATACCAGGATTACGTTAGTGCTGCCCATGAAGGTAGCGGCATACAATCTTCCGGATGCTGTGAATACCTATGGTTTCAAATACGGTCCGGTGGTATTAAGTGCTCTCCTGGGAACGAAGGACATGCTGGATACTACGACCGGAGTAAATGTAACGATACCGAGCAACAGAATATTCGAAAGTCACTATCTGCCGGAGCAAAGCGAGCAGATTATCGTCTCAGAAGGCAATGTTGAGGAATTTATACACAACATTGATAAGTATTTCATACGCAAGGAGACCGGAGCCTTGGAATGGATATTAACCGGAACCATTGCCAATCTCACCTATGTTCCTCATTATTCTCAGTATAAAGAACGCTACGGCATCTATTTTACATTGGTGGATCAGCAAACTTTATCCATGGCGGAAAAGGATACAGAGCTAAAGCGTATTGATACCGTTCAACCCGGCTATGGTCAATATGAAAATGATGAACTTCATAGCATGTCGGAGTATGGAACAGGCTCCGTAGGCTCTACAGCAAGTGGAACCTCCCGATATGCCAAGCAGGGTGGCAGCTTCTCCTATACTATGGAGGTAAATCCAGAGTCAACTGATTTATATCTTACCTTTAAAAATGCTGACGCCGGTAAAGGAATTCTAGTTACGATTAACGGAAAAATCTTATATGAAGCTATATTGGGGGCACAAGGGGAGACAGAGTATTTTGATGTAATTGTGACTATTCCAAAAGAAATTCTGAAGCTTGCAGAAAAGAGATTTTCTGATTTCAGAGAACGACGAGTCCTTACCTTTACCTTCCAAGGAATAGGTGGTGCGGAATCTGCCGCGGTATGTCAGTTCATATATACGGTCGATTCCAGCAAGTGAGGATCGTGTAACATGTTTAAGGTGCTCATGACACTTTCTTCATTCATTTCAATAGTAATATGTCATACTGATGTCATATTATTATGCTATTATGTAAGAAATTGCATAAACGAGGTGAAGCTATGAATATGGAAATCGTGGAAAGAGATACTTTTTGGATATGCGGGTATTGGGTAGAAACTACATTGGAGCAAAATGATAAAGATGTAGCTGCTTTATACGATGATTTTTTCTGTAATGGTAAGGAAGAAATCCTTATGAGACTTCAAGGCAGTAGGAAAGGATATTATGGATTAAGCTGGTACACTGATGGTCATGAAAGATACTGCTATTTACTGGGCATAGAGGTTGCCCAAAGAAATAATGCTCCTGACAACTCTATCCTAAAGGAAATACCGAAAACCACATATGCAGTGGCTCGTTTTCCAAAAGGCGAGGATATCATAAAGGCATGGACTGAATTCTTTTATCATACAATTCCAGATGCCGGTTATAATGTGAATGCAATATATAATCTTTATTTTGAATACTATCCCTCCGGTATTAAAGAGGAGTTTGAATTATGGGTCCCGGTGGTGTCTGCTAACCACTAATGAATTCAATCGCTGCTGTGCTTTTCCAAATATGTTTGACTTATCCTATTCTGAAAAGTATAATCAAAGAAATCTATAACAACATCGAATTCTCTACAGTAAAAGCTTTAACAGGGGGATCATATGATATATTTTGAGACAGAGCGACTGATCTTTCGCGATTGGACGGAACGAGACCTTGATGAGTTTCGGATCATGAATAAAGATCACAGAGTTATGGAGTATTTCACAAAAACATTGACCGATGAGGAAACGGATCGATTTTATCAAGTCATCCAAGAAGAATTCAGAAATTACGGGTACGGTCTTTATGCTGTGGAAACAAAGCATAATCATGACTTTATAGGCTTTATCGGCTTTCACTGGGCTAGCTTTCCTTCAGCTTTTACTCCTTGTATTGAAATAGGTTGGAGATTAAAATATGAGGCCTGGGGTAACGGTTATGCAACCGAAGGCGCTAAGGCATGTCTGAACTATGGATTCGAAACCTTAGGTATTAAGAAAGTATACAGCTTTACCTCCAAAATTAATCTCCCATCTGAAAACGTCATGAAGAAAATCGGTTTGGAAAAAGTTTCAGAATTTGAACATCCGAATATTCAGGAGGGCAATCCTCTGAGAAGTCATCTTCTATATTGCCTTGAAGAAAATCGCTCCTGATATTTCAGGTTACAAAGCCATATTATTGATCAGTATAGCTATGGCTGCTATTCTAAGTATCAAAATCATACCTGAATAGATGTTATTCATCCAATGCGAAAGGAGACAATGGAATGAGAAAGATTGGTCTAGGGATTGCAATCATACTTTTTGCAATACTATTAAAATTGTGTTCCTCAGGACTGGATGCCTTTGCCCTTCTCTTAGGTCTAATTGGGCTTATTATCGCCATTTCAGGAGTTAGGCCGGAATAATTACATATGAAGAAATTATGATTCGAGGGATTACGTTGAAGCTATTCTTATCAAATGGCTTGTATATTAGGTTTTGAGAAAATATGTGAAAACACAATTTATTGGTTTGACTTGAACTAAATAAGTGCTTACATAGGAAGGAGAAACACATATGGAAATCATGAGCCTGAAGAAAGAAGATATTCCCGAGGTAATAGAATTACTATCGAGTGGAAAGCCTTATGTTCTACCCCATCATGACTACGTTTATTGGATCATGGAGGAGTATTTTCCTTCGAGTAATTATGTGGTATCGGACGACAACAAGATCATTGGGTTTATATGTGCTCTTCCATCCATTGATAAGCAATGCTTATTTATTTGGCAAATCGTAGTAGCTTCCGATTATCGTGGTAAAAAAATTGCGTCCTTATTAGTGAACCGAATCATTGAAGAGGCTAAGCTGAAGGAATTGTATAAATTAGAATTGTCCATCAACAGTGAGAATGAGGCAAGTCAGAACTTGTTCAAACGCATCGCCCAGGAAAACAACAGTACTCTGAAAAAGATAAATGAATATCATTATAAGAATGCCAGTGAAAATGTTTATTCCATAGAGTTAGCCTGATCGCGGAACGAACATTTAATATTTGAGCTTAAAGATAATAACGGAGAGCGTATGAAGGTTGGTAGTAAAATTGTGAAAGTAGTATTAATTATACTCTCATTCCTTATCGTTTTGTTGATTGTCTGCTTTATCAATCATAGAGTAAATCTATCAAAGGAAGCTAAGTTATTTAAACCGCTCGGACAGATGGTAACTGTAAAACGGACATCAAATGAGTGTCTATACCGAGGGTGAGGGAACATTACTTCTCAGAACGGAGTATAAACCATGTTAAATGAGAATCAAATAATCGAGAATGCATTGGAATATATAAAAGAGGTTTTTCGTGAAGATTACAGCGGACATGACTATTACCATAGCATCCGCGTTTATAACAATGCCGTTAACATTGCTCACAAAGAAGGCGGTAATCTTTTACTGATAAAGCTTGCTGCATTATTACACGATGTGGATGACAGAAAGCTGTTCGACACCAGTGATCGGTTGGATAACGCACGTAAATTTCTGCAGGACAATGATGTGGACGAGACTATGATAAGCATGATCTGTGAGATTATCAAATCGGTCTCCTTCAAAGGAAAGGAATCCGTCGTTCCTGCAAGTATCGAGGGGAAGATCGTCCAGGATGCCGACAGACTAGACGCCATAGGTGCAATCGGAATTGCCAGAACCTTCGCTTACGGAGGGCATAAGGGCAGACCCATCTATGACCCATGTGAAAAGCCAGTTGAGCAAATGACTGCCCAAGAATATCAAAATCACGAAAGCAACAGCATTAATCATTTTTATGAGAAGCTACTCAAACTCAAGGATTTAATGAATACAGAAACCGCCAGAGCTCTGGCCATAAATCGCCATACTTTTATGGAACTTTACCTGGATGAATTTCTAGGTGAATGGAATGGGGAGAAATAAAATGCATTTGGGATCAATCGAGGTAGCCGGTGTATACACTCCGGACGACGGGGAATCTGATAATTAATGTGCTGCAACTCTACGGAGCGTTGATTGAAAAAATGTACATCAGTGATTATTTTATATATATGAGGAGAGTGTGAAGGAAAAGCATCTTCACACTATGGAAGAACAGCGAAGTTCGCACAAGGGTGCTCACTCCTCGTTCTTCTCTGATTAATTGAGGTGCCGCTTTGCGGCATCATGTCTGAGAGTGTGAAGATAAAGCATCTTCACACTATGGAAGAACTGAGAAGCTCGCACAGTGGTGCTCGTTTCTTGTTCTACTCAGATTTTTTGAGATGCCGTAAAGGAATGGAGGAATTATGGATTGTAATAAAGTAGGAAATCTAATTCTTAGCATACGCAAGGAAAAGGGACTGACGCAAAAGCAGCTTGCTGATGCTATGAACATCAGTGATAAGACCATCTCTAAATGGGAACGGGGCTTAGGTTGCCCTGATGTATCCCTGTTACATGAATTATCAGAGTTCTTAAAAATAAACATTGAGCAATTACTGTTGGGAGACTTAAACCCTAACATAACAGACGGAGGAAACATGAAGAAAATACAATTTTATACCTGCCCCACCTGTGGAAATGTTATTACCTCCACCGGTGAAGCGGATTTATCCTGTTGCGGACGCAAATTAACCGCTATGGTTGTGCAACCGAGTGATGACATTCACCAAATCAACGTCGAAACAATTGAAGATGATTATTACATCACCTTCACCCATGAAATGACGAAGACACATTATATCAACTTTCTTGCCTATGTTACCAGTGACAGGGTTCTTTTTGTAAAGCTTTATCCCGAACAAAGCGGCGAAGTACGTTTCCCTAAGATGTATGGAGGGAAGTTCTACTTTAGCTGCAACCAACACGGTTTATGGGTGAAAAAATGTCTGTAGAAGGAGTGACTTTATGAATACAATTGATGCAATCAACGCAAGAGCGAGTTACCGAGGTCGGTACAAAAGTACCCCTGTTTCGAGAGAGGATTTACATACCATTATGGAGGCTGGTCTTGCCGCACCCTCAGGATGCAACAAGCAGACGACCAGCCTGATTGCAGTGAATGACCCTGAGCTTCTGGCTCGTTTACATCAGCTGATTCAACCTCCGATATGCGAGACGGCTCCGTCCATGATCTGCGTACTGACACAGCGGATCTATGCTTACAGGGATAAGTGCTATCAAGTACAGGATTATTCCGCAGCCATAGAGAATATGCTGCTGGCGGCTGTAGCTCTGGGGTATCAAAGTTGTTGGATTGAAGGCCATATCACCGATGAAGATAAGATTGGCCGCCAGATGGCTATGGTATTAGGGGTTCCGGAAGAGTACGAGCTGGTATGTTTTCTACCTATTGGTTATGCAGACGAACCCATAAGGCGTGCCAATAAAAAAGCTTTTGATCAACGTGCATGGTTTAACGGTTTCAGGCAGCCGAATCCTTCGTAATATGTAAGCTTATTTATTACAGAGGCCTTTGCATGACGATTAGATTCAGCTCTCTTCCGTCAACCTCACGCTTGGTCTCCCTCTCTTTCTCAAATCCCAGCTTACTCCAAACCCGATGCCCGATTTCATTTGTCTCAAAGCATCCCAGCTTTACTTTAATATACTGATTCTCCTTTGCCGACCGGATAAAAGCATCAATGATATTTTTGCCGATACCCATACCATGAATTTCATTATCCAGCATAAATAATCCGATAAATGCGGTATCTTTCGTAGGATAACCTTCCAAATAATCCAGGACGGCAATCATCCTGTCTTCTTCATAGATACCCAGGAAAAATTTCTGGTCTATTGTAGTATCCGGCGGCAGAGCTGTAATATCTTCTCTACACTCCTCCAAAGTAAGCTCATGAAATTGAGTTTTCGAATAAAAATATGTATTACTACGCATGAGTTGAAAGGCTTCTTCGATATTTTCTTCCGTGATTGGAATGATTTTGTAATTCTTCAACTTCTCTCTTAAGCTATGAATAATCATGTGAACTCTCCTATTCTATTGACTTATATCTAGAGTACTTTCTTCAGATATGGAGTTTTCCTGAAGATATAATTGGACAGCAGAAAACTAAGCGGTATTCCAAGGATTGCAGCCACCAGGAATTTAACCAGCGGATACATCTCAATTGGAAGTAGAATAACTGAAACCAGGATAATTACCGGAGCATGGAACATATATACTCCAAAGGAATTATCGGATAACGCTTTCAACAGCTTCGTCTGATGATTGTACTTCTCACGAAATACTCCAATCAGACCGATTGACATCGCAACCGCGGTAAAGGATTCCCAAAGAGCATATCCTGCACTTTGCCAATGCAATCCACCCTTGTAAAGATCAAACCCTCCATTCAGTGCACCTCCGGACAGCATCAGAATAACCCAGAGGAGAATTCCCGGAAGCGATGCTGTAAGTAACCAGCGGCGTCCTGCTTGATACGATATCTTAGAGAACCAGTCATATCTTCCTGCCCTGATGCCGACAATAAAAAGAATGACATATTGCGAACAGAAGCTTATCTGTATATTCAAAATACTTGTATCAATCGGCTGGACCAGTCGTATCAGATATGCCACTACTGCGATAATGAATCCCAATAAAATCATCTTACCAATGCCGGGTAGCTCTTGTACAGCCTTCGGTTTTCTATCCTTCATCAGAAGTCTGATCAGTGCATAGATGACATTGAATATAAGTAATACAAATGCAAACCATAACGGTCCGCTTTCACTCAGAAAATCAAAACTCATTACATAATCCGAGTAATACTGTAGAAAATTCGGTCTGTCCCAGGTAAATCCCAGTAACACATAACTATTAAACGGATGGATGACCAGCATATAGATCAGGGTCGGAATTCCAAGCCGTACAAAACGATCGGATATAAATTTACCTGCACCTTTTTTCTCATAGGACTTGACAACAAAGTACCCTGAAATCAGGAATAAAAAGCCCATAAAATAGGCCTGAGTAAAGGATTGGAACAACCCAAAAACTATATAGCTCACCGTATCGAGCTCCTTCACATCGTTGATGTACCAGCTTCCTATCCCACTGTAGGTCACACTTAAATGTATCATCACCACCAAAATAATCATCACAAGCCTCAGATTATCGATATAGTGATACCTGGACTTCTTGCTTTCTGCTCCCATTTAACTTTCCTCCCTAATTATCATTGGTAATTCCAGCGCAATTTCCTCTCCCCGCTTGATTAGGGCACTAATTCTCCATTCCACCTGTTGCACCGGTTCAAAATGTAAGGATGAGATCGCATATTGCTCTCTGAGCTGACTCTCCTGCTCTTGTTCAAGTGTAAATGCTGCCGATACTCCTCCGATGATGCCAACAGAAGCAGCGCAATCATAGCTAACCGCTTCGCCTTCTTGCACCGGTATAGGTCGCGGTCGATCACTCTGTACACAATCATTTATGGTAAACTCTGAATATGCTGATTCTTGATCGAAGTGATAGCCTAGCCTCACGAAATGTTTTGGAAATTCATACGAACCCAGCCTCTGAAAAGTCTTCTCAGGAAGCTCCTCGGATTGCATCCCGCTTATATATAATGTGTATTGATTATTACTGACCGGATGGGTTACCAGTATCTGCCTGCTGCTATCCTCCATACTGACTGTGAAATGCTGTCCACAGGGATAGGGCAATGTATATGGTTTAATATTTAATGTTAAGCTTACCTTTTCCGGTCTTCTCTTATAGGGCCACGGAATAGCAGCACGGGTAAATTGCCACCCCTGCTCTTGATCACATTGATATTCCTCCACTAATTCATTGACCTCTTTCGCTTCCTGCGCCTCTTTCTGGAGCAAAGGATTCCAGCATACAGAACACATACTGATGCCTTCTGCTATCCGCCCATTCATCGATGCTTTGAAGTGAATCAAATCTCCCATCGGATTCTCAAATTCCAGTAGCTCGTGTTCTTCCTGGGATATTTGCTTTTGCTTTGCTTTCTCCTCCCATCGGTCCATTAAGGATTGAATTCTTTGTTTCGGTATCTGCTTACAGAAATCCAGTACCAATCCTTTGCTGCATAGATAGGCAGCAGGAATCAACCAGGGATACCCATCCCACTCAAAGCTTTGATGAAGCTCGACCTTCCTTCCGGCTCTCCCCTTATGCCGGTGATTCCAAAAATTATTTCCAAAATACACTTCCATCTGCGGTCTCCTGTTATTATTCTATAGACAACTCCAATTATATCCAAAGAGCATCGATAACACAATTAATTTTCACAGTTTTATGTAATTATGGTTTTCACAACTTTATGTAATTATGGTTAAATTCCATCTATAGTTTTTATAGAACTCCTAGGGGATTTGATATAAAAATCAAGACTTTATTATAATAATTTCGTTTCTTAAAATATGAAACCTGAAATGAGCAAAAATTATCAAGACATCTTGAGAATTATGGATTATAATGGATTGCATCAACATAAAATGAGGTGTGCGCTTGGATCACAGGATTAAAATGAAGGCTTCATTGGAATATATCAATCAGAATTTGACCGGGGATGTCTCCCTCGAAACCCTTGCCAAGAAAGCTTATCTATCAAAGTATCATTATCACAGACTGTTCCACCAGTCCTTCGGAGAAGGTGTGAGTAAGTATGTCAATAAGAAGAGGATGGAAAGCGCTGCCAAGGAACTGACAGAAACCGAACTATCAATTATTGATATCGCACTTAAATACCAATACAGCTCACAGGAGGCATTTTCCAGGGCTTTCAAGCGTATCTATCAAATCACACCGGGAAACTATCGAAGAACATATCGTTATCAGCAGCAGAACAATATCCTCTGCCTTCGTACAGATCTTAGTAGTACAAAGACAATGGCAGCATAATATTGAGATGCCGTATTGCGGCATCCTGTCTTGAAGTGTGAAGATAAAGCATCTTCACACTATGGAAGATGATTTGAGATGCCGCTTTACGGCATCATGTCTTGAAGTGTGAAGATAAAGCATCTTCACACTATGGAAGATGATTTGAGATGTCGCTTTGCGGCATCCTGTCCTGAGGAGTGAAAGAAAATCACCTTTAAGTGTTATTTGTGCCGTCACTTGGCGGCAGAATGGAGAAAATTATGAGCTCTCTAGTACCTTACGTCATAGAGCAGACCAGCCGCGGCGAGCGCTCTTATGATATATTTTCAAGACTTTTAAATGAAAGAATTATAATGTTGAATGATGCAGTAACCAATGAATCCGCAAGTCTGATTGTTGCTCAGCTGCTCTTTCTGGAGGCAGAGGACCCCGGTAAGGATATCAATTTCTACATCAACAGCCCCGGCGGGTCCGTTACTGATGCCTTTGCAATTCTTGATACAATGAACTTTATTAAGTGCGATGTGTCTACGATCTGTCTCGGAATGGCAGCCAGTGCTGCTTCTCTTCTGTTGGTCTCGGGAACTATAGGAAAGCGCTTTGCCTTACAGAACAGTGAGATTCTGATCCATCAACCCTCTATCTCCGGTGGATTGCAGGGTCAGGCTACGGATATCAAGATCTACAGCGATTGGATGCAGCGTTCTAAGACACGGTTGAATGAAATCTACAGCAACAGAACCGGTCAGCCGGTTGATATCATTGCAAGGGATATGGAGCGGGATTATCATATGACCGCAGCGGAAGCTAAGGCCTATGGCATTATTGACGGAATTCTGCAAAACCGCCCCTGAGTATCCGGTTTCCATATGAAATGAACCATGTCCGATAAATTATATGATTTACCAAAGGAACCGCCTGTCGGTTCCTTTTTCATTTCAGAAAGCACACAAGGTTAAATCTAAATGGTCTGCAAGAGTATTATATAATAATATTTATCGATGGGCTTTTATGGTAGAATTTCCAGATATGTTATGTTAAGATAAAAAAATCAGCAGCATATATGTTTCATCAGTTATGTTTCATCAATATATATGTTTCAACAGCATATATGTTACACTCAGCATATATGTTCAGCAGCATATATGTTACACTCAGGCATGGGTATAAAATTTGTGCTCTGATAAGCGTTCGAAATAGAGACCTGTTTGAATAGGTACAATACATACAGTAATGGGGGAGAATATGAAAAAAACAATATTTGTACTAATGTTTATGATAATCGGCTTACTAATTCCATCGAACACGGTTGGTGCTGCAGAGAGTACGCCAAACCTTCCGTCCGGACTTTCCGTCAGCGAGCTTGAAGCCAAAATTGATGCCTATGTAAAAGAACATGAAGCAACCACTGCTGCCATGTCGCTAACAGTATACTCCGGCAAGGACATTCTTCTGGAAAAGGCTTATGGGTACATGGATCTTGAGAATAAGCTCCCCAATACCAATGAATCGGTTTTTGAATGGGGTTCCTGTACGAAGCTGCTTACCTGGGTCAGCGTCATGCAGTTGGTAGAACAGGGAAAGCTGGATTTAGATGTTGATATTAGAACTTATCTGCCGGAGGGCTTTTTCCGAAAGCTGAAGTATGAGGAACCGATTACCCTTCTGAATTTGATGAATCATAACGCCGGCTGGCAGGAAACCATCACGGATCTATTCATTGAAGATATGAAAAATGTAAAGGAATTAGGGGCTGAGCTTCAATATCTGGAACCGGAGCAGGTTGCCGCTCCCGGTGAACGCATGGCTTATTCCAACTGGGGCACTGCTCTTGCTGGCTATATCGTTGAGCTTACAAGCGGTGAGTCCTTTGATACATATGTAAAGAAGTACATCTTTACACCCCTTGGCATGGAGCATACTGCAATCAGTCCCGATCTTTCCGATAACCCCTGGGTTGCTACGCAGCGAAGCAGGGAAAAATGCTATTCCAACACGATGCAGCCTCTCGGAACCGCATTGAATTATATCGCCCTTTATCCCGCCGGTATGGCTACCGGAACCATCGGTGATTTTGTCAGGTTTGCTCAGAGCCTGCAGCTTACTGACAGTGGAAGCACACCTTTATTCCAAAATCCCAAAACCTTGGAAATGATGCAGTCCCCGTCTGCATATTATGGGGACGGAACCGCTCCCCGTAATTGCCACGGTTTCTGGACCGACAACTACAGCGTACCTGTATTGTGGCATAATGGAGGGACAGCCGGATCTACTTCCTGGTTCGCTTTTGACTCGGTATCAGGGATCGGTGTGGTCATCCTCACCAATCAGAGCGCCGAATATATCTATACCTGTGGTATCCTGCCTATGGTGTTTGGTGCTTTTGAATATACTGCGACCAACGACACCATGGATATCTCAGGACTATATGTTTCTTCCAGAACCGTCTTTACCGGATATGGCAAGCTTTTCAGACTGTTCTGCATGACCAGTATCAGTCCGGGCGAGCAAGGCTTTTTATCCCCCGGGAGGACCTATCTCGGTACAGGTAAAAATACCTTTGTGATGGATATGGGCGGAGCGAAACAATTTCCCTTATATGCAACCGTGAATGCTGCCGGTAACAAGATACTGCAGATCCCCTCTGAAGACTTACTGGAAATGAAGCCTACCACCCTTCTGGCAGAGCTTGCACTTCTGCTGCTATATATTGTTGCTTTTTTATACTGTCTAGTCGCTTTCCTCCTCCGTCTGATCAGGATTGCAAGACATCGAAAGAAGCTGGTTCATCCCGTCGCACTTTCTGTGTTGAATGTCTCCGTGCTCCTGTCCGTACTCTTGTCCGGATTCATGTCGGTGCAATTATTTTCAGCCGGAGCACTGTATCAATCTGTCCAATGGCTTCTCATTCTGAATGGAATCTGTGCTCTGATACCGGTTGCGTATGCAATTTATCTAACGATCAGCTTTCGTAAGCTTGATTGTCCCGGTAAGACAAAAGCGGCCTTGATCGTGAACACCTGTATGTGTCTGATCATGACCGCTAATATCGTATATTGGAACACCTATAAATTCTGGTAAAGACCTTTATGCTATTCCCATAAAATAACAGATCAGATACAGAAGCAGAAGATGCGCCGGATAGAATATGTAGAACACATACCGAAGCTTTAGTCCACGCTGACCGTTATACAGGGCTGCCGGGATCAAAGCTAAGAATGCGGTTATCTCACTCATAGACATGATTGTCAACGTAATACATGCACCCAATACGGCTTTGACATGATTCCTTCGCAAGCCGTATACCACAGCTATTGTGAGGATACCGAAGGCAGAATAATCTGTCTTTAACAGTGTTGCAAGCGCCATACCTGCGACAAGAATAAGCAGGTCCGCAAATCTTACATTCGCTTTCTTTGGTGATTTTCTTCTGGTTAACAGGTAGATCAGAATTGCAGCCAGACCCAGAACACCTATGATAATGATATAGGCTGTTTGATTTAGGTTAATTACGTTTCCTGTGCCGCTAGCCGCAACTATTACATTCAGATTAGTGACCGTTCTTTTTATAGCAATAAACGCTGCTGCGGTAACAGCGATTATTCCTCCGATTGATAGCCAAGTCAGCCATTTCTCCTCCTCCAGCTTCTCTTTTATATACCAGAAGCCTATCATTACCAGCATGCCGATTGTCAAGGTGAAGAATACATTCTGGTAGCTCATGTCGAATAGCTTCCCTTTAAATGCAAGATCAAAGGGTATCTCAGATATTAGTGAGAAGATTGCAAGTCTAAGGGTATACTTCCACTTATTCCGGGTGTTAATAAAGCCTTCCACCAATAGAAAACAGAAAATGGGGAATGCAATCCTGCCAATGTAACGCATCGCAACATCTGTATAATAGATTGCTCCGTTCTGTCTCAGGAATTCCTGTACCGCTGTCAAGTTGGTACCGTCCAAAGTATTGATACTCCTGGAAATTAGCGTTCGATCAAGAATTGTCGCTGCAGTATGGTCGATGAGCATAATAAAGATTGCAATTATTTTTAGAGTACTGCCGTAAAATCTCTTCTTTTCGATTTTCTGCCCCTCTTCCATTGTCCTCTGTTCGTTGTCTTTCATAGTTTACCTCCCTATTATCGTTTCCATTTGATCATAATCCAACTGTTACCAAATAGCAATATCCAAAAACCGTTCCATATGATAGAATTAATTATCATAGTACTATGGAGGAAATCGTATGTCACAAATACTTAAGCAATTATCGGAAAAAATATATTATCTTCCCTGCTCATCAGCTACAGACCGCCCGAATCTGGGCTATATCAGAGGAGAACGTTACTCTCTTATGGTGGATGCCGGTAATTCAGCAAGCCATGCCGCTCTATTCCAGCAGGGCTTGGAGGAACTTGGTCTGCCGACTCCTGAATATGTAGCTATTACCCATTGGCATTGGGATCATACCTTCGCGATGCACGCCGTACCCGGGATTACCATCGCCAGTAGACTCACGAATGAACAATTGTCAAAGGTTATGTCATGGGAATGGTCTGAGGAGGCTATGCGTTCCAGACTTTCCTCCGGAGAGGAGATTGAATTTTGCGATACTCATATACGACAGGAATATCCCGACCGAGATAAGATTGTCGTAAAGATGGCTGATATCGTATTTGATCAGCGGCTCACTCTGGATCTTGGCGGTATTACCGCTCAGCTCATACATATTGGTGGACCTCACTCCGAGGATTGTGTTGCAGTCTACATTCCTGAGGAAAAAGCTCTTTTTCTCGGTGATGCAGACGGAGGGGATTATTATCATATGAAGGGACAATATGATAAGACTAGATTGAATTCTTTTATTCAATTTCTACGCGGCCTTGATTTCATAATTAGTATTGACGGACATGACGTCCCCGCCACAAGGGAGGAGCTGCTTGCTTATATGGAGGAAGAGTTTGCCAACCTGACCTGATCAATCGGCATAGGTTCTATGCAAATAATTCCTCATTTGAGATTGAAACTTACCGAATTTTGGTGTAATATTGATTATTATAGGTGGGAGTGGGACTGCTGTAATCCAATCAGGAGGAACCATGTATATACTGCATTATGATTACGTCGCTTTGTTACTAAATGTTATCAACCTGGCAGTATTTATTTATCTGAAGAATCTCCGTGATCCTAAAAGCGGGATTTTATTTACCATGCTTATAAATAGCCTGTTGGCAACAACCCTTGATATATTCAGTTCTATGGCTATCGGTCATCCTGAGATTTATTCCTATCAATATACTTTTCTGGTTAACCTTCTTTATTATATATTCAATAATAATAAGATATTTATTTATGTCTTTTATGTCCTCGTACTAACCGGTGTTGATCGGCATTTTACCATGAAGCAAAAGCATCTGATCTCTCTTCCCTTTGTAATTACTACTGTAATGATTCTTGCTAACCCCTTTACGAATTATCTTTTCTCTATAGATTCTGACCTGATCTATCATCGTGGGACAGGTCTGACTGTTTTATACATTATTTCGTTTCTTTATCTGCTTTATGGGTCCATTAGCACCATCAGATATAAACGGTTTATGGACCATGTAATCTTCCGTGCTTTTATTACTTTTATTATGGTCTATATATTGGCCTTAGTTCTGCAGTCCCTTTATCCTCAATATCTCCTCCAATGCTTTGGTACTTCCCTCTGTGAGTTGATCATGATCATGATACTGCAGAATCGGAATGAAGTTGTGGACGGCACAACTAAGTTATATAATCAGTCTGCTTTTTATGATAAGCTTCAGGGTATGATCAACAGCAATACCCCCTTCTCCATAACCCTGATCATGCTGGAGGATACGACACGCATCAGTTATTCTCTGGGCTACGGTTATGTGAATCTCATTCTCCAGGAAGTATCCCTCTTTCTCAAGAGTACTCTGACCGGGAACGATAAGTTCTATATCCGTAATGGTTGCTTTGCATTACTCAATACGAGAAATTCGGATAAATTGTATTCCGAAACAAAGAGTAAGGTTTCCGATCGTTTTCAGGAAAATTGGTATATCAATGACCTTAGCATTAATCTTACTGCTACAATATGTCAGCTAAGGTTCCCTGAGCAGCTCGCTTCTTACTCTGAAATATATGATTACATCGACACTTTGATTACCGCTCCGTCCACAGGAAGGAAGGCAGTACAGACCGGTATCATCGAACTCAGTGTCAGCTCCAATATGCGCGAACAGCAGGTTCGAAAAGCAATAGCTTTGGCCATGCTTAATCATACCTTTGAGGTATATTATCAGCCCATCTATTCTGTCAGGGACCAATGCTATATCTCTGCTGAGGCACTGATCCGTTTGAGAGATCCGCAGCTTGGTTTCATCCCTCCGGATGAGTTCATCCCCCTAACCGAGCGTGATGGTACTATCACTAAACTCGGTATTCAGATATTTGAGATGGTTTGTTCCTTCCTAAAGCACTCAAATTTGAGCATGCAAGGAATTCGTTACATCGAGGTCAACCTCTCTGTAGTTCAATGTATGCAAAGCAACTTGAAAGAACAGTTATCGGCATTAATGAAGAAATACAAGATCCAGCCGAATCAGATCTGTCTTGAGATTACAGAGACTGTAGCTGTGAATACTCCCGAGGTGGTCCGAAGCCTCTTTCAGGAACTGGATAAAGAAAGCATGTCCTTTGCCCTGGATGATTACGGAAGCGGTTATTCCAACGTGAATTATATTCTCGAGCTTCCTTTCAATTTTGTAAAATTAGATAAGAGTATTGTCTGGGATTATTTTAAGAACGACTTCGGTAAGATTACTCTGGAAAGTACCATAGCAATGATGAAGAGCCTAAATATCGAACTGATTGCCGAAGGGGTCGAAACCCAGGAACAGGCAGATACCCTTGCCAGTCTGGGAGTAAATTACCTGCAGGGCTATTACTTCTGCAGGCCAATCCCTTCAGAGGAATTCTCCACCTTTATTGCTCAAAAGAATATGGGAAAAGCTTATTCATCCAAGATATGATAAGACTTTTCATCGGGAGGAATGTACTTGCTAAACTACTATTATTGTAATTGTGCTCTGATCATTTATAGCTGTACGATATACCTTTTCTATTTCAAAAAGCATATCAAGGATTATCAAAGCAGAATCTTTGAGGTTTTGCTTTGGATTAGTGCTGTCTCGTGCCTGTTTGATATCATCAGTGAAGAGGCGATTGAACAGATCGGGAGCTGGCCTACAGGGTATGTATATCTTTCCGTATTTATTTTCTATATATTACAGAGCAGTATCCCCTTTCTCTCCTCTATTTACGTTTTAACCTTGGTAGACAGGCTGAGACAACTGAACCTGTTGGAGAAGCTTTTGCTATATACCCCTATTCTTTTAACAATTATATCGCTTATACTTAACTACCATACTAAAATGTTCTTCTATGTGGATAGCGACCTGATTTATCGTCACGGTATCGGATTTTTCCTGCTATTTGTTCAAGCCGTTTATTACCTGCTTCTGAATATAATATATATTAGCTTCTACAGACAATACATAGCAATAAAAATTCGTTATTTACTCCTGTCCTTCTCTCTCGCTGTCATATTCTTTATTGGACTTGAATTAAAGCTTGATCTTATGGTACAAAACTTCGGTATTGCTGTCTGCCAGCTGCTGCTCTTTATCGCTGTTCAGAATTCAGAAGAAGCCTTGTTGGATGCCTCGGGATTGTTTACGAATGCTGCTTTAATCAAAAGATCACAGCTGGATATCAGAAATAAATCACCTTTCGCTATCATTTTAATAAAGCTTGAGGACAAAGCAATCATTAATTATACCTTCGGTCTGAATTACTGGTTTGCTATCCTCGCCGAAGTTACATCCTATCTCAGCTTGGTATGCAAATCGAAGGCCGTTTATAACCTTCAGGACGGGCTATTTGCTATCATGCTGCGAAATGGACTTTCTGCAGAGGAGAAGGACCGCTTGTTGAAAAGTATTATCTATAAGTTCGAGTATACTAAATGGAATATTCTGAACACTGAGCTATCCCTCTCAGTGCAGATGCTGGAATTTTCTTATCCGAAGGATATCGATGAAATTAATGATATTCTGTATTACATTGAGTATTATAGTAAGAATATGATTGCCTCAAGGAGTATTCTTCTAAACGTGGATAGCTTGAATGACAATCTGAAGAAATATCACACGGAATTGAAAAAGAAGTTTTGGGATATCGTCGACTGTGGTCAATATGAGCTGTTCTTCATGCCCGTATATTCTACAACCGAGAAAAGAATTATTGCCAGGGAGCCTCTTCTGAAGCTTCCGACAGAGCCTCCGACCTATGTATCGCAGGGTGAACTGGAAAATATCACAGAGGATTATCGCCAATTAAGAAAGATTCATGAAAGTATCTTCGAGGAAACCTGTAAATATATAAAAGAACATCCATCACCGGTAGATCGGCAGGAATATGTTAATTTTAAAATGACTGCCGCACAGTTGATGCGGGAGGATTTGATTGATACTTACAGTGCACTGATCTCTAAGTACCAGATAGATTATCACCAGCTTGGAATCGAGATGTCCGAAGCAACCGTATCCTATGTCCAGCCTACCATTCTGCAGAATATCCTTTCATTGAAAAGCTTTGGTGTGACCTTCATTCTGGATCAGTTTGGTACAGGCTTGAATAGGCTTGAATATTTTAAATACGTTTCTTTCGAATTCGTAAAGCTTGACAAATCTATAGTGAAGGCATGTCTGGATAATGATAAGGGACTTACTGTGCTAAAGAGTACGATTGCCATGATGAAGCAGCTGAAATTAATGATTATCGCTGACGGAGTCGATACAAAGGAGTTAGCTGATCTGCTCCAATCACTTGGTGTTGACAACCTCGAGGGTTCCTATTATCTCTAAAATTATACTGTTCCCCCATACATTAGAGCGTATGGGGGCTATTTTCAAAGTCCTATTCTTGCAGCCTAATACGAATGGTAAGATATTACTCCTTACGGTTTCCTTAAAAATATTGTTAAACTCTTGATTTATGACCATAATGTGGAATACAATACAGATAGTTCTTGCCACCTATTGTAGACAAGAAGCAATAATGCATATCATCGGAGGTGTTTCATGAGTAACAAGTTCAAAAAATCGATCGGATTATTGTTCGTCCTTTCCGCTTTACTGATTGCCCTAATTCCTGTAGCAACAGTTCAGGCCAAGTCAAGCGATTTTCTAATCAAAAATGGGGTTTTGCTTGCATATAACGGTTCAGCTAAGACTGTTAATGTTCCGGCCGGTATCACCACCATCGGCAAGCGTGCCTTTTATGAAAACGGTTCTGTAAAGTCCATCGTACTGCCTGACAGTGTCACGAAGCTGGAGGAGGAAGCTTTCTCCAACTGCTATTCTCTGGAGAAGATTAATCTTCCCGACAAGATTAAAAGCATTCCGTATTATACTTTTTCAGGGTGCTACAAATTAAAAAGCATCTCATTACCGGATCAGCTTACTTATATCGGCGAAAGTGCCTTTAGTAACTGCAGTAATCTTTCAAAGATAAAGCTTCCCAAAACAGTAAAGTCCATCAGTATCGAAGCCTTCAGTTACTGCTACAAGTTATCCTCCTTCAGTATTCCGAAGGATAGTGCACTGACTTCTATCGCAAGAAGAGCATTCCAGGGTTGTGGGAAGCTGAGTTCCATGGAGCTCCCGGCTTCTGTCAATCATATCGGGAAGCAAGCCTTCAGAGAGTGCTATAAACTGAAGAAAATCAATATCCCAAGCGGTGTTACAGCAATACAGAAGGAGACCTTCCAATATTGCAATTCCCTGGCAGCTATCGACCTTCCGGACTCTGTGACTGAAATCGGAACGAGCGCTTTTGCGAGTTGTACAAAGTTGGCCAGCGTTAAGCTTCCAAAGAACCTGACAGTAATCTCTCAGAATATGTTTTCTTACTGTTCTAAACTGAAGAGTATCATCATTCCGCTTAATGTCAACCGTATCGATGCAAATGCTTTTGCCGGCTGTTCTTCATTAATAGATATTAACTTACCTGATCAGATTACTTCCATTGAAGCAGGGACCTTCTCCGGCTGCTCCAAGCTCAATGATATCATCATCCCGGAGGGTGTAAGCTACATCGGTAATGATGCCTTCAACAGCTGTGCCTTAACTTCGGTTATACTTCCGGCAGAGCTTAAATATCTTGGCGCCTCAGCCTTCAGCAACTGTGGCTACCTAAAACAGATTACACTTCCTAAAAACATCACAAAGCTCAGTATGAACCTATTCAGCTACTGCAGAAAGCTGTTATATGTTACTCTTGCTGAAGACACCACAGAAATCGGCAACAATGCCTTCAACGGCTGTCGTAGCCTGATCAGCATTAAGCTGCCTGACACCTTGACTACAATCGGTGACTATGCTTTCGCACAGTGCCATCAGCTGAGCGAGCTTACCGTTCCTAAATCCGTTACAACCATCGGTTCCGGTGCATTTTCAAACTGTGTTAACCTTGTAAAGATGAGCCTTCCCGAGAATTTGACTGAGATTACGAACTCTATGTTCTCCGGCTGTACCTCACTAGCGAAGATCCAACTTCCCTCCGGCTTGAAAACCATCCAAGATTATGCTTTTAATGATTGCAGAGCCTTAACAGAAGCAGCTGTTCCTGAAGGAGTGATCCGTATTGGCGATGATGCTTATAATGGTTGCGCAAGCCTGACTAAGGTTAAGCTTCCCGAGACACTTGCTTCCATCGGCGAATATGTATTTACCGGTACAAAGTGGATTCTTGAACGTGAAGAGAACCACATGGTTATCACTGATAACGGTTTTCTCATCAAATATACCGGTAACGATAAGGAGCTGACTCTGCCAAGAGAAATTGTATATATTGCTCCAAGCACCTTCAGTGACAATGATTCCTTGGTTAAGATCGTTCTTCCGAAAGATATTACCACCATTGCTGAACGTACCTTTAATAACTGTTCAAATCTGAGATCAGTTGTTCTTCCGACAGAGCTGAAAGTAATAGAAGACAATGCTTTTGCATACTGCTCTAACTTAAAAGAGATCAGTTTGCCGAATACCCTAAAGACAATCGGTCGAAGTGCCTTCAACTCTTGTGGCTTGGAGACTGTGAAGCTGCCGAACAGTGTTACAACCGTAGGTGCTTATGCCTTCCAGTACTGCCCTGATCTCAGCGAGATCTGGTTATCCAATGGAATGACCAAGGTAGATACCGGCGCCTTTAGATACTGCCAGAGCCTAACTAAAATTCACATTCCGTATTCAATCAAAAAGATTGATAATCGTGCTTTCTATAACTGGAATATGACCGGCAGACAGACCATCTTCTGCCCTCCCGGCTCCACTGCCGAAGGCTATGCCGAGGACAATGATTTTCTGGTGGAATACGAATAAATTCTTTCGTTATAAATGAGGCCGGAATCGGCCCTAGAATTAAGGGGTTGCTGCAAAAATGTTATCCTTACTTGGCTTACCAAAGAAGGTATTGCAGCAGCCCCCACTCTATAGAATCCTAGGAGGGCATCATGGATAAAAATATCTGCTCTGTTATGAATGACTATGTATTAGTTCTTCTGGAAGAGATTCATATTCCGGCATTATTTCAATGGGAACAGGAAGAACTACATATGGAATACATCACATGCCGCCCTGTCCCATGCTATGAATCGTATGAAGCCTATGCTGCTACCTTGCTGCCAAAGAACACTGCAGAAATCAAGAGAAATTATCTTTTGGTAAAAAGGGCTGATGATACGATGCCTATAGGAAAAATCACTCTGTTCGATATCAATCCGAGAAATCGAAGCGCCGAATTTGGTTATTATATGCCAGAACGCTACCGAGGAAAAGGTTTAGGCAGTATTATGCTCAAGAAGTTTCTTTCAACTGTCTTCCTCGACCCGGTATTGAACTTGAATAAAATCTATGCAACGACTTCCGCTGGGAATCAGCTCTCCATGAGACTTCTCGAGAAGCATGGCTTCCATCTTGATGGAAAGAACAGAGAGCACTACTGGATAGAAGGACACAGATATGATCAGATGATATATTCCCTTCTACGTCGGGAATGGGAAGATTCTTTAGTAAAAATTAAATCTCAGTCTTGACAAACTGCCCTCTGATAAGTTATCATATCTCTTGCACACGTGATAAACGTAACACATAAATGCGCGAGTGGCTCAGTGGTGGAGTATCGCCTTGCCAAGGCGAGGGTCGCGGGTTCGAATCCCGTCTCGCGCTGTCATAAAGAAAAAAGGATATCCTGAAGGATATCCTTTTTTCTTTAT
>JAEZGK010000035.1 GCA_023437365.1 Bacillota bacterium
GATATTGTTTGTCATAATCGAACATAAATGTTCGCTTCTGATCAAACAATATCGACAAGCTGTCCGGCAAACAGTGCATGACGGGATGCCTGTATCCTTACTCTGGCTAACAAAGTGTTTTGCAACAGACCCTTCTTTATTTGCTAATATTTTAAGACAGCTTCTCTCCAGCAGCGGCTTATTATATTCTTATTAAACAGTCTTCCACTCGATATTGATGCCTATCGGATCGGCAGCCGCCATTTGTTTATAGATTTCATAACGTTCTCTTGCATGCAACTCTGCTCGTCTAAATAGCTCTTCGGCTTGCTCCGGGAAGGACTGTGCCAGAGAGCTGTACCTGACCTGTCCCAGAATAAAGTCACGGAAGCTTTCGGTAGGCTCCTTGGAATCCAGAAGGAACGGATTCTTACCTTCTTCCTTCAAGGCAGGATTATACCGATAGAGATGCCAATATCCAGCCTGGACCGCTTTCTTGATTGTCGCCATACTTCTTCCCATACCTTCCTTGATACCATGGTTGATACAGGGTGCATAGGCGATCACGATGGACGGTCCATGGTATTCCTCTGCCTCACGGAGAGCCTTGATCAGCTGGGCATTATCTGCATTGATTCCGACCTGGGCAACATACACATTTCCATAGGACATCATCATTCGTCCCAAATCCTTCTTTCCTTGCTTCTTTCCGGAGGCTGCAAATTTGGCTATTGCTGCGATCGGTGTGGACTTCGAGGATTGCCCTCCCGTATTGGAATAGACCTCTGTATCAAATACCAGTACATTAACATCCTCTCCTGACGCCATCACATGATCCAGTCCACCGTAACCGATATCATATGCCCAGCCGTCACCGCCGACCAGCCAAATGCTTCTTTTCGTCAGATAATCCCGATTTTGCTTAATATTATCTACAATCGCCATTGTTTCTACATCTGTAGAACCGAATTTCTCCAGGACATTGATGAGCTTATTGCCTGCTTCTCCCGAGGCACTGCCGTCCTCCTTATAGTGCAGCCAGTCATGGCAGGCTTCCTTAACCTTCTCCTCTACGTTTTTCTCAATCAGGATTCTCATATTCTGTTCCAGCTTATTACGCAGCTGTTTTACGGCCAGATACATACCGTAGCCGAACTCAGCGTTATCCTCAAACAGGGAATTTGCCCAGGAGGGTCCCTTTCCTTCGCGATTGACTGTATATGCGGTACTCGGAGCCGATGCTGCCCAGATGGAGGAGCAGCCTGTCGCATTGGCTATCATCATCCGTTCGCCAAACAGCTGCGTAATTAGCTTGATATATGGCGTTTCACCGCAGCCTGCGCAGGCTCCGGAAAATTCAATCAGCGGGGCCTTGAACTGGCTGTCCTTAAAGATAGCACCATAGGCTACCTGTTCCTTGAAGCTGACCTTCTCCACCGCATAGCTCCAGTTGTCCAGCTCCCTCGGTATCTGGGTTCCAATCGGCTCCATAATCAAAGCCTTCCCCTTGGCCGGACAGATATCGGCACAGTTGCCGCAGCCGGTACAATCCATAGGGCTGATCTGAATTTTATATTGATATCCTTCCAGGTTCTTACCGCTGGCAGGCTTTGTGACGAAGCTTTTGGGAGCCTTTGCAACCTCTTCTTCATTCAGCAGGAACGGTCGAATGACCGCATGCGGACAGATATAAGCACATTGATTACATTGAATACAGCGTTCCATAATCCATTCCGGAACATTGACTGCAATACCGCGCTTCTCATAGGCTGTGGTTCCGGAAGGGAAGGTTCCGTCCTCACGGTCTTTGAAGGCACTGACCGGAAGGTCTCCGCCCTTCATGCTCGCCATGGGACGCATGATTTTCTTGATAAATTCCGGTTCCTCTGTATCCTGTGATCCCTCAGTATTCAAATTCTTCCAGGCTTTCGGAAGTTCGACTTTATGAATGGAATGAATACCCTGATCTACTGCAGCCTCATTCATCTTGACAATCTTCTCGCCCTTCTTACCGTAAAGCTTATGAATCCCGGCTTTCAGCTCCTGGACATAGACGCTGTCCGGCAATACCCCTGTCAGCTTGAAGAAGGCTCCCTGCATGATCATATTGATACGGTTGCCGAGACCAATCTCCTGAGCAATACCGATGGCATTAATCGTATAGAATTTGACTTCCTTCTCAGCCAGCTGTTTTCTCATGACACTGGGGAGATTCTCTTCCAGTTCCTTCTCTTCCCACAGCGTATTGAGAACAAAGGTTCCTCCGCGCTTGATGCTTTGCAGCAGGTCATACTTATTCACATAGGATTGATTATGGCAGGCCACATAATCTGCATGAGAGACCAGATAGGTGGAACGAATTGGGTCTTTGCCAAATCGTAAGTGGGATACCGTCAATCCTCCCGATTTTTTGGAGTCATAATCAAAATAAGCCTGTACCTTCAAATCAGAATGCTCACCAATGATTTTAATGGCTTGCTTATTGGCTCCTACCGTTCCATCGGAACCGAGTCCCCAGATCTGACAGGAAATCATATCCTCCGGCTCTACCTGTAGCTCCTTCATTGGCTGAAGCGAGGTTTTTGTCACATCGTCATTGATACCGATTGTGAAGAAATTCTTCGGTTTAGCCTCCTTCAGATTCTGATAAACCGAAGCGATGTGGGTCGGATTCGTATCCTTGGAACCCAGCCCGTAACGCCCCCCATAGATTTCAGGTGCCTGACTGCTTCCGGCATAACAGGAGCAGACATCCAGATAAAGCGGCTCACCAATCGAACCCGGCTCCTTTGTTCTGTCCAGGACTGCAATCCTCTTCACTGAGGAAGGAATACACTTTTTAAAATGTTCCATGGAGAAGGGCCGGTACAGATGAACCTTTACCAATCCATATTTTTCTCCCAAGCGGTTGAAGTAATCAATCGTCTGTTCAATGGTCTGCGTCACGGAACCCATTGCAACGATAACATACTCCGCATCGGACGGACCGTAATAGTCGAATAATCCATAGGTCCTCCCGGTATATTCGCTCGTTTTTCTTAAATAATCCTCAACCACCGGGATAATATCCTCATAGAACGGGTTGGACATCTCTCTGCCCTGGAAATAGATGTCTGAATTCTGTGCTGTTCCTCGTATCACAGGATGATTCGGTGATAAGGCACGGTCACGGAAGCTTTGTACTGCTTCCATATCCACCAGTTCGGCATAATCCCTGTATTCTAAGGCCTCAATCTTTTGCACCTCATGGGAAGTACGAAATCCGTCAAAGAAATGTACAAAGGGAAGTCTTCCTTTGATTGCTGACAAATGCGCCACCGGTGCCAGATCCATTACCTCCTGAACCGAACCCGAGGCAAGCATTGCACATCCGGTCTGTCTGGTAGCCATAACATCCTGATGATCACCGAATATATTGAGGGCATGCGCTGCAATCGCCCGCGCACTGACATGGATGACTCCGGGCAGCAGCTCTCCTGCTGCTTTATACATATTCGGTATCATCAATAATAAACCCTGGGATGCGGTAAAGGTTGTCGTCAGCGCTCCGGCCTGTAAGGAACCGTGAAATGCCCCGGCGGCTCCCGCCTCCGATTGCATTTCTACCACATTTACCTCCTGTCCGAAGATATTCTTCCTGCCGTTCGCAGCCCAATCATCCGTAACCTCTGCCATACCGGAGGAGGGTGTGATGGGATAAATCGCCGCAACCTCCGTAAAGGCATAAGCGGCATACGCTGCCGCGGTATTGCCATCTATCGTCATTTGAATTTTAGCCATAATTCTCTTCGTTCCTTTCCTGATCTAATTCTGAAGCCCTTACCCATCATCCGGCAGGCAAGGCTCTCCAGTTTATAATTTGCTGCCGTTGTCGACCCAATCCTTGGCATCTATCACACGTTCCACATTTGGTTTATTTACCTGATCCACCTCATAATTATCCTCGGAATTCTGCCATGCCGCAGTACCCTCATTATTGGTGGGATTCGTTGTATTCAGTCTCTTATTATGCCTTCCCTGAAAGATTTCCTTACCCTTAATTAACATAATTCTTCCTCCATTTCTTTCTGATTTATAAATATAGCACTCTGCTAGAATACATTTTGTCCGAAAAATGCACTTACTATTACCCGATTCAGTATAAATTCTTTTATTCTCACCAAACGCTTTTCTGTATATCGTTACTTGTGCCATATGCCTCCTGTGACAGCAATCACAATTGCGTTAATATAACATAAAAAACCGGTCTTTTCCTTCTTCCCGGCATACTGCCCGAAACGAATGAAAGACCGGTTTCGATTCTTTTCATTTAATTCTAAATCACTCTGGTTTTGTTCTTTTTGTAATACAGATATCCAGCTAAAAGTATGGAAAAGCATACCAGAAAATAATACAGAAACAGCGGATGTGTCACACTGCCGGAGATAATTACCAGTGAGCCGACGCATGCCAAAGCCGGGATAATGTAACCTTTGACAGCTCCTTTGATCTGTCCCTGCTTTGCCAGCCTCATAACGGCATAATAAAGTACGATGTAATTCAGATAACTGACTCCGATTGCTATCTCGGAGACGTCTCCCTTCATCCCGAACTTCTGCGTGATATAGTGAAGCAGCATCCAGAACATGGACAAGGCATAGGCAAGGATTGCAGAGTTCAGCGGCATACCTGCAAGCTTCCTATTTTCCTTCTTCAACACCTCACTCCCCGGTATCATATTTCTGAGAGCCAGGGAATACGGCATTCTTATGAAGCCAAGGGTAATCCCGTTCACTGTACCAAGGACTGAGATTACGACAAAGATTAAGATGAATTTTGCTCCGACGTTGCCGAACAGCTTCGTGGCTGCCAAAAAAACCGAACTGTCTCCCTGCTCAAGAACTGTACCGGGCCCAAGTAAAGCTGTGATTCCGACAAAGTACATAACATAAGCCAATAGGATCACAAGGGGTGATATGGTTAACGCCAATGGCAGGTTACGTTTGCTGTTTTTGATCTCATTACATATTGAAGTGGCAACAATCCAACCGTCAAAGGAAAATGCAATCGGAGCAAAAGCTGCCAGCCAGCCACCCGCTGCTTTCGCTTGTCCAAACCCGGTCACACCCTCCGCAATCAAATCGGTGGGTTGTCCCAGTAGCAAACCAGCAATTGCTATAATTAACAGCGGTATCAATTTGATAATCATCGACGCATTCTGAAAATAGCCGCCTGCTTTGGCAGATAAGGTATTGGTTATAAATAATAAGGTAAGGCAGCCTACTCCAATCAGTGTCGATCTCTCCAGGGTAATATCGAGTCCGAACAACTGGCTGATATAGATACCGCTGACCCAGGCAACCACTGCCGCCAGAGTCGGCAGATACAAAAAGGTCTGAAACCATCCGAAGGCACAGGAGGGTCCGATACCGATAAACTCCTCAGTATAGGCAATCACTCCGCCCGGCTTATCGGTACGGGTTGCCAGCTGTGATATTGTCAGGCACCCGAATATAATAGCAATGGCTGCGACACAGAATATAATAATCCCCAATAGCACATTACCATTGGTATAGCTAAGTACATTATCAGCCTTAAAGAATATTCCCGATCCGATCACAACTCCGATAATCATTGTAACCGCTGTAAACAACCCATATCTTCTCTTATCCATAACAGTTTTCCTTCTCCTTAAAAGTATTGGTAAGCAAAAAAACTGCTGCAAAGTTACTGTCTTAGCAGCAGTCCTTCCTATTCCATAGAATGTGTATTATCAATCATTTTTATGATTTCTTGTTACCATTTTTTACAACAGCCCTTATAATATACCATTTATTCAGGAGAAGCACAATAGCAATAGTATCTTTTGCTTCTATATTGATTCTATATTGTTTCTATATTGTTTCTATATTGTTTCTATATTGCTTCTATATTGCTTCTATATTGCTTCTATATTGTTTCTATATTATTTCTATATTTATCCTCTATATGGATTCTCCAGCAATATTGCTCTCACGGGAGCAGCCTCGGCATTGGGAATATTTAAAGGAAGTGCAATCAGCTGATACCTGCCTTCCCGTACCTCAGCGAGCCTTAATCCCTCAAGAATGTGTATGCCTTTTCCCATCAGTGCCTTATGAGTCTCATGCCCCGGCTGCCCTCGCTCAATTCCGAGTGCATCAATACCCACACCTCGTACAGGAATGCCTGCAAGATAATTGGCTCCGCTTTTCTCAAGATAGATAAACTCCTTCTCCAGAATCGGATCATAGGAATTTCTAGTCTTCAGAAGGATGAAATCTCCCGGTACAATCGTTTTGCTTCTTAAATCCTCCTCCGTGATTCCTAGTGTCACCTCAGTCAGGTCAACAACAATGCACTCGGTAATCAATTCCTCAAGCTTCAGACTATCCATACGGTTTCCGTCCGGCAGGATATGGAGGGTACGATCCAAGTGCGTGCCTGTATGCATATTCATATGAATACTGGATTCATAGACCGTTCCTCTCTCAAAGTCAGACTCGATAAAGAATTTTGGCTTCTTTTCCTCCCTTCCTTTCCATACCGGTATCTCCTCGGTGATTGGCATCGATATATCATAAATCCTCTGATCGCTTTGCATCATATGCTACTGTCCTTTCTGTTATACATGCCACCATTTCCGTCCATCCTTAGCCAATAATTCAAAGGCTCTGACCGGTCCCATGGTTCCTGCTTCATAATTAGGGAATTGGCTCTTCTTCTGCTCCCGGTAACCGATCAGATGATCTGCCACGATCCAGGCGGATTCTACCTCATCCCACCTTGAGAACAAGGTTGCATCCCCACGTAAGATATCATAGATCAGGCGTTCATATGCTTCCGGAGTATTTCCCTGTGTGGGACTGAAGGAGCTGGTATCCATCTTCGTGGCCACAATCCCCTGATGACTTGAAAAATCCTTTGTGTTGAATTGAAAAAATACACCTACATTCGGTTGGATTCGAAGCACCAGAAGATTCGGCTCCTGTATCTCCTGATCCTTAAAATATAAGATATTGGGTAAATCCTTAAATTGCACAACAATCTCGGCAGAGCTTTTACCGAGTCGTTTTCCTGTCCTGATATAGAACGGAGTACCCGCCCAGCGGAAATTATTAATGTGCAGCTTTAATGCCACAAAGGTTTCTGTCTGAGAATTGGGAGGTACATTCTGCTCCTCGCGGTAACCCGCAACAGGTAATCCGTCAATCAAGCCGGGTCCGTACTGGCCGAAGACCACATTGTTTTTCAGAAATTCCGGTGAAATCTCTTCAATAGCCTCCAGTACCTTCTGCTTCTCCGTACGGATGGAATCCGTCTTTAGATTGGTCGGTGGTTCCATAGCGACCAGAGAAAGGATTTGAATGATATGATTCTGAATCATATCCCTCATGGCGCCGGAATTCTCATAGTAGTTTCCTCGGGTCCCTACCCCGAGCTTTTCCGTCAGAGATATCTGTATATTATCTATGAATTTATTATTCCAGATGCTTTCAAATATGGAATTGCCAAAACGTAGAACCATAATATTCTGTATCATTTCTTTGCCAAGGTAATGATCTATCCGGTAGATGCTCCGTTCCGGAAACACCTCTAAAATCTTATTATTCAGTATTCTTGCTGTCTTTAAATCTTTGCCGAAGGGCTTTTCTATGATCAGACGGCTCCAGGCATGTTCTGAGACTGCCATATTACTCAGCTGCAGTCCTTGTACAATTGTTTCAAAATATTCCGGTGCAACTGCAAGATAGAATACTCTGTTACCCTCGGTACCTGCCGTCCTATCCAACTGATCAAGATAGCTCTTTAATTCTAGGAACCCCTCCAAATTCGTAAAATCAAACTGGTAGTAATGGATCATCGCCTGAAGCTTGTTCCATACCTTCTCATCCAGCTTGTTTCTGGAATGCTTGTTCACAGAGGTATAGATATCCTTCTTGTATTCCTCCTCGGACTTATCCCGTCTCCCGACAGCAACCACTGCAAAATTCTCCGGCAGCAGACGGTCCAATATCAGATTATATAAAGCAGGCATCAGCTTTCTATTCGTTAAATCTCCGGTCCCCCCGAAGATTACCATAATCGCTGATAAACTCTCTTTTTCATTCAATGAATGATTCATTTTCTCCTCCTTTCTGAAGCAAAACAACGGTTACTTCCTCTTACCAGTTGGTATGATAGATCCCGTCCCTGTCTTTGCGCTCATAGGTATGTGCTCCGAAGTAGTCTCTCTGTGCCTGAAGAAGATTCATCGGCAGCTCACTGCTCCGATACCCATCATAATATGCCAGGGCACTGGTAAAAGCGGGGATGCTGATGCCGTGTTGAATTGCTGTGATGATTATCTGACGCCACTCTGTCTGATAATTTCGAATGGTATCGGCAAAATACTCTTCCATCAGGAGATTGGATAAATCAGGTTTTTTCTCATAAGCTTCAGTAATTCTATTTAAGAATTGTGCTCTGATGATACAGCCGCCACGGAAAATCTTAGCAATTTCTCCAAATTTAAGCTTCCAGCCCAACTGCTCTGATGCCCCCTTCATCAAATCAAAGCCCTGGGCATAAACACAAATTTTTGCGGAATACAGTGCTCTTCTTACGGCTTCAATCAAATCCTTCTCCTCTATACCCTGAGTGCCAGGTTGTACTTCCGGTCCCTGAAGTACTAATGCGGCCTCGGTTCTTTCCCCTTTCATGGAGGAAAGGTATCGTACATAAACCGCCTCAGTAATTGAGGGGGTAGGTATGCCCAAATCCAGAGATATCTGACCGGTCCATTTTCCGGTTCCCTTCTGCCCGGCTACATCCAATATACGATTCACCAGATAGTCCCCGCTGAAGGCATCCTTCTTACCAAAGATATCAGCGGTTATTCCAATCAGGTAGCTGTTCAATTCTCCCTGGTTCCATTCTTCAAAAATCTTCTGAAGCTCCGGAGGAGTCAAGTGCAGAACCTTTCGAAGAATATCATAGGCTTCGGCAATCAGCTGCATATCCGCATACTCGATACCGTTATGAACCATCTTTACAAAATGACCTGCCCCATTCTCACCGATATAAGTTGAGCAAGGTTCACCTTCTGCTTTCGCAGAAATGGCTGTGAGTACCTCTTCCATCCTACGGTAGGCTTCAAGGTCACCTCCTGGCATGATGGCCGGACCCTTTCTTGCACCTTCCTCACCGCCGGAGATACCAGTGCCCAGATACAGAAGCTCCTTGGATCGCAGCTCTCTGCTTCTTCTAATGGTATCCTCATAATAGGAATTGCCTCCATCCATCAGTAAATCTCCTTTAGACAACAAAGGCAGGAGCTGTCTGATTGTATCATCCACAGCATCTCCTGCCTTCACCATCATGATGATTCTGCGAGGGACCTCCAAAGACGCAATAAATTCCTCCAGAGTATAACAGCCTTCTAGATTACCCCGAAAACTCTCTTCCGATATTTCCTCCAACAGCTCCTTTGTCTTCTGCGAAGAACGGTTATATACCGAAACTTGAAAGCCGTGTTCCGCAATGTTTAGTGCCAGATTTTTGCCCATGACGGCAAGACCTATTACACCGATTTGGCTCTTCATATTCTCTCCTCCTTCTTATCATTAATGCAATTTTTATAATCATATCAGGTTCAGCCTATCATTTCTGTGAACTAGTCACTTTATTGTATTATAAGGTATCCTCTGCAAAATTCCTATATAGTTTTTGATAATCAATTGCTTGCTCCTTCATAGCTTTCTCATCCCTTCTATGCATTATCCAATGCCAAAGTACCTTATCATTATCCCAGCCTATGTTCAGATAAAATTTATTTAAGTATAGTCTATAATTATCTTCAATACTTTACCGTGATTCAAATCACAGATAGGAGGATTGTAAATGCAAATGAATAAGGACATTCGGAATTATCTTCCTCCTGCCCTCTTATCCTACTTATATTTATTCCATTCTCTCCTGTTTAATAAACAAGCTCCTGGAATATTTGCTTTACTGTGGTCATCTCCTTCAGTAGATGTACCTTCTCCCCACAGAAAATAAGACCTTCATCTATATTCCCTTTTACCGCATTGATCAGCGCTTTCGTAATACAGTAAGGAGTATCCTTCGGATTACAGTGTTCGAGACAGTTAAAGCATTTGGTTACTGCTATTCTTCCTACATCCACTGTCCTTAAGAAAGGATTTTGGATAGCCCTTCCCGGCATTCCGACGGGACTGATTACAATTTTCACATCCTCCCTGGCTGCATTTAAGTATGCCTGCTTGTATTCTGTACTAGCGTCACATTCCTCTGTCACGACAAAACGTGTCGCAATCTGAACACCGTCCGCTCCAAGTTCCATTGCATGTCTGATATCGGACTGATCAAAGATGCCACCTGCAATCACCACCGGAATATTCGTTTTATATTTTTCCTCATAATCTTTTTTGCATTCAATAATTCCTTTTATTTCAGTATCATAATCCAACTGCTCCAAATGATCCAGCTGATCCTTCGTAAAACCAAGGTGTCCTCCTGCCAGAGGCCCTTCTATCACGATAAAATCAGGAGTTCTGCAATATTTCTTGTCCCAGAGCTTTAACAGCACCGCAGCAGCACGGATGCTTGATACAATCGGGGCAATCTTAGTCTTAAAGCCCTGCACGAGCTCCGGTAAGGTCACCGGCAGCCCGGCACCGGAGATGATGACATCAGCCCCTCCTTCGCAGGCAGCCTTAACATATCTCTCGTATTGCTTGGTTGCAACCATGATATTGACGCCAACGATTCCTTCCGGTGCAATCTCCTTCGCAAGCTTTAAATGCTTTTTGATTGCTGTCAGATTACTTTCAATTTGGTGCTTATCAAAGTCTGGTTCATCAAATCCGATCTGAGCAGTAGAGATGATACCGATGCCGCCTTCCTTAGCTACTGCTCCGGCAAGCTTACTTCTGCTCACACCGACACCCATACCTCCCTGTATGATTGGGAATCTCGCAATCAAGTCTCCTATGATCAATGGTTTCATCTTCATACTAATATTCATACCTTTCTCTGCTAATGCGTCTGCTGATATTATTTTGATTATCAAACTATTTATTTCCGATAAACCGGTGCTTCCACCGGTATATCAATATTATAGTACACTCACAGAGTTGTTGTCAATATATCATAGTATTTTTTGCTATTTTATATGGTAATCATTACTACATTGATTAATTTATGCCTGCTATTTGCACCAATGCATCCCTATTCAGGATTAGAATGGATTTATTATTGATCGATTTGATTATTCCGTCACTTTCCAGTTGTCCAAGCTTTCGGCTTACTGTCTCTCTGGCGACTCCGAGGTAATTAGCGATCCCCTCTCTGCTTAACGGCAACTGGATCAACGTGCCTTCCTTTTCTTGTGAGCCGTATTTTTCGGAGAATTCGAGAAGAATTCCTCCGATTCGGTTATCCACATTACGGACACCCATTCCCTGCATTGCATTTTCCAGTCGGGCCATTCTTTCCCCCAGCTCAGTAATAATCTTAACAGCGATATCGGGGTACTGATACAAAAGCTTCTGAAAACGGCTTTTGGATAACATACAGGTCTTAACTGTCTGCAAAGCCTCCACGGTATAGGTCGCAGTACGGTCTGTCAACAGATTCTGTTCTCCAAAGAAATCTCCTTCCGCAAATACATACAGAATCTGTTCCCTGCCATCTGATGTATATTTAAAAGCTTTAGCACTTCCTTCATGCATTATGACAATATAATCCGAGGCCTCACCCTCGTGCATCAGAAGCTCTCCCTTTTTATATTCCCGATGCATGATCAGTTCTGATATTTTCCCTACCTCTTCCACGCTTAAGGAGGAAAATATCGGTACTTTTTTCACACACAAGTCATTATTACAATAACCACAATGGCAGGAAGCATTCATCCTATGCTACCTCCTTTATTCATTTTAGCTACGATTGCCGCAACCTCTGCTAAATCATGTGCAATCGGGTATTTACAATACTCTATCTTCCTTCTTCTATCCATTAGAATTGGGCAAAATCCCATCTGTTCGGCATTGATAAGATTTTTTTCTGAATCATCGACGAATACGGTATTCTCCGGCTTCAGCTTCAGTTCTTCGATAGCAATTTGGAACAGCTGTACGTTATCCTTACAGATTCCATAATCACTGGAGATAATCAGACCGTTCAAATGCTCTTCGATCCTGTAATTGGTCAGAAGTCGACGCAGTGACGGCCAATTATCGGATAAAATTGCAATTCGGTAGCTTTTCTTCATATCAGGCAGTTCTTTCAAAACATCCTCGTAAATTCCGATCCGTTCATCATTTAAGACAAGATCCTGAGCCAGAGCGGCTGCTTTCTGATCGACGTTCTTACTGATGCCAAAGCCAGTGAGAAGCTTCTGATAGAAGACGCTGAAATGCTCTATCTCCTTCTCCTGCGTATGCATCAGATGTTCCTCATTCAGATGTCGGTAAGCAACAGCAATAACCTTCTTCTTTTTATAAGAATGTAATCCAATCCTAAGTAAATCACCCATTGTCAAAAGCCTTCTTGATTCCGGTGTAAGAAACCAATTGCCGCTCCTTGGATAAGCCAATACATAACCGAAATCAAAAACTATATTTTCAATCATATCTTCCTCCATCCGTATGCAGGTCTTTATGTAGCTAAGCTGTGACTCCTAATTCTAGCGCATTAGTTATGATTACACAACAGTATGATTCCTTCCCTTCTCTATCGTGTCAAATTATGGGAAGCCCTGTGAATATATGCCAAAATCAGCCGTAAACCTAAATCCAGCAATAAATGGATTATAAAGAACAGAAGGAGGAATATTCGGGATATATTATAACTCTTTGCAAAGTATAAAAACAATAAGAAGAAAGCAATTCCCAGGATATCAGCAAGAATGACCGTAGGGATCTCCCTCCAGCGTTTTATTTTATCCTTAGGTCTATATAATCTCAGCAGGTAATAAATAATCAGATACAGCGGTATCAGAAATATCAGTTGCTTTGCATAGTTCTGCAAAGAATCATACCTGCTGTACTTCCCTATCTGAAAAAAGGGTAGCTCCTTCAAACCACTTTCAAAACGCAGATAGTATGCCATAATATATGCTATCACCAGAGTTACGGCATCGGCAACCATGTAAACGATCCTCCATATTCTTTGACTATCCTTCTTCATAGCATTCCCCTCATATAATATTGTGATATTGTTATAAGAAATATCTCCTTTAACCCCAGTAAGATATATTTCTCTGATTACTATCTGTAATTATAATCTATCTATATCCTGAGTTCAATTTATTTTACAAATGATGCTTGTTTTCTTAATATACTTATTCTCACTTTCCTAATAAATAAATGCTCACTTTCTTAATAATCTAATGTTCACTTTCTTAATAATCTATTGTTCACTTTCTTAATAATCTAATGTTCACTTTCTTAATAAACTTATGCTCATTTTCATATTAAACTAAAACTCATTTCTTATTAATGTAATGCTCGTTTTCTTAAGGTAATCATAAAGTATCAGTCGTCTGACAGTTATAGATGTATACTTCACAGAGATTGACAATATCAGAAAAATAGACCTGCGGGTAATCAATCCGTTGCCTGCTTGACGCAGACACAATAGATGATTATCGGCAGGTCTAATTCCTTCTCTTATTCCTTATACTTCAAAATGGTTCTGATAGCGCTCATTATAGTGATGAGCCTGCTCCAGCATCATATCTTTCACCTTCATCAATCGGACCTGAGTGCTTCGCTCATTCTCATCCAGCTTCATGATGATATATTTAATGTTTTCTTTCAGCTCCGGAATCATGACATGCTCCAGTGCATTCACGCGACGTCTCGTCTTCTCGATCTCAGCAGCCATCAGCTGGCAGGATTTTTCAATCTCGGCAAGTCGAAGCATATCAGGAAGGATATCCTGCAAGGATTTCACTGCATCATCCAAGTCACTGGAGGTAAAAGCAAAGCCATAAGGATAGATATCGTTGGTATCCGGAGTCTTGGTTCGATACTCGAATTCCGGTATCTCCACGCTCATAACATTTCGTTTTCCGGCTTCAAGATAAATCTCCTGCTTTGGTGCCATCAAAGCAACATTCAGTACTTCATCCTGCATCGCCGCGCGCGCCAGGACAAAGTTCTTATTCGCAGCCATAATTCCTTGTTCTACCTTTTCGCGAAGACTCTTATTCTCACGAACCAGATCAAGAAACTGACGCATGAGCTCGTCACGCTTATCCTTTAGCAATTTATGTCCGCGGGTTGCCGTTACCAGCTTCTTCTTCAGCCTGGTCAGCTCCATACGTGTAGGATTCACATGTGCCTTAGCCAATGAAAAGCACCCCCTTTATACCTGACCGTAATATTGATCTAGTAATTCGTCCTTGATTCTCTTAAGCTCTGTCCTAGGCAGGATATTCAGGAGCTTCCAGCCTAGATTCAGGGTTTCTTCAATATCACGGTTTGTATGATAGCCCTGGGATACATATTCCTTTTCGAACGCATCCGAGAACTTCGCATACAGCTTATCGATATCCGTTAATGCTGCCTCTCCAAGTACAACCATCAATTCCTTGGCTTCTTTTCCTCTAGCATAGGCTGCAAAGATCTGATTCATCGTATTGGCATGATCCTTCCTTGTTTTTCCCTCACCGATACCCTTATCCTTCAGACGGGATAGGGAAGGTAATACATCGATGGGAGGTTGGATGCTTTGTCGGTACAAATCACGGCTTAAGATAATCTGCCCTTCCGTGATGTATCCTGTCAAGTCGGGAATCGGATGAGTTTTGTCATCCTCAGGCATGGTTAGAATCGGAATCATTGTGATGGAACCGTTCTTGCCCTTCTTTCTACCTGCTCTCTCATAGAGGGAGGCAAGGTCTGTATACATATAACCGGGATAGCCGCGTCGTCCGGGAACCTCTTTTCGGGCTGCGGATACCTCACGCAGGGAGTCAGCATAGTTCGTAATATCCGTCAGAATGACAAGCACATGCATATCCTTCTCAAAAGCAAGATATTCCGCTGCAGTCAGTGCCATACGAGGTGTAGAGATACGCTCTACAGCAGGATCGTTTGCCAGATTGACAAACATGACGGTACGGTCAATCGCTCCGGTCTCACGGAAGCTTTCTGTAAAGAAATTCGCTTCCTCGAAGGTAATACCCATCGCAGCAAATACAACGGCAAAGGGCTCCGTGGTACCGCGCACCTTAGCTTGACGTGCAATCTGAGCCGCAAGCTCCGCATGGGGCAGACCACTGGCAGAGAAGATCGGCAGCTTCTGTCCGCGCACCAGAGTATTCAGGCCGTCAATGGCTGATACACCGGTCTGGATAAATTCCTGAGGGTAGTTTCTTGCGGCGGGGTTCATCGGCAGGCCGTTAATATCCAGTCGCTTTTCCGGTAATATCTCGGGGCCGTCATCGATCGGTCTGCCAAGACCGTCAAATACTCGGCTGAGCATATCCTCACTGACCCCAAGCTCCATGCTTCGTCCAAGAAAACGTACCTTACTGCTGGCAAGATTGATGCCTGCGGAGCTTTCAAACAGCTGTACAAGAGCATTGCCACCATCAATTTCAAGAACACGGCATCTGCGCTTTTCACCGTTTGCCAGCTCAATTTCAGCAAGTTCATCAAAGGCTACATTTTCCACACCCTGTACTAACATAAGAGGACCTGCCACCTCTTGAATGGTTCTATATTCCTTTGGCATTAGGCTTCCTCCTCCTTCTGCTGGATTAATTTATCAATATCCAACTGCAGATTTTTAATTATTTCCTGACATTCCATATCCAGCTTGTCTTTGGTCACATATTTAAAACGACCGATCCTCTCTCTGATTGCAAGCTTCACCAGACTCTCTACAGATACTCCCTTAGACAGTGCTGCAAGAGATACATCATAATACTGAAGGACAAGATCCATCATCAAATACTGCTTATGAAGATCGGTATAGGTATCCACCTCATGGAAGGCATCCTGATGCAGGAAGTCCTCACGGATGGAGCGGGCTGCTTCCAGTTTAAGCCGATCCGGCGCAGAAAGCGCATCCATACCAACCAGCTTCACGATCTCATCGAGCTCAGCTTCGTCATTCAGCATCTTCATGAGTCTCGCTCTCATATCCATCCATTTCTCGTTGACATTCGCATTGAACCACTTACCGAGATTATACAAGGAGTAGCTGGTCAGCCAGTTAATTGCCGGGAAATGTCTTCGATAGGCCAGGTTCGCATCCAGCCCCCAGAATACCTTCACGATACGAAGGGTTGCCTGGGATACGGGCTCGGAAATATCACCGCCGGGCGGAGATACTGCTCCGATTGCGGATAATGCGCCCTCTCTACCTTCCTTACCAAGGGAAATGACACGTCCTGCTCTTTCATAAAACTGTGCCAGACGGCTGGCCAGATAGGCAGGATAACCTTCCTCACCGGGCATTTCCTCAAGACGCCCACTCATCTCACGAAGCGCCTCGGCCCAACGTGATGTGGAGTCCGCCATTAAAGCCACGGAATAGCCCATATCACGGAAGTATTCCGCTATCGTAATACCCACATAAATCGACGCCTCTCGTGCAGCCACGGGCATATCGGAGGTATTTGCAATCAATACGGTACGTTCCATCAGGGACTTACCGGTCTTAGGGTCCTTTAATTCCGGGAATTCGTTCAATACATCTGTCATCTCGTTACCGCGCTCGCCGCAGCCAATGTATACCACAATATCTGCTTCAGCCCATTTAGCTAGCTGATGCTGAACAACAGTCTTACCGCTTCCGAAAGGACCAGGTACTGCGGCAACACCACCCTTTGCGATTGGGAATAGGGTATCAATAACTCTTTGTCCGGTCACCAACGGTTTATCCGGAGACAGCTTCTGCTTATACGGTCTTCCGATACGTACCGGCCATTTCTGCATCAGAGTGATATTCTCCTTTGTGCCGTCGGCCTTCTTCAGTACCGCAACCGTATCCGTTACCGTATAATCACCCTCATTGATTGCTTCCAATATACCCTGCATTCCAATGGGGAGCATGATTTTCTGAACCACAATTTCCGTTTCCTGCACTGTTCCAAGGATATCGCCTGCTTCTACCGCATCCCCTGCTTTTACAGAAGGTACAAAGTGCCATTTTTTTTCCCTGTTCAGGGAAGGTATTTCCACACCTCTTTTTAAATTCGTTCCGATGGCTTCCATAATATCAACCAGGGGACGCTGAATACCGTCAAAGATACTGCTGATGAGCCCGGGTCCCAACTCAACAGATAACGGCGCACCGGTAGATTCCACCGGTTCTCCGGGTCCCAGCCCTGACGTCTCCTCATATACCTGAATTGATGCCTGGTCACCGTGGATTTCAATAATCTCACCGATCAGACGCTGCTCACTGACTCGTACAACGTCGAACATGTTGGCATCCCGCATACCTTCTGCGACTACCAACGGACCGGCAACCTTCTTAATCGTGCCTTTGCTCATAATTAACTCTCCATTCTGCCGATACCCTTGAACTCTGATATCAGCACAAATTGATTTTAGTTATTGAATATAATATCAGAGCCGACTGCGCGCTCTACAGACTTCTTAACATAATGCATTCCCTTGCCGGTATTACCTGATACTCCTGGAATTGGGATGATAGCCGGCAGATAATCAGAAACATAACGGTCTATTTCAGCCTCCAACTGAGCCTGAAGACCTTCTGTGATATAAATCACAGCATAGTCTCCTTCCGCCAGAGTCTTCAATAGCTTTGCGGCTTCCTCTTTATCCGTCACAGGGTAAGTATCCAGACCGAGTGCGGCAAATCCGTAGATACTGTCACGGTCGCCAAGTACAGCTACCTTATACATACATCTCCCTCAATCTTTCCCGAATCAGTTGATCCGCAATATCATTCCTCTTCCCTGACAGTATGATTCTGACCGTCTTAATCTCATTCTCTCTGGCAATGATATACGCTGCCAGTGGTGATATCGTAAAGGGATTATACTTCTGTGGCTGAATATATTTCATAATCAAATTATCACTCCAGCGTTCAAAGGCTGAAGAGGACTCTTTGATTGCCGTGATGGCTTCCTCATAAGCAGTAACTGTCAGATAGGAATAGATTGCTTCCATTCCCTGCAGAGTAACATCAATCAGCTTTTGCTTATCCAGACTGTCACATTCTGCCAAGGCTCTTTCCAGGAACATTTTGCTTTTATTGGTCTTACAGCTACGGAGAGCTATATTAATATTGGCAACCGCAACCTTTAATTCAGCATATTTTTCGAATAATTCATTGCCGGTATCCTTCCCTTTACGGAGAATTGTCTCCAGGGCCGCCTTATCAATAATGACGTCACATAATCCGCTGTCACCGGTATGCATCTGCACCTCATAGGCTTCCTCGGCACAGGCTCTCATCTCTTCGGGCAGCAGAGAAAAATTATGCTCCTTCACAGATTGAAGAACAGTCTCGACAGCTATCGTACCCTGTTCGATATAGACACCATGAAATGTATCGTTCGTATATACCTGCTTTATTGCCGCTTTCAGGTTATGGAAATCATTCCCGTACAAAAATGTATTGAATACAGATAGATCATCCACCAACTCAGCCATCAGACTCCAGGTTTTTTCACGCTCAATCCCTAAAATCTGATCAGAGTTCTCTTCTCCTGTTCTTCCCCATCCTTTATCCGAAAGTAGCCTAAAACATTCAGCTTCGGTCTTGCAATTCATTAATTGCTCCAAATCTGCTTTCGTGAGTAGCGACAGTTCCTTTGATCGGATACGGGCTACCGCATATAAATACAGATCATCAGCCATGTTTTCACCTCTCTTCGGTTATTTAGTCGAACAGTAAGGTATTCACCTTATCCAAAAGAGCATCTCTTTCCTCAGCAAATAATGCGTCAAAAGAGCAGTTTTCTTCAATATCTCCATAGATCAGAAGAAATCCACCTTCGAAGGAAAGTGCTTCATCCTCAACGGTTAAGGAAGCTCCTTGTTTCTGTGACAGAATTGTATTAAGCTTCTCAGGAAAATCCTTGGTTAATCGTTTCTTATCCGATACAGGAAAGACTAATCTACCCTTTTTATTATGGGAATACTTTTTCACCATTGACAGGATCATATCCGTATATTCGTCATCCGATAATACAGTCAAACGATTTCTGGCCTTACCGATAATATCGTTGATGATAATTTGCTTGGTATCCAAAAGGAGCTTTCTTTCCAGCAATGCAGCTGCAGATTCTGCGCGGCTTATGACATCTTTTACATCAGCTTCAGATTTTTCAGCAATTTGAGCTGATTTTAATTCAGCCTCTTTTTTTGCAGCAGCAAGAATTTCCTCTGCTTCCTGCTCAGCCTGAGAAATGATGGCATCTGCGCTAGCCTGGGCTTCCTCTTGAATTGTTTTCAATATCTTCTCTAAACCAGTCATAGCGTCTTCTCCCAACTTAAATATTAATTCCGCCAACTCCGTTTACTGCAAGCATGGAAATAAGAAGTGCCAAAATAGCATAGGTCTCAACCATAGCCGGAAAAATAATAGACTTACCGAAAGCTTCCGGTTTTTTGGCAAGAATTCCCATACTTGCGATGGATGCCTTAGCCTGACTGATTGCTGAGGAATAACCGACAATCGCCATAGGAAGACATGCAGCAAAATACAGCATTCCCTTTGCCAAAGACAAGTTAGCTTCGCCGCCGAAAATACCGATTTGTGAAAGAGTTATGAAGGCAATCAGCAGACCATAGATACCCTGTGTACCGGGTAACAGCTGAAGGATCAGAACCTTACCGAATTTTGAAGGATCTTCCGTTACCAGTCCGGCACCGGTTACACCTGCCATACCAACACCTTTTGCGGATCCGGCTCCTGCAAGTAATGCAGACGCTGCAGCTCCCAATAATGCAAACACAATACCAAAATCATTCCAATTCATTCCCATGTTATTTACTCTCCTTAACTTTGTAATATTTTGTTTTCATATCAAAGGGGTTAAACGCACGGCCTCCGCCCCCATAAAACTTTCCGAAAAACTCTACATATTGTAATCTGTTCGTATGAACATAGGCTCCCAGGATGTTGATCGCAAAATTGATGACATGTCCGGCAAGCAGGATAATGATCATGAGTATCACTCCGATGACTCCATTTGCTGCCATGGCTGCCATCTTATTAATTACGGATGCGATTACACCGGAAGCAAGTCCCAGAGCGAGAAGACGAGAATAAGATAATACGTCACTCAAATATCCGGTAATACCGTACAAGGCATACGCTCCTTTTAGAAACCTCTTGATCGGATTTCTTGACTCTCTGCCATTCGTTAATACGATTAGCACGGAAGAAAGTATTGCTAGAATAGCTGATGCCGTAATCACTCCCTGCGGAAGGACAAAGGTAATACTTAGGATATTTCTTATCATATCCAGAGATACCAATAATAAGGTAGAGCTCACTACGAGTACAAACCAGGACAGCGCATCATACACAATTGCCAGATAATCCTTCTGCTTTACCAATTGATAAATCTTGATGCTTAGTCCGGTCAATATATGGATAATTCCTAATATCATGGAAAAGCTGAGCATTTGCATCGGTCTGTTGACAGGAACAAACCAAAGAGCCGGAATGACCGGAAGCTCAGTAACTCCAAAGAATTTCGCACCAATGACATCAACGATGTCTCCAAAATAGCTTCCGAACAGCACTCCCCAGAAGGTAGTGGATATTCCGCAGAACAAAAACATCTTCAAGAAATTCTTAGTAGACTGTTCCATGGAAGCTTTCCCCTTAGCCAGACCATATGCACAGGCAGCTATGATTAATAACCCATAGCCCCCGTCTGCAAGCATGATACCGAATAGGAAATAATAAAATAATGCCATGATAAAGGTTGGATCTGCTTCTCCCTTTCCAGGAAGGCTGAAGCCCTCTACGACCCATTCCAGCGGTTGCGCAAAACCATTATTATTCAATACTATGGGTATATCCTCATCCTCACCCGGTTCTTCTAATTCTACTGCCGCATCAAATCGGATGAATAACTCTTTTTCCAGAGCTGCTGCTTCATTTCTAGATATATAACCAGAGATTACGAATACACTCTTGGATTGCAGGAGTTTACCGATGACATCATATTTGTCATATCTCATCCGGTCATAGTCCTGTAAGAAAAGAAAATCTTCTCGTAACACTGCGAGCTCTTTGATCTCTTGCTCTACTCTCTCTATCTCAGCTTTGTTCTCGTTAATCAGTCGCTCTATCTCCTGCAGCTGTTCTGAGGGTGATTTTTCTGAGGATACGCTTGGATAAGAAAAATCTATCGATCTTAATGCTTCAAACACACCTTCTGCATTCTTTTTCGTACACAACACAAAAATACAGGTCTGCTCCTTCGAGGAACTGATAATATCGACATTTACCGGCATATATTCTGCCAGTCTCTCGTATATCTTCTCCAATGTGACTTCCTTGGGTAAGGTTCCGATAAAACTTCTGGTATGTGCCGTTTGAGAGAACTGAAGCGGTACATCCAACGATGTCCAAGGTGTCAGCATTTCTGCCTGCACCTCAAATCTTTGAATTTCAGCCTTGCGTTCAATAATTTCCTTATTGCAGGCAATAATCCGACCTGCCGTCCTTACCGTAGCTTCATACTTTTCCTTGAATTCATTATATTGCTCTTCTGTTACAGTTTTTCTACCGTTCAGCATAGCAAGCAAAGGCTTATCAACCGGTACGTATTTATCCAGAATTTCCACTGCATCCTTGCATACACTGATGCTTTTCTCAAAATTTGATTTCGCATATGAGGTATCGGTCTTATGAAAAATACTATCCTCCGGCATATTATCGCTGACTTCCACGACGCCTCGACGCTGGAGCATTTCCAGTAAGGGTTTACGGTCTTTCTTTAATGCATATATATAGATACGCTGCATTTGCAGCATTGCCATTTCGAATACACCTCCTCTGTTTAATTCATATTACGTTCCAATCATATAATATTCGAGAGGACAATGCTTATGGCGGCTTCCTCTTTATTCTTAGCTATACCCTTTAATAACATGACTTCGTCTTCTGCTTTCTGTCTTGCTGCCTCCAAAAGCTCTTTTCCCTTTTGCTCTGCCAGAGCCAAGTTCTGTTCTGCCTTTGTTGCAGCCTGGCTGGTCATGCCTGCAATTAATTCTCCTGCTTTCTGTTGCGCTTTTGTAATGATAACCTCCTTTTTTCGGATCGCTTCTTTTTCTATGTCCGCAGCATTCATCTCTGCCTGCCGAACAGCCTGTACAGCTTCTTTTGCCATTAACTCACCTCCAGAAAAAATGAAAATAATTCATAATACAACATATCTATTATACCTGATAGAATAATTATATTCAACAACTTAGTATATCAATCAGTATAAAATGTTGTTTATATTGTCTATCATAGTATCACTATTGCTACTTTAAATATTACAAATTGACATCCAAAGTAAACACAGGATCAAAGTATCAAAGTGTACTGTACACATTTCAGAAGATAAATTAAGCTCTTACAAGCAAGCATGCCTAGTGTGATTTAATCTTCGTAAGCGACTCAGGTGCTTTCGATACCTTATTCGTTAATATAGCATATATAATAAAGAAGCTTCTTGTAGTTTCAATAACCGTTATTCAACGAACCGGTTATTAAAATCACAAGAAGCTTCTTTATCAAGCACTGTAAATCAATCGAGTAACTGGCTTTCGCTTACTCCTACTCCCTTTCATTCATAAACGAAACTTGCCTTATTACCGCCAGTTTGTCGATCTGAAATAAATCGTTCTTTTATATTTATAAAATACTCCCCAGCATCTTTAAATGAAACAGAACGATTTATTCCTATCAACGGTTGCGATTACTATGACTTGGTTTTCAGATTGCAGACTGATTGTCCCGGCATTACTTTTCCCTCAATAACCACTCTTTCAATAATCGATGCCTTCGGATTTTCGATCAAGGCAATCAATTTCTCAGCAGCGCATCTCCCCAGAGCACTGGTGTCTTGCTTTACCGTGGTAATCTTCGGATCCAGCACCTGCGACAACGTTATTCCGTCATATCCTGCGATAGAGATATCCTCCGGAATACGCAAACCTCTTTCCTTAATTGCGTTTATTCCCCCGATACAGGAAAAATCATCAGGGAAAATGATACAGGTAGGGCGATCCTTGAGTTCCAGGAGCTCTCTGGTCAGCCTTGCCGTCGTATCAGGATCATGGTAAACGCCGCTTATCACATAATCATCCGAAACTTCAATTCCCAATTCCCCAAGAGTCCGATAAAAGCTCCCCACTCGATTCTGGGTAACGGAGGAATCCGCTCCATGGATGTATGCAATTTTCTTATGCCCCATTTCATGAATGTAGAGGATCAGATCTCTAATTCCCTTTGCATTGTCTGAAATGATAGCCGTCCGGTTATTATACACATGATCGATTGTTACGACAGGAAGCTCGCCATGAATAAGCTCGGAAACCTGCGGATCAGTAAAATCGATACAAGCAATGACTACTCCGTCTACCCCTCGGTATTTGCTGTGCTCATAGTAGGACATATTCCTATGTCCTGTATGCTTACTTATGAAAGTTATATCATAACCGTTTCTTTCCGCTTCCACCTTAAAACTGTCCAATACATTGGCAAAATATTCATGGGTTAAACCGCTCTGTGCTTCATCCACAAATAAGACTCCAAGATTATAGGTACGGTGTGTTTTTAAGGCTCTTGCGGAGGAGTTCGGGAAGTAGCCCATTTCTCTCGCAATTCTCTTAACATTTTCTTTGGTAGCTTCTGCTATATCACTATGACCGTTCAACGATTTACTTACGGTGGCTACCGATACTCCGCATCTTTCTGCCACATCTTTGATTGAAACCATATAAACTCCTCGAGATGTAATTATGCTGTCCGATTATACTTAATCGTTTTCTATTAAGTTTATTCGGCAATTCGAATAATATTTAGTAATATTTTACTCTTATTATCTATTTTTAAAATTTCAAAATCAGGTAAATTGCTCTAATTATATGTTTTATATATACAACTTCATGTATATTCTGAATATCATAGGTAATCTGCTACGATCAATCTTAATCCTTTTCTGGAATTAATGCAAGCTTTTTTTCTTAATTCTATATTTTTGTACTTAATCGTTTTCTGTTTTGTAATATATAAATATTGACCAATTATTCTAATGTTTTTTTATGAAATTGTACGAATTTGCTATTGCATTTAACAAAAAACGATGTATGATTATGCTATATCAATTGTCGATTGTTAGGAGGTATGGAATGGAAAAGGTCATTGGTTTATTGTTTGATATAGAGAAAAAAGCTAATCAAATAATTGAGCGAGCTAACCTTGAGAAAAACGATTTGTTTGAAGAAAACGAGAACGCTATTAAGGCTATGGAAGACAGTATAGCGGAAGACAACAATAGCAAGATTAATGTACTAATAGCCCAAGCCGATCAGGAAATTGAAAAGGAAAAACAGCAACTCATTGAAAATAGTGAAAAACAACTGGGTGATCTGGAGGAGACCTTCAAGAAGAACCATGACAGCTTAGTTAATAAAGTATTTCAAAGTATTATTCAGTTATAGCCTATTAATAATGAAATAAAAGCGATTTATCGCTTTTATGAATGAACATTGCTATTGCGAAGCAAAATCGCTTTCGCTCTTATGGTATGTACCCGCGTAATCCTCGGCACATGTTCAATATAAGTAATAAGGAGGGTTCCCATGGATTCTACTTTATCTTACAGCGGAATCAACACAAAGGTGAAAGCAATGCACCCTAAGCTGATCAGTCAGGAGGATTATCAGAAAATATCGAATATCGAAACCGTACCTGACCTAATTGCTTTTTTGAAAAAGCATCCTGGCTATACAGAATTTTTTCAGAAGTATGATGAACGCGAGATTCACCGCGGTGAGGCAGAACGTGTTCTGATTAACAGCCTTTATATGGATTATACTAAAATTTATCGTTTTGCGAACGATGATCAACGTTTGGATTTGCAATTGGTTTTTTTCCGCTACGAAATTAATGTTTTGAAGACCTGTATCAGGTTAATTCATAACAAGGAAAATCCTTATGATTTATCCGTATTTCAACCATTTTTCAGTAAGCATTCTCAAATCAATGTCGCCTTACTATCCTCATCCCGTTCTATGGATGAATATATTCAAAATTTAAAGGGAACCGAATATTATACGCTGCTATCTAAGTTGCATGCTAAGCCCGGATTAACCTCTTTTGATTATGAAATGACACTGGATGTATATTATTTCACAAAGTCGTGGAGGTTGAAGGATACCCTTTTGTCCAAAAATAGCCGGAAAGCCTTTGCTCAGCGCATGGGTACAGAAATCGACCTGCTGAATATCATGTGGATATACCGATCTAAAAAAATGTATGATATGAACGCTGCACAGATTCTTACCTATCTGATTCCTATAAATTATAAGCTTACCCCTGCACAACTCTCCCGTCTCGTGCAGTCGGTAACGATTGATGAATTATTGAATTGCTTAAGCGGTACTAGGTACAGAAAATTTATAGAATTTCTGAAAAACGGCACAATGGAATATGAATATAACCGCATTATCAATAAGATTTACTTAACCAACATAACAAGGTATCCTGCGTCCATGACCTCGGTTAATTATTACCTGTTTCTTAAGGATATGGAAATCAACCGATTAACCTCTGCATTGGAATGTATCAGATACGGTCTGGAACAAAAGAAAAAGCTGGATTATATTCTACAAATATAGAACTGGAGGTGTGAATTAATGATTGAGAAAATGAGATTTCTCAGTATTACCGGTCCAAAGGAAGACTTTGATCGCGTAGTGAATAAATATTTGACAAAATATGATATTCATCTGGAGAATGCTCTGACTGAGCTTAGTACCTCCTACAACTTAAAGCCATTTGTGGAGAATAATCCTTATAAGGAATTGATAGCAAAGTCAGAGGATCTTGTGAAGAAGCTTGAACCCGGTGAACAAATCATCGGAGAACTGATGTCAGCTGCTGAGGCAACTAACATCATCAATGCCGCTTATGAAACTCTTTCTGACTTAAACGAGCGAAAAAAAGAGCTGAAGGCGCAAAGACAGGAATGCAATGAGCTTCTGCTTCAAATCGAGCATTTTAGGCATCTGGATTATGATATTCATAAGATTATGAACTTAAAGTTCATAAAGTACCGCTTTGGTAAAGTCCCTCATGAATTTTATACCCGTTTTTCCAAATATGTATATGAGAACCTGACCACCGTATTCTATGAATGCGAACGAGACAGGGATTATGTCTGGGGTATTTATTTCGTCCCGGCGAACGAAGCTGTGAAAATCGATGCCATCTATGCTTCCATGCATTTTGAGCGAGTAAAGCTTCCCGATGCCTATGAAGGCACACCGGAGGAATCCTTTAACTCCATCATGGCGAGGGTCAATGAGTTAAATGAAGAATTAAATGTTATTTATACCGAAGTCAAAGAAAGACTGAACAGCATTTCCGATCAGCTGCTTCTGGCCCATCACACGGTAACCGTGTTATCCACGAATTTTGATGTCCGCAAGCTAGCCGCCTGCACCAGGGATAAAGGCAAGAATGAAGTATTTTACATCATCTGCGGCTGGATCACGGATAAGGACTCCTCTGCTCTACTTAAGGAGGCCGAAAAAGATTCTCAGGTCTATGTTGTCATTGATGACGGGCAGTCTGACGATGACAAAAAGCCTCCGACCAAGCTTAGGAATTTTAAGCTCTTTAAGCCCTTTGAAATGTTTATCAAGATGTATGGATTACCGGCTTATAACGAGATCGACCCCACTTCCTTCGTGGCAATCACCTATTCCATTATATTCGGTATTATGTTTGGTGACGTCGGTCAGGGTTTATGCTTGGTAATCGGCGGATTTCTAATTTATAAGCTAGCCAAGATGAGCTTGGCTGCGATTATTGCTCTTGCCGGTGTGTTCTCCACAATCTTTGGTATCCTATACGGAAGTGTATTCGGCTTTGAAGATTGGATCGAACCGATCTGGCTGTCCCCCAGGGAAAATGTCATGACCATGCTGATCACAGCAGTGGGCTTCGGCGTATTTCTTATTATAGTGTCGATGTTAATCAATATCGTTAACGGAATTAAAGCCCGGGATTGGGGACGTGTCCTTTTTGATACCAACGGGGTAGCCGGACTGGTATTCTATGGTATGCTGATTGCTTGTGTACTTTTAATATTCACAGGACATGCATTACCCGCTGTCATATTTTTTATAGTATTCTTTATCCTGCCGCTTGTACTGATCTTTTTCCGCGAGCCTTTGACTCATATTCTGGAAAGAAGGAAGCAGATCCTGCCGGAGCATAAAGGAATGTTCTTTGTCGAGTCAGCCTTCGAGCTGTTCGAGGTACTGCTGAGCTATCTGACCAATACCATCTCCTTTCTCCGTATCGGAGCCTTCGCGTTAAGCCATGCAGCTATGATGGGAGTTGTAATGATTATGGCCGGTGCCGAAAGGCCGAATATCATCATAATCATCCTCGGGAATATCATCGTAGCCGGTATGGAAGGTCTGGTAGTTGGTATCCAGGTTCTCCGTCTTGAGTATTATGAGATGTTCAGCCGCTTTTACAAGGGCACAGGTAAGGAATTCAAACCATTTAAAGGCATCAAATAATTTCGAGAAACCGGAATTATCCTGAAGAACTGAGCAGGTATGCTCACTACCTGTTCTTCTCTCATTCATAAAATGCTGTTATTAAAAAAATATTGAAACAAAACATTAAGGAGGAAATTATTATGGCAACTAAAATCGTAATCGTAATTGCATTATTACTCAGCATCGTTATTCCTTTTGGAGCATTTTTAGCAAGTAAAAGAACGAAGGGCGGCTTAAAGGCTTCCATCGGCTTCAATGTATTCTTATTCTTCAGCATACTGATCCTTGCAAATATCATGATGTTCTCCGGACATACCGCATTTGCAGCTTCTACCGCAGCAGCTGCAACCGGAACCGACAGCTGGAAGTACATCGCTGCAGCTCTTTCCACCGGTTTATCCTGTATCGGTGGCGGTATCGCAGTAGCAAGTGCAGCCTCCGCAGCTTTAGGAGCAATCAGCGAAGACTCTTCTATCATGGGTAAGTCCTTAATCTTCGTAGCTTTGGCAGAAGGTATCGCTCTCTATGGCTTGATCGTGTCCTTCACTATTTTAGGTCAGTAATCTTAAGAATTTGGAGGGTTACTTTATGCGTATGTATCTTATCAGCGATAATATTGATACTTATACCGGCATGAAGCTTGCCGGTGTGAGCGGTGTTGTGGTTCATACCAAGCCGGAATTGAAAGACGAACTGGATAAAGTGCTTGCCGATAAGACGATAGGCATTATTCTTATTACTGAAAAGCTCAGTAATGAATTTCCCGAGATTATCAGTGATATTAAACTGAACAAACGAATTCCATTGATCGTGGAGATTCCGGATCGACATGGAACAGGCCGTAAGCCCAATTTTATTACCGACTATGTCAATTCGGCAATTGGACTCAAATTGTAATCTCCAGAAAGGTAGGTCAATATGACTCTTGATGAAAAATTAGATCATTTTTATTCCTCGGTTATAGACAGTGCGACCAAGCAGAATATTGAGATTGTTGAAGAATATAAGAAAACACTGCAGAAGAATTACGAGGAACGTAAGGATGCTGCTCTCCGTAAGGCTGAAGCAAATTTCCGCATGGCATCCGATCATATTATCCGGGAAAGAAATCGTAGGCTTTCTGCGGAAGCAATGGAAATCCGACGTAAGGTTTTGGAGAAAACAGCTGAGATTTCGGATCGTGTTTTTGCTGAGGTTAAGCAAAAATTGACGGAATTTATGAATACTCTCGAATATGATGATTTGTTATGTACCCAGATAAAAAATGCCATAGGCTTTGCTCAGGGAGATATAATTACTGTATATATCAATCCCTCAGATGAGAAAAAAATAAAGACCTTAGAAGAAAAAACCGGCATTTCCCTTACGGTTAGCGACCGTGATTTTATCGGCGGTACCCGTGCAGTAATTCCTTCCCGCAGTATTCTGATTGATAATTCATTTTTAACTAAGTTGGAAGAAGCAAAGAGTTCCTTCACTCTTTAGACTATGAAAGGGAGAGTTCGACCTTATGAATTTAACAGGTAAAATATTTGGAATTAACGGACCAATCGTATATGTCGGTGAAAATAAAGCCTTCAAGATGGGTGAAATGGTTCTTGTCGGAAAGGATAAGCTGGTAGGCGAGGTAATCGGTCTTACCACCGGAAAAACAACAATTCAGGTGTATGAAGAGACCTCCGGCTTGCGTCCGGGTGATGAGGTATATGGAACCGGTTCTGCCATCTCCGTTACTCTCGCTCCAGGTATCATCAGCAATATCTTTGATGGTATCGAGCGCCCGTTACAGCAAATCGCTGCCAAATCAGGCATGTTCATCTCCAGAGGTGTCAGTGTTGAATCCCTGGATACTGCAAAGCTTTGGGAGGTTCATGTAACAGTTCGGCCCGGAGACAAGGTATATGGCGGTACTATCATAGCAGAGGTTCCCGAAACCCGTGCTATTGTTCATAAATCTATGGTTCCCCCGGATGTGCTGGGCACTGTCACAAAGGTGGTCCCCGACGGACAATATACGATTAATGATACGATTGTAACAATTGTAGATACGAAGGGGCAGGAAAAAGAGCTGACCTTAACTCAGAAATGGCCGATTCGTATACCAAGACCGACTGCCAAGCGTTATCCCTCCGATCGACCACTGGTCACCGGACAAAGAATTCTTGATACTCTCTTCCCGATTTCCAAAGGCGGTACTGCTGCTATTCCGGGCGGTTTCGGAACAGGTAAGACCATGACTCAGCATCAGCTGGCAAAATGGTGTGATGCTGATATCATCGTTTACATCGGCTGCGGCGAACGCGGTAACGAGATGACTGAGGTACTTGAGGATTTCACAAAGCTGGTTGATCCCAAGACCGGCAATCCTCTGCTTGATCGAACCACTTTAATTGCCAATACCTCCAATATGCCGGTTGCTGCACGTGAGGCAAGTATCTATACGGGTATTACTCTTGCGGAATATTATCGTGATATGGGCTACCATGTTGCTATCATGGCTGATTCCACTTCACGTTGGGCGGAGGCACTCCGTGAATTATCCGGACGTCTTGAGGAAATGCCAGCTGAGGAAGGTTTCCCGGCTTATCTTGCTTCCAGACTCTCTGCTTTCTATGAGAGAGCCGGATTTATGCAGAATTTAAACTGGACCGAGGGTAGCGTCTCCATCATCGGTGCTGTATCTCCTCAGGGCGGTGACTTTTCTGAGCCTGTTACCCAGAATACCAAGCGTTTCGTACGTTGCTTCTGGGCGCTCGATAAATCTCTTGCCTATGCAAGACACTTTCCTGCCATCCAATGGTTAACCAGCTACAGCGAATATTTGAATGATCTTGCTCCCTGGTATACCAAAAATGTCGGTGAGGATTTCGTGGAATGCCGTAACCAGATTTTAAGTATCCTTACCCAGGAAAGCCAGCTGAATGAAATTGTAAAGCTGATTGGCAGTGACGTACTTCCCGATGATCAAAAGCTGGTACTTGAAATTGCCAGGGTAATCCGCCTCGGCTTTGTTCAACAAAATGCTTACCATCCTTCCGATACCTATGTACCGATGGCGAAGCAGCTGAAGATGATGCAGACCATACTCTACCTCTATCAGAAATCCAGGCAGCTGATCGACTTAAACATGCCGATGTCCCTATTGAAGGAAGACAATATATTCGATAAGGTTATTACAATAAAATATGATGTTGCTAATAATGAGCTAAATAAGTTCGATGATTACAAGGTCATGATTGATGAGTTTTATAGTAAGATCATGGCTAAAAATGCCTAAAAGATAAGGGAGGTTTTTATGTCAATAGAATATTTAGGACTGAGTGAAATTAATGGCCCCCTGATTGTTCTTGAGGGAATTCGCGATGCTTCCTTTGACGAGATCGTAGAATTAACCGTAGAGGGTAACAAGAAAAAAATTGGAAGAATTGTGGAACTCTACGAGGATAAGGCAGTCATTCAGGTGTTCCAGGGTACTGAGGATATGTCCTTATTTAATACCCATACCAAACTGACCGGCCATCCTATGGAGGTTTCTCTCTCCCCCGAAATCCTAGGACGTGTGTTCAACGGTGTAGGACAGCCCATCGACGGATTAGGAAATATCGTTGCTGAAACCAAAAGGGATATTAATGGACAGCCGCTCAATCCCTGTACCAGAGAATATCCGAGAAACTATATCAAGACCGGTATCTCAACAATTGATGCTTTAACCACCCTGATTCGCGGTCAGAAGCTTCCTATCTTCTCCGGTAACGGTCTTCCGCATGATCAGCTGGCAGCACAGATAGTTAAGCAGGCTTCCTTAGGAGAAGGCTCCGAAGAAGAATTTGCGATTGTATTCGCGGCTATGGGTGTTAAGCATGATGTTGCTGACTTCTTCCGTCGTACCTTTGAAGAAAGCGGTGCCAGCTCCCATGTTGTTATGTATCTGAACCTGGCAAATGACCCGGTTGTTGAACGTCTGATTACTCCTAAGGTTGCACTGACCGCAGCAGAATACCTTGCTTTTGAGAAAGGAATGCATATTCTGGTAATTCTTACAGATATGACCTCCTTTGCAGAAGCAATGCGTGAGGTTTCTTCCTCCAAGGGCGAGATTCCCTCCAGAAAGGGTTATCCCGGATACTTATACAGTGAATTGGCAACTATTTATGAACGAGCCGGTATCGTTCATAGCTGTAACGGCTCCGTAACACAGATTCCGATTTTAACCATGCCCAATGACGATATTACCCACCCGATTCCTGACCTTACCGGTTATATCACAGAAGGCCAGATCGTTCTGGATCGTGCGCTCCATCAAAAGGCAGTCTATCCTCCAATCAGCATCCTGCCCTCTCTTTCCCGTCTGATGAAGGATGGTATCGGTAAAGGCTATACCCGTGAGGATCATCAGGATCTGGCAAACCAGTTATTCTCCTCCTACGCACGTGTAGGTGACGCAAGAGCACTTGCCAGTGTTATCGGTGAGGATGAACTATCTCCTCTGGATAAGCTGTATCTGAAGTTCGGTTTGGCAATGGAGCAGGAATTTATCGCACAGGGTCTGCATGAAGATCGTACAATCCTGCAGACGCTGGATAAGGGCTGGGAGCTGCTTGGTATTCTTCCCAGAGAAGAGCTTGACCGTATCGACACAAAGGTTTTGGATCAGTATTATAAACCCAGAAATGCCGTAAACGAATAGAGGTGATCCCATGAATCCGAATACCTTTCCCACCAAGGGTAACTTAATGCTGGCTAAGAATTCACTAAAGCTGGCAAAGCAGGGTTATGAATTGATGGATAAAAAACGTAATATTCTGATGCATGAGCTCATGGAGCTGATAGATAAGGCAAAGGATGTACAGCAGGAAATCGACAGTACCTTCTCTTCTGCTTATCTATCGCTGCAGAAGGCGAATATAGAAATGGGTATTCGTAATGTCCAGGAGCTCAGTAATACCATTCCTGAGGAAAACTCTATAGAGATCAAACAACGAAGCGTTATGGGCACGGAAATACCTCTCGTTGAGTTTGATAATACCGTAAGCAAGCCAACGTATGCTTTCTTCCAGACAAAGCTTTCCCTGGATGAAGCGTCAAAACGCTTTATTAAGGTAAAGGAGCTTACCATACGTCTATCCAGCATCGAGAACTCGGCCTACCGCCTTGCGACGAATATCAATAAGACACAAAAGCGTGCCAACGCGCTGAAGAACATTACTATCCCCTACTATACCGCGCTTACGGCTGAGATTCAGAACGCTCTGGAGGAAAAGGAGCGCGAGGAATTTACCCGATTAAAGGTAATCAAACGCCGAAAGACTGCAGGAGAATAGACGATAGCAATTATTAGGTATTTAACAGGTTTTACGATTAAAGTTATTATATTGGGTGAAGGTTATCCTCCTCTCTTCAAAAAATTTCTTCTTCCGTCGCGTCGGTACTCCCTACTTTGCGGACAGGGAGCTACCGACAGGCGCATACATCAGAAGAATTTTTCAGAGAGAAGGACAACCCTCACTCTTTTGAATCCCAGGAGCAAAACCTGAGATTTACTTATTGTAAAATAGGTAACATTTCACGTTTCACCTATTATTACGATTCCGCATATATGGCTAATATATCATATAAAAAGGCACCATCTTACACCCTGCTGATCTATTAAATCCGTCATCAATGGACTAAATTCACAAGGGCCTAAAGGAAACAGGATTTCGCTGCCCTCCTTCAATACTTCATAAGCCTTTCTCACCTTGTTCTCATTTCCTTCCCCATAGTGTAAGCAGAATTGCATCGTGTTGCCTGTTACCGGTGTATCTTCGGTCGCCTCTGCTACGGCTAAGGTGTGACCGCAGATATCAAGCTCTGCATGATAAAATGTATCCTCAGAGCTTTTTATATGATAACCAAGTGTAGCATCAAATGCTCTCCTATACAGCTCTACAGCCTCGCCGCTTCCTCTCGTATAAACCTGCATCATTGATCTTTTCATAATACTCCTCCATCCTCTAATTCATCCTTTGCCTAATACTCACTCCTTGTTCCCAAGAAAAAGCAGTTATGCACTTGAATCTATTTTTCTTACAAGGTCTATTGGTATATTATAACATATTTGCAAAGGTTATGCAAACAAATGTTCTTTTTTTATCATAATCCTCCGAATCCTTCGAATGCCTTCTTTGCTCTGTAGCATAATTCTGTCACATGATTTTTTTAAGAGTAAATGGATGAGATAAATTATTTCATGGAACGTATATTATTAATCTAACTACACATAATAATATCGGATACGACATTAGAGCTTTAATTGCATGATGATCTCAGACCTAAATTCGAATAAACTCAGTCGTATCCAAAAAAAGAATATAGAGAGCTTGTAATTTTGTCTCAAGAATTACAACGCTGCACTGTTCTTGGAGAGTAAGGAGATGATAGCTTTTGGACAGTATGAATGTTCTAGTAAAATCTCATGATCAAATTGAATAATGCATGAAAAATTTGAGACACCAGTACAAAAAGGGGATGTTTTTTAACATCCCCTTTTGTACTGATAATTTTTCAATATTAATTATTGCTTTACACGACCTTTATTTACTCTTTTGCATATCATAGCCGGTCGGGCTCTGGAAGATTCTGAGACCGAATTCTTCTGCGATGGAGAAGATATGATCAAAGATATCTGACTGTATCCTCTCATAGTTTTCCCATTTCGTATCATCCGTAAATGCATAGATTTCCAACGGCAGACCATTTTCCCCTTGCGGAAGCTGGCGCACCAGCTGAGTCATACCCTTATGCAGCTGCGGATTGCTCTTTAAGAAGTTCTCAATATAGACCCGGAAGGTACCGATATTCGTAAGCTGTCTTTTATTTATCACAAGCTCATCCTCTGAAGTATGTTTTTTATTATAATTCTTCAACTCGGATTCTTTTTCTTCTATATATTCCTTCAGCAAATCGATCTTCTTAAACTTTTCGATCATCTCCTGCGTGCAGAAACAGACACTGTTCACATCGATAATAACGGAGCGCTTAATCCTTCGTCCGCCGAATTGTGTCATACCTCTCCAGTTTTTGAAGGAATCTGCAACCAGAGCATAGGCAGGTATTGTAACGATGGTTTTGTCAAAATTCTGAACCTTCACGGTGTTTAACGTAATATCAATCACATCTCCGTCTGCACCGTATTTTGTCATCTCAATCCAGTCTCCGATCCGCAGCATATCGTTGGAGGTCAGCTGTATACCCGCAATGAAGCCAAGAATAGAATCCTTGAATACAAAGGAAAATACGGCAGCCAAGGCTCCTACACCACCAATCAGGTAGAGTGGATTCTGCTTCATCAGAATACCAATGATAATAATGCCTACCACGATATAAAATACGATCTTTACCACTTGAAGCAGGCCTTTGATTGGACGCACCTTGGAAATAGGATAATTACGATAAATATCGTCGATCGAATCCAGAATTGCCCCAACCACAAACAGCGATATAATGCTGATATAAACTGCACAGCCCTGCTGGATGTATACTCTTAAGTCCTTAGAAAATGCAGCGGAAAAAAGATAGACAATAATTCCGGGTGCAATATTGGTTAGCCGGGAGAACACCTTATGGTCATACATTATTGTATCCCAGTGATACCTATTATGATAAATAATTTTTTTCAGAATTCTTAGTAATATGTTCTTAAGAATAATATTCACCATGATACAGGTAAGTATAATGATGACTGTAATGATTGTATAGGAAAGATAAACCTCCAGGCGTTCGTTCATATTTCTGCTATCCAACAGCTTTTTAATTTGATCAAGCATAATAATTATCAACTCCTTTGATCGGATTTGTCCTTCCTTATTTTACTATTGAATAGGATCCCTGTCAAATTTTTATAAGCATATCGTTTGAACCTGCTAAATTAGACTGTTGCATATTTTATTCAAAGATTATCAATTATATTGTATTTTAACTAAATTATAATGACTAGCTTTTCGGAATATGCTATACTTACCCTATTACGGTGCTGTCTCATAGTTATGGACTTTGTTTATTTTTCACAGCCTGGCATAAAGTATCGTAAAATTAGGAACTATAAATTAACAAGAATCAACAAGGAGGTATTTTCATGTGGTTTTCCAAATCACACAACGAAGTTCTGACAGAATTCGGTGTTAATCCTGCCAATGGCCTCTCCGGTGCGGAGGCAAAAGCCCGCCTGGAGAAATACGGTCTTAATAAGTTAAAGGGAAAACCGAAAAAAAGCATTATTTCCCTTTTCTTATCCCAGCTTAAGGATATGCTGATCTATGTGTTGCTGGCTGCAGCGGTGATTACTTTTATTATCGGAGAAATCGCTGATTCCGTAATCATTATGCTCGTCATTATTCTCAATGCCGTAATCGGTGTGATTCAGGAATATAAGGCAGAAAAGGCTGTGGAAGCGCTTCAGAAGATGACGACTCCCAAGTCCGTCGTCAGACGGGACGGTAGCATTCAAGAGATCAATTCCGAAGAAGTCGTACCCGGGGATATTGTAATCCTGGATGCAGGAAGATTTGTACCCGCTGACTTAAGATTGATTGAAAGTGCAAATCTTCAAATTGAAGAATCTGCATTGACCGGAGAATCTGTTCCCACCAATAAAAATGCTTCCGCGATCTTTTCAGATCCCAAGACTCCCATCGGTGACAAGTCCAATATGGCATTCTTATCCACCCTTGTTACGTATGGCCGTGGGGAGGGTGTCGTCGTTGCTACCTCTATGGATACGGAAATCGGAAAAATAGCCAAGATTCTCGAGGATGACAATGACGAAATGACTCCTCTTCAAAAACGACTGGATGAGCTCGGACGAATCCTAGGTTTTTTGGCAATCGGTATCTGCGCATTGATCTTTATTATTGCTCTGTTCCAGAAGCGTGACCTTTTTGAAATGTTCTTAACGGCAATTAGCCTTGCTGTTGCAGCGATACCGGAAGGACTTGCTGCAATCGTAGCAATCGTATTAGCACTCGGTGTCACACGAATGTCCAAGATTAACGCAATCGTTAAGAAGCTTCCTGCAGTTGAAACCTTGGGTTCCGTTAATATCATCTGTTCCGATAAGACAGGTACCCTCACACAGAATAAGATGACTGTGGTGAAGCAATATACCTTGGGGCATCTGAATGATGTGCCGCAAACCGGCACAAACCTGGCTGCTACGGCAGATGAGGCTCAGTTGATCACCTCTTTTGTACTCTGTTCCGATGCAACCTATGAAAATGGTCAGGGCACCGGCGATCCTACCGAGATTGCACTAATTATCCTTGGAGATAAGTATAATCTGACTAGAGCAGATTTAAACAGCAGGTATAAAAGAGTTTCTGAAAATCCCTTTGATTCTGACCGAAAGCTTATGTCTACTCTAAATAGGAAGGAAGACGGTTATCGGGTTCATACCAAGGGTGCAATCGATAATATTTTAAAGCTATCCTCTTCTGCTTTGGTAGCTGGTAAGGTTGTTCCGCTGACGGACGAATTAAAGAGTGATTACTTAAGAATCACAGAGCAGATGTCTGACGATGCGCTTCGTGTACTCGGTGTGGCTTATAAAGATACGACAGAGCTTCTTGACCCTAAGGATATGGAAAAGGATCTGACCATTATCGGTCTGGTTGGAATGATAGATCCTCCGAGACTTGAAGTGAAGGCTTCCATAGCTGAGGCAATTCGTGCCGGTATCCGTCCCATTATGATAACCGGTGATCATAAGAATACAGCTGTAGCTATTGCTAAGGAGCTGGGTATTGCCGAAACCATCGAGCAAAGCATAACCGGTGCCGAGATCGATGAACTGTCCGATGAGGATTTTGCCTCCTCTATTAATCAATACAGAGTATTTGCCCGAGTCTCTCCTGAGCATAAGGTTAAGATTGTCAGAGCCTTCAAAGCGCAGGGAAATATCGTATCCATGACCGGTGACGGTGTTAATGACGCTCCTTCCTTGAAATATGCGGATATCGGTGTTGCAATGGGTATTACCGGAACGGATGTTGCCAAGGGCGCCAGTGATATGATATTGACCGACGATAATTTTACGACGATTGTACATGCGATTGAGGAAGGTCGGAATATTTACAATAATATTAAAAAATCCGTGATCTTCCTTCTCTCCTGTAATTTAGGAGAAGTAATTGCAATATTCTTCTCCATCCTGCTGAATTGGCCGGTGCCGCTCATTGCTACACAGATTTTATGGGTGAACTTAATCACCGACTCCCTGCCTGCTATCGCTCTTGGGATTGATCCCGGAGATAAGGATGTCATGAATCAGCAGCCTCGTAATCCGAAGGAAAGCTTTTTTGCGCAGGGTGCCGGAATCAGAGCGGTGATCGGTGGTATCCTGATCGGTATTCTTACTCTGGCTGCCTTTTATTATGGTTTATGGGAACATGGCTATACTCTTGGATCCGGCGTGGTTCCCGAAGAGGCCTTACCCTATGCCAGAACCATGGCCTTTGTGGTGTTGGCAGCTTCCCAGCTGTTCTATTCCCTGTCCATGCGTAATTTTAAGAAGTCGATATTTAAAATCGGTATCTTTAGTAATAAGATATTGATCCTATCCATCCTCGTCGGCATCTTTTTACAGCTGGTTGTCATCTCTGTTCCCGTCCTGGCAAATGCCTTTGGAGTACACAACTTAAGCCTTGCAGATTGGGGAATTGTCATCGTTTTCTCATTGATACCTCTGTTGGTAAATGAAATTATCAAACACTTTACTAAGCAGGCTTAATGTAACCGGGAAGCAATCCTCCCATATTCATGAATAATAAGGGGCTGTAGCAAAACACTTTGTTAGCCAGAGTAAGGATACAGGCATCCCGTCATGCACTGTTTGCCGGACAGAAAGTCCGGGAACCAGTGTGTTAGGGATGCCTGTATCCTTACTCGCTACTATTCAAGGAGTTTTGCTACAGCCCCTTAATTATTGCATTTTATGCATTCCATCCTGCTGATTGACATAGCAAACATTTATGTTCAATCATATTTTTACTCTACACCCTTTAGCGAGCTCACCATATCAATATTCTTTAAGCGTTTCGAGAACACGCTGTTCACCAGAACAGAAACCAATAATGTACCCATAATACAATAGATATATGAGCTGAAATTGATTATCACCATAAAGTCCAGTACTTCTCCCATAAACTGAAAGATATAGCGTATGATCCAGATACCGATAGGAATACCCGGCAGAATACCGATGACTGTCAGCCAGATATTCTGGGTCAATAAAAGCCTTCGAAGCTTTCCGGTCTGAAAACCCATAACCTTTAGAGTAGATAGCTCTCTTTGACGCTCCGTAAAGGAAAGGACTCCAAGGTTGTAGATAACAACTACCGCCAAAAGAACCGCCGCAGCCATCAAAGTATAAACCATAGTATTCATAGCATTAGCCAGTGTGTCATAGCTCTCTATCATATCTTCCTTGGATGATAGCTTTGATACCCCGGCATCTGTGGTAGAGATTTTGCTGCTTGCCGATGAATCCTCGGTCAGTAGTGCGGTAGGAAAATAGGTAAATCCCAAGTCCTCGTAGCAGGATTTCGACATAGCAATTCCCTGAGTAAAGGGGGTTCTGTATATCGCTCCTATGCTGGAAGTGATCCACTGGTCATGACCGATCGGACGCCAGGTTATTTCATCTCCTATGCTCAGCTCAAGGTTTTTTGCCATTTTATAGCTCATTGAGATTTGCTTCTCAGGAAGCTTGATGATTTTTCTTTTCGCATTTACGAATTGCATCAGAGAGATATTATCCTCAGTAACCAGCAGCTCTCCGCTTTTCTTCAAATTATTTGCTTTTAATTCCACTCCGCCTTCCCTGATGCTCTCACTATTAATTTGCTTCCTTAAGTCATCTAGCTGTTCCTTGGTGGCATCACTTTTCAAGGTGATACAATATTGATATCTGTTCAGGACATTATAATTCCAATCTACAATTGAATCCATCGTATCCTGTAAGCCAAAGGCACAAATCAGTAAGGCAGAGCAGCCGAGAATTCCGGCGATGGCCATGAGCGAACGCCCTTTGCAGCGAATTACATCCCGCAGATTCCACTGGGAATGAAAACTCATCCTTCCCCACCATCTCATTCTGTCCAACGCACTGTGTTTTACGGCTCTGGGAGCCTTTGGACGCAGACTTTGTGCCGGTGTATCCTTCAATACCAGCCTGCAGGACAGATACGTTGAGAAGGTGCAGGCAGCGATCGTGCCAACCATCATATACAAAACGGATACCGGAATGACTGCTTTCCAGTAAGGGATGGTAAATATCGTCTGCATCGGTCCATAGAACAAATATGGCAAAATCAAAGGGCCAACCCATGCTCCCGCAATGGAACCAGCGATACTGATCCAAAGTCCGTAGGAAATATAATGCCATAAAATTCGGCGTCTTTTAAATCCGACCGCTTTTAATATACCGATCAGTGTTCTCTGATTATTCACAAGTCTGGACATCGTAGTGACAATCGTCAATACTGCCACTGCCAGGAAGATCAATGGAAAAATATGTCCGATTGCCTGATGCTCCTTCATCTCCTCATGGAACTGCATATAGCTGGGCATACTACTTCGCTTGATTAAGGTAATATATTTACCATCAAGTACCTCGTCGATCCTATTCTCCAAGTCTATATTCACGTTCTGCTTTGTTGTCAATAAAAGCTCAGTATATGTGATTGGTAGTTCTTTCGGAAATGCCTGATATGACAAAATACCATAACCATAGTTACCCCGGATCGGAATGACATCATCCTCACCTGCACTATATACATATTCCGGACTCATGACAATCCCTCGGATGGTCTTTGTCATAGTCATTGCATCTATTTTAAAGGAGATCTGATCGCCTACCTTCAGCTCCTTAGCCTCGGCGAATCTGCTATCCAACCATACCCCCTCCTGATCCGTTAAGGAAAATCCCTTGCCTTCCACAAGATGGAATTTAGAGATGCTGTAATCTTCAACGAAATGAAGCTTAATGGTAGGACGATTGTTGAATTCACCGATGCTATTTAATGTTAATCGCCGTTCAACACCAGTTACCCCCTCCACCTCAGACACCTTCTTTGCTGTCTCCTCGGTAAAACCGGTTCCGTAAATCCAAGCATCCGCTAAAACAGTATCTTTATAAAAATGATCTGCAGTCACTGCCAGGCCATTTCCTTCACTGCAAACACCGGAATAAATGAAAACTCCCAGAAATGCTAACAGAAAGATACTGATAAACTGTGTTTTGTTATACTTCATATCACGTAGCATTTTTCGAAGTAACATCACCAATTCACCTCACTTACGTCCTTGGGAGCATCATTGATCGCTACCTCAGTAATTTTGCCATTCTTGATTCGGATAACCTTATCCGCGGCTTCAGCTAAAATCGCATTATGTGATACGATGATTACTGTCTTGTTCTTCTCTCTGCAAAGCCTCTGCAGCAAGCTTAATATCACTACTCCGGTCTCTGAATCCAATGCACCGGTAGGCTCATCGCAAAGCAGTATCACAGGATTTTTGCAGATCGCTCTGGCAATGGAAACACGTTGCTGTTCTCCACCGGATAATTGAGAAGGAAATTGATATAAATGCTCCTTTAATCCGACAGTTTCTAAAACCTCCGCAGCATCCATCGAATTCTTAGTGATTTCTTTGGTTAATGCCACATTTTCCAGTGCAGTCAGGGTAGGAATCAGATTGTAGAACTGAAATACAAAGCCAACATTTGAGGCACGATATTCTGTAAGCTCATCATCATTGTATTTCGTAATATTCTTACCATTGATAATAATTTCACCGGAGGATGCAAAATCCATTCCCCCCAATAGATTTAATAATGTAGACTTACCTGCTCCGCTTGGTCCCAGGATGACGACAAATTCTCCTTCCTGGATATCGAAGCTGATACCATCCACTGCCAGCAGCTTTGTCTGTCCCATATCGTACTCTTTGGTTACATTTTTAAATTCAATCAAACTCATAAGCTCCCCTACCTTTCTGATATTTCCATGATGATGCCTCCATATCGAATCCGTAGTATTTGCTTGTTATACAGAAGTGATATGTAATATGAACATGAATTATGTTTCATGTTTTATCCATTATATGCTCTCAATGTCTTCGTGTCAATATTAATATGAATTATATTTCATGTTTATTTCGTTTTGATTGCCAAATGTTGCAATTTAGATACCTCATGTGAAGGAAGTGTTCTTTTGACAATATATAATATTTTTTCTCAGTAAGGTTGACGAAATAGATTTTAATAATTATAATCATCATAGTAAGGAGGCTTTCCCATGGGAACTCAACAGATACGAACGCCTATACAGCAACGTTCCATAGAAAAAAGAAATAGAATTATTGATGCCGGTTACCAGCTTTTCTGTGAAAAGGGTTATCATAATACGAATACCGCCGAGATAGCGCGGCTTGCGGGTGTATCTACCGGAATTGTATATAATTATTTTAAGGACAAGAAGGATATCTTCCTATGTGTAATTGAAGCTTATGAGAAAAGTATTACTGCTCCGCTCTATGAATTGATAGCCAAGCTGCCTAAGCCTATTGATCTGCCCTCAGCTCTGAAGGCCTGTATCACAAACCTGGCGCAGTCCCACACGATGAACAAATCAGTTCATGAAGAAATGCAGGCACTCTCCCATACAGATAAGGAAATCAGTGAACTATTCAACAATTATCAGTCTAACATAGCTTCGAATATTGTGAAGCTAATGGAAGTGAATGGTTTTCATCCTTCAAACGCATATGAAAAGGCACACCTGATCGTCGATATTATCGAGAACTTAAGTCATGAGATGGTTTACCATCAACATGAGTATTTGAATTATGATGTAATGACGGATGTAGCTATTCAAGCCATCATTAATATGATTACCAGTTAACACGGCTGATGACTTCTGTATTTTGCAGAAGCATCGGCTTTTATACTTTCTTCCTCTGCTTAAGTTAGAAAGATCAGTGTACTGATCCTATATTCAATATGATAAGGATGTGAATCTAATGAAGAAATATATGCTCATAGGCCTTATGGGTATCGCGGGAGCTATTTGCAGATACTTGATTTCCTTACTATTCCAAGGTTCATTTCCCTGGGGTACGCTGACGGTAAATATCCTAGGATGTCTGCTCCTGCCTTTTGTTTTTATCTTTATTCGAGAGCTTGGCTTTCTCTCCGAGGATCTGATCAATGCAATGGGTACCGGCTTTGTAGGAGCATTTACTACATTCTCTTCTTTTTCTGTTGAAATCATAAGAATGATAGAGAATGGAAAAACTGCAGCTGCTTTTACTTATCTTTTCGTCAGTACCGCAGGTGGTTTTTTAGCAGCTTACGTCAGTATCCTTTTCAGTTATTATGCTATAAGGAAGTTTATGAAGAATCATTCTTTCGGGAATATCTAATCATTGTCGGATTTGTGTATAAGAGATGGGAGGAAATGCTTTGATAGTAAATTGTATCCTGGTAGGACTCGGAGGAGGATTGGGTGCTGTATTTCGCGCTGCTGTTTCGAATATCATAAAGGGGTATTGGAAGGGAGCTTTTCCTCTACCTACTTTTTTGATCAATGTGTTCGGCTCCTTCCTTCTTGGCTTCCTACTTCAGTATCAATCCGGGAGTACTGTCAGATTATTTATTGGGACCGGTATATTAGGCGGGTTTACTACTTTTTCAGCCTTTCATTACGAAACTGTCAGCCTGCTCCGGGAAGAAAATAAAATCACTGCGATCCTGTATGTACTGCTTTCCTTAGTATTCGGCCTGGCGGCGGCCTGGGCAGGCTTATCTATATAATTATGTCTCCTGTATAATTCAAAGCAGTTATCACTGCAGGTTACCTTCTGAAGTCTTGTCACAGATTGATCGCACCTGTTCACACTAAAAAGGGGCTGTTGCAAACACTATGATAATCAGAGTAAGGATACAGACATCCCGTCATGCACTGTTTGCCGGACAGCTTGTCGATCTTGTTTGATCAGAAGCGAACAGTTGTGTTCGATTATGTCAAACAAGGTCGGCAGGATGTCCGGGAACCAGTGTGTTAGGGATGCCTGTATCCTTACTCGTTACTATTCTAGGAGTTTTGCAACAACCCCTTTTTAATTGTCAGCAGTCCTTCTGTTCTAACGTTCTTTCTATAACCCTCGGCTTTACATCTCCGACGATCCAACTCGTAATCTTCACATGGACTTTAGTGCAGTAAACTGCTTAATTAACTTTGGTAAAGATAACTTTTCCATTTTCCGGAGCAGAGCCTGTGTGCTTCCAGACAATGACCTTTGTACCATTGGCACTGTTTTGCCCGCTTGCGTTGACAAGCAGCTTCTGATTTTTGTAATCTCTGATGGTACAAAATGAGGAATACTGATTAATTCTCCATTTGGGTGAGGAAGCGTCTACGCCTCCTGACCCAAATTTAAAACGGTCTCCCTCGTTATATACTCCCCACGCTGCGCCGCCATGATAGGTTATGTCGTAGCAGGGTCCCCGCTCAGCATCATAGTCAACCAGCTTCACCGTAAAAGGATAGTCAGGCTTTTTGTCTGAAAGCTCCACCGGGTAATCAAAGCCATCCTGTACGGGGTAGAGGTACTTCCCATAGATTTTAAAATAATAATTACCGTCTTCCAGGATGTTCCCCGCGCTTTTGCCAATCACCTTGACATCAAAAGCGAGGGAATATTTCGTACCCTGATAAAGAACCTCAATGTTATTAACACCCTCCGTTGTAAATGGACGGCCTTGTGTCAGCTCCACCGTGCCGGAGGTGAAGAATGTCAGATCTGAGCTAGCTGCAGTAGTTACATCCCCGTTCGCATGTTTCAAGTACACCACAAGTCCTGTCGTGTCAAAGCCCTCACCGACCCGATAGATCTTCTTATCCGGATACTCGCCTATGGTAACCTTTGATAGCGTTCCGGTTCCGACTGTGGGAGTAGCAGGCTTCTCAGCCGGTGTTTCGGACAGGCTCTTTCCCTCTCTGGCAAGCCTTGAGGCGTTGATATAGCCAACCTTATCACCGCTAACCACAAGTGTACAGTCTTCACTTATTTTCATTGGATATAGCATCTTTCCATCCGGCCCGTAGTAAGAGTTAGAGGTTGCGAATGTGCCGCGGCTTACTACCGACAAGCCCAATAATGGGTCTGATACTTGTTTGCCGGTGTCAATATCAATAAGAGCGTACATATTATTGCTGACCGGATGTGAGATAACACCATTTACCGAACCATACATATCCTCGCGGAAGTTAATTCTCATACTACTGTCAAATTTACATGGCACCGTTATTTTTTTAGATTTGAAGCTGTACACACCATATTTGCCGCTGCTTGCATCCTGTATGGATACATAATTATCCATCTCGAGATCACCAATCTCACTATACTTACACGTCAGCAACAACTTCCCAGAGGGGTCAACCATACCCCACTTGCCACCTTTCTTCACCAGTGCGTAGGCATTCTTTTTCTGTGTCCATGTTGGATACATATTGGTATAGTCACTACCGCCTCCCGTAGCGATCTCCTCGTACTCGAAGGGTAGGATTATCTTGCCCTGTAGGTTGACAAGCCCCCACTTAGGCTTGGCTTCCGTCCCCTTATTCACCCAGAGGGTGTTCTTGGTGCTAACATCAGAGGCAGCGATACCTTGCAGATTCTTATTACTATATACCGTTCCTTTTTTAACAGACACAATACTCTTAACTTTGACCTTATTCGCTGCATAATTGTCATATGATACGACTGTCTCTGTCATCGTGACGTAGCCGTTCACAGGGAAGCTCTTTCTTATTTCGGTATAGCCGTTCTTTCTGTTTGTGACCTTAGTCTGCGTAGCAGAGACCTTAGCTCCGTTGGTACGGTAAACGGCGTTAGCATTGATAAACACATTTTGTACGTCATCATAAGTTATGTCGCTACTTCCCATTTGTCCGTAAAAAGGCACTATTGTTTTGTTAGCAAAGCTTACGACCCCACGTGATGCACCGCCCTCTCGAAGACCCGTATGCGCATTTTTATTGGTTATTACCATAGACAATTTCGGTATAATCTCCATATTTGCATGCTCGAGGCGCCAGCCGACAGCAGAGTTACCTACAATGCTGCCGTGATACTTAGCGGATATGATGACGCCTTTCGCTCCTACGACACCAATGTCAATATGTGAGTCAAACATAATATCGTCACTCGCATCGGACCTCATTTGTAGCATTTCCTTCGTATGTTTGGCATAAGCCAAATACGGTCCGGCTTGAGGATAGCTGTCGTTCGGGTTATAGAGATACGCTTTTGGTAATATCTCTTTTCCGTTCTTGTCAATGATTTGAGCATAATATAGTGTGAGTACATTGGTATCGCGTTTTGATTCCGTATACGTACTCGGCTTTCCGTATATACCGCTTATGCATTTTATCGTTACCTTTTCTGTCTTGCCTGTGTTTACCAATGCGTACCCATCATGGAAGTCGTAAGCTATGAAGCTGCCCCCATTTAGCCATACAGCTCCTGCGGCAGGCACATAAAGGCTATCTGGAATGATGTATTTTTTGGGTGCAACGATTTCCTTGCCTAGTTTTAAGTTCCAATAACCGATATAGTTTGTCTTCGAATAGCCAAACGAATCCTTGTCAGCTGAACCCACAATGATACGGCTTATACCCTCGGAGGGCAGTCCAACCTCGTCATATTTACAGGGAATCACTTCTTTGCCTGTACTGTCAAGCAGACCCATCTTTCCGTTGCGGACTGCCTGCACATACCCGTTGACGAATATAGCCTCTGTAGATTTGTCCTGATTTGTTATTTTCAGATTACCGGAAGTATCGTTCACGTAATATGCTTCAATCTTGTCATAGATAGGCTGTGCTGCCCACACTCCGTAACGATCTACAAGACCGTACTTGACATTGGTAAGGTTTCCGTGAGCATCTAAGTCACCCACGGGTACTCTGCGAAGCCCTGAGTCAAAGAACGCCTCAAGGGTCTTTTTATACTCGGTCTTAGAGCCCAGCCAAGTGACATCGTTCTCATTGTAGACAGGTCCTTGATCTGTTCCCTTTTTTGCCAAACTCTTCAGAATATCCTCCGAACGCGTTGACGTAGGTGCAGTTGTGGGTGCCGCAGCGCTTACAGGTACTGTGAAACCGGTCACTACCATGCACAAGATGAGTAAGATACTCATCAATCTCTTTTTCATAATGTTGTCCTCCTTTACAGGTTTTGCTTCACATAAGAATATAAGTGTATACCATAAAGATATATGAAATTTTTTAAAAAAACCATCCACTGCATGAAACATAATTTATTCGACATGAATCATGATTTCAGGAATATGATCCAAGTTATCAACTGACAGATTTTTTTCCAGAGGAGCAAAGTGTCAGCCCGCTGACACTTTCGATGCCTGCTTCGCAGGCATTACCTGACTGCGGATTGCGAAACAATAACTTCCGAACGCTTATGCAATAAGCGTTTATTCGCTGAGGTGCGCATCCCAAGGCGAACTTGTTCACTATGCGGAGCGTTTTTATGTAATAGAACACAATTTTATAAAAATAAAGGTTGTAATAAGGAACAAGCCCCTATTAATATAAACTTTTAGGGATCTATTCCTTATCACAACCTTTATATAAGAACTTAATACTATTTTGTCTTGCCGGTATAGATTAATATCGCATCCCGGAGAAATTCTGCCATACCGGGCTGTTTTTTATCATAGTAAGCCGTGAAACGTTCATCCGCTACATACATCTGGGCAAGCTGCGCATGTGCTTCTTTATTATAGCCACCCCAGGTATAGGAAAGCCACTGCTTATGAAGCTCCGCAGTCTTCTGTCCAAGCACTCCCTCTGGAGCTCCCGATGTAAAAGCCTGTTCCAAGGTATCCAGTATCTCTTGTCCAAGTTTTTCATAGGCCTCATACTGCTCCTTTGACATATTCATGAACCTGTCGTTGGATGCTTTCACGGTATCCTCTCCGTACTTTTTACGGATTTCCTCGCCATACTTCTTGTCATTTTCATCAACCAGTTTCTTCTTCAAACCGATAAATTTCTCATCATCCTTCATTGTTATTCTTCCTTCCCGACATTCAATCGTCCTTTGAACATTACTGATCAGCAGGTCTATCTGCTGTCTCTGTGCAAGGAGGGATACCAGATGCTCCTTGAGCGCTGATATCTCATCATAACTGCCGGAAGTAACAATACTCTGTATGGTTTCCAGGCTGACACCCATCTGGCGATAGAGCATAATCTGCTGTAACCGTTCCACCTGCTCCTGTCCATAGATGCGGTAACCTGAAGAATTCATTCTTGCAGGCTTCAGAAGTCCGATCTCATCATAATACCGCAGTGTCCTGGTGGTGATTCCCGCTAATCTGCCCAGTTTTTGTATTGTATATTCCATATGCTCGCCTCCTTACATACAAAGTCTACACCTTAACGTTACGTCAATGTCAATACTATATTTTTATGACAATTATAAAATGAAAAGGTAACTTCTTGTTTGCACTACTTAATTCTTGTCTCACTAAGTTAGCCTTGCACTTCTATTTTGTAAAATGAAAAGGTAACTTCTTGTTTGCAAGGAATCGGAAGGAAAGAGAAATTATTGTTTTACTGATTTATTCTTCCAGGGTGAAAGCTGCAAAGCTGGCACTTCCTTCCCCCTGATAAGTAAAGTATAATGCCTGAACCCCGTCAGGGATAGCAATCTTTGATGTATATTCAGTCCATACATTGGTAAAATCAACCGGTATACTTCCAAGAGCTTCACCGTTCCACGAGGTCTTCACCTGGAATTCTCCCTTACAATAGCCCCTAACCTTAATCTTTACCTTTTTGATACCATGGCAGTCAAAGTATTTAAAGCCTGCGGTGGCAGAAGCTCTCATATTTGCGATATATCCAAGCTCTTCATCGCCATCTCTGCCATCCTGAGTGATCTTGGGGAAGCGGGCATCCAGCCAACCTCCGAGTTCACCGGTATAACGTTCCTCATCCTTACATAACAGATTGCAGGCAATATATGTAGGGTATTCGCCAAAGCCTTGCAAAGGTCCCCCATTGAGCCCACAGGAGGTCATCTCAACCTGAGGGATTATGAAGTCATCCTTGATCTCGATCTGTTCGGCACACCCCTGACGGCAGAAATGAGTGCCGTTCGTTTGTCTGTGATAGAATATATACCATTTTCCGTTGATCTCCACCATACCGCCGTGATTATTTCCACCGTAGCACATAGGTTGTTCAGCCGGTTTATAGGTATCAATATTCAGGTCATTGTTGCTGACGATTACTCCACGATATACAAAATCCTTAGTTGGACTTTTACTGGTTGCATAACACAGCTCATGCATAACAATGGAGGAATAGACAAAGTAATAGGTATCCCCAACTTTGCGAATGGAGGGTGCTTCAAAGAACTCATGTCCTTCATACCCACTGCCGGTACTGTAGGGTTCGCTCGGTGCAATGAATACCGGCTCCTCCAGGATGGTTAACATATCAGCGGCGAGAACTGTAGCCATAGGCCCTTTTCTTGACCGATCTCCCTTGGCACAGAAACCGGTATAAAGGTAGGTTACTTCTCCCTCTGTCAATACCCCGGGATCGAATTGAGGCTGATCTCCTGCTCTTTCCCCCAGGCGGGTTCCATCCTGATCATGGACATAGCCGTAGAATTCATACTTGCCTGCGGGTGTATCACAGACAGCCACAGAAACGATGGATACTTTATCAAGAACATAGTACAAGTAATAACGCCCATCCGGTCCTTGTGTGACATCCGGAGCATAGAGGCACATCGCTCCGGTAGAATTCAGCGGATCGTCAGTCTTACGATAAATCACTCCCTCATACCGCCAATCACCGAGATTATCTGTCGGTGCTGACCAGCAGACATAATCATTCAAACAAAATGCATGACCGTTAAAGCGATCATGAGAACCATAAACATATACTCTGTCATTGAAAACATAAGGCTCGCCATCCGGTATATATTCCCAGGATGGTAAATATGGATTAAATGCTTGTTTTTTCACGAAATACTCTCCTTTTAGTTATACTTGCATTTTGAAGCGTTTCTATGGTCAGAAGCCTGCTTCCTAGTATTCTGACGATATTAGAACAAGAAGGAAACACTGTCTTGATCATTATATACCTTAATGGAACTGTTGAACAGCCTACAGTTCGTCTTCTGCAATCTCTTCCTTCGATCTTTCAATCAGAAATTTCATAAATTCTTCTTCTTCCTGCTTCGCCTCATATACTCCGTCTGTGGAGAAGGTCAGACCATAGGGTGTCTCCTTCGTATACGGGTCCCAATAGGGCATCTCTGTTCCATCCGCATCCTTTCCGTTCGGATCTCCGTTCTTTATGAAATTACACCAGTAATTACACATCAGTCGTGCAAGATCATAATGCTTTCCGTGAAAAGGTCTCCAGCATTTCGCAAGGGTCTCAAAGAAGAACCAAAGATCAACGGAATGGAAGTTACCCGGATGGTCCCAGCCTGGGATATCTGCATCGAAGCGGTAATAATAGCAGTTATTCTCATTTTTATACTCCTGATTCTTCAGGAACAGAGTTTTCACGGTACATTCGATCCCGCTGACAGGGGCGTAATGTTTCTCCTCCTTCTTCCAGGCTTCTTCAAACCTTAAAAACTCCTCCGCATGATCACCAAAGATATCTTTCACTTTTTTACGGTACTCCTCTTCTGAGTCCGCATAGATTGTATTCGGGAATTCATCTGTAGTATTTCCTGCCATGAGTGGTACCTTTGCATGCTTATTCTCTGCATATAGCTTGATCGGGTCTCCTACGCAGAAGCATCCGTCGATCACTGTTGCCATTCGATCGTTATTTGCGGCAAACTTCGCATAACTATCCCGGATATAGAAAGCATCAAGCTTTCTTGCTTCCTCCAGACTCTGAACACCGATGAATTCAAAGAACCTCTTACCGAGCTGTTCTGCCTCAGCAAGGACTCGAGGTTTAAAAATAAAGCGTTCCCGATACGGATTGCGTATCATTCCACTCAGCACAATCGCTTTCTGAAATAAGCCAAAATTCTTCGGGCAGGTCATCTGAGACATAACACTTCCGCCTCCTGCTGACTGACCTGCAATCGTGATATTCTCGGGATCACCACCGAAGGCCTGGATATTTCGGATTACCCAGTTCAGACCGGCCTGCTGATCCAGATTACCGAAATTTGTGGGGGCATCCGGCTGTTTGGCTGTGAGCTCGGGGTGAGCCAGAAAACCAAAAACATTGAGCCTGTAATTCACAGTAACCACGACAACGCCACGTCTGGCAATCCTCTCTCCGTCAAATTCCATCTCAGAGGGATAGCCCCATTGAAGGCCACCGCCGAAATACCACACCAGAACAGGCTGTTTTTCCTCCGGTTGCTTTGCGCTGGTCCAAATATTCAGATAGAGGCAGTCCTCATTCATAGCTACCTCTGAATCTACATGCCATTCCCGGTCATAGATGTTGTCTCCGAGACCGGGTGTATCCTGAACCGATATCGGTGCAAACCGGTATGCCTCCCGTATTCCCTCCCAGTTTGCGCAGGGTTGCGGAGTACGCCATCTATTTTCTCCTACGGGCGGCGCTGCGAAGGGAATTCCTTTAAAGGCTGTTATCCTAGGGTCTGCAGCCTCGATTCCTCTGACCATTCCATTTTCTGTCCTTGCTGTTCTGATCATATACTATCCTCCTTATTTCTAGAATACTTTCTTGGATCTATCCGGTATAAGTTGCCGCACTTCAATTCTGTCATCGGTCCGGGCAGCCGCTTCTCGGTTTTCACAGTAGTTCCATAAAAATTAGTCGGTACCAAAGCTGCATTACTGACCGCCTTAATTTCTGAGGGATCATAAAGCAACCGGTGTTTCTCTAACTGCCTCCAATAATCCTGTGGAGTATCCTCTGACTTACCTGCCTGCAGGGTGTAGCCTTCGGTATCTACCTCCAACTCAAACCAGCCTTCCTGTCCGGTTAAATCAAAGCCATAGAATTCCTGCCAAGCGGGAAGGTCCAGACATGCTTCGGGAGCCGGATACATCACTCTTAAGTAACCTCCGGTTTGTTTTACATACAGATTACCTTCTGCTTCATTTTTTTCAGTAGGCAAGGTGATTGCAGCCTCGCCACATTGATAGAATATATTGTTGAACAGACGGGCGTCTCTGGAGGTGCCGCCTCGGAGCAGTCCGTGCATACGAAAGGCTACCGGTTTGGCATAATAGCCTGAACCTCTGCAATTCCCGATCAGGTTGTTAGCAATATAGAGATGGTCCGTCCCTTCCCCATAGATAGCATAACCGTTCACAGCATCAGTTTCAACCAGTTTATACCAGCCTGTGGAGCCAGGCTCCTTTGGTATCTTCTCAGGATCAAACCGTCCTTCGATATTCCAAAAGATATTGTTATCAATGAGATTTATTCCGTCTCTGGTACATTCTATAAAAATCGCTTCCCGCTGTTCTATCCCATCCAGGAACAGATTCTGGGTAATTCGGTTGTTTTCATTTGCACAATCAAGCCAAAGATGATCCGCACGGTAGGTCTGTCTGAAAATATTCCTTCGAATGAGACAGTTGATACTATTATGTGCTTTCAGGGCCCCTGCCTCCCAGGACAGCTCCATCTTCTGCCAACCGGTTCCTTCGATCAAATTATCCTCGATCAGATAGCGCTCTGCAAAAAGTGCCGCTATACCACAGACACCGACATCCCTGATCCGGCAGCCTCGAATGATGCTGTAACCCACCAGCTGATCCGGTATGATCTCATGATGCCAGCACTCGTTACCGATATCTATGCCGACTGCATTGGACCAATCAATCTCACAGTCTTCGATAATCCAATGATGCCCACGATAACAGGAAATGGACCCTCGTTGCGGTACCGGAGCTCCGGTTGCCGCATGAGCACAGATTAACCCCTTTACCTTGATGTAGGATAAGAACGGTATCTCGGGAGCAAAGCACTGCTCTCGGCTGGTAAGCTCTATACGGTGGTTTGAAGGATCATCGTCCTTCTCCAGACGAAAATGTACTGTCTGTCCGTTGGCTTCTACCCAGAAGGAGCCCTCCTTCAGAGAAAGCTGATTATATAAGCTTACCTGTTGCAGAGGCTTCCCATCACAAAAAACCATTCCTCTGCGGTTTAAATAGGTGGTCATATCTGTCTTTTCATATTCTATAAACAATCTGTCATGCAAAATATTGATAGCACAGAAGGGATTGTAGCCCTGAAAGTCCTCCGGCTTCAGTCTGGTCTGCCATATACGGATTGTAGTCTCTTCTTTACTCTTAGTAAAACCGGGAGAAAGCCTCCAGCCGGTACTTTTTTCAAATTGAACCGCCTCCACAGAGGCTTTGATTACTGCTGCTCCATCTCCGTAAGCCTCATAGGAGATCATCCGATCGGGTCCTTCCCCTCCTCTTGCAGGGCGGACACATTCCCGGTATTCACCGCCATGTATCCATATCCTGGTTCCGGCTGTGGCAATTGCTGCCGCGGTATTGATTGATCGAAAGGGATGCTCCTGACTTCCGTCGTTTTCATCCGAGGCTGCCGGATGGTTACAGTCTACATGGTATTCACGTTCATATTCTTGCTCTATTTCCCAGAAATCAAATTCGTTTCCATCCGGAAGGCATGCTGTCCTATCCATCATACTTTTCTCCCTTCCGCCACCAAGCGGCGGCACAAACAAAACCCGAAAGAAGTTCAAAATGAAATTCTTGAACGAATTCTTGAATTCGTTTTATTTCATTTTGGAGTTCTTTTAATTGCGAATATAGTTTCATTCGCAATGTGAAAGTTCTTTTTCTTTCACTCTTCCTGCGTTTAGGAAGAGGGCCTGCCGGGAAGCTTTACGCTCCCAGACAAGCCCTCCCCACTGCTTATTGCTAATCAGTAACTAATCCTTGATATTCCATAATAAGCCTTACTTATTTTACTGCTGCATTCTTAGCATCTAACTCAACCTGATATTTATCTCTATCAAATTTCACAAGATCCTGGAAGCCTAAACCATCCATCTGCTTGCTCATCTCATCCCACAGGGAGTCGAATTCAGCCTGATCCTTAGCAAAAATCATTCTCCAGGAGTAGTCATTTAAGGTTTCACTACACTGGCCTCTGATTACTGCGATGTCATTTGTATCGGGTGCAAGAGCTACACTAACATTCGGGCTAACTAAGAGAACGTTATTCTTCTTCATATATTCAGCGGGTTCAGCTGCGCCGAATTTTGCCTGCCACTCCTTCTTCATCTCAGTTAAAGTAGCTGCCTTATAGGTGCTCCAATACTGGAAGTTATAAGGTTCACCGGTATTTGGATTGGTGCTGATTGCATGAACGAACCATTGATTAATTGCATTATTACCATCCTTGTAACCTGCGCCGCCCCACTCTGCAGGAACCGGCAGATTATCCATTAATGCACTTTCATTCTGTACAGTATATTTTCCATCTGATCCAACAGTATAGTTAAAGTCTCTTATACCATCATGCTGGTATTCCAGAGCTTCAGGGCTTGCATACCAATCAAGGAAATCAAGAATTCTCTGGTATTTTGCATCATCTACTTTAGATCCGACACCCCAAACACGTCCACTACCGAAGTAAGTATCAGAGTCTGCATAGTATTTTTGATCTTTAACAGGAACGAAGATAAATGCTGTTCCATCCTTTAATCTGTCTGTTGTATTCCAGAAACCAACCTGCCAGCTATACCACATTAAGTATACCTGACCTGCTGATAACTTAGCACTAACAGCGTTCCAGTCCTGTGTACCGGAATCGGGATCAACTAAGCCTCTCAGCTTAGCTTTGTTTAAGAAATTAAGAATCTTATAATAGGAAGCATTCTTATCGGTAACTGTAGTAAAGGTTCCATCGGGCTTTAAGATATTAGAACCCTTAATCTTCTCACCATACCAGGTGGTAAGCTGAACAACGTTAGCAATACCCAGCATGCCATCGCCGCCGTCCCAATCCGGCCACAGAGAGAAGGGATATGCATTATCTCCGTCCTTATTGGTGGGCTGAGCCTTCATCATTGCTTCCAGAGCATCCAGAAGTCCGTCCAGATCCTTGATTTCCGGCTCGCCTATCTGCTTATATAAGTCCCAGCGAAGTAACGGGCTGGAGTAGATAACGTCCTCTGAATAGGAGGTTGGAGAAGTATTGGTCATCTGACAAGGAATACCATAGGTGATTCCTGCATCATTTCCGGGCAGACCCTTATTTAATACGTCGATCTGCTCCTTATACTGCATAAGATTTGGACAATTTGCGAGACCTGCACCGATATCCTTGATCAGGCCATTCTTAACACAATCCTGGAAATCAGTATTCTCGAGAATCACAATATCACCAAGATTACCGGAGCTTGCACGTGTCTGATAAATTGCTTCTCCGGCTACCTGAGGAGCTATGATATTGAGTTCGATGTTAAACTTTTCCTTTACTAACTGCGCGAACCAACCAATCTGCATTCCCTGATAGTTAGCAGCCACGTCATAGATATCAAATGTCATGGGTTCCGAATAGTCCTTAGCTGCACCAGCATCCTTGGTATCAGCCGCTGCAGTAGGCTCTGCTGTCTGAGTGTTTGTTGTTTCCGCAGCTTTCTTATCACCTGTGTCAGCTTTTCCTGCACAGCCAGCTAAAGAAGTGACAACCATCATAACAACCAATACTGTAGCCAATAATTTTTTAAGCTTCATTTTTAATCCTCCCTTTCAATAATGAATGTTAAATATAATTAACAATGAATTTCTTCATTGCTCATTATCCCTTGACTGCGCCGATCATAATTCCCTTAACAAAGAACCTTTGGAAGATCGGATAGATCAGAATAATCGGTGTTACTACGACGATGGTAACCGTCATACGGATTGAGGTTGCCGTCTGAGCACTGGCAAGGCTTGCCGCCATACTTGCGGAAGACGTGGCACTGTTTACCAATGCTTTCAGTGAACTTGCCTGATTTATGTATTGATACAGGGTAAACTGAAGTGTATACAGCTTATTGTCAGTAACCAAAAGCAAGGTATCCTGAAAAGCGTTCCATTGCGCTACCGCTGCAAAGATTGCAATGGTTGCCAGAATGGGCTTAATAACTGGTATCATAACTCGGAAAAATATCTTTAAGGTCCCTGCTCCATCGATCTCCGCGGCATCCTGCAATTCCTTGGGAACATTTTCCACAAAAGTCTTACATAGAACGATATAAAATGGAGTTACTGCCACCGGGAAGATATAGGCCCAGAAGTTATTCGTAAGGTGTAAATTTCTCATCGTAAGATACCACGGGATGATACCTGCATTGAAATACATCGTAGCCACGACAAAACGATACCAGAACTTACGTTTCCACAGGGTTTCTCTGGTGAACATATATCCCAGAAAGGCGGCGACGATTACCGTCAGCGCCGTTCCTATGACTGTTCTTCCAACAGAAACTCTCAGGGCTTGGAACAAATCCGGTATTTTTAGTACACTGATATAGTTACTTAGGTGAAAACCCTTGATCCAGAATACAACCTTACCTCTTTCACTTAAGTTATTGGCACTGAGCGTATTGATAAATATATAATAGAATGGATAGGCGCATACAAAAGCAAATAAGGAATAAACCACATAGGTTATAAAGCTGATGATTTTGTCGCTGACGCTTGATTTCATTTTTTGTTTTTTTTCTTTTATATTATTAGGACTCATTTCTAAACCCTCCTGACTTATTCAACATCTCCAATCAGATAAATCCTTCTCCTCTGATCATCTTGGATACACTGTTCGTAATACATAACAACAGGATGCTGACCACACTCTTGAAAATACTGATTGCAGTGGAAAGCGAATAACCTCCGCCGCTCATGGCCAGATTGTACACGTACAGATCCAAAACCTGAATCGTCTCCTTGTTGAAGGCATTTTGGAAAACATAAAACTGTTCGAAACCATTGGAAAGGAAGTTGGCAAGGTTTATCATTACCAATACAAAATAAGTCGGCAGAAGGCAGGGAAGTGTAATATGCCAGATTACCTTCATTCTTGAAGCACCGTCTACCCTTGCAGCCTCATTCATCTGCTCATCAATACCGGCGATTGCAGCGATATACATAATTGCTGCCCATCCGGCATTCTTCCAGGTAAGCCATACCCACATCTTAAACCAGATATGGTTAGAGTTTTGCAAAAACTGCTGCGGGGCATCAATAATTCCCAGACTCATCAACAAAGAATTTACAACACCGGTACTGTTTAAAACACAATAAGCAATGGAATAAACCAAAACCCAGCTGATAAAGTTCGGAAGTGTGGTTACTGTTTGAACAAATTTTCTAAAGGGTTTACATTTAATTTCATTCAAAAATACCGCAAATACCATCGGGAACCAGGAAAACAGCAAGCTTAGACCACTGATACCAAAGGTATTGAGCAGTACCTGAAGCAATTGCTTTACCTTCACGCTATTCCCAAGCATGGACTTGAACCATTTCAAACCTACAAACTGATCCATACTGAGCGGATAAGGAGGTTTATAATCAAAAAATGCATATACCCAGCCGTACAGCGGATAGTAAGAGAACACCGCTACCAGCACCAGAAATGGCAGAATGTAGGCAAATTCCTTGATTGATCTAACATTTTTCCTATTTGCAAAAAATTTCATGCTATATACCTCCTTTCGCTACATTTTCACAAGCCTGAGTACATTGACGGACAAAGGCGGTGCCTTGTAGACGAATTTATCAGCTGCACCCTTCAGTACATATTCTTTATCATGAATGTTCGTTGGATTATGAAAGCTGTTCTCTGCTTTTTTATCACCGGTCAATTGATAGCATTTGTATTCATCCGCAACATTACAATCTAAATCAATTGTAACCATATCCTCCTGCTCTGCCATATTCACCAGCTTGATGATTACCTCCTGGTCTGTATCGCTCACTACAGTATGCAGGCAACGGAAGGAGGGAAGCTCTATTTCGTGTATCTTTTCCCCATTCACTAATAAGGTGAGTTTTTTGCCGTCTGTCGTATAGGTGAAGCGATTAAATTCATTCTCTATCAGCTTAACCTTCTTATCCTGATCCAGAATCACATTATCAGGATATTCCTTTTCCTCCAATCGGCTCTTTCCGTTCTTCAGCTTCCAAAGAAAGGGTCTAACATTTTCTACATTCCATTCCTTCGGAGGATGAGTCTCGTCACTGATATAAACCTCTTTCGGAATACGGGAACTGAAGATTCCAAGGATAATCTCTCTGCCCTCATCTGCTCGAATGTCAATCTCAAACGTACCGGTAGTGATCTCTTCCTCTCCAAAAATGATAAAGATATCCTCCTGATTGATTCCGTGATATCTTCTGTTTTCTTCCCGTTGCAAGACATCGGAGGTTCTTACTGTAAAGTACTCGTCCGTTGCTTCCACTCTGCCCATCAATTCATGGGAAGGTTCCGTTTTTTTACCGTTCCAGGTTGCATAGCGGTAAACCAGCTCCGAAGCTCCATGCAGAGAAGCCATACCCCTTAAGGGGCGAAGAATCATTTCTGTTTCTTCTACGGTATCTACAATATATTCTCCGCGGTGGGTACCAAACAGCTTCCATACGTAATAGCTTGGAATACCATAGCATTCCGTATTATTAAATCGAAGCAGGTTGGGATACCAGGCATTATAATTTACATTCTCCAGCAATGGTGCGTAGGATACCATGGTTACGACATCCTGATTCTTCTCCACTCCCGTAAAGAAAGCGGCTTCGCCAAGTGCACCATAGAATTGACCTACATAACCACGGATCACGGATACTTCACCTAGAAAGATTTCCGGACCGCTCCTGTCATACGATTGGAACTTATCGGTATTCTCTGCGAAAAATTCCGTTGTATTATAATAATGTTCATCAACGATATCAACCGGAAGTCCATGTTCCTCCACATGTGTATTCGCAACAAATTTCATATGGGGATAACGCTCCTTCACCGCGTTATAGCATTTTATGTATCTTTCTTCATAGGCTTCTCCGAAATTCTCATTGCCTATCTCAATCATATTCAATTTGAATGGCTCCGGATGACCCATAATTGCCCGGAGTCCTCCCCACCTGCTATCAGCTGCGCCGATCGCATATTCTATAGCATCCAGGGTATCCTGAAGCATATCGTCAAAGTCTAAACCCACCAATAACACTTCTTTTCTTGCCTGACAGGTCATACCGCAATTAAAAACATAGAGCGGTTCCATATCAAGATCCTCACAAAGCTGAAGGTACTCATGAAAGCCCAAGCCGTTATAGGTACGGTAATGCCACATCAGTAAATGTCCCGGTCGTTCCCAGACAGGACCCACAGTATTGCGAAAACGCATCGCTGTCGACGGACTGAAGCCTTCCACGATACAGCCACCGGGGAAACGGAAAAATTTTGGATTCATCTCTTTTAACTTCTCTACGATATCCTTTCTTAAACCATGCCCAAGATAGGTTTCCATCGGCATCAGAGAGACAAAACCGAATTTTACTGTTCCTCCAGCCGGGCAACCAATCTCAAATTTAGCATTCTGGGTGTTATCGTCTGCTTTTAAAACAGCCTCATATAAGGAATACGTATCACTGCTTACGGTTATTTCCGTGTGGGAATATTGCTTTTCCCCTTCAGTAATGGATACCAACAGCTTTATCGGTTGTTCCGCTTTTGCGAACATATAAAACCGATAGAAAGCCCCCTTTATCTGCGGTATTTTGCAGAAGCCCGTATTATATATTCTGCCGTTTTCACAAAACTCCACAGCCAGTGCAGCCTGCCTGTGCGCATTTAACACATCCTTCAAATCGAGCTTCATGGATGCTTGTATAGAATACCATGCAGGGATCGGTGTATATGGTATGTCATTCTTGCGAAGCCACCTGGTTAATCCCTCACCGTGATTAAATTCATCACGCCAGCCGGTTTTCGTCACCAAGGCATACCCGTTCTCTTCCGTCGTACAATCCACCGGAGGGATCGAATCCTCAAAGGATCTGTTCCTGATCATCTCCGGATACAGACCACCGTCAACTGCTCTGTTAATGTCCTCCAGAAAGATACCGTAAAGATTTCTTGTAACCGGGATTTTCTTTGCCGACGTATTGATGTCTATTCTACTCATTGCTTCCCACCCCCCCTTTCACAAGTAATTCTATAACTGGTCAATCGTTTTACCTCATAAAGCTATTATATTTTTAATTATGTGAATTGTCAACAGTATATATTTATATATTATTCTTATCTATGTATTTATATACTAATTAAACAGAGATATTTGATATATATTGTGCATATTACATATATAATTACCATATTTTTGTATTTATTTTATATGTTTAACGTTTTTCCTCAATTAGATATATTATGCTTAAAGCACGTGCACTTATATAGTCCTCGGACAGCTTGCTTTCATATGGTCTCCTTCTGATATTCCTGTTAACAACGCAAAAAGAACCTCAGGAAGGCACTTTATCGAATGTCTTCACGAGGTTCTTTCATCCATATGTAATCACTATTTCTTTTATTCTATGTAAAACGTTTGGTACTATCTGTTTTAGATCTTCTTCACAGATTCACGCACAACCAACTGGCAGGGAACCTTAATAATATTAGAATTCAGATTATCCGTGTTTTTCTCTTCTTCTATATGTGATAATAGGATATCTGCGGATTGTTTTCCAATCTCTCTAAGTCCGATATCATAGGTCGTCAGATGTGGCCTTAAGTACTCGGAAATTTCTTTATTATCGTAGCCTACTACTGAAATATCCTGACCAATTTTGATGTCATGCTCATAAAGATAATCATAACAGCCTGCAGCCATCGTATCATTCATACAGAAAATCGCAGTTACACCCTCTTTTATCAGTTTCTCTGTTTCTGTGTAACCGGATAACCGTTTCCAATTACCGTATCTGATCCAATCCGGATTAAATAAAATCTGCTCCTCGAAGAGCGCTTTCTGATATCCCAGGCTTCTTTTTTGGGTATGAAGATTATCTGCGGTACCGGCAATGACACCGATTCTACGATGCCCCATCGAGATCAGATATCTGGTCATATCATATCCACCCTTTTCATCGTCGATCACAACGGAAGTAAAGCCGGGGGCTTTAGAAATCGCATACACAACGATGGCCGGTGTCTTAAAATTCTCCTCAAAGCAATTGATCACTCTACAATGACCCGCCACATACATAATTCCATCAACCTTGATCGACAGTAATTCCTGAATGGAAGGGCGAAGTACAGATTGCAGTTTTTTCTCATCGTTATACCAGGTATCCTGCCACTTGTCATAAAGACGCATATTCAACAAAATGGTGCGGTAATTATTGTCCTCACAATATGCCATGACAGCCTCAACAATGGGCGAGGTACTGAATTCGATCAGATCCTCTACGATAATTCCGATAAACCTGGTTTTCTGTTTCCGTATACCCTGTGCAAAGTAATTAGGCTGATAACCGGTCTGCTTCACGACCTCCAGGACTCTCTCCCTGGTTTCCTTACTTACCTTCGGCTTACCATTTAATATATTCGATATGGTCGATGCCGAAACACCGCACATCTCGGCTAATTCCTTTAACGTTATCAAAGTATCATTCCCTTTCATGATGTAGTAGGCTGGTAAAACGTTTTCATTAATATTATTACTACAAAACCAGAACTTTTGCAAGCTTGAATTCCGTATTTTCATACTAATCTCAGTTTTATTTACTGATATTATTCACAAAAATCACTGAATATCAATTCAATTTCCTCACCTTTACCTAGTTTTACCATTATTGATTTTCCTTGATAACTTATGTTAGTATTAATCTCTCCCTCACATCGAATATGGCAATGTACCAGCCGGCACTCCTGCCAGCTGACGGAAATGGTACCGCAGCCGGGTAAGCACAAGCCTTTTACCTCACCCTTCCTCCAGGCTCCCGGCAATGCAGGAAGCAGTGCTATCCTGTCTTCATTTGCCTGAACAAGCATTTCCGAGATGGCAGAAACGGCACCGAAATTCCCGTCTATCTGAAATACCGCACCATTTCCCATAGGATGATTGTCCATAAAGTTGGGAAAGGTAGAATTCCACCATAATTTATTTAAGTAGTCCCAAGCCTTGTTCCCATTTCCCAGACGTGCATATAAATTAATGATCCAGGCACAGCTCCAGCCGGTATGTCCTCCTCCATAGCTTAAGCGACGCTCTAGCGTCCGATTGGCTGCCTCCGCAAGCATAGGTGTCTTATCCACAGTAATCTGGTGAGAGGGGTGCAGAGCATAAAGCTGTGATATATGTCGATGCCCAGGCTCCTCTTCCTCATAATCCTCATGCCACTCCATGATTTGTCCATATCTACCGACTCTGATCGGTGGTAGTCTCTTCTCTATTTCTTCTGCTTTTCGTAAGATATCACCGGATGTCCCTAATTTCTCAGATGCCTTACGATAGACTTCAATTAAATCACGAAGAATCTGAATATCCATGGAGGGACCGGCACATACGGCGCCTTTCACTCCGTTTGGAAGGATGTAGGTATTTTCCGGCGACACGGAAGGACAGGTCACATATTCCTCTCCTCTGCGAACCAGAAAATCTTCAAAGAACAGAACAGCATCCTGAAGCACCGGATACATCTCCCTCAGAAAGACTTCATCCATAGAATACAGATAATGTGTCCATATATGTGTACATAGCCAGGCTCCGCCCATCACCCAATAACTTGCCGGAAGATAAATATCCTGTGGAGCGCAATCTCCCCAAAGATCCGTGTTGTGATGTGCCACAAATCCTCTGCAACCATACATTGCTTCCGCTACATGTTTTCCCTTCTTATGCATTCTCTTGAGCAGATCAAATAAGGGAAGATGACATTGCGATAATCCGTAGGTCTCAGCGGGCCAGTAATTCATCTGTGTATTGATATTGATGGTATATTTTGAATCCCAGCAGGGTTGCAGATTATCATTCCAAAGCCCCTGCAGGTTCGCCGGCTGGCTGCCCGGTCTGCTGGAAGAAATCAAAAGATAGCGTCCATATTGAAAATATAACTCAGCCATTCTCTTCTGCAGTACCGCATTTTCTGCATTTGTCTCTTCTTTAACAGCCGCCAGTAGAAGCTCGCTGTCTGTCACGCTGGAATCACAGAGTTTAAGACTTACCTTACCGGCAAGCTTCTGATAATCCTGTATATGCCGGCTGTAAATTGAAGCAAATCCTTTTTCCGCCGCCTGCTCCAACCGCCTCACAGCTGCTTCCTTCAGCTTCTCCTCGTGATAAAAGGAGGTTTCAATTGCCAGGTAAATCAGTACCTCCTTTGCAGCTGTTACCTTAAGATGCTCTCCAATGATCTCCATTGTCCCGCCCTGAACTTCCGTTTTTGCAGCAACAAAGAAAGAGGAGCCTTCTTTTCCCAAATCCCCCTGCATAAAAATCGTATCCTCACTAAGACAGCCAGCGTGTTCATAGAACCGTGATCGTTCCAAATGCATTGTAACTGAAATATCCTCTCCAGGGGAGGTTATTCTGATTACAATGATCTGATCCTCATAGGAAGCAAATATCTCTCTGGTCTGTGAAGTATTCTCCCCACCAAGCTCCACCTTTACGATGCCCTTATCCAGATCCAGCTGACGGCTATATTGGTTTATGTCCTCTTTATACTCCCAATTGAGGTATAGTTCACCTGCCGTCTGATAAGGATACTGACTATTCGGAGTACCTGAGAGGGAAACCTCCATCAGCTTTTCTGCTTCGGGTATTCTTCCCTCAAAAATTAAGCTGCGGATTTTCTCAAGGTTCTTCTTCGCATCGGGATTTACCCTGTCACGGAAGCCGCCATACCAGATGCTGTCTTCATTCAGCTGCAGATAATCCTGCTTTATCTTTCCGAAGACCATCCCGCCCAACCTTCCGTTTCCGATTGGGAGAGCCTCCTCCCATAATTCTGCCGGTTTGCTGAATGTAATCTGATTCACGATACTATCCCTCCCTTTTACGGTATAAAATCTATGTCTCGAACTGCGTCGCTATCCCCTGTCACAAATCCATTAATTTTTTATTTATCTGATTTTTAAGAGTTTAATGCTTAAAATACTGTATTTTGATTCTTGTAAGAGTGTGATGCTTCAATCACTTCATTTAGCTTATTCTGGGCAGATCCGCTGTCGATGATTTCCTGTGCGAGCTTCACACCCTCTCTGAGATTTCCTGCCTTATCGCTGATCATCAGGGCACCGGCTGCATTTAGTATCACTGCCTGACGACGCGGTCCCCTGCTCTTACCTGAAAAAACATCCTTAATCATGACTGCATTGGCTTCCGGTGTACCCGTGATAATGTCATTCGGTTTGCAGCGAGATAAACCCAATTCCTCCGGAACCAGCTCATAACTGATAATCTCACCATTCTTGAGTTCATTAACTTTTGTTCTACCAAGCAATGAAATCTCGTCCATCCCCTCTTCTCCATGCACAAACAAAGCTCTGGTATAACCTAGAGATAATGCAACCTTAGAAACCTCTTCCAAAAGCTCCGGTTTATAGACCCCCATTACATGCCTGGAGGCCCTGGCGGGATTGATTAAGGGTCCGATGATGGTATAGAAGATTGTCTTTATTCCTATTTCCTGTTCGGGATGAAGCATCTTCTTCATTACCGGATGAAAAATAGGTGCATACAGAAAAGCCATGCCTACCTCTTCAATCATGCGTTCTACAGCTGTAGGTGTCTGATGTATTTCTACTCCAAGGGCCTCCAGTACATCGGCACTGCCTGAAAGTCTGATATTGGATCTGCTGCCGGTCTTAGCCACCTTCACTCCTGCTGCAGCCGCAACGAACGCTACGGCTGTAGATATATTGAAGGTACTGATTCCTCCTCCTGTTCCGCAGGTATCCAGCAGTTCGCCCTCTATCTGAGGAGTGACCGGAATACAGTAATCCCTCATTGCCCTTGCAATTGCCGATATCTCGGTGATCGTGGGTCCCTTCATCAACAAGGCAACCTGAAAGGACATAATTTGTATATTCGTCATCCTGTCCTCTTGGATTGCAGAAATCATATCATAAGCTTCCTGTGCCTCCAAGTCCGTGCCTGTATTTAACTTCTTTAAGATATCCTCCATCATACCTGACATTCCAAACATGCCCCTTTCATTCTACGAACGTAGTCCAATACATAAGGAACACACTTTTCCCCATACTCTCCGACAATTTTTACGATAGCACTTCCGACGATAACTCCATCGGCAATCGAAGCCATTTCTCTTGCCTGCTCGGGTGTGGATATGCCGAAGCCAATCGCACAGGGAATGTCCTTCACCTCTTTTACAGCATGAAGCATTTCCTTAATACCTGTTCCCAGTTCATTTCTGATACCGGTAACTCCCATCGAAGATACGCAGTACAAAAACCCATCGGCTTCCTTTGCAATTTTTATAATTCTTTCCTTAGACGTCGGTGCTATCATAGAGATCAGTGTAATACCATAACGGTCACAGTAGGGTTTAATTTCCTCCCTCTCTTCAAACGGAACATCCGGTACTATAATAGCATCAACACCGGCCTTTATGCAACACTTCATGAAGTATTCCGGTCCGAACGTAAAGATTGGATTCATATAGGTCATAAAAGCAATGGGAATATTACAGGTTTTCCGGATTTCCTCCACCATAGCAAAGATTTTATCCGTGGTGGTACCTGCAAGTAATGCTCTGTTGTCAGCTTCCTGAATGATCGGTCCTTCCGCCATCGGGTCAGAGAACGGTATGCCAAGCTCAATCAGATCAGCTCCTGCCTCTGCCATTTGCAGCACTAGCTCCTTCGTTACCGAAAGACTTGGATCACCTGCAGTGACAAATGCTATAAAAGCTTTATTATTTTGAAATATATGCTCGATTCTACTCATAAATCTTTACCCCCCTGTATCTTGCAATGGCAGCTACATCCTTATCCCCTCTGCCAGAAAGATTGATTATGATAATCTGGTCCTTGTTCATAGTCGGTGCCAGCTTCCTGGCATGTGCTACTGCGTGAGCGCTCTCAATCGCAGGAATGATGCCTTCTGTACGAGCCAAATATTCAAAAGCTTCCACTGCCTCCTGGTCTGTAACAGGCACATATTCAGCCCTGTGAGAATCATGTAGATAGGAGTGCTCCGGGCCGATCCCGGGATAATCCAGTCCTGCCGAGATGGAATAAACCGGAGCAATCTGTCCATATTCGTCCTGGCAGAAATAAGATTTCATTCCATGAAAAATACCCAGGGAGCCTGTAGAAATTGTGGCTGCAGTCCGATCTGTCTCTACCCCGTATCCCGCTGCCTCGCAGCCGATCAGCCGGACAGTATTCTCTTCGATAAAATCATAGAACAAGCCCATAGCATTGCTGCCGCCGCCTACACAGGCAAGAAGGACGTCCGGAAGCTTTTCCTCCGCAGTAAGTATCTGCTCCCTTACTTCCTTACCGATAATACTTTGAAAATCTCTTACGATCATCGGAAATGGATAGGGTCCCATGACAGACCCCAGCACATAGTGGGTATCCTCAACTCTTTTGGTCCATTCCCGAAAGGTCTCACTCACAGCGTCCTTTAAGGTCTGGGTTCCGGAGGTCACGGTATGTACCTTCGCTCCCAAAAGCTCCATACGGTAAACATTTAAAGCCTGTCGTTCTGTATCCTCCTTGCCCATAAATATCTCACAATCCAACCCGAGCAAGGCTGCGGCTGTGGCCGTTGCTACACCATGCTGTCCTGCTCCTGTCTCTGCAATCACTCTGGTCATCCCCATCTTCTTCGCTAAAAGCACCTGTCCCAGAACATTATTGATCTTATGGGAACCGGTGTGATTGAGGTCCTCCCGCTTTAAATAGATCTTGGCTCCGCCCAGCTCCTCTGTCATTTTGCTGGCATAATATAGTAGGGAAGGTCTGCCGGTGTAATTCTGAAACAAATCCTTCAGCTCCCTGCAAAACTCGGGATCACTCTTGTAATGAAAATAGGCCTCCTCCAGCTTATTTAAGACATTCATCAGAGTCTCGGGTACATATTGCCCTCCATGTATTCCAAATCTTCCTTTTGTCATCACTCTACACTCCTTACTCTTGCTATGATATTGCTAATTTTTAGGGGATCCTTTTTCCCATCCGTCTCAACACCGCTGCTGACATCCAGCGCAAAAGGCCGATACTTTCTTACAGCCTCCAGGATATTCTCCTCATTTAAGCCGCCCGCCAGGAAATACTGTCTTGCAGCTCTTTCTAACATGGACCAGTCAAAGGCAATTCCGCTGCCTCCGTATTGCTCCTTATGATAGGTATCAAACAAAAGATAATCGGCACCTGAGCCGAACGCCTGTGTAATATCCGAGGCAGATTTTACTCTTACTGCTTTTATGATTTTCTTATCTGTCATAGTTCGGAGCTGCTTGATATATTCTTCATCCTCATCGCCATGCAGCTGAACAAGATCAAGGATCCCCTTATGGCAAAGACCGGCGATATTCTGAGCCTTCTCATTAACAAATACTCCCACCGCCTTTATCTCAGAAGAAAGCTGCTGCTTCAGTAGCTTAGCCTGTTCCTCTGTGACCTGTCTGCGGCTATTTGCAAATACGAAGCCTATATAATCCGGCAGATAATCATTGACTGTCCTGATATCCTCCTGTCGGGTCAATCCGCAAATCTTTATTTTAGACATACTATACTTCCTCTCTTTGCCTATTCAAAAACCTAAAGCTTCTCCATCCTATAAAGGATACAGTTGACTTTTTCTATAGCAGTACTTATTTTATTCCTGCTGAAGGGCATCAAGCTGCTGCTTTTTGTCAGAGCTACGCATCAGCGTCTCTCCGATTAAGACGGCGTCGACTCCTGCTTCTCTCAGTGCCTTGATATCTTCATTGGTGCGGATGCCGCTTTCGGCAACGTAAATAATCTCCTCCGGAATAATCTCGGATAATTTAATGCTGTTCGAGAGATCCACCTCAAAGGTCTGCAAATTACGGTTATTTACACCGATAATTCCGGCACCTGCCCTCAGCGCAGACCGAACCTCTGACTCGTCATGGGCTTCCACCAACGCTGACAGTCCTAGCTCCCTGCAAAGCTTCAGATAATTCCTTAAGGTGTCTTCCTCCAAAAGTGAACAGATCAGTAATACAGCATCGGCGCCTAGTAATTTGGCTTCGTAGATTTGATATTCATCAATCGTAAAATCCTTACGAAGTACGGGGATTGTTACCTCCTTACTGATTTCGCTTAAGTATGTATCACTGCCCAGAAAGAAATCCGGCTCGGTCAACACAGAAATGGCAGAAGCACCGGCATTTTCATACTCCTTGGCAATGGACAGATAAGGAAATTCCTCGGCTATCACTCCTTTGGACGGAGAGGCTTTTTTCACCTCACAGATAAAAGCCATCCCACCTCTCTTGCCTTCCTCCGTATGCTTCCTTAGCGCTTGTTCAAAGGCAAACACTTCCCTGTTGTTAATTTTTTTTTGTTGATCAGCCTCATAAAGCATTTCCTTCAACTGCTGCAGGGGCATTATATCTTTTGCCCTTTCTACCCTAATTCTGGTTGCCTGTGCAATTGTATCCAGTATCATACTCAAAAACCTTTTCCTCTCTATTCATTGGATAAACGTATGAATTGTCTAAGCTGTTCCATTGCTTTTCCACTGTCAATCGTATCGGCTGCCAGCTTAACACACTCCCGAAGTGTAATATTGTTATATGACATATAGAGGCAAACTGCACAATTCAAAAGCACGATGTCGCGCTTCGGTCCACGCTCGCCATTTAAAATGCTCAATGCGATTGCCGCATTCTGCTGAGGATCGCCTCCGACCAGGTCCTCCGGCTTACAGTACTCGAAGCCAAATTGATGGGGGTCCAAGAAGAAGCTGTTCACCTGACCCTGATTCACCTCACAAACAGTAGTTTTGGCGCTTAATGAGACCTCATCCAGCCCATCATGTCCATGGACCACCATCGCTCTTTTGACACCCAGATTAGCCAGTACTCTTGCCATAGGTTCCACCAGATTCTCATCATAGACACCCAAAAGCTGAAGATTTGCATCCGCAGGGCTGGATAGAGGTCCCAGGATATTAAATATGGTTCGAACACCGATCTCTCTTCTGACAGGAGCTGCATACTTCATGGAGGAATGATAAAGCGGTGCAAAAAGGAAGCATATACCGATCTCCTTCAATATCTTCTCACTTTTTTCTACGGGAATGTCAATCTTCACCCCCAGAGCCTCCAGTACATCAGCGCTGCCGCACTTACTGGATACGCTGCGATTACCGTGCTTTGCTACCGGTATTCCTGCCGCCGATATAATCAATGCGGAGATTGTAGAGATATTAAAGGTAAACGCCTCGTCCCCACCGGTACCGACGATATCCAGAACATCTCCCTCATGCTTCAGCTTGAGTCCATATTTTCTCATGATGGTCGCACAGCCTGTGATTTCATCGATTGTCTCACCCTTCATACGAATCGCAGTGACAAAGGAGGCGATCTGTGCATTGGTGGCATTGCCGCCCATGATTTCGTCCATAACTGCCTTCGTTTCATCGAAGGTTAAATTCTCTCTGTTGAGTGTTTTATAAATTGCCTGTTGTATCATTGTGCACCGCCTCCTATCTTTAAAAAGTTTCTCATAATTACCTCACCCTGAGGTGTCAATATCGATTCCGGATGAAATTGAAGTCCATAAATCTCATAACTACGATGCTTGATTGCCATAATCTCACCATCATCATCCTCAGCGATAACCAGCAGATCGTCCGGTAAGGTATCCTTTTTCGCAATCAAGGAATGATACCTGGCTGCGCGGATGATCGGAGGAAGTCCGTGGAATACTCTCGCTCCGTTCGCGATATGAATATTGCTTTGCTTCCCGTGCATCAGCCGCTTTGCCAGAGTGATGGTAGCACCGAACACCTCACTGATTGCCTGATGACCAAGGCATACGCCCAGGATCGGAATTTCTCCCTTCATAGAGGCTATCACCTCTTCACAGATCCCAGCATCCTTTGGATAACCGGGTCCCGGAGATAGAATCATATGGGTGGGTTTTAATTTCCTGATCTCCGCCACCGTTAATTCGTCATTGCGTATGACCTTCATCTCAGCCCCGATGCCGCCGGCAAGCTGCACCAGATTATAAGTAAAACTATCATAATTATCAATTAATAAAATCATGTTAATCCTCCATTCAGAAGTTAGAAATAGTACTAATAAGAAGCTTATAATGAATTACTCAAACGAATTCTACAAACTAGTCTATCTCGCCGGCTCTCAGAATTGCCTCCATAACTGCTTTGGCTTTGTTTTCAGACTCCTCGTATTCTCTCTCAGGGACACTGTCTGCGACGATACCTCCACCTGCCTGAACGTAGACCCGGTTATTCTTTTTAACTGCCATGCGGATTGCGATACAGGTGTCCATATTTCCCGTAAAATCAATGTATCCGATCGCTCCGCCGTAGATACCTCGGGGGGCTTTCTCCTGCTCCTCGATGATTTCACAGGCACGTATTTTGGGCGCTCCGGATAGAGTACCAGCCGGTAATATAGCATCAATGGCATCCAGCGCATCTTTTCCGGGTTTTATCCTACCCTCCACCTCGGAGGTGATATGCATGATTCTGGAATACTTCTGTATCCGCATATAATCCGTGACCCTGACTCCGCCATATTCAGATATTTTGCCAATATCGTTTCTTGCCAAATCCACCAGCATATTATGCTCTGCAAGCTCTTTTTCATCCAGCAGGAGTTCCTTTTCCAAGGCCTCATCCTCTTCCTTATCCTTGCCTCTGGGCCTGCTTCCTGCAATTGGAAAGGTAGATAATTTACCGTCCTTTAAACGAACCAGGGTCTCTGGAGAGGCGGAAATCAGCTGAACCTCGTCATTTTGCATGAACACCATATAAGGAGAAGGATTGGTGGTTCTGAGCACACGGTAAGCATTCAACAGACTATCCTTATATTCCGTTTCAAAGCGTCTGGAGATCACTGCCTGGAAGATGTCTCCGCCAACGATGTACTCCTTTGTTTTCTCTACCCTTGCACAAAATTCTTCTTTTGTCATATTACAGGTAAAATCGGGTCTGCTGAGCATCGGAGCCGTAGTAAAGGGAACCGGTTCCGTGATAAACCTAGTCAGGTTCTCAATATCGGATACGGCTTTCCCATAATTCTCTAATACCTTATCCGTCTTCATATTAACTACAATGCTTATTTTCTGTTTCAGGTGATCATACGCAATTACTTTATCAAAAAGCATCAGATCAATATCATTAAATTCACTCTCTGAAAGCTTTAATACCGGTTCTGCATATCCGATCATCTCATAGGAGAAATATCCGACCAGACCTCCGGTAAAGGGCGGTAGATCCGCAAGCTTTGGAGCTTTATAGCTGTTTAAAAGCTCTCTTAACACCTCAAAGGGCTTCTCACAGGGTATGACCTGTCTGCTGCTCCCATGATCAATGACAACCTCCTTGTTTTTACAGGTTACGTGGACAATCGGGTTAAAACCGAGGAAGGAATACCTTCCCCATTTTTCACCACCTTCAATGCTTTCCAGGAGATAATATCTCTCGCTGATTTGAGATATCTTTCGAAGCAAAGTGATGGGTGTAATGATATCTGCATAAATTTCTCTGCAAATTGGTATAACGTCATACTCTTTCGCCAGGACTTCGATTTCGTTACAGCTTGGTGTAATCATTTTAACTACCTCATTTTTCATTGATGGGATGAAAAATTCCTTTCTTTTTTATTTATTCAGAGGGGATGTAATTAAATAAGCGGAGCTTTGTTTCTTGGGGAGTTTTACTGCGATGATTTTTTTGCAATAAAAAAAGCTCTTATCCCTATGTAAAATTTTACAGGGACAAAAGCTTATGCTTCTGCGGTACCACCCGGTTTGACGTATGATTCATACATCCACTCATTTTGCATACCATCATATGCACCCTACTGATAACGGACAGGGTTCCCGTAAGCGCCTACTTTCCTCAGATTTCGGGCTTCCCTCGCAAGTCCATTCGGAATAATCTTTGTAACCGCATTCCCACCGACAGCGGCTCTCTGTATACAACCAATTAATCTTACTCTTCTTGCTCAACGGTTTATTATATTAAACGAATTATAACAACGGTCAAATTACTTTGTCAAGTGTATTTATCAAATTTCAGTATTTTTTGGATATTTATTCTAGCTCGAAATCATAACACACTTTCCCTCCTATAATTCTGATTGACACGATTTTTGAAATAGGTTATATTGAACTCACTGAATTTTCAACTACACATTATTTGTGTCAAAGAACGGAGGAAAAATAATATGAGTAAAAAAGTAGGTATTCTTATGGGCAGCGACAGCGATATGCCGGTAGTAAAAGGAGCCGTAAATACTCTGAAGAATTATGGCATCGAGGTCGAGGTACATGTGATGAGCGCTCACCGAACTCCGAAGCTTGCGTGCGATTTTGCCGCTGCAGCCAGAACGAACGGATTTGGAGTGATTATCTGTGCTGCCGGAAAAGCAGCTCATCTCGCAGGAATTATAGCTGCTCATACTACCCTGCCGGTGATCGGTATTCCTATCAAATCCTCCACAATGGATGGTCTTGATTCTCTGCTTTCCACAGTTCAAATGCCTAAGGGTATCCCGGTTGCTACTGTTACCATCGATGGGGCAGACAATGCCGGTCTTCTTGCTGTTCAGATCCTGGCTGTTCAGGATGAGGCATTGAATGCAAAGCTTGAGAAATTCAAGGAGGACATGGTAAAAGAAGTTGTCTCTAAGGATGAGAAGCTACAGACAGAAGCCTGGTGGTAAAATACATAGTAGTTTTATAAGCTGAGGCAGGACCTTCACACCCGCAAGGTGGAAGGCTCCTGCCTCTTTTTTATAAGCTTAAGACCACCTGTCCCAAACCGTCAGGAACAATCAAGGTATCTCTGCCCTCGATAGTAAAGCTTCCGTTGCTGATTCCGGTTATCCCGATCAAATTAATCATTCTGATCCGATAAGGATGCTTTGCCTGAGTATCAATGGTAATTTTATTATCTTTCTTAAGAAGCCTTGTGATTAGAGCTGTTTCGCTGTTCTTGTCATATACGGTTGCTGATGCTTCTACTTCCTCCTGAAGCTCATAGACATTTAAGGTCACCTGATCGGCAAAATCATACACTGCGTCCGTATCCACTGCGCCGATTGGAAGGACGCTGTTTTCTCTGACATATAGAGGCAGGCTGAGATAGCCGTGTTTTTCCTGATACCAGCGTCCGCCGCATCTTACCTCTCCGGTAAAATAATTAGTCCAGCTTCCCTCCGGCAGATAATAGCAAGCCAACCCATCAGCCCGAAATATCGGAGCAACCAGCAGCTTTTGACCCAGCATATATTGTCTGTCCAGATAACCGCAGGTAGGGTCCTCATTAAATTCCAAAACCATACTCCTCACAGACGGCAGACCGGTTTTTGAGGTTTCTACCGCATTTCCGAATAGATAAGGCATCAGGGATGCCTTCAGCCTTGCGAAGCATCGAACCGTATCTACGGCCTCCTCATCGTAAGCCCACGGTACACGGTAGGAAGAGCTTCCATGGAGCCTGGAATGGGTGGATAACAAACCGAACGCACACCAGCGTTTATATACATCCGGGGTAGAGGTATTTTCAAAGCCTCCGATGTCATGGCTCCAGAAGCCGAAGCCGGACATAGTCAGGGAAAGCCCTCCTCGTAGGCTTTCTGCCATGGATTCATAGTCCGACCAGCAGTCCCCGCCCCAATGTACAGGGAACTTTTGCCCGCCGGCAGTAGCACTTCTGGCAAAAAGAACCGCTTCCTTTTTACCCCGATTGCGCTCCAAAAGCTCAAATACGGTACGGTTATAGAGATAGGTGTAGTAATTATGCATCTTAACCGGATCCGAGCCGTCATAGTATACGACATCTGTCGGTATTCTTTCTCCGAAATCCGTCTTAAAGCAATCGACGCCCAGATCTAATAGCTTCTCCAGCTTGGCAGCAAACCAGCTTCGAGCCTCCGGATTAGTGAAGTCTACAATCGCCATACCGGACTGCCACATGTCCCACTGCCATACATCACCATTCTTACGTTTGATAAAATAGCCTTTATCCATACCTTCCGAAAACAGTGCTGATTCCTGTCCAATATAGCTGTTGATCCAGACACAGATTTTTAGACCTTTCTCCTTGAGCCTCCTTAGCATTCCTTCCGGATCTGGAAACACTCTGCTATCCCATAGAAAATCACTCCAATGGAATTCCTTCATCCAGAAGCAGTCGAAATGGAATACCTTTAAGGGAATACCCCGTTCAATCATACCATCTACAAAGCTGTTTACAGTAGCCTCATCATATTTCGTAGTGAAGGAGGTAGAAAGCCATAGACCAAAGGTCCAGGCAGGGGGAAGTGCAGGTTTACCGGTTAAATCAGTATACTTCATCAGCACTTCCTTCATCGAGGGTCCATTGATAATAAAGTAATCCAGTGCTTCTCCCGGTACGCTAAACTGTACCTTCTTCACATTCTCTGAACCGACTTCGAAGGAAACCCTTTCGGGATGATTTACAAAAACACCATACCCCTGATTGGTCAGGTAGAAAGGTATGTTCTTATAGGACTGTTCGGTCGAGGTTCCGCCGTCTTCGTTCCAGATATCCACGCTCTGTCCATTTTTTACGAAGGGAGTGAAACGTTCCCCGAGTCCATAGACCAGCTCACCTACCGATAGAGAGAGTCTTTCCCTCATGAAGGTGCTTTCCTCACTTTGGTCATCATAAGCAAGCCCCTGAAACTCTGTCTTAACATAGGCCAGATCCCTCAGACTACTTTCCGTCAGCTTCTCATCCCCACGCAGAAATGTCATTTTCCATTCAACCTTATCGATTTCCACGCGCAGCCCACCGCTATATGCAGTCAGCAGCCTGTCATCCTCTTCCACCGAAAGCTTGCTGTCCTTATCGTAATATAGCTCAAATTCCGGCGTCCTTTTCCTAACACCGAGATAGTGTCTGCATTCTACCCGCAGTATCTCACTCCTTGGGGCAGTAATTCTTATGGTCAGTGTCACACCTCCGAGGGTATCTCCTCGATGGGCAATCCGAAAGGTTGGTGCACATAAAGTCAAGCCCCCCTCCTCTATCTTGGAGAAATACACCTGAGTCGGTGAAAACACCTCTGTTCCCTGCCTTTGAAGCCAGCAACCGTTACTGAATTTCATAGTAAACCTCCTCCGTATGATATTAAAATCTTATCCCAATCTACATTATAATAAAATGTCTTATCTTCCTATCTGCATGTTTTATATCTTCTTTACAAAAGGATATCCAAGCGCCGAAGCCGACACCGGGATATCCTTTTCCCATATCATATATATCTTACATACCCGACCTTATAAAATATCAAGGTGTTCCAAAATATGATTGTTATTAAGATCGTGCAGTATACCCTTGGCAAGATATTTCTTCATTGTCTTCTGATCAGCCCAAAGATAATGTTCATGCTCCTCGGATAAGGTGACCTGATCCGTAAAGCTACGACATAGATAGTTCAGAATTACGGTTTGACGGTTCTCCTTGGATTGGAAGGTAGAGGCATAAAGAAGACGTTCAACTTTCACGGTAAGACCGACTTCCTCCATAATCTCCCGCTTCAGACCGGCCTCCAGCTCTTCACCAAATTCTAATTTACCTCCGGCAAATTCCCAAGAGCCGCTTCCTGAAACATCACCATAGGAGCGTTGAATGATCAAAGCCTTCTGTTGATAGATAATGATTGCTTTCAAAGCAACTACGATCTTATTCTCCATCCTGCCTTTCCCCCTTTGTTTTCATCCTACTTCTATCAACATAGTAATACTTTCTTTTCCAATCTGCAATAATGTAATTGAATATTCTTTTCCCGCACAGCTAGGCTTCATGAAAAAAGAAGGCATGATTCACATACCTTCTTATCTGCACCGATCCCGCTGAGTATCACGTTATATTCGAAGAAAGAGCTTATGAATGCTCAAGTCTTCCGTTAATTCCGGATGAAAGGAGGTGACCAGCATATTACGCTGCCTGGCCGCAACCACCTGCCCTTGTACAGTTGCTAAAACCTCTACACCTTCCGCATCCTTTACAGACTCTATATAGGGAGCTCTGATAAAGGTCATGGGAATAGTGCCCAATCCCTGAAAATAGTCCACGGATTGAAAGCTGCCAAGCTGCCTTCCGTATGCATTGCGTCTTACTCTGATATCCATAGCTTCCAGATACCGGCGGCTGTCATTGGATATTTCCTTTGCCAGCAAAATCATTCCGGCACAGGTTCCAAGCACCGGCAGTCCATCCGATATCATCCTTTTCAATATAGGCATCATTCCAAGCTCTGCCAGTAATTTACCGATTACGGTGCTTTCTCCGCCCGGAAGAATGATACCGTCATAAGAACGTTGCAGTAAATCGGTCTGTTGACGAATTTCACAGCCTTCCTGACCGAGTGCCTCTATCGCCTTTTTATGTTCTGCAAAAGCTCCCTGCAAAGCCAAAATTCCTATTCTTTTCATGATTAAATGCCTCTCTGAGCCATTAAAAGCTCAATTTCCTGTTCATTAATCCCAACCATTGCATCCCCAATATCTTCTGATAGTTCTGCAAGAAGCTTCGGATCATTATAATTCGTAACTGCCATTACGATTGCTCTTGCTCTTTTTGCCGGGTTGCCGGATTTAAATATACCGGAACCGACAAACACCCCTTCTGCTCCCAGTTGCATCAAAAGTGCTGCATCAGCCGGTGTCGCAACCCCGCCTGCCGCAAAATTGACTACAGGAAGTCTACCGGTATCATGAACGGACAAGACCAGTTCGTAGGGTACCATCAGCTCCTTTGCAGCCTGAAACAGTTCATCCTCACGCATATTCGCAAGTCCTCTGATTTGCTGCATGATTTTGCGGAGATGTCTGACAGCCTGTATCACATCACCGGTACCTGGCTCCCCTTTTGTTCTGATCATAGAGGCCCCTTCCTTGATCCGTCTGAGAGCTTCGCCTAGATCCTTGGCTCCGCAGACAAAGGGTACCTTAAATTTTGTCTTATCGATATGAAAGGTATCATCTGCGGGAGAAAGCACCTCGCTTTCGTCGATATAATCGATATCGATGGCTTCCAGGATCTGTGCTTCAGCCAGATGTCCTATTCTGACCTTTGCCATCACGGGAATGCTTACCGCCTCCTGAATACCTCTGATCATCTTTGGATCACTCATTCTTGACACTCCACCTGCGGCCCGGATATCTGCCGGTATCCTTTCCAAAGCCATCACGGCACAGGCACCGGCCTCCTGTGCGATTCTTGCCTGTTCCGGTGTCGTCACATCCATGATGACCCCACCCTTAAGCATCTGTGCCAAATTCTTATTCAATTCATATCTTTCACCCATTGTCATACTCATTCCTTTACTCCCTTCGTTTACGCTTGATATTTTATAAAATATGACTTATTATATTACCAGTCTGGTTATATCAAAAGTATCAGAATCCACAAACTTAATGGTATCAGATTGATTTAGCTTAATTCATATTAAAATGGAGGATTTATGGAATTAATTACACCGATTCTAAAGACTGACAGTAAAATGCCGATTTATCAACAGCTTTATAACTTTCTGAAGAAGGAGATTCAATCCGGCTCCATACCCTTTGGTACGAAACTTCCCTCCAAGCGTAAGCTGGCCTCCTACCTGGGTATCAGTCAGAACACCATACAGTCCGCATATGATCAGCTAATTGAAGAGGGCTATATTAAAGCAATAGAGAAAACCGGTTTTTTTGTGTGTCAATTGGATCATCTGCAGCATCTGATGCTGACACCTGCCAAAGAATCAGCTCCTGCCAACGGTCAGCAGTCAGCTGCCTATGATTATTCCTATCACGGAGTTGATATTCCTACCTTTCCCTTCACCATCTGGCGCAGGTTAATGAAGGAGGTTATCAACGAATACGATCCGGAGCTTCTCGTTCCCGGAGATTCTCTCGGTGACAGTGGTCTGCGCCGAGCGATTGCGGTGTATCTGCATCAATCCAGAGGAGTAAATTGTAAGGCGCATCAGGTAATTATCAGTTCCGGTACGGAAATGCTGTTCCAGTCCCTGATACAGCTGTTTGGCAAGGAATTCATCTATGGAATCGAAAATCCCGGTTACGAAAAGCTAAATCAGCTGTTCTACGGTAACCGGGCCAATTTCAGTGCCATACCGATCGATGACTACGGTATGCAACCTGAGTATATCCAAAAAAGCAATGCCAATGTCTTATGTATCACACCTGCACATCAATTTCCCTCCGGACAGATCATGCCGATCAACAGAAGAATACAGTTATTGAACTGGGCTAACCAGGCACCGGATCGGTATCTCATCGAGGATGATTATGACAGTGAATTTAAATATAGCGGAAGGCCGATACCGGCACTGCAGGGCCTGGATACCAATGAAAAGGTTATTTATATGGGAAGCCTGTCGAAATCCCTATCTCCTACTCTTCGTGTCAGCTATATGGTACTTCCTGAGCATCTGATGGAACGATATCATGAAAACCTGTCCTATCTTCTATGTCCTGTTCCGATCTTTGAGCAGAAGACATTACGCAGGTTTATTGAAGAAGGTTATTTTGAGCGGCACCTAAATAAGATGCGTAATATTTACCGCAGGAAACGTGAAATATTGGCAGATACTATGCTAAAGACGAGTTGTCCTATCCGGGTCCTCGGAGCCGATGCCGGCTTGCATGTTATGGTGAAGGTAGACAATCATATGTCAGAAGAACAATTGATAGCTTCTGCTCTACGACAGGGAGTAAAGGTTTACGGCAGTTCTAAATACTATTACGATAAAGCCTTGCTGCCCAAGCAGCCTGCGATCATTCTCGGTTATGCCGTAATATCGGAAGAAGAAATCAGAGCCTCCATACCCAGATTGTTAGCAGCCTGGTTTCCGGAGCGATTTGTGAATTAAATCCACATAATATTTAATGATCGTTATCGACATAATAATGCATTTTATTCTGAATTATGCTATAATATATTAAGATATTATATAATCTTCCAATAAAGATATCTCTTCCCAAAGGAGGAATACTTCCATGAAATCGAGTCCAATCAAACCCACTCTCATCTTGTATTATGCCATCATTGCTTTGGGCGCGTTTCTGGTGCTTATGGAAGGTTGGCAAACTCACATAAGAGTGAATTTTACACAAGAAACTCTATTTAGTTTGGATGACGGGTGGCTTTATATTGCGTCGGATGGAAGTAGTCAACAAGTTGATCTTCCGGCTCATTTGGATACCCACGGTTCCCACAGTGTCATACTGACAAATAAAATTCCTGATCACATACAGAATGTTAATACCATCGGCATTCTGACAGATAATCAAAGCCTATCTGCATATCTTGAAGGGAAGCAGATCTATTCCCGTGAAGCAATTCCTGACCGTGGACATTTATTTAATCTTCCCATTGGCTCCATCTGGGATATTATATACCTTCCGGAAGAGTTTGAAGGAAAGACTCTCACCTTGGTTTTTGAATCAAAATATGATGATAAAGCAGGAAAAGTCGGTAAAATTTATTTTGGAACAAAAGCATCCATCTTGATTCACAATATTAAAACCTATGGCTTGGGCTTTGTACTTTCTATCCTGATTTCTATTCTGGGCTTCCTTATGTTGGGCATATACCTGTTGATTCGCAGGTTGATTGATCCCGGGAAATCAATCTATTATTTGGGTTGGTTCCTCTTCCTGTCTTCTATCTGGCTGTTGACAGAAAGTAATCTGTCCCAATTGTTTATCAGTAATCCCTTCGTTATCTCAGCGCTGTGTTACTTATCCCTTCTTGCGCTTCCGTTGCCGCTTCTGTTCCATGTCAGTGAACTGGAGGGCTACCATTTTAAGCTGACTAACCGAATGCAAATCACTCTGATGCTAGCCTGTAATATCATTTTAATCCTGCTACAATTTTTTAACCTAGCAGATTTTCATGAAGCACTCCTGCCTTATCAAATCATTCTGCTAACAATTTTTGCCGCATCGATGATAACCTTATGGATTTCGCTGGTCAAATATAAGGAAAATAATTTAAAACTTATCACTTATGCCTTCACTTTATTATTTGTCTTCACCCTGCTGGAATTTCTGAATTATGCACTCCTATTTTTCTCTGTAGTAGGCTTTTTCTTCCGGGTTGGACTTTACCTGTTTATGTTTACTCTCATAGCTGATGGAACCAAGAAAGCCATTGATGTGATAAAGTTGAGTGAAACCGCCTCCAGATATAAGCTTCTGGCAACCAGAGATCCACTGACCAATTGCAGGAGTCGCAGTAAATATATGCGTGATATGGAAAAAATAGATTTAAGCAAGAATATCACCCTATTCATGGCTGATATGAATAATATGAAGGAAATCAATGATACCTTTGGACACCATGCCGGAGATGAGGTTGTCATCCTATGCAGCCAATGTCTGATGAAGGTATTCGGGCACAGAGTTTATAGAATTGGAGGAGATGAGTTTCTTTGTATCGAGTATGATCTTTCCATCAGTGATATTAAATACCGGCTGGCGGCTTTCACTATGGAAAGTGACCGAATCAATGCGGACGGTCCATATCACATTGATGTATCGATTGGTTATGCTACTTATGATCCGGAGCTGGATGCTTCGATTTATGATACCGTGAATCGCGCAGATGCCATGATGTATCAGATTAAGGATAAGCTGAAAGAGCTCCGTTCAGTTCATTTCTGATGCTTCTCCAGTTCGGCAGGAATTGATCCATATATCCCTTAAACACATGATTATGGCTTTTTTCCAGCAAATGAACCAGTTCATGCACCAGGACATACTCCAGGCAGCTTGGGGCTTTCTTGGCGAGTTGAAGGTTAAGGCAAATCGCCTTTTTCTGAATATGGCAGGTTCCCCAACGGGTCTTCATATCTCTGATATGAAAGGAATTGGATTTGACACCGATCTTTTTCTCCCATCCGGTAAGCAGAACAGGGATTTCCTGCTCCAGAGCTTTCTTGTACCAGGTATGCAGTAGTTTTTTTCGCTGCTCCCTGGTACTTTGATTTTTTATGAAGAGATGGACTTCCTCCCCTGTCACTTCCAGCTTTCCTCTCCCATTTGTCTCTTTCACGATCAAAAGATATGCCTTCCCCCAGATAAAGATTTCCTCGCCGGTCACATATTCCTGCTCTTGATGGGTATTGCGACGTTTCAGCTTTTCCTGCTGCAGTCTGATCCATACTATCTTCGATAGGATAAAGCGTTCTATCTCTTCCTCCCTCATACGCATCGGAGCCGATACGGATACCCTTCCATCCGGAGGCAGAATTCTTAAATACATATTCTTAATTCTTTTTCTCTCTATGGTGACAGCTATCCTGTCGATTATGATCTGTTTCATCAAGTCTCCCTATGCTACTCCGCTTTTTTCTTCTTATAAGTCCGCTTCCGCTTAACAACCGGCTTATCTTCCTGAGCTTTAACTATAGTCTTACTTTCTTTGTCTGCTTTTAGCGTAACCCACATGGAGCTTCCGCCTTTACCGTCAGATTTTATTTCCAGAAAATCGAATTTTCTTAAGAATTTGGATAACTTTGTATCACCGTAATTTCGGACATCAAAATCAGGATATCTCTTGACCAGCCTGCTTCCGAGTTCTCCCATATTCATTCTCTGATCTGCTTCATCCACTTCATTCATCATCTTTAAAATAGCAGTTTTGATGTTATCCAAATCCGTATTTTCTTTTTTGATTTCTGATATGCTCTTATTCTCTTCCTTCGCCTTGATTTCTTCCTGCTTACTCTCGAACTCCATACTCTTTTTCTCAGCTTCTGCCAATACATCAAGATACTTAAATTGATTGCAGGCTGCTATAAAGGGCTTAGGTGTCTTTCTTTCTCCCATGCCCACCACCAGCATTCCAGATTCACGGAGACGAGAAGCGAGTTTCGTAAAGTCACTGTCACTGGAGACGATACAGAAGCCCTCGACATTACCTGAATACAGTATATCCATTGCGTCAATAATCATTGCGGAGTCTGTGGCGTTCTTTCCTACCGTATAGCCGTACTGCTGAACCGGTGTTACGGAATTCTCCAGCAATACATCCTTCCAGGATACCGCAGCGGGCTTTGTCCAATCTCCATAGATTCGTTTATACGTGGCCACCCCATAATTGGCTATCTCATCCAGTATATATTTGATATATTTTGCGGACACATTGTCAGCATCGATTAATACAGCAAACCTCTTCTCCTCAAACATCCCATTCCTCCTATTTAATTTATTATATAGATTGTGATTTATCTTATTGTTCCATGGATTATTATACTAAAGTATTATAAAAGGGTTATTCATCAAAGAGTACTTCATAGTGTCAGGTTCAAAGGAACCTTCGCTAAGTGTTATGCGTAGAGTGTCATTCGCAAAGTGTTATTCGCAAAGTGTTATTCGCATAGTGTTATGCTCAAAGTGTTATGCGTAGAGTGTTATTCGCATAGTGTTGTGCTCAAAGTGTCAAAAGGTGCGTCGCACGTTTCCTGATGAGATATATTGCTATTGTAAGCAAGCTTGCATAGCAATATGTCTCATCAGAAAGCACCTTCGGTGCTTTTGACACTTTGTGCTATACCTTTTGAATTTTATTTTTGATGATTAACCTATGCAATTACTTTTTGAATATTACTATTGAGTATCAGGTTTGATTATTAATATATTTAGTTCTTAGTAAAATGCTTATTGCATTACTTTATAATATGTGATTATATTGATGTATCTCTTCTGAAATTGTTATCATCCCGATGATTATCTGTTAGTATTCCTTCTTTAACACCTTTTCTATGAAGACTCTGACTATCACATCATCAAATTCCAGTCCTGCATTCTTTTTTAATTCCATAACCGCATTTTTCTGGCTCAGTTTTTTGCGATAGGGGCACTCACCGGTCATGTTTTCGTAAGCTTCTGCAATATGCAGTATCTTTGCCTTCCTTGGTATGTCTGTTCCGCTCAGTCCGTAAGGATATCCCTTTCCGTCAATTCTTTCATGATGTGCCAGGACATATTCGGCAAGCTCCGCAAATTCATTCACAGATCGAAGAATATGATACCCGATTTCCGGGTGACGTTTGATTTCCTGCCATTCCTCCTCAGTCAGTTCCTCCGTCTTATTCAAAATATCCTTATTAATTCCTATTTTCCCTATGTCATGTAAAAGTCCGGTCAAGCCCAGTTCATTCACATCATCCGCATCCATACCGAGTGCTGTCCCCAGCTCCTTGCATAAAGTGCTGACCTTCTCGCAGTGCTGCTGTTCCCATTGACATTTCTCATAAAGGCTTTGGGTTATCAGCTTGATCGTATCACTCTTATAGCTCTTACCCTCCAGCATCTTACGACGATACATCGCATCCTCGGCCTGCTTATATATATCGTCAAATTCCTCGGTCAGCGTGTATTTCGTCTTCCAGCCAAAAGAAACCGAGAGCCTGACATTATCCACCATGGTATTGGACATAATGCTCTGAATACGTTCAACGATTCTTTCTGCCTGAATTGAATTCGTCTTGTGGAGGAGCAGGACAAACTCATCCCCTCCGATACGGGCAATCACATCTCCGGAACGGCATTCTCTTTTCAGTATATCTGCAATGGCAACCAGCATACGATCTCCAAACACATGCCCAAAGGCATCATTGGTCAGCTTCAGACCGTTGACGTCCGCCATGACTAAGGTAATGGGATAGTTACCTTCCGAATTAATATTTTTCAGCTCTTCTTCATAAAAGCGACGGTTATACAAGCCTGTCAACTGATCATGATAGCTTAAATACAGGACTTCCCTCTCGTATTGCTTTCTGCTCTCAATATTTCTGCTGATCCCGACAACCTCTATTTCATTGTTCTGATTAAGCCTGAGTCTTGCTGACATCTCAGACCAGATATGTTTCCCGTTTTTACATGAAATCCTGGCTTCAATCATAGTACTCTTTGTCGTATTCGGATTCTTATTAAAGTCCTTCAGTGCATCGTCAAATGCATCAAGAATTACAGGATAATATTCCGGATCGACCATCTCTTCCAGTGTCTGTTCCATCGATTCCTCTACGGTATAGCCGCGGAGCATCTGGATTGTTGGACTGACATAGGTAAACCGCTTGGAAGAAAGATTGTAAACCCAGATTGCATCAGAGGTGGTCTCCGTCAGCAGACGGTACTTTGATTCACTCATCCGAAGTGCTTCTTCATCCTCTTTCCGTTTGGTAATATCGATTCCAATGCCAAGTGTCCCGAGGATACTCCCATCCTCTTTATATAATCTTTTCTTTACGGTTTCAATAATGTGCTTCTTCCCATCCTTGAAGGTGATTTCTTCCTCATAGCTTCCCTGGAAGCCCTTTTGCAATACATCTTCATCCGTGAGCTCGGTAAGCAGCATCTCTTCCTTTGTCATTGCATAATTCTCAAGTATAAATCTGTTATAGAAATCCGGCTTCTCACCCGGGTAATTGATATGAATACTGACCGGTGCGTTGTCCATGATCATCTGCAGCAGGGTGTCATTCCTCTTTAGCGATTGTTCAAGCTCAATCCGATCCGAGATATCTCTTGCTGTACAGTAAACATATTCTCCCAACACATTGCCCTTCAGCTCAATATAGCGATATCTGCCCTCTCTCGAACGGAAACGTGCCGTGATATGAAATACTCCAGATATCCGCTCTATGTTATCCATCAATTCACTCATCTTACCAGCATCCTCAGGATGAATATAATTGAAAATCGTGTTCTTCTTCAAATCCTCCAGAGCAAAGCCGAATACATTTTCCCACTCCTTATTGATCCTAATCAGCTTTCCTGATTTTTCAGCAATAAACATCAGATCCAGATTCGAATCAAAAAAATTCTCATAAATATCAGTCCGGTTGAGTTCAGATATTCCCTCGTGAGTGCTGCTAACCTTTTCACTGTTGGTACCATTCGTCGTTTTTTCTTTATCCATGAAGCACCTCTCTGCCTGGTAAAAGGATTTGTCCGTAGTGACTTTTTAAGAATTGTTTCAATTCCTATTATACCTCTTCTTTTGCTTACTGCAAATAAAAATATACACCTCTGATTAGCATGATTGAAAGTGGCAATACTGCTGACCAGGAGGTGTATTTATGATTACTTTTATCAAAGATAACAGTAAAGAAATTATGAAAAAAAAACTCGTGTTGTTATATGTATTAAATGTCAGTGACATCCTGTTCACTTTATTCTTACTACAAACAGGATACTTTAAAGAGGTGAATATCCTGATGGCAGGTGCCGTAAAAAATCCAGCCGTCAGTCTGATGCTCAAAATCATATTACCGGCTTTCCTTCTGTATTATATGTATCGCCAGCACCTTACAGCAGAGGAGGAACAACGGAAGGCCTCCAATGTTGCCGTGAACATATCCCTTTCCATCTACAGCTTCGTTAATATTACACATCTGGTCTGGCTTGCATTACTTCCGTTATTAGTAACCTATCGGTTTTGACTTCCCTCTTCCTTCAGCTTTGGGAGTTTTTGTATTAGCGACAGAAGCTCCTCAAAGCTTCCTTGCGGTATCCCGGATATATCTTCTCCCTCGGGGCAGATCAGGCAATCCTTAAGTAAAAAAATGTCCATTCCAAGCTTTGCGGCGCACATATCCTCCCGTACATCATTTCCAACCATGATACATTCGGACGGCTGCTTGTTGCAAAGCTGAAGGATTTCCTTATAATACTCCAGATTGGGCTTGCAATAAGAGCTGTTTTCATAGGTAGTGATACGTTCAAAGTCCGAGGGATGAAGTCCTGCCCACCCTAGTCTTGCATAGGTCGCTACCTGAGGAAACAATGGATTGGTTGCAATAATTATACTATAGCCTTTCTCCTTCAGCAGCCGGATGCATTCCGGTACCATCGGATGACTTGAGGTTGCTGCCTTTGCCGTTTCAAATTCATTTCTGTAGAAATCATCAAACCTGGGCTCAAGTTCTCTGGCTTCCTCTCCCATGACTGTACAGAACACACTCCAGAAACGTTGTTCATTGGTCATCGTCCCGTCATTCTCTATCATAGCCTTGGTCCCGATCCATACCGCCTTCGTCAGTTCCTTCGGGTCAAAACCGAGAGGTATGAATTTCATGGACAGTGCCTTAAAATACGTATTTAAAAAAAGCTCCTGATCCGGCATGGGCAACAGAGTACCGTCCAGATCAAAAATAAATGTATTCACTATTCTTCCTCCATCCTGAGTTTTTAACCATGTTACCAAATGTCCCCGAAAAAAGCAACCTGTAGATAAAAATAAAGGGACTCAAGGAGATAGGTGAGCTTTCTTTCAATCCTTCACCTCCGGCATGATATCCGGCTATCTACTCTTTCTCTTCTTCTCCTTTTTGGGGATGCTTCCTTCCAAAGCCTTTGTCTGTATATATTCTTTCACATTGCTCCGACAGGCATAGATGATAATGATTGCATATCCCAAAGAAAAATAGACCATCAAAAAAGAGAAATCAGCAAAAAACAGCTCTAGCGGAAATATAAGAATGGCAAAGAGGCTGGTTACCGTATATCTTCTGATGAAAGGATACAGAAGCAGACATGTTCCGAAAAGCATAAGGAGCAGCACCGGCTGATAGGCTAATAATGCTCCAAATATTGTAGACATTCCTTTCCCTCCGCGGAACTTCAGCTGAAACGGAAAGACATGTCCAAGTAAAACCATAAAAATGCAGGATAGTACTACCCAGTCCGGTGTTTGGAAGGCGCGGCACAAAAGAACTGCCAGCGCACCTTTTATGGTATCTCCGAGAAAGGTAATAGCAAATCCTTTTCTTCCGGCTAAGCGTCTTACATTCATTGCACCGGTGACACCCGTGCCAATCTCTCTGACATCCTGTTGATAGAATAGCTTAGTAAAATAATACCCGGTGTTAAAGCATCCCAGCAGATAGCTGATTACAATCAGAACATAATCTCTCGTCATCCGGAATCCTCCCTTTCTTGACCTGACCTTTTCTACTATTTTACTACTTCCGTTACCCTCAATGCAAATAATTCCACAAATATTTCTGCCATTCTATCTGAGGTTCAAAGTCCTCAGCAGGAATCTCCCCTGCATCATATAGAATTCTCTTCTCAAGCATATGAAGCTCCGCCTCTCCTAACAGGTCGAATACCTCTTCATAATCTTTGTCATAGAAGCATTCCTCCAGCAGTTCAATCAGATCCGTGGTACTGCGTACCTCCTGCAGAATAAGAGTTACCTTATCTGCTATTACATCTGCAAGCTTGATCCTTTCTATCAGATATCTGAGCTTATAATCCTCCATAATCTCTCCATCCTCCAAATATTCGTATGCCTCCTGCCATGCATTACTAAAGGAGAGGAAGAAATGACTTAAGGTATTTGTCTCCAGATGATGGGTTAATCTTTCTGACAACATGGTAAGCTCAGGTAAAATATAAGCAGTCAATTCCTCAGTAAGCTCCAAATCCTTAGCCAGATCAAAATAAGCCTTTTGTAGCTGCTCCAACTGTTCCTCCTTAGAAAGCTTTGACAGCTTTTCCTGAAGCCATACAATTTCCTGTGCACTGATATCAAGCTTTCTGATCTCCTTCTCTAGAAGACAGCAGCCGAGCGCATTGATCAAAACTAGTTCAAATAGGTTAATCAGCATATGTTTTGCTTCCCGGTCAAAGGCCCTCTGAAGATGATTGATGTCTGAGGCTGAAAAACGGCTGAGGAAATCATTCTCCAGGCACAGTCTTCTTAGATACTCCTCCATATATTCTACGCCAAGTAAGTCAGTAACAGTAACAAAGGAAGGATAGTCGATATCCCCGGCACCCTCATGTGCCGCAAATTCCACATTATAATCATGAAAGAATTTAGGCAGACCCTTACTGATCGTATCCTGATATGCGATATTATCTACCCGTAAAAGCCCATCCGTCAGTCTGAGAAGCAATTTTTGAGCAGCTTCCAGCCTTTGCTCTACCGTCTTTTGTCCCAATAGGAATAGAGAGGATATCTTCTCCTTCTTAAGGATTGCCAGCTGTGCCCCCACATCCGCGATGGTCTTAAAGTAACTGCCGATACTGAAGGTTACCGATTGGAGAAGGGACTGCGCAGTTTCTACAGGAATAGAGCTGCTTTCATCATTGGTATACCGATTGGCTTCTTTGGTAAACACCTCCAGTAGTCCCATCTGGATACGCGAAATCTCCTCATCCGTGAAAAGCTGCTTTCTGCATGCCTCCTGAAGGAGCTCCTGAAAATATTGTTCCTGATTGAATGTAGCCGGATCAATCCCAATCTCTCTCGTCCCAATCCAAAAAGTCTGTGTAGTCATCCTCATAACCTCCCATAAATTGATACTCCCTTGTGTCGTAACGAATATCCCTGCAGTAATTCTCAAGTACAGTGGACCTTAAGTATTCTATGGAACCCTGACATACCTCCTCAAAGTAGAGCTTCATAATCTTGATCAGTTCATCATCGGATATCTCCTCCATTGCTTCTCTCTTAAAATAGTAAAAACAATCCTGAAGCTCCGTTAATATTTCCTCATACTCCTCCTGGTTCAAATAAGCCGAATCAGCAAACATTGTAATCAGCTTCGGCAGAATACTGCTGCCAAATTCAATCCGTCCGTACTTCTTAAGGGCCTCCCTCCGGTTTAACATAAGCTTTTGTACAGACTCTTCTGACAGCTGCAATCCATACCTCGCCGTATAAGAATTACATTCTCTGATCAGCAACGCATTCTGGCTGTCCGATACTGTAATTGGCAGCAGCAGGAACTGATTTTCCATACTGATCTCTCCTTTCAGATTTTTTAAAAAGGGGGTTGACATATTGCAGTTTTTGTGTTATAGTTATTATGGATTATTAGGCATATTAACATATACACAAACCAAATTATATTATATCTTCATTGACTGATTATGTCAATGATTTTTTATTGTATAAAAATCAAGTATGTCAGCTTTACAGCCATTTTGTATGCTTAAGAGGAAGACAATTCACCTCCAAATATAAGTTCTTCACTTACATTTGGAGGTGAATTGTCTTCCTCTCTTCTGTCTTTCTTCTTATCATCATTAGAAAGGCTTCTGACTACTCATAAATCACCTTATCATCTTCTCCGTTTAAATTCAAGGTTACATGATAGGAGGTCAGAGCTGTGATCTGTATTACAATTCTGCCCTTTATTTTTTCTTTGTATTTTTGCTTCAGTTTGCGAAACAGATCATAAAAGCCTTCGTCCATCCTCACCTCTGCCTGATTAAAATCAATCTTAACGAAGTCCTCTATTTTTTCTACCCTTGGAGCGATATCCGCTGGATTTCCTTTTCCATAGACTATTTTTTTCAAGAGACTGTCAGAGAGCAGAAGCTCTCTGGTAAAGGCTGTCTTCTCAATTAACAGCTGACCGCCGGATAGGATATATTGCAGGGTCATACTTTAGTCACCTCCAAAGCTTAAGAAATATCCGAAACCGGCTGGCTTCCTTGCGTTCTTTGTGAGTACCCATAACGTATTTTGATTAGCACTCGCAGGGGCTTCCCCATCGCCGTCCGTGAATATGATAACCAGCGGAATCTTGTACCTGTCAGCCAGACCAAAGACAGGGCGAAAATCCGTACCACCGCGCTTCATTCTTTTATTGGTGACAGCAAAGGTGGATAAGGGAACCGGCTCGGTACATTCTGTATCAAATCTGGTAACCATCATATTCGTTCCGGTAATTTTATTAATTTCACGAAGTTCTCTGTAAAACTCATTGACCAGGGAATCCGAGATAGAACCGCTTTCGTCAATCGCAATTAAGGCATCCACACCGACAGAACGCTTGGTACCCGGCAGTTCTTCATATCTTCTGGATTGACGTTTATAGGATTTTCGGGTTATCATCCTGCCTCTTCCGGTCAGAAAGCGTTTCAGTATTACTCTCCAATCCATCTGTATATCACGATAGATTTCTTCAATCCGTTCGTCCATACCGGCATAAGCCTCCGCTTCCGATTGTGCCTCGGACAAAGACTGCGCCATATTGCTCTTCAAAGCATTGATTTCCATAGCGGAGGCTGTCTCTTCCGAAAGCTTCTGCACCTTTAGGCTGTCTGCTCCTTCGAAAATCAGGATACTGTCACCCTCAATATGCGAGAACCCCAGCAAATCCTCCATATCTGTAATTTTTTCATAATAATATTCTGCATTCTTGTTCTTTTCCATTCGCAGGCCGGTTTTCCGGTTCAATTTCTCCACAGTTACTGCCTCCGGTTCCAGATACCCTTCCGGCAGCATTTCATTGACGGAGAGATCACAGGCTACGGACCAGAGCAGAATTTGCCTATTCCCTCTGCGGTACTGATGCAGCAAAACCACATGGAGCAGCTCATGAAGGACTATGCCCAGCTTATGCTGATTGGACAGCGAGCCAAACCAACCCGGATTATAATAAATGATCAGATCCGGAATCGAAGCCATACGTATCGTCTCTACCTTATCTGTAGCAACGGTTGATACAGATGCGGCTACAAATCCGTATAACGGATGCAAGGTCAGCAGTTTAATCATTACCTCCTGCATACTCATAGTGAGTCCCCCTTTATTCCTGTATCATCACATCAATGAGTAGGTCACTGATCTTCTCCAGCTGTTTCGATTGTACCAGTATCGTATCTGCATCCTCCGGTCGTCGTATGGAAAGATATTTACAGCACATGACCTGCAGCTCACTTGGCAGGTCCGTTAGGAATAAATCAAGATTTTCTATATGCTCCTCGCACGGTTTAAGCTCGGTGATCAGCTTCTTAATGATGTAATTCAATATTTCCATATGCTTATGCTCAATTAAGCTTAAGATATTGTCTCGTACTGAGGAGTAATCAGATAGCAACTGCTTCACTGAAGGTATTCTGATATCCTTATTTCTTAAAAAGCCATAAAAGGAGGCAGCCGCCTGATTACCTACGATACCGGCCACCAGTTCCCGCATCAGCTTTTTCTCAAGACTGCAATGGTTTAATAATTCCTGAACCTTTGTCCAGCCTCTTGGCGTCGGATATTTAGAGAGTGCTGTTGAATCAGCAGCCTTCTTTACTATCAGAAGCATATCCGGACAAGCCTGTAAAAAGGCAAGTACCTCGTCATTCGGATCATTCTTCAAGGAGTAATCAATATAATCCTCGATATCAGCGGTAACCTCGATTGAGACAAAGCGGTCAAGCATTGCATCATCCAGGGAATTTACAAGATAATTCATGGTATCCGGGTTCATGGTTACACCGATGGTCCAGCCCGGTGCAAGCGCATGCCCGTTGATCTTCTTTTCCAAAAGCAACGGATACAGAACAGACACGGTATCACTTGGTACCCGATTGATTTCTTCAAGCACTAAAATCCCTTTCTCCGGATATAATCCCATCTCCACTGCCTGTGCTGTCGGCAGAAATTGCGGAGCCAGATAAATCGTTACCTTATGCTCCCGATCCTTATCGGGTAACCCCATGAAATCGGGTCCCTCCAATGCGGCGGCGTATAAATTAATATAGCCTATCCCAAGCTCCTGGGCACACTGACTGTAAGCCGAGGTTTTCCCAATCCCTCGCTCGCTGATCAAAGCGGTAACACTTTTTGTATTCAGGTACAGTTCCTTAATACATTCCTTTGCCTCACTAATTCTCATATTTCCCCCTATTCCTGCGCATATGGTATGCGCAAAGTGAAGGATATGTAAAATCCTTCACTATTGCAGAAGCTGATGCCTTATCTTGGCATCTCAATTCATTCTTGAAGTTAAAAAATGTTAATAATTCGCCTTTATCCTAACACTTTGTTAATTTATTGTCAATGTATAAATTTATATTTCTGCAGGAAAGCAAAGAAATAATGGTCTATCCCCGTCCTATGCTTTTCTATATAGCCTACAGCTTCTGCCAGGGTATCCTACATCGAAGAAAGCTTTTCATAAATTATGGAGCCTCCAGTATATCAACAATTGCTTTCATCGACTCCATATATTCTTGTTCAGAGGAGTTTCTAAAAATCAGCAGATCATCAATTACCTTAGGATCATCAAGGGTGGTTGGGATACTGAAATCGCAGCCTGCAATATATTCCTCCCAATGGGCCAGCTTCCAGGTATCCCTGTCCACATTACGGGCAATCATTCTCTGCCGACAGACCTCTACTGAGGTTTCTACCCATATCACCACTAATCTGGCATTCTTTTCCTTTAGCATATCTTTGAGCTGATTGATATAGCTCAAATTCCTGATTTCCTCAGTAAACGGTGCATTGATCAATACAATATCATCATAATCAAGAGCCTCCAGGGCAAGGGCAACTATAGTCACATATTCATAATCACGAATGTTCTCCTCAAAGAACTTAGAGCTTCTGTCATATGGCTCCCCGGCAACTGCAAAGATTCGTTTTGATAATGGGATTAAGGTATCCTTATCAAGATAAACCACATGCTTTAGGGTCTTGGAAAGCTGCTTGGAGATATAGGTCTTTCCGCAGGCTGGCGGCGAGGTCACTAAAATCAGTCTTTTCATGCTGCTTTCTCCTTTATACTAGCATTCTTTCATCAGCTTGATATAGAATTCCACAGTTTTGAATAAAATATCGATTCTTATTCTCTCATTATGTCCATGTATCATAGCGCGTTCTTCCTTCGTCAATTGCATAGCGGAAAAACGATACACTCTGTCCGTGATGCCGCAATAATGTCTGGAATCACTGCAGGCCATCATCAAATAAGGTGATATGATAACCTCAGGCCAGGTATTATGTATCACGCGAGTTAGCTTATGCCATTCCTCACAGTCTGTATCAGAGCTGATGGAGGGATTCCATCCACTGATCATACTCACACTAATCTTACTGTTCCGGATCGTTTTTCTCAAATACTCCAATGCTGTTTCCAAGGTATCCGCTCCCAAAAGACGGAGGTTCGCTCCTACTCGAACCTTTGGAGGTAACACATTGATTGCTTTACTCCCCTCCAGCATCGTAAAGGCGCAGGTGGTTCTGACCATAGCGTTCAGTTCACCACCGGAACGCCTGCAAATCAAATCAAGTAAAGGACGAAAGCACCATAGATTAGCAAATAAAACTTTATATCCAAAGCTGGAATATCTTCCGATTGTATCAAACATCTCTCTTACCGGCTTCGTTATCTGATAGCGAAATGGCCTGCTCTCCACAGTCTGTATCGCCTTCGCCATCTCTCCCACAATCGTATGGGAGGGCGGAGTCGAGGAATGTCCTCCCTGGCTTTCTATAGATAACTCTACATTTAAGCCACCTTTTTCACCGATGCCGATCAATGCACAGGCTTGTGCCACTCCGGGAAATACATGGTCCACGATAGCTCCTCCTTCATCCAGGACCATGGCCGGTTTAATCTTTCTTTTTTCCAGCTCCTTCACCATGGTGGGACAGGAATCTCCGTAAATCTCCTCGTCCCCCGAAAATGCCAGATACAAATCATGCTTTGGAACAAAACCCTCTGATAGAAGCTGTTCCGCTGCCTCCATAATACCGCAGAGAGTTCCCTTTGTATCCAAAGCTCCTCTGCCCCAGAGAACATCGTCTTCAATCACTCCTGCAAAGGGTGGCTTACTCCAGGCTTCCTCCTCAGCCGGTACCACATCATAATGTGCCATGAATACGACTGGATTTTGCTCCGTCTCTCCCTTGATATGGTATAAGACACCGGTCTTTCCGATCCGTTCTTTTCTGCTGTGCTGATGAACTTCAGGAAACCGTTCTTCCAGAAGGCATCTGAATTTTTCGAATTCTTCGGGCTTTGTATCTCTTTCATCAGAACTCGAAACAGTTTGGCACCTGATCATATCTGCCATATCCTGCACAATCTTTTCTTTGTTTATCAGAAACGGTTCACTTATTGCCTTTTCTTGCAAGCGCGGTTGAAACCTTGCTGCCCTAAAGAGAATCATGAATATAAAACCAATAACAACTGCCAGAATAATCCATCCTATCCAACCCATCGTTCTTCCTCCAGTTTCATTTCGTAAGGGTGTTTCCTCTTTCTATTTTAATCTCCTTTGATACGATAACAATCTGATACTTCGGATTATAATAAATTCTTCTTGTACAGAAGCCTTGCTATGACAATTGACAGGATTGCACCCACCGGAACCAGTATCCCCACCTTCCCGGACAGGGAGGGTACACACAGGAACAAAACAATCATAAACAGCATCGGAGCCATAGATATCTTCCAGTTTTTGCTTACATAAACAACTGCCAATCCACCAAACAAGGAGGGTAGGATGTTGTCAAAGGCCGGTTTTAAGGCCGGAGAATTGATGATCGGGGCAAGCTGAGCTAAAAGCAGCACTCCTGCAGCAATAATTACTGTCGTAACAATAGCTGAGGTTGCGACAGCAATCGTGGAGATGATTTCACCCTCCTCCGTCCCCGGTTTCACCTTAGCATTTTCCATTGCATTCAATGCACATGGAACCTTTAGGTTCGTCAGGTTACCTGTAACAAAGGCGAGAAAGGTTCCGCCGGTACCAAGCATCGGAGAGAAGGTGAGTACTTCGATTGCACCTACCGTCCAATAAATCGGTGCAACTCCGACTAGACCGGTCAATATCGGCTCCATACCGGGCCAAGCGTGATAATATACCGTGATGGCTGCCGGAACAGCCAGAAGTAATACAACCGCTGTCCAGATCCAGAGCTGTCCGTAAAAATAAGTTTTATCAAGATATGTCTTTGTCTTCATATTCCTCTCCCTCCTTAACCTATGATTGGTGTTATTACCGCAGCGAAGGCCATAGCACCCAGCATACTGATCGGGAGTGCATAATTCTGCAGCCAGTTCTGCTTATATTTCTTCACAAGCAGGCCGCAGATAGCCATAAGCAGTGCCGAAAACAGAAGGACAAACAGCGGAATCCAACCGGATAATCCCACCCTGATATTCGCAAAAGCCATGCCAAGAAATGCTGAAATCATACCCAGAAACAGCGCCGTCATGAAAATATCTCCCCATTTACTGTCTTTTGATTTCAGTGACAGCAGCCCCTTCTGTATCCTTTTACTGAAGATGGATACATAAATCAGGCTTGGCATAATGCCCAGGGTCATGACCCAGGCAATTGCGGCATAAGCCTTCGGGTCCGCCAATGTATTGGAAAGTGATACACCTAGGGCCTGTGCTGTAATCGTCGCTGCCGGCAGCTCATAGGTGATGGCACCGATGACACTGAGTCTGATCCAGGGAAGAGGCAATCCCAGAAATTTAGACAGGGTTATGACTCCCAGAAGAATGGATACAGCAGGCGCTATCGTAAAAACAGAGGTGGAAATAATTGTCTTCTTCACCTGTCCCATATCCATACCGATCTCTTTTGCTCTGATACAGGCCCGAACCAAAAAGAATAAGGATTGAACAATGACGAACAGGATGACAATGACGGCTGCGGCATAGAGAAATCCGCTGTTTGGGTTGAAGTTCATAGTATGTACTCCTTCTTGCTTTTATTTTAGAGAGGGTTGACCTCACTAATTGTTATCGTGCTTATGATGATGGTGCAGGTCCGGTGTATGAGAATGACTGTGAACCACGGCAAAATGCGTATGCTCATGACTGTGCTCCCCTGAAAATTCCGGCTCATGAATATGATCATGATGACCATCCCGGTGATTATGAACATGCTCATGTGTGATTACCTCATGAGTATGAATATGCTCATGTACCTCAGTCAGGATAACGATGGTACCTGCAAGCATGATGAGAAATGCGATCCAGAAAACGAAGGAAATCCCTTCTCTGAATAACGCAAAAGATAATAGCACTCCCATAAACGGTGCCGCCGCATAATAAGCACTGGTGCGGGACGCTCCGAGTACTCTCTGCGCACGGATATAAAAGTAGATACTGAGGCCATAAGCCACAAAACCTAATAACATGGCCAGAAGGCAATAGATCAGATTGTTCACCTTGGAAGGGCTGACAGCAGCGATCAGTAAGGCTCCTGTACCGGAGCCAATTCCCTTGATAATCACGATCTGAATCGGATCCTTGATAGAAAGCATTCTCGTGCAATTATTCTCAAAGCCCCAGCAGACACAGGCAAGCAGAACAAAAACAGCTCCCAGGGAAAAGGACAGAGCGCTGCTATCCTCCACGCTGAGCAGCATGCTTGCAAAGGTGATCAAGGCTATTGCTGCCCACATTCTCTTTCCGACTGCTTCTTTAAATACCACAAGAGCAATCAGGGAGGTAGCAGCAATCTCAAAATTATTCAACAGAGAAACACTGGCAGGATTAGAGTATTGCAGACCAAACATGAGAAAGATAGGTGCACCGATGTCCAGAAGCAGCATCCCCAGAACAAAGGGCAGCTCCTTCTTTGTCACTGAGGCTTCCTTTATATGTCCCTTCCCCTTCACAATCAACTCCAGCAGAGACATACCCAGACCCGCCCCGAGATACAGCAACGCCGCCATGTATAACGGTGGAATCTCAACCAACAGCAATTTGGAAATCGGCGAACTGAGGCCATATAATATGGCAGCAAGTAAAGCCATTACCACAGCTCCGCCTTTTTCCATCCTTGGGAAGTTTTTTTTCCTTTCGATATTCTCCCTTAGAACTATCCTCTCCCGCTTTTGTTCCATCCTGCTCTACCGTGCCTTTCCAATCGTATCATTCTTAAAGAAACTTTTTTACCAGGCCTAAATCATCTTTATAGGGAGGATATCGTAAGGGGATATCGACCCGTAGTGATTTCTTAAGTACACTCTTCTTATGGGTAAAGGTGTCAAAGCTGTCCTTTCCGTGATATCTTCCCATACCGCTTTCTCCGACTCCGCCGAAGGGCATACTGGTTGATGCAAGATGCATTACGGTATCGTTGATACAGCCGCCGCCATAAGAAATATGTCTGATTATTTTTCTTTCGTTCGCCTTGCTAGTCGTAAAGTAATATAATGCCAAGGACTTCGGACGTGCGTTGATCTGCGGAATAATCTCCTCCAGACGGTTAAATTCCAGGACAGGAAGGATCGGTCCGAAGATTTCCTCCTGCATTATGGTACTATTCCAGGAAATATGATCAAGTATAGTCGGAGCAATCTGATTCGTCTCTTTGGAAGAATGACCTCCTATTACAACCTCCTCACCCTCCATCAGTGCAAGAAGCCTATGAAAATGCTTTTCATTGATGATCTTTGGGAAGTTCTCATTTTTTGTTGCATCTGTTCCATAGAATTTAATAATATATTTCTTCATTTTATTCATAAGCTCAGCCTTTACACTGCTCTGCACCAAAAGATAATCCGGTGCCACACAGGTCTGTCCGGAATTGATGAATTTGCCCCATACAATTCTTCTGGCTGCCAGTTCAAGATTCGCTGTCTCATCAACAATACAGGGACTTTTGCCGCCAAGCTCCAAAGTAACCGGAGTCAGATGCTCAGCAGCTGCACGCATAACCGTCTTCCCAACCTCAACGCTTCCGGTGAAAAAGATGTAATCAAACTTCTGGGAAAGCAGGGACTGATTCGCTTCTCTTCCACCCTGAATGACAGCAACATACTCCTCAGGAAATACCTCTGACAGAATCAGTTCAATTACCTTCGAGGTATTGGGAGAATAATTGGAGGGCTTGACAACCGCACAGTTACCAGCAGCAATGGCTCCCACCAATGGAGATAATGCCAATTGGAACGGATAATTCCAGGGTGAAATGATCAGGACTATCCCGTAGGGCTCCGAATAGATTCTGCTGACAGAAGGGAAATTCATGAGTGATGTCTTTTCTCTGCTAGGTCTGGACCATTTCTCCAGGTTCTTACTGACTGTCTTCAATTCCTCTCTGACCATACCGATTTCTGTACCATAGGCCTCAAAGGGAGCTTTATTCAGATCCATTCGTAAAGCCTCCAAAATTTCCTTTTCATATATGGTAATCGCTTGTCCAAGCTTTTTTAAATACTCTTTACGAATTGTAATAGGGTAGGTTTTACCTTTAGCAAAATATTTTCTCTGTTGCTTCAGTAGTTCAGTAATGTCTTGCATGATATGCCTCCTTCTATGGTCATTACAAGGATATTTTATCCTCTTGCACCAGCTATTTCAATGCTTTTCCCTGACATCCCTAAGATTATTAATGAATAACCATCTTCTCACCAGATTTTGTCCTTCTTTTGAAGCCCAATCGGCACCAATTTCATTATGACAAGCTTCCCCCATGCCTTTATTCTGATGATGACAGAAGCGGCACTCCAAAGGCATAAAGGGAGTATCATGCAGTTCGCACAGTCCGTCGTTTAAGAAGCTACATCCCTTACTTGCATATTCCTGAAGAGCATAAAAGCCCTCGCAGCCTTTAAAAGCCGGGGATAACACACCATAGGCCTGCTCCGGAGAGAGCTCCAGCATCATTCGCCCTGCATATCCTGCCCGCATTACATGTCTGGCTTGCTCTACTGTCCACCAACCTGGTCTTTGGCAATAGGTCTTACAGATAGAGCAATCACAGGGTTTGGAGGGCGGGTACTTTTTTAAAAGTTCCAGATAGGTTTCGAATTTTGTATTCATATTAACCTCATTCCAGCGCATGTTTTTGCGCACTTTTAAAAATGCCAGCTTCGCAGACCTCTTATGAAGCATGGATAAAATTTGTACTGAGCGTGTTGATTACACTTTGATTACGTATACACCCATATTTTACCACTTTATTATGTTTCATTACAATATAGAAAAGGGCTGCAACTATATATTTCAGTAACTGAAAGTTACATTATGAAATATATGCTGCAACCCATAGGTTGTCCTTGCTTTGTGAAATGTTGCTCTACTTGTAATTGATGATATCAGAGAAGTTGATTTTTCAAAAGCTTCATCACAGGAACATTATAAGTAATCTCCTGTGCATTATTCACTGAATTTTTCTCCTCTTCCTCCTTCTGTTGCTCCTGCTTATCAAGATTTTTCAGAAACAGATCGACAAAATTCAGATAATCATCATAGGTGAACAAAAAGTTCAAATCCTCCAGCTCATCTGATGAAGCAATATTGGCAATCAAAAAGGCATTATTATTCTGAATGGGTGCAGGTGCAGTTAATGGAGCAGCCTTGGGTTCTGTTGTCGTCGTATTACCGGTAGTATTAACTACTACATCTACTGCGCCTACCCCCTCCTTCAGATAACCCATAATTTTCTTTACATAATTTTGGGTTTCTTCAAAGGGCGGAATTCCGTTATATTTTGCTACATTACCGCTTCCGGCATTGTATGCGGCGAGAGCCAGCTTTGTATTACCGTCATATTTTTTTAAAAGTCCTGCGATATATTTGGAGCCACCCATGATATTCTGCTCCGCGTCAAAGGCATCTGTAACCCCTAAGGACTTCGCTGTAGCAGGCATCAGCTGCATGACCCCCTGTGCTCCGCAGCGGGATACAGCCTTGGTGTTGAAGTCAGACTCTGCCTTTCCAATCGATTTCAACAGTTCCACAGGTACATGATATTTCTCGGAGGCTTCCTGAAATATCGAATCAAGTGTTTTACTTTCTCCCAGGAAAGAGGAGAAGCCGGAACTCTCCGAACTTTTCTTCACTGAGCTTGTTCCGTTATTATTTCCGTTATCTATATTCATTATTTTGTTAATCTCTGACATAGTACTCCATCCCGCCTGACAGGCTTTATTGCATATGTATATTGTACCTAATAATATATCGGACCTAATGCGTATTAATATTATGCCTTACTAAAAATTTACGTTTGGTTTATGCTCTGGCAGCCTTTTTCCCGCTGCATTGCATAAATTTGATATACTTATCTCCAAAGGTTTGAAATTGGCATAATACCGGAAGAAATTCCTGTCCGATTTCGCTTAAGGAATATTCCACCTTCGGAGGTACTTCGGGATATACATGACGGATTAATAAGCCATACTTTTCCAGAGCCCGTAATTGTTTTGTCAAGGTAGCCTGAGTTATCTCCGGCAGCTTTCGCTGCAGCTCTCCGAAGCGTAATGTACCTTCACTCAGATAACAAATAATTAATATAGACCATTTTCCCGAAAAAATCTTTTGCGCAGTAACATAGGGACAGGTCCCAAATAAGCCCTCCATGCTGTACCCCCTTCTCCGCTGATCTGCGGTAAACCTAGCTTAACTTATTATAGTATCTATTTTGATATAAACCTAATAAATCAATCGTACTCGTGCATACTAAAGTAAATGCTAATATTATTGTGAAGATTATAACACACCTTTTGGAAGGGAACAATATTATGGAATAGATTATTGAATTTACATTATACTCTTGTGTTCACAAACTATTCTGTAGTACAATAGTATAGGACAAAAATGTCGGAAGCTTCCAAAAGGAAGCTTTTGATATTTTAATATATAACAGGAGGTTTGAACTATGTATTGTGTTCAGGAAATAGCATCGAAGGTATATTGGGTCGGCGGAAGTGACAGACGGCTGGCTCTTTTTGAGAATATGTTCCCTCTGCCTAACGGTGTAGCCTATAATTCCTATTTAATCATGGATGAAAAGACCGCTTTGATTGATACGGTAGACCGTTCGATCAGTGACCTTTACCTTGAGAATGTAATCCACGTGCTGAATGGTCGAAGCCTGGATTACCTGGTAATCAACCATATGGAACCGGATCATTGTGCAAGTATTGAAGAAATTGTACGCCGCTATCCTCAGGTCAAAATAATTGGTAATAAGAAGACCTTCCAGTTCATTGAGCAATTCTATGATATGGATATGACCTCAAACTACACAGAGGTCAAGGAAGGGGAAGAACTTCCGCTCGGTGAGATGACGCTGCGCTTCTATACCGCTCCCATGGTGCACTGGCCGGAGGTTATGGTTACCTATGAGACAAGCAAGGGTATCCTGTTCTCCGCAGACGCTTTCGGTTCCTTCGGGGCAGATGCCGGAAATATCTTTGCGGACCAGGTGGATGAATTCGATGTGAATGAAGCAAGACGTTATTATTCTAATATTGTCGGCCGCTACGGTACCCAGGTCCAAGCTTTGTTCAAGAAGCTCGCCGGTCTGAATATTAACATGATCTGTTCTCTGCATGGTTTAATCTGGCGTGGAGACAGTATTCCGTTCATCCTTGACTTATATGATAAATGGAGCCGGTATGAGCCTGAAAAGAAGGGTGTCGTTCTTGTCTATGCTTCCATGTACGGTAACACAGAAAATGTCATGAATGCTCTTGCGAATAAGCTTGCGCAAAGAGGGGTCCGTGATATGCGTATGTATGATGTATCGAAGACACATGCCTCCTACATTATCTCTGATTTATGGAAGTATAGCAATATGGTAATCGGCTCTCCCACCTATAACATGCATCTTTATTTTGTTATGGATGCACTGCTGAAGGATATCTCTGTACTTGGTTTGAAGGATAGAAAGGTATCTGTTATCGGTAATCACTCCTGGGCAAGTGCCGCGATGAAATCCATGAAGGAACAGATTGAAGCCTTGAACCATATGGAACTGATCGGGACTCCAATGGATGTAAGATCCCGACTCAAGGTGGATCGAGAAGCAGAGCTGGATGAGCTGGCTGATGCAATTGCAGCATCACTGTTATAAATACTAGAAACGGTACGATGACAGATGTAATCTATTTTACTATCCAGTTATAACTTTCGGGTAATACTAGACTTTCGTATCTGAGCTTTAGGCATTCCGTCGGAGCGCAGCGACTTCCGTGTCGCACGCTCCTAAATCGTCCCTCCATGGACGATTTTCGGAATTGTTCGCTCTGATACGAAAGTAAGTATTACCAAGAAAGTTATAAAGTCAGTAAAATCGAATACATCTGTCATCGCACCTGTTTACTGTAATGTATAATAATTAAGATAATTCTTTATGATGAAGTAATCTTTAAAGGATACTATATATAAAAGTACTGATATTTGAAGTACTCTTCTTTACAGTGATAGTTTAATTTTGCTCTGTTAGATTATTATATTGGTATAAGAATACTTAATGTTATCTCATTATGTTATCTCATTATGTTATCTTTTTAAGTCATCTCTTAATTTATCTTTTTATTCAGTCTCTTATCTATAAAAACCGTGGCATGATCTTTTTTATTCTTCGTATCCCTTCTTTATACCATGCTCTCCTCTGTGGTGAAGTCCTTTGTCAGCTTCTTAATCCAGTCATATCTGTTTACCTTGATCACAGCTACAATACACTTAAGCAGCTGGTCACTTTTCAGGCACAGGAACACGATCCAGGTAGGTGCATGCAAAACGAATGCCATGACGCAGGAAAGAGGTATGACAATCCCCCAGATAAAAATCAGATCATTTATTAGGACAAAATGCACCGCTCCGCCGGCTCGGACGATTCCGGTCAGCGTCGACATCTGATAGGCGGTACCGATTACTGTAATTGACAGGACAATCATCAGGGCACGTGCAATCGAAAGCGTATCGACTGAGATGGAATAAAAGCTCAGTACGATATCCTTAATCAGAAACAGGAATATTCCCGTAGTAATACCGACATAGAGAAATACCTTCTGAAACTTACGTGATATGTATTTAATCCGATCCAGGTTCCCCTCTCCCACCGCATTGCCTACAATCACTGCAGCTGCACTGGCAGTTCCGTATACTCCGACACTGATCACCGAGAACAGAGTATTGGCAATGCTGACGGCAGAAATCGAGGAAGTACCGAGTCTTCCTACGATTGCTCCCTGCACGGTCAGGTTAATTCCCCACAAAAGATCTCCCATCAGCACGGGTAGGCCATAACGTAGAAAGTCCTTCATCAGGACATAGTTCCATCGGATCAAATCCTTCAGCTTAAGCATCAGCTTTTTATCAATAAATAGAACATAATATACAATGATACCAAATTCTATGATTCTGGTTATCAGCGTCGCTGTCGCGGAGCCTCGAATTCCCATAGCCGGCATACCAAACTTACCAAAGATCAGAATCCCGTTCAATATTACATTAACTAAAAAGGATACGATAGAGATATACATCCCAATCTTAACCGTTCCTATACATCTCAACGATACAAGGAGAACATTGCTGATTGTAAAGAACAGGTATGAGAAACAGAATATCCTGATGTACTTAACCGCTTCTGCCACCACCTCAGTATCATTGGTATACATCCCTAGTATCTGTCGTGGGAAGAAGAAAACTGCTACCCAGAATAACACAGCACATACAGCTGAGAATTTTATCGTAATACTAACGATATCCTTCACGCTTTCTTTATCATTCCTGCCCCAATATTGAGCTGCCAGTACCAGCTGTGCCGTTCCTAAACCTACTACCAGCATCTGTAATATGACTTGAATCTGATTGCATACAAAAACTCCTGAAATAGCTACCTCTCCCAATCGTCCGACCATCATGTTATCCGTCAGTGAAATTGAAAAGGAAATCATATTCTGCAAGGCAATCGGCAGTGCCAGAGATGTCAATTGTCTATATAACGCTTTATCCTTCATGTTTTTACCTTTCTTAATCAAACTCCGTTCGTGTGATGACAGAACCGGAGGTTTTATTTACACGTAATGGGTATAATGTCTGTTCTTTCCCGACAGCTTAGCCTGATACAACGCTTCATCCGCCCTTCTGAACAGCTCATCGTAATCCTCTTCCCTGTTATTCTGTATGGCAATCCCTGCAGATACAGAACAGTGTATACCACTCTCCAGCTTCACTACCTCTTTTTGAAAGCCTTTCATGATTTTTTGGATCAATTCCTCGATATATTCTTGATGATAGGTACCCGGTAAATACAGTCCCAGTTCATCCCCTCCATAACGGTAGGAAATGCTGTCTCTCATGGCATACTTCATTAATAGTCTGGCTGTTGCTTTAATTACATTATCTCCCAGAGCATGTCCGTAGGTATCATTTACCTCTTTAAAGTTATCTATATCAAACAGGATCAAAGTTCCTTTATGTTCCTTCAGCATGGAAGATATCATATTTTCTGCAAATCTGCGGTTATACAGGCCTGTTAGAAAATCCTTAGAGGCTACCTCCTCCAGTTTGACTCTATTCTCCTCCATTTTAGTAATATCATAGAGCATCAGGATAATACACAGCACCTCATTGTATTGATCATAAAGAATATCGTAATGAAGCTGACAGCTGATTTTCTCTCCCAGCTTAGCACTGGCGATACTTAATTCCTTTTTGTTTTCGTTGATTACCTCCTTCAATCTTGAAGAAGGATTTTCTTCTTTATCTGACATAGTGAAATACATATCACAATTGGTATAAAGCAGCTCCTCTGCTTTCCTACCAATAAAAAGCTCGGCACTCTCGTTCATGTTCAGGATTTCGCCACGCATATTCAACAGAAGAATGGGTGTAGTAATTGAACTGACAATCTTTCCTGCTATCTTCTCAATAGAGATAGACTCAGAGTCAATCCGCCTGCAGGAATTGTATAGAATACAGGTCGTGATAAAGCCTCCGAAAGCAGTTCCCGGAAAAAAAGCATAACCCAATGCCGGAAGAACCAGATTCGGTATGAAGCCCAGGGGTATCATTCCAAGTGCAATAGCCATCTTCAAGATATGCATCCTATCCCTTTTCATTTCCGCTTTCCTGTACCAATGAATCATGACACAGACAGCAAGAATACACAGTAAGCCTGTAGCAGTATATGTATATAATATAGTGGCCTCTGATATAATTCTACAAAAGGAGGTCCCAAAAGGACTGGTTTGAAATACTACAGAGCCAGGCCGTCCATTAATGATAGTTAAAGGTATCGCAAAGAGAGTTACCAGCCAAGCCATTGCACCGACCATACCCGGCTTTTCTTTACCTGTTGTCATCTCAATAATCAACAATATGGAATATCCGATCCAGTAATATAATCCAAGCAGACCGATATCTCTTATGATAAATGCCTGTAACGCTGTCTCGGCTACGGAAAGCCATCCATAAGCAGAACTGCAGAGAAAGCTAGCAATACAGAGTATCATCCAGTAGCGGTTGATTCTACCCTCCCGTTTCATCCGATATACCTTGACACCCATGAGCAGACTCAATAGCCCCATAGAATTCAGAGAATAGAAAAGCAGCATCTGCAATATATGATTAACTTCTTGTTTCACTACAATCGTACCCATATCGATGACTCCTTAAACAGTATTTTCTTATGTGAACTATGTTACTCATTACATTATTTCTATATTAACACACTAATAGACAATTAAAAAATTAAAATCTGATTAATTTAACACATATGGAAGCATAAGGAAAAAGCCGCTTCTAGAGTAAAAACAGAAGTCGGCTTTTCAGAGTAATCTTTATAACTACTGAAGGTATGGACTAGGTACTTTATAATTGATCCCCTTCTCTTTAAATTCTTTCTTGATCCTATGGGTCAGAAAACGGGAAAGAAACACAGCAAGCAGGTAAGGAACCTTTGTTGATGCATCTATATACAGCTTATCCGGTGACTCTTCTCCCTTTGCTATATGCTGAATAAACATATTGACAGCCGGGACTATCTTCTTAGCTCCGATTGCCTGATTAAGCGGACGTCCATCCAAAAATGCTCCGCCTCCCATGACATAGCCGCCCATCCAATGAACAGCATTCTCATCAGCAAAGTTATCCAGCAGCTTCAATCCTGATTCATGCGTATGTACATAGGGCATACCTCCCTGGATAAAGCCATAGAGCTTCTGCCCATGAAGCACTCCTTCTGTCTGAGACATTTGTTCCAGCAAATAAATCGTATCAGCAGGGTAAGTATCGACATAGCAGGGACCGATCATTACAATGGTATCTGCTTCCTTGATACTGTCTAAGAGCTTTTTCATATCCTTCAGGTGTTGAAACAGATTTACTTCAGTAACCTGATGATCAGAATTCTCAATTCTCTCCTTAAAATAAGCTGAAAGCATGGCTGAGGTTCCACGATTGCGCGGACTCAGACTAATAATGATAGTCTTCATAATGCCAGTACCTCCTTTGCTATTTTGATCAACTCCTCCTCGGAGGTATCCGGTGCGATGACCTTTGCGATATAATCCGCATCCATGATATTGGCCATCTCTTTGGCAAGGGTAAGGAATGTTCTCTTTGCTTTATCAGAGGTTTTTTCACTGATACCGATTTGAACTAGCTTCGCATTGCCTGATGCAGAGCCCTTCACGATTTCTTTTCCTCTCATTTTATAGAAACGATTGCCAAGAAGGGCCGTCTTATCCAAAACCCTCTTAATATCGTATGAGGTTTGCCCCCATTGTACAGGTGTCGTATATACCTGTTTATCTGCTCTTGCAAGAACCGGTAATATTTCATCCATATCATCCCTCACTACACATTTGCCATACGTTTTATAATTACACCCCTGGCAGGAATAGCAGGGTTTGATATCTCTTCTGCTCACCGGGATCAATACTACTTTCTCCTGCTGCTTTGTGAAATACTCGTATAGCCTTGTTCCAAAGGTTTCTTTTTCATTGTCACTAACGATTGCTATCATAATATTATTGCTCCTTTATATAGTTGATGAGTGGCTTGATATATGCCCGATCCGAATGGTCCGTGGAAGAAGTAAGGGCCTTCATCATATTTGTCTCTTCCTCTGTCCTGTTCTGCTTCTTGGCCAGGGATTTACACATCATTTTAAGCATGCTCTTTGAGAGAAAGCCCATGGTTTCATAATTAATCCCACCCTCAAAATAATAAAAAGGTATATTCATCTGTTCATCTGCTGTAAGATTATCATTTTTAATTTTTTCGATTGCTTTGCCATCTTCCATTCCTGTCATTCCGGTGGCATATACAATCAGCTTCTTTGAACTGACTTCCTGGTTCACCTTGATTTTATCCAATCCTGCAATCCTTCCGGCCATAAGCCAACCGCCATAGATGATAATATCGCAGTCTGAATATACCGCCTGCTTCGCTGACATTGCCCTGCAGCCCAGCTCCTCTGCAATCCACTCTCCATATTTTCTGGTAAATCCGGTCTTACTGTTATAAACTACAATAGTCTTCATGACAATACCCCTTTCATGGTTTCGATATTACGCTCTATCTTACTGATGGTTTTTACCGTAATTGACAGTTCCTCAGCATTTACATTTTGATACATCGCTTGAAAGAATTCTCTTATACTCTTATCATATTTTTCGTTGAGCCATTCAATTTTATCTGTCATAGCTACACGTAATTTTCTTCTATCCTCCGGATCTACGTAGGTGCTTATAAAACCTGACTTCTCAAGCTTCAGGATAAGCTGCTTCACATTCTGATGGGAGCTTCCCATGATGTCAGAAAGCTCATTAATCGTAGGTGCATTTCCACGGAAAAGATTGAGACAGATCAAAAGGAAGAATTGTTTAAAGGTGATTTCCTGATAGAAGGAGTCCCCCACAGCCTGCATCCGATTGCTGAGAGCCATAAGCGTACCAATAAAAATGTGCTCATTATCATACCCTTCCAGCATCTCTTCTCTAGTCATTCTTTGCTGCTCCTTTCGCTAATGCATCACTCACTGCACTCTTGATTACTTCACTTGAGGATGTTGCACCACTGACACTATCCACCTCATAGGTATTACCTGCAATCATATCCTTTAGGATACTTTCAGCCTTGGCACCTTTACCGTTTACATGACGAATAAGCTTGATGTCTTTTATTTTCTTGTCTTCTACGGTAACCTCTACCGTAACCTTTACCAGAGTGGTTTCTGCTATGCCTTCATAGGTACCGTCCGTAACGTCTTCCATATTGACTACTGCATAGTTTAAGTTTTTCATATCACTGCCGGCTGTCACGAATAGGGTAATTGTCATAATTACAATTACAATAACAAGTACTCCAAATACTATTCCTACAATCTTTAATCCCTTTTTCATTTTTCCCTCATTTCAAATATGTAATATGTTACATTTTATGATATGTAATATATTACATATCTTTTCCTTTGTCAATAGGAAAATTAAAAATTATTTTACAGGAATTTATAACAGTTTACAGAAACTGAACTATAATTTAGATAGCGTCATAATTGATAAAATAAAAAGAGGCTTGATTACCAATGACATGTTTTTCTTCAACAGACAGTCATATTTCCATTGTCTGCGATAAGAAAGCACCTCATAGTATCAGCCTCTTCCTCTGTCCTGATTAGATTTTACTGTTATCTTTGGCAAGCTTAACCCTTTCAAATTTATCCTTACCGATATGGCAATAACCATTCGGATTCTTATCGAGATATTTCTGATGGTATTCTTCTGCTCTGTAAAAACTCCGCATAGGCTTCACTTCAATCGCTATCTTCTGGGTATACTTCTTCTGAAGCTCTGCTATAGAATGAAGAATGACCCCTTCGTCTTCTGCGTCCACATAATAGATACCCGTTCTGTATTGTGTCCCGATATCTCCTCCCTGCTTATTAACGCTTACCGGATTAATCACCTCATAATATAACTCAAGCAGATACGGCAATCCCAATAAACTATCCTCGTAAACCACATGGACGGTCTCTGCGTGTCCGGTATTCTTATGGCATACCTCCTCATAGGTGGGATTTTCGGTATTTCCATTCGCATAACCGACCTCAGTACTGATCACTCCATTGGCTCCTGCAAGATATTTCTCCGTTCCCCAAAAGCAACCACCCGCAAGATATATTTCTTTTTTCATTCCTATCCCTTCCTTTCAAATAAGAATAGTAATCTCAAAAACTAATCTGTTGTATTGTGTACTCCTGTTCCCGAAACAAACTTTCCACTGCTTCCTCATAATCATGAAGCTTCTCTGCTTTACGGATTTTTTTTGCATATTTATCATGATTGGAAAAGGGCATAATCATATAAAACCAGAGTTCTTTCATCTTGAACAAAACATTTCTGTCACCAAACAGCACGTGCTGGTAATCCTGATAAACCTTGTCATGAAATTCTTTTATTTGAGCCTTCTCAGGATAATTGTGCCCCAACAGGAATCCGACCAGTCCGGGATTTGCCAGCAATCCTCTTCCAAGCATAACCGCATTAATTTCCGGAAAGGCTTCCCGAAAATTATCGTAATCCCCTGCAGTAAAGATATTACCATTATAGCAGAGCGGATTTTTACTTAATCCTACTGCCTCCCGAAACATAGCATAGTTTGGTTTATTCTTATAAAAATCCTTCTGTACTCTCGGATGGATGATCAATTCAGTGATTGGATATTTATTAAAAACTTCAATCAGTTCATAGAATTCCTCCGGATTTTCTTTCCCAATTCTAGTTTTTACTGAGATTTTAGTGATTGCTGCTTCAAAAATCTCCTCCAGGAATGAATCCAGAGCCTCCGGTTTCGCCAGGAAGCCGGCTCCCATATGCTTCGCAACGACCGTACCTGAAGGACAACCCAGATTCAGATTAATCTCCGGATATCCAAGCTCTTTGATTAGCCTGGAGGTTTGAATAAAGTCCTCGGCTTTATTGGTCAATAGCTGCGGAATCAGTGCAACCTGGTTGTTCTCGGGCAGTATATCATTAATCTCCTTTGTCTTCAGGCTTTGATTATGCTTGGCTGCGATAAAGGGAGAAAAATATTTATCCGGAGCAGTAAAATAACTATGCTGGGCATTGCGGTAAATATATCCCGTAATTCCCTCCATTGGTGCAAAATAGAATTTCATGGATGCTCCTCTCTCTTCCTCATGGCAGACATATCACTGATAAAGGCTGCCCCAAGTATAAATACTGCCCCCAGAATTTGAAAGCCTGTAATAGGCTCTCTTAGTATCGCTGCAGACAGGAGGACCGCGAGAATCGGGTCCACATAACTATAGATTGCCACAGTCTGCACCTCCAAATGCGGAATGGATGTAAAATAGAGCAGATAAGCCATACCGGTATGAATGATTCCTACAAACAGCAATAGTATAACAATAATCCAGCTAAATTTTTGAGATGTAAGGCTCTCTGTTAATAAGGTATACGGAAGAATAACAAGTGCAGCAACGCCAAGTTGTATTGTCGTTGCTTCAATAGGTGCAAGCTCTTTGATAAACTTATTCATTAATACCACTGAGCAATATAGGATAGCAGCAAGCAGACCAAACAGAATACCCCTCCATTCGGGACGAGGACCAAGGCTCTCAGTGATCCCTGATACCAAACCGATGCCTAGGAGTGCCAGAAGTACACATCCCATTCTAAGCCAGGTCATTTTCTCCTTTAGTACAATCGGGGACAGAAGTATGATAAAAATCGGAGCCATATAATAGCATAATGTTGCGACTGATACCGTCGTATAATGATATGCCTCAAACAGACAGATCCAATTGGCACCGATTGCCGTACCGGATAGGAATAACAGCAGTCCGTTCCTTCTGATTAATTTGTAGTTAGGCTTGTGTTTTAGTATTAGCATTGCTATGACTAGAAAAGTCACACCGATTACTCCTCGTATCAAAGCAGTGATACTGGATGGATACGGTATGTATTTTACAAAAATCCCAATTGTGCCAAATATCACCATAGAAGTCACATAACGTAGCTTTGCCATAGAACTCTCCTTCACTAGTAGCTAAGGTATTTTATTCATTAAATTTTGCACCGCATTTCGGACAGACATTATCCCCTCGATAAACATGTCCGCATCTGTAGCAGCATTTTACACTGTGCTTTTCCTTTGCAATATAAGCGATATCTCTTGATTCCGGCTTTTCCTTCAGATAAGATACAAATTCGTTCAAAACCTCGGTAAAACCCTTGACGTCAGTTAAATTCAGGGAATTAGACAGCTTTACCCTGCCGGACCGCTCTGTATCGGCATAGATTTTCCTTCTGCCTTGTGCATTTATTTGCTTTACATTCATAACATCCAGTGTTCCCGAATTGGTCAGGGTATTATAAAATATATGGTCCGGAGTCAATACAAAGCCTCTTTTTCCGTTGGCCCTTCCGGATGCATCGCAGATCACAATGGGATATTCATATTTTCCTCTGCCCGATGCGTAAGAGCTGAGTGCGTTATGGATAGCCGTACTCTCCTCCTCGGAAGGATTGCGGTTTCCCCTTCTTACGTCATAAAAATAGACTCTTGCCGGTTCCTTGATCAGCTTACCAAGATCCTTTGACAATTTCGCTACAAGCTGTTCACATTCATTCATTTTTATCTTAGTAAGACGTTTGTCGATCATGCTGAGCGTATTGGTTTTCAATTCGGGAAGGATTTCTCTTTTTGTTATTTCTTCATATGCCGCAAGTCCTCTTTCAAAAGACAGCTCTGCCGAATCACCGCATATTTTATTTATTACAGCCTCATCCAAAGCATATATTTTGTCATGGATATTCTCCAGATATGGAGCAATATTATTTTCTTCAAATCCCTCTTTTTTCAGATTTTGATACAGCTGCATATAGGAGCTTCTGTCTTTGGCATTTGATTTCTTAACAAATGCAGCTATCTCCAGTCTTTCAGCTTCTTCTCTTCTTATCTTCAGATATTCCAAATCAGCATCGTAATCAATCCTTTTATACTGCGCTATCCTATCCTTGAACAGCAGATACTGCTTCTTACTGATTCGCTCTGGTATCTCCTGTCGGAGAGAATTGAGTTCCTTTCTCCCTCTGGACTCAAGGAGCTTCTGCAAAAGCAAAAGTAAAGACTCTCTGGTTTCCTTACTCAGGTTTTCTTTGTTAACCTCCTCTATCACCCTGACGATTGAATTGTAATCCTTTTCTTTGCAGGCTTCAGCTTTTTCCTTAAGGGTTCTCTCCTTGTCAACATAGGGTGAGAGATAAATTCCTTCTCTATCATTATTATCTAAGGGGGTTTTCCTCTGTTTAGAAGGTTGGGTATTTCTTTCTTCTGATTGTTCCTGTTCCCCGGTAGCACTCCTTCGCTGTATCGAAGCCTCCGCTTCCTCAGCAGTACCAAAGCCATTATCCTTTTCTAAGGTATCCTTAGGATACCTGCTTCCAAATACCTTCTTATGTTGTTTGTCCCTTTCTGTATACTGCTTGTTACTGATGCTCTTATATTTTCTGTTCTCCTGTTTTGAAGCTGAATTGCTATCCGTGCTGATCTCTTCCTGGTAGCGGGATAGCATAAAAAGGTTATCCTTCTCCTCCTCAGTGACTGCCTTTGGCTGAGCTTTGACTCCCTGTGCGGTACGCTTTGCACTCGCAGAATTTACTTTATGCTCTTCCCGTCGTTCCCGCTTTGCTTTTTTCTTCTCTTCCTTCTCTTTCACCGCTTTTGCATGACGTTCTCTCTTTTTTATTTCCTTGTCCACGGTTCTTTGGCATCTTTCGACGCTTTTAGGCGGATAAAAGCCGGAATCAATCTTTTCCTTGAGATTACTGATCTCCCGATCAGACAAGGAGTCTATGTCTTCACAGATCCCCTCCAACTGTGTCTCATCGATACTTTTATTTTGTTTATACTCAGCTTCATATTTGTTAAAATTACAGTTATAGGTTCTGACACCCAACTTTCCGATTATTTCTATATAATCCTCGTAGGCTTCCTTATCCTCTTCAAAATCCAGGGTATAGACGCTGCCTTCTGTAATAAGCAGGTGCGGCTTGGGCGTAAAGAGACGATGACAGATGTGACAGGTATAAGCCCTTGACAGATATACACCCTTTTCATCCGTCTCAATGAGCAGCTCCTCTCCCTCCGGATAGATAACCATGGAAAGCTTATCCTTACAAATCGGACACTTGCATCCGACCTTATAGAAGTTATTTCCAAGTCTGGTCTTTATTTTCTCCTGTCCTGACAGTTCTTCTTTTTCAAAGGTGTAATGTTCGCTCTTCCAAACGATTTTATGCCACAGCCCGATATCATATTTCCCTTTCGCGTGCGAATCTTCCTCTGGTGCCCCTTCTCCTGCCTGCTGCTCTTTCTTCTCCTCCTGCTTATCCTGTTGATCCAATATGAGCTGAATCATATCCTCATAGGTTATCTGAACACCATTTCTGTATAACTTAAGATTATCAGCAGACAGCAAGGGTTCCACCTCAATTTCTTTCAGAATATTGCCGAATAAGGCATTAATCTGAGAATAATCCCGTTCCACCGTCAGCCCCTTGATTTTACCCCATTTTCCGAAAGCGTACAGAGTCATATTGAGCACATTTTCCAACAGCTCGTTCTTCGTAATCTGTACTATCGAATCCTCTTTCAGATTCACTTCCGCCGTATTTCTGCCAACAGCCTTATTGCCGAAATCAAATATCATAACACTGTCACTGCCGGCAAGCACCAGATTGTTATTTCTGATGATAAAGATATCGTTCCATGTGAAATTTCTGCCCATGGTATTGATCAGCTTTACAAATACGACCTTCAGCCCTGCATTCGCTCTCAGTAAAATCATAGAAAACATCCTTCCTATAGGTTATCCTTTGCTCTTGCTCGTATTATCAATAATTCTTATATGCAGCACTCTATTCATCCAACAGCTCACGAATACTCTCATCGAACTGGTCCCCGAGATACGCCCTTCCTTTCGGCAGCCTGTCCAGATAATCGCCGTGTATCTGCTCATTGATACGCGCTATTTCTTCCTTTAAATCACCGGCAGAAAGTCTTAAGGCACCCTTTCCCAAGATAATTAACTGCTCCAGGGCATCGGAGGTAGCGACAGTCACACGATGCTCCTTAGCAATTTCATGTGTCACCTTCTCAATATATTGATCCGCTGTTTCCGCTTCCTTGGTGTAGACCACATGGATATTATGATAATCCAGAACCTCGCCGATACCGCCCTTAACCTTATACGCATCAAATACCAGAATCAGAATACAGTTTTTAAACCCTTGATAATTGCTGAGGATATCCATGAGCTTGTTTCTGGCTGCATCCATATTCTCCCTGGCAAGTTCGTTCAGCTCCTCCCAGGAAAAGATGATGTTATATCCGTCAACCAACAGATATTCCTTAAGCGGCTCTGCCTTCTTCTGTGACTGCTGCAGGATTGATCGTTCTGTCCTTCTATCTGACTGAGAGACTTTTTTTTCGTAGCCAAATGCACCTTGGGAAGGATGCGTTCTCTGTTTGATCTGACCGAAGGTACGGACAAAAATCTCTTCCAGCTCTTTCTCCTCCCTGATAGAGATTTCATGAGCTTGCTTTGAATTTATCCGAACGTTTCCCTTTTGTGAGGTCTCTCCATATCTTTCTACAACTATAGAATTATCTGTACCGTTATTGCTACCTCCAATAACAGGTCTTTCTTTTACATCCGTCTTACCCTCTGAATATTGTCTTTCGTCTGAATCAGCTTCTTCCACCTCCGGTTGCCATCCATGGTCAAGATGCATATACTCTTCCACCCGGTCCCAGCTAACGGTAAAGCCAACACCGTGAGCACAGAAAACAGAGCCTGTCGGATGCTCCAGGTCGTGTTCACTGTCATATCCGATACGTGCTATCACTTCTTCGGTATTATGACAAGGCTCATACCCCTTTGGCAGACAGAACAGCCTTCCTCTGCCTTTGGTATAAGCACTTACTTCTGTCTGATATCCCTGTAGGGTTGCAACCGGAGCACTTCCTGTGAGAACAGCGGTCTCTCCCTCGATCTCCGGCAAACCACAGGTTCCGTACATCCGCTGTAAGTCTGACATAGCTCTTCCCACCGTCTCGGCGGGAATTTCCAGCCTATAATTATAATACGGCTCCAGTAGAATACTTTTTGCTTTTTTCAAGCCCTGTCTTACCGCCCTATAGGTAGCCTGTCTGAAATCTCCGCCTTCTGTATGCTTTAGATGTGCACGCCCGTTAATCAGAGTTATCTTAAGGTCGGTGATCGGAGCTCCTGTCAATACCCCTATATGCTCCTTCTCTTCCAGATGAGTTAGAATCAGCCTCTGCCAACTGCGTTCCAAATGATCCTCACTGCAGCTACTGTCAAATTCCAAGCCACTCCCGGGCTCCCCCGGTTCCAGTAACAAATGGACTTCAGCATAGTGACGCAGAGGTTCAAAATGTCCGATACCCAGGACTTGTTCCTGTATGGTTTCTTTATAAACTATATTGCCTTGGTCAAATTCCACAGCAAAACCGAACCGCTCCAAAATCAGTGCCTTCAGGACCTCTACCTGAACCTCTCCCATCAGCTGCACATGGATTTCCTTCAGCTGCTCGGACCAAACAATATGAAGCAGTGGGTCCTCCTCCTCCAGTTGACGGATCTTAGACAGTACTATATGCGCATCGATTCCCGGCGGGAGTAACAGCTTATAATTCAGAACAGGCTCAAGGATCGGTATTTCGGACACAGCTTCTTTTCCAAGTCCTTCCCCCGGATAGGTTTTGCTAAGTCCGGTCACTGCACATACGCAGCCCGCTTCGACTGTCTCAGTAGTCTCATATCTGACTCCCGAATAAAGCCTGATTTGATCCACTTTCTCTTCCCAGACCTCGGTCTCTAAGACCAAGTTGTCGCGATTGGTCAGCAGTTCCTTTACCCTCAGTCTTCCCCCTGTAATTTTCATATAAGTCAGACGGTTCCCCTGTTCATCCCTGGCGATCTTATAAACCTTCGCACCAAACCCTTCCTTCGGTGATGGAGCAGTCGTATACTGTGCAAGTCCCAGAAGGAATGACTCTACTCCCTCCAGCTTCAATGCAGAACCAAAGTAACAGGGAAATATTCTTCTCTCTGCAATCAAGGCTGTGATCTGATCCGTCTCAAGGAACCCCTTCTCCATATATTGATTCAGCAATGCTTCATCGCACATTGCCAGATTTTCCATGAATTCCACCGGACTGATCTCACTGCCAAAATCTACGCAGCCGTCATCCAGCAATCTTTTTAATTCCTCCGTCAGGGCTTTCCGGTCCGATCCCACCAAATCCATCTTATTCACAAACAGAAAGGTAGGTATCCGATACCGCGCGAGTAACCTCCATAAGGTTAAAGTATGTCCCTGTACCCCATCGCTCCCGCTGATTACCAGGATAGCATAATCCAATACCTGCAGCGTACGCTCCATTTCTGCAGAAAAATCCACATGTCCCGGAGTATCCAGTAATGTTGCTTCCAAATCCTTATATGAAAATGCAGCCTGCTTGGAAAAGATGGTAATGCCTCTGGCACGTTCCATCTCATAGGTATCCAGAAATGCATCTTTATGATCTACTCTGCCCAATTTCCTGATACTTCCGGTAAGATACAGTATTCCCTCCGCAAGTGTTGTTTTTCCCGCATCTACATGGGCTAAAATTCCGATTACCAATTTCTTCATTACTCATCTCCTGTAAATATCCGTTCCTTCTTTGAACCATGATGCACAAAGCGGCAGCTCAAATCACTCTGGTTTTCAAATTTCAGAATAATCTTTATTCCATTGCTATACAAGAATAATAATAAATTATATAATTCGGGAATGCAAGGTGTTCCTGATAGAAGACCTCCTGTTAGGAGAAGAAAATATGCTTGATTTTCTATTTTTATAAGCGTATAATTCCTATTCATACAACATCTTTAGGACAGATAATCGATATTTCGATATCAGGTGACTTAACATGAGTAATAATTTTCTGAAACAAAACAACGAACAAAGACGTAATTTAATACTAAACGGACCGGTATCTACGACAATTCTGCTGCTTTCAGTACCCACGCTTATGTTGGGACTGGTCCAATCCGTCATTCCTGTAATTGACGGCCTCTTTCTCAATAATTATGCCGGCACTGTTGCTGCAAGTGCTGTCACTTATTGTGTTCCGATTGTCAATATCACAACTGCACTGGCACAGGGCTTGAGCGTGGCAGGTATGGCGGTGATTGGGCAATCTAATGGAAAGGGCAATTTTGATGCCAGCCGTCGAATCTCAATTCAACTGATCGTTTTTTCCTTTCTCCTTGGTTTTATTTTAGCTCCGCTTCTGATCGCCCTTGCCTTCCCTGTTTCCTCCTATGTTAATGCTGAGATTTCACATGATGTTTTCGTATATCTTGCCCTGAATGCCGCCGTGATCCCTTTTTCCTTTATGGAGTCCATCTACAATGCTATAAAGAACGCACAGGGAAAGCCTGAGGATACTTTTGTGCGCATGATTATCATGCTTATATTTAAGATTCTCTTCAGTGCACTATTCATTGCTGTTTTCCACTGGGGACTGGTCGGTTCGGTTATGGCATCCCTGGCCTCCAATATACTGATCACCGTATGGATGTATTATGAGCTGTTTATCAAAGCCGACGGTGACCGCTTTACCATGGTAGGCTTCCGGTTTGATAAACAGATCATCAAAAATTTGATCCACATCGGGTTTCCTTCCATGCTCTCCAGCGTAATGCTGAATCTTGGCTTCTTTCTAATCAACAATGAAGTCGAAAAATATGGCCCTATTGTCCTAAACGGACAGGGAATAGCCAGCAGCATCACCTCTGTCTGTTTTATCCTTCCCTCCTCCTTTGGTTCCTCTGTCACCACCATGGTCAGCATGAATATTGGAGCCAAACAGGTGGATAAGGCAAAGAAGTCTTGCCTCATCGGATGTATCATCAGCGCAATTACTGCGGCAATTTTAATTGCAATCATTGTTCCTCTATCCTCAAGGCTTACGATCCTCTTCACCCGTGATGCCGAGGTACTTGCCGTAGCGAATCGTGCCCTTCACATCTATACCTATTCCGTAATAGGTTTTGGTATCTGCATGGTTCAGCAGGGTGCCTTCATCGGTCTGGGTCGGACCCGTATCACACTGGTGCTCAGTATACTTCGTATCTGGCTCCTTCGATATGTATTTATACTGGCTACCCAACATTATCTCAGTTTTTACTCGGTATTCTGGGGTAATCTGTTCTCAAACTACATAGCAGCGCTGATTACAACGATTATGATTGTAAGAATAAAGTGGATTTCTGATTCAGATTAATGAGAATTCATCTGAGCTCATCCGATTGATATTGACTAATCCCCCTACTCATGATATTTTCAGAATATGATATCTGGAAACGATTGTCAGATAAATATTGGGAGGTCTATCTCATGGCAGAACAATTGAAATATCAAGCTGATATTGCAGCAATCCTGGAAAGACGCTACGACAATGGGGGAGATTATTGGGCTACTCCCGACAAGCGTCTAATGAAGGGCAGCCCCTTTACTACACTTGATTGTGCATTCATGCTTACCGAATTAGGCATAGACTGTTCGGAGACTGTTTTGAAGGAGACCGCAGAGCTAATCCTAAGCTGTTGGTGTGAGGACGGACGTTTCAAGGTATATCCGAAGGGTGGAATTTATCCGTGTCATACGATTAATGCTTCCAGAACACTCTGTTATTTGGGATACGCTTCTGATTCACGTTTAAAAACAACCTTTGATCATCTTCTGCAAATCCAGCACAGTGATGGTGGCTGGCGCTGTAATAAATTTTTCTTCGGTAGGGGACCCGAGACAGAATACTCTAATCCCGGCCCTACCTTAACTGCATTGGATGCATTTCGTTTTACCCCATTACCGAATAACTCAGAAGCTCTTGATCATGCAGTAGAATTTCTGCTTCACCATTGGGAGACTCGTATTCCTCTTGGCCCCTGCCATTATGGAATTGGTACGCTCTTCTTTCAGGTAAGCTATCCCTTCGGTCATTACAACCTATTTTTTTATGTCTATGTCCTGTCCTTTTACGATAAGGCAAAGAAAGACCCGAGGTTTCTCGAAGCACTCGGGGTCTTGAAGAGCAAATTACGGGATGGAAGAATTATCTCAGAACGTCCCAATCAGAAGCTTGCAGGATTTACCTTCTGTAAGAAGGGCGAGCCTAGCGAACTGGGTACAAAGCGTTATGAGGAAATATTAAACAACTTATCATAATCAAATAAATGATACTTGAAAAGCTGTTTCATCGTTCTTAACAGGGCTGCAAGCGCATGCCTGCAGCTGATCGGTTCAATTATTGCAAAGAAGATACCATAGGATCGATCAATCATGGTAATTATATATATCACCCTTTACGACAGAAACTTGTAATCAATTGTAACCTCAACATTATTTTTGATAGCAAGCCAAACCGGTGAAATTCGCTCTGCTTCCTCAATCGCCTTTCGAACATCTTCTTCCTTCACACCGTCAGAATTCAAGGTGATTACTGCATTTATTTTTTCGAGTGTGAGTGGATTCATTCTTCGGATTGCATCCGCTCTCATCTCATAATGAGTAACCGTATTTCCCATTCTTCGCAGTAGAGCCTTAATTGCCGTGCTTACACATCCTGCAAAGCTAATCGTCAAGGCTTCCAATCCCAAATATCCCTCATCATCTCCAAGTGGGGGTGGACAGTCAAAGATCACTGCCTGTTTCGGCCGAAGGTTCGAAGCCGCACGAAATTTTACCCTTTCATTCTCCATTCTTAAATCCACATAAAGTTCATTACTCATTGTTAAATATCCTCCTATATTTGTTATATCAGGTTAGACACTTAACCATAGTAAATGGTTACAATATTTCTGCAACTCGTCTTAATTTTTCTATAAACTCTTCTTTTGAAATTTTGGCTTGTACATAGTATAAGTATTCTATTTTATGTATGGTATCCATATTTTTAAAATACGCTTGTTTTAAATTCTCTGATTTCATCTGATGATAGCTTTCTGGTATCGGTAAATGATGATCATTCATATATTTGATCCATAGATGGCATTTACAGGGCTTCGCAGGGTCTATCAGATTGCATCGCATTTCGAACATCTCCTGTAATTTCTTTCTGCCTCTATGAAGCGTTACTTTTACGTTATCCAAAGAAATATCCAGAATTTCTGCAAGGTCATGGTTATCTAAATCAAGAAGGTTCTTAAAAAGGAAACATACCCTTTGTCTTCTGGGGATACATTTCAGAAAGCCCTGCAGACATTTCTCACGCATTTCTTCAACAATCAGATTATCCTCCAGATTCGGTACAAATTCAAGACTATTCAGGAATTCGCTCTCACTAACGCCGAGTTCTTCTGTAATTCGTATCAACGGTAGCTTTTTGATATATTCGAAATACCGATAACTTTCATTAATTACAATCCGGTATACCCATGTGTACAGCTTAGCATTCCCCTTAAATTTATCGAGGTTTTGATATGCCTTAATGAAAGAATCCTGAAGTATATCCTCTGTATTCTGATGGTTACCGGTCATTCGAAAGACACAGGCATACAGCTTTGAATAATTCTCCGTATAAAGATCGACAAGCTTCTTACATAGTTCCTCATGATTGCTCTCTTCCATGACAGACCCCCCTGTATATTTCATACTCTGTGTACTCTCTGTTCACCTGTGTATCTTCCTCTTCCTCGCTATCCGTTGCAGAAGTACAGTCAAGAACTCAAAGTGACTGTGTGAAGCTTTACATCCTTCTGTTATCAGTCGTATTGCTATATCTAAACAGTGCTATGCAAACCCCTGCTGTGAGTATAGCTGCAACTATCGCTTCCGGTAATCCATTTACAATAATGATTGTAAAAATTGCTTTATAAATTGCTTCAATCGCAAGATTAAAAGTCTTTCCATATGCGTCTCGAAAAAGGAAATATATTAAATTCATCACTAGTATGGTGTTTGTCATGGAACCGGCAATTCCGGCAATACCAAGGCAGAAAATTTCTCCCTTACCCTTCGAGAGCTTATGAAAAAATTTATAAATATAATAGGGAACGACGCCAACCAAAATCCTGGGAAGGAAAGCAACGAGGAGTGCTGTCCAGCTTCCGCTGTCCGATCCGGGTACTGCGATTGCCGGTGAAAATGCAAAGGATAAAAGTGTTGGTGCAAATGTATTGTTATATAGGCTTGTAAGGCCAAATACCGCTCCCAAACCAGATCCGATTTTTGGGCCCAGTAATATGGAACCTATAATTACCGGAACATGAATAATTGTGGCTTTTATGATTGGCAGTTGTATGTACCCGATCGGAGTAAAATTCAAAAGTATGATTACTCCTCCCAGCAGAGCTGAAAGCACCATTTTCCTTGTATTACTATTTAAATTCATAAAGCTCCCCCTTAGATTTGTTTTGAATTATTTCTGTATAAATCATAGCCAAGCCTTCCAGCAGCAAAACAGGCTCATACTGAAACGGTAAGGTACAATATGGTATTATAGCCTCTGAATTTCCGCCGGTCAGGATAACAGGTGTATCAGCCTCTAGTTCATCTTGTATGCGCCGCACTAAGCCCTCAATTAAAGCGGCTGTTCCATAAATGGCACCAGACAGCATGCATTCTGTTGTATTTTTGCCGATTACATTTTTCGGATTAGTAAGAGCTACCGTGTTAAGCTGTGAGGTCCGTGCCGCCAGTGCTTGCATTCCTGTCATCACACCGGGTAAAATGACACCTCCTGCAAATGCCCCTGATTGGTTGATTACATTCATTGTTGTTGCCGTTCCGTAGTCAACCACAATGAAAGGTGGTTGATATTTCTTAAGTGCTGCTTTACAACACAATAACCGATCCGATCCCAATATCCCAGAGTACTCCGAACGGTCAAGTCCCCAATCTGTACTATCTGAGATCAGTATCGGCTCGATCGAAAAAAAATGCTGAAGCACTTCCATAAACAATGGTGTCTTCTCCGGAACCACGGAGGACAGAGCCACTCCTTCCATCTGTTCCATAGACAAATGAAATTTCTCCATTAGCGACAGGCATAGCTTTTCGATACAATGTCGATCTGATAATGCTATCATCGGGAAACGTTCCGTAGCAATCATTTTGGTATGATATATACCATAAGTCAAATTAGTGTTTCCGATATTAGCCAAAAGAATCATTGCTTCTCCCCTAAACTTTCTATCACGATTCTGATTATGTCATCTACCTCGGCCAGTGCACCCTTCCCGATCTCTCCATCTGCTAATCTTGCCTCCCTTGGTTCAATAAATTGATAACCATACTTTTCTAATTTATGAATATTCTCCTGAACTATGGGATTTTCATACATTCTTGTGTTCATCGCAGGAGCAATCCACCTGGGAATATCTTTGATTGCAAGTGCTATAGAGGATAGTAAATCATCCCCTATTCCGTTTGCTATTTTCCCAATGATATTGGCGGTTGCCGGAGCAATCAGAAACAGGTCGGCTTTCTTGGACAATGAAATATGCCTAACCTCCCTTGGATAATCCACTTCAAACAACTCACAATTAATCCTGTTTTTTGATAGGGTCTGCAGGGTTAAAGGTGTAATAAACTCCATGCTGCCCTTGGTCATGATTACGTCAACATGATAGCCTGCCTTTGTCAGTATGTTTGTGATATCGGCAGCCTTATATGCGGCGATGCTTCCGGTGACTCCTAAGACTATATTTTTCATTTTTGGCATCTCCCCTCGATAGTCTGAATTACACTTCTTGAAATCGCATTCGCTATTTCTTGCTTTGTATATAGGTATTGAATCGTTTGATCTGTTCCCAGGAGAATTCCGGCATGGTGATCCGCATCAATATTTCTTTTATCATTTGCCAGTACAAAATCACATTTATTCTCATTCATAAGCTTTCTTGCAGCCTGTAATAAATCACTTACCTTCGCTCCGGCAAGCAGCTTAAACCCAACCAAAACAGCCTTCGGTTGAAGCTGTTTGAACATTCTGATTATCTTCGGTGTTTTTTCCAGGCATAGAAATAATCGCGCAATGTCCGAGGATATTTTCGCTGAACTCTGATGACCGGTATATTCCGATAACGCTTGATGAAGCCGGGATAGTAAGTGCTCCTGAATACTGATATCTGTATTGTTTTCCATTAGGCTATTCGCCAGGAATTGCTCCAGTTCTTCACTTGCAGCACTGTATTTTACAGTGTAATCACTTATTGCCATAGCATGGATAATTGCATCAAAGACCTGCTCCTGAAGGAGCTTTTCTAAAGCAATCTTTAAATTTTGTACATTATCGATGCGTAAAACTTCTGCCCTAGAGTTTTGCGGTGTAAGAGCATCCTCGGAGCAGAGGTAGGTAACAGCGATACCCTCTATGTTCAACAAAGTGTCAGCAATTAAGCTCCCCAGTCGTCCTGTAGCCATATTGCTAATTTTTCTCACCTCATCGATTTTCTCCGAGGTTCCGCCAGACGTTATTAGTATATTCATGTCAAAATCCTTTCCGTTAATTGAAGAGTTCCGAATAGATCATACGTTTGCATACCTCCAGCTGTTCCTCGGCTAAATCTTCCGATATTCCACTAGACACCGCCTTGGAACGTAAGCCCTCCATGATATACATGATAGAGTTTGCTAAACAATCTATATTCTTTGTATTAATTGAGTTGCTTGATACGCCGAATTTCAATAGTTCAAGTATAATATTTTTGTTGTTCATAAACTGCTCCGTATAAAAGTCTCTATTGGACTGTTCTTTATGACTAAAGCAGAATTCGATCATTGCGGCAAAAAGGCTTTGATCCATATTCAATAGCTTTTCCTTCTGTTCAGAGAAAAAAGCATCGATTAATTGATGAAAATCTTCGCTATCCTCAATGCTTCTTTTAACTCCTTCAATTTTGGTATGATTATGTCTCTTAACAACTTCAACAAAAATTTCACCTACTGACAAAAAATATAGATAAATTCCGCCCCTGCTGATATTGCACGCTTCGATAATATCCTTCATGGTAACTCGATTAAAGCCCTTACAGATAAAAACTTGCTTGGCTTTTTCCAGAATAAGTTCTCTTTTTATACTGGATTTAGACTCCATATTCACCCTCCCTAAGTCTTTAATTGTTAAACAATGGAATATGACACGCGTGTCATTGGAATTATATTCCACGCGTGTCATATTGTCAACAAATTTATTTCAATTATTTATTTCCGCACAGAACCTTTCCGGTAAAGGAGCGCGAATTTCTCATGATATCCTCCGGTGTTCCCTGTGCGACAATCTCACCGCCTTGTTTTCCTCCTTCCGGACCAAGGTCAATGATCCAATCAGATTCCATAATCATTTCTAAATTATGCTCTATCACGATTATGCTGTTACCCAGCTTTACAAGCCGGTCAAAGATCTTAATCAATCTGTTAGCATCGTGTGGATGTAGACCGGTTGTCGGCTCATCAAAAAGATACAATACATTTCCGCCACCACCGGTAGATAGCTCCTTAGCCAACTTCAGACGCTGTGCTTCCCCTCCGGATAAGGTGGCTGTGGATTGTCCCAAGCCCAGATAACCTAAGCCCACATCCTGTAGGATTTGTAATTTCGATGCTATGCTCTCCTGACCGGCAAATAGCTCCATAGCTTCGTCAACGCTTAATTCCAAGATATCTGAAATATTGTTTCCTTTGTATTTCACCTTCAGTACCTGTTTCTGATATCTCCTGCCACGGCATATAGGACAGGTCACCTCTACATCAGGCAGAAAGTTCATGGAGACGGATAGTCTGCCCGTTCCCTGGCATTTTTCACATCTTCCGCCCGGCACATTATAGGAGAAGTGTTTCGCCGAAAGTCCCTGGCTGATTGTTTCGGGCAAGGCAGCAAATAGATCTCGGATATCGGTGAAAAGGTCCGTATACGTCGCTGCATTAGACCGACTGGAACGCCCGATGGACTGCTGATTTATGATAACCACACCAGTTAAATGTTCCAGCCCTCCAATCAGCTGCTTCCTATGCTTCTTCGTCAGGTTAAAATAAGCTTCACAGGCAGCTGCCAGATACCCGAAAATCAGACTGGATTTACCACTGCCGGAGACACCCGTCACTGTAACAAATCTCCCAAGAGGAATTGTGATATCTATGTTTTTTAAGTTATTAACGTCTGCGTTTTTGATTTCCAGATATTTTGTATTCCCGGAGAGAAGCTTTCTGCGCTTTGTTTGATAGCAACTATTCCGCAGATATCTACCCGTAATCGAAGCCTCGCAGTTCATAATTTCCTGAACATCACCACAGGCAACGATACTTCCCCCCTGCTTCCCTGCTCCCGGACCAAAATCCACGATATAGTCTGCTGCTTTCATAATATCCGTATCATGCTCTATCACAAGGACGGTATTCCCCATGTCCCGAAGACGCTTTAAAACCTCTATGATTTTTCCTGTATCACGGGAGTGAAGGCCGGAGGTCGGTTCATCCAGTACATAAAGGACACCGGTAAGCCCACTTCCAAGTACCCCTGCCAGTTTAATCCGTTGACATTCTCCGGCAGACAGGGAAGCAGCCGGCTGCTCTAAGCTCAAATATCCGGAGCCTGCATCTACAATACGAGTTATTCTGCTCCTCAGATCCTCAGCTACCTGTCGGACAACACTCCAGGCTTCCTCTGAAATAGAATCCGGAAGCCGGTTCAACCACTCGCTGACATCAAGCAGGGACATGGACAACAGCTCTTTTATATTTTTATCTCCAACCTTTACCTTAAGTATTTCCGCTCTATATCGAATTCCATGACATTCGGGACATTCCTGACGGATTAGGAACTTTTCGAGCTTTTGCCTGGCACTGGCCGTATTGCTTTCCGCATATCTGCGCATCAGATTAGTGACAACACCTTCAAATCTTCCTTCCGGCACGGTCTTGGGCGGTGTGATATCCGGGAACCGCTCTTGAAACTGCCTGCTCAGCACACCATATAAAAGCAGATCCATCTGTACCTCATTATAACTCCCAATCGGTGTGTCTATATCCATCTCAAAACCGTAATGTCTGGCAGCCTGGATAATCGAAGCTCCGTATCTGTCGATATATACCTGGTCCCAGCCAGAAATTGCAAATTCCCGGATACTCTTAGTATGATCCATCAGAAGCTTCACATCCGGTGAATTCACGACTCCTATCCCGTGACATACTGCACAAGCCCCTTGCGGTTTATTGAAGGAGAAATGACTCGCTGTCAACTCGAAGACCTGCTTACCGCAATGAGGACATGGTAGAGTCTGCTCAAATAGCTCATTTTCCTCCCCTTCCGCTTCGGACAGCTCCGGGTAATCTGTAAAAGCACTTTCACTATAATTCTGTGATATGGTTCTGCCGCAATGCGGGCACGGTCTTTCTCCAAGCTTAGCGAACAATACCCGAAGGTAGGAGGATATCTCCGTAACTGTACCCACAGTTGAGCGGGGATTATGATTCGATTGGTGCTGATTGATGGATATTGCAGGTGATAAGCCCTCAATCCGATCAACCCTCGGTCTGCTGCCGATATCCAAGGTCATACCCATAGATTCCATGTACTGACGCTGGCATTCCCTTTGCAAAGTCTCCAGTGCCAGTGTTGATTTACCGCTGCCAGAGACACCGGTAAAAACAATCAGCTTATTCTTGGGAAGCTGCACATCAATATTCTTCAAGTTATTTTCCTTTGCTCCAAATATGTTGATATACATAATATTCACTCCTTCTACCCTTTATAGTAAAACCAGTATACCATCATTTATAAAGTCTGGTGGTATACTGGAGGGTTGCTCATGCTCTATTTCATATTTTTCTGAAAGAAGCGAATGATATCATCAATAATTTCGTCATTGGTCATATGACCAACTCCGTCGTACATAACCATTTCTGCCGAAATATCCAATTGCTTATAAATATCCTCTGATTTTTCCCAACGTTCCTTCATATCACTGCCCAGAAGATCAAGGATGAGCTGTCTTTCCTTTTCTCCGAATGCATCATCATAAGGCAAGGTGTCATTCTCATCTTCACTCCCCATATATATGAATTGCGGTACAGCCTTATAGTCGTTGATGTTAAATTCAATATCCGCTATCTCACTGATATCTGATATTCCAATTGGGTAGATCAGATCCATTGAAGCCCATTGCTCCGTCGGTAGAATTGGCATACAGTTTATTCCGCCTGCTGCTGTAGCTTGAACAACTTGGGGATGAAGTGCCGTAAAACGATTCACAAAACTACCGGAAGCAGAAAACCCGTTCATCAATACCTTTTCCCTGACAAAAACATTATCCTCGCTCAATTTATATCTCAAATGGTTAATCATACCCATCAACTGTAAATCAATTCTAGCCAGATCGCCTTCCTTATTCATTAATGTATCCCTGTCAAGAGAGTGGGTATACATCTGCCAGTTGCTTTCTGGACGATCAAAAACCGGAACCAGTAACACTGTTTTCAAGCTACGGGCTAATCGATTGCAGATACCATGTTTCACTAACCTAAGTACATCCTTCACATGATCCTGATGATTATCGCTAACTCTTCCGCCATTATTAGGTTCAACTAATATGTACTTAATATCAGCTTTACCAACTCCATAAGGTATATAAGCATAATATTCATAGTTAAATCCATCTTCCGGTGATGCATCTACTTTGATAATTTTACCGCCTACTACAAAAAACTGATAAATTCCTATGAGGATCAAAAATAATGCAATTATTGATCCAAGAATTAGTATTATTCTTCGCATCTGTACCTCCCCATTAATGAACTCTATCATGATCCTATTCTTGTATAAATTATCCGCTGTTAGCTGCTTTCTCATTATGATCCGGCTCATAATCAATAACATCATTAATCCATAAACCCGGTGATATACTTTTCCTATCTTGGTAATATATGAAAAGCGTTAGATATAGCATAAATCATACAGGGAAATTTAGTCAACTAAGAAAACGCGTTTTCCTCCTAAATCTGCCGACAAGGTATTGAGGACCACCACTTTCAATCAATAACCCTGCAATCAGAACTATCGTACCAAGGTGAAATTTCGTACTGACCCGGTCTCCTAACATTGCTCCAAACACAACGGTAAAGGGGATCTTTAGATATGAGATCAGACTTCCCTTAATAGCAGAAATCCAGCTGTAGCTGCTTGTCATCAGCCACTGGGCAAGAAAGGAGGACACCCCTATGCACAAAAGAAGGATCATCTGAGAGAGACCGGGATTGGGATGATGGATAGATGATAAGGGTGCAAATGCAAGCCCAAAGATACAGGCTGACATATAGACAAGCACCGGATGTTCCTTTTCACTGGAGCGTTTTGTGTAATGGACAGCTATCCCCATAATAATACCGCTTAGTACACCGATCACATCTCCCACGAAGGCATATTGGCCGCCATCATAAAATATGATTGTCACTCCTGCCAGGCAGATTACCATACTGATCATATTCACCACTTTTACGCGTTCTTTATTAAGGAGAAAGCCAAATAACGCAACAAAGATCACATAGAGGTTATTCATTAGTGTTGCTCTGGCACTGCTTGTCAGCTCTATCGCAAGATAAAAAAGAATCATGGAGACGGATCCGGCGACACCGCGTATCACCCAAGCTTTTTTATCTTTCACCAGAAAAGATTTCTTCGTGAATAGCAGGACTCCTGCACCCAGTATAATGCCGATGACGAATCTTGATACCGAGATAAAGTAACTGTTAAAGCTTCCCGCTACTGATTTCACCAGAACAGTACTCAAGGAGAATAAAACACTGGATGTTATCATAAAACAGATACCCTTTATTTTCATATCAATTGCCCCCTCTGTATCTATATGTTATAATTTGTTTTAGTACAGATATAAGTTTATAGACTCATTTCTCGTAAAGCAAATGATATTTTATCAGACTGTACCGCTACAGTTGAAAGGAGCAGCTATGGGAAACCGATATGAGGTTGTGAAAGAGTACATTTTAGAACAGATGACAGCTTCTAAAATAAAGCCGGGAAGTAAGCTCCCCTCAGTCAGAGAGCTTGCACAGCAATGTCAGGTCTGTAATTCAACCGTGGTTAATGCATACAGGAAATTAGAACAGGAAAAATTCATTTATTCTGTGCCCAAAAGCGGTTATTATGCCATGAAGCCAAAGAATACAGATCTTGCACCCGTCAATTCCTCAGTAATCGATCTTTCAAAGGCAACCCCATCCCGTGAGCTACTGCCCTTTGTCAAATTTCGCAATTGTATTAATCAGGCAATCGACTCCTATCAGGAATCCCTCTTCACTTATTCGAATCCACAGGGTTTTGAGGGCTTGAGAAATACACTCGTCAAGTATTACAGACAGGAGCAGATCTTTACCTCCGAAGGTAATATGGTCATTACAGCAGGTGCATATCAGGCTCTCCTGATCCTCGCTAAGATGCCTTTTCCAAACGGAAATTCCAATGTCCCTTTGCGATATCGGTAACTCCACTTTGAATCAGGCGGCACTCGAGCTGTTTATCACTTCAGGTCTGCTAGATAAGCATTGCAGGGATATCAGAACGGAATATGAAAGCAGAATGGTTGAAATGAATAGCTTTACCGAGACAGCAACCATGATGGGGCTAAAATTATCCGTCCCTCATACCGGATTTTTCTCTTATTTAACCTTACCAAAGGAGATCAGCAGTAACAGACTGGCAGAATTATTAAAAGTACATCAGATTTCTGTGGCAGGGACACAGGATATGTTCCTTCCCTGCTTTTTCAGGGATAATTCTTTAAGAATTAGCCTATGCAGCCTAGAAAAGACTGCGGTAAGCCATAGCCTGTCATCCACATTTGAGTGTATTGAAAAGGTAATGAATTCAGCTAAGAAAAGCTTACCGCATGAAGATATCTATATTCAATAAGCAGGATTTAGATCATACCGGTATACGTTTCTTAATAAACGGCACAAAACAATTAAGCGTAAAGTGCAACAATAACAGTGCTACAATAACAGTGCAACATAACAGTGCTACAATAACAATACAACATAACAGTGTTACAAATCTAGGACTTAAAATGGTGGACTTATCACAATATGCCCTATTCGCCGAAGCAGATGGACAACTATTTTCAAGCAATGAATAACCCCTGTGTTCAAGCTGTATTATGCGCACAGGAGATTCATTTAAAAGCACAAAAAGAGGGTCTTTGTAAAATAGCTTACTCAGCTATTTTACAAAGACCCTCTTTTCTCAAAGCTTGATTACTTGAGCATGGACAGGATAGAGTTCTTAGATTGAACACCTATGGCACTATGAGCTATTTTCCCGTTTTTCATCACTACAAGTGTCGGGATACTCATCACACGAAATGCCTTAGCCAATTCAGGTTGTTCATCTACATTGACCTTGCCCACCTTAGCTGTACTGATCGTCTCTTCTGCTACCTGCTCAACTGTTGGTCCCACCATTCTGCAGGGTCCACACCAGGGTGCCCAGAAATCAATTAACACGGGCTTATCAGAATTTATAACCTCTTGTTCAAAATTATCTCTCGTTATAGTTAATACGCTCATACGTCATTCTCCTTTTCTACATTAATATTCTTCATTTGTTTTTTCGTTTCTTATAATTTCATTATATATTAATTCGAAATTCAAACCGTGATTAGATCACGAAAACCAATTATAATTATTTTCTTTTTGATCCCACATAGGAACCCATACCGCCTGCTACATTGATCACATGGAAACCTTGTTTTGTCAGTACTCTCGTGGTTCTTCCGCTTCTTCCGCCTGATTGGCACATAATGTAGTAAGTCTTATCCTTGAGCAGATATTTATCAGGACTTGTTAACAGATTACCCATAGGTATGTTCTTCGCTGTCTTTAACGTGCCGCTTTTATACTCGTATGGCTCTCTTATGTCAATGATCTCTACTTTGCCAATAAGATGATCCATATCATTCACATGGATTACTTTACTGTCATCTCTTTTTAAAAAATCAAACATCTCTTTTTCCTCCTGGGTTATATATTATGAGTTTACTATTTAACATATTTTTTTCATTATAGCCAAATACCTAACATTATCAGTAACCAGATTACACATAGGAAAGCTCCTTGACTTAATCCGTTACTAGAGTCTCACTAAAATATATCATCCTTTTATTTACTCATTTCTAAATGCATTATAATAGCATCCATCTATAAATTCTGTAACACAGTCACATTAGAGTTGAAAATGTTATGATACTGCCGCATGATTAAAAAATAGGTTGAACCGTTTCTTAAGCGAAGCGGTTCAACCTATTTTAACCCAATTTATTTATAATAACAGGCTTAATTCGCCCGAAGACCGACAAATGCCTCTGCTACCGGTGAAGACTCCAAACCTAACGTTGATACAGGATTAAAGTCAACTGTATATGGTATTTCATCCTTCCTTTCACATACTTGTTTCTTCCAATATTTTACCCGATTAGATCCGACTTTTCATTTTATGCCCTGAATTATTTGTTCCAATCCATGTAAAATTGATTGACCCTATCATAGTATTGTAAATCCGGATCCATATATAGCCACTTATCGAAGTGCAAGGGATTTTCTTCTTTGCAATAATTCCTGTATCTGACTGCTCGCTCTGACAGCGTATAATCGCCATGACCATTATGTCCTTCCTGCTGCATTAACATTAAGATGCAATTGGGATTGGTAATTTGATCTTTTTTGGCATAGATTGGACTTACTCCACCATAAAACTCATCTGTTGTCCCACTGAATACCAGGACCGGTGTATTGCTTACGTTGATGCCTTTGATTGCAGAAAAATCAATTGTCTCTTTTCCAAAAAATAGACGTAGATAGATTCCTGCAATTCTACCCAGAATATTGCCTAAGGCACCGGTAAAGCGCTTAACAGAGTAAGACCACTGCTCTACCGGTTGATCAAATCCTGAAGCGGCAACCACTGCTGCTAATTTATGTCGGAAATTTAGAACCGCCGTCGATGCATAAGCTCCCAAACTATGACCATACAGAAAATGGGGTATCTTACTCCAATATGGATCCTCTTCAAAATAAGTCAGAACAGCATCTAAATCCTTAACCACCTGGATATAATCAATCATATCCCTGCCCTCACTGTTATAATACCCTGTATAATCATAGCAAAATACGGTCCATCCGTGATCTACAAAATATTGCATATCGATCAGATAACATTCTGTAGCACATCGATGCCCCGAACTGATAATCACTAATCCTTTCTCTTCCTTCGATTTATAAAGAAAGCCTTTTAGCATATTATTTCCGGAGTATAGCTGAATCACCTCACGCGGATAAGCTGACGCAAAATCGTCATAGGTAATTGCATTCGGATCAGATTTCAGCTTATAATCCGCTCTGCTAAACTGCTCCTTATGTGCACGATGTATCAAGATAAATGTCAATAGAATAAATCCGATTACCAATACGATCAGTAACAGCAGGATGACCAGTAACCATTTCATGGTATTGTTACTCCTTTCGATAAAGCATTTCGATGCCTACGTTATCTATTTCGTTGATCCGAACTCTAACAAATGTCCTTTGTAATCTCCGTTACCTTCCATACCTTACCGCCAATCATCGTATTTTTCATTGCTTCCAGTACCATGGCACCCTTACCGTTTAGTATTTCTACATAGGTAAGGGTATCTTGTACTGTTATAATGCCAATATCCTCTGCATTGACACCTTCCAGATTGGATATCACACCCACAAAATTAGTTGCTCTGAGCTTCTTTTTCTTTCCACCGTTGAAACGTAATTTCATAATCTCCTGATTCAGTTGATCACTTTTCGATTTCTTTATCTGCGGAAGCGTATTTATTTTTTCATCAAAGAAAGGTTTTTGAAGGGACACATCCAGCCTGGTAGGTTTCGACAGTTCTGGAATTTGAAATCCAATCAATGTTTCGATGTTATGTAAATATCTGCTTTGGGTCGGAGTTACTAAAGAGATGGCCTTCCCTTTCTGCCCAGCACGTCCTGTTCTTCCCGTACGATGGACATAATTTTCCTTTTCCGGGGGAAGGTCATAGTGAATAACCACGGAAATGTTCTCAATATCTATTCCCCTTGCCGCTACATCTGTGGCAATCAGATAGCGGTACTCTCCCCTTTTAAATTGCTTCATCGCAGACAATCGATCACTCTGTTCCATGCCTCCATGTATTTTATTACAGGGATAGCCTAACGTATCCAGATGCTCATATATCATATCCACTCTATCCTTAGTACTGCAAAAGATGATACAACTATCCGGATTTTCAATCATCGTAATATCCGTAAGCAGTTCCAGTTTATCTTCTTCTGCTGTAATATAAAGAGCATGCTGAATATCAGAAGTCATAATACTGTCTTCGCTGACATCTACATTCATCGGGTTTCTCATATTATTTGATGCTATGCTTTTAACCTCATCAGGCATGGTTGCAGAGAACAACATTGTTATCCGTTCCTTAGGCAGCTCCTTGATAATAGCTTCCACCTGACTGATAAACCCCATATCCAGCATCCTGTCAGCTTCATCAATTACTACATAGTGAATCTTATTTAGGATTAATGTCCCCTTCTTAATATGATCCAAGACACGCCCCGGTGTCCCAACGACGACATGTGTCTTCTGCTTCAACTCTGTCTTCTCAATAGAAAATTGATGTCTTCCATAGATCGATACTGCTTTGATTCGTTTAAACCTTCCTATGTTAGTAAAATCCTCTTTCACCTGAACAGCAAGCTCTCTCGTTGGAGTCAAAATAAGCGCTTGTGGTTTATTTTCAATCCATTCGAGCAATTCACATATCGGTATCGTGTATGCGGCTGTCTTCCCGCTACCCGTCTGCGCTTTAACGATAAGATCCTTTTTCTCTAAAGCAGCCGGAATGACCCTGGACTGAACTTTAGTTGGACTGTCATACTCCAGCCCTCTCAATGCCTTTACAATATCCTCACTGATGTTATATTCACTAAAACTTTTATTATCCATAGTGAAACCTCTCATTCAACGCTACCTGCAGCATGTAAAAAACCGGATATCATAATCTCCGTTATATACTAATTTATTTTACATGGAGATACCGATCAATGCAATCATAACTGTTACTCTACTTAGCTACAACACTAATTTGGTTATCTTTTGGTTTATCTTAAGGTTTATTTATTATATATTTGCTATTATGATAGGTATTTGATATCATGTGATTGATAGGAGGCTCTAAGTATCCTTTCACAAGTATTTTGAAGCATGAATATAAAATAGATATTTCAAAGGTGGTAACAAGCATGGATCAGCAAGAACAAAAGCATCAGCGTCGTCCCAGATATAAGGGCACTCATCCAAAGGCTTTTAAAGATAAATATAAGGAACTGCAACCAGAGCTATATGCTGATACAGTAGCAAAGGTCATCCAAAAAGGCAGTACACCGGCAGGTATGCATCGTTCCATTTGTGTTAATGAAATCATAGAATTCTTACAGATCACACCTGGACAGATCGGACTGGATGCAACCTTAGGTTATGGTGGACATACGTTAGAGATGCTTAAATGCTTGAATTCACAGGGTCATTTGTATGCTACTGATGTGGATTCGATCGAATTGCCACGTACCAGGGAGCGTTTAGAACGCTTAGGATATGGCCCGGAGATTTTAACAATTAAGCAAACCAACTTTTCTAATATCGATCAAATCGTTTCCGAATCTGGGCCACTCGATTTCATATTGGCAGACTTAGGGGTCTCTTCCATGCAAATAGACAATCCGGAAAGAGGGTTTTCTTATAAGACAGACGGACCATTAGATTTAAGACTAAATCCTTCCAAAGGTATCTCGGCGGCGGATCGTCTGAAAACCATCTCACAGGATGAGCTACAGGGTATGTTACTGGAAAATGCGGACGAGCCTCATTCCGCAGAAATCGCTCGTGCTATTACTTCTATGATAAAAAAAGGAACAGCGATAGCAACAACCGGTCAGCTCCAACAAATAATCAAGGATACACTAAAATTCATCCCCGAAAAAGATCGGAACGATGAAGTAAAAAAATCCTGTCAAAGATGCTTTCAAGCACTGCGGATTGATGTGAATAATGAATTTGAAGTGTTGTATGAGTTCTTAGAAAAGCTTCCTGCCGCCATGGCTCAGGGCGGGCGTGTCGCTATTCTCACATTTCACTCCGGTGAAGATCGTCTGGTCAAGAAATCCTTCCAGCGCTTCTATCGTGAGGGTATCTATCGAGAAATAGCTCCTGAAGCCATTCGCCCCTCAGTTGCCGAATGTAACTCCAATAGCCGTGCCAAATGTGCCAAATTGCGTTGGGCTATCAAAGCATAAGCGTATACCAAAAGGGGCTGTTGCAAAACACTTTGTTAGCCAGAGTAAGGATACAGGCATCCCGTCATGCACTGTTTGCCGGACAGCTTGTCGATATTGTTTGATCAGAAGCGAACATTTATGTTCGATTA
>JAEZGK010000090.1 GCA_023437365.1 Bacillota bacterium
GCGGGTTTGCCGATGTCGGACACGTCCACCAGGTGGGCGAACGCGCCGAACGGCACGTCGCGTTCGGTCCGGGTGCCGGTGGCGATGCGCAGCACCACCCCGGGCCGCGTCTGGGCCCAGCGTTGCGCGGCGCGCCGGACCAGAGTGGACTTGCCGGCGCCGTCGGGCCCGATCAGCACCGCCCCGGAGCCCTCGGCCAGGGCCGTCGCCACCTGCTCGAGCACGTCGTCGTGCTGTGGGACGCTCCAGTGCAAGGGCACGGCCGGATCCTATGACCCGAGCCGCGGGTGCCCGCCCGGTTCGCGCCAAATACGCTCGGCGACATGCAACGTGAATGGGCCGTCTGTGTGTACTGCGCCTCAGGTCCCACCCATCCCGAGCTGCTGGACCTGGCGTCGCGGCTGGGCCGGGGGATCGCCGAGCGGAACTGGGCCCTGGTCTCCGGCGGCGGCAATGTGTCGGCGATGGGCGCGGTGGCGACCGCGGCGCGCTCGCGGGGCGGACGCACCGTCGGCGTGATCCCGAAGGCCCTGGTGCACCGGGAGGTCGCCGACGTCGACGCCGACGAGCTGATCGTCACCGACACCATGCGGCAGCGCAAACAGGTCATGGAGGACCACGCCGACGCCTTCATCACGCTGCCCGGCGGCATCGGCACGCTCGAGGAGATGTTCGAGACCTGGACCGCCGGCTACCTGGGCATGCACAGCAAACCCGTGGTGCTGCTCGACCCGGTCGGGCACTACGACGGCCTGCTGTCCTGGCTCGAGGGTCTGCGCGAGACGGGCTACGTGGCCCAAGGCGCGTTGGACCGCCTGCTGGTGGTGCGCGACGTCGACGCGGCGCTGGACCTGTGCGCACCCGGCCCGATACCGCCGGTCTCGCCTTCCGGTTAGGCTGAGCTGCATGCCAGCGTCCGATTCCCGCGCGTCCGTCGGCCTCTTCGACATCATCAGCCAGCTGCCCGGCGTCCTGATGGACGCGCCCGCGATCGTGCGGGGCGTCAGCACCGGGATGCTTGCGCGACCGACCTCGAAGGCCTCGATCGGCAAGGTGTTCCAGGAGCGTGCCGCCAAATTCGCCGACCGGGTGTTCCTGAAGTTCGGCGACCAGAGCATCACCTACGCCGAGGCCAACGCCACCGCCAACCGGTATGCCGCGGCACTGGCGGCGCGCGGCGTCGGGCACGGCGATGTGGTCGGCATCATGCTGCGCAACTCACCCAACGCGGTGCTGGCCATGCTGGCGACGGTCAAATGTGGTGCGGTCGCGGGCATGCTCAACCACCACCAGCGTGGTGACGTGCTGGCGCACAGCGTCGGTCTGCTCAACGCCACCGTGATCCTGTCGGAGAACGACCTGGTCGACGCGATCTCCGAGTCCGGCGTCGAACTCGACCCGGGCGTCGTGGTCACCATCGAGGATTTCGAGAAGTCCGCCGAGACCGCGCCGACCGGCAACCCGGCGTCGGCGTCGGCGGTGCTCGCCAAGGACACCGCGTTCTACATCTTCACCTCCGGCACGACCGGTCATCCGAAGGCCAGCGTCATGACGCACTACCGCTGGCTGCGCGCGCTGGCCGGGTTCGGTGGGCTCGGTCTGCGGTTGCGCGCCGACGACACGCTGTACTCGTGCCTGCCGCTGTACCACAACAACGCGCTGACGGTCGCGGTGTCGTCGGTGATCAACGCCGGTGCCACGCTGGCGTTCGGCGAGAAGTTCTCCGCCTCGCGGTTCTGGGACGAGGTGATCCACTACGACGCCACGGCCTTCGTCTACATCGGCGAGTTGTGCCGCTACCTGCTCAACCAGCCCCCCAAGCCGACCGACCGCCGGCACCGGGTCCGGCTGATCGCCGGAAACGGTCTGCGGCCTGAGATCTGGGATGAGTTCACCACCCGGTTCGGCATCAAGCGGGTCTGCGAGTTCTACGCCGCGAGCGAGGGCAACACCGCGTTCATCAACATCTTCAACGTCACCAAGAGCACCGGCGTCAGCCCGCTGCCGTTCCTGGCCTACGTCGAATACGACGCCGAGACCGGCGAACCCAAGCGCGACGAGAACGGCCGGGTGCGCAAGGTGGCCTCGGGTCAGCCGGGTCTGCTGATCAGCCCGGTCAACCGGCTGTCGCCGTTCGACGGCTACACCGAGCCGAAGGCCAGCGAGAAGAAGTTGATCCGCAACGCTTTTCGTGAGGGCGACGTCTGGTTCAACACCGGTGACGTGATGAAGCCGCAGGGCCTCGGGCACGCCGCGTTCGGTGATCGGCTCGGTGACACCTTCCGGTGGAAGGGTGAGAACGTCGCGACCACCGAGGTCGAGGCCGCCGTCAGCGCCGACCCGCAGGTCGAGGAGTGCACCGTCTTCGGCGTCGAGGTGCCCAACACCGGCGGGCGCGCCGGCATGGCCGCGGTCAAGCTCCGCGAGGACCGGGAGTTCGACGGCATCGAACTGGCCGAGACGCTCTTCGACCGGCTGCCCAGTTACGCCATCCCGCTGTTCATCCGGTTGGTCGACTCGCTCGAGCACACCTCGACGTTCAAGAGCCGCAAGGTCGATCTGCGTGAGGAGGCCTACGGCTCACACG
>JAEZGK010000095.1 GCA_023437365.1 Bacillota bacterium
CGGACAGCTTGTCGATATTGTTTGAACAGAAGCGAACATTTATGTTCGATTATGACAAGCAATATCGGCAGGATGTCCGGGAACCAGTGTGTTAGGGATGCCTGTATCCTTACTCGTTACTATTCAAGGAGTTTTGCAACAGCCCCTTATTTTTAGTACATATCTTCCAATCTTGTTTTATAGACTTCATATACCCATCTGGTTTCCTCTGATAGCCTGCTATACTCGTTTTTCGTATCTCTCGATGCCATATTGCTGCTTTCTGATTATTTCTATCAATAGATTCAATAACTTAATCTATTACAGTTACGTTTCAATTGTCGACTCTTTACCCTTATCCAGTTGACATTTTATTCGGTTATGGTATACTAAATCATCATATATGATAAGGACGATTTCCATGGAATTGAAATATCAAGTACTGAGAATTTTAGAAGAAAACCGGGGGAGCTCCGTCAATGGGATGAAGCTCGCTAAGGAATTATTCGTAACGAGAAGCGCCATTTGGAAGGCAATGAAGGCCCTGCAGAAGGATGGCTACCGAATTGAAGCCGTTCCGAATAAGGGGTATTGTCTGCTCTCGGATAATGACATCATTTCCGCAGAAAGCATAGCTCCTTACCTAACAGGAAATGCAAAAAGCTTTCAGCTCGAGGTCAGACAGACCGTCACCTCCACCAATATCATAGCAAAGGAGCTTGCTGCAAAGGGTGCGAAGGAAGGTACCGTCATCCTCGCCAGAGAACAGACAGAAGGCAGGGGCAGAATGGGGCGCAGCTTCTATTCACCGATGGCTTCGGGAGTATATTTTACCCTAATACTGAGACCGACCCTCAATCTCGAGGACTCTCTCTTGATTACGACCGCTGCTGCAGTAGCTGTGGTGAAAGCGATTGAGGAGGTTGCCGGGATTAAAGCTGGGATTAAATGGGTGAATGATATCTTTGCTGGCGGCAAGAAGGTCTGCGGAATTCTTACGGAAGCCTCTCTGAACTTTGAAAGCGGTGGTCTGGAATATGCGGTCGTCGGAATCGGTATCAATATCAAAACCAACAATTTTCCGAAAGAGCTTACCCAGATTGCTGGTTCCCTCTTCTCGGACAAGCCCTCGGATAAGCCCATCACCTCTCTGCTGGTGGCGGAGGTTCTGAACAATATGGCAGAATGCATGAATTCCCTCACCGATAAGAAATATCTCGAGGAATACCGTAATCACTCTTTCCTGCTCGGTCAGGACATTCTGGTACTGAAGGGAACTGCTGCTATTCCTGCGAAGGCTCTGGATATTGATGATAAAGCCAGACTGATCGTGGAATATGAGGATGGTCGTGTTGAGGCTTTAAGCTCCGGAGAAGTCAGCGTGAGGATGAAGTCTTGATGCTGTAATGAATACTTTCTGATATTCTACGCATGTAGACAATTAATCTATGACAATACTTTGAAAGGATTTGTATATAGAAAAAAGCTATATACCTATATAATAATGAATCAAACACAAGCATCTCAAAATAATATTCAAAGAATCAAAACCAGAGATCTGGTACTGACAGGAATGTTTACAGCGATTATCTGTGTTCTTTCACAGATTTCCATCCCTGTTCCTCCCATCCCCTTTACATTAGGTTTACTGGCCATCTTTTTGACCGGTGCGCTGTTACCACCCAGGTTAGCTTTCCTGTCAGTATTGGCTTACCTTCTGCTGGGTGCCTTCGGAGTCCCGGTTTTTACCGGCTTCAAAGGCGGTTTTCAGAACCTGACAGGAATGACGGGAGGTTATCTGGCTGCATATCCAATCATGGCATTGATCATTGCACTCAGCTGTAAGCTGATTAGGAAGCATAAGGTTTTGTCCCTGGCCATCGGAATGACTACCGCATTACTGGTCTGCTACCTGCTTGGAACTGCATGGTTTACCGTGGTAACGGGGCAATCCTTCTATACTGCATTAACTCTTTGTGTTTTTCCTTTCATCGCGTTTGATATCATAAAAATCGTGCTTGCAACCTCCTTCAGTATGATTTTACGCAAAACATTAATGAAGGAACTGCAATAATCAAGCTCAGAATATTGATTAATAAAAGCGGACAGCCCTCACTTAAAACCGGAAGAAACCTTTAAGATTTCTTTCGTGTAAGGTGAGAACAGTCCGCCTTTATTATGAAACATAAGCCTAACTATAGAATTTTAATATCATCATTAATATAATTCTGAATATACTCCTAAATATAATCCTTAATATAATCCTTAATATAATCCTGGATATAATCCTAAATATAACCCAAAATAAAATCCTAAATATAATCTTAACTATAATCCTAACTATAATCCTAACTATAATCCTAACTATAATCCTAAATATAATCTTAACTATAATCCTAACTATAATCCTAACTATAATCCTAACTATAATCTTAACTATAATCCTAACTATAATCTTAATTATTAAGCTAATAAAATACAAGTCAATTAATATTACATAATATTTAACCTACATTGGCTCAAATAGCTCTTCCAGCTCTTCTCTCGATAAAGAATTGATAAAAACCTCCTTGGAGCTGATGATGGAATCAGAAAGCTCCTTCTTCTTCCTCTGTAGTTTAAAAATCTTCTCTTCTATGGTTCCCTTGGTAATCAGCTTCATCACATGAACCTTGTTCTGCTGACCGATTCTATATGCCCGGTCCGTCGCCTGATCCTCTACCGCAGGATTCCACCAGGGATCATAATGGATTACCGTATCTGCTCCGGTCAGGTTAAGACCGGTTCCGCCTGCTTTCAGTGAGATTAAGAATACCTTACCCTCCCCGTTGTTAAAGCGCTTCACATAATCGTTTCTGTCCTGGGTTGGGGTGGATCCCTCCAGATAGAAATAAGGGATATCCAGATCATTCAATTCGCCTTCAATAATCCGAAGCATGGAAGTGAACTGTGAGAACACCAGGATCCGATGATCATTGGCAATCGCCTCGGGAATAATTTCCATCAAAAGCTCAAGCTTACCGCTGCCGCCCTGATAATTCTCAAGGAAGGTTGAGGGATGACAGCAGATTTGACGTAGCCTTGTGAGTGCAGCCAGAATCTTGATCCTGTTCTTCTCCACACCGCTTTCCTCAATATCCGAATGAAGCTCATTGCGGATATTTTCAAGAAACGATAAGTAAACCAGCCTCTGACCTTCAGAAAGATCCGTCAGCATCTTAGTCTCATATTTATCCGGCAGCTCTGTGAGGACATCTTTCTTCATACGACGCAAGATAAACGGTTCAATATGCTGATGCAGGTCACTCAGGGCCTTCTCATCCTCCTTCATGATCGGTTTTTCATATAATTCTACAAACCGGCTGTGGGTATACAGATATTCCGGCATAATAAAATCAAAAATGGACCACAGCTCAGATAAGCTGTTCTCAATCGGTGTACCGGTCAGTGCAAATCTGTGCTTCGCACGCAGCCGCTTTACCGACTTGGCGTTTAAAGAAGAATCGTTCTTGATAAATTGGGCTTCATCAATGAAAACTGTATGGAAATCTAATTTTTCATAGATATTAATATCCCTTCTGATCAATGGATAGGAGGTAATCAGTACATCATACTCCTGATATCGTTCAATTGCCTCCTGGCGCTCCATCGGATTACCGGTAATCACCAATGCTTTAATCATCGGTGCAAAATTCTCGATCTCATCCTGCCAGTTATAAATTAATGAGGTAGGACATACAATCAGATGATGCTCCTTTTTTTCTGTCATGACCTCGGAAGCAATATAAACGATGGACTGCAGGGTTTTACCAAGACCCATATCGTCCGCCAGAATTCCTCCCAGCTCATTATCAGCCAGAGTCTTCAACCACTTGTAGCCGGTCAGCTGATACGGTCTTAGCTCTGCCATGATTCCTCCCGGCAGCTGATATTCTGTTCTGGAGGGATTCAGTATCTTCTCCGTTAGAACCATAAAGTCACGATCCCGCTCAAATACAAATTCATGGTCAGAAAATGCTTTTTCAAGGTATAAGGCGTTCTTCTTCTCCAGAAGCATTGCATCCTCTCTTAAATTCTTATCCTTGATATTCAGAGAGCTTAAGATATGGGATACCTCATCGACGGTTTTATCTTCTAGATTGATAAAGCTTCCGTTTTTCAATCGGTAATACTTCTTTTTTATCTGATAAGAATGCAGCAGTTCCTTCAGTTCCTCCTTCGGAACCTCATCAAAGGATAAGTCGAGCTCCAGCATATTTAACTCTGAATTAACTCTGACGCCAGCTTTGAAAGTTCCGGGAGCACGGATTCCCATACGTCTGAAATCCTCCGAATAAAACAGATTTGCCTTATCCTCCAGTTCCATAACCCTACCGGACAGAAAATCATAGATTCTATCCTCATCCTTCAACAGGTAGAAATTCTTATACGGGACAAAACCCAATCTCAGAAGCTCAGATATAATGGCATCCTCCTTCTCCCTCTGTCGGACGATGATATAGGAGCCGGCAGACGCATTTCCAAAGGAATTGAATTCATACTCACCGTATTTATATTTTAGTTCTGCTTTTATGCCTGTCTTATATTTGTCAAAGTACAGCTTAGCCTCCATATCACAGGAAATATAACGGCTTTTCAACTCCTCCGGTACATCGAGAACCATGGTCTCGCTAATTCTCGGTAAAACATGCTCCAAGAAGCTGGTCTTAGAGTCGCCACGGAAGGAGAGAGGGTCCTTATCCTTCCCTAGGCTGTTATAAAAGGGCTTAAAGTTACGGATAAACTTTTTATCAGGCAGATAGACTGCTCCGTCAAAATACAGAAGCTCTCCGGTTTCCGTCAACGGCAGCACCGCCTCTTTTCCCTGGTAATCCACACTAATGGAATCCTCGTCGAGAGACAGCTGATAGGAAATGACCGGATTCCCCTTGCGAAACACCACATCTGTATAAGTCTTTCCATACAGCTCCAGCGTAAAGCCTGTCTCCTGTAAGAGATTGAACAGTTTAATCAACATATTCTTTGTAATGAACATCTGCGATTTCGAAAATATCTTTGAGAAATGTGTACTGTCGATTACCTCCTGGATTTCGTACACCCCGAGCAGATAGTCCAAAAGCTCAAGGGATGTAGAATCGAAGGTACTTTCTCCATTCACATACTTAAACTCCTTGCCTATGGCAAAGCTTTCATGGTGATAGAGATCGGAAAGGAATTTCTTGATCGTTTGAATCTTATACTTCCGGCTGCTTCCGCCATGCAGGGAAACCAAGGCCCTGCCGCTCTCCCCCTTCAGAATGGAGGGAATGTTGATTGTTACATCTATCTGAAATGTCTCACCGACAAGAACTGTATCCTCCTGTGACATAAAGTAATCCAACAGCTGCATCATTTTACGTTCTTCCGGACTTTTTGATTCGGACATCAAGGCACGCTCCTGATATTTCAGTACAAATAACAATGCTGCCACCACATGCTTGCAGGCACCCTGATCCTTTAATCTGGAAGGACAATTGCAGCTGTAATCAAAGGAACCGTCCTCCTGTTCATCAATCGTAACAGAATAATTATAGTTCCCCTTTACAGTCAGCCGATATTGTTTGCTGGTATTGGAATAAGTAGCATTAATGATCCGGTTTTCTTTATAATACTGTAAGCCACGGGCATAGATGGTATCATTGGAGGCTAAGTTTCTTATTCCTGTACGCGAAATCTGAATCATATACGCACACCTTTCCTGGATTGTATCAACTGCTCATAGTGCCAAAAAGCGCTCTTGGCACTTTTATCATCCTATAATTATATCACAGAAAAAAGGAATTGTGTAAAATATTTCATTGATTTCAGCGATAAAAAAGAGAGTATTCAATCAATCCAAGCTGAATACTCTCTCATTCTATTAAATTATTCATATTACTGTGGTACGTCCCATCTCATTTTTCAGAAATGCTTTGAACTCCATCGCAAAGCGTTCGGTGGTCAGTACCAACCCGATCATCTTTTGAGGTGTTCCAACTAAAGTGTTTGGTGGCTTGTACCGTCCTTTCTCTCATATTTACTTTGAGGTATTACACTAACGTTTTCGGTGGTCTGTACCATCCTTTCTGTCAGATTTCTATAATATATTGTAATCCTTCCTATTTCTGAAGGGAATTACCGGTTCTTTTGTAATTAGAGCTTAATTTTTCAATGGACTCATCCCTTTCCTTTAGATTAGCAGCCATGTCCGCTTGCCTGTTCCTTCTTATCTTCTCTTCTATGATCTAATTTTACAATACAACATGCCCTTTGTCAATACTATTATCTGATAATTTAAATATTTTATTCGCTTTGTCATATTAATTCGGGATAGAAAGTCGCATTTTACAGACATTGGGGGTAATTTCTAATATTTGGTCATGCCTTGCCGGGAAGCTGTTTAAATTGAAAGACTTTAGATTTTTGAGTTTTTCTGATTGTATTTTTGACGATTTTATATTAAAATCTCTAGTTAAGGTAATGAGAAAATCAACCTAATATCCTATGGAGGTAGTCTATGAAACATATCATCAGTCCGACTGACTTATCTGTTTCTGAGCTTGGCGAGCTTCTTGATCTGGCCGAAGAAATCATTCATGATCCCAAAAAATTCGCCGATGTGTGCCGAGGAAAAAAGCTGGCCACACTATTCTACGAACCGAGTACCAGAACCCGACTCAGCTTTGAGGCTGCAATGCTTAATCTCGGAGGAAATGTATTGGGTTTTGCATCCGCTGATTCCAGTTCAGCATCAAAGGGTGAAAGTGTTGCCGATACCATTCGTGTTATTTCCTCTTATGCAGATATCTGTGCTATTCGACATCCCAAGGAAGGCGCTCCATACGTTGCATCTACTTATTCTTCTATTCCTGTTATCAATGCCGGAGACGGCGGTCATAATCATCCCACTCAAACCTTTACCGATTTATTAACAATTAAAAATCTAAAAGGACGTTTAAACAAATTAACCGTCGGCTTTTGTGGTGACTTAAAATTCGGTAGGACCGTCCATTCCTTAATTAATGCATTGGCGCGTTATGACAATATCAACCTTGTATTAATCTCTCCTGAGGAGCTGCGTATACCGGCTTACATCCGTGAGGAGACTCTGAACGGCAATCATATTCCTTATGAAGAAGTCAGAAGTCTGGAGGATGCTATGCCGAAGCTTGATATCCTCTATATGACCAGAGTACAAAGAGAACGTTTCTTTAATGAAGAGGATTATATCCGCCTGAAGGATATCTATATCCTGGACGACAAAAAGATGGCTTATGCCAAGGAGGATATGCTCGTGCTTCATCCTCTTCCCAGAGTCAATGAGATTGCTACCGAGGTGGATGATGATCCGCGTGCGGTTTATTTCAAACAGGCAGAATACGGTGTCTACGTCCGCATGGCTCTGATCATGAAATTATTGGAGGTGAAATAATGCTGAATATCGGAGTATTGAATCAGGGAATTGTAATCGATCATATTAAGGTTGGCGGCGCAATGAAGATCTACTCCTACTTAGACTTAGAGAACAAGGATGTCTCCGTGGCCATCATCAAGAATGCCAAGAGCAGCAAAATGGGCAAGAAGGACATCATCAAAATCGAAGGTACTTTAGAGGAGCTTGACTTGGATATTCTGGGAGCACTAGATCATGAGATTACCATCGACATCATCGAGAATGGTGAGATCATCGAGAAGAAGAATCCCACGCTTCCAGAGCATGTATCCAATGTCTTAAAGTGCAAGAATCCCCGCTGTATCACTTCTATAGAACCGGGACTTGTTCACTCCTTCAAGCTGACAGACCGTGCCAATGGAATTTACCGCTGCATCTACTGTGAGCAGGCCTTTGATCGGAGATAAAGTTTCATAAGATTAACTAAGGTTTAGGTATTGTAGATTAACTAAGGTTCAGGTATTGTAGGTTAACTAAGGTTTAGGTATGGTAGATTAACTAAGGTTTAGGTATGGTAGATTAACTAAGGTTTAGGTATGGTAGGTTAACTAAGGTTTAGGTATGGTAGGTTAACTAAGGTTTAGGTATGGTAGGTTAACTAAGATTTAGGTATTGTACAAAAGAGACAGGGTGCAGGCTCTGATTGTTTTTCCAACCAAAGACATCCGTTCGAATTGTTCGTGCGGGATTGACATAAATATCTTATGTCAATCCTACGCGTACAATTCTTCGGCTGTCAAGCTTAGGAAATACAGTGATCAGAGCCTGCACCCTGTCTCTCTTGAGATTTAGCTATTGAATTATCCTCTTGGACTTATATTATATCTTATGCGAAATCATAAAAGAGGAGGTGAATGAAGAGTTTAACTTTCAATTCGATTTATAGTAATTACTTGACATGTATATTTACAGAATATAACATAGAGTAATCAAGGTTAGTACACACCTATTTTATTGAGTATGTAAAAATTTTCTCTAATGAATGAGATGGATTTTTAAGGAGGAAAGATTTTGAAAAAATTATTCTTTGGTATTGCAGCTATGATATTTGCATTAGCATTAACTTCTTGTGCAAACTCTGGTAATCAAATAAAACCCATAAGAACTGAAGTAATTAATTTCGATATACAGACGGCTAAACAAATGATAGAACCGGGTGATAAAATCATTTCAGATATTGCTGTTAAGAATGAAGTCTCAAGGCAAGAGTTTCATCAGTTTTTAAGTAAAATTACAGACACCTACGATGGATACAAGGATGTGCAATGGGAGTATATGTTTTTCATTAACAAAGAGCTTGAGGATAATAACATAGCTACACTGCATTTACAAAATAACGTATTTTATCCCACCATATATCATCAAGATATAGAAGTAGCATATGCCAAAATTACAAACACTTATTATCAAAATGAATTTTTTAACACCAGTTTTCTGTCTATTAGAGAGGAATATTTGGGTGAAGACGTAAATTTGAAGGACTGGTATCGTGAATATATTTATAAGAAAGATGATAAAGATGACTGGATATTTTATGGTTTTGGCGGTGTAATGAATTTTACAGGTGAGAATTTTACACCTGACTATCTTAAGTTAAAGTAAATTACAGACATAGTATATTTGCATATATATATGCATTAATAATTTATTCTATATACCCGCAATATTTACGAAGATAGTTTAAATACGATCCCTTCTAGTCCCAATTGATACATTGGAATAAAATCTATGAGTTTCTATTTTATACTTCTGTCTGATTCCAATGTTAACCACCAGAGCGATTGCCAGCATCGAGCTGATCAGAGACGATAAGCCGTAGCTTATGAAGGGCAGGGTCAGTCCTGTATTAGGTAAAAACTTCACTGCCACACCTATATTTACAAAAATCTGAAACATCAGATATGCTGATACTCCCATACATATGATTTTTCCCATGTAATCAGGGGTACGTTTCGCTATGATCAAACATCTGAAAATCAATATCGCATAAAGCATTAATAGGATAAAGCTACCGATAAATCCAAATTCTTCACCAACTACCGCGAAGACAAAGTCACTTTCCTTCGCATAAAGATTACTGTACCTTCTATCCTCATCTGCATTCAAGGAAATCCTCTTACCATGCAGACCTCCTGAGCCTATGGCTGCAATGGATTGATTTTGCTGATAGTCTCCGGATAGGTCATCACTTTCGTCAGAGGATAAAAATGATAACACTCTATTGATCTGGTATTCTTCAATGAAGGGAAGATTAACTTTAAACACCGCTACTGCGATGAATAAACCTGCCACGATCGGTACAACTAAAGCTAGAGCCGCACAGATAACCTTGTAGCTGATTCCTGAAGAATATACAATAATACAAAAGATAAACAAAAGTGCCAGAGCAGAGCTCAAATGCGGCTCCAATAATATCAAAGCTACGGGCATAGCTGCAGCCGCCGCTAATAGGAAGAACACAGATAGCTTGTTCAATTTATCTTTAAAACGATTGCACAGAAATGCCAAAAAAAGAACTAATACAACTTTTGTAAACTCTGAGGGCTGAAAGCGTATACCCAAAATAATGATCCATCGATTCACATTATTTAAATTTGAACCTGCGACAAGTGTATAGGTTAAGACTGAAATCATGGCAAAATACATGAGAAAAGAGACATTGCAGTAAAAATGAAAATCAATAATAATGACAACAACAAATAGCAGATAACCCAAACAGACACCTGCAATATTCTTAATCAGGATAGCGTCTCGATCCTCACTCAGCTTGAACGTCTGCTGCGCACAAAATAAGCCGATGCATATTAGTAATGTCATGACCAGTACCATAATATAATCCATATTCTTGATAATTCCCTTTACTTTCTCTCTCATTGTATGTCCTTTCGCTCCCTTTCAAAACCAGTATTCATAAGATTTCAACCATGATCTATTTGGCTATTATTACCATTATATACCATCATATACCGGTTCACAAGTTCGATGTTGCCAAAATTCGTCTTTTTCTTTTATCAATGTAATATTTAATTACAGTCTCTGTTATCAGAGTTTTCTGCCTTCATCAGCCATTCCTCCTTTCCCTGTTATACTTAGGGCTACGATTGATTCAGTCCTTTGCCTCGAAGGGAAACAACAAAAATCACCTTACTGATTCAAATTGCGGTGACATTTGAATCAGTAAGGTGATGATCGATCTCGATTTCAATATACATCAGAAGCTCATCCTGCCACCTACTACAGTCCAGTTGATGTTCGACATGAAATTCTTGATGTATTCTGCTTTGTTATCTGCATATTGCAGAAAGTAGGCATGCTCATACATGTCCAGGACCAGGATGGGTGCAGAATATGCGATATTTCCCAGATCATGCTGATCAAGACTGATATTACGAAGACGACGGCTACGCTGATCATAGCACAGGATAGCCCATCCTCTGCTTGCCTTCGCAGTAGCGACAAAATCCTCTGCCCATCGATCCATGCTTCCGAAATCCTGCTCGATGGGATCAATGGTTTCGTCTTTGGCTTCCGAAGTCTCACCACCTATATTTTCAAAATAAAGCTCATGAAGAATGACTCCGTCTAGGGCAAAGGTTTCACCCCTCTTGAGTTCCCGATACCAACTAAAGGTCGTATTAGCCTGATCTCTTTGGGCATCTCCCTGATTTAGGACAGAATCTATTTTATTGATATTATTGACGTATCCCTCATAGAGTCTCATATGCGCTTCAAATTGCTCCCGGTTGATAACCGTGATATCATTTGAATAAATAAATGGAATTTTCTCTATCATTTTTGACTCCTTCCATGGCTTTTCTATAACTTGTACTATCTATATATCATACGTATAGAAGGTTCTAATTATGTACTGAAGGATTATATTTTTTGACATGGCAGTTACCATATGTTATAATCTTCCAAAACCCAGAATGTTACAGTTTATGACGATGAAACATCACTGTTTTGATGAGGGAGGAATATTATGAAAGTATTAGAGGCAATGCATTATGACTTAGAGCAGATATTAGCGCTACAATATCTGGCTTATCAAAGTGAGGCCAAGCTGCATAATAACGATAAGATACCACCTTTGGTACAGACTCTTTCTGAGATCGAGAACGAATATAAGAAAGGTGTCGTTCTAAAGGGAGTCACGGAGAATGGTACCATTATTGGTTCTGTTCGTGGATATACAGAAGGAAATACCCTGTATATAGGCAAGTTGATTGTGCACCCGGACATGCAGGGCAAAGGCTATGGAAAACAACTCCTGGCTTCTATTGAAGCTCTCTATCCCGATTATCGATATGAACTTTTTACTAGCGCAAAAAGTATCCGAAATCTTTCTCTGTATGAAAGTCGTGGATATGTCAGATTTCATGAGAAAGAGGCCGCCGGACTTAAGATTATCTATTTAGAAAAAATATCGTGAGGAACAAGATCTTGTCATCTGATGTTTAATTATTATTGTTAATTAATAACACACAATAGAAAAGCAGTAATAAGTATAAGTACTCCCTGCCTGAGGGGAAAAGCCTTCCGGATATCCATGATTACTCCAAAGCCTTCCCCTATGGCAGGGAGCGTATTATTTTGTTTCGCAATATACAATAATATTAAAAGAGACCGGTAATTCTTCCATTGTCATCCAAATCAATTCCTTCCGCAGCTGGTACTCTTGGTAATCCCGGCATTGTCATCACAGTTCCTGTAATAGCTACAACAAAGCCTGCTCCGGCTGATACATATACCTCACGGATATTAATCGTGAAGCCGGTCGGTCTGCCTAGCTTCGCAGCATCATCCGAAAGGGAATACTGATTTTTAGCCATACAGATCGGAAGCCTTCCATAGCCGAGCTCTTCGATGGTCTTGATGGCACTTTGCGCAGCAGGATCATAGGTTACACCATCCGCACCATAGATTTCCTTTGCGATTGTCTCTATCTTCTCCTTCAGACTTAAACTCAAGTCATACAACGGCTTGTAATTGCTCTTTTTTGTCTGCATGGTATGGAGTACCTTCTCAGCCAGATCCAGACCTCCTTCTCCTCCCTTCTCCCACACCTCACAAAGGGAGAATTCGCAGCCTCTCTTCTCGCAAAATTCCTTAACATAAGCCAGTTCCGCCTCAGTGTCCGTGATAAAGCGGTTCAGACTGACCACCACAGGAACACCGAATTTCTGAAGGTTTTCGATATGCTTTTCAAGATTAACGATACCTTTTTTCAATGCCTCGAGGTTCTCTGCCGAAAGCTCTGTCTTCAAAACACCACCATTATATTTCAATGCTCTGACAGTCGCTACCAGAACAATTGCATCCGGTGTCAGACCTGCCATCCTGCACTTGATATCCAAGAATTTCTCTGCTCCAAGATCTGCTCCAAAGCCAGCTTCCGTCACTACCACATCTGCCAGCTTCAAAGCTGTCTTTGTTGCCCTGACACTGTTGCAACCATGAGCAATATTGGCAAAAGGACCGCCATGAATGATTGCAGGCGTATTCTCGAGGGTTTGAATCAGATTTGGTTTCAGCGCATCCTTTAACAGTGCGGCCATTGCTCCTACAGCATTCAATTCCTTTGCTGTTACGGGTTTGCCTGCATAAGTATATGCTACAACAATTCTTCCGAGTCTCTCCTTCAAATCCTTAGTATCCTCAGCCAGGCAAAGGACAGCCATAATCTCCGAAGCAACCGTAATTATGAAATGATCCTCACGCACTACACCGTCTGCTTTTCGTCCAAGACCTACTACAATGTTTCGAAGGACTCTGTCATTCATATCCACACAGCGCTTCCATACAATTTGATTGGTATCGATATCCAAGGCATTTCCCTGTTGAATATGGTTATCCAGCATTGCCGCAAGCAGGTTATTTGCTGAGGTAATGGCATGAAAATCTCCGGTAAAATGAAGATTCAAATCCTCCATCGGTACGACCTGAGCATTACCGCCTCCGGCTGCCCCACCCTTGATACCAAAACACGGACCGAGTGATGGTTCTCGAAGTGCAATTACCGATTTCATATTCATACGACCCAAAGCCTGACCCAGTCCGACTGTTGTTGTCGTCTTACCTTCACCGGCAGGAGTCGGATTAATCGCTGTGACCAGCACAAGCTTTCCATCCGGTCTATCCTTTACCTTATCCCAAAGCTCATCTGAAAGCTTCGCTTTATATTTTCCGTAGAACTCCAGATCCTCCTCAGCTACGTCAAGTCTCCCCGCAACCTCCCTGATGTGCATGAGCTGTGCTTCCTGTGCTATTTGAATGTCCGACTTCATTCGTGTACCCGCCTTTCTGTTTCTTTGATACGAAAGCTTTAATAATAAGATTGTAGCATTTCTTCCCGATTAATCAAGATAGCTGAATTATTTTTACTTATTAATTCTCATTATTTATCTATTCAAAAATAGTAATAAGTCCAGTAGTTATGAAAGTGACAAAAGCACTTCCGATGCTTTCTTGGTATATTGCCCTTACTATGCAAGCTTGCTTATAAAGCTAAGTCATATATCCAAAAAATGCAAACAGCATCTTTTGACGTTCTTCCATTGCTTAGAATTATAAAGATTTTTGTTACATTGGAAGCCACTTCTGCTCTTGTTTCCTTTCTGCCGTAAGAATGCTGACTAAAATAATAAAAAAATGTTGCGTTATGAAAAGAAATGAGTATATACTATTAATAATTTCAAACACATAATTTCATTATCTAGTACATAGGCAGAAAGGAAGTAACAAATGAAATATAATACCGTGATTTTTGATTTAGACGGAACCTTACTTAATACCTTGGATGATTTAAAAGACAGCTTAAATGACGTGCTGTCCCGGCATGCTTATGCTCATAAAAGCATCGAGGAAGTTAAGCGTTACGTGGGTAACGGTGTCAGAAATCTGGTTCGCCTCTCTATTCCGGAGGAATGTTCTGAGGAAGAAGTTACTCAGATCATGGAGGAATTTAAGGATAATTATAAGCATAATATGCAGAACAAGACCAGACCCTATAACGGTATTATGGAGCTTCTTCTCGATCTTTACCGTTTTAATTATAAAATTGCCATTGTCTCTAATAAATACGATACTGCTGTCAAGGAATTGTCCAGAACCTACTTTGGTAATCTGATACCGGTTGCCATCGGTGAGACCGCTGATGTGAAACGGAAACCGGCTCCGGATAGTATCTATAAAGCCGTGGAGGAGCTCGGCTCAGAGCTCAGCCGCACCATCCTTGTCGGTGATTCCGAGACAGATGCCAGAACCGCCAGAAATGCCGGAATTCCCTTTATCGGTGTAACCTGGGGCTTCCGCTGCAGAGAAGTTCTCCGGGAAGAAGGAGCTGCTTATCTGATCGATACCCCGAAGGAGCTATTGACCCTTCTGTAAGCTTGATAGCTTTATAGCTTGATATCATTATAGCTTGATAGCTTGATAGCTTTATAGCTTTATAGCTTTATAGCTTGATAGCCTTTATAGCTTTATAGCTTTATAGCTTTATAGCTTTATAGCTTTATAGCTTTATAGCTTTATAGCTTTATAGCTTTATAGCTTTATAGCTTTATAGCTTTATAGCTTAATAGCTTTATAGCTTTA
>JAEZGK010000103.1 GCA_023437365.1 Bacillota bacterium
TCCCATACTTTGAGCGGATTATGCTCGAATGCTTCGCATTCTCGCTCGCGTTGCGATTCTCCATGTAAATATCGTCATCTGCCCGTGCATGCACGGCATCTGCCGATTTTCCATGGATTAATCCGCTCATTCGCGAACATTTGCGCGAACTATCTCGGTACTTCAGCCATAATATAGAGTTCTACCTTATCGCCTTCCTTAACGTCATTGAATTTCTCAAATACCAGACCGCATTCATAGCCGGTTGCTACTTCCTTCACATCATCCTGGAATCTTTTCAGGGATGCTAAAATGCCTTCATAAATCAAGGTATTGTCTCTATATATTCTAGCCTTGCTGCCGCGGATTACTATACCGTCAAGCACATAGGAACCTGCAATTGTACCGACACCTGAGGCCTTAAAGGTCATACGAACATCAGCATGACCGATAATTCTCTCCTCGAATACCGGATCCAGCATACCCTTCATTGCGGCTTCCACATCGCTAATTGCATTGTAAATAACACGATAAAGCTTGACGTCTACCTTCTCACGATCAGCGGTTTCCTTCGCAGCATTATCGGGCTTGACATTAAAGCCGATAATAATCGCATTGGAGGTACTCGCCAGAATAACATCCGATTCGTTGATAGCACCAACGCCGCCATGGATTACTCTGACAGCGACCTCACTATTACTGAGCTTTAACAGACTCTGCTTCATTGCTTCCACGGAGCCCTGAACATCTGCTTTGATAATCAGGTTCAGCTCCTTGATATTGCCTGCCTGTATCTGAGAGAATAAGCCATCCAGAGATAACTTCGCCTTGGTATCTGCAAGAAGTCTTTCCTTGCTCTGAGCCAGGTAAGCATCTGCGATTGCCCTTGCTTCTTTTTCATTTGTGGTGGCAACTAAAATTTCACCTGCATCCGGGACTTCATTTAAGCCTAATATTTCTACAGGTGTAGAAGGTGTTGCTTCCTTTACTCTGCGGCCTTTGTCATCATTCATCGCACGAACCTTACCGAAGGAGGCTCCTACGGCCACATTATCTCCAACACGAAGGGTACCCTTCTGTACCAGAATCGTTGCGACAGGTCCTCTACCCTTGTCAAGCTCGGCTTCAATAACAATACCTCTGGCATTTCTGTTCGGATTTGCCTTCAATTCAACCATTTCCGCAGTCAGAAGAATCATCTCAAGCAGATGCTCGATACCTTCCTTCGTATGAGCAGATACCGGTACAAAGATGGTATCACCGCCCCAATCCTCGGCAATCAATTCATATTCGGTCAGCTCCTGCTTCACACGCTCAATATTCGCACTTGGCTTATCAATCTTATTGATTGCAACGATAATCTGTACTCCGGCTGCTTTTGCATGGTTAATAGCCTCAATCGTCTGAGGCATAACACCGTCATCTGCCGCAACAACAAGGATTGCGATATCTGTTGATTTTGCACCACGCATACGCATTGCTGTAAATGCTTCATGACCGGGTGTATCCAGGAAGGTAATCTTCTCACCGTTGATTTCGATCACCGAAGCACCGATATGCTGTGTGATACCGCCTGCTTCCCTTGAGGTCACGTTCGTTTCGCGGATGGCGTCTAGTAAGGAGGTCTTGCCATGATCAACGTGCCCCATGACGCAGACTACAGGAGGACGTTTTTCCATGGTACTCGGATCATCATCCTCTTCCTTTAATAATTCTTCCACCTCGTTAACCTTAACTTCCTTCTCAGCGATGATTTCATATTCCAAAGCGATTTCTTCCGCTTCTTCAAATGTAATCTCTTGATTTAGGGTCACAATCTTACCTGCCAAAAAGAGTTTCTTGATTAAAGCTGCGGACGGCTTCTTCATCTTTTCTGCCAGTTCCTTGATGGTCAGGATTTCAGGAATGTTAATCACCTTAATTTCTTCTTCAATAACCTGAACAGGCTTCGGCTGGATAAACTGCCCCTTCTTGGGAGCTATCTTTGTCTTTACCTCTTCTCCATCTTCATCTCTTTCCAGGATTCTATCTTTATAGTTCTTCTCTTTATTGATACGGTCTCTGTTTCTCTTATTGCTGTTATCATTCTTCTCGGCAACCTTTTGATCAAGAATCTGCTGATCGAAATTCTTTCGCTCGCCGCCGCTTCTTTGACCGGCGGGTTTTCTCGCCTGAGATCTGTTACCGTAATTCGGCTTATCGTCATCGTCCTTACCGGCTTCTTCAAAGCCTCTGCCCCCGCCAAAACCACCGGGTCTCTGTCCGGCCGGTCTGGAGTATCCACCGGAATTTCCGGCGTAATTACCTCTGCCCTGCTGACCACCGCCCGAGTAGGAAGGACGTGATCCCTGACCCCCCTGATAGCCTTCGCCCTGCGGTCTCTGAGGTCTGTCGCCATAAGGACGGTTCCCCTGATAGCCTTCTCCGGCAGGTCTCTGCGGTCTGTCTCCATAAGGACGATTTCCCTGATAGCCTTCTCCGGCAGGTCTCTGTGGTCTGTCGCCATAAGGACGATTTCCCTGATAGCCCTCGCCCTGGGGTCTCTGTGGTCTGTCGCCATAAGGACGATTTCCCTGATAACCTTCGCCCTGGGGTCTCTGTGGTCTGTCGCCATAGGGACGATTTCCCTGATAGCCTTCGCCCTGGGGTCTCTGCGGTCTGTCGCCATAGGGACGGTTTCCCTGATACCCTTCCCCTTGCGGTCTCTGCGGTCTGTCTCCCTGATAACGGCTATTCTGTCCACCGCCATCCTGTCCGCGATTTCCCTGGTAGCCTTCTCCATAAGGTCTCTGCGGTCTGTCTCCCTGATAACGGCCATCCTGTCCGCGGCCATCCTGTGGACGATTTCCCTGATAACCTGTTCCTGCCGGTCTTTGCTGTCTTTGAGCATATTGAGAATTGCCCTGTCCCTGCATTCCTTCGCCCTGAGGTCTGGTCTGTCTTTGATATTGATCTGACGGACGACCATCACCCTGGGGTCTAGGCTGTCTAGGTCCTGATGCCTGTGAAGAATGCTGTGACTGTCCTTGTGAAGGAGCACCCTGTTGTCCATATCCCTGATTGTATCCCGAGGAACGCTGTCCCCCTGCGGAATAACTCTGCATCGGCTGTCCCGACGGTCTTTGTCCTTCACCTTGTCTTTGTGTATTTTGTGAGCCTTGATATCCCTGGCCTTGTGCGCCATGCTGGCCGGTAGAAGCCTGGCCTTGATATCCCTGCTGTCCTTGTCTCATTCCGTTCTGTCCTCCTGACGGTCTTTGTCCTGACGTTTGCGAAGCATGCGTCTGTGATTGTGTAGCATGCGTTTGCGGTGCATGCGTCTGTCCATGGTTCATCCCTTGCTGTGACTGTCTTACTGCACCCTGTTGATTCATCGCAGGCTTTGCAGCAGAAGTCTGTGCAGCATGCACCTGTGTTGCATGTCCTGATGCGGTTCCCTGCGCAGAATTTGTCTGTGTCTGCTGCGGTCTCGCTGCAGAATGCTGCGCTGCCGGTGCCGCAGGTTTAGCGGTCGGCTGTCCCTGGGCTGATCTCGCTCTGTCTGCTTGGACAAAATGGTTTTTTATTACCTGAACCTCATTATCCTCGAGATTGGAGCTGTGCGTCTTCTTGACACCAAAGCTTTTCTCAAGATAATCAAGGATGTCCTTGCTCTCAATGCCATTCTTTATTTGATTATTTATCTCATTCTTTAATTCAAATATCTTCATTTTGGCCATACTTACTACCTCCGTTCCTATCCTGCATCATTATCAGTTGCTTATCAATTGCGTCTGCCAAGCCCTTGTCAAGCACTGCTAAAGAAGCACGAAATTCTTTACCCATTGCATGACCCAAGTCGTTCTTTATACCGAAAAAATAAATCGGCACTTTATAGTAAGTACACATGTTGGTAAACATTTTTTTTGTATTGTCTGATGCGTCCTCAGCCACCACGACTAAGGCAGCCTTATGTTCCTTTACTGCTTTTTCGGTAGAGAACTCTCCGCTGACCAGTTTTCCTGATTTTGTTGCAATTCCTAACAGGCTATACACCTTCTTTTCTTCCGGACTCAAGCAAAATCATCTCCTTCTCCAATGTCTCGATCAATTCCTTCGGAATGCTCACCTTGAGTGATCGCTCCAGTCCCTTCGTCTTGACTGCTTTTCGGAGACATTCCAGAGTGCAGCAGATATAAGCACCTCTGCCGTTCTTTTTCCCGGTAGCATCAATAATAATATCCTCTTCCGGAGTCTTAAGGACGCGGATCATTTCTTTCTTAGTCTTCATCTCACCGCATCCGGTACACATTCTTAATGGTATCTTCTTCGCCATTTATACTCACATCCTCTAATATCCCATGCTTTGGGATTCGCTCTTGATGTCAATCTTAAATCCGGTCAGCTTAGCAGCAAGTCTTGCATTCTGTCCTTCCTTACCAATGGCGAGAGACAGCTGGTAATCCGGAACGATGACTCTCGCACTCTTCTCCGCTTCGTCAACCATGACAGATACTACCTTCGCCGGGCTGAGTGCATTTTCGATCAATCTGGCAGGATCGCTGCTCCAGTTAATGATGTCGATCTTCTCATTCCTCAGTTCATGAACGATTGCGTTCACTCTCGCACCATTCAGACCTACACAGGCTCCGACAGCATCCACATCAGGGTTGTTGCTCCATACAGCCATCTTTGTTCTCGATCCGGCTTCCCGGCTGATACTCTTGATTTCAACAGTTCCGTCTTGAATCTCCGTGACCTCGGCTTCAAATAATCTCTTAACCAGCTCAGGATGTGTTCTCGATACTGTAATCCTAGGTCCTTTGGTCGTATCCTTTACTTCAAGAACATATAATTTGATACGGTCGGTAGGTCTGAACACCTCACCTCTGACCTGTTCGTTTTCTGTCAGGACAGCGTCTACTTTACCAAGATTAATACTTACATTATTTCCTACATAACGTTGTACAATACCGGTTACAATATCCTTCTCCTTGTTGCTGTATTGATTAAAGAGAACCTTTCTCTCTTCTTCACGGATTTTCTGTACCACCACCTGCTTTGCCTTCTGTGCTGCAATACGTCCGAAATTCTTCGGTGTTACTTCAATAGCCATGAGATCACCGATTTCTTTTCTGGCATCCTTCATTTGTGCCTGGGCAAGGCTGATCTGCATAACCGGATCAGTTACCTCTTCCACGACTTCCTTCATTGCAAATACATTTACTTCTCCGGTCACTCTATCTATATTCACCTTGATATTGTCCGCTCTGCCGTAATTATTTTTACATGCTGCAACCAAAGAGTTTTCTAACGCTTCAAGCAAAATATCCTTACTGATATCCTTTTCCTTCTCGATCTGGTTTAAAGCTTCAATGAGTTCCCTGTTCGCGTCCATTTTCTTTTAATATCCTCCTTTAATAACTATAAATTTTAATGAGTAAATCAGGAGGATTTTCCTCCTTCGCATTTCATATCTAAAAATCAAAAGTCAATCGTACCGTGGCAATCTCTGCCCTCGGAATTTCCATCCTGGTACCGTCTTCCATCTCCAAAGTAATTATTTTCTGATCAAAGGCTTCCAGAATTCCAATAAACTCTTTCTTCTTATTGATTGCTTTATAAAGCTTTACTTCAACTTCTTCCCCGATGCTTCTTTCAAAATGCTTATCCTTCTTTAGCTGTCTTCCGAGACCGGGTGAGCTTACCTCCAATACGTAGGAATCTGAGATGAAGTCCTTTTGATCCAACAAATCACTCAATTCTCTGCTGACTAAGACACAGTCATCCACCGTGATTCCGTTTTCCTTGTCAATATAAGCCCGTAAATACCAGCTTCCGCCCTCCTTTACATATTCGACGTCATACAATTCGAAATGATTCGCTTTAAGAATCGGTTCAATCAGCATTTCAGTCTTATGCTCATATTCTTCATGCTTTGTCATTCAAATCCCTGCTTTCTATCATATTCTAAGACTAATCTTTACAGCTGTTATCGAACTTATACAAAACAGAAGAGTGGACTTTCGTCCACTCCTTAATTAGTCTTATCATTTTGCAACATACCTATTATAACAAACGATACCAAAAATAGCAAGCAATTCTTTTATTATATTGCAGATATATTAATCATTGAAACGGATTTTACTATTCCTGCTTAAATCTTTGAAGGAAATCCTTCGTTCTCTGATTAATGCTGTTACCGAATATCTCCTCAGGAGTCCCCTGCTCTACAATGACCCCCTCATCCATAAAGATCACCCGGTCTGCGACGTCTCTCGCAAATGCCATCTCATGGGTTACAATAACCATTGTCATCCTCTCTTGTGCCAACGCGCGTATTACCTTCAGGATTTCTCCTGTCAGCTCCGGATCCAGAGCTGAAGTCGGCTCATCAAAGAAAAGAATTCTCGGATTTAGTGCCAAGGCCCTAGCTATTGCTATTCTCTGCTGCTGTCCACCGGACAGCTCGCTCGGATAAGCTTTTGCTTTATCAATCAGATTCATCTTGTCGAGGAGCTGCATCGCCTTTTCTTCTGCAGCTTTTTTATCGATATGCAGTACATTTACCTGGGCATCTATGATATTGCGTACTACACTGAAATGAGGAAACAGATTGAAATTCTGAAAAACAAGACCAACCTCCAGGATCATCTCATGCAATATCTTTGCATCGGCATAACCTGCTCCTGAAAATGTATCTACCATTGTTGTCCCACAGACTTCAATCCTTCCTTTATCCACCTTCTCCAGCTGTGTCAGGCATCTGAGCAGTGTGGACTTACCGGAACCGGAGGGTCCGATGATGGCGATGACCTCTCCTTCCTTTACCTCCAGGGAGATCCCCTTTAATACCTCTGTTTTTTGAAATGTCTTATATAAATTATCTGCTTTTAACAGCATAGTCAACGCTCCGTTTCTATCTTTGGCTTCAATCTCACTCTAGTTTTTATAGTAATCAAATTTTTTCTCAATTGCCTTGAAGGACATCTCTACCACCGTATTCATGATAAGATAAAAAATAGCGGCAACGACAATCGGTATCGTCGATACATATTTGGACTGAGCTGTAGATGCAACACGAAATAACTCAACCACTGCAATTACCTGTGCCAGGGAGGTATCCTTGACGAGCGTCATTAGCTCATTTCCAGTTGCAGGGATTACGTTCTTAATTACCTGTGGCAGAACGATCCTAATAAAGGTCTGAAGCTTAGTATAACCAAGGATTTTTGCTGCTTCATACTGTCCCTTCGGTATTGAAGCCATCCCACCACGGAATATCTCACCGAAATAAGCAGCATAATTTACGACAAAGGCCAAGATACATGCCACCATGCGGCTTGGGTAGTTATAATCGAACAGATAAGAAGGTGCATACATAAAGAAGATCAACTGCAGCATCAGTGGTGTCCCTCTGAAAATCAGCTGATAGATCCGAATTGGAAACCCGATGATCCAGAACCTACTTCTTCTTCCCAAGGCAACTAAAAACCCTAGCGGGATGGAGAATACAATCGTCAGAAAAAATATCTCAAGAGTAGTTCCTGTTGCTTCCAGCATATTAGGTATCAAGTAATTCAAGGGTACATTATCTATATTCATAAGAGCCTCCGGTAATTTTTGAATATAATCATAAGTAAGGTGTGGCGCTGCATATTTTTAATGATATAGCATATTGCTTGCATAGTTTGTACAGTACGGTGTCAAAAATGCGCTGCATATTTTTAAGATACAATGTATTGCTATTGCAAGCAAGCTTGCATAGCTAGTTCATTACGGTGTCAAAAATGCGCTACATATTTTTAAGATGCAATGTATTGCTATTGCAAGCGGGCTTGCCTAGCTAGTTCATTACGGTGTCAATATGCGCTACATATTTTTAAGATGCAATGTATTGCTATTGCAAGCGGGCTTGCCTAGCTAGTTCATTACGGTGTCAAAATGCTCTACATATTTTTAAGATGCAATGTATTGCTATTGCAAGCGGGCTTGCCTAGCTAGTTCATTACGGTGTCAATATGCGCTACATATTTTTAAGATGCAATGTATTGCTATTGCAAGCGGGCTTGCATAGTTTGTACATTACGGTGTCAAAATGCTCTGCATATTTTTAAGATACAATGTATTGCTAACGCAAGCGAGCTTGCCTAGCAATACATTGTATCTTAAAAGCACCTTCGGTGCTTTTGACACCTTACCTATTTTACTTGTTTTAATTATTTTACTTATCTTACTTATTTTACTTATCTTACTAATTTTACTTATCTTACTTATTTTGCTTAATTTACTTATCTTACTTATCTTACTTATCTTACTTATCTTACTTGCTTTACTTTTTTCACTTAATTTACTTATCTTACTTATCGTTTTATCTTACGAATCCCACTTATTTTTATCCTGCTATCACTTTACCATATTATCATAGTGTCGCGTTCATTTCAATGATATTATCTTTTTAAATATACTGTTGACAATTAAATAATCATATAGTAGTATTGTAGCCAATACAACTGTTGCATTTACAACTATATAATAAGGAGGTAGTTATAATACATGTTCATGACAAATCTTTCGATCCTGTCCCGATTTAGCCGTACCTTCTGCGAACGTAAGCTGAACGATACCAATATCGGATTTACAGAGCAATCAATCCTACAGTTTCTCAATAAAAATGATAATGTAAATCAGGATGCGATTGTAAAGCATTTTATGCTGGATAAAGGTTCCGTTGCGAAAACCCTCAGCAAGCTGGAAGAAAAAGATTTGATCACCCGAATGGACAATCCAAATAACAAGCGCGAGAAGCTGATTACAATCACCGAACTGGGAAGAAATAGCTCCGGTACCTATCAGGATCAAATTAGGGAGCTTCACAGCTTTTTGTTTGAAGGACTTACTACGGATGAAATAAATGAGTTTTCAAGAATTATAGATAAAATGACACAGAATGCCATTAGAGCAGTTCAAGGAAGGATGGATGAGTATGACTCAGCAGAATAAAAAATTAAATTTCGCACTAATTATGGTTGTATACCTCTTAGGTATTTTTATGGGTGCCCTCGATACAGGGATCGTAACCCCAGCAAGAACAGTTATACAGAATTATCTTGGAGTAAGTGAAAAAGCCGGAATATGGATGATCACCATGTACACACTGGCTTATGCAGCAAGTATCCCGATTATGGGTAAATTAGCCGATAAATACGGCAGAAAATATATCTATCTGATCAGTATTTTCCTTTTTGGTTTGGGTTCCCTTTTCTGTGGTCTTTCACAGCAGTTCGGAAGCTTTGGATTATTGCTTGGAGCCAGAGCAGTTCAGGCAATCGGAGGCGGCGGTATCGTTCCTGTTGCCACAGCCGAATTCGGAACTACCTTCCCGAAGGAAAAGCGAGGTATGGCTTTGGGATTAGTCGGAGGCGTCTATGGTATTGCCAATATTTTCGGTTCTTCCGCAGGAAGTGCCATACTGGACCTGTTTGGTAAAGATAACTGGCAGTACATCTTCTATATTAATGTTCCGATTACCATCTTTATCATAATCGCCGGCTTTCTCAGCCTTCCGAATACTAAGGCAGAGAATGTGAAGAAAGTAGATATCTTCGGCATCGGTCTGCTGACGGCAATGATCTTATCCTTACTATATGGCCTTAAGAATATTGATTTCTTTGATTTTTCAAATACCCTAACAAGCACCGAGGTTTATCCCTTCCTGCTGATTTTCCTTGTGCTGCTTCCATTCTTTTTGATTGCAGAAAAGAAAGCAGAGGACCCGGTCATGAACCTGTCCTTCTTCAAAAATCTGAAGATCAATATTACACTGTTTCTTTCCATGCTAACCGGTATCATCTTAATGGGAATGATTTTCGTACCGGAATTTTCTGAAAATGCATTGAAGATTTCTTCCGGTGACGGCGGATACCTGGTAATTATCCTTGGTGTTTTTGCCGGAGTGGGTGCACCATTTTCGGGAAAATTGATAGACAAATTCGGAGTAAAGCTGGTCCTCGGACTTGGTTTTCTGGTTTCAGCCATCGGTTCCTTATTCCTTATTTTTGTAGCAACGGATTACCCTTCTATGCTCACGATTTTCATCAGCCTGATGTTTGTCGGCCTTGGTATCGGCTTCACCATGGGTACCCCGCTCAATTATATGATGTTGGATAATACAAAGCCGGAGGAAGCGAATTCTGCTCTTGCTACAGTATCCCTCATTCGTTCCATCGGAACAACGATTGCTCCTGCCATCATGATCGGTTTCATCGCTCATGCGGGTACCAACATTCAGCCCAATATTATGCCCCTTCTGCCCTCCGAGGTATCTGTACCGGAGCTTCCCTATTCGCAGGAGATCAGCACAGCCTTGGATGAGATGAAAGCGGACCCAACTATGGCAGAAAAGCTGAAAGGCATCGAAATTCCTGATCTCTCTTCCATGCAGACGGTTAAATTTGATATGAACGCCTCCAATAGTAAGATAGAATTGCCCGATGAATTACTCGATAGACTGCAATCCTCGGATGTAACTACAATCACAGAGGATATGAAGGTTCTATCCACCTATATGTTCGATCAGATGACCCCCGATATAATTGCTAATATCCAAAAAGGTTTGGAAAGTGGGATTACTGCAATGAAGGATTCCGCGGCTGGATTGGATCAGGGAATCGCGGCAGTGAAGAAAAGAGCTGCCATACCCGGAGTAGGTGCACAGTTAGCCGCTATGACAGCCGCCAAGGATCAGATGACAGACCTGATCGATAAGATGACACAGATGAACGATGCCGTTCCAAATGCCTTCGAGACTGCGAAGAATAATTATCTCGCACAGATCGACACTTTGCAGCCCGAAATTGAAACAGAATATCAGAGGACCTTAAATATGGGCTTCAGACAGCTATATTCAGCAGTTGCCATCGTATCTGCTCTCGGTCTTCTCATCCTGCTCTTTTATAAAAAAAGAAAGAGCTCTGCAATACCAGTAACTGAATAGTTGACTAAAATACCGGTGGTAATGGCATCCGACCTTCAGTTAACTGAAGACTGCGGAGCCGATTACCACCGGTATTATTATGATTAATTGAAATCAGTTTATTCAATTGTAGTGATGTCTTCACCGAACCAGTTGGTAGCTATTTCTTCTATCTTACCTTCTGCTTTCAGCTCGGACAGAGCCTTATCTACTGCATCACATAAAGCCTGATCACCCTTTCTGAAGCCTACGGCATAAGCATCTGCAAGCAGAGTCTCACTCAGCACCTTATAATCCTTGCCAAGACTGGTAATCATGTAGTTGGCCATAACAGTATCCATCAGGACTGCATCAGAATTTCCTGTCTCCATATCCATTAACGCGGTATCATATTTCTCAAAGGGTAATACTTCCGCAAGGGAATCACGAAACGCAGTATTGGCGCTGTCATTCAGTGCTTCCTCAGCGGAGGAGCCACCCTGAACCGCGAGCTTCTTGCCTGACATATCTGCCATGGAGGCTATATTACTTGCATTTGTTACAACAAGAGAGATGTTATTGGTCAGATAGGGTTTAGACATCGTCATATTTTTCTGACGCTCCGGAGTTACAGATAATCCGTTCCAGATACAGTCGATGTTCTTAGTATTCAACTCCTGTTCCTTTGTCTCCCAATCAATCGGTTGACACTTTAGCTTCACACCAAGCTTATCACATACAGCCTTCGCAAGGTCAATATCAAAACCGATGATATCTCCTTTATCATCTGTAAAGCCCATGGGAGGGAAGGAATCATCCAAGCCCAGGATGAATTCACCCTTGTCTAATATGTATTGTAAGGACTGATCGTCTGAGGTAGGTGTACTGTCCTGGGTGCCTTTGTCTGCTGTGTCAATATTGCTGCTTATTGTCTCAGTCCTCTTACCGCAGGCGGCAAAGCTGAGTACCAGGATGGAAACCATCATTAAACTTAACATTCTTCTTTTCATAAAATCCTCTCCTTCATACAAACCGGATACCCGGCGCTTTCATTTATTAGCACTTTACCATACTACCACAAGAATGTAAAAATGTAAACCCACGAAATAATGGAAAGATTATTCATGGGTTCAGGATAATTAGTATAATGCTCCGTAGGTTATGGCACGAAGCTTACGTATCATCGTAGGGTCCGTACCGTTACATTTTTGAATCATATAGATCAGAACAAGCTTTTCCTTAGGATCTATCATAAAGTAATTCCCGGTCCAGCCATCCCAACCAAACTCACCAATGGAACCATTGCTAGCAGCTTTCGCCGGATCTACAAGAATTCTCATCAGGTTACCATAACTGTAGCCGATGCAAGAATCCATGTTGAAGGTTAGTGCTTGAGCTGCTGACAGCTGAGGTGTGGAAAGATATTCCACCGTCTTTCTACCAAGGATACGGATGCCGTTATGTATACCACCATTCGCTAGCATAAGCGCAAAGCGGGAATAATCCTTAATCGTGGATACAAGTCCTGCTCCTCCGGATTCAAAGGTAGGGGCAGTCTTGTGATCGAAGATTGCCATGATGTCTCCAGTAAAATGAATCAGACGTTTCTGTTCGGTATTATATTCATAAATATTGGCAAACCGGTCTTGCTTGTCCTTCGGAACATAAAAGCCGGTATCCGTCATTCCAAGCGGTGCAAAAAGTTCTTCCTGCAGAAACTTGCCGAGTTTCTTCCCTGACACAACCTCGATGACAGCACCCAGAATATCAGCAGAAGCTCCGTATCGAAACTGCTCGCCCGGCTGGAATTCCAAAGGAAGCCGCCCGATACGATTAGCAAAATCAACAGTATGGATATAGATTCCCTGACGATAATTCCTTTCTATCTCAGAGAATAGCTCTCCCATCCTCCTACCTGCTTCAAAGCTTTGATCCGGATACACGATGCCGGAGGTCATATTTAATAAATCCTGAATGGTGACAGGTCTTATGACTGGAACAGTTCCTTGTTCCGTTAACACCTGCTGATTTTGAAAGCCCTCCAGATAGTCCGATACCGGTGCCAGCAGATTGAGTAGTCCCCTCTCATACAGTATCATTGCTGCCACACTTGTAATCGGTTTCGTCATGGAAAACAAGCGGAAAATCGTATCCCTACTCATTGGAATATGGTTCTCGATATCTGCCATGCCCAGCTCATCCTGGTAAAAGGTCTCATTATTATGAATGACACGGATGACTGCCCCACTGATTTTTCCTTGATCTATCTCCTGTTGTATCAGAGTACTTAGCTTCTCTAAATTCTTATATTCCATGCTATCTCCTTCGGTTTACGCTTCGGTGTCAGAAAATGAATCGGAAATGATTTTAATCGCCTTATTACAGTTTACTATCTCTACTCGTTCGTAAATTCCACCAAACTCCCCATCCAAGGTCCATTCCATCTTGTCGGAGGTGACTGTCAGCTTTGTTGTCTGTATATAGATCATAAAGCTTTCATTGATTTTGTAATTAATCAGTGAACTTGCAATCAATTGCAGATCGATGATATTCTTGGGCATCCTGATCAGCAGAATCTCCAGAAGTCCGTCGTTTAAACTAGTCTTATCATAATTGAGATTCTTAAACCCTCCGATATATAATGAATTGGTGACCAGTCCAACCAGGAAGTCCTCTTCAATTAACTTTCCGTCATACTCTACCTTTACATGCTTTGGCTTTAATTCAGACAGCTTCTTGATGCCTTCCAGATAATATGCAAGGTTTCCGATGGTATTCTTATTCTTCTGGGGTGTGGTATAGGATATGTCCGTAAAAGCGCCGAACGCAGCTACATAGATGAAATATTTGTCATTGAGCTTACCGATGTCCATGGAATATGGTTTACCGGTCACAATTCCTTTCACGGCATTCATGATATTCCTGCTAATCTTAAAGCTATGACTGACATCATTCATGGAGCCTGCCGGTATTAACCCAATCGGTACATTCTTTCCTGAGATCATCAGCCCGGATACCACTTCGTTCAGGGTTCCGTCTCCGCCGGCTGACACAATTAAGTCAACCTGCTCCTGTCCGTTTCCCAGAATATTAGTGGCATCTCCCCGTTTCTGCGTCGGATATACCAAGACCTGATAGCCTGAGCGCACAAACGTATCTACAATATCAAACAGCTTATTCTTTATCTTTCCCCTGCCGGCCGTAGGATTAAAAATGAACAACATTTTCTTCATCGGCATACCCTCCCGGAAGATATTAATTTGGATTTAGAATATCATTTTATAGAGGTATCCTTTATACAGTCATCCGAAGTTTTAAACACATCAAGGGTACTTGCAAGCTCGCTCTCTGTCCAGTATATCTGCTGGGCTGTTATCTGTCCTTCTGATACTCCCTGGGTACTTTCCTTACGAAATAATATCTTAAACGTAAGGAGCATCAGCTTAATATCAAGCCATAAGGAATAGCTCTCTATGTAGGATATATCCAGCTTCAGTTTATCATAAGGAGTCGTATTATAGTAACCATATACCTGTGCATAACCGGTCAACCCTGCCTTAACTTTCAAGCGGTAATTAAATTCCGGCATTTCCTTTAAATACTCTTCAGCTATCTCCGGACGTTCCGGTCTCGGACCGACCATAGACATGGAGCCCATAAAAATATTAAAAAGCTGAGGAAGTTCGTCCAGTCTGGTCGTGCGTAGAACTTTTCCGACAGGAGTAATACGGTCATCCTTCTCTCCCGCCAATCTTGCCACACCATCCTTTTCCGCATCGATGATCATACTTCGGAATTTAAAGATCTTAAACACCTTACCATCAAGCGTCAGACGATCCTGTTTATATAACACGGGACCGTGATCATACAATTTTATAATGATCGAAACCACAAGCATAATCGGTGAACTGATGATAATAGCCAACCCGGAAAAGACGATATCCAGGATCCGCTTCGTTACGCTCTGATCAAAGGTCAAGCCAAAATTTCTGGAAAGTAACAATGGAGTATCAAACAAGTTGATATTATCCGAATGCATAATGATCACATCCGATAGCTTCGGCATGACATAGGTACGAATGGATTGTCCGAAGCAGTATTTTAGAATCGGATTACGGATTTCGGAAGGAATATCCCATATGATCACAGCCTCATAATTACTCAGTTCTCTGACAATCGCATCATACCCTCTGCTGATATTCATGGCGGCACAGATATTGTACTTATCGCAACGGGTACCCATCTTCTGGATGATACTGTCCGGTGAACGATCACCGTAGAGAAGAATCATACGGCGAGGAGGGTATAATTTCTTGAAGATAGAATCTGTAATTAATGTCCAACATACAATAATTGCTATATTAATTCCTGACATTATCAGTAAATGAGTTATAGAGATAAACCTCAGCGCCAATAAAGATATCTGTAGATAGGTAACACCATTCAAGCAAAGGATACTCAATATTTGCGAAAATACAACATCTGATTTCTTATAATAACCCACACGATATCCGCCGAATACCTTTAAAAAGGCAAGGAATAACAATGCATAAATTGTTACCATTAACCAGGAACCTTTACGAAAAAAAGGAATGATAAGCATAAGGTTATAATATTGATGCCACATCACCCAAAAGATTATTACCTGGCATATGATTAAAATAAAAGTAAAAACAAACATGATTAATCTTTTATAACGATCATATTTTTTCATAAAATAACTCCACCTATCTCTTTATGGCAATATTATGTTCTTATATTGTGCATATATTTTACATAACAGTTTATCAAATGAGCATAATAAAGTCAATTCCACCTTTTAGAAGTATTGGCGTTTTGTGCGTAGGATTACAATACATGTGTTACCTTTCATAAAAATTAATTAGCGAGAAGTTTTTCCCTTTTGTGTTATATTTGAATTACTACAAAACAAATCAACCGGAAGGAACTTCTCGCTATGGCTAGTTTAACACAGGATATGAGGTTTAGACTATCATTAATATAATTTGCTGATAAATATGGTGTTTCAAAAGCTGCGGTGAAGTACAAAACTAACCGCCAGTATATTTTATCGTTGGAAACGTCGTTATGACGGCTCTATCGAGTCCCTACGCGACCTATCCAGAAGGCCTCATTACGCTAAGCATCTTCATATTCAACTGCTGTATTTTTTGAGTATTTGATTAAGATTTTTTCTATTTTATTCTACTTGAAAGGTCGAATGATATAATATAGCATTTATCCCATTTACATACTTTGAATTCTTATATACTCTATAACCTAAATCATTGATGAGTTGTTCCGCTCCACGTAAATCTTTAGCATCAAACTTTATCTCAATAATCATACGAGGGTCCCGTGTTCCAAAAGTATTATTCTTATTATATAAAGCGCTTTGATAATGATAGTACATAATATCATGATCCAAAGTTATTCTATACTTACCATTAGCAGTCAAATAATATCTCCGTCTATATTGATTAACCAAAACAGGATTTCTTTGTAAGAGTTCCCCCACCATCCAATCATATTCATCACTACTGCTTAACAGTCTTTCTTTTAGATAGGAAGAATAATTTTGAAAGGAAAACGATGAATCAAATATAAACTCGGGAAGCGAAATGGATTTTTTCCCTCCCAGCATACCTTTTTTATATTTTTGCTCTAACGTCGGTGAAGTAATTTTATCGTTTAATTTTCCATACCAACGAATACGATACTTCTTTCGCTCAGAGTCGCCATGAGTATTCGACAAATAATCCGTATACCCTAAAGTATCAAAATAAATATTATTTATTTGCCTTTCCTGATAAATTTCCCTTATCAGATAATTACTACTGAATAGCTTCCTGATTACTGTATGGTAATCATCTTCCGGTAAAGGAATTTTAAATTCATATCTCATTTAATTGGCTCCTCATTAATCATTCTTTCGATAATTATACTTTCTTTCTTCTTGTTGGTAGCTTGCCATTGCTTTCCGTTCACAAACAATTGATCCTGCTTTTCAATTAGATATTTAAAATCCATCGTTCCTGATAAGGAATATTGGTTAACAGTAATCTGACTTGGACCAAATTCCGGTTTCTTCTGATAGGAGCAAAACCCTATTAAAGCATTTTTTATAGTTACATTCGTAGCAAATACCTTAGAACTATCCTTTGCACCAATACCGATCTGAACATAATCAGTAATAATATTTTCCAGCGTTACTGTTGATCTTTCACCGGCACTGATAGCTTTATCGTGTATATTCTTAAAGGTTGTATTTTTAACGGTAAATGTACTTGTAGACACATCAAACCCATCATTTCCTGTTCCTTCAAAATGGCATCCATCAAAAACACCTGTAGAGAAATCCGAATCAAAAGCATCCTGGTAAGTATTTTTTATTGTACAATTATTTACCGTCGTATCGCTCTTAACTATATTGAGACCATCCTCTGAACGGTTGTTTATAAATTGACAATAAAACATATCCACATCTGACTCATAAAAGGTTACCGCACCTGTTAAGTGCCAAATACCGCTGCTCACTTCTCCCAGATTGTCACATATCAAGTAATTAATCTTTGATCGGTTCCCTGCTTCTATGACAGCTAGACCTGCCGATTTACTATTATCTGTAGACGTGAACAGTACTGGTTCCTTCTCAGTTCCTTCTACAAATAAAGGTGATCGGCTTACTATAAAGGAATTATTAGTCATATCAACCGTTTGACCTGCTTTTAGGTGAAATTCTTTCCCTTTCGGTATATACAGAGGTTTGTCTAAAACAACATAATCTCCCTCTAAAGTTACTATGTCATTATTCTCATTTATCATTGGAAATTCAGACATATTATCTTTGGTTCGTATTAATGTATTATTATATATTTCATCATTTTCCGGCATGAAGGGATTGATTTTTTGCTTCTTAATGATGTTACTCTCTTCATATTGATAGCATAAATATAAATCATTTACCTCGTAGTCCGTTGATACGATCGGTAGCTCGTAGGTTATATTCTCCGAAACCTCTGTATAAGCCGGTAATAGAGTATCCTTCCTGAAATTCGCCACTGTCTCTCCGTTCGCATTTAACACACTCAACAGATTAATATTTAATATACTATTCGTACTTTCAACTTCCAATACCATATTACTATTATCTATCGAAACCATAAAAGCAAACAATCCCTGTACATCTTCCTGGGTCCCTGTTTCTTTGTTTATTCCATTAAACACGTAAGCAGTAAACTCTTGTTCCTTAGCCGGCTGTAAAGCAACGCTATCCTCCGGTTCTGCGATAGGAGTAAGATAAGAAAGGGAATAATTCTTTCCTGAAACAGGAATGAATATTATGGTATCATATCCGGATTGAATTACATTCTCCGGACACTCCATTACCAGATTGGAAATCATCTTTTCTTTACCCTCCACAATTTCAATCGTAGAGCTTACCTCTGTTCTTCCAATCTCTTCCGAAGCCTTAATAAATTTCACAATATATTTACCGCATAATACAACATCCCAGTAACGATCAAAGGATGTTTTTCCAAGTGTTACACTGATGCCACCCTTCTGTGCTAACGGAACGTAAACCTTATGTATCATATTGGGGTCATATTTACTCAAATTCGTAATATCTGTCTGTAAGTATTTATCTGCCTCTGCTTTCTTGTCTATAACCTTTACGAGAAATATCGTTGCTATTACGCATATTATGAAAATTACGATAATCTGCCAAACATAAAGCCGCTTTCTCAATGGTTTTGTTTTTTCAACAATTGCTTTAGCTAAATTTGCTTTATTCATTGAGTTCTGCTCCTAATCATAAGAACTTATTGTATTGAAATAGATTTTTGTGGCGTCAATCTGGTATCGTATATCAATGATAAATTATTGAAATTATCTATTGCTTCTCCCGGGATACTAAAAGAACACTCATTCACATCCCACTCCTTTGCACTCTTCAGAACAATCGGAAATTTTTCATTAAATAACTGAATAATAGAAGTATCACCTTGATTGATTCCCTCAATTGTAACATTTATCCAATTATTGTTCACTATTTTAAATTGATAGCTGTTATCTGCTTTATTAAAGGTAACTTGAACTACCGGGTCTTGCACATTTAATAACTCATTGATCTGATACCTTCTATTATAAACCCAGTCTAAATCCAAGTCATAATCCTCTGAATCTCGCTTTATAATAGTTTCAAAACGGTTAATCTGATCTTGATATCTTTCAATAAAGTAGGGAAATTCATCAGAATAATATAATAGGTATTTTTTATATACTTCGTTGCAATCAGTCTCAGTATACAGTTTGACATCATTTAAGAAGTCATAATTTATGGAAAAACGAGTGTATTCGAAAGCCAATTCATCATACGGTATCGGTTCAAGTAATCCGGTTACCGGATTATAATAATATCTGGAATTGTTCCAGGCTCTTCCATGCCATGCGCCAAACAAATCTCTTATTGCATTCAACCGAGTATATAAATCTACGTCAAATACATCTTCCATCTTTGCTTCTCCATCGAAGACTTTGTTCATCGCAGTAATTGCATATGCTGCATATCCTGAAAGAGTAGAAGATGCTAAACTTTTCTTTTCCGAGAAAATCCCTATATTATCTGTAAGTAAATCAGTGGTCCTCGTATCACCGTCAAAATACGCTCTTCTTTCCCAATACAAATCCTCAGAAATCTTGACAATAGGGCCTTCCCGCTTTAATGAATTCTCAATTACACGCTTTTCCATCGATTCTTCTAACGCATAAACTCCTTTGTATACCCCATTCACAAACACATCAGTAAAGTCGTAACGAAGTGCTACTCCACCCTGCTCACGATACATTTCATAGATCAAGTATTCCCATATTCCATTTCGAGTTTCGATAGGCTGAATTGAAAACTTCTGAAGCCCATTGATGCAATAATCTCCCTTTAGTTCAATTCGAAAAGAGCATTGATCTCCCTGTAAATGATCTGTCAAATCACCTTTTAAACGAAGCTCTGCCTTATATTTCATACCGCCGGATTTCACATCAGCAGAAAAGCAGTCAGAATCATCGGTAAAAAGAATACCCAGATCTATTGCTTCTTCTCTTTTCTTCTCAAGCTTGGCATAATCATCTTCATCAATATTTACTTCAAGTTGTTTGATTTCAAAATCAATCACATTCCCGTCACGATATTGATCTGCAGCTTCGGCAGTTATAGTAAGTAAATCAGAATAGCCATACTCTCCATCACCATTGATTGGTGTTATAATAATTTTATCATAGCCTTTGGAAGCAATATAATCCGGTATCAAATGTAATATTGGCTTATATCCTTCTGAATCAGTAATATCAGCCCATTTGCCGCTGTTTATAACGATACTATTCGACTTTTGGCCATTTAAAAACTCTATTTGATAGGTATCGTTTGGACTAAGACATAATCTTAAATACTGATCGGTGGATTTCTTATCCATCACAAATATATGACCCTTTTGATTCGGCCAATCAATTATATTGGTTTGATTATATGCATCTGAAAGCTGTTGTATTTGATAGCCCTCTTTTCCATAATTAGACTCAATGATTGATAAATAGAAAGCATAAGTTATCAATCCAATCACGATCAAAACACCAATGAAATTAAGCCATTTCCGCAATGCAAAATTCATTTATTAACCCCCATATTACATAAAGGTACTATTAGATATAAAACTAGTTACAATGCCGGTATCGTTCTTTTTTAACTCATCGATTGCATCTTGTAGCTTTTGTACAGAAGAGAATTCTACGATCAGCTGAGCATTCACAACACTGCCTTCATGATCAACTCTTCTTAAGGATGCGGAATTTGTATGCTTATTTATTGTTTTGAGTATTTGATCTATACTTAATGCCGAGGAAATCACACTAAAATTAAAGGTATCCTGATTAAGATTGTTTCTATTGAGGAGGCCTTTGATAACAAGAACAAGAAGAATTATCAATCCTCCGATTAATGTTAATCCTCTTAAATTAGCACCAAATCCTAATCCCACTGCAATACACAAGAATAGATATGCCAGTTCTTCAGGCTCTTTTAAAGCTGTCCTAAAACGTACGATAGACAAAGCGCCTACTAAACCTAAGGAAAGTGCCAAGGAAGATTGAATAACAGATATTATCAATGTTGTACAGACAGTAATCAAAAAAAAGAGCTTACCGAATTGTTTTCTATTCGAAAATGTATTACCAAATTTAACAAATACCACATAAATTAATTGTGAGACGACTCCGGCTAATATTAAATTAACAATTACACTCATAATATCAATCGTTGAGGATATTAATAAAAAGTCATAAATCTTCTGCATAGTATCAATCCTTTCATAAAACCATAGTTTAACAAATAATATTTCAAAATAATTTAAACATCTACTGTAATTTACTTTATTCGACATTTATGAATAAAAGAAATTGTAAACCACTTGTATTAAACTATACTACCTAGTTACGGCAGTTTCCGTATGGTCCTTACACATGGTTTACAATTGCAATATCCTAGCTTTCACAAGCCTTATCACATTTTTAGAACATTTCGTAACATGAAGCACACTTATACATAATTTATAACTCTACTACGAGCTAAAGATATCCTTCTCACCGGATTCCAGTTCCACGCCATGATCATACATACTTACTAAAATTGTATGAGAAATAAAATAAAAATCATGATATACAAACTCGTTAATTAAAAACATATCACCTTTAGAAAAATTATATTTTTCTTCCTGATTATCTTTACTTACCGTTAATTCAAGATCACCTTCAACAATAAAGAATGCTTCCTTATTTTTCTTATGGTAATGGCCACCGCGCCTTACTTCTGGCTTCGACTCTATTACATTGATCTGGTGAAAGCCATTATGAACCAGCTGTGTTAGATTTCCTCTGTCATCAGCAAATTCAAAATCCGGTTTTAGTATCCTTATCATCATCTGTTCTCCATCTCTTCAACCAATTGAAATGCATCATGCATGCATAAATCCATGTTATTATAATTCCAACGGCCCCATCTTCCCAGAAGTTCAAAACCTTCTACCTGATCAAAATAGGATAAAATTTCTGTTCTGTTCTTCCGGTAGTTTTTATCATGAATCACATACGCAAAGTCAGTAAACTCTGTATCAATAATTCCTCTGAAGCCTAATTCCTCAGGTATCGTATTAGACTGTATAAGCGATTCATTCACTTCGAATTGATGACCGATAATTTCAAAGGATGCACTTCCCCTACCTTCGACCGGACATGCTTTTGATGACAATGAGCTTTGGTATCCAATGCGGTGGGCGCGATATTGATGAGAAGGAATGTATAACCATGAAATATCGGTTGGTGGACAATCAAAAAGTATTGTTGTCAGGCTATTATATTTTAAATCAGCAATCGACTCTGCTATGTTAGCCGGAAGCTCCATAGCCTTTGGCAGTAATGGTAAAGGTATCGTCGAAATTACTCTATCGTAACCCGAATCCTCGTTCACGATCCACTGATCATTTTCTTTCTTTACCAGATTAACAGGATTATTATACTTAATATGAAGTCCTTCAGCGATTGCATTCACCATCGTCTGAATTCCTCCTTCTATCGGATAATAGAAAGTGGAATGAGGCATTTTACGCTCGCTGGGATTTTTCAGGAGCATAGAACGGATCATTTCCTTTTTCGTTGGCAAAGGCATCTTTCCCTGCATCCATTGAGTTTCCATCTGCTCCAATGGATAAGCCCATATCTTCTCATTATATGGAAGCATATAATAATTTGCGATTGCTTCTCCAAAATTCCAAACGATCCAATCTCTGAAATTATCAGGTTCAGGGCCTTCCTTAGATAAGATAAAATCATGAACACAATCCACCGCATCCTCTATGTTAAGTTCACATAGAGATAATTCAAATGGATAAGAAATATATTGACCGTTAAAATAAATCTTCGCATTACGAACAGAATACTGCCATTGATCCTTCGGAAGCAGTGAAAACATCCATTCCACTATTTTCTCATGTCTTGAATTAAAAATATGTCCACCATGCGGATCATATACATACCCGTTTGTAATTCGGGATTTAGCCAAACCACCGGGTTGGCTGCATCTTTCATAGATGGTTACATCATGACCTTTATCCTGTAATAATCTTCCGGCAGTAAGTCCTGATACTCCTGCACCTAAAATAGCATATTTCATAAATATTACCCCCATCGTTCACATTCTAAAATAGCACAAAGAAGATGATAGACGGCATTGTGCATATTTTGAATCTCATCCGTGATACCGGATGGGACACGAATAATGACATCAAAAAGATCATTCATCCTACCACCGTTTTTTCCGGTTAATGCTACCGTCTTTATTCCTAAAGCCTTTGCTACTATCCCTGCATTCAATACATTTTTTGAATTACCTGAAGTACTAATACCCAAAAAAACATCATTCACAGTCCCATAGCCTAAAACCTGTTGGGCATATATATTATCAGCTCCAATATCATTAATGATCGCAGTGATTAATGCTGTATGAGCTCCCAGATTGATTGCCGGAAATGCTCCCTGCAAAGACTTTGCAAGTGCAATTCCTTCCTCGCCAAATTGCGCATATTTATTAATTTCATCCTCAGATAGATGTCTTGGCATAATAAAACCTTTCATAAGCTCGCCTACGATATGATCAGAGTCAGCTGCGCTTCCGCCATTTCCACAGATCAGGAGTTTTCCACCGGTTGTGAAACTGCTGTATATCGTATCAAATGCCGCTACAATTTCGCCTTCCATAGCTTCTAAAAACGGATATCTGGTAATATAATCAGCAATTATGTCCTTCGTAGTATTTTTCATAATATCTCCCATCCCTGCTCAAAGTTTTTATCTATCCAGGTAGGAACCACCCATTTTAATTTTATTACGCCAATAATTTAGTAAATCTTCCATCGTCTGGTCAAAGGTATATTCAGGCTGCCAACCGGTATGCTGTTTAAATTTAGTCGTATCAGGTACCTGCAGATCTGCATCAATCGGTCTAAGTCGAACCGGATCTGTCTCTACTTTGATATTCTCTGCGGTAGATAAGCTGATTAGTTTTTTAAGCATGTCTCCTACTGTGCATGTAAAGGAACCACCAATATTATAATAAGCTCCCTTTGTCGGATTGACAGTCACAAGCATATAATAAGCCTTTACTGCGTCGCGAACATCTGCCCAGGTTCTTAGGGAGTCCAGATTACCGGTTTTAACGATTGGCGGAATAATCCCCGCCTCGATTAGTGCAATTTGTTTCGCAAAGGTTGATTCTGCAAATACATCTCCTCGCCGAGGTCCTGTATGAGTAAACATTCTTGTTGTCATAACTGTCATATTATATGCTTCCGCATAATACCGTCCGACAAGATCAGTTCCAACCTTCGAAATCGCATACGGAGATGCCGGATGGAAAGTACATTCTTCATTAATTGGGAGCTTTTCCTTGGGTACACGTCCAAATACCTCCGAAGAAGCACAAACATGTATGATAGGATCTAATCCCAGAATGTGAATACTTTCCAGTAACCTGCAGGTTCCTAAAATATTAGTATTCAGTGTATCAATCGGAGCTGTAAAGCTGGTAAGCGGATAACTCTGCGCTGCTAAATGGAAGATATAATCCGGTCTGACTTTTTCCAAAACTAACATCAAAGAACCCTGATCATTTAAATCCCCATAATGAACAAATACACGGTCTTTATTATTAATTCGATCCATTAAGTGCGAAATATTATCCAGCGGGCTTCTCCATCTCTGCAAACCATGAATTTCCCAGTCTGTATTCTCAAGCAAATAGTCAGCCAAATGGGAGCCTACCATTCCTGTCATTCCTGTTATTAATGCTTTTTTACTCATACAGATACCTCCATTTGATTTTTCTGCTCTCTAATATCTTTAAATAAATCCACCTTTTGGTTATTGATATATTCTTCAGGCTTAAAATATAATATTCTATTACCATAGTTCTCAAATTCAAAGGGTACGTGTAACATATCGCTTAATGCATTGATCACGTTGCATTGTTTATCCTTTTCAACATAAAAAAGAATAAAGCCACCACCGCCGGCTCCTAAAAGCTTTCCACCGAGCGCTCCGGCTTTTAACGCCTTATCATATATGGCATCAATGGAATCATTCGATATTTGCTTCGTTATTGCACGCTTTATCTTCCAGGTATAATCAAGTAAACGCCCAAATTCATTGATATTACATTTGGATGCTAATACCTTTTCAGCCTCATCAACCAATGATTGAATCTCTTTTAATTCTTTTATTTTATCATGAGTGGCATCCTCCTGCTTTTTAGCTATTTCGCTGGAGGTACGGGAGAAGCCTGTAAAAAACAACAATAGATTATCATTTAATAAGGTTTTTCTGGCTTGTGACATGATAATCGGTTTTACTATAAAGCCCTCAGAGCTGAAGTTAATTCGATTAAAGCCTCCATAGGAAGCTGCGATCTGATCTTGAACTCCACCACTCTCCTGGCATAATGTTCTCTCTAAGTAGATTGCTTCCTTTGCCAAGGTTGATTTATCAATATACTGCCCCTTTAAAGCATGAAATGCACTTAACATACCTACAGCAAAAGAGCTGCTGCTTCCGATACCGGATCGTGCAGGCAAATCAGCCTCATAAACTATTCTTAATTCGTGCATATCCAGATACTTCATTGCCTCGCGAACTGCTGGATGCTCTATTTCATCAACAGAATTCGTTCTTTCAATTTTAGCATATGTAATCTGATTTGAGTAATCAAAGAAGCGCGGTAAATGTCTTACAGTGACATAACAATATTTATCAAATGTTGTTGATATTACACTTCCTCCGTGTTCCTCGTAAAAACCGGGGTAATCCGTTCCTCCGCCAAAGAAGGACATTCTAAATGGTGTTTGAGTAATTATCATATTAATTCTCCTTATGTGAAAATAAATCATATGAAAATTCCAATAAATTTTGATATGTTAATGTATTTTTCACTTTCTCCTTGTCGTCTTCCATGCCCAGAAAAACTGTAATACATCCGGCGGCATTACCGGCATCGACATCACTCTTACTGTCTCCAACCATATAGGAATTTGCTAAATCGATATTATATTTCTTAGCAGCCTCGATTAACATTCCCGGTTTTGGCTTTCTGCACTCGCATTGCACCTTATATTCAGGTCGCTCTCCCTCAAAGCCTTTATCCGGATGATGAGGACAGTAAAAAATATCATCAATATATGCGCCCTTTTCACCAAGTAAGGTCTCCATCTTATTATGCATTTCCTGCAAGGTGTCAAAAGAGCATTCTCCTCGTGCAATTACCGGCTGGTTCGTAACTACAATAACCAAGTAGCCCTCTTTGTTGATCAATGAAATAGCCTCTGCAACACCATCTATTAACTCAAAGTCATCCGTATTAGATATAAACCCTTTGTATTCATTTATTGTTCCATCACGGTCAAGAAAAATAGCCTTTTGTTTATTGCAAAGATTCTTTTTCCTCACATGTCCCATAGCAATGTCTTCCGATACCATATGATAACGATCAGGAGTTCCCATATCCTTTACATATTCCGGAGAATCATATGCAAATAAATTTCCGGTTGCTATCATGGGTTTTAATATGTCTCTATCCAGGTCAGTTTTTCTTAACTCCTCAAATAAAGTAAATATTTTAGGGGATATCATATGTAATCCCGCATTCACCCGGTTCTTATAGTATAGGCGGGTATCTTCCTTATGAAGCCATTCTGCTACCCTTCCATTCTCATCTGCTCTGATCACAGCGCTGTCGTAAGGATGATTATTAGGATGGGTGAAAAGTGTAACCCATGCATTCTTATCTTTATGATAATCGACAAATCTTTTTATATCAACATCAAAAATGATATCGCCATTGATTAGAAGAAAATCTTCCTTTATATCATCTTTTAAATAGAATAAGGATCCACAGGTACCTAGAGGTATATCTTCTTTTATATAAGTAATATTTACCCCCAGGGCATGTCCATCCATAAAGTAATCTTCAATCATATGTCCAAGATGTCCAACGGCTATAATAAAATCTTGAAACCCCTGATCCTTTAAACACATTATTTGATGCTCAAGTATTGGCTTACCACATATGGGAATCATAGGTTTTGGGATATCACTTGCTACTGATGCAATTCTTGTACCCTTGCCCCCGGCCATAATAACAACCTTCATTAGCATGCTCCTATCTATTTTCTGTATTTGTCATGATTTTCCAAATAATCTTTGTAGGTATCAATCAAACCATTTTTTAAGTCAATAGAAGGTCTCCATCCCAAAGCAAACAGCCTGGAAGAATCCAATAATTTTCTGGGTGTTCCGTCGGGCATACTGGCATCGTATACAATTTCACCCTTATATTCGACCACCTCAGCGATGATAGCAGCTAAATCCTTAATGGTTATGTCATCACCAAATCCGATATTAATACATTCGTTGCCTGAATAGTTTTCCATCAAGAAGACACAAGCTCTGCCTATATCATCAATATGCATAAATTCTCTCATGGCACTACCTGTTCCCCATAAGGTAACCTGATCTGATCCGCTGACCTTAGCTTCATGGAATTTGCGAATTAAGGCAGGCACTACATGTGAATTCTGGGGATGATAATTATCTCCAGGGCCGTATAGATTACATGGCATTACGGAAATATAGTCTGTATCATACTGTTTATTATAAAATTCACACATCTTAAGACCGGAAATCTTTGCCAACGCATATGCTTCATTCGTTTTTTCCAGCGGTGCAGTTAATAGATACTCTTCTTTAATGGGCTGGGGTACAATTCTTGGATAAATACAACCGCTTCCTAAAAACATCAGCTTCTCAACATTCGTTTTATAAGCACTATGAATTACGTTCGTTTCAATCGCTAAATTAATATAAATAAATTCTGCAGGATATGTATTATTTGCGTTGATTCCGCCTACCTTAGCTGCTGCTAAAAAAACATAATCCGGCTTTTCCTCTTGAAAGAACTCCTCGACCTCTTTTTGTCTGGTTAAATCCAGCTGATCATGCGATCTTGTAACAATATTATAAAAACCTTCCTTATTTAATTGCCTGATAATAGCTGAACCTACTAATCCAGCATGTCCAGCCACATAGATTTTTCCATCTTTTCTCATCATTCTATCTTCCCCTCTTCTTCCTAATTAGATCAGTCTTTTCTTCTTAATTCCCACCACATATATTTTAAAACCTGCCATCCGGTAGACAGTGCCTTAAAGTGGGTCTCCCCACCGATGCGCGCACTTTCTGTCGTAGGAAATTCAATTCTCTTCGTTTTAAATTTATAGGAACGATTGACCATCTCAATATCGATTGACTTATCATAATCAGATATTTTAAGACGCTTAAAGCTCTCCATTGTCATACCTCTAAAACCATGTAATACATCCCAGACGAAATTACCTTCACGCTTAAAAAGGATCGCCGATAATAAGCCCAGACCTAATACAAACCACTTTCTGGGTTTGATCAACTTATCATCTTCTTCATTATGAGCTCCCTTCATCATTCTGCTTCCGACAACGAACTCATATCCTTGCTCATAAAAGGCCCTAAACTTATAAGTATCTTCTACAGGAATGGTTCCCTTAGGATGATAAAATACAAATGCATCGCATGTGCAATAGGATACTCCTTCCAAACATGCCTGATTAATTCCTCTCTTCTGCTGCTTGTAGACAGTAATACCGTTTTCTTCAAGATATTCTACTGTTCCATCCTTACTTCCGCCATCAATGCAATAAATCTGGTCAAACTTGCTCTTATCAATCAGCGGAATATCATGTTTACACCCGTCTATCTCATTCCAAGTAACTAAGCATAATGCAACCGTCATTCCATATTCCTCCATAACATTAATATTATTTGCTAAAACCTAAAACTATAACACCCATGATAATGCATAATACTGCAATTACTTTATCACGGTTAATTTTTTCTTTTAATACTAAGAAGGATATCACCATTGTCCATATGTAGGTTAAGGATGTCATCGGATATAAAACAGTATAGGAGATATATCTCAATAATATTATATTGGTAACCGCACCTATCAAATAAAACGCAACACCAAGATACACCTCCGGGACAAGAATTAGCGAAAATATATTGATACCCCTCATCTTAGCTATGCCCTTTTTAAAAAAAAGTGCGCCAAAAGTGCCCGATACGGTCATGATAAAAATAATTAATATCTTTAGTATTATCGTCATTGTTTTGCTTCTCCTTTAGCTGAACGTCCTAAAAACACCATTCCCAGTATAATGATGCCTATACCGATCAGCTTTTCTATCGAAACCTGCTCCTCGAGAAACACCGCTCCTAATATAATAGAAAGGACAAAACCAATGCTTAGCATAGGATGCAGAACAGATAACTCACCAAAGCGAAAGGCAATCATCATAACCACTGCACCAATACCGTACAAACCAAATCCAAGCACATAAAATATGATTTTCTCTTCACTAATGGAAGCCTCTTTCCACATCAACTGCCCTACACAGGTGCAAACGGAAGAGAATATCATCAATAGTATACCAATCATTATTTTTTTGTTAATTTTATTCATTTGTAACCTCACTCGTTAATAATTATACTACATTATATCTATTATAACTACAAAAGTAAAACAATTATTCTTATAAAGCTACTGGATTAATTGGTATAATGCCGCTTCATCAATTTCCACATTATAAGGGGCTACATCTTGATAGAGCACTATATCTAATCCCGTAAGTTCTTGTGCCTGATAACAATTCGGAGATGAAGCTATTGGAATTAACATATTATCACTTACTGTAATAAAATTAAATTCCTCGTTTAATGTTCTTCCCTTCTTATCAATGCCTTTAACGATCACTGTTGCCAATCTCTTTTTTTCGTCATTATAATTTAATTTAATACGTAGAAATTCACCTTTACTTCCTAACAATGGTCGTTCTATATCAATATGCAGACTAACTGGTGTATCTGAAACCTGCACTTGTGTATCTTTAAATACCATTGATTCTGTTTCTTTAAATCTATTTCTCATATAATTAAAACTCTCACCCCATTCATGAGCAAGATGTTCTAAATTAGGTCTATGAAAAGCATCATCTAGTCGATTATCAAGATCATAATTTGCCCTGGAATGATTTTCCAACTCTTCTTTTTGTTCTTTACTAAGATGATATAAATTGATTGATTTTATCGTCACATCTGTACCTATGCCGATATCATCAAAATCCAATCTCAAATTGAGCAATTTACCATCTACAGAAAATTGCTTTAAAATATATACTGGTATTGTGACCTTATTTGATTCCACACTAAATTGAACTGAATTTTCTTGATTATGCTCAATCGTTTCTGTTTGAATAAATAACTGGCCTTTCATATTGGCCACTGGCTTATTTACATAGTTTATCTCGATTAAATCCACATCTTCCATATTAACATTTTGATTCAATTTTAAAACTACAAAAGGATCTGTTCCGCATGTATAAAGCGAATCATTTTTTATTTCTATATTATTAATAAAAGAATCTGCTTTATAGTCTAGACTATCAAGCAATGTTGAATTATATAATTTTTCATCAATTTGGGTAGTATCAAGTGTTTTTTCAATGCTATTTATGTCAATATCATTTTGTATAGGTGTTAAATCAATATCATTTCTGACAAGGAAATCAACTCCTTTATAGTTAATAAACCTATAATCTTGTTGCATAAAGTAACGGTATATTCTATATGCGCTTATGGAGGGAAGCATTGTCATAGGCTTATTTATAAAGATGATAGGAATATCATTTTTTTGAAGCTGTTTTATGGCTTCCGATTGGGTGTAATAGCTTTTTAATGTTGTCTCAGCTACGTACAATCCCGGTACCTTTTTGTTTGCATAGTTATAATAAATACTTTTATCGGTAAAATCAAAATATGTTTGGTTGTTACTTAATAAAGCGTTACAAATTTCGTTTATTATAACAGCTTCCTGTAAGTATTCTTCATTATCAACAAAGGCATATCCTAATTTATCTAACCCCGTCTCATCCGGAGTCACATATTTTGCTGAATCAGGAATCTGAACGACGCTATTAACTTTATCGTGTACTCCAAAGTAGTCAGGTGTAGACACGTAAAAGCCTGCACTAATCAGCAAGCCACATACAATAATCGCAATCGGCTTATTTTCTATTTTATTACGATAAAAATAGAATAATAATACCAGAAGACAACTTAAGTATATGAAAGAAATAGCACCAATTCGTGATACTCCATATACCCCCGTATCAATTCTAGTAAAACTGGCAGGTAATAATAGAACAAATGAAATAACTGCTGATACAGTTAACACAACTCCTTGAATTTTTCTGGTAAATTCTGCATCTTTTAATACATACCTTACGAACATATAGAGCATAATTGCACACGCAAATAGTCCACTTCCAAACTTATACATAATGTAAATTAAGGTATCAATGATTTTATTGTTAGTTAATGTATTTATTCCATATTGAATTGATTGTTTTAACGTAATACCATTGCCATTAATTGTTTCATATCCATTTACTTTTAAAAAATGAAGCGCTTGTAAAAGCAATGGAATACAGCATATACCTATCACGATTATACTAATGAAAAATATAATTAATTTATTTTTATGAATCTTATTAATAAATAACTCTTTTCTTTTAAAAGCATTGTACCAGAGTAATAATAATACCGGGAATAAGGAAGCTGCTACAGCCCCTCCATAGGTAGGTTGATACCAAACATGAATAATACAAGTTAAGATATAACAATATGTCCATTTTATTGGATTCATAATAATCTTTGGATTTACTAAAAAAACAAACACTAATCCCACTAAATAAGCTCTATTCAGTAAAAACAGAGGTACTACCGGCATGAAAAAAATTAAAAGCCATCGATGTTGTTTATCAAAAACAGAGTAAAAAGCTATCGCAACTAATGTCACGATTATTAAAAGTAATAAGTTTTGATTATGTACAAAGGTTGCAAAAGTTCCTCCAAAAACCAGTTGATTAAGAGCAGATAGAACAAAACCTAACCCTTGCAGCATTGAAACAAATTCAGTATTCCATTTTTGCCCCATATTAATTATTTGGTTATATACAACTTCTACTTCTCCTGTATGCGCTGGATCCGTTATAATTAATAGATTATAGCTTCCATTCCATAAGAGAACTGCAGCATATGAAATTATAGTACTAATACTTACATTACAAATACATTCTTTGGTCTTTAACCAATTAAAACTATGTACGTTATGACTAATAATTAATAAAATAGAAAAGATAATAATTATTAATTTGAATTTGTTATGGTTTATCGGATCTATATGATTACCTTTATATATATATCTAGTGTTAATAATACAAAATAACACTAATGGAATTATTAATTGAGTAATATATATCAAAATATCAGCCGCTAACTCAATATTTTTACGATGTTTTTTTATTGTTATATATATTACTAAATCAACACAAGCATATAGTATAAATAATAAATAGCTAAAATAACTTTTTAAATCATCTGCTAAGTTTGGCGATAAATAAGTAAGCAAAGCAAAAATGCCAGAAAGAGATAAATATATATAGAAAAAAGATAATAATAATTTTAATACGTTTTCATGAGTAATTTTCAAATGGAATAATACCAGACCATGAATGATATAAAAAGCAATAAAAATCAACATATGTAATGGTATCCCATGTATCCATCCCTTATGTAATAACCAAAGCCCTATATTAGGTAGTAAGGCTATTAATATATGAAATACTTTTATTTTATCATGTTTATTGATTATATCTGCATATTTAATATTCGCAATTCTACTAATAATAAAGAAAGAGATTACATATACAATCATAAAAGTATAATAAGCATAAAAATCGCAATATTTATTATCGTCAAAATACCCCATATAATCAACAACGATATCGTAAAATACTTGTTTCTTGTCATGAGATAAATAATAGACTAATGCAGAAGTAATTAAAGCCGTAACCATTGATAAGCTTATGCTAATTAATCCAACTTTTGTACTTTCTGGTATATATTTCATTAATCTATTTTTAAACTTATCTGTATTAATTTTTATACTCATATTTTTTTCCTTTTGTAATATTATTATTAATAAAAGGGACAAAGTACCTATTAATTACATCACCAATACAAAGGATGATGAAAAACAAAAATACTTGTGCTAGATAATTATTTAATGACATGTTTTCACTGTAAAACATTGTATTTCCCAGATACATGCTTGTATAATAAATTATTATTTGATGTACCATATAAGTCACAAAACTTAATTTTCCTAAATAAACAAATAATTTATTGGAAATTGCTTTAGATATTATTCCTCTTCCAAAAGCAAATATAAAAATTAGTAATGCCAAGGATGGCAAATAAAAAACTCCATACCGTAATGAATCAATTAAAAGGAACTTAGATTTATATGATATAATCAAAAACAATATAGCTAAGATTTCAAATAATGAATATATAAAACTAAGTTTCTTTGTCTTAAGTTTTATATTAATAAATATTATTCCACATATGAAACCTACTAAATAGTCAACTATTCTAAAAAAGGGTGATATATAAATAAACCACCAGCCTATCGAATATGCTTCTACTTTCCAGCTGAATTGATAAGATACAAAAAATGCAAATAAAAAAATAAATAACAATAATAGAAATAATATTTTTCGATTATTTTGTATCTTTTTTATTAATACATATATAAACGGTGTAACCAAATAGAAGAATACGATATCCGCAGCAAACCAAGACAATCCATTAAAAAGAAAAACTTCACTCTTATTTGGATAATAGCTCTGAAGCATTGATAAATTAATCACAACGTTAAATAAATTGAACTTAGCTTTTAAAAAATTCATTATAGGAATGCTTGCAAAAAATGTTAAAACATATAATGGATATATTTTAATAATTTTATTCAAATAGAACTTCAAAAGGGAATTTTTGTTAATAGCAAATTCACGTTTGTCAAGGCTGTATGCCATTGTAAAACCCGACATAACAAAGAAAAATGTTACACAAATAGCTCCAAATCCATATGGATAATACAAATGATGCAGATAAACCAAAGCTGCAGCAAAAAACCTTAATGAATATAATGAATTCATAATATCCCCCTTAATTATGAAATGAAATAATATTTTACCTTACCAATCTATATATTTCGGCTTCCTTAACATTGACATCATACGGTTCAATATCTTGATTAAAAATTAAATCGAAACTGCTTATTTCTTTTGCTTGAAGACAGTTAGGAGAGGATGCAATAGGTATCAATATATTCCCTGTATTTGCAATAAAATGAAACTCCTCATTTAATTCATTACCATTCTTATCAATGCCCTTTACTATTACAGTGGCATTTCTTGGTTTATCATCACCATACTCTACATTAATACGTAAAAATTCGCATTCACTTCCTAATAATGCTTGCCTCATGCCAATATGTAAGCTTACCGCTTTGTCTATGACTTTAACATAACTATTCTCAATAAATGCTGTTTGACTAGAACTGAAGCGGAAGTTCATTCTACTAAAATTTGCTCCCCATTGACTCGGTAATTTAGCAAGTTCCGTTTGATGAAATACATTATCCATTCGGTTATCTGAAATTTTACTCGCAACTTCATTATATTGCTGAGTTAATTTTGTTATTTGCTCATTATTTAAACTATATAATTTTATGCTCTTAACAGCTACATTTGTCCCATCAGTAACATTATCAAAATCCAGTCTTAAATTAACCAATTTCGAATCAAGGTTAAATTGCTCAAGGTTGTACAGTGGAATTAATACTCTGTTTGATTTAATCTCGAAATGAATTGTATTAGTCTCATTGTGATTAACCTTTTCTGTTTGAACAAACAGTTGTCCTGACATACCTGTTAAAGTTAATTCATCCTGCAAGTTTAATTCAACTAATTGTATATTACTAAAATCCGTCTGACTTAACGAGTTAAATATCAGGTAAGGGTCCTCACCCGTTACTATCATACCGTTATTAGTCAGGTTTATACTGTTTGAAGCAGTTATATTATTTAAATTTAACTCTTCTAATAATGTGTTATTATATACGGCTTCATCAATAAGATTGTCATTGATCCCTATCTGATTTTTCATATCAAAAATCTCAATGTTATTTTCAATAGGTGATATATCAATATCATTTCTAACTAAAAAACTACATCCTTTATACTTTACATATTTATAATCTTGTTCCAGAAAATAACGATATATTCTATAACTACGTAATGATTCACTTACTCCAATATATCGTAATGGATTATTAATATAAACGATAGGTACATCATTTTCCTTTAGTCTTTCTATAGATTCAGTCTGTAATAATTCATTTGCAGCTACCATGGAAGAAACATATAATCCCGGTACTTTTCTGTCTGTCAGAAGATAATAAATACTCTTATCCGTAAAATCATAATATGTCTGATGATAAGATAAAAGGTATTTACACATCTCATTAATAACCATAGCTTCATGCAAATACTGTTCGTTTTGAACAAACGCATATCCCAGCTTCTCCAAGCCGGTTTCCTCCGGCTTCGCATAAATAGCATCGTCCGGAATAGTAACTATACTATTGGCTTTTTGATGAATTTGAAAATATGGCGGATATGTCACATATAAGCCTACAGATAAGGATAGGCTGCATACAATGAAAGCAAACGACTTAACCTCAATCTCTTGTCTATATAAATATAATAATACTAATACTAAGAAACCAAAAAAGGTGAAGCCTGTACCCCCAATTCTGGATATACCGGGATCGATACGAGTCAGAATTGACGGTAACATCAATAGATAAGCAATCATTGCAGAAACCGTTAGCATGATACCCTGAATTAGTTTAATTGTATCTTTTTGCTTTATTACATATCTCACAAACATATATAACATAATGATTAGTGAAGCTAAGCCTGAACCATATTTAAATAATATCTCAATCATCCTGTCAAGTAAGGTATGCCCCGTAAGGTAAGTCGGATCATAATGAATTGTTTGATAAATGCTTACCCCGTTTGTAATCATAGTTTCAAATCCATTGGTTCGCAAAAAGTGCAATGCATTTGATAATAATGGTATACAGCATAATCCAATTACTATGATACTTAGTGAAAATAATATGAATTTAGTAAGGAATTTCTTATTGTGCAGATCAAAAATTGCGTCATTTTTATATGCCTTATACCAAATGATGATAAATACCGGAATCAAAGAAGCAGCGACGGCACCGCCATAGGTTGGCTGATACCAAACATGGATGATACAGGTCAATATATAACAATAAGTCCATCTCATAGGATTTTTTATCATTTTAGGGTTTAGTAACAATAAGAAAACCGGAGCAATTAAGAAAATCCTATTCATGTAAAATAGTGGCATAATAGGTACAAATAATAAGATAAGATACTTATGTTCTATAATGTTGTATAGTAATACTGCAACTAAAACTGCAACAATTACCAATAATAAGTTTTGCGTTTGTACGTATGTCGAATAGTTTCCTCCAAAGATAACTTTATTAAGCCCGGAAACTAAAAAGCCTAATCCCTGAAGAACTGAAACAAATTCGCTTCCCCACTTTTGACCCTTCTCTATGATCTGCTGATATACAATTGCTGTTTCTCCTGTATGAAATTGGTCTGTATTAATTAACAGATTATATCCAGTATTCCAAAAACACACTGCTGTAAAGGAAATGATTGTACTCAACGAAACACTTTTGATTCTCTTCTTCTTTATGAAAGTAAGGATTGCCGTAAATAAATTAATGAAACATAGTAAAAGAATGAATGTAACAGCTAATTTTTTAAACCTTGAATAATAAACTGGAATATACTGAGTTCCTTGATAATAATAACGTGTATTTATTATACTATATAAACACAAAGGGATTATTAATTGTGTTAACGCAGAAATAATATCAACTAATAGATCTTCCTGTTTATTTAATTTCCCAGTAGCAAACAAGTATATTACATAACCTGCTACACATAATAATACCCACAATAATGGTATAAAATACCTTGTCCCGTGATCAGCAATATTCGGATAGTAATATGCTGCTAATGCCAAAGCACCGGAAGACGATAAATAGACATAGAAGCATGAAGTAGCTAGTTTAAGTATATTATCGCTTTTCATATTGGCTTTCTTCAGGACAAAGATAATAAAAAGCATGTATAAGCAAAAGCATAAATTAAAAATAGGTACCATGTTCATTTTAAATAAAAGCATTAAAAAAGCCGGCACAAAATAAATAAATGAATATTTATATTGCTTCGTCTCAGTATACTTGTTCGCCGCAATTGCTCTTTTATTCAGAATAAAGCTAATCGTAAAAAATGAGATTAAATAAATAATAATAAATGTATAGTAAGTATAGAAATCAATACTTTTATTCATTCCCGGGAAAGTTATATTGCCCGCCACAATATCATGGTAGGATTGGATCCCCCCTTTAAATAATATATAAAACATAACTGAGCATGATATTGAAATCAAAAATGAAGCAATGATACTGATCATAGCTATGTTTGAATTATAAGGAATTACATTCTTTATTAATATAGTCATTTTGCTTTCTATCCTACGCATTGAGTACATTTCTCCTTATCTACAGCATGGCATTAATTTTTAATAACCCAATCTCTTATATCGAAGCCACATCATGGCCCAAATACAATATCAGCTCACTTGGATTTTTCACCCATAATTAATTCGCAGATTCACAAAAATAATCATAATTAATAACTCGTATTATCTTCGGTAAATAGCTTATCTATATATCCAGCTAGAGCATTGTCACATCCTGCATCAATATATAACAATGGCTTGTTTATTATTATATATTAGTTAATTTTATCATAATCTTAAATGGAATATATCTTCATGTTCTTTTTAAAAATATGATCCATGCAAATCCTAGAATTTTTATTTATCTATGCAAAACCATTTATGAATTTTATCCATAGTAAATTTACCTCCAGAAATATGTTAATAATAACTTTGATTAATGTGCCATAAGGTGCTTTTGATTCTTTAATCAATCTTTACTTTTTTAACTAAGAATTCTATTGTATTATCATCACTTGAAATAAGAATGATATAGATCTTATCATATTGCATCATTTCTATTTTGAACTAAAACCATCGTCTATCTCAATCTATCGTAATATTATGTTTTCTATAATAATCAATCACAGTTGAAATCCCCTGTTCTACACCTACCCTCGGACTCCACCCCAGTTCTTTCTCAGTAACCGAGATATCTATGATCGTCTTCGAAACATCACATTTGCGTATCGGTTGATATGAGATTCTAGCAAAATTCATCCCGGATTTCTCTACTATTATATCAATAATTTCATGCAACGTATGTGCCTGCCCTGAACCGATATTGAATATATGTTGGTCTCCGTCATACTCGGCCACCTTCATCAGAGCACTCATTAAGTCGTCCATAAAAATATAATCTCTTTGATTGTTACCGTCACCATAGATGGTGATCGGTTTCTTTTGGAATAAACGATAGATAAAGATCGGTATCACTCCCTGAGGCTTCGCAGGATCCTGCCCGATGCCATACGGGTTTGAGATTCGCACAATCTTGTAATTTATGCCATGATACAGGCCGAAGAACTCGAGATAGCTCTCTATCACTTTCTTCTGTACCCCATAGCTGCAGATCGGATTTAACTGATCCGTGGTCTTATTCCTATGATCGCCTGTCTCTCCGTAAATCGTTCCGCCTGAGGAGGAGAATATAATCTCCTTCACGCCACACTTCGTCATATCGCTCAGGAGGCGAACCGTCGGAACGATATTTTCCATAATCTCGTTGTCGATGTGCTCTGTGTCCTCTGAAGGTATGGTCGTGCTAATAAGATGAAAAACCTTATCCACCCCTGTCAGAAGTGGGGTAAAGTCCTTCATCTCGATAAAATTGCCTTCTAATAATTCAAGATTCTCGATGCCTTCCAATTCCTTCGGTTTGATGATATCAAAACCGATTACCTTATATTCTCTACATAATTGCCTGCACAGATTTTTTCCGATAAATCCGCCCGCCCCTAACACTAAACATGTTTTCATGCAATATTCTCCAATACTTTTATCTTGTCAATTCATCGTACAAATTGGCATAATCGTCAACCATAGTATTTACTCCGAAATTACTCCAGGCACGCCCTTGATTAAACTGTCCAATTTCCTTACATCTTGCATAGTCATTCAGCAGGTCAACCAAGATATCCGATAACCTGTCCGAATCATCCGCAGGTGCCAGTAAGCTTTCATTGGCAATAATCTCATTAATTGCCCCGATATCATACCCTGCAACCGGTATCCCCATGCTCATGGCAAAGGGTGAGACTTGTCCGAAGCTTTCCTTCCATACCGGAGCAACAAAAATAGTAAACTTCTCATACCAGGAGGGCAGCTCCATGTATGGTACGTATCCCGTAAAGGTAAAATTATCCATAACTCCGGCAAATTTCACTTTATTTACATAATATTCATACTGTGGTCCACCTCCGACGATAATTGCTTTAGTCTGAGGCCTCTTCTGCACTGTTTTGATGAATACATCAATGGAGTATTGATTTAATTTATCGTAACCCAGCCGATAGACCATGCCGATGGTATCCTCGGCCAGATAATCTCCCTCCAGCTTCCTGGTGAAGAGGTCGAAATTAGACCCCGGATAGATCACCATACTCTTCTCATCATTACTATCATGAAACTTTTCCAGTACATAATGACTTACAAATACATACTTATCAATATAATTCTTTAATATCGGCTCAATCGGAGTATTGATGTTTTCTATCATCTTACATCCCGAAACCTCTTCCAACAGATTGAATACCTTATGGTACCATTCGCCTTCCCAGATATGAGTATGTATAATATCGGGGGAATACTCCTTGATCAGCTCCAGTACCTTTTTTTTATCTTCGATATCAATCACTGTCACATCAACATCTAAAAATTCATCCGCCCCTCGATATGCCATCGTAAAAATCTTATGATCATACTGGTGTCCATAATGCTCTATGATGTCTATGATCAATCTGGAGGAACCTCCGGTATAGAAGTTCTCGATAAAATGCAACACTCTTTTTCTCTCCGGTAACAGCTCCTGCCTGATCGTGACGCGGTAGGGTTCAACTACCTGAAGACTGGTCTTATCCATGCCTGCTTCCTTTTGCGCATGCAAGGCAACTGCTTTTGCGCTCCTTAGTGCATTTTTCAAGCCTTCTCTTCTTAGCTTCCTGAAGATTCTTCTGATACTGACCCGATCTCTCCCAATGAATTGAAAGATGGCCCGGAGGCTACTTGACAGATTGCCCAGATAGCGCATGCAGATTTCAGAGAAGCTCAGTTCGGTCAGCTGAAAGCTTTGTACCTCAAAATCAATCGGTTTAAATCCAAAGTCAAAACGTAAGGCATCACTGCCACCCTCCGAAAGCTTCAGAAGATAAGTGTACTCTTCGCCGTCCATAAAACCCAGCTCGTAGGACTGTTCCTCGCAAAAAGCATTTTCAGGAGTCGATGCATAATACATCTTAAATCTTAACCCATCCACGCTGCCGTGAATTCTGTGCGATATCCTGATCCATTTATATTTTTTCTTTAGATACACAATAAATAAAGAATTATCCTGCCCGGAGGTATATTGATTATTCTCCGCATAAGCGAAGTTATGACACAGTACATCCTTCACCTGCTTATTCGCCTTCATAATAAATTCCTTAAATATCACACAGTTATCCATAATTAATTATCCTCTTTCAGTAACTTGTTGATAATCGATGATATATTTCTGTCAAAGGCTTCTTTGGTAAAATGCCGCTCGTAGGTTCTTCTGCCTTCGGCCTTCAGATTGTCTAATTCATTGACATGATCAATCACATATATCATCTTGTTCATAAGCTCTTTATAATCATTATTTCTGTAGATAAAACCATCCACACCATCTTGCAGCAAAGATGCAGTACCTGTATTTTCGGAACATATGGCTATTTTGGAAAGCATTAGACATTCCGTCATAAACACAGGCATCGGATCATCTATGGAGGAACATACGATAGCATCACATTGATTGTATAAATCCCTTATTTCGTCTCTGGATACTTCATTGATAAGTGTAACCTGTTCCGGATAAGCTTCCTTCAGTTGTAATAAATCCCTATATATTATATCATTAATTTTACGTCCAACAATGAAAAATCTACATTTATCAATATAATTCTTCGGAAGTGCCATAATTGCTTTCGCAAAGATATCCTGACCCTTTCGTTTTTCTATCGTTCCTATGGTAGAAAATACCACTTTCCCATCAATATTGTCCAGTATATACTTAAAGTCTAGTCCAGCTTGATCCGCATAATCCGGTACACAATACAGCAGTTCTTCAGCGGGATAGGCCGGTCTGTATTCCTTCAGCATTGCTCTGGCATATCCGCCGCCACAATAGACATGGATATTCTTTCCAATTTCAGCCGGAAGAAGTTCATCGGCACCTAACCGATAGCTCTCCCCGGACTCATGAACCCACCATAACACAGGTACCTTTTTATCCTTGAGATGATTGATATTATTATATTGAACTAATGTACTTACGATAATCAAATCAAAATTTATCGCCCATTTTACCCAGAAATCGCTGCCATTAACTGAACTGTTAATGATCACATCTATTCCGTCCGATACTAGCTCTTCTCTAAGTTTTCCGTCATACGGCGAAACAACAACAGTATAATTTCCGGCCTCGCGAATTGCTTTTGCAGCATAAAGAAGCGCAATCGGTGCTCCTGTCAATGACAATTCATGACTGACCAGAAGTACAGCTTTTCCGGATTTATTCACATTATGTCCATGATAAAATGCAACGTCCGTCGGAACATTTTTTAACATCAAATATTTCATCTCATTCGTAAAATATGGGTCATACTCTAATTGATTCATATAATTCTTGAGGATATATAAATACGCAGAGCTACTTTCCTTACAATACCAGCTGTCATACCAGTCGCATTGATCTACCCGGATTAAAGAGTCCGCACAATAAAAGCAACTCTTACCGAGTGTTTTTACTTTATAGGATAATTCAACATTGCTGAACTTATCCGGGGTATCTGACTCATTCCACCCACCGGCTTTCTCAAGGAGTTCTTTTCTGACAGCCAAGCAGGTTGCTGACAGTATGGTAACCTCTCTGCTCGAAAAAGCGGGATCGTTTACTCCCTCTTTCAGATCATTGGGTTCCCCGTTAAATGGGATCGGATAAAAGCCATAGCCCCCGGATATCATTCCGGCATAACGAAGCGTATTGTCCGCCCTTACTATCTTCGGTGATACAGCCCCAACCTGATCAAAAGCAAAGCAATCTATGATTTTCCTGAGCCAATTCACCTCAGACACTGTTGCCGAATCCTGCAGGAATAGTATAATCTCTCCCCGGGCAGAAGCTGCTCCGGCGTTACATTTTCCCGAATAATTAAATGTGCCCTCATGTACTACATATGTAATGTTGCCAAATACACCAAATTCTTCCTTTAGTTTATCGCATAAATTGCTGCTCGTTACTATGATAATCTCATAAGTCGGATAGTCTGTAGTCGTAAGTATAGACCTGATACATTTTTGAATTAATTGCATATCATCTGTCGGAATAACAATAGAAACTCTTGGTGTATCATATTTCAACGAAATTGTGCATGAATTATGATTGAAACAGGTATTTCCATGATACCCCAATCTATTGATTGCATTATTAATCACAGAAGCTTTATGATACAGATTATTTTCTTCATATAGATTGTTCCTCAGCAGAAGAATTCGATTGACATGCAGAGCACTTTCCTCTACTTGAAGTATTTTTAATACGGCATCATTTATTTTGGCAGAAAAGATAAGATTGTCTGCCAAAAATCCTTGGATTTTCCTGATCATTGCAGCTGAGAACAGAACACCCTGCTCCATATATAAGCTGCCGAGTTCATACACCGGAGAATAATCCGGTTTGATAAAATACCTTATCCTACGTCCGTCCGCCTCGTCAAAGATGCACTCATCGCAATATACAATTGCCGCCGATTGTGCCTCCACCTTCTGGGCAAATATTAAAAGCGCGTCCGGATGCAGCAAATTCCCGGCTTGAATCACAAAAACATAATCCTGCTTAATGACAGGAATGATTTTGTCATAGACCTCACCGGGATGTTTTTTATAATAAAAGATTGTATCATCTTCTTTAGCAGGATATTGCTCCGGTGCAACAAGTATGATGCCGTAATTTCCGTAGGATTGCTTATGAAGGCTCTCAATAGTTTTCTCCACATCTGATTGCTGCTTACCGATTTCGATGATTACCAAAATACTTTTGCTGGCAGCATCCTTAGTAAGCTCGATTTTCTGCTGATATTCATAAATATCATAATCAATTATACTATCGTCTTTTTGTCTTGTACTCACAGTAATAACAGCATGCTTAAGCCTGGTTAACCCGCCTTTTGAAAGCTCTTTCCATACCTTTACGGGTATTTTTCTCTTTTCTTCTGTGTTATGAAATGCGATTAACAATAACTTTGCCTTATTAACTAAGCTCATACCCTTCTCCCGTTTTTCCTTATTTTCGAAGTATAACTCTTTTAATCAGCTTCCTAAATCTGTGTTCTTTGTTTGCAATCTCTTCAGCTAAGACAACATTTGTTCTTTGTAAATCTGTAATGATATTGTTCATATCACTGACCGTATTACTTAATTCACTAATGATTTTATTCAGCTCATCGATCACCTTTCGTTTATCCTCATACATATCAACTGCATTCTGAATCTCTGTCTGTTTATAAAGTATGGCATGTTCCAGACGGTTGTTCTCGCTTGCACATTCCTGTAATTTATCATTCAGAGACATGACAAACTGTTCCAGACGGTTGTTCTCGCGCGCGTTATCCTGTAATTTATCCTTCAGAAGCATGACTGCCTCATTCAATGTAGGTATTCCGATGATTCCTGATATTTCAATTCTGCTGATGCTATCTTTATTCGTATGCTCAGCATAAATGCTTGCCGGTTCATTCAGAAAATATTTTCGATCAGCTCCCGGAATTCCAAACTCGGTAATGCTCAGGACACTGTCTGAAGTCACATTTATATTCTGTAGATAGCAGGGTTCATAGCTTAAATCTATTCTCATCTGCCGAACAGAAGTCAACTTCTTAAATGTAAAATCAACAAGAAAGCGGTTGTTCTCTTTTATTCTGTAATTCTGCTGATATTTCTCATCTTCGTTAAAACCCTTTCCAGTATCCACGTACAAAACTGCGGACATGGTATCAAATCCTTCCGAAGCTGCCTTTTCTATACAGAGCTCTTCTCGATGTGCCTGATAATATTCTTCTTTAACAGCAGTGCATACAAACTGATAAGCATCCGCAAATTCACGGTTCTTCAAATAGTTCACCTGCTCTTTGGGAAGCATAGCATAGCTGTTATCAAAGCCTGCCTTCTCGACATTCAGATGTACAATCTGCTCTTTGAGGATGACAAGCCCTGCACTTTGAAAGAACCGTTCCAGTGAATCATAAGCAAAGAATCTCAGATGTGTATTATCCAGCAAGCCTGTGTTTCTGTATTGAAATTTATTATTCAGCAAATCAATTAGTACCGCATTATGTGCAACATTAGGAATAGACGCCAGAATACACCCCTCATTTTTCAGTAATCCAGCTGCTTTAGCAAGCACTTCCTCGGGATGAACCAAATGCTCCAACACATCAGCAAAAATGATATAATCAAATCTGATATCAGAAAACTTGCGAAGCCATTCATACTTCTCCACGTCCCCTAATACACCATCTTTGGCAAAATTCATTACATAATGATAAGCCTCTTCATCGATCTCTGCGATATATACCTCACAATTTTGCTCCTTAGTAAGGTATTTCGTCAATCTGCCCATGGCTGGACCGAATTCCAAGACAACAGAATTAGCCTTCATTTGATTCACAATCAAGGATAATGAATTTTCCGTATTTAAATCCAAGGGTTCGTCATATTTATTCACAGTCTATGCCTCATTTCTCATGCTCCACTCGTGTTCCATAATAAAAATTCCTTCTCCTACATAAGGAGTATTTACAAAGAACTCTTTCATTCTTCCTCTGTATTCGATCGGAACCTGTGCATTTCTTTCATAGATAGCCACATCAAAGTAATAAGAGCCGCCCAGCAGATTAACATTGTTGTATTTTAAATATATGGTGTTTTTGCCAAGCTGGTAATCAACACTATACTTATCCAGTAAGGTATTCAGACCGCAGATATATTTATTATCAATCGACATAATCGCAATCCCTATTACGATATTCTCTATCTTCTTATAAATCGTGAAATCCAGTTTTATGATAACCTGTTCCCCATAATTCATGGATTCAATCACATGATTATTTTTATCAAGAATTTCAATATGGTTGATCTCGCCAAGGTCAGAGGATACAAGGTAATTTCCTGCTTTCTCTTCGGCTTCCTTTCTCTTCAGGAAGTCCAGATATTTATCGGTTACCGTATCTGTCCCGCCTACACATTCAAGCTTACCGTCTCGGAGCCAGATACAATGATTACAGTATCTCTTGATACTGTTAATATCATGGGATACATATAGTATCGTCTTACCCCGGTCTCTGAATTCATTGAACTTGTCCATACATTTCAATTGAAAGTCTAGATCACCTACAGCAAGCGCCTCGTCAACGATGAGAATATCCGGATCTACATTAATTGCTACTGAAAATGCCAATCGGGCAAACATACCGCTGGAATAGGTTTTCACGGGCTGATGAATAAACTCTCCGATATCGGCAAAGGAAACGATATCCTCTAGCTTACTCTTAATTATTGCTTCAGTATAGCCTAAGATCGTTCCATTCAGAAATATGTTCTGAATCCCTGTATATTCCATATTAAAACCGGCACCTAATTCAAGAATTGAGGAAACCCTTCCTTGCTTGACAATACTCCCTGAAGTCGGATTCAGTACACCGGTGATAATTTTGAGAAGCGTTGATTTACCTGATCCGTTTTTCCCCAGGATGCCGAGGATATCCCCTTTATTTACATCAAAGGACACATCATCCAAGGCATTGAACTCCCGACTGTATACTTTTTTTGTCGGAAGCACCGATTCCTTCAATCTATCCAGGGGCTTATCATATATTTTATACGATTTTGTAAGATTTCTTACACTGATCACAACTTCATTCATATTTATTCTTCCCTACTTCTTGATTTATAGCACATCGGCAAAATGAGCTTTCAATTTTGTAAATAACACGGAGCCTATCAGAAGAATGATTAAAGTAACGCTCCAGAAATATAAGGTTTGCTTCACATTTTGATAAAACAGTATGTTTGTCAGCATACAATCTCTATAACCCTGTACAATGTAGTACATCGGATTCAGTTTGAAGATCCAGACAAATTTATCCGGAATCATGCTGGTCTGCCACATGATCGGGGTCAGCCACATTCCGAATTGCAGTACGATATTCATGATTTGTCCCAAATCCTTAAAGAATACAATTAAGGAGGAGGTAATAAAGGATAATCCGATCACCAATACGCACATGCAGAAAAGATAATAGAAAATCTGCAGCATATAGACAGTCGGATAAATCTTATAAACAAAAAACATGAAGAATATAAAAGTGATAAAAGCAATATGAACGACTAAGGACGATAATACTTTTACAATCGGAAGAATTCCGATCTTGAATACCACCTTTTTCACCAGATAGCTGTAGTCGATAAAGGCATTTGTTGCACTGCCCCAGGCATCCGAAAAGAAAAACCAGGGCACAAGGCCGCAAGCCAGCCATAGGATAAAAGGAATGTCTTCAATCGGTCTGGACCTGAAGCCTACCTGGAATACGAACCAAAACATCAGTATCGTACATAACGGCTGAACAAAAGCCCATACAATACCGAAATATGATCCCGCATACTTTGTCTTAAAATCATTACCGGCCAGAGACAAGATCAGTTTTCGATTGATCAGCAGATCAACAAACAGATTATAGATTACTCTGAGCCTAATGAACTTATAAAAAATAAAAATGGAAATCAAGGTCAAAAGAAAGGGAACTACCAATAAGACCATGCCATTGGCTTTGGAATTCGCATCTGAGAACAGGTAAATTCCTTTTTGATGATAATTTACTGCGATCAAATATCTGTATAACGTCATAAAGATAGGAAACAAGCCCAAATATACCGCTATTCTGATCAGCTGAGACCTATTTTTTTTAATCTTATTAAGCATATCATACCCCTAATCGTCATTCTATCTGTTCTGATACATTTTCTCATAATAGTTCTGATAATCGCCATTGATGATCTTCTCCCACCAGGACTGATTCTCCAAGTACCAGCGGATTGTCTTTTTGATGCCTTCATCAAAGGTTGTTGTCGGACTCCAGCCAAGTTCTCCGTGGATCTTCGCGGGATCGATTGCATATCTCATATCATGTCCGGGACGATCCGTTACATAGGAAATTAGTTCCTCACTCTTGCCGAGCTCACGTATGATTGTCTGCACTACTTCAAGATTCGTTCTTTCATTGTGACCGCCGATATTATATACTTCGCCGACCCTGCCCTTATGAAGAATCAGATCTATTGCGATGCAATGGTCCTCCACATACAGCCAGTCACGTACATTATCACCCTTGCCGTATACCGGAAGTGCTTTGCCATTCAGTGCATTGATAATCATTAACGGAATTAACTTTTCAGGAAAATGATAGGGTCCGTAATTATTTGAGCATCTTGAGATCGTAGCAGGTACCTGAAAGGTTCTGTGATAAGCCTGTACCAGCAGATCCGCCGATGCTTTTGATGCAGAATAGGGGCTGGAGGTATGAATAGGAGTCTCCTCTGTGAAGAACAGATCCACTCTGTCTAAAGGCAGATCGCCATAAACCTCATCTGTCGATACCTGATGATATCTGGTGATCCCGTACTTTTTACATGCATCGAGAAGGACTCCTGTACCGATGATATTCGTCTGTAGGAAGATGCCAGGATCGGTAATGGAGCGGTCAACATGACTCTCAGCAGCAAAATTTACTATAATATCAGGCTTTTCTTCTTCAAAAAGCCTATTAACAAAATCTCTGTCAGCAATATCACCTTTGATAAATTTAAAATTCTTATTGTCCATCACAGGTTCTAAAGTTTCCATATTACCTGCATAGGTTAATTTATCCAGGCAAATGATATCATACTCCGGGTATTTACCTACCATATAATGAATGAAGTTTCCTCCAATAAAGCCGGCTCCGCCGGTAACAATTATTTTCATAATTTCTTAACCTTTCAATTGTATATTAGCGTTCCTACGTAATGGTTCATTAACTTAAATATTTAAAATCTATATCGCTCTCAGATAATTTTGGTGCTTTCAGATCCTTATCAGAGATGGTCGGGTTTTCCACTCCCCAATTCACCTTAAGCTCTTCATCATTCCAGAGGACCGTTCTGTCTGCTTCATAATTATAGAAGTTATCTGCTTTATACATGAACTCGACACGATCGGTCAATGTGACAAAACCATGAAGAAAGCCTCTCGGTATTAATAGCTGGCGATTATTTTCAGCCGAAAGCTCAATTGCAATCCACTGTTTATAGGTTGGAGAGCCTTCCCGCATATCTACAACGATATCCCTTACCGCTCCTCTGACGCAGCGAACAAGCTTGGCCTGGGCAGCATCCCCTTTTTGAAAGTGCAAGCCCCTTAAAGTATTTTTCTGTTCAGAATAGGAATGATTGTCCTGCACAAATTTATAATGCAGACCGGCCTCTTCCATGGTTCTTTCTGACCAGCTCTCCATAAACCAGCCCCTACTGTCACCAAAAACCTTCGGTTCCAGAATATAAACATCCTGCAAATCCGTCTTTAATACGTTCATATGCCTTACTCCTATTTTAGTAGAATAATTTTCCTTCCGCAACCTTTCTTAGATGCGCGCCATATAAGGATTTTCCATACAAATCCGCTGCTTCCAGCAGTTTATCCTTCGTGATCCATCCGTTAATGTATGCAATTTCCTCGATGGCAGAAATCTGTACACCCTGTCTTTTTTCGATTACCTTAACAAATTCAGAAGCTTCATTCAAAGCATCCATAGTACCGGTATCCAGCCATGCATAGCCTCTTCCTAAGGTGACTACATTCAGGGATCCCTCTTCCAGATACATACGGTTTAAATCGGTAATTTCCAATTCACCCCTGGCAGACGGCTTTACCTGTTTTGCTTTTTCGCATACCCTGTTGTCATAAAAATATAAACCTGTAACACAATAATTTGATTTCGGATTTTTGGGTTTTTCTTCGATGGAAATTGCTTTCCCGTTTTCATCAAATTCAACGATTCCGAAACGCTCCGGGTCATCTACATAATAGCCGAAGACAGTAGCTCCGTGTTCTCTGGACGCTGCCTCCTTCAGATGCTTAGTCAGACCATTGCCATAAAAGATATTATCACCAAGAACCATGGCACAGGAATCCCCGTTGATAAATTTCTCTCCGATCAGGAATGCTTGTGCCAAGCCATCGGGGGAAGGCTGCTCTGCATAACTGAGACTAATTCCGATGCTTGATCCATCCCCCAGCAGTTTTTTGAAATTTGGGAGATCGTGCGGTGTTGAAATGATTAAAATATCCTTTATGCCTGCTAACATCAAGGTTGATAAAGGATAATATACCATTGGTTTATCATATACTGGCAACAATTGCTTAGAAGTTACCATCGTAAGTGGATAAAGTCTTGTTCCAGAACCGCCGGCTAAAATAATACCTTTCATTATGTATTCTCCTTTTATTCACTAGATTTTTAATTAATAATACTTCTATCCCTTATTTCTAAGAAGATTATAACACTTGATTAAAGCTATCCACGGACTTCTTACACCGTATTTCAATATAAATTCATATGATTTCTTAATTATGGAAATTGTCTTTATTTTTCTCAATGGAAATTTGGTGCATTCCTTAGCATGGTACGATGTAAACTCTTGAAATTCGCAAAATAATTGCTCTGCCACTACAGGTATGCTGTATCTATCTGACATTAGTTTATTGTTATATTCCTTTATTGCTTCTCTTGCTTCATCGTGTTCTATCAGCCAAGATATTGCGTTAACCCATGCTTCTTCAGTATTATCACAAAGCATACCATTGATCTTATTCCGTATAACTCTAGTATAAGGCTGAACATTGGAATATATCCCAACAATATTTGAAGAACTATATTCAATGTATTTATTATAATGTTTACAATTATGAAAAAGGGTATCTGGGAGCGGTGCTAAACCTATATCCCAATTTAATTGATCCAGTTTGTCTTTATATGCTTTATAACTGTTTTCATATGGAAAATGTGTTAACTTAAACTCCTTCACAAGGTCCGGTTCCGCTCCCATGAATTCAATGATAACTCTGTCACCATATCTGTGAAGAACCTCTCTCAAAGCGCCAGAGATTAAGTTATTAATATCTCCTGCTCTATCAATGGAACCTGCAAAACCAATTTTCACCTTTTTATTACTAGTTGTAATGCTGTACGGTTTAACTACGCAGGGCTCTTCCATAAGAAATGTTCTTATAAATGTACCACCATATTTTTGCCCCAATAAAGGTGATGGTGTTACAAGAAAATCACACAGTTGCATAATATGAGAAATTCTGTTTTTCACATTTTTAAGTCTAAAATATGCACCGGATGAGATATATTCAGGTACATTTAGAAGATCATCATCCATAGAATAAATTAGCAACTTCCCACATTTTTTAAACTCCATAGCTAATTTTTCTTCTAGAACGGAAGCACTTCTTGCAAAAACAACAATATCAGCCCTTTCACACATTGTCTTAGTAACATTTTTTGCTAAGCAATGTTTAAAAGATATCTTACCTCTTTCATATAAATAATTTAACTGATCATATGCACATAACTTTACTGAGGGAATAAACACTTCATAAATTAAAAGTACATTTGTCATAGAAAGAATCTCCGTTTTTCATTATATTACAACTCATTGATTATTAAAAGCATTTTAAAAATCAAATTATCCAATCTTCTCTGTCGAAATATATCTTTGTGAAATAACAGCTTCGTCTTCATCCTAATACTTTGCTTATATGAAATGATCTCTTCCGCCAAAAACTTTATGCTTCCTGTCGGATGATAGCATCTGAGAAATTCCTTCGTTTGCCTGCGAATATTACCGCGATTCCCCTTATATTGCTTCAATCTTTTCCTAAATTCATCATAATAGGTAGCCTTCGTGCCAACGATATTATCCCCATGCTGACGATACAGAATATAGGATTCCATATCATATATTACTTTTCCGTAGGCACTTGCCGTAAGGTACAGCCACCAATCATGCATTACTGTAAAATCAGGTATATGATCTCTGACCAATGTCAACAGTGCCCAGTTCATCAGACAGGTACATCCGGTACATATATTTTCTACCAGTGCGTTGCCGAAGCAGGGTACAAATACAGACCTGCGTATCTGGGATTTGATTGGCTTTAACTCCTGATCTGCAAGTATAGTCCCTGAGGCATATAATACGGGAATTCCAGCATCACTATCCATCATCCCAACTGCTCTCTTAATCTTATCCTGTAACCATACGTCATCCTGATCAGCCAAAGCATAATAGTCCGAAGTGAGGTCTGTGTGCTTCATCAGATCAAAAAAGCTGCTTCGTACACCCATATTTACTCCCTGATAATATTGAATTCGGGAATCATTCCTTGCATACTCTTCGATAATTTCCATGGTGCTGTCTGTAGAACCGTCATCGCGGATCAGAAGCTTCCAGTCTGGATAGCTCTGCTTTAGGATACTATCAAGCTGCTCCCTTAGGTACCGCTCTCCGTTGTAGGTTGACATCAATATCTGTACGTTTTTCATAGAACTCTCCGATGATATTTTATTGACTTAGGACCTTTCGATATACCCTAGCCATAATCTCCTTGATATGTCTCTCATCATATTGCTTTGCGCACTGTCTGTTATACTCACCATAGCGCTTCGCCAACTCCGGATGATGGATCAGCTCTCGCAAGGAGACAGCAAAGTTTTCCGTGTCTTTTGGAGAAAACAGATATCCTCCCTTACCCTCCTCTATGAGATCGACATTTCCTCTGATTTTTGAGCAGACAACCGGCAAACCGGCCGCCATAGCCTCCATCAGTGCCGCCGATAATCCCTCCTGATAACTGGGAAAGAAAAATACATCAGAGGCTTTCATAATTTCATAGATATCATGACGATATCCGGTAAATATGACTCGATCTGCTATTCCAAGCTCTTTCGCCTGGCGCTTCAAGTTCTCTTCCTGGATACCATGACCACAAATCAATAAGACCGCATCCTCTAATTCAGCTTTCTTAAATGCATTGAGCGCCGTGGCATAATTCTTCCGTTTAATCAATTCACCAACAGTCAGAATGAGTCTCGTATTTTCGGCAACTCCGAGTTCTTTTCTCTTAGCTGCACGGTCAGCTTTCTCCCCGTCAATTACTTCCGAACGGATCCCGATTCCGGGTAGATATTGAGTACACTTCGCATGGAATTTCTGCGTTCTTTGATAATCCTCCTGGTTGATTGTTACCAATACATCCGTGAACCTGGATAAATATTTTTCCGCCGGATAATATACCAGCCAGTTAATGACCGGAGCGCCCTTATAAAAGTGCAGGCCATGCGCTGTATATATCAATGGAGCGGTACGGGTGGCCTTAGCTGCAAGTCTTGCCATCACCCCACCCATTGGAGTATGGCAATGTACGAGTTGAAAGGGAGTTTCCGTCATCAGCTTCCTGAGCTGTTGATACACCTTGATGTTATCCCTGATAGCAAAAGGGGATCTGACAAAATCTATCTGATGCCTGACGATTCCTGTTCCGTCAAGGCGTCTGTTATCTGTTCCATAAGAAGGTGTATTGTAGTTTGAAGCATAATGAACTTCATAACCCATGTCCTGGAGAATTCTCACATTATTCATTTCAAATTGGGGAACAAACCCACTCACTGTAGTTACTAACAATACTCTATTCAAGTTGTATCCTCACAATCCTATTATGAAAATTCTGTCTAATAATGCTGAAAAAGAACCCAAATACATAGAATTTATATTCTATCTATTAGGTTCTTCTATTTCTTATGAAGTAATGAATCTAGCTTATTGCTATACTGTTGTATACGGGCGATGAATTTCTCTTTACATTCCTTGCGTTCCTCTTCTGTCATCTCCATGTATTGTGAATACTCCACATCACTTCTTACAAGTGGTGCACCGCAATGGAAGCAGATCGCATCCGGTTTTCTGGAAACCATTCGAAAATTATAACATTGCGGGCAAATATATATTCTTAACATACGAAAATATCCCTCCCAAATGCATAATGGTTTATGATATTATACTATGATGTCGACAGAAAGTAAACAGCCTATCAGCAAAATGTATATTTATGTATAGTTATGGAGTTTTATAGGAATTAATTTGTCTTAAAGTACTCTTCTATTACCAGAAACCAAATTCTTGTTATTTATTTGCGAATATGCTAGTATTATTTTATGTTTTGAAGTAAGGAAAACTAACAACTGTAATAAATACTAACTACAATTACATATGAGGTAAACTATATCACTACACTAGGGAGAGATTATTATGTCCAGTTTACGAAAGCTTCAATTACCCAGAACAATAGGCGAGGTATTACTCATTATCTTCAACAGTATTTTTTTTATTATCTTTTTATATTTATTTCTGCATTCTCTCATTGATAACGGAGCACCCTATCTCTATTTTTCTATAGGGAAGATCTCATTATTGATAGGGATTATATTCCTAACCTTGTTAGTTATTTCTTTTATAGCTGCTTGGATGTCTAATAGAGCGAAAATAAAGTACAACCAGTCTGAGTCTAATGAAGGCAAAGACAAAAAGAAAAATCCTCTTCTAAAAGGATTACTCAGGCGGCCTTAAAAAAACAACAGTTACAAAAAAGAAGGAATATACTATTTGTGGTAGTTGGTTTTCTTGCTTTACTCATTATGCAGATACTGTATACCAAAATGTTCTATACCAGCATTGGTTGGGATTGTGGTACTATAGTCAACATGGCTATCGATATGCTACAAGGTAATTCTGATTCTCTGGGTTATCTTGCCCAATTTCCAAACAATACGGCATTATTCTTACTATTATATCATTACTTTAAGATTTGTCTGGGGCTGGGTGTTACTGACTTGATTTTTGCGAGTGTTATATTGAATATTGTATTTCTTGATATTGCGATAGCTTTACTGATTGGGGTTTCTCATAAGATGTGGAATAGCAAGATTGCAATCATTCTTACTATAGTTCTATCTATTATGTCACTGGCATTTACACCATGGCTGATTGTACCATATACCGATACGATAACAGCATTTTTCCCGATCGCTTTCTTTTATTTATACCAGTGTATATCCAATCAAAATAACACTTTTCATAACAAGAAACAACAGACGATTTTATTACTAGTTCTGGGAGTTCTTGTATTTTTCGGGTTTAAGCTCAAACCTTCTACCATAATCATAATAATTGCCATAGGAATTGGGGCTTTATGTTTTAATAAAAGCATCAGACAAAAGCTTGCAACATATGGGAGAAACATCATAGTCATCTTATGTGGAGTTATGATTGCACTGATAATATTTACGGTAGATGAGCGCAACGTTCTAGGAGAATATCTGTCGAAGGATATCTATGATGCTTATGAAATGCCTGCCAGCTACTTTACTATGGTGGGATTACAAAAGCAGCCAGTCAGTGATGACAAATCCCTTTGGGGAGCTTTTAATTCTGAAGATTATTTCGCAGTGTCAAATATCACAGGTAAATCAGCTAAAGAAGATTATACCTCATCTGTAATCAAGAACCGTATCTCTTCTCTCGGCTTTACCGGATACATTGAGTTCTTGATGGCGAAAGCAAATTTCTGCTTTGAGGATGGGACATTTTTTTGGGGTGGTGAGGGTAATTTTTTAACCAACGCTGCTCCTGCAACATCGAACTCTATTGGAAAATGGATTCAAGGTTTTATCTATTATTCCTCAGCAAATTATGTGTCAGTCTACAGTTATCTTCTTCAAGGTGTTTGGATGACATTACTATTACTAATTTTAATGGGTCTAATATTTGCACCAAACTCTTATAAGAGTTTGCCCTCAATGATTTTACGTATCGCAATCTTCGGACTGCTGCTATATTTGCTCATATTTGAAGCCAGAAGCCGATATCTTATCAACTATCTTCCGATTTTTATCTTATTGGCTGTTGATGGAATGTTGCATATTATTTGCTTTATCAATTCAATAAGAATCAAAAGGCAAGCTGAGCAAAATTAAAATCCAATTATTTACAATGAATATTAAAACCAGATAAATGAAAGTGAGATACCTATATGAGAGACAAAACATTATACTTAGAATGCTATTCCGGTATCAGCGGAGATATGACCGTGGCTGCTTTGCTTGACCTCGGTGCCGATCAGGAGGTCCTGATGGCAGGCTTAAATAGTCTGAAGGTGGAAGGTTATACCATAAAAATAGGGCGCAGGGAGAAAAACAGCATCTCTGCCTGCGATTTCGATGTTATTTTAGAGGAGGATTCAGCCGAAAGCCAACCACATTTCCATGATCACAATACGGATCACCTAGATCATTCCCATCATCCTGCTCATTCCCAGGAACATGATTACTCTCCTGGTAATGATTTTTCCCGTGAACATGATCACTCTCATGGTAATGCTTTCTCCCGTGAACATGATCACTCTCATGGCCATAATCATGCACATCAAACCAAATCTCATGAGCTGCTCCGCCGCCCTGTCAGGGTCCTTCGCCCTGAAAAGGCAGCTCTGAACCGGGACCATACTCATGACCATACTCATAATCATACCCATGACCATAACCATGACCATAACCATGACCATAACCATGACCATACCCATGACCATACTCATGACCATAACCATCTTGAACATGATTCTATCCATCTTGGTCATCATGAGCATCGCAATTTATCCATAATTAACGGTATCATTGACAACTCCGCCATTACGGATCAAGCGAAGACTATTGCAAAAAAGATCTTCTATATCGTTGCGGCTGCCGAGGCAACTGCTCACGGAAAGCCCATTGAAGAAGTCCATTTCCACGAGGTGGGTGCCATCGACTCTATCGTAGATATCGTCGCTGCAGCCATCTGCTTGGATAATCTTCAGATTCAGGATGTCATACTATCTGAATTATATGAGGGTACCGGCTTTATTAATTGTCAGCATGGGACCCTGCCCGTTCCTGTTCCCGCAGTTATTAACATTGCTTCAGCGCATGAGCTCCCGCTGCACATTACTCAAGTGAAGGGTGAGATGGTAACACCGACGGGTGCAGCGATTGCTGCAGCCATCCGTACAAAGGAGGTCTTGCCTAAGGATATGAGGATTACTAAGATCGGGCTGGGTGCCGGAAAGAGAACTTATGAGGGTGCCAGCGGGTTACTCCGTGCTATGCTGATTGAAGCCTCCGATTCCAGTAAGGATGCTCCTGCTCACGATGTACAAACCGACCGGGTTTGGGTTCTGGAAGCCAATATGGATGACTGCAGTGGTGAGGCGCTTGCGTATACAATGGAGCTTCTGCTAAAGAATGGTGCCAAGGATGCGTATTATACACCCATCTTCATGAAGAAGAACCGCCCTGCTTATCTTCTTGGTGTCCTCTGCAGTGAAGAACAGATTTCTCAGATGGAACAGATCATTTTTATGAATACGACCACCATCGGTATTCGAAGACATGAGGCAATCCGTTCTGTCCTGAACAGAGAAATCATCACCGTATCCACCGTTTACGGAGAGGCCCAGGTCAAGGTATGTACCTATGAAGATCAGAAATTCTATTATCCTGAGTTTGAGAGTATAAAAAAGCTCTGTGAAGGCTCAAAGCTTGATTATCAGACGTTATATCATATCGTTCAGGAGTCAGCTAGGAAAAACTAATTTAACTGAGTCAGTAAGAGAAGCGAGTCAACTGTATCAGTAAGAAAAGCGTGTCAACTGTATCAGCGAAGATGCCTAAGTCAACAACTGAGTATTGTTCGAAATAAATCATCGAAGCTTCTCGCACAAAAGTCAGACTGAGGCAAGAAATGCACTACGTGCAATTAAGAAATTCGCGATACACAAGGCAAGAAATGTGTCATGCCAAAGTAATGAGTATCAAATCAGAGAGAAGAAAGGATAGAGAAATAAATATGTCCGATAGAAATATATTGAATGATAGAGCGAATCCTATAACAGCCTCAGCACCTGAACTAGTAACTGTTCCTGCTACAGTTTCTATAAATGAATTGAATCCTGATGTACAGGCCCTCTACCTTCGCCTGTATCAAGCTATGGAGGCTCATATTACAGAAGGACTTGCCATTGCTTTCTCCGGAGGAGTCGATTCCAGTCTTCTGCTGCGCATTGCCTGTGAGGTCGGTGCCAAGCATCACAAACCGGTTCTTGCCGTTACCTTTGAGACTAAGCTTCATCCGCACGGAGATCTCTCAGAGGCGAAGCAGCTTGCAGAATGCTTCGGAGCACTGCACAAGACTATTGAAGTGGATGAATTCGCAGATCCTGAGATCATGAATAATCCCATTGACCGCTGTTACAGGTGTAAGACTCTTCTGTTTAATACCTTTCTTTCCTATGCACATCAGGAGGGCTATCATTACCTGATGGATGGTACGAATTATGATGATCTGAAGGTCTACCGCCCGGGTAGAAAAGCGCTTTCTGAGCTTGGAATCCATAGCCCCCTGATGGAGAATCAGGTTACGAAGGCTATGATACGCGCCCTTTCGGCAGACCTGGGCATTCCAACCTCGGATAAGCCCTCCGCTCCCTGCCTTGCGACCCGGCTGCCTTATGGCGCACGACTGGATTTCGAGCTGCTTTCCAGATTAGATCAGGGCGAACAGTATTTAAAAGGTTTTGGCTTTTATAATGTCCGGCTAAGGCTACATGGAGATATACTCAGAATTGAGCTTGACAAGAAGGATTTCGAAAAGCTGCTTAGGCATCAGGAAGAACTCCTGATAAAACTAAAGGAACTAGGCTTTCTTTACATCACTTTGGATCTGGAAGGCTTTCGTTCCGGCAGCATGGATATTCATATACAACAATAGTACTAGTTATATATGCTTAGTAGTTAAATTCATGAACAGCTTCCATATCAGGTGGCTGTCATCCCCTGTAGACAAAAGGGTAGCTCCAGACCTGCTTCCTCAAGTAGTACTCTGTCGGTCAGAATATCCTTAGCTGTACCCTCTGCAAATATAGACCCTTCCTTCAGTATGAGGACTCTATCGCAAAGCTCCAAGGCCATATCCAGGTCATGGGTGGCTATGAGCTTCGTCATTGATAAGCTCTTCAGTAGCTGCATCAGCTTTCTTCTGGTCTTTGGATCTAGGAAGGAGGTCGGTTCATCAAACAATACAATGGAAGGTTCCATAACCAGGATTGTTGCTATGGCAATGATCCTTTTTTCACCGCCAGAGAGCTTATTCGAACTCATAGCTTCCAGCTTTTCCACTCCAAGTGCCTTAATGACCTGATGAATTCTATCCTTGATCTTCTCCTCCGTCATGCCGTAATTTCTCAGACCGAAGGCTATATCGTCATATACATTGGACATAAAAAGCTGGTCGTCCGGATTCTGAAACACGACACCGATTCTTTCCCTGATCTTTCTTATCGTATCCTTTTGAAGCGTAGTGCCATTGACCTCTATCCTGCCGCCACAGGGTAAAAGTAATCCGACCAGTGACATCAGCAGCGTAGACTTGCCAGCCCCATTTGCACCAATCAATCCGACAGTCTCACCGTCCCGAATCAATGCGCTTAATTCATTAATTACCTGATTTCCATCATGATATCTTACACATAGCTTATCTATCACAAGCATGGTCTTCCTCCCCTATTTCAGTAGCCCCTATTTGATAATGTCAAAGGTCACCTCTAATAAATTTTCATTAAATATTCAATTTGATTATGAGATTTTACTAGAACATTCAAAATAATGATTAGCGTGTCCTAAAGTGTTCTGCACAATTTCTAATGCAATTGAATAGTATTTCAAGGTTTCTTATCAATATAATATATTGGAAAACACCTTTGGTGATATAACACTTTAGCCAAGTATTTATATAAATAAACCACCTATGGTTTTACTGATATTAAAGCTTCGAAGGAGGATCAGAGCCGTACTGATTATAAGAAGATAAATCCAATCGGAGGCTTTTAGTCTTCTATGCTCCGAGAAACGGATTTCTCCTTCAAAGCCTCTGCATTTCATCGCATAATATACCCGTTCTGCTCTACCGAAGCTTCTAAGCAGCAGTTGTCCGAGAAATGCCCCCATATCCTTTAGCCTGATTCCCTTCTCGCCCGGAGCTCGAAGAATATACGCATGGTACATAACCAAAGCTTCGTTCGCCAGCAGTTCCAGATAACGGAAGGTCATTGTAAGCTGCAGTATTATCATGGAAGGAATTCTGAACTGAAGCATAACTTTAAGCAGATCATTCATACTCGTTGTCGCAATCAAAATCAGAAGTGCCATGACTGTCAGAAGCGTCTTACATATGATAGAGCAAAATCCCAACACTCCTCCGGTGATGCTCAAAGCTCCAATTTGTACTACTGCTTCTCGATTAACGAACAGGTTCGACAGTCCCGCAAAGAATGAAAAGGGAAGTGCGGCCAGCATCCGCCCGAGTAGCGGTCGAAAGGGAATTTCTCCCAGCGACATGCATAATACTGGAAAAAGCACCAGGGATAACAGTCCGCTTACCTCATAGACCGGAAAAGAGATCACCGTAATCAGATAGATTACGGTGGTCAGCAGCTTGACAGCAGGATGCAGTCGATGTATCAAAGTATCCCTTGAGGATAGCTCCTCTAATGTATTGATTTTAATGATTGATTTTTTTAAGTCAGACATAGACACCCTTTAAGAATCATATTTTATTTACCCCTGCACTTCCCCGAAGGGCAAGACTATTGAATACTTGCCGGCGAGTGCCGAAGCTTTTTTACTATTACAATGATGCTGCCGGCGATGCACACCAAAGCCAGGGTGATAAAGCCACCGACAAGCCCTGCCAATCCGGTACCGTCACCGCTTTTACCCTCCGCTGCCTGTTTTGACTGATAGTCCGGAAAGATTGCGGTAGTATCCTGGATTTCTTGTATTGAAGCATGTGTTTTTGAACCAGATGAAATTTCCTCTCCTCCCGTCACCTTAAGAATGGACCATTCCAGTCCATCCGGATTAGCAGAGGCGAATGCGGATAGGACACCTCCTGTAATCAATGTGAGCGCTGCCATTACGATGAAAAACCTCTTTTTTGATGAGTGGACCGCACCGGATGTACCCAGCGGTTCCTCCACAAGCTCCTTACGAAACTGATAAATAAATAAAAGAATAGAAGCGGTTACAATACCCTCTACCAGACCGATTGCCAGATGGATCGGCTGCATGATCGCTGCAAAGACAGCAAAGGGAAGCTCGGTTATCCCTGAGACACAGGTCTCAAGTACTACTCCGAACGCTCCAAGCTGTAGTCCGATTACAGAAGCTAATGTCGCTGCTACAGCTATTCTTCGAGGCGTTATTTTTTGCTTTAGAATCGGCCGATAAATCAAAGGATAGATAATCAGACATGGGATGATTGCCATATTGAATATATTACAACCCAAGGCTAGCAGACCTCCATCCGCAAAAAACAGGCATTGGATTAATAATACCGACGCTAGGGTGATAACTGCCGGATAGGGTCCAAGCAAAGCAGCCAATAGAATTCCTCCGCCGATATGTCCGCTGGAGCCTGTCACAGGAATGGTAAAATTAATCATCTGTGCCGCAAATACGAAGGCTCCCATGACTCCCATCATAGGTATCTTATGATCCTCAATCTCAGTTTTCTTAATTTTTTTCACACTTAATCCAAGCGCTCCGACAGAAATAGCATTCATCGTACTGCCAACAGCTACGGATAGCAATGCATCAGACATATGCATGTATTATTACCTCCTTATTATAAATATAAGCATTTCGCCCTGATCAATCATTTATTCGGGGTGTGATAAGTTGTTCAAACAAGCCAGCCGGTTAATCTGAGTAGCGATATATCCGGCACCAAAACCGTTATCGATATTCACTACCGCCAGACCCTCCGCACAGGAATTCAGCATAGTAAGCAGTGCAGATACCCCGCCGAAGTTCGCACCATAGCCAATAGAGGTCGGTACTGCAATGACTGGCTTATCAACCAATCCGGCCACCACTGAGCCCAGCGCTCCTTCCATTCCGGCAACAGCTATCACGCAATTGGCCTTCCTGATTGAATCCAGCTGAGACAGCAGTCTGTGAATTCCCGCCACGCCTACATCATAGACTCGGATCACTTCGCTTCCGAAGAATTCCGCTGTCTGCGCTGCCTCCTCAGCAACCGGTATATCGGAGGTTCCTCCGGTACAGACCACCACACAGCCGGATTTATCCTGTTTCTTCTTTCTTACAGACAGGATTCTGGATATACTGTCATACTCCACCATCGGCAGTACCTCCTTCACCTTCTCATACTGTTCCCTGGTAGCCCTGGTGCCGAGTACATTTTTGTCACGTTCATAGAAGCTCTGATAAATCCCAACCAGATGCTCCATGGATTTTCCTTGACAGAAGATGACCTCCCCAAAACCATTCCGTAAGGTTCTATGATGATCCAGCTTGGCATAGCCCAGATCCTCATACGGCAATTTCTTTAACAGCTCCTCCGCTGCCTTAATGTCGATCTCCTTATTCTGAACCTGCTCCAGTAACTTATGAATGTCCATATCCTCTCCTCTTTCTACTTATGCCTTATGCGTATCGAAACACACATAAAAAAATCATGAAAAAGCATCAGCCATTCTTGGCTGTATGAATCTTCATGATTCTAATGATAAGTATCTTCTGTATTCAAATGCTAAAACTCAAATGATAAATATTCAAATGATAAATATTCAAATGATAAATACTCAACTGATAAATATCGTTAGATTATTTAATGATTTAATGAATAGAATAATTAAACTACTCCAGGGTCTTCTGACCTGCTTCGATGCCTTCTGGCAATCAAGTACTATGAATAGGATAACACATTTTTAAGTTTCGTCAAGTATAAATCTTACTACTAACCTTGTAAAATCCTTCAATAAACCTTTTATAATCCTGCAACTAATCATTTATAATCCTTCAACAAATCTTATATAATCCTTCAACTAATCTTTTATAATCCTTCAACTAATCATTTGTAATCCTTCAACTAATCTTTTATAATCCTACAGCTAATCTTTTGTAATCCTACAACTAATCTTTTGAAATCCTACAACTAATCTTCGTAATCCTAGAACTAATCATTATAATCCTTCAACAAATCTTATATAATCCTACAACTAATCTTTTGTAATCCTACAACTAATCTTCGTAATCCTAGAACTAATCATTATAATCCTTCAACAAATCTTATATAATCCTTCAACTAATCATTTGTAATCCTACACCTAACCTTTTATAATCAATTGATATTTACTAAATCATGAATGCTCACGTTTATCATACCAAGGCAATCTATCATTTTGTTGAAGGCTCCTTCTTCAAGTCCTCCAGATATTCCAACGCCTGTTTCACACAAATATCAATATAGCTCTCTGTAGGAGCGCTCATATCAAAAGCCAGGGTAATACTGCAGCGGTTCAACGGTACCAGAAATTTATGTGCAGAACAGGTGCTTACTGCCTGAGCCATCTCCGGTGTCAGTTCTCCCATCATGGAATTGGCAACAATGATTGCGATCGGACCAAGAATTAGGTCGGATTGAAGTACGGTTCTCTTGATGGCGTTCTCTCCCGTAGCTCCGATATCAGCTCCGGACTTAATCATATTGCCCGTGGCAGTGGAATTGGTCCCAAGTGCGCAGATTGTGATACCGCTATCCTTATCGATCTGCTTTCTCAGCTTACTGACAAGACTTCTGCCAATCCCACCACCCTGGCCGTCTATTATCGAAATCATAAATTCTTTCTGCATGGTGACTCTCCATTCTTTATATGAACATTACATCTTTATATTATAGTATACTAAAAAATTCTATAGAATCCAAGAATTATTCTGATCATACCACCTTCCATTCATTGCAGGCCCTGTTTTTAGACAATAAAATAGCCGAACTTATAGTTCGGCTATTTTATTGAAAATCTCTTTTTATGAGCAGCTCGTAGGGGAATCGAACCCCTGTTTCCGCCGTGAGAGGGCGGCGTCTTAACCCCTTGACCAACGAGCCGTATCAAGAACAATATCTATATTATACTATAACCGAGAAAAAATCAAGTCCTTTTTTATAGATTTTTTCGAATTGTTTTAGCAATTAATACACTTCGTTACTTCTAACAATAGTAATCCATTTCTTTCGGTATTAATTATGAAAAACAACGAGACAGATATTGCTAACTGCGATCTTTTGACAGCACCAGTCTGAATCCAAATACAATCAACAAGCCGCCTACTACAACATTCATTCCGGTAATGATGCTTACCGGTAAAAAGCTGCTGACCGCATTGCCAAGGACTGCAACCAGGCTGAGAAAGGTCAGTGTTGAAAGCACGCAGCCCAATCCGAACCATAAGAGCTGTTGCTTTTTCAGGCCATTTTGAATAACCTGACTTGAAAATACTCCGCTCCAGAAGATGATAGTCAATGGATTGGATGCCGTCATAAGCAAGCCCTTCAGAAAGATATTACTAACTCCGTCTGAGCGAAACAGAGAAAAGGAAGGAAGCAGTGTTTTGCCGAATGCCCCTGTGATCGTACTAATTCCAAACAGGACAAGTACAATACAACCGAATACTTTTATTGCAAGCTTGACCCTTCCATTATTCAGAAGTGCCGCAACCCCGACACCCGACAAAGCGATATATAGACCGTCGATCAAGGTGATTGCTGCCACCAGCATAAAACCGGGTAATAAGCCCTCCGATGCAGAGGTATTGAATACCATCAGGCACATCGGCCCTACCGCCAGCTGTAACAGCATCCCAAAACGAAACCCTTTGATTATCATATGTACTCTCCTACTCCAATCTTATTAATTACACGTAATTCATGACGTTAAAAATATAGCTATCTTACCATATCCATCCAAAGATGTAAAGCACCTTAGGAGTAAAAACGGATACCTTAGGTTAACTAGGGCATCCGCATATTATATCTGTTTTATGAGTTACTGTAAGAAATCCATCAAGGACATCTGGTTTGAGGCCGGCAGTTCACCGAGGAGTCCCATTTTCGCCATGTTATCCACGACAGTGGAGCTGACCTTACAGCGGATCTTAAAGTCATCCCTGGATAGGAAGGGTCCATCCTTGGCTGCTTCCACCACACCGTCCGCCGCCTTATCTCCTAAGCCATCGATTGTACTTAAGGAAGGCATCAGCTTACCGTCAATGATCTGGAAGGCATGCGCTTTGGCCGAATAGATATCAATCGGCAGGAACGTAAAGCCTCTTGCGTACATTTCCTGTACAATCTTCATATCCTTGAAGGTATCCTGCTCCTTCTTAGTTAACGTATTACTTCTTCTCTTATAATCCGCGATATGCTGCTCCAGCACATTTCTTCCGAGACACATCAATTCATAATTGAAGGCTGAAGCACGGATGGAGAAATAAGCAGCATAATAAGCCAATGGATAATAAACTTTAAAGTATGCGATACGGAAAGCCATCATGACATAAGCAGCGGCATGGGCCTTCGGGAACATATACTTGATCTGCTTACAGGACCAGATATACCAATCCGGTACGCCGGCAGCTACCATGGCTACTTCCATCTCCGGTGTCAGGCCCTTACCCTTACGCACACTCTCCATGATTTTGAAGGCTTGACCCGGTTCCACGCCGGTGGCAATCAGATAAATCATAATATCGTCTCGGGTACAGATGGCGGTGGTCAGGGTACAGTTGCCGTTCTGAATCAGTGTCTGGGCATTGTTCAGCCATACGTCCGTACCATGGGACAGACCGGAGATACGTACCAGGTCGGAGAAGGATTTCGGTTGCGTATCCTTCACCATCTGCATAACGAAGTCTGTACCAAACTCAGGGATACCGAGACACCCCAGCTCGCAGCCGTCAATGTCCTTCGGGGTGATCCCCAGTGCCGTCGTATCATGGAACAAGGATAATACCTTCTGGTCATCCAGACTGATCTTCTTCGCATCCAGCCCGGTCAGATCCTCCAGCATTCTGATCATCGTCGGATCATCATGACCGAGAATATCGAGCTTTAACAGGTTATGGTCGATGGAATGGTAATCAAAATGTGTCGTGATGGTCTTGGTCGTCATATCGTTCGCCGGGCGCTGTACCGGAGTGAAGGAATAGATATTCTCTCCGTGTGGCAGAACTACAATACCGCCCGGATGCTGTCCCGTTGTTCTTCGTACCCCGACGCAGCCCTCAACGATTCGGTCAATCTCAACATTTCTCTTATGGATGCCGCGTTCCTCAAAATAATTCTTTACATAACCGAACGCAGTCTTATCTGCCAGGGTACCGATGGTGCCGGCACGGAACGTATGTCCCTCTCCGAACAGCACCTCCGTATAATCATGTGCCTTACTCTGATATTCTCCTGAGAAGTTTAAGTCGATATCCGGCTCCTTATCACCATAGAAGCCAAGGAAGGTCTCGAAAGGAATATCATGTCCGTCCTTCACTAACGGCTCTCCGCAGACAGGGCAAACCCGATCCGGCATGTCGCAACCGGAGCTTCCGCCGAATTTCTTAACTTCCTCCGAATCAAAATCAGAAAAATGGCATTTGTTACAATAATAATGTGGTGCAAGAGGATTAACCTCGGTAATACCGGCCATAGTGGCAACAAAGGAGGAACCAACAGAGCCTCTGGAACCTACCAGGTAACCGTCCTCGTTGGATTTCCATACCAGCTTCTGGGCAATGATATACATAACTGCGAAGCCGTTATTAATAATTGATTTCAGCTCATGCTCCAGACGGGCCTCCACCGGCTGAGGCAAGGGGTCTCCATACATAGCATGGGCCTTCTCGTAACAGATATTTCTTAAGTTCTCCTCGGAATTCGGCAACACCGGCGGACATTTATCCGGGCGAACCGGGGAAATCTTCTCAATCCTGTCGGCAATCAGGTTGGTGTTAGTAATAACTACCTCTTCCGCCTTCGCTTTGCCTAGATAGGAGAACTCGGCAAGCATCTCTTCGGTGGTTCTTAAATACAGTGCCGCTTGTTCATCGGCATCCTTAAAGCCCTTTCCGGCGAGGATAATTCTTCGATATACCTCATCCTCCGGGTCCAGGAAATGTACATCGCAGGTAGCAACCACAGGCTTATTGTATTCCTCTCCCAGGGCAACGATCCTTCTGTTTAGCTCCATCAGATCTTCCCTGGTGGTGATATCCTTCTCCTCGCTTCGATCGCTGCGGATCAGGAATTCATTATTGCATAGCGGTTGAATTTCAAGATAATCATAGAAATTCACCAGTCTGGCAATCTGCTCATGAGGCTGGTTACTGATCACTGCTCGGAAGACCTCCCCTGCTTCACAGGCAGATCCGAGCAAAATACCCTCTCTGCATTCCATTAAGAGACTCTTCGGAATCTTCGGTCTCTTATTAAAGTATTCAATATGGGAGAGAGAAACCATCTTATAAAGGTTGACTCTGCCAACATCATTCTGTGCCAGCAGGATTGCATGGTAAGCCGGCAGCTTACGAATTGCCTCCTTACCCATCCTTCCCAGCTTGTCTATCTCGGAGATACTCGTAACCTCACGTTCTCTCAGCATACCACAGAATTTCAGGAAAATCTCTGCTGTCGCTCCCGCATCATCTACCGCCCTGTGATGGTTCTCCAGGGAAACCCCGAGAGCCTTCGCCACGACATTCAGCTTATGGCGGTTCAATTCCGGTAACAGAATACGGGACAACCCAACCGTATCGACTACCGTAAAATCCGTCTCCATGCCATGCCGTTCCGCATTCTTCCTGATGAAGCCCACATCGAAGGAAGCATTATGTGCTACCAGGACACAACCCTCACAGAAGGTCAAAAACTGCGGAAGGATTGCCTCTATCGTAGGTGCTGAGATTACCATATCATCCGTGATCGAGGTAAGCTGCTCTATCTCATAAGGAATCGGTATCTCAGGATTGATAAAGGTGGAATACTTGTCCACAATTTCACCCTTCACCACCTTAACCGCACCGATTTCAATGATCCGGTCATTGCTTTGACTGAAGCCCGTAGTCTCTATATCAAATACTACAAAGGCATCCTCCAGGCTCTGTCCCTTTGCATCGGTAACGACTTCCTTTAAATCATCCACCAGATACGCCTCCATGCCATAGATCACCTTAAAGCTCTTAGCACGCTTCTGTTCCTCTTCGTCCGCATAATCCTTCGGATTGATTGCATGACTGGCATCGGGAAAGGCCTGAACCACACCATGATCTGTGACGGCAATCGCAGAATGTCCCCATTGAAAGGCGCGTTTTACCAGGGCCTTCACATCCACAACAGAATCCATGTCACTCATCATCGTATGGGCATGCAGCTCCACACGTTTTGTCTGGGACTGATCCCTTCTGGAGGAGGTAAAATCGCTGCTCGTCTTGATTCCGACCACTGAACTAATCATGATATCCTTCTCATAGGTATCATTCTGAGCGACACCCTTGAGCAGATAGTAACCGCCGGGTTTCAATAGACTCATATATTCATCCACTTCAATAGTCTTTGCAAATAATTTGATCTTGATGGAATCCGTGAAGTCCGTCATAACAAAGGTAATGATACTCTTCTCATTATTACCTATGGCTCTGGTCTCCGGCTTGATGAGCTTGCCCCTGATCACGACCTCTCCGACCTCTCCGATGATATCGCAGATGGGCATCGGATTGCCTTCAAAGTTTCTTCCGTAAACCACGGAAGGATCTGATGGCAGCTTCCGATAGCTGCCTTTTCCTTTATCATAAGCACTTTTTCCGCCGAAGGCTTTTGCTGCCGGTTTCTGAGGGGAATCCTGTGCCCTGCTTGCAGCCGTTTCCTTTTTCACCGCTTCCTCAAGCTTCCTTCCTGAATCAGCTGTTCCTACAGAGACAGATTTTTCACCCGTACCTTCCCTTTGCCCAGCTTCTGCTGCGCCGGAGGTACCGGGCTGACTCACTTCTACGTCAGCGTAGGAATCCTCCCTAACGTAGGAAACGTTTGCCTGGAAGCCTTGCTCCAGCTCTTCCTTTTCAGACATCTGGAGCATCCTTTTTCGGTACTCCTGTGATGTATCCCTCTGCTCCTCCTTGGGTTCTATGTATTCGATCATTACATGGACGGTATAATCAAAACGCTCCTGGAACATTGTTTCCAGAAAATCCTTCAGTTTTGTCATCTTATCCTTCGCAACACAGCTATCCGTTACTTTGATCAGCAGCCTCGTCTCCTCTACGATTACCTCTGCACCGGAGAAGATATGATAAGCAACGACACTCTGCTCCTTCAACTCCTCCAGGATGCTGTCCCGGTAGATCGGAAAAAGCTTCGTCAGGCTGTATTGTGCGGAAAGCTCAAATTGGGGCTTGAGGACAGCCCTGTTTCCGGTATGTAAAAAGAGCTGCCGATTCAGCAGTTCTTCCATCTTTCTGATATTTGCCCTGTTGATCAGACGGGCACTCCTGATACAGACAAAGATATCCTTTGTCTGTCTTGAGGCCAGTACCTTGACTACCTCCACCTCACTATAAAGCTTTTTCAGCTCCTGATCTGCAGATACCTGTTCAAATGCATCGAAAAATAGCATGTTACCTTCTCCTTTGGTTACATAGCGAATCTTGTGACAGTATGCCTTGTTGCGGCAAAGCTGTCACTCTGATCTCCACTGTTATTCCTTCCAATGAAGTAGTTCTTCTCGTAAAGCCTCTAAAAGCTGATCCTCCGGTACCTTACGTAGGATCTCACCCTTTTTTATGATCAGTCCTTCACCGTGACCGCCTGCAATTCCGATATCTGCTTCCCTTGCTTCACCGGGGCCGTTGACTGCACAGCCCATGACGGCCACCTTAATATTTAAATCCAGGCCAGCTACCAAAGTCTCGACATCGTTCGCAAGCTGGATCAGGTTAATCTGGGTCCTTCCACAGGTGGGGCAGGATACTACTTCCACACCACCCTTATGGTAGCCCAGTGTTTTTAATATCATCTTCGCAGATTTGATTTCCTCCACAGGGTCACCTGTCAGCGAAACACGAATCGTATCTCCAATTCCCTGATGCAGGATGATACCAAGTCCCAACGCTGACTTAATATTACCTGACCAGACTGTTCCTGCTTCCGTAATACCGACATGCAACGGGTATCTTGTGAGTGGAGCCATCAGCTCATGTGCACGAACGCACATCATCACATCGGAGGACTTGATGCTGATGACCAGCTCCTCATATCCCATGTCTTCAATCCGCTTCACCTTATCCAGGGCACTTTCCACAAGTCCTTCTGCCGTAACCCTTCCGTATTTCTGTATGATCTCCTTCTCTAAGGAACCGCTATTTACACCGATTCTAATCGGGATAGTTCTTTCCTTTGCTACAGACACTACCGCACGAAGCTTCTCTTCACTTCCGATATTGCCGGGATTGATTCTGATCTTATCTGCACCGTTCTCCATCGCTGCGATGGCAAGGCGGTAATCGAAATGAATATCTGCAACCAGAGGAATGGATATTCTGCTTTTAATTTCTCTGAGGGCAAGCGCTGCCTCCTGACTCGGAACCGTACAACGTACAATCTCACACCCTGCATCGGTCAGTCTGGTAATCTGTTCTACAGTAGCTTTGACATCCTCGGTCTTCGTATTAGTCATCGATTGGATCAGGATCGGATTCCCGCCACCAATGACTCTGTTTCCAATATGGATCTCCTTTGTATCATCACGGTACATGAAAGCACCACCTTCCTTTGTTGCAGAGAATAGGGACCAATGTAATAATCAAATTATTGAAATATTAATTACTGGAATATATTTCTGATGTCATTGAACATGACCAAAACCATCAAAATCATCAGTGCCGCCATTCCTACCATATGCACCAAAGCTTCCTTTTCCTTCGGAACCGGTTTTCTCCGGATGGCTTCAATCAGAAGAAAGACCAGTCTCCCTCCGTCCAATGCAGGCAGAGGAAGTAAATTCATGACGCCAAGGTTCGCGCTCAGCAAAATACTGAACTGTGCCAGGGAAAGCAGCATGGCATGGATACCATAATCCTGTGACTCATTCACGATATCTCCAACCACGTTAACGATACCGACAGGACCGGAAACTTCCTTAACGCTGATCTTACCTGAAAAAAGATAGATGATACTTTTGATCGTATTCACAATATTCAGCTTTAATTCATAGACACTGTACTTCACAACCTCAAGTGCAGAAACCTTTTCTCTGTACTGATTATAGCCCCAGCCCATCTCATAGCCGCTCTGTTCCAGAAGCGGTGTAACCAGGATCTCGGAGCTGACTCCGTTACGATCATAGGTTATTTTCATCGGAGCCTTGGTAATGGGATGCTCTGCAATGTAGTCAGCCAGCTGCTGGGCTGTAGCAATCTTCGTATCGTCGATTCCTACTATAGTATCTCCCACCAGAAACCCGGCCTTCTCCAGCGGATATCCCTTTGTCAGCGATTCAATGACCGCCGGTTTATCACTTGCTGTATAGCCAAATCCCAGCTTATAATTATCCAACCAGGCAGGAGTCAGAGTAACCGACTGCTTCTCACCGTTGCGTAAGAAATCAATGGTAACCGGTTGATCCTTAATCGTATTAAAATAATAGTAATACATAATCTCTCGCGACATATGGATCGGAGATCCATCAATCGCAGTAATCAGATCGCCCCTCTGCAAACCGGCCACAGCTGCCGGACTATCTGACTTGATTGTGGTAACATAGGGCTTATCCACACCTACATCTCCAAGAATAATAAGTGCCAGTACAAAGGCAAGGATAAAATTAAAGAATGCTCCGGCAAAAATGACCGAAAATCTTGCCCAGACACCTTTTTTATGAAAGGAACCTTCGTCATCCACTGTCTCATCCTCTCCGAGCATCATACAAGAACCCCCGAACGGAAATACCTTTAAGGAATATCTGGTTCCATTATGCATAAAGCTTGCAATACGCGGCCCCATACCTACGGAAAACTCCGTTACGGTGATACCGTTCGTCTTAGCCAGAAGAAAATGCCCTAATTCATGAATGATTACGATTACGCCTAAAATCAATATAGCTACAATGATTTTCATATTAAAATCTGTCCTTTCTGGAATCCGAAATTTAATCCGCTAGTCTGAGCGGCTGCTCCAGGACAGCCATCAATCCGGATTCCGTAAAACCTCTTACAAAATCATATGTTTCCTGTTCTGTATTAAGAATTTCTTTTAGAGTCGGAGAAGCAATCGGATGGTGATGCTTCATTGCCTCATTAATCAACGCAGGTATCGCCAGAAATTCAATCTCACCCTTTAAAAACTCGGCAACTGCCCACTCATTTGCCGCATTATATACTGTTGGCATGCTGCCTCCAAGCTTTCCCGCCTCATAAGCCAGGCGAAGTCCCAAAAATGTGTTCATATCGGGTTCTTCGAAGGTTAACTGCTTCAGCTGATAGAAATTCAATCGTTCTCCCGGTAAAGGCATTCTGTTCGGATAAAACAATGCATATTGGATGGGCAGTCTCATATCGGGAACACCCAACTGCGCGATTACGCTTCCATCCTGATACTGTACCATAGAGTGAATCACGCTCTGGGGATGAACCACCACCTGAATATCCTCTAACTCCATGTCAAAAAGCCAGGCTGCCTCCAAAACCTCCAGGCCTTTATTTACCATACTTGCAGAATCAATCGTAATCTTCTGCCCCATCGTCCAATTCGGATGCTTTAGCGCATCCTTCGGTGTTTTATTCTTCAACTCTGTCAGAGTCATTCCACGAAACGGTCCACCGGATGCAGTCAGGAGAATCTTATCCGCCTGTTTTCTATCTTCTCCATTCATGGACTGAAATATAGCTGAATGTTCACTGTCCACCGGAAGCAAAGCAACCTTCTTTTCCTTTATCAATGGCATGATCAGGTGTCCTGCTGTTACCAGGGTCTCTTTATTAGCTAAGGCAATATTTTTTCCGGCCTTGATGGCCTCGATGGTTGGCTGGATGCCAATCATTCCCACCATAGCCGTGACAACAGTATCTGCAGAGGCTTCAGTCGCGCATTCAATCAGACCATCCATTCCTGCAACCACTTTCACAGGAAGGTCAGAGAGCATGTTCTTTAGTTCCTTTGCCTTTTCTTCCCGAAATACGCAAACAAGGTTCGGCAAAAATTCGCGAACCTGTCTCTCCAATAGCTCTATATTACTGTTAGCCGCAATTGCGGTAACCTTTAGCTCCTCTTTAAATGTTCTTACGATATCCAGAGTCTGAGTTCCAATGGATCCGGTGGAACCCAGAATAATAATGTTCTTCATCCTAACCTCCGCCATCTATATCAATATAGTATCCTATCCCATAATTCAATTGTTGGTTTCATATTAACATACTATATCCTATTCGACAAATAAAATCAAACCCTTCACAAAAAATTCAGAAACAATTAAGAAACCCCCTCCCGAACCATATCACGATAAAATTCGGTTCAAATCATCTCCCTACCGTTATCCCTAACAGATGGGATCGGAGCTATCATCTTTGAAAACACGCATCTTTTCACTACCCACATTACAGGCATATCATTTCTCTGCAATCATCATCCCACTACCTATATCCCTTACAGGTGGGATCGTTGCTATCATCTTTAATGACCATCATTTTATCACTATCCACATTACAGGCATATCATTTATTCGCAATTATCATCTCACTACCTATATCCCTTACAGGTGGGATCGTAGCTATCATCTTTAATGACTGTTATTTTATCACTACCCACATCACTGGCATATCATTTTCGGCAATTATCATATCACTACCTATATCCCTAACAGGTGGGATCGTGGCTATCATCTTTAGTGACCGTCATTTTTACACTACCCACATTACAGGCATATCATTTCTCTGCAATTATCATCTCACTACCTATATCCCTTACAGGTGGGATCGTGGCAGTCATTTTTGCGCAGACCGGCCGACCTCAGGATGTACGAAGACAACAAACGAATCAAACACTTAGAAGGCATCCTGAGGGATGGGTAAGGCAAGTAAAAATCACTGTCCGATCCCACCTGTAAGTACACAGTATAGATCTATCTATTCCGATCCTACCTGTAAGTACACAACCTAGATCTTTGTTAACCTCATCACCCGAACAACACAGTAAGATAATACACAATCGGTGCGGTGAAGATGATCGAATCGAATCGATCCAGAATCCCTCCGTGCCCCGGAATCAGGTTGCCATAATCCTTGATATTATGATTTCGCTTTATGGCGGATGCCGCCAAATCTCCCAACTGAGACAGAACGCTGGAGCATGCTCCGATGATAGCATAAATCAGCTGAGGATGATCCATGCCGGAGATATGATTGCGTAAGACTGTCGCATAAAGGAAACCAATCAACGCTGCTCCGACAATTCCACCGATACAGCCTTCAATCGACTTCTTAGGGCTGAGCTTCGGTGCGAACTTATGCTTTCCAAGTAATACACCAACAACGTAAGCACAGGTATCCGAACCCCAGGCACCGATAAAAATCAGCCATACCATCCATGCCCCACCCTCCAGGATACGAACCTGATAGATAAAGGAAAGCATGATACTGACATAGAATAAGCCTAAAAATGTAACAGCAAGCTGCTCAATCGTATACTTCGGAAAGTTAAATACATAGACAAGCATCAGCAGCAATAAGAAGAAAATGAATATCATCAGCTGATACTTTGTTGCATCAAAGTAAAGCATTGTGTAATATACCACACCTGCTATATATCCAAGAACTCCCGGTAGAGATTTATTCATCCCAATCACCTTATAAAGCTCCGTCATTCCGATTAGGGATATTGCCAGAAGGACTGCAAATAAAACATTACCACCTGTAATGACAACCGCTATCGTAATTGCCAGCAATATGATACCACTAAGTAATCTTGTCCTAAACATCATCTTCACCTTGCCATGGTCTATGGCCTCTCCCCAAAATTTATAGCACTGCTCCGAATTTCCTGGTCCTGCTGCTGTAATACTCTACTGCTTTGAGTAATTCCTTTTTATCAAAATCCGGCCACAAGACCTCCGGGAAATAAAATTCTGTATAGGCCATCTGCCATAAAAGAAAATTTGAAAGTCTACGTTCACCGCTGGTTCGGATGAGCAGATCAGGCTCCGGAATCCCCCTGGTATCTAAATACTGCTCAAAGATTTTTTCATCTATCTCATCAATATCTGTTCTATTCGCTTTCACATCCTTAGCCAAGGCCCTGACAGCACGAAGTAATTCATCCCTCCCACCATAATTGATGGCAACCTGAAAATTCAGTCCTGTATTCTCCTTAGAGACTTCCTCCAGCTCTCTGATACTTTGTCTCATATCCTCAGGCAGCTTAGAGATATCTCCAATTACGCGGACCCTCATATTGTTCTTCATACTGGTCTTGATACTGGTATCCAGATAGGAATGAAGCAGCTTCATCAGTGCCTCTACTTCCTCCTGCGGACGAACCCAGTTTTCAGTGGAAAAAGCATATACCGTCAAATACTTAATTCCCATATGATAAGCTTCTTCACATATTTTCTCGACATTTTTACTGCCTTGGACATGCCCGTAATTTCTGGGCATTTTCTTCTTCTTAGCCCACCGCCCGTTGCCGTCCATAATGATTGCCACATGATTTGGCACATTCAGGTTATTTTCCTGCATTCTTGTTCTCCAATCCCCGAAGGAACCTCCGTCTAATAATACTATAAATAAGGGTGTCTCAAAAGAAGCTTCATTCATCAACAGTTTACTGTATACGGATTGGCAAGCCAACCCGCTTGTCATGAATAAGACCTTTGAAACACCCGGGATTATAAAATCAACCATCATTTCAGAGCTTATGGAGTACGTATTCCATCCGTCTGATTCTATAACCACCCATAAAGCCAACTTCCGCACTTTACAGCGGTTATTATTTTATACCGTAAGAATTTCCTTGGATTTATCCTCCATGGTTTTATCTACTTCCAGAATATAATGATCTGTCACCTTCTGAACAGTATCCTCCAGATGTTTGAATTCATCCTCAGAAATCTCACTGGCTTTGTTTTGCTTTTTAAATAACTCATTGGCATCTCGTCTGATGTTTCTGATTGCTACCTTGGCATTTTCCGCCTTCTTCTTCACATCCTTCACCAGCTCTTTTCTTCTTTCCTCGGTCAATTCCGGGAATACAAGGCGGATGATCTTACCATCATTGCTCGGAGTAAGGCCCAGATCAGAATTAATGATCGCTTTTTCGATTTCTCTGATCAGCTTACTTTCCCAAGGCTGAATCTGAATTACCCTGGCTTCGGGCACAGAGACATTTGCAACCTGCTGTAACGAGGAAGGCTGACCATAATAATCCACTCTGAGTTTATCTAAAAGATGAGGATTTGCTCTGCCCGCACGAATGGTCGAATATTCTTCTCTTAATGTTTCCACTGTTTTCTCCATCTTTGAACTGAATTGCTCTAGCTTAGCATCCATTTTCATCCCTCCATCATTCCTATCTATTCTTTTTACTAAATTGTCATTCTGGTCCCGTTCGATTGGCCTCTGGCAGCTTTCACAATACTGCTCTCCTCAGAGAGTCCAAACAACAGGATCGGCATTTTATTCTCTATGCAAAGTACCGTTGCGGTAAGGTCGACAATACCTAACTTTTTATCAAGCACCTCCTGCAGGGATACTTCATCATATTTCTTTGCCTGCGGATTCTTCTTCGGGTCGCTGTCATACACCCCGTCTACGGCTCTCGCCATTAAGATAATATCACAATCAAGTTCCACTGCCCGAAGTACAGTAGCTGTATCTGTTGAAAAATAAGGATGCCCTGTCCCTCCTGCAAGGAAAGCAACGCCACCCTGCTTCATGCAATCAATGACGCCATCCTTTGAGAAGAGCTCTGTCATACTGCCGCATGCAAAGGGAGTAAAAACCTTTGTCGTCATGCCTACATAACGGAAAATCTCCGATACATAGATACAGTTCATAACAGTCGCAAGCATTCCAATCTGATCCGCTTTCGTACGATCGATTGTCTCGCTGGTTCTTCCTCTCCAGAAGTTGCCTCCTCCAATTACGATACTGACCTGAATACCGTCCTCTATGAGCTGCTTCACCTGCTTCGCCACACCGATACAGGTTGCTTCATCAAACCCGGTCTTCTTATCTCCCGCCAATGCCTCTCCGCTTAATTTAAGTAATACTCTTTCATAAGCTTTCTCACTCTTAATCATTGCTGTCATACTGATATTTGCCTCCATGTGTAAATCTGTTCGGTTTCTATTTCTATCACCCGAACATTCTATAATAATTTACCACAAAACATATCGTATTACTACACCAAATATGATTTATCACAATGATTATTCAAAGATATTGTCCACATCCACTGCGGAATAGCTTAAGGAACAGAAGCCCTCGATTACCGCACCGTTATTGATCTGAACGGATTTCGCTTTAATATTTCCCTTTATAATTGCAGTTGAATCTATGACAATCGGTCCGTTAATGTCTATCTCACCCTTCACAGCACCGGCAATCACACCGGAAGTTGCAACAATATCACCTACCACTACAGTTCCGAGACCAATCTTTACGCTTCCTTCACTGGTTACACATCCATCCAGTCGCTCTGTATTGACATAAATCTCAGCTGCTGAAGAATTACCTACGATCTTACCGGTAATAGATAATTTACCAAGACACTCTACGTCACCGGTAATGGTTCCATTAATTTCCAAAGATCCATCGGAAGATATACTTCCATTTATGGTGGTACCCTTCGTTATAATGGTTACCTCATCATCATTAGCAACTGAAGCAGTCCTTAATTTGGGAGTAGCCTTTTCCTTGACTTCTGAACTCTTTTCTGCCTCTTCGTCGGCACTTAAAGCTTCTAATAACTCCAGATCTACATTATCATCCATGTCTTCGCCCTCTTCTTCCTCTAATTCTATTGCTATTTCGTCCTCCTCCAGCTCGTCCAATACTTCTTCCTGAGGAACTTCCTCCTTCTCCTCCGAAAGCGTATCGAAAGCCTCCTCCGACACTGTTTCGCCCATATCCTCAGTATCGTCCGACATTTCCTCCTGAACAAATTCCTCCAGCCATTCCTTCATTTTCTCACTATCCGATACTTCATCTGAAGCAATTTCTTCCGAATCCAGCGTATTGACGAGTTGCTCCGAATTCTCCTCCTGGTTCTCTGTCTCGTTCGGTAACAGCTCATTCACAGCCTGTGATAAATCCTCTTTAAATTCCTTAAAAAAACCCATTCACTAAATACCTCCCTATTGGTTTCATTTAATCGTTTCGGCTTTAATCATTTGAATAGGTGTTACATCCTTATTAATCGGCAGCATTCGTGCCCCCTCTGATTTTAATAGCTTAAGCAGACCAGGTAACGAATCTACGGTGGCTCTCTTGGTTTGGGAATCATGCATCAGTACAATGGAATTATCCCATCCATTCACGCCGCTTAATACATTATCAATCAATTGTTCCTTTGTATATTCTTTACCGGTTGCATCACCGTTCAAGACATTCCAGTCAAAATAGACGATACCATTCTCATTCAAATAGCGTATAAAGTCTTCCATCCCATGCTTATTGACCATATTGTCACTTCCCCCTGGGAAACGGAAAATTGAAGGTTTGTATCCAGTAGTATCATATAACAATTTCCATAGTTTTGTAAAGTCCTTCTCAAAATCTTCTACGGAATTATAAATCTTAGAATATTTGTGGGAATAGGAATGCATACCCAAACTATGTCCTTCCTCAACTATTCTTTGATACATCTTTTTGGAATAATCATCCGTTTTACCAACTACAAAAAAGGTTGCTTTAATATCATACTCCTTCAATATATCAAGAATATCGTCGGTATACATGCTAGGACCGTCGTCAAAGGTCAGATAAATCTTCTTATCCGCATACTTTCCAGCGCTGAGACTGTCAAGATCCTTATCCTCTGATGTTGTGGTCTCCTGATCAGTCTGATCCTTTGTCACTTTAGCGGAATCTTCCGTTGGCGACTCCACCGGTTCCAGATCGGAGACCGATGATTTTTCTGAAGCACTCTGATCCTGGACAGTCGATGCTTCGGCTTTTCCAGTTTCCTCCCGATCTGGTGCTATAGTAGGTGTGGCAATCGGTTCCTCTTTTACAGCTGCATAGGCATAACTGCTGTCACCGTCCTCTTCTGCCAGATTATATTGACTATGTATGCTGATCAACTGTTCCACCTGCTTCTGCAGCCGGTTTACCTGCAGTCCAAGTAGGATACAGAATATCATTGGTATTAGCATAAATAAAATCACGATGACTATAATTGCCGTCTTCATTCGATTAATTCGTTTTCTTCTATCGTCACAGCCGTTGCTGTTATTATTGTCTGAAGCATAATTCATTCCATCACTCTGCAAGCGCTCACCCCTGGTTCAAATTCTCTTAATCATTTTAACATATCTCAAGCAGAAAAAAAACTGATTTTCAGAAAATTGCGTAAAAACACATCCTCTGCTTTCGTGGATGTTAACCTCATCTTTCCATGGAAAAATAAGGGTTTTTACCAAGTTAAGATCATAACACAATAGAATAATACTATGATATGATCAGCTTGGCTATAGTGAATCGTAATTTAATGAAACATATTTGTACAACCCAATGATATATTCACAAGTAGTGAGGAATACTGGACAAAATATAAGTAGAACTTCCGGTGAATATGTATTATTGTGTGATTAGGAGGTGTTTAAACTATGAATAAAGTATATCATGTTTCCATAAATGGATGTGACTCTTCTGCAGGAACAGCAGAACATCCCTTCAAAACAATATCTAAAGCCGCCCAGATTGCAGAAACCGGAGATCGTGTGGTCGTACATGAAGGCGAATATCGCGAATGGGTGAAGCCTGCAAACAGCGGCTACAGCGATATTAACCGTATTATATATGAAGCAGCGGAGGGAGAAAAAGTAGTAATTAAAGGTTCTGAACGTGTGAACAACTGGGAGCTGACTGAGGGAACCGTATGGAAAGCTGTCCTATCCAATACCATGTTCGGTGATTACAACCCCTATCAGGAAATTCTCTGGGGTGATTGGCTAATCCATCCGGAAGCTACTCCGAGGCATCCCGGTGAGGTGTATCTAAATGGTAAATCCTTTTATGAAGCCGCTTCTTTGGATGAAGTAAAAAATCCGACGAAACGTGAGACAGGCTATAATCCGCCCTGGACAAAGCGCATTGAAAGAATTCTTGAGCCGGAGCAGACCGTATATCAATGGTATGCTGAGGTAGATCATGATTCCACTACGATCTATGCGAATTTCCAAGGGTTTGATCCCAATCGTGAGCTTGTGGAGATCAATGTACGCAAGTGCTGTTTCTACCCCGATAAAACAGGGATGAATTATATCACGGTGCGTGGTTTTGAGCTATGTCAGGCTGCTACACCCTGGACGCCGCCGACTGCGGATCAGCCGGGTCTGATCGGTGCACACTGGAGTAAAGGCTGGATCATCGAGAATAATATCATCCATGATTCCAAATGTAGCGCTGTCAGCATCGGAAAAGAAGCCTCCACAGGACATAATTTATGCACGAGACGCCAACGTAAGCCCGGCTATCAGTATCAGATGGAGGCGGTATTTCGCGCCTTACAAATCGGTTGGAGCAAGGAAAAGATCGGCTCACACATCATCAGAAACAATACGATCTATGATTGCGGACAGAACGGTATCGTAGGTCATATGGGCGGTGCCTTCAGTGAAATCTACAATAATCATATCTACAATATTGCTGTAAAGCATGAGTTCTTCGGTTATGAGATTGCCGGTATCAAGATGCATGCCGCAGTGGATGTACACATACACCATAATCGTATCCATAACTGCACTCTGGGAACCTGGCTGGACTGGCAGGCACAGGGTGCTCGCATCAGCCATAACCTTTTCTATCATAATGACCGCGATTTTTTCATTGAGGTAACCCATGGTCCTTATCTGGTAGATAATAATATTTTCGCTTCCGATTATAGCTTTGACAATGTTGCACAGGGGGGTGCCTACCTTCATAATCTGTGCTGCGGCACCATGAGACGAATCAAGACTCTGGATCGATCCACCCCTTACCATTTTCCTCACAGTACACAGGTGGCAGGATGTGCGGTGGTGTATAGCGGAGATGACAGATTGTACAATAACATATTCGTCGGTATAGACGAAATTCCCGAAGAGGAATCCTACAGTGGAACCGCAGGTTATGATAACTGTACTGCATCCTATGAGGAATATCACGATATCCTAATAAATTCCGGGAATGGTGATCACGAAAAGTTCAATCATATAGAGCAACCGGTTTATATTGACGGAAATGTTTACCTTCGCGGCTCTAAAGCCTTCCGGGCTGAAGCAAATAACTACATAAATGAAGCCTTTGATCCTAAGGTTAAGATCCTCGAGGATGGCGAAAACGTATATTTAGAGCTTGAGGTGACAGAAGAATTTTTGAACATTGCTACCCGCATTCATTCCACTGAAACACTTGGTACCGTCAGGATTGTAGATGCAATCTTTGATGATCCAAATGGCAATCCAATCATACTGGATAAGGATTATCATGGCCTCGTAAGAAACGAACAACCTACAGCAGGCCCCTTCGAAAAGCTTTCCATTGGTCAGAATCGTTTCAAGGTGTGGGGATAATTCTAGCATATAAATTAACAGGCTTACTGTGTTTCTGAATGAAACCTAACATTAAGCCTGTTATTTTTATACTAATTAAGTCTGAACTATAATCTTACCTTTGCCGTAGCTGAACCAATTTATTTGAAGACTTCAGTGAATGTATTGTGGAAGTACTATTTGATTAAGGTTTAAGGCCCCTCCGCCTACTTTTACTGCCTTTATTTTGTTATCTGCTATTTCTAGGGAAACAATGATTTCTGACGGCAGCTCCATGGAATAACCTTGTTCAAAGATCATATTCTCACAGCTTTTTGCACTTACCATGCCATTTTTATATAAGTAACATGCCAATGCTCCATTGGAGGTTCCGGTTGCAGCTTCTTCAGGAATATCGTAGAGAGGTGCAAGGTTTCTGCAATATGCATTAGAATGATAGAGGGTATCCAGCGTGAACATATGATAACCAACCACATTATATTTTTTGCTTATTTCTGTTACTTTATCGAAATCAGGCCTGATGCAATCAAGCGCATCAATATTTTTAATCGGGACCATGATATCCCTGATTCCGGTAGATACAATTTGCACAGGCAGCTCCAGGTTCATTATATCGACAGAAATATTTAGAGAAGCTGCTATCTCCTCTGTATCAATCATTTCATAGAATTCGGGGCATTTTTGATCCATCATAATCGTAGTATCTTCTTTTACCTCAACACCTAAAATTCCTGCCTTTGTCTCTTGTGTATATTTTCCCGGTACAATAATATCCTTTTGTAAAAGTGTAGAAAATGTTCCGATTGTTGCATGTCCACATAAATCAACTTCTTCGGCAGGAGTAAAAAAGCGTACCTTAAAATCTGCCGTCTCCGATCTCATAACAAATGCCGTCTCGCTAAAGCCGAGTATTCCTGCTATCTTTTTCATATCTGCTTCTGTAAGTGCTTCCGCTCCTATTACTACACCTGCAGGATTTCCCCCTGCCATTGTTTTTGCAAATGCATTGATTTTATATGCTGATATCATCCATCTATCCCCTATCCTTTATATACTATATACGCTTATCATAAACACAACCTTTTGAATCACATTCATCCTTCTATATTATACCTATAACTTCAATTTCTCCATAGAAATAATAAACTAGGTTTTTCTTATATTACTACCTGGCTTATATTTTCTACCGAGCTTAACATAAATTACACCCGGAGGCAAGACAAAACCGCCGGAAACGAAACATTTCCGGCGGTTGACTTTTCATGGCTGGTCGTCACCATTTTATCTTGAACCCTATTACTGCCCTTAACAAAGAGAAAGCGGCGCCCGTAGCATAGGCGCCGTTCCCCATTAGGAATATTCAATCATTTTGACAGTAAGCAATATAAAGTAATTCGTTTGTATCTATTTGCCCCCCGTTTAATTAACCTGCAACGGTTTGCCAAATACGCTGTAACTAAATAGTCACATTTATATTATTAATTTGATTCTCCAAAAAATAAGCCTGTTACCTCCTCAACTGTAGCCAATGCCACATACTGAGAGACATTTATTTTATTCAGTACAGCTGTAATAGCATCTCTTTCATGGGCCACTCCCATAAGAGCAGCTTCCAGTTCTGCAACATCCTCCATACCGAAAAAATCACCGTAAATTTTTATAGCCGCAATATGTCCATTTTCTACATCGAAGTTGGCAGTAATAATCCCGCTTTCCAGCTTAATGCTTTTCTCCGCTGAGTATTTTGGGGCTTTCCCTACATTCCATTGCCAAGTACCGTATTTTTCAGTAACCAGACGATTAATTTCCTTCTCGTCTTCGACGGTAAGTTCATATGCCTCGCAATGTTGTCCATTTGACATAAAATCGTATAAACCCTGACGGAATTCATCTACTGTCATCTCCGACTTAAGATGGGATGATATATTGGTTACACGGCTTTTTACTGATTTGATAGCATGACCCTGAAGCTTCAGCGGATTCGGAATTAATACCTTAGATAGAACGTCTAGGGATACGTTAAATAATAGAGTACCATGATGCAATATTCGGTTTTTATATGCCGCCTGAGCATTTCCGGATACCTTCATTCCCTCCACCAACAGGTCATTTCTTCCGGAGAAATCTGCGTCCACTCCTATGGAACGCAGATACTCCGTTACTGGTTGTAAAAATATTCGAAATTCATGGAAAGCATCCTTTCCATTGGATATAAAAGTAAAATTTAAGTTTCCCAAATCATGATACACTGCACCGCCTCCTGTGAGACGCCTAATAATTGGTATATTATGCTCTTTTACGTACTCCATGTCAATTTCTGCGTAAGCGTTTTGATTTATCCCAATAATAATGGCTGGTGCATTTTTCCACAACATAATAATCTCGTCGTCCTGCTGTTTAAAAAAATACTCTTCACAAGCAAGGTTGAAGGCGGGGTCATTGTGAAAATGTGATATGATTCTCATACTGAATTATACTCCTTCTTTTGCTTTCCTTTCCTGTTCTACAGGTGTTTGGTTCGTTACAGGTACATAACCCTTTAGTGGAGCAATCTTTTCGTTGATTGCATCCAAAATCCATTCTTTCTGAGGGAAGAAGTATTCATCAAATTCAAAAGGAGGAGTAATCCAGTTCTGCGCTCCTACTACTACAGGAGGTGCATCCAGGTAATCGAATGCAAGCTCTGTAATATTCTTAGCAACATCACTAAGGAAAGAACCTCTTGCACAAGCGTCAGATGAAAGTACAACTTTTCCGGTCTTTTGAATAGATTCAACGATTTTCGTATAATTAAGTGGTACTAAGCTGCAAATATTGATTACTTCAGCCGTCATACCATATTTTTCTTCCAGTTCCTTGGCTGCATCCATAGCACGATACAGGGTATCACCGATCGTAAGAATGGTTATATCCTTACCGGTTTTTACAACATCTACTTCGCCAAAAGCAATTTCATAGGCTTCTACCGGAACACCGCCTTCATGGAATTCCTCACCCCTATCATAAATTCTCTGGCTTTCAAAGTATAATACCGGGTCCGTACCGTTTAATGCTGTTGTCATGAGACCTTTCGCTTCATATGGAGTTGCAGGGAAGCAGATCTTAAGACCAGGGATATGAGCACAAAGTGATGTCCAGTCCTGGGAATGCTGTGCTCCGTACTTGGAACCAACTGAAATACGAAGTACGATTGGCATTTTTAAGATGCCTGCGCTCATAGCCTGCCATTTTGCCATCTGGTTGAATATTTCATCTCCGCAGCATCCGATGAAATCACCATACATTAATTCGATTACTGCACGACCGCCACACATTGCATAACCTACTGCTGTGCCAACAATCGCGGATTCTGAAATCGGTGAATTAAACAGTCTTGAATAAGGAATAACATCAGCAAGTCCACGATATACAGCAAATGCGCCACCCCAATCACGAACATCTTCACCGTAAGATACTAAGGTAGGGTCTTCATAATATTTATCCAATAATGGTTCAAAGATAGCATCTCTATAGTTGTACATCTTCATCTTGCTGACCGGTTTTCCGTCCTGATAGGCCGAACGAGCCTTGCCTGCAATTTGCTTTACTCTTGGACATGCTTCCTTCGGAGCAAGAACTTCCGGCTCTCTGTCATCAAATTTAACTACTTTCTCATTGGAAAGCATTAATCTTTCAATGGCTTTCGGATCTTTATTTAAATCAAGAAGCGGAGAAGCTTCTTGATCTGCAGCAAGTTTGCAAATCATCATCATACGATCCTTTGTCTCAGCCCAGATCTCATCAAATTTACTGTCCTTGGCAACTCCTGCTTCTACAAGTGCTTGTCTAAAGGTAACAAGCGGATCAATCGCTTTCCATGCATCTATTTCTTCCTTCGTTCTATATGCGTTCTGATCAGAAGGAGAATGTCCGCCAAGGCGATAAGTAATTACATCCAACATTACCGGACCTTCACCGTTTAATGCGATATCTTTCTTACGACGGTAAGCATCAATCACTGCTAACGGATTATATCCATTTACACGTTCTGTATGCATCTGGTTTGGAGTAACACCTGCACCAATACGCGCTAACATGTCATAACCCATGGTTTCGCCTCTGGTTTGTCCACCCATACCATAATCATTATTGAAGATGTTGAAGATTAACGGAAGACCGCTTCTCTTTGCTTCTTCCCAAAGCTTTTTGTATTGATCCATCGTTGCAAAGGAAAATGCTTCCCATACAGGTCCACGGCCCATAGAACCATCACCTAAGTTACATACCACTAAGCCATCTTTCTTATTCACTTTTTTATAAAGCGCAGCACCGGTAGAAATCGTTGCGGAACCGCCGACGATTGCATTATTCGGATAAACACCAAATGGCAGGAAGAAGGCATGCATGGAACCACCAAGACCTTTATGGAAACCATTTTCTCTGGCAAAAATTTCAGCAAGCGCACCATATAAAATAAATTGGATTGCTAATTCCTTTACTGATTTTGCTTGACTTACCTTTTGTACCGCCTTTAACGTAGCTCCATCAAAGAAGCTTTCCATATCCTTCATTAACTCCTCATCACTCAGCTTCTCGATACATGAGAGGCATTTTGCAAGGATTTCACCATGGCTTCTGTGGCTTCCAAAGGTATAATCATTTTTGCTTAACAGATAAGCTTCACCAACAGCTGCAGCTTCTTGTCCAAGAGAAAGGTGGGCAGGGCCAGGATATGTATTTTCAATATCACCGTATTTACCTTGTGTTTTAATCTGGTTTAACATATCCTCGAATTCACGAAGTATAGTCATATCTCTATAGATACGTATCAGATCTTCATCTGTGAAATTTCCTTCTGCTTTCTCCTCGGCGATTGTTTTATCATATACATTTACCGGGATGTCATGTAACTTAATTTTACCTTTTGCAAGGATTTCCTGTGGGTCTACAAATAGTGACTTTGGCATATTCTTTCTCCTTTATATTAAATTTCAAATAATGCTTCTCTGATTACTTCACAAACGGTAGGATGAGGGAATACCAGTTCTTTGATATGCTCAATCGGTAACTGCATCTCAATCATAAGTGCGGCACCGTAAATCATCTCAGAGGTATAGCTTCCAATCAAATGAACTCCAACCAGGCAGTTCTTATCGGTATCAACAACCAGCTTACAAATTCCATTTCCGTTTTCGACTTCTGCAAGGTAACGTCCTGAAAATTTCATTGACACCTTTACGCTCTTTACATTCATACCCTTGGCTTTTGCACTTTCTTCACTTTCACCAACACTGGCAACCTCCGGATTTGTATAAATAACAGATGGAATTGCATTGTAGCGCATTCTATCTTTTTTACCAAGGATATGGTTTACCGCAACTTCAGCTTCTCTGTAAGCGGTGTGGGCAAGCATAACTTTGCCGTTAATATCACCGACTGCATATACTCCGCTTATGTTGGTTCTCATTAACTCATCCGTTACCACGGCTCCGCGTTCTGTATAAACGCCGATACTCTCCAAACCAATATTCTGGGTCATTGCCCTTCTTCCAATGGAGCAGAGAACTACGTCCGCATGCACTCTCTTAATCTCACCGTTTTCTTCATATACAACGCAGTCCTTACCGACCTCTGTCACCTTACAGGACAGTTTAAAGTCAATCCCTTTTTTCTTATATTCTTTTAATAGAATTTCGGAAATTTCTTTCTCTGTAGGACCTGCTATTTTATTCAACATTTCAATTACAGTTACCTTAACACCAATCGTAGCAAAGTAGGAAGCCATCTCAAGTCCGATCACACCGCCGCCTACAACAACCAGTTCTTTCGGTAATGTAGTCATATCAAGGATTTCACGATTGGTCATTACAAAACCGCTATCCAAACCTTCTCTTAAGCCTGGAATTGGTGGTATAACCGGAACAGAACCGGTTGCCAAGATTAACTTCGGAGCCACAAATTCTTCACCGTTCGCTTTTACTATATAACCTTCTGCATTTTTTCCGGTAATAACGCCTTCTGCCTTAACAACAGTTACCTTATTCGCTTTCATCTTCATCTCAACACCGGAAACAAGTGCATTTACCACTTTTCCTTTACGGGCTACTACTTTTTCATGATCTATCTGAACATTTTCAGCAGTAACTCCGAATGCAGCGCTTTCTTTTGCATGCTCATACATTTTTGCAGAATTTAAAAGTGCTTTGGATGGGATACAGCCTTCATTTAAACAGGTTCCTCCGAGTGCTCTTTTCTCAATCAGCGTAACCTTAAGACCACCCTGTGCAGCTCTTTCTGCTGCCAGATATCCACCTGGACCTCCGCCCAGAACAATTACATCATAGGTATTCATTTATGCCTCCATTCTGCCATTTGCGACAGCACACTATTTTGTTAACAACAGGTCGAAGTTTTCGAGTGCATCTGCAAGCTCCTTCAGGAATTTCGCACCAGGTGCTCCATCCACTGCACGGTGATCAATGGTTAGACACAAATTCATTGCCTTGTATGTTTTTATTTCACCATTTACTTCTTTTATTCTTGTTGTAATACCGTTTACACCAAGAATTCCTGTCTGAGGCGGATTAATAACCGGTGTGAAGCTTTCAATGCCAAAAGCACCTAAGTTACTGACGGTGAAGCTTGCTCCGGTTAATAGATCCGGACTAATACTACCCTGCTGGCATTTTACAGCAAGTTCTTTTGCTTCTTTGGATAGCTCAGCGAGTGATTTCTTATTTGCATTAAAGATGGTAGGAACCATTAAACCACGAGGAGTATCAACTGCCATACCCAGATTAACATTGGTAAAGGTACGAAGAGTTGTATCATCAATTAAGTTCGCATTCAAATTCGGATAATTAGTAAGAACTCTGGTTACTGCATACAATACCATATCGTTTAAGGTGATATTCGGAAGTCCAAACTTTTCTCCATTCGCCTTTAACGTATTCCTCAGCGCATTCAGTTTTGTTGCATCAAAGGAATTCTGCAGGGTAAGCTGTGCCATTGTGCTTAAGGATTTCATCATTGATTTGGAAATCGCTTTTCTCACACCACTCAGTTTTTCATCCATGTATTCTGCTTCATTTGCTTCTGATATTGGTGCAACAGGGGCTGTTTCTATTACTGCTTTATTTACAATTTCTTTCTGTGGAGCCTCTACTGTTACCGTTTCTTCACCGATTACCTTGCCACCCAAGCCTGTGCCAGGTCTGCTTTGAACATATACTCTGACATCCTTCTCAACTACACGTCCATAAGGGCCTGTCGGCGTTGCCAGGGTAGGATCTACACCGAAAGACTGCGCAACCATTTTTGCTCTTGGAGATACCTTTACATCAGAATTTGCTGTAGTAGATGCTGTCGGTGCAGCGCTCTGTGTTACAGGCTTTTCAGTGATAACGTCTGCCTGGACTGTTGCCCGGGAAGAGCTAGTTACAGCAGATCCGCCTATCACTTCATCACCCGGATTACCTATTGCACATACCGGCTCCATAACCGGCACCTCATCGCCATCGAAATAGAAGACCTCCAAGATCTCTCCGTCCACTGTAGCTTCGCATTCAAAGGATGCCTTGTCCGTTTCATAGGTAAAGAGGACGTCGCCAACGGCAACCTTATCGCCCTTTTTCTTTATCCATTCTGTTATGATACATTCTTCTACTGTGATACCTGCCTTTGGCATCAACACATTCTCAGCTACGGGACCAGTATGTTTTGCAGCCACTATCGTCTGAGCCTTTGTAATTTCTTTTGGTTCTTCTGCCTTTGATATCTCTGTTGGCTTGCTTTCACCTACTCCAGCGATACCAGAAACATCCTCACCATGCTTACCAACTGCACAAACCGGTACCATAACAGGTACTTCAGAACCATCCTGGTAGAAGATTTCTAGGATTTCACCTTCTGCAGTGGATTCACATTCAAAGGTGGCTTTATCTGTTTCATATGAAAAAAGAATATCGCCAATTTTTACTGTATCGCCCTTTTTCTTTATCCATTCTGTTATAATACATTCTTCAACTGTGATACCTGCCTTTGGCATTAATACTTTTTCTGCCATATTACGTCCTCCGTTACTATTTTTCAGAGAAGTATTTTCCCTTTTTTTCGCTCTATATTTAAAGTCTTCAGACTCCTGATTATCACACATAATATAATGCGACTTTCATCTTTTATTAATCCTATAATAAAACAAGCGCCCATAACTGAGCGCCTGATTTTATGACATCCTACTCAGGCCAGCTGAAAGCTTTCATTGTAAGCAGACTGTTTAATCAGCTATACCTAGATATGCTTTCTTAATACTTTCATCTTGGCTTAGTTCAATTGCAGGACCTTGCTTAACAATATTACCAATTTCCAGTACATAGGCACGATTTGCAATCTTTAAAGCAGCATTTGCATTCTGCTCTACTAGAAGAATTGTAACACCGTCATTATTAATTTTTTGTATTGTAGCAAAAATATCCTTGATTACCAGAGGTGCAAGACCCATGGATGGTTCATCCAGCATCAACAGTTCCGGACCGCTCATCAGTGCACGGGCAACCGCTACCATCTGCTGCTCACCACCGGAAAGAGTACCTGCATTCTGTTTTTCTCTTTCCAAAAGTCTTGGGAACAGGTTAAAACAGTAGTCCATTCTATCCTTAACTACTTTTTTATTCTTTTCTAAATAAGCACCCATCAATAGATTCTCTTTTACAGTCAACATCGGAAAAACCAGACGGCCTTCCAATACCTGATTCAGTTTCATACCAGCGATCTTATGTGGCGCTAATTGATCAATTCGTTGACCTTGGAATGATATGGTACCTCCTGAATTTTTTCCAAGTAATCCGGATGTGCTTCGAAGCAGAGTAGTCTTTCCTGCACCGTTACTTCCTATGATTGTAACAATTTCTCCTTTGTAAACATCCAGTGATACTTTTTCTAATGCATGGATTTGACCATAGTGAAAATCCAGGTCTTTAATAGAAAGCATTGGTTCCATATTATTCACCTCCACCAAGATAAGCTTCAATTACAACTGGGTCTGCCTGAACCTGCGCCGGGGTTCCTAAGGCAATTCTCTTTCCATAGTTCAATACGCATATTCTGTCAGTAATCCCCATTACAAATTTCATGTCATGTTCTACTAAAAGAACCGTAATTCCATTTGCTCGAATTCTTAAAACAAGGTCAGCCAGAGAGTTTTTCTCTGTAGGGTTCATACCTGCTGCAGGCTCATCCAAAATGATCAGCTGAGGATCACTTGCAAGTGCACGCGCAATTTCCAAAATTCGTTGTTCACCATAAGCCAAGGCACTGGAATCTACATTCTCTTTACCGGCGAGGCCAACAAATTCCAGAATACTTCGCGCTTTTTCTACAGCTGCCTTCTCCTCATTTCTATATTTACGTGTTCTAAGAATTGAATGGTAAAGGCCGCAGCTAAGTCTACAGTGCTGACCAACCAGAAGGTTCTCCAGTACTGTCATACTTCGAAACAGGTTTATATTCTGATAGGTTCTTGCAATTCCCAATTGATTCGTTTGGTACATGTCATTACCGTCAATTCGCTTACCGTTCAGCTCAACCGTTCCTGAGGTAGGTTTAAAGGTACCGCTGATCATATTGAAGGTAGTGGTTTTACCAGCGCCGTTTGGTCCAATCAAGCCAAATATTTCTCCTTTTTCTATTTCAAAGTTCAGGCTGTCGACTGCTTTCAGACCTGAAAAGTTAATTGTCAAATCAGTAACCTTAAGCATTCTTTACACCGCCTTTCTTCTATTTGTCAAACCAGAAAAAGTCTTTGAAAGACCAACAATACCCTGAGGCTGGAATTGAATAATTAATAACAGGATAATTCCATATATTAACATACGGTAGTCAGCAAGGGACTGAGAAGCCTCTTGAATAAACGTTATGATTGCAGCACCAAGAACCGGTCCAAACAGATTGCCACTTCCTCCAAATAAAAGCATCGTGATGAAAATAACGGATGTATTTTGAACGAAGGTATCAGGGCTGATAAAACCAATCATATGAGCGTATAAACCGCCTGCAAATCCAACATAGAATGCTGATATTGCAAAGGACATAATTTTATACATTGCTACATTAACACCACAACCATTTGCAGCCAAACGATTTTCACGAATTGCAATGAGACCACGGCCTACTCTGGAATCTACTATATGAGTTTTTATTATAAGGAACAAAACTGCAAAGAATAGAACTAGGTAGTAATACAAAAATTTACTCTTAATCGTTGAAAAAGAAATTCCAAGAATTGTGACTGCAGGAACACTGGTAATACCAACACTTCCGTTTGTCAGCCATGAGAAGTTATTTGCAACCAGGTAAATAAGCTGATTAAATGCAATAGTTAACATGGAGAGGAAATGGAATACAAGTTTGGAAGCTGGTATTGCCAAGAGAGCTCCTACTGCAGCAGCAATTAAGCCTACTATAAAAATACTGACGATCGGAGGTAGCGTAACTCCAAACCATTTTCCAATACCCCATTTTGAATGAGTTAAAAGTACTGTGCCATAAGCTCCGATGCAGAAGAAACCTGCGTGCCCAAAGGAAATCTGTCCTGTATAACCAAATAAAATATCAAGACCACTTGTCGCAATGGTATAAATGCAAATCAAGCATAATAATACATATAAATATTTGCTGTCTTTTAAAATAAAATTATTTTTCATCATCAGAGGAATAAGAACAAGTAAAGCAACTATGATAACATATATAATTGCTTTTTTATTTTTTAAAATATTACTTTTAGCCATTCTCTTTTACCTCCGTATTATTCATATACCTTTGCGTTAAAGATACCGGACGGCTTAAAAATCATAAATAATATCATGATACCGTACACAAAAAACTCTTTATACACAGAAGAAACATATGCGCCTATAAAAGTCTCCAAAACACCTACAAACATAGCACCTATAATGGCGCCATAGATATTACCATATCCACCGATAACTGCTCCCGCAAAGCTCTTCATGGATAACTGGTTTCCCAACTGATAAAATGCAGTCATCTTAGGCGCAATCAGTATACCGCCAAGGCAGGCAAGTGCACCTGCTATACCATAAGTGACACCTATTGTTCTATTTACATTGATACCCATACAGCTTGCTGCTGTTTTATTCTGTGCAGCGGCACGCATCGCAGTACCGAATTTTGTCTTATTTAAGAAAATTTGTAGAATAACCATAGCGCAAATTGCAACGATGATACAAAGTGCACTTTCTTTTCCAATACTAATAGAACCAATTTTAATTGGTGACCCATCTTTGAAAATAGATGGGAAATAATGCTGGCGTGGATTCCAGATTAACATTGCAGCGTTTTCAACAATTATTGAAAGTGCAATTGTTGATAATACAACATATACATTTTTTGCTTTCTTTCTAACCAAGGATCGAATTACAAAACGTTCCATCATCCAGCCAACACAGAACATAATTACTACAGCCAGAATTAATGAAATGATAAAAGGAAATTTCCACACACCGAAGAACTGGTATGCTAAAAATGCACCAAACATCAGTAAGTTTGCCTGTGTAAAGTTCATATAGCCAGATGCCTGATAAATCAGGCTGAATCCTAGGGAAAGCATACCATATGTACAGCCCAGTACCAGTCCGCCAACCAGTACACCGATTAATGTAGACATAAATTTTACCCTCCAATTAACTTAGTACATAAGTTGAGTAAAGATAGACCGCAAGATATTCCCATAATTAATATATTGCGGTCTTATCCTACTCACATTATATTAGATAATCATGAAATCTTCTTAACCTTATGGCTGATAGGTATCAACCGCATTGCTTTCAAGGAATTTGCTGAACGAAATATTTTTGCCTTCATGTGTAATATAAATCTGCTGTCCGCTTAAGCACTCACCGTTGTCATATGCAGTGAAGTCTGCAGAACCTGCTAAAATGTCAATCTTCATGTTCTTAATTGTGTCTCTGACAGTTGCACCATCCTTCGTTCCAGCCTGCTGTACTGCAGTTAACAGAATATTTGTTGCATCCCAAGCTCTATAAGCTACATCAGATGCAGGCATTCTTCCGTATTCTTTTACATATGCTTCAAGGAATTCTTTTTCTGCATCAGAGTTAGCTTCTTCTGAAGAATCAGGAATGCAATGAGGTGCAAAGAATACAACACCGTTAGCACCATTACCAGCAACTTTTCTGATATCCGGTAAAGAGAAAGTCTCAGGTCCAAAAATATAGCCGTTATAACCCAGATCACGAAGCTGCTTAATCATTAAACAACCCTGTTCACCTTGAGCAAAGATAAGGACACCATTCGGATTTGTAGCTATAATAGAGGATAAGGTTCCTGTCCAGTCAGATTCACCAACTACTGCCTGCTCTTGTGTAGTAAGTTCAATGGTAGATGTATTATCCAATACAGCTTTCACATTATTCCAAGCTGAAATATTTCCATCATCCTGGTATACTAATGCGCCTAATTTGGTAACGTTTAATTTTACCATTGCATCAACCAAAGGCTGAGCTCCACCACCATTGTTAGGAAGAGAACGGAACAGATATGTCCATCCCTGTTCTAACCATGCAGGGTTCATACCGGTACCAACTTCAGGTATTTGATTTGCTTCAACAATATCACCGGTTGCTTGAATGTTACCGGACAACTGAGAAGCTATAAGACCATCAACGTGTTTTTCATCGATAAGATAAGAAACACCCTTTACTGCACCTTCTGTTGTAGATCCATCGTCATAGAATTCAAAACCAATTTTGCCGCCTAAGACTCCGCCTTTTTCGTTCCAAACTTTGATTGCTAACTGGATTGCTTCATAACCTGCTGTACCAGCTGTAGCTACACCTCCTGTAATACCGCCGTAATGGCCAACTACATAAGCATATTCGCCGTCTGTTGCCTTTGGATCCTCTGCTTTTTGATCTTCACTATTATCCTTTGCCTCAGTTGTGTTGTTTGAATCTGTTTTCTCATTTGTGTTGGTTTCTTTTGTACTACAAGCTGCAAGTGATCCCACCATAACCAACACCAGTAGTAAGCTAAGTACCTTCTTCATTTTTGTAATCCTCCTATTAGTAATGTGTATCTATTATCTTGGTTTCCCAAAATAAACAAAAGTAATTAAATCCACCGAGATGATTTTTTAGTTGAACCATAAACCTCAAGTGGAGCCCAGCCTGTCTCATTAAACTGAGATAACAGCTTTTGGGTAACGCCATAAGTAATAAATTCGTTTATTTTCAATCCATCCGGTTCATAAGCACGAACAAATTCCGGAATTGTCATCAAACGTTCTATTACCTTAGGATCAATAGGATTGTAGATTCTTTCTTCTCTTACTGGATCTGCCTCAAGAATCATATCCTGTACTCTGGTGCTTATCGTAAAGGTTACTTTTCCTCCTGCCATCTCAGTCAGATGATATGCGCCACGAAGTCCTGCAGGCATAATAACGGAGGTATAACCTTTTTCTTCAAATATTTTATAAGTTCTTTTCGCTACAGCCAAACCAGCCATAATAATGTCACTTTCGAATACATTTGCACGCATATCTTTTGCAACATCACGGATATAGTCATCGAGACGGCCAACTTGCTGCACTACCAGACAAAGACCTGGTTTTATTCCATTTGCAATTGCTTTTTTCTTACCTTTCTCGTAAGCCTCTGCAACAGCAATTCCCTGTGCCACAGACACATTAATCGTTGCACAGATCGGAATACCTTCGGAGGCAATCTGTTCAATTACATCCACCCCCGCCCTGGTAGCCGGAAGCTTTACAGCTATATTTGGCGCCCAGCTATGTACTCTTCTTGCCTGTGCCAGCATTCCTTCATAATCTCCGGCACGGGTAGGATTAAGTTGTCCTAAAGCGAGACCATGCTCGCCATTCGTAGCATCATATACATCCTTATAATAATCAGCCGCATAGGTAGCAACCAGCTTCAGTAATGCTTCTGCTCTTTCTTCAAATTCCAGATCCTGAGATACATTGTTTACCTTCCCTGACCAGAATTCCGGATTAGTCTGAAAAGTCCGATAAGTGAGAACCGGGTTAGTAGTAACTCCGAGTGCCCCTCTTTTTCTTGCCAATTCTATTTCATCCGGATTACCCGAATCATGCCACCATCTTGTTGGCGTACATTCATTAATCCACTCTAAATATGTATTTGCCATTCTGTCCTCCAAACTCTGTTCCTATAAATTTGCTAACGGATTCCATCCGCATTCACAGAACTGTGTTAATGTACGGTTTGTAGCACCGTATCCCATAAATTCATCGGTAGACAAACCATTTGGTTCATAAGCTTTCACAAATTCCGGCATTGTCTGAAGACGCTTAATAATTGCAGGATTAACCGGATTATTAATTTTCTCTTCAAATACGTCTACATCTAAAAGCATGCTGGCAATCTTAGGTGCAATCGACATAATCATCTTAGCTCCGGCAAGCTCTTGTATATGATGAGCTCCACGACAGCCTGCAGGCATTAAGACACATTCATATTCTTTTTCATTGAATATCTCATATGCACGTTTGATACAAGCTAAGCCCGACCAGATAATGTCTTCTTCTGTACAGATTGCATCGGTGTCCTGCATAACATCACGAAGATAATCATCGGTTCTACCAACCATTAATACTGCTATACCAAGGCCCGGTTTAATTCCGTTTGCTCTTGCTCTTTCGATACCTCTCTGAAATGCAGCACCAAATGCCAATACCTGGGGAACAGTAAAGCTTACCGTAGCAGCTACATTCAAACCAAGTGCAGCACACTCTTCGTATGCCTTAAGTCCTGCTTTTGTTGCCGGCATTTTTATAACAATGTTTGGAGCCCAAGTTGCATAACGTTTTGCCTGCTCAATCATATATTCTGCTTTTCCAGGACACAGAGGGCTAGTCTGTGCGCAGCAGTAGCCTTTACCGAATGCTGATTGGAAAGGAGCTACTTTCTTTGCAATGTAAGTTGTAACGCCCTTCATATAAGCTTCAACTTTTGGGTCTCCTTTTAATGTAGGTTCAACCTTCCCCACATTTTCTTCCCAAAAAGCACGATTAGACTGAAGTGTGGCATTTATTAAAAATGGGTTTGTAGTAACACCTACTGCACCATTTCCCATTGCTTCGTCTAATTCTTGCATTGCTGCGCTGTCGTGCCAGTAAATAGACTGCGTTGAACTGGACATCCATTTTAAGAACTTATTATCTGCCATTTTTTCATCTTCCTTTACTGTTATTATTGTTGCTATTTTACTGCTTCTATTTCTATGCAAGTTTCCAGTGCTTTCATATAATCAAAGCAGTATTGGGCACATTTTATCTGATCCGGATAAGGTACACACTCAAATCCGATGTAACCTTGATAATCGATTTCCAGTAGTGCTTTCATGCAGGCTTTAAAATCTACATTTCCGCCACCCGGATATCTTCTGTTGCTATCAGTAAAATGTACATAACCCATTTTTCCTTTACAATACCGGATAGATTCTGGCATATCCTGATCTTCTACAATCATGGAATGAGTATCAATATGTATCTTCACATTATCAAGTCCAAGGCGGTCAAGATAATCTACGGTTTCAGGTACGTTGTTAAGATAATTGTTGATATATCTCATAATTGATTCAACTACCAGACTGGCACCTTGCTTTCTGGCATATTCCGATAGCTCAGCGAGTGCTTCGCTGTGATATCCGATATATTTAGCTCTTTCCTGTTCATTTGGAATGTTTGATCTCATAATGCCTATAATTACAGGGCATTCAAGAACTGCACCTAAATCCACATGCTCCTTTAATCGATCAATGGCTGCACGCCGTACATTTTTATCATCGCTGATCAGAGAAAGGCGATTATTGATATATTCCATGCCAGTGGCAATTCCGCAGTAGCTTAAGTTTCTGTCATCTGCCACTTTTTTCAAATAGTTTGCATCATAATTTCTAGGTTCCCGAATATGAAGTTCCATAGCATCATAACCAATCTTAGCCGCAATATCGGCACAGGTAATGATATCTCCTCTAAGAATGACCGGCTTTGTGTCAGGCATTGGTTCCAGTCCGCATACAATACCATATTTAAACATTGACATAATTTCCTCCATATGCCTAACAGGCAATTTATTTAGCCGAAGTACATACCACCATTTACATCCATCAAGAGACCGGTGATAAATTCTGCCTCATCGCTTGCCAGATATGCAACTGCGCTTCCAATGTTCCTGGGCTCACCTAGTTTTCCCAGCGGTATCTTTGCAACTAGATTTGCTATCTGATCTTCTGACCACTGATCAATGATCGGTGTTCTGGTGGTACCAGGACATACTGCGTTTACTGTGATACCATAAGGTGCGAACTGTCTGGCAAGTCCATAAGTAAGGGAAATTACGCCACCTTTTGACGCTGTATAACTCATACCAGTTTCATAACCACCCATACGTCCTGCAAGCGAGGAAATATTTATGATACGTGGATTCGGTCTTTGTTTCAAATAAGGCAGTGCCTGCTGAGCTGCAAAAAAGACACTCTTTAGGTTAATTGCTAATACCTTGTCCCACTCTGCCTCTGTAACCTCCGGTATTGGAGTTGAAATCTGAATACCGGCATTATTAACTAAAATATCAAGGTAACCGAAAGCTTCTACTGTCTTTTCTATCATTTCTTTCAGGCTGTCCACTTTTGATACATCAACAACTCCGCTGATTGCCTGATAGCCTTTTTCTTCCAAAGCCTTAGCTGCTTCCTTTGCTTTTTCTTCATTAATGTCAAAAATACCTACGCTGGCACCTTGGCTTGCTAAGGCTTCTGCGATTGCGAAGCCTATGCCCTGAGCAGATCCGGTAACAATGGCTGCCTTGGTTTTCAAGTTCATATAATAACCTCCTACGAAATTAAATCCTTTTTTACTTCAACAGCCACACTTAATGCTCTATCCAAGTGAAGCTTCATTGCTTTTCGGGCGCCATCCGGGTCATGGGCTTCAATCGCTTCAATAATTTTTACATGGTAGGGACTAGCCAGATTTTCCTTAGCTTGCCTAGTATAATAAATGATGCTGTCCATGACAAAATCTTTTAAGATATTAGTTGCTCTTATCAACAAGGGATTTCTCCCGATTTCTGCCAGTAATAAGTGAAATTCAATATCCTTATCCGAAAATTCCTGAGAACTATAATGATATTGATTCATTTGGGTTAAATTTTCTTTCAGTCTTTCTATATCTTCATCAGTCGCTCTCTTTGCTGCAAGTGCAGCCTGCTCTGATTCTATGATTCGTCTAAATTCCATTACGTATTGTTTATCATCCATCTCCAACATGGTTAAAGGGATCAGCATATTTACATAATTTCCACTATCAAAAGTACCGACAAAGGTTCCTTCTCCTTGTCTACTTTCAATCAGCCCAATGCTGGAAAGTCTCTGCAGTGCGCTTCGAATCGAAACTCGAGATACGCCCATTCTGCGAGCAAGTTCATTTTCTGAAGGAAGCTTACTACCCGGTTTCCATTCCCCATCAGTAATTAATCGCTTCATTTCTTCCAAAACAGCATCACTGACATTATATTTTTGGATTTTATTTATACTCATGATTATTCCTCATCCCATTTTATTAACCATTGGAGTATCAATGATTTTTAGTAATTATCTACGAACCTCAGTTCCTGTCAGTTTCTCATAATATTTCATCAGTCCGCTGTGATCATCCTGTCCGCAGCCATCTGCTTTTAGCACCTGGAACATCTGCATAACATCTGCTGTCAAAGGCATTGGAGTATTTGTTGCATAACCTGTTTCCAAAGCATTTGTTAAATCCTTTATATGCAAATCAATCTTAAAGCCCGGTTTAAAATTACCATCCAACATCATAGGAGCTTTTGCATTCATTACGGTAGATCCTGCAAGTCCGCCCTTAATTGCATTGAATACTTTCTCTGCATCAGCGCCTGCTCTTGTAGCTAATTGAAGGCCTTCAGCAAGTACAGCAATATTAACAGCTACAATCATCTGATTTGTCAGCTTACAGGTATTACCACTGCCAATCGGTCCAACTAATACTGCAGAGGAGCCAAGGATATCAAAATATTTTTTTGCTCTTTCAAAATTTACTTCTTCTCCGCCAACCATAATAGCTAGTGTTCCGTCTGCTGCCTTAGGTTCTCCGCCTGATACAGGTGCATCAATCATAAGAATACCTTTTTCTTCCAATGCCTTTTGCATTTCTTTGGAAGCACCCGGAGCAATTGAACTCATATCAATAATAAGTGTTCCTTTTTTAGCGTATTGAGCAACGCCACCTTCGCCAAGAACTACTGACTTTACATGAGGACTGTTTGGAAGCATAGTAATAATGTCATCGCATGCCTCCGCTACCTCTTTTATGCTCATGCAGCCTACGCAACCATTACTTACAGCTCTTTCAACTGCTGCAGGAACAACATCAAATGCCATTACCTCGTAGCCAGCCTTAACCAGGTTTGCAGCCATATGGCCTCCCATGATACCAAGTCCGATAAATCCAACTTTACTCATTGCTTTACCTCTCTTCTTATTAATTTTATATGAGGATCAGAAAATGTCATGACCCATGTTTTTACTTGATTTGAATAGATATTTAATTCCCTTGTATTTCTAAATTGTAATATTCTTTCGAAAGTCACAGTATATCGTGTAATACCTGATCCTCTTTTGAATTACTTCGTTTGCGTTTATGTAATAGGTAATAGGTGTTAGGTAATAGGTAATAGGTAATAGGTAATAGGTAATACAACTTGTAAATACATAATAATGCATAATCCGACAATTGTCAACGTGTTTTTGTGCATTTTGTATAGTTAATTTTTGGTACTATATTTTTTAACTATTATATTGCACAATAGTGGTTTATTTACAGACAACTATATTGTTACTATTTGACATTAATGGAATATTATAGAATTTTCTATTTGTGCATTTTGCACTTTTATACATTTATGTAATTATATGGTCTTTTATCAATCAATGACAACCAGCCAGGCTGGTTGTCATTAAAAACAAGATAAATTATAAAGCTGCCATTTTCTTTATGGCCTCAATAATATGTTCTTTTGTCAGGCCGTAATAAGCGAGAACATCCTGATAGGAGTGTGCACTGCATCCGAATTCATCCTCAACGCCAACGAATTCCATCGGCTTAGGAGCTTCCCTTAATACTTCAGCAATTGCACTACCCAAACCACCAACTATGCTGTGTTCCTCCGCGGCTACGATTGCTTTACAGTCTTTCACCATTTCCTTAATAGTAGCTGCACACATCGGTTTAATGGTGCTTACGTTAATCACCTTTACAGATACTTGTCCTTCTAACTCTTTCGCAGCTTCTAATGCCAGACCTACCATATAACCGGTCGCCATGACAGCAATTTCTTTTCCTTCTTTTAATACAGTAGGAACGCCAATCTGAAATTTCTTTCCTTCTTCAGTAACATTCGCATAGTCATTACGGTTTAAACGAATATAGCAGGGACCTTGCATTTCTACCATTGCCTTCACTGCTTCTACTGTTTCATTAGCATCTGCAGGGCAAAGAACCGTCATGTTCGGAATAGCTCTCATAATTGCCATATCTTCTACTGCCTGGTGGGTAGCACCATCACCAAAGTCAGACATACCGGAAGAAGAACCGCAAATTTTTACGTTAAGTTTACCGATTGCTATTGTCTGGCGGATTTGATCGTAAGCTCTTCCGCCCGAAAATACTGCAAATGAGTTAGTAAACGGAATCTTTCCTGTCTGAGCAAGGCCTGCTGCTACCGAAGTCATGTTCGCTTCTGCAATACCCATTTCAAAATGTCTTTCCGGATATTCCGCCTCGAATAATTTACCCATTGTGGAGCCGCCAAGATCAGCGTCCAGTACTACGATATTTTTATTTTCTTTACCTAATGCTACTAATGTATTACCATAAGCTACTCTTTGATTTGTATAACTCATTAATATTACCTCCTGTGATGATATCGTCCATTCGTTACTTTCATTTACTGTGGCTCATTACAAACCGATGCGCTCTGAATAACTTGCGCCGCTGAAAGTTTATGATAATTCTTGTATTGCCTGCTTGTATGTTTCCTCTGTTAGTGTACCATTGTGGTAACTAACTACGTTTTCTGCAAAGCTTATGCCCTTGCCTTTTACTGTATGTGCCACGATAACGGTTGGTTTACCCTTTACTGTATCTGCTTTATCTAATGCAGTGAGAATGTCTTCCATGTTGTGTCCATCGATTTCAATGACATTCCAACCAAAGCCTTCCCACTTAGGGATCAAAGGCAGAGCATCAAATCTGTCTACTATTTTACCATTTGCCTGTAGCTTATTATGATCTACGATAGCTACTAGGTTGTCTGCTTTGAATGCGTTTGCTGCCATTGCAGCTTCCCAATTCTGGCCTTCTGCAAGTTCGCCATCGCCTAAAAGCACGTAAACCTTTCTATCAATATTATCAAGCTTTAAGCCCAATGCCATACCAAGACCGATGGATAGACCCTGTCCAAGAGAACCTGTACCTGCTTCAATACCAGGTGTTTTTAATACATCCGGATGTCCCTGCAGATAAGAACCGATTTCTTTCGTAGTCTTTAAATCCTCTACCGGGAAATATCCTGCTTCTGCAAGTGCTGCGTACTGCAACACTGCTATATGTCCCTTGCTTAACAAGAAACGATCTCTATCAACCATTTTGGGGTTTTTGGGATCGTGTTTCATTTTATGAAAATATAATGCTGCTAAAATATCAGCGGATGAACATGAGCCACCCACATGACCCGCAACACCTACACCAATACAAGTAATAACATCTTTTCTTAATTGCTGTGCCTTTTTCTTTAGATCATTCACTAATTCCTGATTATAAGCCATTATTCTTACCTCCATTTTAATTAAAATTTGCTTTGAAGAACTGTATTGCCTTTGGAGCCTGTTGTTCATAGTTCTTTAAATATGCTTCGCAGCTTACTCTTTGTTCGTAGCCGACTTCCTTCAATGCATCAATAAAGGGTTTATAATTATCTTCCTCTATGCTTTCCGGATATACTCTTCCATTGGAATTTGCAAAATGTACATGTCTTAGATACTCTTTACCGTACTTGATAATATTTTCAACAGGTTCTTTTTCTTCCGTGAGATGATAAAAATCTACCAGGACTTTTACATTTTCGTCTGCTACATCCTTAGAAAGCTGTACGCCTTCGGCAAAGCTGTTGATCAGGTTACACTCTGCCCTTCGTAAAGGTTCAATTACAATAGTAATATTGTTTTTCTTTGCTATCGGTCCCACCTTTTTAAGAAGTGTAACCACCTGCTGATATCCATCCTCAATTGGGAAATCCTTAGGTACATTTTTTGCTTTACCACTTCCGAAAACTACGTATTGAACCCCTAGAGAAGCTGCTCTTGCCAATGCACCCTCTACGTATTCCATGACTTCCTTCAGGTTAACGCCTTCTCCAGTAAGACGGATGGTTCCCGGAAAAAAGTTATTACAGGTTTCACAATGGATTCCTGTTCTATCAATTCTTTCTTTTAATGCTTCAAAGTCTGCATCTGATAACTCCATCATTTCCGCGAGTGGAAGCTCCACATAATCAAATCCGAACTTAGCCAGGTTTTCAATGTGTTCTATTCCCGTTCTGTCCGGTTGTGTTGCAACCATGTTGAGACAACAACCAAATTTCATCTTTGTCACGCTCCTTTCGCTTTGTCATGCTCAAGATCAGCCTAAGCATGTACAATTGCCAGTCTTTTCGTCTATTTTGTTGGGTCAATTACTACCTTCAGATAGTCGTCCGGATTTTTATGTAGCTCCACAAATGCCTGAGGCGCCTCGTTAAGTGATACTACCTTTGTAATCAGCTTATCCGTCGCCATCTTTCCAGAAGTAACCAATTTAACTACTTCACCGAATTCTTCATGTGTATAATTAAAGCTTCCAATTACCTGTCTAGCCGAACATACAATATCCTGCATATTAATAGTCATTTCTTTCTGAGACATTCCTACCCACACTGCTGTACCTGCTATTTTGAGGCATTTAATGGATTGGTTCGCAGTAGCCTGTACTCCAACCGCTTCGATGGAGGTATCAATCATATGTCCATCTGTCAATTTGCTGACTGCTTCCATGAAATCTTCATTTTTGGGATTGATTACCGCATCAGCGCCAAGAGCAAGAGCTGTCTTTAATCTTGAATCACTTAAATCACATACAATTACTTTCTTAACATTCGGATTTTGTAATTTCAACAGCTGAAGGATGCAGATTCCAATCGTTCCTGCTCCAATAACCATAACAAATTGTCCACTTAAGTCTCCTGCTTTCTTGACTGCACCATAACCAACCGCATAAGGCTCTGATAATGCTCCTGTATAAGAATCACAATCGTCTGGTTGGTTGTATAGGAGTTTTTCCGGTACAGCTATATATTCTGCCATAGCACCATCTACTGTAAGCACCCCGCAAAATCTCTTGTTAAGACAAAGCATTGTCAGTCCAGCTTTACAGTTCTCACATTCACCACAAAAACCGATTGGTTGAACTACAACTTTATCGCCGACTGCAAATTTTCCACTACCAGGTCCAAGCTTAGCAACCTCTCCCGCAAATTCATGTCCCATCGTCATCGGTGGAATTCTTCTGCCTGTAAGTCCAAGAAATCCGTGAACATCACTGCCGCAGATACCGCAGCCTAATACTTTAATCAGTACTTCTCCCTCTCCGGGTACGGGTGTAGGCACCTCCTGCACTTCTAACTGTTCCGGTCCTAGATACCTTAATGCTTTCATAATTAGCTACCTCCATTTTGCTATAATTATCTTGTTAAGTTGTGTTACATGTATGAGCCAGATATACATGTAAAGTTGTGTTACAAGTATAAGTTAAATATACATGTAAAGTTGTATTACATGTAGGGTAGATATATATAAAATTGTATTACAAGTATGAGTACATATAAGTTGCATTAGCGTAGATATACAGGATAAGTTAGGATAAGCTAGGATAGATATATATGAGTTAGGATACATTGTACATGTAAGGTTGTATTACAAGTAGGGTAAGAGAATTGGCTTTGCATTACACAAAACCATAAATTACTTATTGGTATCCCTATCCATTATTTATTAAATGCATTTTTAGTAACACCAATATGCTCTCTCATCGTATTTTCTGCTCTTTTTGCATCCTTTGCATCGAATGCTGCTATCAAATCATTGTGATAAGGTATTCCGATTTTCGTATCCAGTTTCTTGACTGTATCCTTCATAGTAGCACTCATTATTTCTCGAAGTGTCTGAAAAGTCGCAATGACTAGTGAATTTCTTGTAATCTCCGCAATTTTAAAATGAAAGGATAAATCAAGGTCAGCAAATCCATGAATATCATTGATTGATTCCTGCATATCTGAAAAAATGCGCTTTAATTCATTGATATCTTCTTTTGTCGCTCTGCTCACAGCCAATCCTGTGATAACAGGTTCCAGCATCTCTCTGTAATCCAAAACCTCATTGATATCAAGGTGATACAGATAGGTAGTTAACATGGCTTCCGACATAAAATTCTCCATACCGGAGGATTTTACAAAAGAGCCTTCTCCTAGCCTAGTCTCTATCATGCCTATACTGTTCAAACGTTGAAGTGCATTTCGAACGGTAACCCGACTGACACCAAATTGCTCCGACAATTCATTTTCTGAAGGGATTTTTTCACCATGCTTCCATTTACCTCGAAGAATCAAATCACGAAGCTGTTGAAATACCTTATCGCTCATATTGATTCGCTTAATCGGGGTTATGTCTTGCTTCATATGTATCTCTCCTAGATCTATATGTCGTATACCTGTATTACAAGTACACACTTATTATAAGTCCTTTTATCTAAATAGTCAATATGTATAATAAAACATTTTCTGCCTTGGATTTAGTGAGCAATTTGACTATGGATTTTACATTTTTCATTTATTTATAAAACAAAGTGTTAATTACTACAATTCTACGCGTGATCGTTAGTCCATTCATCAACATGCTTGCCGCATTTGATCCGCTCCTGGATGATTGATGTCCGTTGTTCCAGGCGTTGAATGATACTCTAATTGGACGCCCCTTTTCTCTCTTATCTGTAATATCAATACCAATACCTGCTTTTTCACATTCTTCAATAATAGACTCCTTCAGTCCCCGTGGAATTCTTATATACCTATCAATATCTTTACCAAGATAAACAGCGCTAAAATTATAATAATTTGAATAGCCAAGACGCTTATTTTTATAAAACTCCGGGTTATCAAAGGCTGCCATGCTACGAATCTGATTCTGTAAACGTGGCCTTAGATTAAGCGTATCAACATATACACCATTACTTAGAACCAAATGCACTTTTCCTACAACATCTGCTTTCGTAAATCCTTCCTTCTTTTTCCACGGCTTAGGTCTGTTTTCAGCAACTGAATTAGCAACCATTCCCCTAGCTTCGGCAAGTTCTACCTGCCATTTTGACACATACTTCTCGATATCTTCAGGCGATAGCTTTTCTGTTTCTTCTAGCAAGACCTTCCATTGATCAGGATATGCATTCCAGTTCTCATCCACAAAAGCACTGTTTCCATTTTTAAGAGCTTGACCTTGCAATGGAAGAGCAATCAAATTACCAATACGACTAGCAACATCCTGAGAAGGATACATTCGGTCATAATAGTGAAAAGATTTCATATTAATAAAAGCAGATCCCTTGTCCAATAAAAGGAAGCCAAAATTTCTTGCTAAAGATGTAGCTATTGGTCTTTTAAAGAATATCCATACATGAGCACCTCTTCCAGATCGAGACCTTTCAACCAAAGACTTGATACCATTCTGCTCACACATTTTTCTAAGCGCATCTACTTCATCATGCCATTCATCATCTGTATTAGCGAAATCCGTCTTCTCTGCATCCCTTTCATGGTTATCAAAATCGAATACTATAAATCGACATGTACCATCTGGTAAAAGCGGATATACTCCAAGCACATCTGTTCCATCCTCATTTTTTCCAACAAGATGACTTACAATTTTCTTCAAATCAAGCTTAGTCCATTTTGTGTTCTCACAATCATCACAAAACATTTTTTCACCATGTTGTTTTGGACATAGGGTATCATTCCATCTGTTATCACACTGTGGAAAGTATCCTCCATTCTTTCCTCTTTTGGCATAAACATCTTCTCTACCCCAAAACATAGCAAAAAATCGTTTTGCTATATCCTCAGTTATATATCTTCCAAGAATACGCTCTCCCTGATCCGGATCATACTCATTAATATTCTCTATAGTCGCTTCAAATGGATTAGGAGCATTGAATGCGATATCAGCCTTTTTCAGCTGTGATTTCAAGGCTTCATTTTCTTGTTGAAGATTTCGCACTATTTTTCTTAGTGAATCAAGGTCGTAAGCCTCAATATTCATTCCTGCACCTCCAACTTGATATACTATGTACGAATTTGTACGAATTAAAATAACGCTTAGAAATTTTCCATAATTATTCCAAACTTGCATTAAACCTTACTTTTTCATAATAACCAAAACTTCATCATATCCTTGAATCATATCGTAGGTTAGATTCTCTCTTGGGGGAGTTTGTTACTATTTCATTTATCTTATTTTCCATAAAGCCATTGGATGATTCTTAATACGGTCCAGAATCTCCTTATCCTCAAATAATAGTTCTGGGATATATTCACCGTTTTCAAACTTGTCCAGAAACTCCTTCTCTTCCATTGTTAGGACCATTAATTCAGAAATATACTCTTTAACAAGCTTCTTTGCTGCCTCCAACTCAAAATCATCTTTTCTCTTAATAACAGGAAACAGATCCCTTTTTATCTTTTGATTTGTAATCGTTTCAATAGCCGTGGTATCAAAATTCTTGTTAATACTGTTTTTATCCCTCGCCGATATGGCCGCATAGAATATAACGCACTTTCTTAGCTTCCCTTGTTCTGATTCATCAAATAGACTAAAGTGGATCATGTTTCTTACATCATATAAATCCCTTGTTGCTGCTCTACTAAGTAGTGCATTAATCTTGCTACCATAAATCTCTAGTGGAGCTAGAGACTTTACTTTATACTCACTGGAGAAATGCTCTGTAATGATTGGCCTTTCCTCTGCTTCAAGTACATGGGATCGTAGTGAGTAATTGATTTCAATTTTGATGTTATCTTTATTTCCACTAGCTCCCATATAATCATAGACCCATGAGTCCAAGCTATGAGGATTTTTTGTCTTCGGATTTTTTGAGTAAGCCTGAGACACCATGTAGCGATCAATCGCATTATTAATAATTGCTCTACTCTCAAGCATTTCCTCCCTACTGTTGGGAATTAAATAATCCAAATCTATATCAACAGAAAGACGAGGTAAGTTAAAAATAGTTAGATTAATGGCTGTGCCGCCTTTTAATGCAAGACTGTTTTTTAGAACTGGATTTGTATTTAGATACTCCAAAATATCCGCTAATCTCGTTACTTTTTCTAATGTATCTCTTACAAATCCCAACTCTTCTGCTTTCTTCCCCAAATATATAATATCGTAATCAGACAAGTATGTCACCTCCCTGATTTGTTATTTCAAATAGACCTTCTGGTACCATCAGTCCCCACTCACTATTATAATAGCAATTCTCTTTTTCCTCACTTACAAGGTACCTTATGCTTTTTCCAATTTTGCTTTTGCAATACTCTAAAAACTCCTTTGAAAGTTGTGTTTCTTTACGATAGTGATTCAAAAAAAATCCTGCCTTTTGATAAAGTCCTTGGGTATTATATATATCCAGATACCGTTTTAACTTCTTCTCATCCAAGTAATGGACACCTTCCAAACAGTTTATTAGTTCTTCAAATCCACCTATTTTATTGAAATCTCCGATACTATCTATGACCGTCCTTTCTAAATCTGTGATTATTACACCTGTAGTATTCTTCGCCTCCACAACGCCTTCTTTCATTCTTGAAGCAACATATTTATAAGTCACATGAGCATAATCGAAATGATTGAACTTAGTTTCTGAAGAAACATATACTTCATTGTAGACTTGATTTGCTAAGCCATAATATTCAAAGGCACTATGATGAGAGATGTAAGCCGTATTAGTTATAGCACAAGCTATTTGATAACGTGTCGCTACAATTTGCCCTGTAGCAGGGTTAACTACTGAGTATATATTCTTTCGAATTTTTTTGACCAATCCCTTTTTCATTAAACGATCCATCTGCGAATAAGCCGTTTTCTCATTATTTGTAAGTTTATTTACATCACAGATTGCAAAAACCGGATACTTTGCCAGTTCAGTATATACATCCATTTATTTCTCCTTTTTTTACTTAAAGCGCGATTTTCTTTGTATTTAGAGAATAACGTTCCATCTCTAAAATTATTATATACAATGTATTAAAATCTTATTCAATCTTTTTTAATTTTATCATGTTATTCTTTATTTGTAAAGAAAATTGTGCCGATTTTAAAAAGCAAAGTGCCAAAACGAGGTCATTATAATAATTACTTCGCTAATGATTGTTGTACGCAAATTTTACGAAATAAGTCAAGTTATCGTTTTACGAGGTTTACAAGGTTTTCAAATCAATATCAAAGAGGCTCTAAAATCCTGCAAACCACATATGTGTCATGTTTACAGGCTTTTAGAGCCTCCTATAAAGTCATTATAAAATTATGCTATACAACAAATTTCACGCTACGCGAGAAATTGTGTTGTCATGAATTAGCCTTACTGTCCCATCTGTCTAGCAATACTCCCCAGAGAATTTTCTTCGAAAATTCTCTGGAAGTTGCCATTCAGGTATCGCTTAGTTTCCCATCTGACGGGCTACTTCTCAAGAAGAAGTAGCTTCTAAGCTCTTGACTACTGTCCCATCTGACGTGCTACTTCTTCTGCGAAGTTCTCGCTCTTCTTCTCAAGACCTTCACCGGTCTCGAAACGAACGAAACGCTTTACAGTCATAGGAGCGCCAACCTGCTTGGACACGCTTTCCAGATACTGGCCTACGTTCATGTCGCTATCTTTAACATACAACTGATCAACCAGACAGAATTCCTTTAATTCCTTGCTCAGACGGCCTTCCAGCATCTTCTCGATGATGTTCTCAGGCTTCTTGGAATTTGCAGGATCATTCATAATCTGTGCCTTCAAGATTTCCTTCTCATGTGCGATGAAATCTGCAGAAATCTCAGACTGGTTTACATACTTCGGAGATAATGCAGCAATCTGCATTGCTACATTCTTAGCTGCTTCCTGAACTGCTTCGTTAATTACAGCACAGTCAACCTCCACAAGGATACCAATTCTGCCGCCACCATGGATGTAAGATGCCACAAAACCATTTGCAGCTTCAACCTTCTCAAATCTTCTGATGTTCATGTTCTCGCCGATGATTGCGATCATGGAGGATAACTGCTCCTTCACGGTTACGGTGGGATCAAGAGCCCACTGCTCAGCAAAGAATGCATCCATATCAGCAGCCTTAGTCTCTACTGCCTGCTTCGCAACAGCTGCAACATAATCTCTGAATTTCTCGTTCTTAGCAACAAAGTCTGTCTCGGAGTTAACTTCAACAATCGCTGCGATCTTACCGTCAGCGCTGACAAAGGTATCAACAACACCTTCTGCAGCAATTCTTCCGGCTTTCTTCTCAGCTGCAGCAAGTCCCTTTTCTCTTAAGAACTCAACTGCTTTATCCATATCGCCTTCAGTAGCTGCAAGAGCCTTCTTGCAATCCATCATTCCGGCACCGGTCATATCTCTCAAATCTTTTACCATACTAGCGGTAACTTCCATCGTAATAACCCTCCATTAATAAGATTTTATCGGCAAATAAATATTTGTCGTCAGCAGTATCACCTGTACGCTACTGCTTATTCAGTAACGGCATCCTCCATGCTTGCTTCTGCATCATCGGAGCTAGTGGTATCATTTAACTGAACACCCTGATTAGCTTCGATAACAGCATCTGCCATCTTGGATACGATTAATTTAACTGCACGGATTGCATCATCATTACCGGGGATTACAAAGTCTAATTCTTCAGGATCGCAGTTGGTATCAGCAATACCTACCAACGGAATACCCAATGTATGTGCTTCCTGAATACAGATTCTTTCCTTCTTAGGGTCAACAACAAAGATTGCATCGGGGAGCTTCTTCATATTCTTGATACCGCCAAGGTTTTTCTCAAGCTTCTCCCATTCTTTCTTCAGCTGGATAACTTCTTTCTTAGGAAGAACATCAAAGGTACCGTCCTCGGACATTCTTTCGATCTCTCTTAATCTTTCAATTCTGCTTTTGATGGTCTTGAAATTAGTTAACATACCGCCTAACCATCTCTCATTCACAAAGAACATGCTGCAACGCTCTGCTTCAGACTTAACTGCATCCTGTGCCTGCTTCTTTGTTCCTACAAAAAGAATTGTGCCGCCCTCAGCAACTACATTCTTGATTGCTGTGTAAGCCTCATCTACCTTACCTACAGATTTCTGTAAGTCGATGATGTAGATACCGTTTCTCTCTGTGTAGATGTACTCAGCCATCTTAGGGTTCCATCTTCTTGTCTGGTGTCCGAAATGTACACCGGCTTCCAATAACTGCTTCATTGAAATAACGCTCATAATATACCTCCATTTGGTTGTTTTCTTCCGCATATCTCACATTCACGGCAGACCTTTATGAAAAGGCACCATGCCGGTAAATCCATATGCGTGTAATTTGACTACGAAATTATACCATAACAAGCTTTTGTTGACAAGAGGTTTTTTCTGTTAGAGGTTTTTAGAGGTTTTCTGTTAGAGGTTTTTAGAGGTTTTTTTATTAGAGGTTTTTTCTGTTAGTCATCGGAATAGTCACGGTAATTCATCTTAAGTATTTTGAGATCTCTACGAATTGATATGTTTCCAGTAATATATGTTCCGTGTATCCTATATTATATAGCAACCCTCCTGAAAATGCAATATATTTTTTCCATTCCATATTCCTATTGAATCCTCTTCCCCTGGGGAAGAAACGCCGTAATGTGAATAGGACTGCCTGCACTTTCTTGTGCGACAGTCCTATCATCTTCTAATCTTATTGTTTCATATCCTTTACTGTCTGGAGGTAATTGCCTCAACTATAGCTTCATAGCTGGCTCCTTCCGGTAAGGTATAGGTTCCTACACGGATGACGCTTGCCTTTCCAATACTTACGATATATTGATTGAAGTCCTCTGCGTCCGTAACTAATCCCTTCGTCACCAGCAGCTTAGATACCATATTAGATGACATACCCTTTTCGATGGAGAAGGTGATCTTACCCCTAGTGGCACCTTCCTCCTTCTGAGGTTCTTTCGTAGGAACTGGTTTCGGTGTAGGGGATGGGATCGGTGTGGGTGCGGTGGTCGGTGTCGGTTCCGGCGTCAGTGCCGGTGTAGCGGTGACTGCTTCCGTAACCTGCGGTTGCTCTGAAGGAACTGCCGATTGTGTAGGCCCCACGTTAGCCAGAATATCCTCTAAATGTTCGTTGCTCTCTTCCTGCATCACCATGCCGAGTGCTTCCGCACGTGTCTTAATCTCCTGATCCGTTAGTTCCTTTTTCGGATTACCGATTGTTATAATTAAGGTTGTCAGAATAATCCCAATTCCTAAGCCTCTCATATAATACTTTAATTTCATATATTCAGCACCAAGCCTTTCGGATTACTTCTTTCCCTTGAACAGGTCAATTACCAACTTTACTTCTCCCTGTCCGAGTCCCAAAAGCTTTGATATTTCGATTACGGATCTCCCCTGGGAATACAAAGCCAATATCTGGGAATTGTTATTCGCATTCAACCCGTTTACTGTGGATAACTCCTGTGTTGCATCGATAGCACCGGGTTTTTCCTGTTTGTTATCCGCTATTGTCTTACTCTGACTTGAAGGTTTGGCAGCCGGCTGGCTTTTCACAGTTCTTGCCGGCATCACTTTATCGTTATCTGCCCTGGCTTCCAAAATATCCTGAACCTTCTTCTTGGAGGTATCAATTTCTTTCACTGCAGCCTTTAGCTCTTTTTCTTTGTCATTCAGCATATTATAAAGAAAGACGACTTCTTCATGGTTACGTTTGATCTTCTCCAGAATCTGATCTGAAAATTCATTTACCGCCATAATTTTTTCATTTGATATTTTACTTAAGGTATCGTCCGTCTCGACAATTGCTTCCTCTTTGACTTCTGCCAGCAGTTCCTTCATCTTATCCATCAACTGCTTCTTATCTTCCTCTGTCAGACTTTCCTCCAGTGAGGAAATGGATTTGCCAATCAGCTGCTTCTGTTTCTCACTTGATTTATCTACCAGAATGCAACTGACAATGATTACAATGATGCCGACAATAATCAGTATAATTTCTAATGTGCTCATAATATTTTCCAATCCTGTATATGTTTTCTTCACAATGAGATTAAGGCGTGAAAGCGTCTTTTGATACCCTAATCATAATGACAAAATAATACTTTGGGATGAAGGCATTCTTAAATCAGGATATCTATGCCGCCTTTTTTAGGTCCGCTTTGAGGTTCGTTTGAAGGCTTTGCTTCTTCCTTCTTCTTCTTTTTTCCTCCGGAATTCGAGAACTGGTTGTTCCCCTTCTCTTTCGCATCATATCTGTATTCTGTATTTTCAGATTTCGCTGCCTGATTAGGCTTTGACTGCTCCTGTTGGATCATATTCTGAAAATTCTTACTTAGCTGTTCCTGGGCATGCTGCGCCCTCTGAGCATCCATGTGCCTGATCTGGGTTGCTTCCTGTGCTCTGATAACTTCAATCGGACCTACCGGCATACTTCTCCTCCTCATCTGAATTATGGCATTTCACCTAGGACTTAGAATGACATCTCTTATGTATGCTAGAAGAATTAGTTTACAAAGGAAGTATCTTGATATCTGCTCTGTCTCTGACAAATTTACTATGATGTGTTTCTTCGCGTATAAAATGAGTGACATTGGAGATAACCAGCTTCGTACCCGGATAAACGATATCTGATATCCTGATTGAACCCGAAGAATTACTCTCGACATCAATTCTTAGTTCCTCGTACCTTTTTCTGGCATCCCTGATCTGAGCATCGAGCATGATATTATTCTGTGTAATTTGCTTAATATAATCCTTACGTTCATCAGTAATCTGGCTGTTTAAGGTCATCTTCCTACGAAGCACCAGCACCGCCTGAGCAATTTTTTCTTTCTCTGCAAGCATAGTGGCTATCTTCTTCTCCAGTTCACGGAACTCCTCCAATACTCTCGGATCAATGCCTACCTCCAGCAAGGTAGCTGTTCCCATCTGTGACCCTGCAGTCTTTACGGAAATCATGGTGCCGGAACGGATCTCACCTCCGGTTACGAAACCGCGCTTTCCACCTACAATAATATCTCCCTTTGCAGAAACTTTGCAATGAAGAATGGATTCGGTAGATACATATCCTCCTGCAATAACCTCCGCATTCTCTAAAAATTTAGTAATGATATTACTATTAGCACGTAGGATTCCCTTATTCATACCCTGCATGCCCCGCTTTAAGACAATCTGACCGCCGGCCTCAATATAGGCTCCTTCTACAACACCGTTTACTTCGATGTCACCCTTAGCCCTCACAGAAAAGCCTGTTATGACATTTCCTTTGACGACGACATTCCCCTCGTACTCGATATCACCGGTAGAAGCATCCACATCTGCATGTACTTCATAGGTATCAGATACAAACACACGACCCTCTACCAGGCTGACATGCCCGTCCACCTCAGAATACATCCGTAGGCCATCCTCGGACAGATATATCTTATTACCATGACGAAGAACACGGTTATTCACCTTATTCGGACGCATGATTACACCATAAACGTCAATGCCCGGCTTACCGGGATCGATCGGAGTGAGCGTTGCCAGCAGCTGCTCCTTATGGCACGCACTAATCATATCCAACTGATGAAAGTCAACTGAGCCATCTTCATTTCTCTTCGGCTTCAGTGTAAGGTCGGTATTAAAATGATAAATAATTTCTGCATCACGACCCTGAACCGGAGGAGTAGCCTTTGCCAGTATATAGTCTGTACAATATTTACGTTCTCTTAAGAACTCCATGACAGCTTCTTCATCCAGACCGTACTTTACTCCTGCTTTGACCAGTGCTGAGACAATCTCATCCTTTACAAGCAGGTGCCCGTTGGTAGAAGCAGGATAAAATCTTGCTTTTGCATACATCCTATCTTCAGATATCTCAACTTTAATGGTCTCATCAATTGTATTAACCTGAAAATTCGAAATCTTGACCTCGATTGAATCGTTATTCAGGGAAGTTAATGCTTTTCCGATCGCAACCTTGTCATATTCATAGATTTTCTTCTCAATTAGGAAGTTGCTGATTTCCTCATAGAAAACAGCTTCTCCACCCTCCTCGGCATCGTATAGCTTCAGATAGGTGCCATCCTCACGAATGTTGATTTGAAAGTAACCATTTCTACCACTCATCTTTCTCCTCCTAATAATAAATTTTCCCCCAAAAATCTATTATGTCAAATTCCTAAAATGTTAAATCAATTGCTTGCCAATAAGTCAATGTTACTACCGAGTCTTAATTTCATCTTCTGTAAGGCTTTTGTATGTAATTGGGAAATCCGCGATTCGGATACCTCCAGAACGCGGCTGATTTCCTTCAAAGTGAGTTCTTCATAATAATACAGAATAATAACTTTCTTTTCTTTTTCAGTCAGGGTCTCTAAGGTCTTTATCAAAAGCTCCTTCAGTTCCTGTTTTTCGACAATTCTGTCCGGTTGATCAAAATCTGCTGTCAGACTTTGCTCTACTTTTGTCTCTGCCCCCTGCTCCATAAATTCATCCAGGGAAATAATATTAGTCACCTTAGTCTGATTTTGCCAGGTCTCCAGTTCATCTATCGAAATTTCTAATTCTGTTGCTACTTCTTCATCACTGGCCATACGACCGTATCTTATTTCAAGGCTCTGATAAGCTGTATCAATCTTACGCTGCTTTTGCCTAATACTCCTTGGAATCCAATCCATCTTTCTGATCTGGTCCAGAATTGCTCCTCGGATTCTGAGCGAAGCATAAGTTTCGAATTTTACACCCTTTGAATAATCAAATTTATCTACTGCATCTATGAGTCCAAAGGTTCCATAACCGACCAGATCGTCATATTCCACATTATATCCGAGATACATGCTCAGACGGCCTGCGACAAGCTTAACTAAACCGGCATATTCAATTATGATCTTCTCCTGAAGCTCCGGTGTCCTCTTTCTAGAATAATCCTCCCACAGCTTCTGTTTCCCTTCAGCGTTCATAGTACCTCCAAAAACTTAATTGACGTTATATGCAGAATTACTTTTACTTCCCGCCCTGTTGGCCGCCCCCTAACTGTCCGTTCTCAGGAGTGGTTTCTTCCTGTTCTTCTTCTACCTCGTCTTCATCTTCGGATGCATCCCCCTTCTTAGGGGCATGAATTATATACTTTACAATGACTGTCTTTATCACCAAGCCTACAATTAAAAATAGGATCATAATAATCAACAGCCGGATCATCCCCTGAATCGGGTCAACCTTATTCACAATATTCAATATACTGGTAATTGCTCCGGCAAGCAGCATTACAATCGCAGGGATATATCTTTCCCGCATGTCTTCATCAACCCCATTATAATATTTTACGATCTTTTCCGACTGATTTGATCATTAAAGTCCCATTTTCAGGATAGAATTCGATCGTTCTACCATAATTTGCGCCGGTATCCTCTGCCTTGATAGGGATACCAAGGGATTGCAGCTTTAATTTGGTAGCTTCTACGTTACGTTCACCAATTCGCATCATATCGCTGTTATTACTGAAGGCGAACATCTGCGCACCTCCGGCAATCTTCGCGATAAACAGCCTGCGGTCCGCTCCAAACTCCATCATGCGCTTTATCAATAAATCAATTCCTGTATCGGCAAATTTTGCCCGGTTATCGTTGTTTAATATCTTTGTGCTGTCAGGCAGCATAATATGTACCATACCGGCAATTTTCTTCACCGGATCATATAACACAATACCGACACAGGAACCAAGTCCCAGTGTCGTAATTGCATCCGGTGAGGCACATATATTCAAATCTGCCATCCCTACCTTTATCATTTCGCCCATGAATTCACCTTATAATCCTAAAGAACTTAGTATAGCTTCGTATGAACCAATCGTCGGTATCAGGATAAAGTAACCATTGACTGCAATATCTTCATCTCCGAATTCTGTTTCGATCAACAGCGCTTTATCTCCGATTTTACCAAACTCTATGGCAGGTACACTTAAAATTGCTCCCGCCATATCGATTGCCATATAAGGAACACTGGCTGTGATCAGGATATTTGTTAATGCTGACAAGGAGGACAGATATGCACCTGCAATAATATTTCCGATTTCATTCAGGGCTGATATCTCTATCTCGTTGAATTCGATAGAGGTATTATTCATATCTCCACCCATAAGTTGATTTACCAGATGCCTGGAGGCTGCGATATCAAGCATAAACATCATCATGCCCTCAATCTGCCCATCCAGGGTAAATAAAATCCCGACAACCAGGTTCTCAGCTCCACCGACGATTTCGGAGAGCTCTCGAAATTCCAGCAAATCAACCTTGGGGACCTTCATATCTATTTTTGAATTTAGCATTTGTGAGAGGGCTGTAGTAGCATTTCCGGCACCAATATTGCCTATTTCCCTTAACACATCATATTGCATATTATCAATCTGATTTAAATCTATACGCGCCAACGCACCTACACCTCGCATTCTTCTAAGTAGTAGCTTCCTTCTCGATTACGATGGAAGGAATATTCAATAAATTGATTAAATCGTTACCAAGCTTGCCGATACCCACACTGTAGTTTGACTTGGTATCTTTCTCATCATAGGTCATTTTCTCGATATCGCTCTGCTCCAGTGTAATTACTTCCTTCACCTCATCCACGATCAAGCCGACAGGCGCAGCTTGTGCCTCCGGACGAACGATGATGATTCTGGATTTACCGGTATAGGGCACTTCCTCAATTCCGAGCTTATTGCGTAAGCTCATGACCGGAACGATCTCTCCTCTTAAATTGATCACACCTTTAAAGAAAGACTGGGACTTAGGAACTCTGGTTATGCTTTGCATAACTATGATGTTCTCAATATATTTAATATCGATCCCGTATTGATCCTTATTCAGATAAGCGATGATGAATTGTTTTAAATCAGCCATTTATCGCACCCCCCTATACCAAAGAATTGACATCAAGAATTAAAGCTACCTCGCCGTTACCAAGGATGGTTGCACCGCTGATAATCTTGTGGCTCTTAATGTACTTGCCGATTGATTTTATAACAATTTCCTGCTGTCCGATCAGTTCATCCACAACCATTCCGGCAAGTCTCTCGCCCTTCTTGACAATAACAACAAGAAGCTCCTCCGGTGCCTGCTCGGGTTTCTTACAATTCAGCAAATTACCCAGTCTCACAATCGGAACCACGGTACCTCTGAGATTGATTACTTCTTTGCCCTGGATTGTTTTGATTTCGGTAGCGGGGATATCCTCTACTGTTTGGATGCTTCCTAGAGGCAGCGCAAACTTCTCATCTCCGATGATAACCATGAGAGATTGGATTATAGCCAGGGTTAAAGGAAGACGTATGATAAAATTGGAGCCTTGTCCAAGCTTAGTCTTTGCTTCGATTTCACCACCAAGGGCTTCGATCTTAGTCTTAACAACATCCAGACCCACGCCTCGGCCGGATACATCTGTAATCTGATCTGCTGTAGAGAAGCTGGGCTGGAAAAGAATGTCGATCACATCCTTATCCGTCATTTGGGCTGCCTGTTCTTCTGTAATGTTTCCCTTATCAATCGCCTTTTTCTTTATCTTCTCGGTATTAATACCGGCACCGTCATCTCTGACCTCTATTACAACATTATTACCGTCCTGATAAGCATCCAGATAAATGGAGCCTACCGAGTTCTTTCCGGCTTTTTCTCTGTCCGCATTGCTTTCCAGACCGTGATCTGCAGCATTTCGCAGCAGATGCATCAAAGGATCTCCGATTTCATCGATTACGGTACGGTCGAGCTCTGTTTCCTCACCGGTCATATATAATTCCATTTCCTTATCAAGCTTTTTGGAAAGGTCACGGATCATTCTCGGGAAGCGGTTTACTACACTTTCTATAGGAACCATTCTAGTCTTCATAACAGATTCATGAAGATTTGTCGTTACGCGTTCCAGATACTCAATCTGCTCATGGTAATTGTTATCCTGCATGATCTCATTACCGCTGCTGATGGATATCAGACCGTTCTTGGCAATAATGAGCTCGCTCACCAGATTCATCAGAACATCCAGCTTATCGATATCTACACGAACAGAACGGTTTGCAACAGGCTTCGCAGCCTGCTTAGCCGCAGGAGCATTGCCTGCCTTCAGAGAGTCAGTTTCCTTAGAAGCAGCCTTAGGCTGAGCAGCATTCTGTTCATCCTGCTTCAGCAATGCCGTATAAGCTGCAACCTCCTCGTCAGACAGTCTGATATAATCTGCTACGACTTCCTTTACCTCAGATACATTCGAGGCAAGCTTCGCAAGCTTAGCGGGCTCTTCCTTGGTAATGATGAAAGCAGAATAATCCAAATCATATTTTTCATCTTCAAGATCCTGTGCGCTCGGGTTCAGTTTGATTATTTCGCCGAACTCTTCTAAGGTACGGTTTACCATGAAGGCTCTCGCACCCTTCAGCATACAGTATTCCTGTATGTATACTGTCAGACCGACTACGTTCAGTCCAAGCATTCCTGCTTTTACCATGGCTTTCTTCTCATGGTCTTCAATCTTCTCATTCAAAAATTTCATTTTATCTTCTGAAGCACCTGATGCTACTGCAACGGGTTTAGCCGTAGCGGGAGCTTCCTGCGTCTTTACGGTTGGCGCAATGCCGAGACCTTCCTTCAGGAAATTATTCAATGCGGTTATGATATCTTCGTTATCCTCTTCTCCTTCATTTGCTTCGGATTGGATATTGGAAAGGTATGCTTCCAACGCATCAAGACCCCTGAACAGGATGTCTACCAGCGCTGAGGTAGCTTTCATCTTTCCTGTTCTGATTTCCGAGAATACATTTTCCATATCATGGGTCAGTCTCTGCATTCTCTTATAGCCCATGGTACCTGCCATACCCTTCAGGGAATGGGCAGCGCGGAAGATCTCATTGATCGTCTCCTCATTCTCAGGCTCTTTCTCCAAGACTAAAATATGCTGATTTAAGCTCTGCAGATGTTCTTTCGTTTCTTCAATAAATATCTCTAGATATTGACTTACGTCCATTTAACGCACCCCCACATTCTTTATGATGGCATCAGACACTTCCTTCAACGGCACCACTTCATCCACAAGACCTGCATCTCTGATCACCTTTGGCATACCAAATACGATGCTTGTCTCTTCATTCTGTGCAATCACATAAATATTTTGTTTTTTGTTCAGCTGTCTTATTCCTGCGGTTCCATCCGAACCCATTCCTGTCAGTACCACACAGGTAATCTGATCAAAATCCGAATCCACAAGGGATTCATACATGATATCGGCACATGGCAGTAATCCGTGCCTTGCAGGCTCCTGTGATAACGACAAACGATAGCTTTGATCCTGATACTTTCTAAGTCTCATCTGATAGCCGCCCTTTGCGATGTAAACTGTACCCTTTGACAGAATGTCACCATCCTCAGCTTCCTTGACGGTAACCTGGCTAAGCTCATTTAATCTGTCTGCCAGGGATTTTGTAAAGCCGCCGGGCATATGCTGGACAACTAATACTCCCGCATCCAAATTAGCCGGTAACTTAGGCACTACCATATGAAGCGCCTTCGGTCCACCCGTAGAACATGCCAATGCTACCAGCTTGTTTGAACTCTGAGGTAACACTGTAGATGCTTTTGAATGATGGACTTCCTTCGGCTGTGTCGCAGGCGGCAAAACCTCTTTTACCTTCTTCGGTTCTGACTTAGTTGCAGTGCTCAGACAGTCTATCAGGCGGTCAGAGAAGGAGTCACTCTTTACCTCCACATAACTTTCCGGTTTCGTAATAAAGTCGAAGGCTCCCAGCTCCAGTGCCCGGATCGTTTCACTTGCATCCTTTCTGGCAACGGTACTGACAATGATAACTGTCGCTTTCACATTTCTCTGCTTTAGCTCTGACAGTAATTCGATCCCGTTCATCTTAGGCATATTGATATCTAAAAGAACTGCATCAAACTCCTTGCCCCTGTTAAGCAGCAGATCTAAACCTTCCAAACCATTGGCAGCAGTATTTTTTACCTGGAATCGTTCATCTGAATTAATTATATCAGAAAGCACTCTTCTCATAAGTGCAGAGTCATCTATTATTAAAATATTTTTCTTCATACATTACTCCAATCCGACCTGTTGAATTGTGAATTAGCTTCTGGATTATTGTTTTGTTCATAGATATATATACTTTTCAACAGACAATCCTAATTTCTTTCATACTTTCTGCGCTTGCGCTCCTGCTCGAATATGTACCTGATCAACTCTTCCCTATCCTTACTTGATATATTGATATACTCAACCCTATGTTCAAAAATATCCCTTCGGTTGATGATTATATCTGAATGTATCACTGCAGCATCAACCGTAATTTCCTTTTTCTCTTCCATACTTGAAAGATCTAGCCTCATCTGTAGCTTATCACCCAAATGATGCTGTCTGTCAGAGGTGAATTTTGCACCACCTCCGCTTAAATCCGTCATAGACCCACGAATCCAATTTCTATTCAGTTCAGTCAGTCTCATTCTGATTTCTGAAAGCTCTTCCGGATTGGCTAATGCCTTTACAATTAATTCCTGCTCCAGCTGTTCTTCCTCATCCGTAATAATTCTGTATAAAATGTCCTGAATACATTCCAATCTGAAATATTGTCTTCTCTGATACTTCTCAAGACTGGAAGTAATCCGCATCACGGACATGATCGACTTATCCTCTCTATGATTGTTCAATGCTACACATCTGCATTGGTATAAGCCTTTATCCGTATAAAAACACAGATTGTAATGTTCTCCGACCTCCAAAGGGATCGTTCTACCGTTCGCAAAAGGCGTAGTTATACTGATTACATCCGCATCCAGAAAATCCATAAGCTTGCTGACCAGAGTCTTGGCGTCTTTTGCCGGTTTTCCATTACGGTCAAGTAATTTAATATCAATTTTATCTCCTAATGTTATTACCTCACGAAGCATAGACATTCCTCCAGTTATCAGTACTTGGCAATTTGTATATTCTTCTGCTGTTCTCGATTCAATTTATACCGGAACCTATTTTTTTATCCTTGAACGTAACAGGTTGGTAAAAAGTTGGGCGATACCCTTCTTGTTCCGAACCTGTTCCGCTTCATTCTCACACAGAATATTGGCAAAGGAAGATAAAGAATGAGAGAACTGGGAATTAGGATAAAGCGTCAAGGCCGGTTTCTGTCTCATGACTGCTTTGGATACATTCGCATCCTGCGGAACTGCTCCTAAATATTCCAGCTTCAGGTTAAGGAATTTGCTCACGACAAGGCTGAGCTTATCATAGAGCTCCTTCCCGTCGTCATAAGTATCGATTCTGTTCGCAATCATCTTGATTACTGTATCCTCAAGTGATATATCTGCCTTGCGGTTCAAGGTTTTTAAAAGTGCATAGGCATCTGTGATGGAAGTAGGTTCGGGTGTCGCGACCAATAGCACCTCCGAGCTTGCTGCAACAAATTCAAGAACCGAATCCGCAATTCCCGCTCCGGTATCCACCAAAATAATATCAGCCAGCTCATCTAATTCAACCAGCTTCTGAATCAAATAAACGATCTGATCCTTGGTCAAATTCGTCAGTTCCTGAATTCCGGAACCTCCGGAGATAAAACCGATATTCTCCGGCCCCTGTGTTACGATATCAGATAAGTTCTTTCCCCGGAACATCAAGTCTGCCAGATTATACTGCGGACGAATTCCGAGCATGACTTCCACATTTGCCAACCCAAAATCAGCATCCAATATGATGACACGATTGCCCAACCTGCTTAATGCGATCGCCAGGTTAACCGATATACTGGACTTTCCTACTCCTCCCTTACCACTGGTAACCGTTATGACTCGCGCTACGCGTCTGGGGGAGGCCTGTTCTTTAACCATCTTTCTTAAACGCTCTGCCTGATCCATGCTATTGCCCCCTTAATAACTGTTTCGCGATGTTCTGAGCGTCCACCCTGGTGATATCATCAGGGACATTCTGTCCGAAGGTAGCATAGGACAAAGGCGCCTCCGTGAGCATACGGATATTGAACAGATTACCGATCGTGCTGGTCTCGTCCAATTTTGTAAATATTAAATTATAATGAAGGATTTCGGAATATGCTTCCGTAATCTTAATTAAATCTCGATATTTTGTCGTAGCACTGAGTACAAGATATACCTCTCTCTCATCCTCGGGTATCGAGTTGATCAGCTTCTCGATATCATCCCTTTGTTCCTTATTCCTATGAGAGCGACCGGCAGTATCCACAAAAATGATATCAAAATCAGAGAATTCCTCTTTTGAATGAAGCATTTCCTCCTCAGAGTAAATGACCTTCAACGGAATTCCCAAAATATTAGCATAGGTACGAAGCTGTTCTACAGCGGCAATACGATATGTATCTGCTGTCAGGAAAGCGATCTTCGCTTTCTCGTTCACCTTGAATTTGGAAGCAATCTTGGCAATCGTAGTTGTCTTGCCGACTCCGGTCGGTCCGATGAAAAATACGAACTTTGGAGTTTTGCCGATGATTTCAATCATTTTCGGCTGTCCAAGCTTTAATATGATCTTCTGATAGATGCTTGCGAGGATATTGTCCATAGAAGCATCCTTTTTTAGATTACCTTCGATTTCGGTAATAATCTGGTTGGCATATTTCTCGTCCACTTCATTCGATATCAGCTGGTTATAGATCAATTGGATGCAGGCAAGATTTTTATTCGTCTCCACTGACTTTGGTTCTTCCTTCTCCTGAAGCTGTTTCTCTCCCATCTGCTTTTCCAGTAGACTTTGCAGATTATTCAGCTTTGCTTCGATTGCGGAAGGAGCAGTTCCCAGACCTTCGGTAATTTTACTCTGAGGCTTCTCCTCCGGCTCATCATAAATAACATCCGGAAACATAGGCTTACGCACCGGCGCATTAGTAGGAGTTGGCTTTATCTTATCGCTTTTATATGTAATATTCTCATCCACTGCAGCCGTTATTTCTACCACCGGTTTGCGGAACAGCTTATAGATTCCCTTTGGCGATATGGTCTTGATGTTCATGACAATAGCATCCTTGCCAAGCTCTTCCTTTGCAAGCATGATTGCTTCCGTTTCCGTATTTGCTTGAAATTTCTTGATAATCACTATACTGTCACCATCCCTACTGACTGCAATTCTACATTGGAATCTATTTCATTATATGATACAACTATTAAATCCTTAAAATAGTCCTGTGTCAAGCGTTTAAAATACATTCTGACAATCGGTGAAGTGATGATGATCGGATTCTTGCCTAAATCCTCCAATTTATGTATCTCTGACTGCACCGAATCGATGATTTCTCTTGTGACGCCGGGATCCAGGGTCAGATAGGCTCCCTGCTCCGATTGCTTTACCGATCCCATAATCTCCTGCTCGACCTTAGGGTCCAGCGTGACAACACTGGTCATCTCTCCGGTAGGAAAATATTTATTTGAGATGGCCCGCTTGAGGCTCTGTCTTACATACTCCGTCAGGATATCCGTATCATGGGTTGTTGAGGCATAATCCGCAAGAGTTTCAAAGATCGTGACCAGATCTCTGATGGATATTCCCTCACGCAGAAGATTCTGAAGAACCTTTTGGATTTCGCCTATATTTAGAAGCTTGGGTACCAGCTCACTAACCAGTGTCTGATTAGCCTCCTGTATATTGTTCACCAGGTTCTGAACATCCTGTCTGGTAAGCAGCTCATGTATATGGCTGCGAATAACCTCTGTCAGATGGGTCGCGATGATGGACGGCGGATCAACAACCGTATAACCAAGTGTCTCGGCTCTCTCCCTCTGGTTCTCCGTGATCCAGAGTGCCGGCAGATGGAAGGATGGCTCGAAGGTTGGAATACCTGTAATTTCTTCTTCTACATATCCGGGGTTCATAGCCATATAATGATCAAAGAGTATCTCACCCTCGCTTACCTGTATTCCTTTGATCTTAATAATATACTGATTCGGATTCAGCTGGATATTATCCCTTAAGCGGATCATAGGAACAACACAGCCAAGTTCCAGCGCGACCTGGCGACGGATCAGAACCACGCGGTCCAGAAGATCGCCACCCTGGTTGGTATCGGCAAGGGGTATGATACCATAACCGAACTCGAGCTCGATCGGATCTACATTTAACAGCGTTATGACATTTTCAGGCTTACGGATCTCACTGGCAGCTGCTTCTTCGCTGGATACTTCACCTTCAATGGAAGCGACCTCAACCCGGTTGGCGATAATTCTTCCGGAGATGATGAATACCAGACCGTAAACTGAAAACACAAAGCCATTGAGTGGTGTAAAAATACCAAGGCCGATCATGGATCCTCCTACAAGATATAACGCCTTGGGAATGGAAAACAGCTGCTTGATCAGCATGTCTCCGAAATCCGCTTCCTTGGATACCTTCGTTACCAGAATACCGGTAGCAAGAGAGATCATCAGGGAAGGGATCTGGCTGACCAGTCCATCGCCGATGGTTAGAATGGCGAAATGCTGGAAAGCTTCCATAGCCGGCATTCCCATGTACATGACACCCATCACCGTACCGCCGACCATGTTAATGATTGTGATGATCAGACCTGCAATCGCGTCTCCCTTCACATACTTTGTGGCACCATCCATGGAACCGAAGAAGGCCGATTCCTCCTGGATTTTTTCGCGTCGTACCTTCGCTTCCGCATCTGTAATGGCTCCGGTATTCAAATCCGCATCAATCGCCATCTGTTTACCGGGCATCGCATCCAAAGTAAATCTTGCCGTTACCTCTGCCACACGCTCGGAGCCTTTATTGATTACCATAAACTGTACTAAGATTAATACCATAAAAATAATGATACCTATTACAAGATTACCGCCTCCGACAAAGTTGCCAAAGGTAGTAATGACATTTCCCGGTTCTCCAGTAGATAAGATCAACTTGGTACTGGATACATTTAAGGAAATACGGAAAATTGTCGTAAAGAGCAATATGGTCGGAAAGGCCGACATATTCAGAACTTCCTTGGAATACATAGCATTAAATAAAACCACCAGTGCTATGGAGATATTCAGCGCAAGCATCAAATCAAGCACCAAGGAGCTCATCGGTATAATCAAAAATACGATTGCAGACATCAGAAACAAGCCAACAATCAAATCATTTCTTTTCATCATAGTCTCTAATGCCCACCTTCTATCTCTTACTTATGCAGCGCCCTGCAAACTAACTGATCTTTTTATTCTTAAGCCCATATACATAGGCAAGTACTTCCGCAGTCATCTGGTAAAGCTCCGGAGGAATTTCGTCTCCAAGCTCCACATTGTAATAAAGCATTCTCGCCAGTGGTTTATTCTCGACGATTTCTATGTTATTCTCCCTGGCTACTTCCTTGATCTTCTGAGCCAGAAAATCAGCACCCTTGGCAATCAGTACCGGTGCTTCGCTGGTAGACTTATCATACTTAATCGCAGCTGCAAGATGGGTTGGGTTGGTGATTACTACATCCGCCGTAGGAAGCGCCTGCATCATTCTGCGCTGGGAGGCCTCCCTCATCTTTGCTCTGATTTTTCCTTTGATCTGGGGGTCACCTTCGGTGTTCTTAAACTCGTCCTTGACCTCCTGTTTTGACATTCTCATATCTTTTTTGAATTTTAGTCTCTGGTAGATTAAGTCCCCCACTCCGATGACCAGAAATACTATGCTGATCTTCAGTCCGAGATCAATCGCCAGATTACCGAGCAAAAGAACTGCCTGCTCCAGTTTCAAATCATATAGGATGAATAAGGTCTTCCATTCGTCCTTCAGTGTCTGATAAGCAAGGTAGGAAACCACTGCTATCTTCACTAACTCTATGAATAAATCTACGATCTTTTCCTTTGATAAAAGCTTCTTGAAGCCATTAACCGGATTTAGCTTTGAGAATTTCGGCATCATGGTCTTCAGAGAAATTGTCCACTTCACCTGAAACAGCACTACCACAAAGGATACAAGCATAGATATCATAAAAATCGGAATACCAATCTTAATAATGGTCAGGATCGCATCTTGTATTATAGCTGAGACCAGAGGTACCGTGAACTCCTCACCGGACAGCTTGTCAATCACGCTGTAGGTCTGTTGAAACTGATCTAAAAACCTTGTTCCCATATACCCGGTGAAAACTTTCAGTATGATAAAAAATGTAGCCAGTCCTGACGCAGAAATCAATTCCTTGCTTCGCGCCACCTGGCCTTCCATTCTTGCATCCTTCAGCTTTTTGGCGGTCGGCTCTTCCGTCTTATCAGCACCTTCGGCAAAGAATTGAAGGTGATATGGCAGAAGATACTTCTTAGGAACTATATGCTTCTCCAGTCTCGTCTCGCTTTCCATCTCTGATCCTATACTCCTTTTTCTCAGAAACCAAATCACACTTGAACAAAGTGTCTGCTTATGTGTATCCTGTAAAGCATTTTATCTTATTGAATGATCTATCCTATCAGAAGATAAACTCAATTTATTGAAGCAACTTGATAGATTGCAATAGCAGTTCCTTCATCTCGTTGAATATCTTGTCGGCAACAGCCGGAATTAACTCCATCATCACTGCAAGTACAATTAATCCGACAAAAATCTTTATCTGCATACCTATGACAAACATATTCATCTGCGGAGCAATCTTTGCTAGAATAGCTAACAATGTATTTACAATCAGGATCGCTGCAAATATAGGAAGCACAATTCTAAACCCGATAATAAAATAGTCCGTGATAAATTGTATCATCACCTGGTACAGATTGGGATTTAAGTTCACCCTTCCAATCTCAATTAACTGAAAGGAATCAACGATTGCTCTGATAAAAAAATGATGCAGGTTCGTGATAAACATCACCAGCATTACCAGATAGCCATAAAAATTGGCTGTAATCGTCGTCTGGATACTTGTGGTTGGGTCGATCTCGCTGACCATGGAAAAGCCTATTTCCATATCAATGATCTGACCTGAAAACGCAAGAATTTGATAGGCTATATTAGCAAAAAGTCCCATGATAGCTCCTGCAAGTGCTTCTTTCACTATCAGGACGGTAAAGCCGATGACAGTGTCATATTCAGGGGTCGTATATGGAACTGCATAAATAAGGATTGCTGCCATAAATATTGATAAACCTGTCTTAACACGAATCGGCACATTTTTCTGTGATAAAAAAGGTGCCGTAAAAATATATCCGGTAATCCTCACAAGTATTAATAAATAAAAATCAAAATTTTGAATTGAAAATGTCATAGCATATGAATATAGTAGCTAAAATTGGAGAATAGCTCCACCATATAATCCTTCAGCGAATTCAATATCCAGCTTCCGGCCAGCATGATCACCAGAAATATTGCAATCAGCTTAGGAACAAATGTGAGGGTTTGCTCCTGGATTGAGGTTACTGTCTGCAAAATACTGACGATTAATCCTACAACCAGAGAGACCAAAAGCATAGGAGCCGATGTTTTCAGCACCAGATAAATAGCCTGTCTGGCAATATCAATAACGATTGTATCGTTCATACCTACCTCCATGAGAAGACCTTACGGATCAGTATTGCACTCCCTCCGCTAGTAGAAGGTCTTTACAAGTTGCCCAATAATTAAGTTCCAGCCATCCGCTAAAATAAAAAGTAATATCTTGAACGGCATGGAAATCATCGTCGGTGGCAGCATCATCATACCCATGGACATCAGGGTTGAGGCTACAACCATATCAATTATGATAAACGGTATGTATATTAGGAAGCCTATTATGAACGCTGTACGTAGCTCGCTGATGATAAACGCTGGGATAATTACAGTGGTGGGAATATCATCCGTGGTTTCTACTTCAGTAATCTTCGCAATATCCAAAAAAAGCCTGATATCTTTCGTCTTCGCCTGCTCAAGCATAAAGGTTCGGATCGGAGCCAATCCTTGATCAAAAGCCTCCTCCTGAGTAATCGTACCCTCGGAAAGGGGCTTCAATGCTTCTGTATTAATCTGTGTAAAGACCGGAGACATGATAAAAAATGTTAAGAATAATGCCAGTCCGGTTAAAATTTGATTTGGCGGAGTCGTTGTCGTACCGATTGCTGATCTGACAAAATGTAATACGATCAGTATTCTGGTAAATGAGGTTACCATGATAAGAATTGACGGAGCAAGCGCAATCACTGTCAAAACAATCAAAATCTGTAATGTCGATGATAAGCTGTTCGAATCCTCATCCGTATTCAGGGTAAACTGTAAAGGTCCAAGGGAACCGTTGACATTCGCTACTCCGTTATCAGTTTTTTTATCCTCTGTGGTATTGGTCACAGTATCTTTGACCGTCTGCGCATAAACCTTCTCTGTTCTGATTACAGAGAATAGACATGTGAAAAGCAGTAAAACAAGGAATGCAGACCGAAAGCATACGTGCTTTAAATTCCGTATTTTCATAAATAACCTCTATCTGCCGCTTAAGCGACATACTAAATTGAGTAAAAAGCATATGTTTCAACTCAAATGCTGGAAGAACAAGGTGTGAGTGCCATAGACGTGAATTTATGCATTATAAATTCACGTTGCGAACATTCGCAGTTCTTCCCGTGTGAATTTGTCTTTGAATTCACATTAATCAGCCTCTACTCGTTTTTATTCTTCAGCTTATCGAGAATCTGCTTAAAGCTTTGCTTCTCACCGTTATGGAATTCCCTGATCATAACCTCAGCTTCCTCCAACTCCGTGATGATCTCTATCGTATCTTTTGCAATCGCTATTACCACATATTTATTAGCAATCTTCACTATCTGCAGCGCTTTATTCTGACTGATCCGATAGGTATCAATTACCGAAAAATTGCTTTTGCTCATCTGACCCATTTTCATTTTTCCAACGAAACGGGAAGTATAATATGCCGCTATCAGTATAATGATAAGTACAACAACTAAACTGACCAATTGTATAAAGCTGTCAGTTGTAGATATTCCTCCATTAAACGCTGCACCGCTCGCTTCTTCCGGAGAAGGAGTCGGACTACCGTTTAGTGCGCTAATCAGATCTGAGCTTTTTGACAAAATGGTCAAGCCAAGTGTTATCATTATACAATCAACCTACTGCTTTCTTTACAGCCTCCAGAACTCTGTCTGCCTGGAAAGGCTTTACGATGAAATCCTTTGCTCCTGATTGGATGGACTCAATAACCATCGCTTGCTGACCCATAGCGGAACACATAATGACATTGGCACTGGGGTCGGATGCCTTAATTTTCTTTAATGCCTGAATTCCATCCATCTCGGGCATAGTAATATCCATCATAACCAAATCCGGTTTGGTTTCCTGATACTTATCGACAGCCTTTAATCCGTTTTCTGCTTCGCCTGCGATATTATAACCATTCTTGGTTAAAATATCTTTAATCATCATTCTCATAAACGCTGCATCATCACAAATTAAAATACTTTTTGCCATAATAATTCTCCTATCTCTGTTTGAAATGTTATTAGTTGAACTGCTTCTGTTTTATTATTTCTGTTACTCGGATACCGAAGGCTTCTTCCATTACAACTACTTCGCCCTTTGCAACAAATTTTCCATTTACCAGTACATCAATCGGTTCACCCGCAAGCCGATTCAATTCGATAATCGTTCCGGGTGAGAAATCCAGGATTTCCTTGATCGATTTACTTGTTCTGCCTAATTCTACTGTTACTTCAAGTGGTACATCCATCAGCAAATCGATGTTCTCCGGCTGGACTACTGCTCCCATCAAAGGCGCAAATGGTGCGAACTGCACCGGTGATACATTAACATCCTGAATCGGAGGCATCATATATGGCATCTGCTGCGGCATTCCCGGCTGACCAGGATACCCCATATTCCCATAAGGATTATATGCCTGTTGAGGCATTGGTGCCTGTTGGGGTGCAGGTGCTGCCTGAGGCGGAGGTGTATTCGTCTTCTTAGGGTTGCTATCTGCGGCAGGTCTTGTGGGAATGTCGGGCTCCATCGAAGTCGCTTGAATGAACTGCTGATACAGATCCCTTGCAAAATCAAACGGATACAACTGCATCAGAACACTGTCCACCAGATCACCGATTTCCATGTGGAAGGACACTCTGACAAAACTTCCTTTGAGGAACTCTGCGATATTCTCCCCGTTCATATTCTCATAAAGATCAACAACCGCCGAGGTCGGAGGACTGATATTCACCCTCTTCTCCAGCATGGAGGATATTGAGGTCGCCGCGGAGCCCATCATCTGGTTCATTGCTTCACTGATTGCACTTAAATGAAGTTCCGTCAGCTCACCTGATGTATTTGTACCATCACCACCCATCATTAGGTCAGTAATAATCTTAACATCGTTCTCCTTAAGGATTAGGATGTTGTTGCCATCCAGACCGTCTTCATAATAAATCTGGATAAATACACAGGGTTTATCATAGCTGTTTACAATATCCTTCCAGGTAGCATATTCAACCACCGGAGTTGTAATGTTTACTCTTTGATTCACAAGGGAAAACAGTGTTGTTGCAGCTGTTCCCATACTAATATTGGAGATTTCTCCTATAGCATCTTTTTCCGCATCGGTTAGCTTTTCATTCGCTGTACTGTCGGAAGCATCAGAACTCATCCCGTTTAGTAAAGCGTTAATCTCTTCTTGAGACAGCATACCATCCATAGTCTGTTACTCCTCTCCTCTGATAATCGATGAAATTTTTACCGCGTAGGAACCTGAGGATGCTCCCGGGAGAGCGGTAAACTTATTTAGATTACCGACATAGACGGTTAATTCATCTTCTACTTTTGTATTCAACTTAATGATATCTCCGCGCTGCATGTTCATAAAATCATTGACAGAGATCGTACTCTTTCCGAGAACCGCCCGAAGAGGAATCCGAGCTTTTGCAATGGCAATTTCTATGACATCCTGATAGGATTTATTATCACTCATCTGTAAATTGGAATACCAGTATTTTGTATTTAATTTATCAATAACCTTCTCGAGACATACATAAGGAAGGCAAATATTCATCATTCCCTCAATACTACCTATCTTGATATTCAAGGTTACAATCGAAATCATCTCACTCGGCGATATAATCTGTGCAAACTGAGAGTTTGTCTCTATGCGCAGGAGCCGTGGCTGGAGCTGTATTACATTGGCCCAAGGCTCACGCAGCAGGTTAGTACAGACGTTGAATATTCTTTCAATAATAGAAAGCTCAATCTCCGAGAATTCTCTCATCTTCTCAAGAGGATAGCCGCCTCCGCCTAACATTCTGTCCACGATGGCATAACCCACATTGTCTGCAAGCTCAAGTATGATATTGCCCTCCAGCGGTGCGAAATCAATAATTCCCAGCAGGACCGGATTGGATAAGGCATTCGTAAATTCTGAATATTGCACGGCTTCAGAGTTAATAACCTCAACTTGAACATTTTTTCTAAGATAAGCAGGCAGGTTAGTGGAAAGTAATCTGGCATAATGCTCAAATATGATGTTCATCGTTCTCAGATGTTCCTTGGAGAACTTAGATGGTCTGGCAAAGTCATAATTCTTAACCTGCTTTTCCGACGTCTGCTTATAATCATCCGCATCCAGTTCACCGCTTGACAACGCAGCTAGCAGATTATCTATCTCATTTTGGGATAGGACATCACCCATGATCAATTCCTCCCTGTTATACTAGTTACATAATAACACAAAATGATAAGAAAAGCATCAATTTTTGTAATAAAACCAAAATTTCGATAAGAAGGGTACCTTTCTTATCTGATCTGTAAATCTAAGTCTCAAAATACTGCGCACTTTCTTCGCGTTTCATGTCAAACATACTGCGCACTTTATTATCGTTTCTTGTGTCAAAAAGTGCTACGCACTTTATTATCGGATATGGTAACCCGATATACAAGCGAGCTTGCCTATCGGGTTACCATATCCGATAAGCACCTCCGGTGCTTTTGACACTAACCCTTCTGAAGGATCATAGTTACTTACTGTAAGAAACGATTTATGCTTACTGAAGGATCAAGGTTGCTTACTGTAAGAATCTATTCCTGCTTACTGAAGGATGATCAAATTTACTTACTGTAATTCGATTTATGCTTACTGAAGGATCAAATTTCCGAATGAAACACTAATGATAAAATCTGACTGGAATAATTCCTGAATACGCCCAATAATCTTTTCCTTAATTACATTCTTATTGGCTTCTACTTCTTCTCTTGTATATTTAGCAAACTCCTCCTGCACAATTTCTTCAATTGCATTAGAGTACTCGGTGACCTTCGGATTCAATGCCTCATAGTCTTCATGCTTACTGTTCATGGAAATGGACACATTGAGCATGGCATAATGTTCTGTTCCGTCTTCACCCTTCTTTAAGTTAATCGTCAGCTTATCCGGCAAATCATAAATCGTGATATCCGATACAGCTACCTGAGCATTTGCATTCTCCGGTGACTCCAACTCAAGATCTACAATCGAAGCAACCTTGTCCACCAGTTTGGTAGTCCTGTTCGCAGACGGAACAATGGTAAAGATCAACACCCCAAGTAAGATTGTATTAATCAATGTCACTGCCATAATAATGATCGTTAATATATTTTTTTTCATTCGGAGTCCCCCTTATTACTTCACTATGTTTATTTACTGCTATATTCATTAAATATTTTGATTTCAATTCTTCTGTTCTTAGCCCTGCCCTCCGCTGTCGCATTGCTGGCAATCGGCTCATATTCCCCTCTTCCGGAGTATTTGACATAGGCAGGATCCAGTCCGACCTGTTTTATCATGTATTCTGCGGCATTCAGTGCTCTGGCTGAGGATAGCCAGTTATTATCCTTAAATTCGGTACCACCGCTCATTGGCACATTATCCGTATGGCCGGTTATTTCCACAGAATAACCTTTATATATCTTAAGAATATCTCCTATACTTGCCAGGATCGGAAGAGATGTTTCCTTAAGCTGGGCATCACCGGAATCAAAAAGAATGGAACCCTTCAAGGTCAGCTCTACATATTGATATTCGGGATCGATACTTAACTCCACATAATCTCCTAAATTATACTTCTCCGAAAGGTCCGATATCTCATCGTACATACCTACAGATAACGCTTCCTTTTTCTCCTTTATCGCATTCAAAGCCTCAGCGAGCTTTGCATCTCCCAATCCCGTTTTATCCTGAGAATCGGAACTTCCCATCCCTTCTTGCGTTCCTTCTGAACTCTGTGTACTGTTAGGATTATTGATGCTATCGTTTTTCTGATTATCCTGGATACCCGCATTTCCCTGGTTATCCTTGACACCTTCTTCGCCGTTCAGTGCGTCGCTGCCTTCATTCGAAAGATCCGTCTCTTCCTTTGATGTGGCATTATCCTCAGTCTGAACGTCCTTTCCGGTCTGCTTACTGGCTCTACCCATATTGGTATAGAATTTATCCAGCTCATTCATCTGCGTCATTCCTGAGGAAATTAGATTTCCGTTTCCGATAGAAGAACCTCCGCTTTCAAATATGCCGATAGAATTAGCCATAGATACGGAAATCTGGTCAAACTTCTCTGCATCCACATCTGACATTGCAAACAGTAACACAAAGAAACAGAGCAGCAGATTCATCAAATCGGCAAAGGTATTTAGCCAGGGGGCATTATTTCCTCCGCCTGCCTCACGCTTTTTTCTAGCCAACGTTTTCACCGCTTTCTTCAGCCATGGCAGCCCTTCTGACAGGAGAGAGGAAGGACTTCAGCTTTTCTTCGATAACCCTTGGATTTTCTCCGGCCTGAATTGATAAAAGGCCTTCTACCATAACCTCTTTAATCATGATTTCCTTCGTATTATTTGCCTTGAGCTTTGTGGATATCGGAATACAGATCCAGTTGGCAATCATGGAACCATAAAAGGTCGTAATTAGAGCCACAGCCATATTGGGACCGATCGCTTTCGCATCATCCATTTTCTTCAACATATTGATCAGACCGATCAGCGTACCGATCATGCCCCAGGCCGGTCCCATCGCCGCTAAGGAATCCCAAAAAGTGAATTTTTCGGCGTGTCTGGCCTCGATACAATTTAATTCTGTCTCCATGATACTGCGGACCAACTCAGGGTCAGTACCGTCAACGATTAGAAGAACTCCCTTCTTAAGGAATTCATCATCGATTCCATTGGCCGCTTCTTCCAGTGCCAATAAACCCTCTTTACGTGCTATATTGGATAAACTTATGATAGTCTTTATGGTTTCTTCTTCATTTGACGGTAATGCTTTTAATGCCAGTCGAAAGCTTGACAAGTTCTGTAAAAACCCCTTTGGACTGGAAGACATAGTCAAGACACAGCATAAGCCCCCGCCGATTGTAATAAATATGGATGGGACATCATAGAAATTCATTATTACTGACAGACTTGGCTGTCCAACCAAAATACCGTAAATAACCACAATTAAGCATAATACTAATCCTAATAAAGACGCTAAATCCAAAATAGCCACCTTCCATCCTTGTTAATCTTCTCTATCTGTAGACCAAAGAACTAAATCGGCCCCTAATCTCGACCAAATATCTCTTTTTTGTATAATATTACAAGATTTCTTACATCCTGTCTACTTTCTTTTACAATAATCTTGCTTCCCGACGTCAGAGTAATTACAGTATCCGGAGATTCCTCCACCTTCTCGATCATATCGGCATTAATGATCAGCTTTGTGTCATTTAATCTGGTTACCTCAATCATACTTCTCCTCCTGCTCCTACGCATGTTATTTGCGTATATTAGCTAATTACGTCCTTACTGAACCAAGATAGAAAAGGGTGGCAGTATAACCTGCCACCCATCATTTCTGATATATGGCATTCCCTCATGAAATGCAATTAATAATTTTCATACATCAGCCCTGCGTTATCTCTTCAAATTGATCAGTTCTTCCAACAAGGTGTCAGATGTCGTAATTATTCGCGAATTTGCCTGGAAACCTCTCTGCGTCGTTATCATATCAGTAAACTGCTGGGATAAGTCGACGTTAGACATCTCGAGAACACCTGTCGTTAAGCTGCCGCCTCCCTGCGTCGGATCCTGTCCAATTCCATCAAAATCACCGGAGTTCTGTGTCGCTGCAAACATACTATTGCCAACCGCTTCCAGTCCGGCAGGATTAGAAAAGCTTGCAACAGCGATCTGTCCGAGTAACCGACTATCACCGTTATCATATTTACCATAGATCTTACCGGAAGCGTCTATGCTGACTCCGGTCATATTACCGACCTGTTTTCCTGCACCGTTACCGGTCAGATCACCTTTGGTTGCTTCCAAAGAAGAGGAACCGCTGGAGGAATACATGGTCAGCGATGAAAAATCTATTGCAATCGCTTTAAAAGGACCATTTTCTGCCGTTACAGTCAGAGTAGCAGTTTTCGAATTTTCATCTCCGATGCCTGTAAATGCTCCGGTAGCTGCATTAAAGGTCAGCGGAACAGCGTCCATGGATAAGGTTACTTTACCTGTTGTTTCATCAAGATTAATCGTTCCCGAGGATTCATTTAGGGAGACACCCGTAACCGCATCACTTTGCGAATAGGTAATTGTCCCATCTTCCTCCTTCGTAGCCTTTACAAAGATGGAAAGACCGGACTCATCCTTGATATCGGTAATCTGAACTCCGAAGTTATTACTTCCATCCGCATCCTCGGGACGCTTGATTACCATATCAGCGGTATAGCTGTGTCCCAGGCTGTCATAGAAGGTTAAGTTCACCATCTTACCGGTATCGGAGGTCAGCTGGGTATCCATACTGTCAATATTTCCGGATATGTAGCAGGCTGTTGTTGCCTCCGGCTCCGCATACAGATTATCCGGTGACATGATGGTAAGAGCGGAAACCTTATCCGCAACCGTCTTAGTTACATCATTCGGGTCTACCTGCCAGCCCATGACGGAGGCTCCGGAAGCAGTACTTAAGGTACCATTGGCATCGATATTAAAGGAACCTGCTTTGGTAAAGTAATTCGTTCCTCCCTTATTCACAACAAAGAAGCTGTCACCCTCAATCATAACATCAAAGGGGTTGTCCGTTCTTTGGGATGCACCGGAGGTAGTGATTGCTGAAGTAATGGATGCTACATTCGATCCAAGACCAATCTGCATCGCATTTCGACCTGTTGTACCGGTCGCTGCATTCGGACCGGAAGCATTTTGTGTTGTTTGATAAAATACATCGGCAAAGGTGACGGAACTTGACTTAAAACCGATTGTATTAACATTTGAAATATTATTACCTATTACGTCCATTTTTGTCTGGTGTACCTTTAAGCCCGATACGCCAGAGAACAATGATCTCATCATAACTTATGACCTCCAATTTCTGCTCTTATCATCTGTATCCAATCAGTCAGTCATGGATACTTAAGCCTCCTTAAGGTCCGGCTTATTACATGATTACAGCACCATCAATATTTGTAAACACTCTGTCATCACCGTCATTCACCGCAGTGATTACCGTATTATTCTTGATATTCACGATAAATGCCAGATTGTCTACCATTACCAGGGATTCATTAATTCCCTTCTCACTTGCTTTCTTTGCACCATTCTCCAACCTGGAGAGCTGTTCGTCCGTCAGGTCGATATTTCTGCTTGCCAGACGCTCATTCGCATGCTTAGAAAACTTTAGTTCATTGCTTTCCGATACAGCCTGCTTACTTTTTAATATTTCACTAAATGGCGTATTGCCCTGCGGCTTGACATTACCCTGAATGTTCTTCGCTGCATTAAGCTGCTGCGTCATCTGTTCAATGGAAGGAAATTGATTTACCGGAATGTTCATATGGTTCACCTTCCTTAATCAAAATTCTTCGCTGCCCATCTGAAATTCTAATTTACAGCTGTCGTATCCTTTGAAGTATCTTCTGTTGCGGTCCTTGTTGCTGCTGTGATGTCAGAATTCTTTACCTCCAAGGTTACTTTATCCTTCACTGTAGTTAGCATTGGATCGTTAAATCCAACGGTCAGCTTGTAATTTCCGTTTATCAACCCGTGAAAGGCTGATCTGTCAATAGTTACCTTATTTCCTACCAGCTTAATCTTGCTTGAGTCAATCACTGCTTCTCCGATCGCCACCGCTACCTGTGTCGCCACAGTATCCTCTAAACCAAGGTTAACTGTAAAGCTTAAATCCTTCGGATTATCAGCATCATAGGATAATTTCGTATCTGACGGTACCTTAGGAAGATTCTGCTCTGTCACATAACTGTCACTGAGGACCGTATCCAGCTGATCAGAGGAATAGAGCTTTCCATTCACTGATAACTGTGTACTGCTTCCTGACATTGTAACATAATCAACCTTTCCGCTGACATAAGTTGTATTTCCCGCTGAATTCTCAGTTTTCAGCATTACCGTTTTACCTACCAGACTAAAAGCCTGTGAATTGGATGTGGTAGCACCAAGATTCTGTAGCTGCTCCAACTGAGAGAAGGTCGCCAGTTGGGCGATGTATTCGGTATCAGTGTTAGGATTTAGCGGATCCTGATATTTCATCTGTGTTACAAGCAGTTCAAGAAAGGCATCCTTACCAAGTTCATTGTTTGAAGATTTCTTCGAGGTATCGGAGGTTGCCTTCGCTGCCTCTACCATCTTACCATCCTTTACGGCCTGAACTAAATCACTCATGTTAAACTCCTTTCGCAGACTGCCTTATGCCGTGTAGTCTATCGTATTTCCCCTGATACCCGTAAGCTCTGAAGCTTCTTCCGAAGTAATGGTATCTTCTGTCATATTCCTTGCATCCTCCAAGGAGATACGGCTACCGGAATTCTTTTTGCCTTCTTCCCGGGCACCTGCCTGTTCCTTTTGATTCTGCTCAAAGGTATAGGAGGCTACCGTTACCTCGATTGCTTCCACCTTGATACCCTGTTGATTCAATGTTTCACGTAGAGTATGCAGCTGGCTTTCAATCGCTTCTTTACTGATTTCATTCTGTACTACAAACTGTGCTGTCATGGCACCGTTTTTTGATTGCACGGACAAGTTAACCTTTCCTAAATGCTCAGGATTAAGCTGTAATTCCATGGAAGTCTGCTCCGGCCTTATCGTCACTCTGATACGCTGGATAATCTGATTGGCAATCTCACGTATCTCAGTGATCCTTACAGCACTGTTCTCGAAACGAACCTGAGTCGTCGCATCCGTATTGGTCAAATTATTCAGGAATACCTCATACTGCTTTTCAGAAGATAAATCACTGTTTTCATCACGGGTCAAGTCTGATTGTGACTGGGAGGAACCCTCCTTCTCGTCTGTTACCTTTAACACCTCAACCTGAAAGTCTTTGTGCTTTCCTTCTGCATCTGAAGCCTTTTGCTCATCGGCTGTGACCTTACCCGCTGTCTCTGATTGCTGTAAAGACTCTTTCTGTCCGATTGTCTTATCGGCTTCCTCATGGCTTACTTCATCTGCTGACTGCTTCGGTTCCTTGCTGCTTTCCAGAATACTCTTCACCTGTTCCATGCTGATATCAAGTCCTGAATTATTCTTAATATCCTCGACTGCCTGTAGTAATTGATTCATCTGATTGGCCAGGTTCTCATCCGTCAATACGGATAAAAGGTTGCTCTGTCCGGCGTTTGCCAGTATCAGCTGCTGTAAATTCTCCGGCTGAAGCAGGTCGGAAAGCTCGAAGCCCTGATCGGCTAATAGTTGATTCAGCTCCTCCGAAGATAAATTCAATAAGTCAAGTACTGTTTCCTTTACTGCCGTAAGCATGGCGGCTATTTTTTCCATGGTTTCCGGATCGATATCGATTTTTTCAGTCTCGTCCGATTCTGCCACTTCTTTCACGGTATTGCCTGCGTCCGCCTTGTTCTGTGTCTGCGCAGCAGTCTTTGTTTCCTGTGTCTTTGTGGTTTTTGTTGTCGCCTGGTTGTCGTCGGCTACTGCGTCACTCTCATTATTCTTTTTTTGGGGGGTCGGCGTACTTGTCTTTTGTACTGAATAATCCGAAGCATCTGTGTTACTCTGATTTGTCTTCAGACTCTGATCAATGACAAAATCAAAACCGTTTGCTTTCTGCTTTCCCTTTGAAGTGACGCTTCCAGACGCGCTGCCAAGCAGATTGACTGCCTGCGTCATAACGCTCTGCGTCATCATGCAGTTATTCCTCCTTCCTATAAGACCTTCCGTATCAGAAGCATTACAAGCTGCTTCCATACGGCGATCAGCCTTAAATAATATTTATTACAACAGGAGATTTTCTCCCGATTGTAATCTAGTTTGCGAGCTTCGCTTCATCCATGTCAAGCATTTTCTTTGTGATCTTTGCTGCTACGACACTATCCATCTCGGCTAAGATTGCTGCACTCTCTTTGGGCTTCATACTAAGAAGAATCTCTGCCACGGATTGTACATCCGCGGTCATGGTTGCCATAATCTGTGCTGCTGCGGCAGGATCCATATTTCTGTAGATTTCCGCTTTTTCCTTGATGGCATCCGAGTATTGAAGCTGTTCTATTACCTGTCTGTAAATCTCTTCTGCATTGGTGGGATTAATCTGTTCATAGTATTTTTTATACTCTTCGATATCGAGCGCAGCATCGTTAAACACTACGTTTTTATCAAATTCCTTAACTCTTTCCTCGAAGGCAACCTGATTTTCCTCGAAGGTCTTGAGCCTCTCCACCTCGGCCTGAAGCTCTGCCACCTGGTTACTGTTATCTGTTCCGGACTGATCCATATCCGCAATCTTCTGTTCCAGCTCATTTATTTTTGCTACTGCTTCCTCCAGGTTCTTATACTCATAATTATTCTCCTGCGCAATCTGGGCATCCCCTGCCTCCGGAAGGATCATATTGATCACCGGAACATCCTTTAGGATCGGTCTTAACACTCCAGATCCGAACCCTCCGATATCCAGCTTGATTAATATCGAAAATATGGCAATCCATATGATAACGATCAGTAAAGAAATCAATATTGTGAGAACTTTATTGCCTTCTTTCTTCTCTTTATCACCGGATTTATCCTTCTTAGCCATTACATATCCTCCTCATAAAGCGCTTCGCCGCTGTAATGAAAGCTGTTCAGCTCGTCCACTTCCTTGCGCTCTTCTGCATCAAATTCCAGCATATACTCTTCAAAGGCTTTCTCCTTCAGCCTATCCTGTGTCTTACGTTCTACCATGGCATCATTCAATCTGATTCTGGTAACCTCTAACCTGTGTGCGGCATTCCTGACTACGGTTGTCTGCTGCTTGATATTTTCCTCCATCAATTCAATCGCTTGCTTACATTGACGTATTTTTAAGATATCTAGCTTATCTGTCTGAAGTCCTCGAAGCTCCTTCTCATAGGATTCCTTGCTTTGCTTCAGTTGCTCCAGCTTCTCCTCTTCCTTAGTCAAACGCAGTCTTGCCACCCCATATGCAATCTTGGCTTGATCCTCCAATTTACTCTTAATTTGAAGCAGATTTTCCATGCTATATCGAAATTTTTTCATTATGAATTAAATATCTCCATCAACATTGCGACTTCATCGCCAAAGTTTATCTTAGAATCAACATCCTGCTGTAAGAAAGCATTCACTTCCTTGATTTTGGCTATAGCATAATCAATATCAGGATTAGAACCACTCTTGTAAGCGCCGATATTAATCAGATCCTCTGCATCCTGGTAAGTGGCAAGTACATTTTTCAGCTTACCCGCAGCAGCCTTATGCTCACTGTTTACGATAGAGCTCATACAACGGGAAATGCTCTGTAATACGTCAATCGCGGGATAGTGGTTCTTATGTCCCAGCTTTCTGGATAACATGATATGTCCGTCCAGAATACTTCTTGCTGTATCAGTAATCGGCTCATTAAAGTCGTCACCATCAACCAGCACTGTATATAGTCCGGTGATTGAGCCATGCTCCGAATTCCCGGCACGCTCAAGTAATTTGGGCATTTCAGAATATACACTGGGCGGATATCCTCTGGATACCGGAGGTTCCCCCGAAGCAAGACCAATTTCTCTCTGTGCCATAGAAAATCGGGTCAGGGAGTCCATCATCAGTAGGACATCTTTCCCCTGGTCCCTAAAATATTCAGCAATGGCCGTCGCCGTCTTAGCAGCTTTCTTACGGATCAGCGCCGGTTTATCGGAAGTCGCAACTACAAGAACAGAGCGTCTGATTCCTTCTTCTCCGAGATCGCGTTCAATGAATTCACGGACCTCTCTGCCTCGCTCTCCGATTAACGCAATGACATTGATATCTGCCTTGGTATTCCTTGCGAACATACCGAGCAGAGTACTTTTACCAACCCCGCTACCTGCAAAGATACCAATTCTCTGTCCCTTTCCCACCGTCAACATACCATCCACTGCTTTTACCCCGAGCGGTAATACTTCATCAATGATCTTACGTCTCAGAGGGTCCGGCGGCGGTGCTTCAGCCGGATAGTACAAAGAACCGACAAGCTCTGTAGCATCCATTGGTTTTCCCAGTCCATCCAAGGTTTTCCCGAGAAGATGCTCACCGACAGGGACTCGAAAAGCTGTTCCCGAATTCTCTACCAGGCTGCCGATACCGACTCCCGTCATATCGTCATAAGGCATCAGCAAAATTCTGTTTTCTCGAAAGCCAACTACTTCAGCTGCTTTTTTCTGTTTCTGGTTCTCCCCGGTTATGTAGCAGACATCATTCAGATTCGCATTTGGACCGGACGCTTCTATCGTTAAACCGACCAACTTTACTACTCTGCCGATTTCCTGCTCGTAGGATTTATCAAGAAGCTGTCTGTATTTTTCTAAATCAATTGCTGCCATGATTACCTGCTTTCCTATTATATCGACAATATCGAACAAAAACTAAATACCGGCGATTAACTTTAGATCCAGGATTAAATTATTTAACTGAACATCCAGGCTGCAATTGATCACCTTATATTCTGTTTCGATAAGACATTGGTTCTTTTTCAGATTCAAATCCTCGATGATGAACAAAGGTACTTCCCTTCCGATCGCTGCCAACAGGAGATTTTTGCGAATGGAAACGAATTCATAGTCCTCTTTGGATACCCTTATCGTATATTCATCGCACTTTTCTAGATTCTTTAAGGCTTTATCTACCAGATACAGAATCACTTCGTCCCTGTCTTCAATCACAATCCCTGTGATTTTTTCAACCAAGGCAGTAATAATATCTGCAATCTGCGGTTCCAGAGAATAAGCCATCCGGTCATATTCTTCCTGCAAGCTGATAGATTGTGCTTCATAATTCTCCTTCAGCTTCTGAATTTCCTCCCTGGCCTCAAGCATTCCTTCGTCAAAGCCCTTCTTATGAGCCGCCGAATATGCCTCATTTCTCAGTTGTTCCGCATCCTTCTTCGCTTGGCTGATGATATATTCGGCCTCTGCTTTCGCATCCTCCAGAATCTTGGCTGCCTTCTCCGTATCGGCTTCTGACGGCAGCTGTTCTACCATGAGTGCCTGTATTCCTTCCACAAACCCCTCGTCGGCAGCAGGAGGAGCGGCAGTCATCAGCACCTTTCGTCTTTCTTCCAGTTCCTTATCTATCCGCAGATGAGTATCGATTGTCTTTTTCGTTTCCTCCTCATATCGAATGGAATAAGCCTTAATCACATTAGACAACGATCTCGTCACCTCCGCCTCTGGAAATAATAATTTCAGAGGAATCTTCCAGTTTTCTGATGATATTAACAATCTTCTGCTGTGCCTCTTCCACATCCTTCAAACGTATAGGTCCCATGTATTCCATATCTTCACGAATCATAGAAGAAAGACGTTTCGACAGGTTGTTAAAGATCACGTTCTGTACCTCTTCGTTCGAGCCCTTTAAGGCAACAGCAAGCTCATTGTTGTCAACCTCACGAAGAACTCTTTGTATGGATTTATCATCCAGGCTAAGAATATCCTCAAATACAAACATCTTACGTCTGATTTCATCTGCGAGCTCGGGTTCTTCGATTTCCAAGGTCTCCATAATATGCTTTTCTGTTCCGCGGTCTACGGTATTTAAGATTTCTACGATAGAGTCCACACCACCGACGATGGTATAATCCTGATTTACTAAGGACGCCAGCTTACGCTCGAGCACTCTTTCCACTTCTTTGATTACATCCGGGGAGGTACGATCCATCTGGGCGATACGTCTTGCAACATCCGCCTGTTTATCCGGAGCCAGCGACGAAATAATTGTCGATGCCTGTCCAGGTGACAGATAGGCTAAAATCAATGCTATGGTCTGAGGATGCTCGTCCTGAATGAAGTTGAGTAACTGGGAAGCATCTGTCTTCCTGACAAATTCAAACGGTCTAACCTGCAGGGAGGCCGTCAGTTTTCCGATTACATCCCTTGCCTTTTCTGAACCAAGTGCCTTCTCCAAAAGCTCCTTTGCATAGGAAATACCGCCTTCGGCAATATACTGCTGAGCAAGACAGATCTCGTAGAATTCATCCATGACCTGATCTTTGGTCGCAGGAGAGATACTACGCGTATTTGCAATTTCAAGCGTCATGGTCTCAATCTCTTCCTCTTTGAGGTGCTTAAAAATACTGGCGGAGCGCTCCGGGCCGAGGGAGATCAATAGAATCGCCGCTTTCTGTATTCCGGTGATTTCACCGCTGTTTCTTGCCATAACAACCTCCATTCTGCCGTAAAGCAGCAGCTAATTAACTCCAATCCTCGTTCAGCCAGTTTCGCAGCAGCTGTGCTACTGCCTCCGGCTTTTCATCCACAAATTTTTCTATCATTCTTCGTACCTCGGATACCTCATTGAACTCGATATCCTCGATTGATTGATTTTCCTTGGTTGTCGCCAACAGCTGTTCTACCGACAGCTCCGGTTCAAGCTCGGTCACTTCGACAGGTCCGATACCCTTGAATACTACAAAGATCAGAAGACCTACAATCAATACTGCCAGTACAATCATCAATATGTTGGACCAGCTCATGGCTGTTCTGGCTGTCGGGATAAATACCGGCTGCTCATATGCCGTGATGGAGATTTTATCTGCTGCTATTCCTGTAGCCAAGGATACCATCGTGATGATGGAAGGATCCACTGTGATAGGCTTGCCGGCACCATTCTGGTCGGCATATTGCTCGAAGGTCAGATCTCCAAGTAAGCCCTGCTGCTTTAAATCCGCCTCTTTATAATTTGTCACCTTCCGCAGTACAATACTGATGGAAGATTGATCGGGTATGATCGCACCGATCTCATATTTTGTATTGGTTACCCTTTCGTTCGGGAGATAGTCATATTCCTTCGTTTCCACATTACTGTTATTGGAAGCCTGGGTTTGAATCTGATAGGTAGTCTCATCGTTAGAATCGGTTCCCGGGGGTCCTCCCGAGCTGTCTGCATTCTCCGCAGTATAAGTATAGCTGTGCTTATATAAGCCCTGATCCTGACCTTCTGCCGGAAGATACTCCGTATAGAGCTGAGTAACCTGATCCATATTAAAAGTCAGATTCGGCATGATTTCGGCATCATCAAAACCGCTTTTTAAAAGTCCCATGTAGAGATTATTGATGAAAGTATTACGGAGTCTCTGCTTATAATCTTCATTCGAGCTGGCACTACCGGAATACAGATCCTGTTCTCCACCGAATAACAGATTCCCCTCCTGATCCGCAACCTTGATCCGATCCGTTGTCTTATTGCCGATGACAGCAGCTACAAACTCCGCTATCGTCTGTGCGGACTCCGGTTTAAAATCATCATTTACCGTAAGGAAGACGCTTGCAGGAGTTTCTTCTGCCTCTTTTAAGATAGAATCCGTATTTTCGGATGGTATGTAATAAACTTTAGCATCCTCTACTCCCTCCATCGTTTTCAGATCATTACGAATCTGATTCTGCAGATAGAGATTTAACTTCAAGGTGCGGTCACTGTTCGTGGTACTCAGACTATTATTTAGAAGATCATCAACGGAAATGCCTACAGACGGCATATCATTGCTCGCCAAGAGTAATACTGCATCGGAATAGCGCTTTGCATCGACAGATACGGTAAGATTATCACCCCCGAGTTTATAGGGAATACTCTCACCCTTAAGAATATCCACAATCTGACTGGCTTCCTTTGCTGTTTCTGCTGTTTTGAGCGTCGTATATTCGACCCGCTGCATCAGAAAAATCAGTAAACCAAAAGCAAGGACAACAACACAGAAAACACTGATAATAACTGTTTTCTGCTTGTTGGTATATTTTTTCCACAGATCGAGTAATTGTTTTGGAATTTGTTTCAATCTTTCTGGCATGATCATTAGCTCCTTAGTCTGGTTTACTCACAGCTTATTACTGAAATTTGCTGGTGGATTAATGTGCTTTCCGAGTAAGCTATACTGCAATGTAAGCTCGCATGCAATTACAGTATAGCTTACCCGGAAAAACTGTGCAGCAGCTTCACACCTCAATCAACCGGATAGAAAATTAGAATTGTAAGTTCATGATTTCCCTGTAGGCATCCATAACTGCATTTCGTACGGCAACCGTATACTGCAGTGAGAGGTTCGCCTTCTGTTGAGCCACCTGGAGGTCATGAGTACTGTCGGTAAGTCCGAGCGCATAGGATGTTTCTGCTTCCTCTGCGGCGTTCGTATAGTCATTTGTCTGATTAACCAAATTCACGGCAGCCTGAAACAGACTCTCAAAGCTGGCGTTCCCACTTTCCGTGGTCTTCGTAAGGGAGCCTGCACCCAATTGGCTTAAATCCGCTAAATTGCCGATTGAACTGATATTCATGAATTATCCTCCGCTGCTTATTTTCCTACCTCAAGGCCCTTTAAAGCCATACTCTTCGTTGCGTTAAACGCTGTAACATTGGCTTCATAGGATCTGGTAGCGCTGATCATATCCGTCATTTCCTGAACAACATTGACATTCGGATAGGTTACATAACCATCCTCATCCGAGTCGGGATGGGAGGGGTCATATACCTTACGCATCTCGGAAGCGGTATCCTCAGTAATCTCCGTCACCTTAACTCCGTTACCGATACTGCCGGCGGTCTTCATCAGTACTGTCCCGAAAGGGGAGATATCCTTTTCCGCGAACACTACGGTCTTTCGTCTGTATGTATTACCGTTCTCGTCTCTGGTTGTATTTACATTCGCTATATTCTGAGAAATGATATCGAGTCTGAGCCGCTGCGCGGTCATACCGCTTGCACTGACATTCATTCCGTTCATGAACGACATAATCTTACCTCCTATGTATAGAGCAGCCACAGCTTATGGAAAGCATGCGGTTAAGCTTATTCAATTATCTCTCTTACTTGGCAGCAAGTACGCTTTTTATACGACTGAATTCCTGGGTCATCGAATCCATCAGGGCATAGTAACGAATCTGATTTTCTGCAAGATTAGCAGATTCCGTATCGATATCCACATTGTTACCGTCCATGCGATAACTGAGAGACGCATTATCCGTATAAACCGTTGCGTCCAGTGAATTAAGCTTTGCGTTCGCCACTCTGTGATCCAGTGAACCGTCTCCCAATAAGGAGTTCATCAAATAGGATTCGAATTGTACATCCTTTCTTTTGTAACCGGGTGTGTCAACGTTAGCAATGTTATTGGCAATGATTTCGTCCCTCTTCCAGCTTGCATCCGCTGCTTTGTCCAACACGTTAATGTAGTTAAATGCATTTGAGCCAATCATATGCGTACTCCTTTCCATACAAATATTATAATAAATATTAAAAAAAACACAAGATATATTTAAAAAATTAGTAGAATAATACTACACCTTGTATAATAATGTATTTTACAAGAAACCCCTGCCGTCAGACGGACTCGAGAAATCTTATCTGCCGGAGATTGAGGGATAAGTTTTATAGAATTTTAATGAAATAAAAAAGGATTCATGAGATTTCATCCCCACAAATCCTTTTGCACTACTAATCCATTATTGATTATTCAGATTTTTCAATTCCTCGAATACTACATCGTTTAATACTCTGATATAGGTTCCCTTCATACCGGACGAACGGGATTCGATGACCCCTGCACTCTCAAACTTCCTAAGCGCATTCACAATCACCGATCTTGTGATACCCACACGGTCAGCAATCTTGCTGGCCACCAATATTCCTTCGTTACCCTTTAATTCCTCAAAGATATGGGTAATCGCTTCCAACTCCGAAAAGGATAAGGTACTGATCGCAGATTTCACGATTTGAACCTTACGGTTCTCTTCTGCGTTCTCTTCATTTACAGAACGCATCATTTCCAGACCTACCACCGTGGTACCATATTCACTTAATATAATATCATCCAATGTATACTGCGGACCGTTCTTATATAAGAACAGCGTTCCGAGTCTCTCTCCTGCAATATCGATGGGAGTTATAATTGCCTGATAAGTATCTACATTATCAAATTCAAAGCCGAGTGTCCTCAAGTTAACATTTTCTTTCGTTGATAATATGTTCAGGAGTCTTTCGTTCAGCAAGCCGTCGATATGTCTGCCGACAGCATCCTTAATCAACTCCTTGATCTCATTGATGTCGCTGCGGTTTTTTACACCGAGCACCTTCCCCTTACGGCTGATGACTAAAACATTGGATGCAAGTATTTCGCTCAAGACAACACAGATGTCATTAAATACAACCTTATGCGAATTATTATTATGCAGCAGGTTATTAATCTTTCTTGTTTTATCTAGTAACTGTACACTCATTACTTGGTTCCTCCCAGCTTCTTCTAATCCCCTCTAGGCTTCCAACATACAAGGTCCAATGCCGTGAGGCAGAAAAATACGAACTAACGAGGTTATGCTACGTATTTACGATCAGTATTATTGGAAGAGGTTTTTACAACTAGGAATAATTTCTAATTGTATCACCTTTTTAATAATATCACATGTTATCTCCAAAAACAATAGGCTTTTCGCTATTTTGACGCACATTATGACTTAATTAATAAATATTATGTCCAATTTTGTATTTTTTCAAAAAAAATGATACAAATATCTATTTTGAAATACTCATAACGTGCCCGCACTTCTCACTATCACATACCAGCTTATTTCCCTTTTCCAGCAGGATTCCTCCGCATTTCTCACAACGCATTCCCGAAGGCTTCTGCCAGGTCATAAATTCGCAGGTTGGATTGTTGACACAGCCGTAGTATTTTCTCCCCTTCTTCGTCTTCCTCAGAACAATATCACTTCCGCAGAAGGGACATTCCACACCGATTTTTTCAAGGTACGGCTTGGTATTCTTACATCCCGGGAAACCGGGGCATGCAAGGAACTTACCATGCGGACCATATTTCACTACCATGTTGCGGCCGCATTCTTCACAAATTTCTTCAGTTACCTCGTCCTCGATCTGTATCTTATCAAGCACCATATGCGCGTTGTTTACTGCTTCCTCCAGATCAGGATAAAAATTACTGATAATTGTCTTATAAGAAACCGTTCCGTCCTCTACACAATCCAGCAGGGATTCCATATTTGCGGTAAAATTAACATCCACTATACTCGGAAATGCTGCTTTCATGATGTTATTCACAGCTTCACCAAGCTCTGTAACATAAAGATTTTTATTCTCCTTCGCTACATAGCGTCTTACAATGATTGTCGTAATGGTAGGAGAATAGGTACTTGGTCTTCCGATCCCAAGCTCCTCTAAGGTCTTTACCAGGGAAGCCTCGGTATAGTGTGCGGGCGGCTGGGTAAAATGCTGACTCGGATCCAGCTTGAGCAGCGTGAGCTTCTGTCCCTCTGTAATACTATCATAGCTTGCCCCTGTATCTTCCTCCTCTTCCTCCGGTATATATACACTCATAAAGCCCTCGAAGATCAATTTAGAAGAGGCGGTCGTAAACCTTAAATCATTTGCATCGATCTTGATGGTCGTAGTCTCATATCTTGCAGCCTGCATCCTGCTGGCAGTAAAACGCTTCCAGATCAATTGATAGAGTCTGTACTGATCTCTGTTCAGTGAGTTCTTTAGTTCCTCGGGAGTGTATTCTATATAAGTGGGACGAATCGCTTCATGCGCATCCTGTATCTTCTTTCCCGTACGCCCCAGATTCTCCTCCTGAGCAACAAATTCTTCTCCGTAGTGTTCCTTGATAAACTGCTTGGCAGCCTGATCTGCTTCGTCGCTGATACGGACGGAATCAGTTCTAAGGTAGGTTATTAAGCCGACTGTGCCGTGATTTTTGATATCGACACCCTCATACAGCTGCTGTGCCAGCTGCATCGTCTTCTGGGTCGAGAAGTTCAGTGCCTTGGCAGCTTCCTGCTGCAGCGTACTGGTGGTAAACGGCAGCGGAGCCTTGCGGATACGCTCGCTCCTCTTAATTTCACTTACCGTAAATTGTGCATTCTCAAGCTGTTTAATGATATCATTCATTTCAGCCTCACTGCGGATATCGCGCTTACCACCGTTCAGCTTCGCTACCAAAGGCTTTTTCTTTCCCTTGATGTCGAACTCTGCTTCCAGATTCCAGTATTCCTCCGGAACAAACGCGTTGATCTCATCCTCACGATCGCAAATAATACGAAGTGCTACAGACTGCACCCTTCCGGCACTTAAGCCTCGTTTTACCTTGCTCCATAAAAGCGGGCTGATCCGATATCCCACCATACGGTCAAGGATACGACGTGCCTGCTGAGCATTCACCAGGTCCATATCGATTTCTCTGGCCTGCTTGATGGAGGCTTTTACGGCATTTTTCGTAATTTCATTGAAGGTTATTCTACTTGAATCCTTTTCCTCCAGCTTCAAAGTATTGGACAAATGCCAGGAGATTGCTTCTCCTTCACGGTCAGGGTCAGTTGCAAGATAAACCTTGTCTGCTTTTTTGACTTCCTTACGAAGCTTAGCGAGCAGGTCTCCCTTTCCTCTGATCGTTATATATTTCGGCTCATAATCGTTCTCTATATCAATACCCAATTGGCTTTTCGGCAGATCACGGACATGGCCGTTGGAGGCCAGGACTTCATAATTTGTTCCCAAAAACTTCTTAATCGTTTTTGCCTTAGCCGGTGATTCCACGATAACAAGATATCTTGGCATGCTAGTAATTCCCTCATTTCTATATTTGCTGTATGGATATCAGACATTAATTTTATTCTAGGTTCCAAACAAAAGAAGCATATACTATTTTTTCTTTATTTTCAAGCGGTTTATTATTTTTTTTCATTTCGTCCATAGTTTGTTCATATTTACCAATAGGAATTTCTGCCGCCAAGTCAGGGATGGGGTATCAATGTATCCGGCTTTTTCAATACCAAATATATCTAACATACAAGCTATCTTAAGGATGCGTAATACAATAATAGTTTTTCATAGTCTGCCGTACCATCCCCCGAAGCTCCAGAATAAGCAGCTGTTCCGCCAGCTGTTCTACACGTAATCCTGTCAGGCTCGTAAGCTCCTCGATATGCTTTGGGTCTAAGGTCAAATATGAGAGGATTATTGGGGTGTGCTCCATTGCTCCCTCGTCAACAGCTTTTGATATCCCAGATGACTCCCGGTATCCGGAAAGCATATCCTCCAGGATATCAATTGGAGAAGTCACCGGCTTTGCCCCAAGCTTAAGGAGATTATTGCACCCCTCACTCAAAGGGTCTGTTGCTCTTCCGGGCAGCGCATAGATGTCCTTCCCCTGATCCAGTCCCATATCCACTGTAATCAGAGATCCGCTTTTCATTCTTGCTTCGACGATCAGGATCGCATCACTAAGACCGCTGATAATGCGGTTTCGCATTGGGAAATTTCCGGCATAAGGTTTTATTCCCGGCGCATATTCTGATAAAATTCCCCCATGCTGTTGTATTTCCATGTAGAGTTCTATATTCTCCCTCGGATAACAGGTATCAATTCCGCATCCGAGCACTGCATAGGTTAGCCCTCCTGCGTTCAGTGCTCCCTGATGCGAACAGGTATCTATTCCTCTGGCAAGTCCACTGATCACCGCAATTCCTGCTTTTGCAACTGCCGTAGTAAGATACCTTGCCATCTCCTTGCCGTATTGGGAGCAGTCTCTGGCACCGACCACCGAAAGGCATTTACTCCCTTTCTCAGGCAGGGAACCTTTCACATATAAGGAAAACGGGGCAGCATATATCTGTCTTAGCTTATCGGGATATTCCTCATCTTCTTTCGTTATAAAGCGTATTCCTCCTGCCCTCAGTCTATTGTACTCTTCCGTCAGTTTATTCGTATCCCTTCCGGATAGAACCGAAGTAATATCCTCCTCTGTGAATAGTCTCTGCCCAGCTTCATTCACGCAGCTCTCACCGTATTCCAGCAATCCCTTTCCCGAAGCATGATAGATCTCCTCAGCACATCCGTAGTTTCGTAGCAATACTTCGATCTTTACCGGACCGATATTCCTTCTGGTACTTAACCAATAATTATAGATATTATGCTCCATGCCTGACACCTCATTCTCCCCAATATTTCTGATCCATACTTCGATAACAGATGGCTTCACTCAGATGCTTACTCCTAATAAGCTCACTTTGATCCAAATCAGCGATGGTCCTGGCCACCTTTAATATTCTATGATATGCCCTGGCACTGAAATTCATCTTGACAAAAGCCTCTTCCATAAGCTCCTGCTCCCTTTGCTCGAGCTTACAATACTTCTTTATCCCTCTTGGTGTTAGCTGTGAATTAAAATAGATACTCTCCCCCTGAAACCTCTTAAGCTGCAGCTCTCTGGCTGCTTCCACACGCCTTCGTATGTCAGCTGAGGTTTCCTGCTTTTCTTTTTGCAGCAGCTCCTGATAATTCATCTGTAATGCCTCAATGCAGATATCAAACCGGTCCAGCAAAGGCTGTGATATTTTTCCCAGGTATCGTTTTACCATGGGTACAGAACAGCTGCAGCGGCTTCGATCCGGATAATATCCACAGGTGCAGGGGTTCATGGCAGCAACCAGCATAAAGCCCGCAGGATACCGATAGGTAGCACTTAATCTTGCAATTGTTACTGACTTCTCCTCCAGGGGTTGTCTTAACACTTCGATTGTATTCTTCTGAAATTCGGGAAGCTCGTCCAGAAATAAGACGCCAAGATGTGCCAGGCTGATTTCACCTGGTTTAGGTACACGACCACCGCCAACCAAGGCAGTGGTGGTAATCGAATGATGAGGACTTCGAAACGGTCTTGTTGAAATTAGTGCCTGCTGCTCCATTAATCCCGCGATACTGTAAATCTTTGAAATTTCCATGCTCTCGTCAAAGTTCAGCTCCGGCAGAATAGTGGGTATCCGCTTGGCAAGCATGGTTTTTCCGGCACCGGGCGGCCCGATCATTAGGATATTATGCATCCCCGAGGCTGCTATTTCGATTGCTCTCTTTGCAGCTATTTGACCCGCTACTTCCGAGAAATCAATCTCTTCTTCGTTGTCCTTGGAAGTGAACAGTGTATCTGTATCAACCGTCTCCGGGGTAGCCTCAACCCGCCCGCACAAAAGCTCTACGGCTTCCAAAAGTGTCTGAACTCCATAGGTAAGAATGCCTTCCACAACAGCTCCCTCTTTTGCATTTTCCTTGGGAACAACACACTTTTTAAAGCCCTGCGTTTTTGCCGAATATACGATGGGCAGGACCCCGTTTACCTTATTCACTTTACCATTTAAACTGAGTTCCCCGATGATTAAAGTATCCTTCAGATACTCCTCGGGCAGATGGCCAAAGGCCGTCAGAATTGCGATAGCTACCGGCAGATCAAAAGCTGTACCTTCCTTACGGATATCCGCAGGAGACAGATTAACTGTGATACGCTTGGCAGGCAGCTGATATCCGGAATTTTTCAGTGCAACCCTTACTCTCTCTCTTGCTTCCTTCACCTCGGAACCAAGATAGCCGACCATATCAAATAACGGAAGCCCGTCACTGACATCCGCCTCCACGGATACGATCAAGCCGTCAATCCCATGGATTGCAGCGCTGAATACTTTACTGAACATCTTACTTCTCCTTCCTAAGCCTCTCCCGCTCAGAAGGAATCATTTACCTGCACAAAGTATAACAAAGGATGTAATTTTATGCAAGAATTAAATCTTTGAATAATCCAGAAAAAATGCCAATCCCCGGAGGTGCCTCTGTCCGGTTACATACGGATCAGAGGCGCTTTCGGAAATTGACATTCCATCGCAATTAACCAACCTTTACCTCATTCTTCTCTATCTGGTAGCGTTCCATACCCTTCTTAATTTTATTATTCTGCACGACATTCTCTGTAATCATCTCAGCGATAAATAAGACCAAGGGCAGGATAATGATCAGCCAGTACAGGTTATTGAAATTAAGAGTATAGAAATAACTTATCAACAGTATAATTGCCATTCCAATGATTAATACCGAGATAATAGCAAGATAATAGTTATTCACCCTTAGCTTATTAATCTCATATTTAATCAGCTCTGTCTGCTCCTCCACAATTTCCGTATCGGTTTCTGCCTGAAAATTATCGAACTTTAAATATACATTATGTATCAGCTGTTTCTTTCTTTCCTCGGAAAGATATTTGGTCTCCGAGATATCCAGTATAATCTGCTCCTTCAGCTGCTCGATGGTATAAATCATGTCATCATCCGCACAATATTCCCTCTTTATTGCATTTCTGATATTTATGACTATCTTCATATCAATCTCAATCTCTTCGATGAAAAAAGGTCTGATTGCATCTACAAAACGGTTATTTGCTACATTAATGATACTGATCACTGACTTGCTTTTATATCTGTCTATCAGTAATTTTACAGCAATTGCTCCGATGATGGTACCTAGGATAGGTGCAATCCAGTTAAGCAATACTCCATTGCGTAAAAAATCCTCTATCGATTGAAACATTTTTCTTACCTCCTCATAAAATATGGTTAATTATACCACATAAGATTTTTTTTGTCACCTATGCCAGATGGGGGATAGATTTTCCTTATAGCCCGCATATAATAAACCAAGAATACTTATAGGTGGTCATATGCGCTTTTGTGAACTTCGGGAAAAAGAAGTGATTAACTGCAGGGACTGTGTTCGTCTTGGTTATGTGTGTGATGTGGAGATAGATATCTGCACAGGCTGCCTTACGCATATCATTATTCCTGGCCCATGTAAAGTTTGGGGCATACTTGGCAGGGATCACGAGTATGTAATCAGTAAGAGTCATATTAAGCAGATTGGTGTTGATATTATATTAGTTGATGTAGATCTGGAAAAATGCCTGGTAAAAATCGGATAGTCTCAGATTTTGATATATTGTGTAATAATTTTCTTGACCGTTTGGATAAACTTCAATATAATCAAGTTATCAAGGATTTGTCAGAATGTTCTTCAAGGGACATAGGATGGATGACGATTGACTTAGGAGGATATTACTATGAAGTGCCCTTTTTGTAGTAAGGACAACACAAGAGTTATAGATTCAAGACCGGCTGATGATAACAATTCCATCAGAAGACGCCGTCAGTGTGATGAATGCCAGCGCAGATTTACCACCTACGAGAAGGTAGAGGCAATTCCGTTGGTTGTGATAAAGAAGGATAATAACCGCGAACCCTATGACCGTTCCAAGATCGAGGCCGGTGTCTTCCGCTCCTGCCACAAGAGACCCATCTCTGTGGATCAGATCACAACTTTGGTGGATGAAGTAGAAAACATCATTTTCAATAGGGAAGATAAAGAGATTCCCAGTCATGTCATCGGTGAAATACTAATGGATAAATTAAAGGATTTAGATCCGGTTGCCTATGTCCGTTTCGCTTCCGTTTACCGCGAATTTAAGGATGTCAGTACCTTTATGGAGGAGCTGAAGAAAATTCTCGATACGGATAAGCATTAATTCCTGTCACAATCAGAAAGGCTGTGCGAATACCGCACAGCCTTATTGTTATGTAATACGAGGAAATTGCGTTCTAAATTGTGCTAAGCTTCTAAGTCTGCCGGGCATCCGTGCGCTCTCAACGGAGTATCTGTTCCATGGGCTAGTAAGTATCCTTAAGAGAACGAATCCGAAGCCTTTGTTCCAAATCCCTGGCACTGGTAAATAAGGAACCCCGGATATCAGATTTTTTGAGTCTGACTAGCTTTGGGTTCTCGCTGCCAAGACAGAAATAGTTATCACTAAATATTGCATCCGCATCTTCAAAATCAAGCTCCACAAAGCAGACCAGCCTATTTGAAGTAACTTCAAGCACATATTCCTCCTGCTCCTCCGTTACCTTTACACGAATGTCCGCTTTCTCCAGGGATAGATGCTTGAACCTTACGAATATCTCAATTTCCGTACTCTGATACCCATCCTCATCTGTAAATACGGCTTCTACGAAAACCTTATCCTCCATGCCCGAGACCAAGGCTGTATAATCCCTTTCACCCAGCTTCAAGGCTGTCAAAGCAGGTACAGTTGCTTCAAAGACATCCTGCTTCAGAACCGTGAAATCCATGTTACGAAGTGTCATTACTACCTTACATTTTTTATCTGACATACGTTCGTTCTGGATATGGGCTTCAATCCTATTCTCCGTTCTGGCAATGGTTCCGGCAATGGGTGCAAAGAAGCTCTTTGCCATGTAATGCAGTGCCTTCCAGCGTCCGAAATAGTCTATACTGGCCCAGGAAGCAACCGGCCAGTCATCGTTCAGCTGCCAGTAAACAGCCCCCATACAGCGTCCGCGGTGTCTTCTCCAATGCTCCACGCCGAATTTGATCGCAATACCCTGTAGGATCTGAGTTACATACAGCAAGCTGTCAAAATCCTTAGGATACAGGAAATTTTCCGAGAGGTAATAGAGCATCTTCCCGTTTGCAGAATCATTTTTTTGGTGGCTTTCCATAACCCGCGAGAAGATATTCCGATCCTCCTCCTCTGTAAAGGTTTTGACCGTTTTCAGAGACGGGAAGGATTGGAAACCGAATTCGGAGCAGAATCTGAAATAATAATTCCGGTAATCTTCAAAGGGCTTTAATCCATGCCATACATCCCAATAATGGGTATCTCCCCTGTTCTCATCGATGGGGTTGTCAGAGCAGCCGCCCGAGGAGGGAGAGGAGGGCCAGAAGAAGGTGGCATGATCAGACTCTTCTACTGCCTTAGGCAATACATACTCAAATTGCTTGATATAATCAGCACGAAGCTGCGCCGAATGGGGTTGGAAAGAAGGCCATACATACCAGGCGGATTCAAGCTCATTATTACCGCACCAAAGGCCCAGAGAGGCGTGATGCCGGATACGCTTCACGTTATCCTTGGTTTCTTCGATGATGTTCTCTTCAAACTCCCTGGTCAGGTCATATACATTGCAGGCATACATCAGATCCTGCCATACGATCAGACCCAGCCTGTCACAGATCTCATAGAAGGTGTCGGAGGGATAATAGCCACCGCCCCATACTCTGATACAGTTGAAGTTAGCTCTGACACAGCTGTCAAGGAGATATTCTATCCTGTCACTGGTAATTCTGGAATATACCAGATCCTCGGGAATATAATCCGCACCCTTGGCAAAAATCTTTACCCCGTTTACCATAAATGCAAATTCTGATCCCCATTCATCCTTCTCTTGGCTGATGGTCATCGTTCTCAGTCCCAGGGTGAACTCTTTATGATCCAACAGCACCTCCTCATGCTTCAGAACCACGGATAAATGATAGAGCGGTTGCGCGCCATAACCGTTCGGCCACCATATCTGAGGATGATCCACAATAATTGAATAACCATTCTTACAGCCGTCCACAGTCCTCTTGTAGATCAACTCCATATTCTCAGGTGTTGTCAGGGTATACTCCAGGATAAAGTTCTCTTTCTTAAGTAACGTCAGTTCACTATTGATTCTTAACTCAACCTGGTTCTTCCGATGCTCCTGGAGAAGCTCCACATCCTCTATTCTTCCTTCAGTATAGCCAAGCAATTCGATATCACGCCAGATTCCGGCATCCGGCAGCTGAGCACCCCAGTCCCAGCCGAACATACAGTGGGCCTTTCTTAAGTATTGGTTGCCCTCCATGGCACCGGCTGCAACATAACTGATGTCCTTATGCTCACCGGGTTCATAGCTTTCGATATAAGAGATCGGCGCACGGAATACAATTTTGATCTGATTATCTCCTTTGTTTAGGAAGGATTTACACTCAAACCTCCAGGTACGATGCATATTATTGGTCTTAGACAGCAGGATATCATTGAGATAGATTTCTGCCAAGGTATCAAGTCCATAACAGACGAGTTCAATTTTCTCCTTTTCGAAAAGCTCCTCAGTAACGGTGAAATCTCTGATGAATTCATAATCCTTACGAAATAATTCCCTTACCTCGTACTCATTGAGTCGATAATGAGGGTCCGGTACTTTACCGTGATTAAGCAACGCAGACATGACGGAGCCGGGAACTTCTGCATTCAGCCAATGGTTTTGGCCTGCTTCTCTCATTTTCCAATTGCCGTTCAATGTTTCATGAAGCATACGATCAATCTCCTTGTAGGTTTTTTATCCGAATATAATTCTTCTATTCCTGTCTTCGTAACTATATTATCAAAAACTGCAATCAAATTCATATCACAAATTTGTCATTTTTTATCCCATAATTATGATTTAGAGTGTTTATTCAAATTAGCACTGTATTTTATGATTTTTATCGTTTAAAATAGAATTAAAGTGTTAGAGACACCGAAGGTGCCTTCAGAATCATGGCAGGTGTAGCAGGTGTGTATCCACCGCTGGCTGTCATATTCTCGTGCCATCTTATAGCAGCAATGTTGGTGAATTCAAGATGAGCTTTAGGCACTGGAAGTAATAAGAAAAATCAACAAATTTCATATAGGAATATGGAGGAAGCACAAATGTTATTAGGTGCATTGGAAGCAGGCGGAACTAAGATGGTAATGGCAATCGGAAATGAAAGCGGTGAAATTTTGGAGCAATGCTCCATACCGACCCAAACACCTGACATTACCGTTCCAAAAATGATTGAATACTATAACAGCAAAGGAATTGAAGCTTTGGGTATCGGCTCCTTCGGTCCCATTGATCCGGATAAAAGCTCAAAGACCTATGGCTATATCACCTCAACACCGAAGCTTGCCTGGGCAAATTACAATATTGTAGGCACCATGAAAAATGCTTTGAAGGTACCGGTCGGCTTTGATACGGATGTAAACGCCTCTGCTCTCGGAGAAGCAACCTGGGGAAGTCTCCGGGGATTATCCTCCGGAATCTATATTACCATCGGCACCGGCGTAGGTGTCGGTGTATATGTCAACGGTTCCCTGCTGCATGGTATGCTGCATCCCGAGGCTGGTCATATATTATTAAGCAAACATCCTGAGGATACTTATGAGGGTATCTGCCCCTACCATAATAACTGTCTTGAGGGCTTTGCTGCCGGACCCGCAATCGAACAACGCTGGCAGAAAAAAGCTTATGATTTAAAGGATTGTCCGGAGGTATGGGAATTGGAGGCTTACTATATCGCACAAGGCCTGGTGAACTTTATCCTTACCCTATCTCCTCACAGAATAGTACTTGGCGGTGGTGTCATGCATCAGGAACAGCTTTTCCCCCTGATCAGACAAAAAGTTGACGAGCTTTTGAACGGATATATCAAGACACCTCAGCTGGAAGATCTGGAGCATTATATCGTACCTGCCTCACTTAAGGATAATCAGGGGATCCTGGGGTGCATCCGACTTGCCTGGCTGGAACTGAAGCAATGTTAACAAGACGATAGGCATAGATAAATACTGCTTGCCCAGTACCATCTATGCCTATCGCTCTGTTGTATATTCCCCATACAACCAATATAAAGTCAAGGGCTTGAGGCCACTTTTGAACCTTCCTTTGATTTCTCTTTACAAATAATCCAATGTTACCTTTATAGTAATCAATTTTAGTTCGTACTTCAATAAATCCTTCCTATATGACGTTTATTCCTGATTATTCTGCAACAGCACCACAGATTACGCTGATCATTCTGATTAAACATCATAAATTCCTTGTTATCTTACACGTATCCCGAAGAGTAATTGTATATAATTGTAAATACAAAAAAGGCTTATGTGATGCATTTTTCATTACCACTGTGGTAAGAACTACTTGCATTCACATAAGCCTTTTTCCCTAAAATCAGAGGGATTTTATTGTCTTACTCAATTCCTTTAGGTCGGTCCTTTTCAAGTTCTCAGGCTGTCTTGGTTCATACAGCAAGAAGGTACAGCCCTCCTCACTGTTATTTAGGGAATGTAATGCCATGGACAACGCTGTTTTGCATAGGTTAGTAGTCAGATTGCTCATTACCGTTTTCTTCATACTTCTTAACCTCCATGTTCTTTTTGTATGGTATAATTAAAATACCCGATAATAATAACGCCATCACCGCTGTCATTATATATAGCTTCAATGCTGGCAGCAAGCCCGTCCCCAATATGATCAGGAGGCTTTCGGATAAGACGATTCCTCTGGAAAGGCGGCGATAGTGCTTCTTCGTTTCAGCAGATAGCCTACGTTTCTCAGAGTCCACAGGTGCAAAGAGAAATACGAATACTGCAGCAAAGGTTATCCCTGCTGCAGTAATTATAACCCAATACTCGGTCCTGCAAAAAAGCTTTGCGGCATTGATCAGTACTACCAGAAAAATCAGGGAAAGAACAGTACACTGTAATCTTGTTCTTGCATGGATACCTCCGGCATACTTACGCAACGGGGCATAGAAAACAAAAAAAACGGCTGTCTCCAAAGGAATGCGTAATAACAACGCCACAGCCGTAAAAATAATCATATTGATTAGTCCTGATAAATACTTTTCCAAAGCATAGGAATAGATATCCCGATATTTCATTTCAATAGCGGTTTTTGATGAAAGGTTGTTGATAATCAAATCAGAAATTGCTCTGTATGTCATAGCAGCTCCTTTCCCCTCTACCTCTTCATCATACTTCAGTCCTTTTTCTGACACAAGTGGGAAATTATACCTGCGGATAACTTAAATACCTCTTCTTCACTTGCTTATGATAGGTTCTGCCGATAGGAAAAACCTCTCCCGCTTTCATGGTAACCTGCGTTCCCTGCACTCCGGCAACCTCATTCAGATTCACGATAATTCCCTGGTTAATTCTAAGAAAATTGTCTTCCAGTCTGTTTTCTAAAGATGTGATGGTTTCATATATACCATGTTTGGCTGTCTTTGTCACTATGACACTACGGGCCTCTACCCGCTCAATATACAGAATTGCTGATTGATTAATCTTTTTCTTAATGTTGTCCTCAGTAATGATTAAGGAGCTGCGAAGCTTTCGGTTCATGATATCATTTACCTGTAATACAGCCTTCTTAAATATTCTGTCCAGGCGATCGGGATCGATGGGCTTCATTAAGAAGCTGAAGGCCTCAACTGTAAAGGCCTCGTAAGCGAACTCCCTATGTCCGGTAATAAAGATGATTACTGTCCTGGGATTCCTTCTGAGCATCATAGCGGCAGTTTGAATACCGTTCATTCCTTTCATGTCAACATCCAGAAATGCAATATCGATATCCTCGCTATGTTCCATATATTCCAGCAGGTCTTCACCCTTACTAAAACCAACAATATTCGCATCCACTTTATACTTCTTAGACAGCTCTTCCATATAAGTACAGTTAATCTTCAGTGTCATACTCTCATCATCACATATAGCGATATTAAGCTTCATGTCATCACCACCAGCTATTCATAATTTATATGTTATACAGGCATGACTACCCTGATACTGAACATATCCTCGTCAAAATCAAATCGTACCTCACCCCGATATTTTGCTACGATATCTTTTATATTCTCTGAACCTATTCCATGATGGGAGGTATTGCTCTTACTGGTGAGCAGCTTACCTCTCTTGAGCACCGGCTTCTCCCCGATAGAATTCTCACAACTGATGACACAGCCTGACTCTGTCTTCTGAATAGAAAAATCTATATATTTTTTGTCTTTTGATTTCGCTGCGCCTTCAATGGCATTGTCCAATATATTTCCCAGCAATGTCGTAATATCCCTCTCCTGCATATCGATTTTGTCCGCTACGACAACACTCTGAAAATCAATCTCCTGTTCCTTAGCCTGACTTTTCTTTAAATTAAGTATAACTGATAATACCTTATTCTCGGAGATTACCATGTCATTGGCTTTGTCCATAGTAACATAGAGTTGATCGACATATTCCTTCAGATCTTCATAATTTTGGGTATGGATAAAATTTCGGATCAGACCAAAATGGTTATTCATATCATGGCGAAGCTTACGAAGATTCTCCGATACACTGATCATGTCCTGATTCAGCTTTAACTCCATCTCAATCTGCTGTAGCTTCAGCTTTGTCTCTACTTCTCTCCTGGATGCCTTCTCGATGCGGAAGATCAGTGTCATCGTCAGGGATGTCACCAGAAATACCACTCCGAAGAATAAACCTACAATCTCATTGATATCTAATTTTGTATTCTCGACATTAAAGAAAACAATTACTGTTCCAAGAATCAATACGATATTAAATACAATCGCATAGGAAAGGTTTCTATACTGAGCCATCATTATCTGCAATTTACCCTTACGAAACCTGATAAATAATTCAAAAACAAGGATCGTGATAATTTTTACTATAAAGGTAAACCAACAGGTAAAACGATTTTGACTGCTGATCACCTCCATCGGGATATGTAAAACCGCCCATACAAATACAATCGAGATTAGCTCCAACAGCACTAAACCGAAATAATATACCCCCCACCAGATCAGCTTTTCATGAATCGGACTTTGAAACAGAAGCATGTTCATAAGCAATGCAGTAACAATAACTACGATAGTTCCTAATACTGCATAGCCTTCGAGCCCTGGAAGCACAAATATGTAGGATTTTGCTGCAAGTAAAAGAGCTAAGACAGCTCCCGCAATGACATAAGTTTTCTTTCCGTACTTCTTATCCAGCATATAGGTCATAACTCGATACCAGATAAAGGCCTCACTTAAATAAAACGTCTGTCGAACTACTGTCTCAATAATGCTCATCATATAATTTCCACCTTCGTATATTATCCTATTACTATAAAAAATCGACTTATTTCTAGCAAATACTTACAATCAATTTAGCATAAACTATCCATAATTTCAACTAGCAACTATGACGAAAATGAAAAGACAGACCCCAAAGGTATCCCTCTGCAGTCTGTCTCTCCATAGTACTCTATATGAATCAATCCATACCGAGGATGATACATTTGTGTATCATCTCACCCGGGATGAAATGATTTCTTCTCAATCTACATCAGATAATTCTTCATGTTCTTCAGCGCTGATTTCTCCAGCCGACTGACCTGGGCCTGAGATATATTGATTTCCTTGGCAACCTCCATCTGTGTCTTCCCCTCAAAGAAACGAAGTTTGATAATATTGTGCTCCCGTGGGGATAATTTATCCATGGCCTCTTTCAGTGATATCTCTTCGATCCAGTTCTCTTCCTTATTCTTCTTGTCACTGACCTGATCCATGATATAAAGGGCATCTCCGCCTTCCACATAAACCGGGTCGTACAAGGATACCGGACTCTGGATTGCATCCAAGGCATACACAATATCCTCCTTAGAGATACCGATTTCAGCAGCTATCTCACTGATGGTCGGTTCCTTCTCATTCCGTTTGACCAATGCCTCCTTTGCATAGATTGCTTTATATGCAGTATCCCGAAGTGACCGGCTGACCCGGATTGCATTGTTGTCGCGTAGATACCTTCGGATTTCTCCTATGATCATTGGGACAGCATAGGTAGAGAATTTCACATTCTGTGAGATATCGAAGTTATCGATTGCCTTCATCAGGCCGATGCAGCCAATCTGAAATAAATCGTCTACATTTTCATTACTATTGGAAAAGCGCTGGATGATAGATAGGACCAGTCTGAGATTTCCTTTGATATACAGTTCTCTGGCTTCCTTATCACCATTTAATATCTTCTGAAACAATTCTTCCTTTTCACTATTTTTTAATAATGGCAGTTTAGATGTATTTACTCCGCATATCTCAACCTTATAAAGAGCCATAACGAAACCTCCGAATCATTCATTTACTTTCTAAAAAAATGATTCACTATTTGGCTCCTGTTTATACGATTACCTCTCATGAAATTATTTCCAGATGCTTACTTATTCGAATCTTACCATTTCCTTTTTCAGCCTTTTTATGATCTTTTTCTCCAATCGAGAAATATAAGATTGTGAGATACCTAAAAGATCCGCAACCTCCTTCTGTGTTCGTTCCGCACCATCATCCGTATTCAATCCAAAACGTAGATCCACTATGATTCTTTCTCTATCAGAAAGCTTAGAAAGCGCCTTTCTAAGAAGCTTGCGATCCACCTCTTCCTCTATATTCCGGTAAATGACATCCTCCTCCGTACCAAGAATATCGGAAAGCAGCAGTTCATTTCCATCCCAGTCCACATTCAGAGGTTCATCGATGGACACCTCCAGCTTTGTCTTATTATTCCGTCTCAAATACATCAGTATCTCATTCTCGATACAGCGCGAGGCATAGGTGGCCAGCTTGATATTCTTATCTGGATTGAAGGTATTGATTGCCTTAATCAGACCTATGGTACCGATGGAGATCAAATCCTCTACCCCTACTCCTGTATTATCGAATTTCTTGGCTATGTAAACCACAAGTCTGAGATTATGCTCCACAAGTAAGGACTTCATCTCTCCGTCACGCTCACCACCAAGCTCTGCAATCACCTCAGCTTCCCTTGCCGGATCGAGCGGCGGCGGAAGCACTTCTGCACCGCCAATATAATGGATTTCACCCTGATGTCCGAATATAATCGTTTTGATGTCAGGAATCAGTCGAAACTGGAATTTATTCTGTATTGATAACTTTAAAAGCATATTGAACCTCCCACTATTTTCCCTCTAATAGTCCCTTATGTAAAATCACCTGATATTCTCCGTCGGGGGATAGTGTGCGATTGTATATGGCTGCTGTCACCCTTTCCTGACAGCAGGTTTCCTCTCCCACCTTAATCTGTATCCTGTCCAGGACTATCCCCGGCATAACCCCCTGCTCCTTCCCAATCGACCGATAAGGAATCAGATGGAACCGGAAAATGTAATTATCCAGCTGTTCTTGTCTTGCTACAGCCTCACTCTGTATCATACCAACCTCACTCATTTGTAGGAGTGATCTACATTCCGAAGGTATTATCTGCTCTATGACATGCTTCTCCACAATAATAACGGGCTTGTGGCTGACCGGGTCAAACAGGCAATTCCCTGTATCCATAAAACCCCTTGTCTTAGTGCTCATCTCACCGCATATCAGCTCAATTTCATAGATGTCTTTTTTGCAGCTCAGGTACTTCCTTCTTAACCATATGAAAAGAACTGTAACCGGAATGATCGCAAGGAATACCAAAATAAGATATCCCATCGGAAGATTACTGAAGATTACGGAATAATCCAGTTGTATCATGGTAAGACGCAGCTTGGTATGATAATAAACAGAGTTAAAAAATCCTCCTACGAAGCAGGTCACCAGAAAGAGAAGGATGCTAAGTCTGAACCATTCCTTCCAATTCATTTTTCCAAATGCAACCCTGACTATAAATATCAGAGAGGCTGGTCTGATCAGATAACCCATCACCAGTAAAAATGTGAAGACCTGCTTACCCTCGAGAATATATCTAAACCAGGGCAAGAGATTTATGAAAGCCGCGGTCCCTCCGCCGATTGCGGCCGCTGATAGCATTCGTAACATACTGCATTTTTTATGTATGATTACCTTTAACAGGAGAAGCAGTACCAAATCAATCAGCAGATTAAGGACGAATACAACATCAGGATAAATCTCAAGATACAAGCTTCACCTCCAACATATAATATCTTAAAAGCATTCGACACTTCCGATTATAACTTGTTTGGTTTCCAAATTATGTCAGTTCTTGGATCAAAAACCCTTGTTTTCATTTACATATATTTACATCTGAATCCATTTACCAACTAAAACATGCAAAAAAGGCTGTCAGTTTATTTCTTATGAAATAAACTGACAGCCTTAATCTCTTATGTAAAAAGCTTTTTCTATTTATTGTGGCGGTTCTTCTGTAAGAACTCAGGTATCTTGATACCGCTCGGATCTGTGTTCGTATTGGCAGGTGCCTTAGCAGGCTGACTTACCGGTCTTCGGTTAGGATCGGTCTGATAGTTTGCCTGAGAAGAATGTACCTGGGCAGAAGCCGGGTTATTATTCGCGTAGGTACTGCCTGTAGAAGGATAGGTCCTGTTCATATTAAATTCAGGTTTTAACGGATTCGTAGTCATGCTGCCGGTATGTGTGGGACGTCTTAAAAAGTCCGGTGTTTTTACCATTTCACGGGATTTGCCGTCGAGACCTGTAGCAATAACTGTAATCGTTGCCGTATCAGGATTTACATCATCAAACATAGCACCGAAGATAATGTTCGCTGAATCCCCGGCAAGCTCCTGCACTAAGGTCGCTGCATCATTTGCCTCAATCAGGCTGATATCTCCCGATATATTAATAATCACATGCGAAGCACCCTGGATGGTTGTCTCAAGTAACGGACTGGTAATTGCCTGCTTCACTGCATCAATACACTTATCGTCACCGGTTCCCATACCGATACCGATATGTGCAACACCCTTGTCCTTCATTACAGTCTGAACATCGGCAAAGTCAAGATTAATTAATCCGGGAACATTGATCAGATCGGTAATTCCCTGAACACCCTGCTGTAACACTTCATCTGCTTTACGAAGTGCATCCGGCATAGTGGTTCTGCGGTCAACGATTTCCAGAAGCTTATCATTCGGAATTACAATCAAGGTATCCACATGCTCTTTCAGGCGGTCAATTCCCGAAATAGCATTGGTCATACGGGTCTTTGCTTCGAACTTGAAAGGCTTGGTAACAATACCAACCGTTAAAATACCCATATCCTTTGCAATCTGAGCTACCACCGGAGCAGCCCCGGTTCCGGTTCCTCCACCCATTCCGCAGGTTACAAATACCATGTCAGCGCCTTTGATCAGCTCTGCCAGCTGTTCCTTGCTCTCCTCAGCAGCTTTCTGCCCAATTTCGGGCTGTGCTCCTGCGCCGAGTCCCTTGGTCAGCTTTTCTCCGATCTGAATACACTGCGGAGCTTTGCAGTTCTTTAGGTGCTGCTTGTCCGTATTGACACAAACAAAATCAACCCCAAGGATGTTCTCTTCTATCATTCGATTAACGGCGTTATTACCTGCTCCTCCTACCCCGATTACAAGTATTTTTGCAGTAGTGTCCGCCTCATTTGTTCTTATCTCAAGCAAGGTCAATTCCTCCTTCATCGTATTCTTTCAAAAACCTAAATCATTCCCTCAGATAACGACCGATGAATCCTTAAATTATTCACCCTATCTATAATTCCAATTCTCTTCCAAAACCACATGATAATGAGATAAAATCTCAGCAACATACTATCTCTGGTATCCCACAATCCTATCTTATATGATATCTTTAAATTCCCAAATAATCAAGCATAATTTTTAAAAATTTGTATTTTATGAAAGACTTTTTTATCTATTCTGTCGATTTTTTCTCTTTTCCTATGATCTTTTCAATTCCTTTTGAATAATTTTCCATATGTATGGTAATTTTTCTATCTCCTGCTTCAGCTAATATATTATGAAGATCGGAAAGTGCTTCATCATATGTGCTTTTTTTGCCGAGTAGAACTGTGACATTACCGCATTCCAGAGATACCTCGTAATCGCCGGAAAAAGAAACGACATCCACATTTACCTCGTATTTTTCGATTAATTGCGTCAGATTGATGATGATATCAAACAATTCCTCTTTCTGTACCTCGAGCTTCTCACTCAGGAGGATTCTGTTGTATTTTAACCCTTTAATGATCGGAACCTCCGGAAGCAGCTCTGAGGAAGACTCGACAATGATTCCATCCTTGTCAAAATACATGTACTGGCCCATGAACTCAATGCAACCGGCAACCATCTTCTCATAAACATACGCTGTGACTGAATGCGTACCATTCATTACCACGTCAACTTTTTCTACGAATGGAAGCCTTACTTTGGTAACATATCGGTATTTTAGAAAAAGGTAAAGGGAGTTATGATCCGGGGGTGTCTTCATCAACTGTCCTGAGATCTGCTGAGGCGTATAGCGCTTCGCACCCACAACATCAAGCCTTGTGATATGGAAGGTATTTAAAAATATCACAACCGGAATACCTATGATAAGTAGTAACAGCAGCATTCTTTTACATATCCTGACCAATACATTATCCGATATTCTTTTTCTGACTCTGTTCATCCATTCACTCCTGTGAAGTATTCCTTCATATCGCATTTTCGCTGCAGTACCTGATCCTTGCACCAAGTGCAGATAAATCTCTGCAGATATCCTCATAGCCGCGTTCAATGAAGGTAGCATTCCTTATAATTGTTCTTCCCTCAGCGGCAAGACCCGCTATTACCAGAGCGGCACCACCCCTGAGATCATACGCTTGGGTTACTGCCCCATGGAGCTTTCCCACACCTGCAATGATTGCTTTATTTGTCTTAGCTTCCAGGCTGATCACGGCACCCATTTTCTGCAGATCGTTCACATTCTGAAAACGAGATTCGAAGATTTCTTCTAATATGCAGCTTTCTCCGTCCGCCAGACATAAGACGGACATCAGCTGAGACTGCATGTCGGTCGGAAAACCCGGATATGGCTGCGTCTTTAATACTTCAATAGGCTCCGGTCTGTGTCTGCTGCTGATTTTAATCGTATTCTCCGTGGTTTCAATAGTGCATCCACATCTTCTTAAAACCCGGATCGTCGAATCCAGATGACCCGTCGGTGCATTGGTCAACACGATACTACCCCTGGCTGCTGCTAGCGCAGCCATATATGTTCCAGCTACAATTCTGTCTGAGGAAAGTGTAAAATCCACATCATGCAGCTCCTTCACACCCTCGATCTCAATAAAAGCTGTGCCCTTTCCGCAGATACGGGCACCGGCGGCGTTCAGATAATTACAGACCTCGGTAACCTCCGGCTCTCTCGCTGCGTTATAAATTCTGGTCGTACCTTCCGACAATACTGCAGTCAATATGATGTTCTGAGTCGCCCCAACGCTGGGAAACTCAAGAAATATATCTGTTCCAATAATTTTATCGGCAAAACAATGAATAATCTTATCGTTTTCTCCGATAAATTGCTGCGTAACATTCATCTTCTTAATTGCCTTCAGGTGGTAATCGATCGGTCGCTTCCCGATGGAGCATCCCCCGGGATATGCGATTGTAACCTCATGATGCCTTCCGAGTAATGCACCTAAAAAGAGGATGGAGCTGCGCATCTTTGTTACAGAATCCTCAGATACGGAGGTCGACAATGCAGCACTGCTGTCCACTGTGAGGGTATTTCCGTCCCAGAAAGTGATACAACCAAGCTCCTGTAGTATATTAACCATATGAAATATATCAAGTATTTTGGGACAATTCCTTAGTACAGTAATGCCTTTATTCAAAATCGCGGCAGCTACGATAGGAAGTGCCGCATTTTTTGACCCTTGTATTCTTAGTTCACCCTTCAATTGCTCAGCGCCGATGACCTCAATACTCGACATGATACACCTCAGACAATGTAGAAAATATACTACACTATATGATTCCTGCCTCGTCTCTGTGAATTTCACTACCTGCTTCCATACAGTAAGAAGAATTTCAAAGTAGATTTCCAAGACGAAAAACTTGAATTCGATTGATTACATCTTAAAATTCTTTCCAGACGTAAAGAAGCTCTTTCTTACTGAAGTGAAGATTTATTATCTTCAATGAAGTGAAGATGCATTATCTTCACCGAAGTGAAGATGCATTATCTTCACCGAAGTGAAGATGTATTATCTTCACTTTTCTCCCTTGATCTGATTGGAGACACTCAGGACAATTCCCATCTCAAACAAGATTACCATGACGGAGCTGCCTCCGTAGCTGATAAAGGGTAGCGGAATACCGGTAGACGGAATTGTATTGGTTACAACTGCGATATTGATCAACACCTGTGATGCAATATGAGCAAGTACACCTGTAGCTATCAAGCCACCGAACAGATCAGTTGCATTGATGGCAATAATAAAAATTCTCCAGATCAGCAATATGAATAGCAGGATCAGGGCGAAGGCACCAAATAAGCCCAGCTCCTCACAGATCACCGAGAAAATCATGTCATTGTGAGATTCTGGGATAAAGCCCAGCTTTTGCATGCTTTCCCCGAGTCCTTTTCCGAAGATTCCTCCGGAAGCGATCGCGTATAAGCCCTGAAGGATCTGATATCCCTTCGGCTCTGTCTCAACATTAAGCCAGACCTTGATACGTTCCGAGCGATAGGATACAAAAAAAATGAAGATAGATCCCAACGCACCGAATAGCAAACCTGATATAATGAAATACAGCTTCTTTCTGGATGCCACAAAGCAGATGGCAACCATGATGATACCGCAGATCAGAGCTGTTGAAAAATTTTCGATGATGATAAGGCCCAAAAGAGGTGCGATAAATAAGACCACTCGGAGAAAGCCTCTGAATTTATCCAGCTTCTTTGGAGCTATATTCACTATGTAGGCAGTAAACAGGATTACTGCAATTTTAGTAAGCTCGGAGGGCTGGAATCGGCCAAGCGGGCCCATATCAATCCATCTTTTCGAGCCATTAACCTCCGGTCCGATGATCAGTACCAGTGTCTGCAATATAATACACATGAAATAAAGAATGGTAACGGGTTTCACCCTGAGGATGGGAAGCTTGGCTATATAGAACCGGTAATCTATCTTTGAGACAAAAAGCATGATCAGAATACCGGCACCAGCGAACAGAGCCTGCTTCTCCAGATAAAGAGTCGCATTACCGTTAATCCTCTGTGCATTATAAGAGCTGGTGCTGTAAATCATAACCAGTCCAAAACATACCAGAAACAGGATTAGGAACAATAAGCTGTAATCATAGTAGCTGTGCAATCTTCGTTTGTTTTCTTCTCTTACTGTTCTTGCCATAGGAACTCTCCCAATCCAAATGTTCTATCTGAAAAATAATATGTGAAAAAGCTTCTCATATTGCTTTCATTAAATCTAAGCAAAAGAAATACATTTAACTCTGGAGTAGCTCTCTGACATACTCCTTGAACAGCCTGCCTCGCTGCTCATAATTGTCGAACATGCCCCAGCTGGCGCAAGCAGGTGATAATAATACAGAGTCGCCGGGTACAGCCTTTTCTGCGGATACCTTTACAGCTTCCTTTAAGTCCTCGACCAGTATGATATCCTGAAAACCATGACGCTTCGCGGTCTCAGCAATCTGCTCCCTGGTCTGGCCCAGCAGAATAAGATATTTGACTTTAGCTCCAAAGGCTTCAATCCAATCGTCAAAGGGTACTTTTTTATCATAACCGCCACCAATGACAAGGGTTGGTGTCCTCATGGCCTCTATCGCTTTGATGGAGGCATCGGGATTCGTACCCTTGGAATCGTTATAATATGTGACACCCTTAATCGTCTCCACAAATTCGATTCGGTGCTCCACTGCATGGAAGTTCACCAGTGCAGTATGAAGCTTCTCCATGGGAACCCCTATGGAAAGAGCCATCCCGGCAGCTGCCATGACATTCTCATAATTATGCTTTCCAAAAATCTTTAACTCATTGATATTGCAGACCAACTCGCGCTTCCCACCCGTGCTGTACCAGATCTCCTCTTCCTCCAGATACAAGCCGTCCGAAAGCCTTGTGCTGCTGCTGTAAAATAGAACTCTGGTCTTTAAGCGCTTTCCCATCTCACGGAGGATTTCGTCTTCATAATTTAAGACACAGACCTCATTTTCTGTCTGATTTTTTGCTACATTCTCTTTTGCTGCAATATAGTTCTCCATTGTATGATGGCGGTTTAAATGATCCGGTGTGATGTTCAGTATCGCACTGACATTTGGCTTGAATTCATGGATTGTCTCAAGCTGAAAGCTACTGAGCTCAATGACAGAAACTGCTTTTTCGGTAGTTTCCATCGCCACCTCTGTATAGGGATTGCCGATATTACCTACGACATAAACCTCCTCGAAAAAGGTATTCATAATCTCACCAACTAAGGTTGTGGTAGTTGTCTTTCCGTTGGTTCCGGTAATGCCTATAATCTTCCCCTTCGCAATCCGATATGCCAGCTCGATTTCACCCCAGACCGGTATCCCCTGCTCTGTGATGCGCATAACCTCCGGATGGTCCAGTGCTACTCCGGGGCTGATGACCATCAGGTCAATCGTTTCTATGACATTCTGATGCAATTCTCCGGTGATCAGAGTGAAGTTATGCTCAATATCAAGTTTATCCTGAAAGTCCGTTTTAGTCAGATTTGGGTTGGAATCATACAGGAGGATATCCGCTTCCTGCTTTTGTAATAATCTTACGGCCGAGACACCGCTCTTCCCTGCTCCGAATACTAATATTTTTTTATCCTTCAGCTGCATAGTTGCTCCTTTTGCCGCATCATCGGCACCCTTTTATTACCAAGCTCAGTTTTCTTCGTTACGTTACTTCATTCCCATTAAAGCCACCAAACACAGGATTGCCGTTATGATAGAAAATACTGCTACCACTCTGGTCTCTGACCAGCCCATCAATTCAAAATGATGATGGATCGGTGCCATCTTGAAGATGCGTTTTCCGCCGGTCAGCTTAAAATAACTTACCTGAAGCATAACCGAGATAATTTCCACAAAATATACGACTGCAATCAGCAGGAGGAACAAAGGCAGCTGGAGCATGAACGCGGTTGCAGCCACAAAGCCTCCCAGTGCTAGAGATCCCGTGTCTCCCATGAAAACCTTAGCCGGGTATACATTATAGAGCAGGAATGCCATCAAGCTTCCCGCAACCGCTCCGGTAATCGGAGAAACATTGCTCTGTACTCCGATCGATACCACAGTGAAGAAAGTGGCAATCAGTACCGTAACGCTTGATTCCAGACCATCCAGACCGTCAGTAAAATTAGAACCGTTCACTGTGCCAAGAACAACAATGAAAAAGAACGGTACGAACAGATAATTCAAATCAGCATACTTCCCGCCGGAAAAGGGAATCAGCATGTTGGTACCTGCATCGGTAAAATTGATCAGATAATAGCCAAGGATTGCGGTAACAAGGATCTGTCCCAGGAGCTTTTGCCACGCCCGAAGACCCATGGAGCGCTTCATAACTACCTTGATATAATCATCCATAAAGCCTATGATGCCAAAGCCGATGGTGGCAAACAGGACAGGAAGAATATCTTTATTTCCTTTGACAAAAAACAGAGAGGTAATTGCGATGCTAAGTACAATTACTATGCCTCCCATTGTCGGTGTACCTGACTTTTTCTGATGTGAAGCAGGTCCCTCCTCCCTGATGTACTGTCCGAATTTCAGTTTCTTTAGAAAAGGTATTAAGAGCGGACAAAGAATTACGCAGACACCAAAGGATATGATGACAGGTAATATTACTTTAATCTCAGAAAAATTCATAGTATCCTCCATTCCTTGTCAGGGACTTGCTTCGCAGATCTCCCCGACTGCCAGTTATTGGCAACATTCCTATGTATATCTATATTTCATGAAAACCCTTGACATTGCCTTAGCCATTATACTTTATTACAATGAAAAAGACAATATTCTTGAAGGTCCTATTTTCGAAACTAGGAGTAATTGCTTAACGAAAATATAGGATATAATCGCTGCCTTTCTCTACCGTCTCTCCGGGCAGAGGAAACTGTTCCCTGACAATATCTCCCTCACCGATAGGGTACAGCTCGCCAAACTCATATATTTTTGCCAGCTCCTTGGCATCCTTTCTTGTCTTCCCGACAAAGTCCGGCATTGCAAAGGTACCGATATCAAACTTTTTGATTTCTTCCTCAGAATAGCTCTCCTCCACTCCGAGATAAGGAAGAATATTATTGAACAGATCGGCTATCACCGGTGCTGCAATGGTTCCTCCATAATAAATGCCGACCGGATCTTCGATCAATACGATTGCGATGACCTTCGGATCATTGGCAGGGGCAAAGCCGACAAAAGAGGAAATATATTGATTACTGCTTCTTGGCAGCTTCTCAGAGGTTGCTGTCTTTCCCCCCACACGAAAGCCCGGCAGGTAGGCACGTCTTCCGGTTCCATCCGCTACTACTCCTTCCAAAAGCTCCTTCATGGTCTCCGAGGTTTCCTTTGACACTGCTCCATCTGTGGTCGGAAACTCCAGTTCTCTGATTCTGGCTCCGTCAGAGCTTCTGATCTGAACACCGAAATGAGGAGTGACAAGCTTCCCCCCATTGACCACTGCACTGGCGGCAACCAGCATCTGCAGGGGTGTGATCTGAAAGGATTGGCCGAAGGACATGGTAGCAAGCTCGACAGCCTTAATATTCTCTTTTTTATGCATGATGGAATTGGCTTCTCCCGGAAGATCAACACCTGTTTTATGAAATAGCCCCAGCCGGTCATAATATTGATACATTTTATCCACTCCGACCCTGGCTCCGATCTCCATAAAAACAGGATTACAGGAGTTTTTAATTCCTTGAACAAAATCCTGGCTGCCATGCCCTCCTGCCTTATGGCATCGGATTATTCTATCTTCAACCTTTTTATAACCGGGGCAGTAGAAGGTATCTGATAGCTTTACTACCTTCTCCTCCAAAGCCGCTGTTGCCGTTACTATCTTAAAGGCGGAACCGGGCTCATAGGTGTCGCTGATGCAGGCATTTCGCCACATTCCGTTTAATAGCTCGTTCTTTTTCTCCTCTGTCAGCGTCTGACCTTGCTGTTTTGCTGCAATCGGTTCAATCAAGGTATAGGGATCGTTCAGATTGAATTCCGGAACATTCACCATAGCATAAAGCTCACCGTTCTGAGGGTTCATGACAATCAGCTTAACATTGGAGGCCTGCTTGGACTTCATGACTTTTTTAGCAGCCTGCTCGGCATATTGCTGAATATTCATATCCAGACTGAGGTATAAATCATTTCCGGGGATGGGTTCTATCCGATCCTCGGCTGCGTTTTTAATCTCCACCCCGTAAGCGGTGGTAAGTGTTAATATTGTTCCGTCTATTCCTTTTAAGTAATTGTCATATTTCACTTCCAGGCCAATGATACCCTGATTATCGCTTCCGGTAAAACCGATTACCTTGGAAGCGAGGAAATCATAAGGATAATATCGCTTATAATCCTCATCTACCATAACACCGTCCAGGTCATACTCTCTGATTTTATCTGCAATCGACTTCTCGACGTTGGACTTGATTTTCTCTATGGAGGACACCTTTTCAACCCGTTTCCTGACCTTGGCTTCACTGAGTCCCAGCAGTTCGGAAAGAAGCTTAATTACCCTCTCCGGCTCCTTGATCTGGGCATGGATTACGGATATGGTACATACGGGTTTATTTGTAGCAATCAGCTTTCCGGTTGCATCATAGATACAGCCACGTTCCGCCTTAATTACTCTCTCTCGCTCATGGAGCTCCTGCGCCCTGGCTGCATATTCCTCCGATTGAAAGATCATCAGATATCCCAGTCTCGCAGCCAATGCAAGTGTAACCATCAGAATAGTGCAGGTTACAATCAGTACATTTCGCTTATTATAGGTTCTGTTTCTTGCCATACAACCATAACCTTGTTTCTCTTATCGTTTCATTTTATTACAAACAAGGCTGCTTTATTCTATTGCATCTGCATTAAACTCATTTTCATCCTCTGTGGGTACAGCGTTGCTGCTGTCGGAATCCGTCTGCTGCTCTGTACCGGTAGTCTCCTGTTCGGTATCTAAGACATCTTCCTCCGTATTGCTATTCTGGGGCAGCGCAGAATCTTCATTTGCTCCGGCTTCATCCGCCTGATCGGCAGAGCTGTTACCTGTATTGATTGCTGAACCGGTGACGATTTCTGTCGATTCAGTCGGCAGGAGGTAATCGATCTCCCCCTCAGGATAGATACCAAGAGCGGGAAGAAGTTCTGACATAATCCTTCCTGCAAATTTGGTGGCGATGGAGCTGTCTGCCTGTTTCTCCACATTCTGCGGCTCATCGATCATTACATACACAACAATCTCGGGATTGATTGCAGGAACCTGTCCCAGGAAGGATACCAGATAGGTCTTCGCTTCGCGTGGATACTTCTGAGCCGTACCAGTCTTTCCGCCGATTGCATAGCCTTCTACCTTTGCTCCTCCGGCGGTGCCGACTTCCACTGTCTGATACATATATTTCTGTATGAATTCAGAGGTCTTCTCCGATACGGTACGTTTTACAAGAAGGCCCTTATTTTCTTTTACTACTGCGCCATTCGCATTAAGAATCTTTTTTACGATATGCGGCTGATAATAGCTTCCACCATTGACCAGAGAAGAATAAGCTGATGCCATCTGTATCATCGTGGCATTAAAGGTCTGACCAAAGCTGCTGGTAGCCAAATCCGCCGGACCAATTTTATCCTCTGCAATTACAATACCGGCTTCTTCTCCCGGCAGGTCAACACCTGTCTTTTTACCGAAGCTAAAGCTGGACTGATACTTATGGAAGATGCTCCTTCCTTCCTTATCCGCGATCTGCATCAGGGCGTCATTACAGGAAAACATCAGGGCTTGCCCAAGAGTCAGTTCACCGTGCCCGGTTCGCTTGCTGCAATGGATTTTCTCTCCTGCTATTTCCTGAAAACCGTCACAGTAAAACGTATCCTCTTCTTTTACAATATTCTCATCCAGACCTGCGGCAATCGTGATTGGTTTGAAGGTAGATCCTGGTTCATAGCCGCTGCTGATGGCATCATTCTTCCATAAATTATTCAGGGCATCCATCTTCTGCTCTTCCGACATTGCAGAAATCTCTGCCTCTGTATACAGGCCGGAAAGATCTCTGGGATTATTTAAATCGTATTCCTGATTGGAGGCCATGGCTAGAATTTCACCGTTGTTCGGATTCATAACCAGAACGCCAATGTTCTTGCTCCCGAACTCCGTGTTGAAAGCAATGATATGCTTCTGGATGATCCGTTGTGCATTGCTGTCGATTGTACTAACGATGGAATTGCCATTCACAGCCTTTTTCACGATACGCTCCAGAGCAAGGCTGGAATCAAAATATCCGTATTCTCTTCCGTTGGTACCATTCAGTTCATCGTTATAGTATTCTTCAATTCCGAAATAGCCGGTATTATCGGTGGAAGTAAAGCCCAGTACATCGCAGGCAAGCTTCTGGTAGGGATAGGTTCTTACGTATTCTTCTTCAAACCAGATACCGGTAATATCTTCACTTTCCTGCATTACTTTCTTAAAGCTCTCTACTGCATCATACTTCAGATTTTTCAGAACGATCACATACTGTTTATCAGCTTTCTTTTGTAGAATATCCTGAAGCTCCTCCGTTGTAATATCAAAATCCTTATGTATGGCTGTTATGGTAGGTTCCACACTTTCCGTATTTAGTAACAGCTGCTTCGGATCAAGAACCAGCTTATACTGTAACACACTGCTGGCCAACACAGTACCATTCCTATCCGTAATGTCCCCCCGCCTGTAGGGCAGAACAGAACTGACATAGGTCTCTCTGGATAATACCTGTTTTGCATAGGCCTCTCCCTTGGTCTGCATGATGTATACCAACCTGCCCATCAGCCCAACCATACATAAGGTAACAATACAAAATACAAGCAATAGGTTTGCTTGCATTTTAGAAGTGAATTTTTTGATTGATTTTTCCGGTGACTTTTCCATTGTACTTTCCCTCACTGGTCATAGCTCATTTATTCAGGGATATCCTCGTATTGTCTCACATAATCCGCTGAACCGCTTTGGTAAGTAATTACTTCATTCTTGTTGGGATATACCATACCGAGCTCTTCCACTGCTACCCGGTAAATTTCATCCATGTCTACTGCCGTATTGATTGCTTCATAGGTGGCATCATTCTCTTTGGTTAAGGTGGTGATCTTTTTTTCCAGAGACACAATCTGTTTATTCATTACGGTTACCTGGTTCTGAACCATCAGAAAATCCACACAGACATAAACAGTTGCAATGATAGCAACCGTAAGTACGACCAGGGATGTAAAGCTAATACCTGATAAGGTCTTCTGATGGCCGTGCTGCCTTGGTCTTCTCTGGGGTATCTCGTACTGTTCCTCTTCTCTTTGAGGAGCAACTCTCAGTTTACGGACCGTATTGCCATCCACATAGCTTGTCCTCGTATCGTCGTATTGATATCGTCTCTTATAAGCCTCCATGCAAGAAACCCTCTTTCCAAGCTGTTCTATACTATCTTGTAGGACCGGCAAAGTTAAGGTAATTCCATAACCAGTTTCCTCACTATATTGCCAATTGCCCCAATTCTCTCAATTACCGATATTCTATTTGATACTTTTTTCAAAAACCCTCAGCTTTGCACTTTTTGATCTTTTATTATTTTCCAGTTCTTCCTCGGTGGGAAGAATTGGCTTTCTTGTAATCACTTTACCTGTTGGCACCTTACCGCATACGCATATCGGAAAGTTCGGAGGGCAGGTACATGGATTTTCGTTCGTCTTAAAGCTGGATTTCACAATCCTGTCTTCCAGCGAATGAAAGGTTATGATACATAATCTCCCTCCCGGAGCCAGCAGCTCAATCATATCCTGTAGTGTTTCCTTTAATACTTCAAGCTCTCGATTAAGCTCGATTCGGATTGCCTGGAAGGTTCTTTTGGCAGGATGTCCTGTCGTAACCCGAAGCTTCATTGGAATTGCTGCTTTGATGGCTTCCACCAGCTCAAAGGTAGTCTCAAGCGGCTTGTCCTGTCTCATCCTGACAATGTGTTTTGCAATGTTCTTTGCGAAGTTATCTTCTCCATAGTCCCGAATGATACGGTAAAGCTCCATTTCGCTGTATCCATTGACTATGTCCTTTGCTGTCTTCGTATTCCTGGTGTCCATCCGCATATCCAGGGGAGCATCTTCCTTATATGAAAATCCTCTTTCCGGTGTATCCAGCTGATAAGAGGATACTCCCAAATCAAGGAGGATACCATCCACCCGATCAAGCTGCAGGACTTGAAGCACCTGCTTCATCTCACGATAGTTGCTTCGAACAACTGTAACCTTATCCTTATATTCGGCCAATCTCTCTCCTGCTGCTGTAATAGCCGCTTCGTCCTGATCTATTCCGATCAGTCTTCCGATTGTCAGCCGCTTTGCGATCTCATAGGAATGGCCTCCGCCTCCCAGCGTGCCGTCCACGTAGATCCCATCCGGACGAATATTAAGATTATCTATGGTTTCTTCCAATAATACTGATTTGTGTTCAAATGCCATAACACCCTCCGGTTATAAGCTGCCCTGCCGTCTAGAAGCTGATTCCATACTGGGACATATGCTCCGCGATAGCATCCACATCATCGTAATCATTGTTATTCTCCCAACGTTCCTTGCTCCATATCTCTATTTTATTTAATACACCTACAAAAACGATGTCTTTATCCAGTCCTGCGCTTTCGCGTAGCTTAGCAGGTATTAGAATTCTTCCCTGTTTATCCGCTTCGCATGCAGCAGCTTTTGCCATAAAGTAACGCTGCAGCTTTCTTGCTTCTTGTGTTCCCGGGAGCTTTAACAGTTCTTTTACAAAGTTTTGCCATTCTTCCTGCGGATATGCAAAAAGACATCCGTCCAAACCCATGGTAATAACGAATTCATCTCCAAGATCATCTCTGAATTTGGATGGTATGATTATTCTACCCTTGGAATCGATCGAATGATCAAATTCTCCCATAAACATCTGGCTTCACCTCTTTACATTCCCCACTTTGATGGTAACTTGCGCCACTTTCCACCACTTCGCTCCACTTATGTGATTATTTTATATTAGTTTTGGGAATTTATCAAGTGATAAATTGAAAATAAAAGCCCACAAATCCTTATGATCGTAGGGTTTGTGAGCTTTTTCGATATTTATTCACAATATCTAGTGTTTATATCAAAAATCGAACAAATTATGTCAAGATATAGGCAAAAAATATAGAGCTTAGGAAATTAGACCTAAGCTCCCATTATGCTAACACGCTTTTCTATATTATCGCCTTTTTCGTCTGCTCAAGCTGAATCTTCTATAGGTCAGATAGGCTCCGGCAATCAAAGCCATCGCACCGGCCAGCAGCTGGGAAACAGCCAACGGGGTACCCCATAAGAACAGCTGGTCCGTTCTCAATCCCTCTATCCATACTCTGCCGAGCCCATAGCCTACCAGATACAATAGAATAATCTCGCCGTCAAACTTCTTATGCCTGGTATAAAGCACGAGAAGAACCAAAAGACAAATATTCCAGAGTGACTCATAGAGGAAGGTAGGATGTACCTGAATATATCTGTCACCGTCAATCATCACTGCCTTATCTCTGATTTCCAGTATTCTCTCGAGTGCTCCGGGTTTTCCTGAATACATATTCTGCAGCCTGGATACCGGAGTGGATTCTCGAAATACTCCGTCTACATCATTCACATTCAGCCGCATGGCAAATAATCCGTTCGAATACTTGCCGAAGGCCTCCCGGTTAAAGAAATTTCCCCACCGTCCGATGATCTGCCCGATGACCAACCCGATACAGCCTGTATCCGTCAAAAGCCAGAAATTATATTTCTTGATTTTCGCAAAAACGACTGCGGCCAATACTGCCCCGATGATCCCACCGTAGATTGCGAGCCCCCCTGTTCTCGTGTTAAATACTGACCAGGGATGATCCGCGAATTCCTCCAGAGTAAAAATGACGTAGTAAGCTCTGGCTCCGATTACGGCAGCAACAATAGCCACGAGGGCAAAATCCAGATACACTTCCGTATTTTGACCCGTCCTCTTTGCCATCCATTCTGCCATCAGCCAGCCGCATAGCATACCAAAGCCTATAATGATTCCATAAAGTGCTACATCATAGCCAAAGACATTGATGCCCGTCGCGACTTGCTCCAATGCAATCCCCAAATTGGGGAAATAGATATCCGAACCATAAATTATATTCATAACGATTACTCACTCTTTCAGAGAACATCTGTAAACATTCAATTTAAGGCATCGCTGCTTGTGCAAGCTATAAATTAAAGTATCTCGGTTTCATAGATCAGTTATACATTAAAACGGAATAGAACCACATCCCCGTCCTGAACCACATACTCCTTGCCTTCAGAACGTACCAGACCCTTTTCTTTCGCTGCGTTATAATTGCCGCATTCAACAAGATTATGATAATTCACGATTTCAGCACGAATAAAACCACGCTCAAAATCAGAATGAATCTTACCGGCTGCCTGTGGTGCTTTTGTACCTACCTGAATGGTCCAAGCTCTGGTTTCCTTAGGCCCTGCTGTCAGATAGCTGATCAGTCCGAGAATATGATAGCTTGCCTTAATGAGTTTCTCAAGCCCGGATTCCTTTAAGCCAAGTTCCTCTAAGAACATACGCTTTTCATCGTCCTCAAGCTCAGCAATCTCCTGTTCAATCTGGGCGCAGATGACAAAAACCTCGGAAGCCTCCTGCTCCGCGATGCTACGTACTTTTTTTACATAATCATTATCGGCTCCGTCCTCAGCCAGATCCTCTTCTTTCACATTAGCGGCATAGATTACCGGCTTTGCTGTTAAGAGATTATAACTGTCAAACAGTACCTGCTCCTCATCATCTTCGGGACGGAAGACCTTAGCCATCTTCCCTTCCTCCAGAAGAGCTTTCAATCGCTCCTGCATTACAAGCTCTTTTGCGAGTGCCTTATCGTTTTTAGACCCCTTAATGGTCTTGGACATTCTACGTTCCAATATTTCCAGATCCGAAAAGATTAATTCCAGATTTATGGTCTCGATATCTCTTACCGGATTCACCGACCCATCCACATGAATCACGTTACTGTCCTCAAAACAGCGAACAACATGAACGATAGCATCAACCTCTCTGATATTGGATAAGAACTGATTTCCGAGTCCTTCTCCCTTGGAGGCACCCTTTACCAGGCCCGCAATATCCACAAACTCAATGACTGCCGGAACGATTTTCTCGGAATGATATAACTCTCCCAATACCTGAAGCCGTTCATCGGGAACCGGAACGATACCGACATTGGGATCAATGGTACAAAACGGATAATTGGCAGATTCCGCACCTGCCTTTGTTAAAGAATTGAAAAGTGTGCTCTTACCTACATTGGGCAAGCCTACAATGCCTAACTTCATAATTTATTTATCTCCTTTGTTTTACTGGGCTTTGGCTAATTCATTTTGGATATAAGACTAATCTCTGGTCTCCATGACCAATATAATTCCCTCCCGAAACTCAACCCTTGCAGTCTCATCAACGATTTCGTTGCTGATTCCAAGGCTGCTTCCGGGTGATAGGACTACATCGTCGAGCGGATAATAAAAGCCCTTCAGAGTCAGGCCCTTGACTGCTTCGCCAAAGGGCAGCAGTGATACATAATCTCCGAATTGTGTGGATTTTTCTATATGAAAGCTTTCTTGCTTCAGATAAAGCTTATTATTCTGATCTACGATGAATGCATCTACCTTGTGCTGGAGCAAAAGCATCAGCAGATGGACATTCGCCAGTGTATGATCCAGACGACTTCCGGTCGCTCCTACAATTGTTATACTTGAGGGAGTATGCTTCAAGGCAAGTTCTATGGCGATCTGCGTATCCGTCTTATCCTTCTCCCTTGGATAGGTTTTAATCGGTGCAGAATGATTACGATACCGGTTCAGGATTGCTTCCGGAACCGAATCAAAATCTCCGACAATATAATCCGGCAATATCCTCACGCGATCGGCAGATATCAGACCACTGTCCGCGACGATGATCAGGTTAAAATTCTCCTGTATGAAAAGCTTTGACAGAAATTCCTCGTCCGTCCGTCCGCCTGTGATAATCAGTACTTTATTTTCATTTTTAATCATAACCATCTCCAGTTCGTAATTACCGGCACCTTGAAAACACCTGACGAAAGTCTGAGATATTTTTTGTAATATCACCCTTAAATACCGAAGTACCGGAGACAATTACATTAGCTCCGGCATGAATTGCCTGCTCCACATTATCAATGGTTATCCCACCGTCAACCTCTATATCCAGCCGGAGCCCCAACTCATCTGCAAGCCTCCTGAGCTCCTGTACCTTCTCCAGTGTACCAGGAATCATCGCTTGTCCGCCAAAGCCAGGGTTAACTGTCATGACCAGAACCATATCTAAGTCCCGTAGGATATATTTAAGAACCCCGAGTGGAGTTGCCGGATTTAAGGATACTCCTGCCTTTAAGCCAAGTTCTTTAATTTTGGTGACAGTTCTATGAAGATGCGTGCATGCCTCGGCATGTACCGTGATGATATCGGCTCCGGCTGCCTTAAAGTCCTCCAGATACCTGATCGGCTCCGTCAGCATTAGGTGAACATCAAAAATAAGCTTCGAATTCTTTCTGATCGAAGCTATTACAGGCATACCAAAACTTATGCTGGGAACATAGTTCCCATCCATGACATCAATATGAAGATATTCTGCTCCAGACTGCTCCACTTCTGCAATCTGCTCTCCAAGTTTATTAAAATCAGCCGCCAATATAGACGGGGCAAGTTTCACCATAGTATCCTCCATTCTAGTAGCGCTTCTGGTTTTTTAATTCCTCATATAAAGTTACATAATTCTCATAACGAAGCTTGCTGATCTTATGCTCCTTCAGAGCATCCTTCACTGCACAGCCCGGCTCATTTAGATGATTGCAGCCGATAAAACGGCATTCTGTTTCCAAATCTCGAAACTCCACAAAATAATCCTTCAATTCCTCCTTCTCGATCTCATCGATGTATAAGGAACTGAAGCCCGGAGTATCCATAAGATACGTACCCTCTTCCACATAAATCAGCTCGGAATGCCTTGTTGTATGCTTTCCGCGCTTGATTTTCTCGCTGATATTCCCGGTCTCCATATTGGCTTCCGGCTGTATCAGGTTAATGAAAGTAGATTTGCCGACACCGGAGGGTCCGGCCAATACGGTAGTCTTCCCTCTCAACTTCTCATACAGCATTGCTGTACCTTCCCTCTGCAGCATGCTGGTAAAGACCACCTCATAACCACAGAGCCGGTAAGTATCTCGAAGTATTGAGACTTCATTCTCTGAGACGATATCCATTTTATTAAAGCAGACGATCGCACTTACCTGCTGCTTCTGCATCATAATCAGGAATCGGTCCAGAAGATTTAGATTTGGATCAGGCTCCGCTGCTGCAAATATGACCATTGCTTGGTCCACATTCGCAACAGCGGGCCGAATCAATTCATTCTTTCTCGGTAAAATTCGGGTGATGGTTCCATTTCCCGCCGGCTGATCTTCGGTATCTATCTCTACATCATCACCAACAAGAGGTTTGATTTTCTGATTACGGAAAATTCCTTTCGCCTTACACTCAAAAATCATGTTGGTTTGCGGTGCATGTACATAATAAAAACCTGCAATACCTTTGATAATCTTACCTTTCAAGCTATTCCTCCACAGGTGAAAATTCTATGGTCCAGGTAGTTTCCGTATCTCCGGGAGCAATAAAGAGCGCTCCATCCACATACATTCTTACAGTACCTACAGTTGAGCTGTCACTTACTTGAGAAACAGTGTAAGGGAAATCGGTATTAGAAAGAGGACCTTCAAATATCGTGGTCAGGGTTCCATCCTGCTCCATCTCCAGGACAATATCTGCATCTTCAGTGACGATGTAATCAAACGGGTTTACATCTATGGCTACCGAACCACTGTAAAGCTGATCCGTATCTTCTAATCCTGAGCTTACGATAATGTCAATTAAAGTTCCGGAATCTACTTTTTGTCCGGCTGTATTACTCTGATAGGTTACGATACCCTTATCATAGGTGTCAGAGCTTTCGTAGGATACGTTACCCTTCACCAGACCCTCTTTCGTCAATGCTTCTGTAGCAGCCTTCTCGGAAAGTCCGATCAGGCTCGGTACTGTGGATTGCTTATTTTCAGAGCCTGAGCTTACCATGACGGTAACAGTATCTCCGCTTTTAGCGGTAGTCTGTCTTGCAGGATTGGTCTCGATGACACGTCCCAGTTCTATCTCATCGCTGGCTATATATTCATGCTTCAGCTTTAAGCCCAGTTCCTTCAGCTTCTTATCTGCCTGCTCTTCAGTCAGCCCATATACATTCGGAATCTCGAAGGCTTCCGGTCCTAAGCTGATGGTCAGTAGCACAACAGAGGATTGCTCTACTTCATTTCCTGCCTGTGGATATTGCAGCATTACCTTGCCTTCTTCAATGGTATCTGAATATTCCTCCGTATATCTAACATCAGCAGTTGCAGCAAGTGCTTTTATAGACGCCTCTGCATCCTCCTTGGTCAGTCCGAGGACATCGGGTACTTCATAAACTACTGCATTCGGACCGGGCGTAGGTATCTCTGTCAAATCTGTTGCAGGGGTAACACTGACTTCAATTCCGGGATTCTCTGCAGGATCCTTCTTACTGCCTCGGGTGGAAATAAACCAGATGACAGAGCCTACGATCAGGATAGCAAGAATGACGATTGCCACGATGCTGCCCACCATGAACATTTTCTCCACCTTACTGTCGACCGTATCAAGATCCTCATCCTCATCCTCAAGCATTTTCTTTGCCTGAAGACTTCTTGTGTCCCGAAGATTTTCGTCAAGATATACTCCGCTATTTATTTTTCCCAAGTCATCTGAAATATTAATGGTAGGGGAATCACTGGATACAAATGCGGGGATTTGTACAAAATCTCCGTCCGGATTGGATATCGCCCGCTTTAAATCAGCAATCAGTTCAGATGCGGAATGGTATCTTCTTTCCGGGCGTTTCTGCATACATTTCTGAACTATCTTATCAACACTGACGGGAATCTCCGGGTCCAGCTCACGCAGGGGCATAGCTTCTCCCTGAATGTGAAGGAGTGCAACGGATACGGTATTATCTCCGGCGAATGGAACCTTGCCGGAAAGCATCTCGTATAAGGTAACACCTAAGGAATAGATGTCACTCTTCTCATCGCTGTATCCGCCTCTTGCTTGCTCCGGAGACAAATAATGCACTGAGCCCATCGCATTGGAGGTAATTGTATTTGAATTGGTTGCCTTCGCGATACCAAAATCAGTCACCTTTACTTTTCCATCTCTGGAAATTATTATGTTCTGCGGCTTAATATCCCTATGAATTATGTGATTGTCATGTGCTGCTTCCATACCCTGAGCAATCTGAATACCAATACCGACTGCCTCCTTGATATCAAGCTTTCCCTTACGTTCAATGAAACGTTTCAGGGTAATTCCCTCTACCAGCTCCATAACGATATAATGCAGACCACTGTCATCTCCGACATCATAGACATTTACGATGTTGGGATGAGATAAGCCCGCAGCAGATTGAGCTTCCGCTCTGAATTTATTCACAAAGCTTTTATCACTTGAATATTCCGGCTTTAATACCTTTATCGCCACGAATCTGTTCAATCTCTGGTCTCTGGCCTTGTATACATCAGCCATACCTCCTGATCCTACCTTATCAATGATTTCATAGCGATCGCTGATAATCATACCGGGTTTTAACATATTAGTTCACCTCATTTTCATACTTTAATAATAATGATTGCAATATTATCCCTACCGCCGTTTTCATTCGCACACTTTACCAGATCCTTGGCAGCAGCTTCAGGATCGTCATTTTCCTTGATGATCCTTTCGATTGTCTCGTCCTCCAGCATATTGGTCAGGCCATCCGAGCACATAAGTACAGTATCTCCGTCTTCCAGATTAACTTCAAAAAAGTCAGGTTCCACGGTCTCATTCACACCGATGGCTCTGGTTATTATGTTCTTGTTTGGATGGCATCGGGCTTCGCTTCTGTCCAGCTCGCCGGTCTTTACCATAGCCTCCACCAGACTGTGGTCCTCCGTGACCTGCCTGATCTGTTCTCCAATGACATATAGTCTGCTATCTCCAATATTGGCAACATACATCTCTTTATCGAATATGGTTGCCGCCACAAAGGTAGTTCCCATACCTTCTAACTCACTTTGTTCCATTGCTTCATTTCGAAGAGCTTCATTCGTCTGCCTGATTGCCGATTCGACCAAAGCGATTGGCGAGTTCAGCTCGCTCTCCTCTATCTTTTGGCGAAAAAACTCAACACAGTATCTTGAAGCATAATCTCCAGCATTATGTCCTCCCATACCGTCCGCAACTACGAACAGATTCGGCAGCCTGCCAACGGCAGCTTCGCTGCAAAAGACGTAATCCTGGTTTATCCTCCGTCGTTCTCCAATATCTGTTATTGAAAATGCTTTCAAGACTGCACCTCCCAGTTCACGCAACATCAATTGCTATGTTGATCCATATAGCTTTTTCTCAGTTGCCCACAGGCAGCGTCAATATCCGTGCCCATTTCTCTTCTAATAGTAACATTAATTCTGTTTTTTTCAAGTATAAATTTGAAATTTTGAATATTTTTGCTCTCAGATTTCCGATAATCCCTTTCCTTGATCGGATTGACCGGAATGAGGTTAACATGGCAGTTTAAGCCCTTTACCAGTCTGCATAATTCCCTTGCATGCTCCTCGTTATCATTTACGGAAGCCACCAAACTGTATTCAAAGGTCAGACGTCTGCCTGTTTTTTCATAATAATAGCGGAAAGCATCCATAACCTCGGACAGTTCATACTTGGCCGCAACAGGCATGAGTTTTTTTCTGATTTCATTATTGGGTGCATGAAGAGACAGGGCCAGGGTAATCGGCAGTTCTTCCTCTGCCAGCGCACGTATCTTATCTGGAAGTCCGCAGGTGGATACAGTGATATTCCTAGCGCTGATGTTTAACCCCTGCGGATCAGTCAGTATTCTGATAAAACGGATCAGATTATCATAATTGTCAAGCGGTTCCCCGGTACCCATCACCACCACATTGGAGACCCTCTCGCCGGATAAGCGCTGAATACGGTAAATCTGATCCAGCATCTCCGAGGGCAGCAGATCCCGTTCCTTACCTCCGATGGTAGATGCACAGAATTTACAGCCCATTCTGCAGCCGACCTGAGAGGAAATGCATACGCTGTTCCCATGGTGATACTTCATCAGTACACTTTCAATAACCCTGTCATCCTTTAGACGAAATAAATATTTAATAGTTCCATCCGCCTCGGAATGAAGAGACTCCACCTCCTCCAGGGTAGTCAGGGGATAACTCTCCGCGAGCTTTGTCCTGAGTTCCTTAGAGAGGTTCGTCATCTCGTCATAGCTTTCGGCCAGCTTCACGTGGAGCCATTCATATACCTGCTTTGCTCGAAACGCAGGCTGCCCCAGGGCTTTCATGTGCTCCGAAAGTTCCTTGCAATCGCATGATTTTATATCCAACTGTTCCATATATGTTCCTGTTCCAAACCGGCTTGTACTCCGATTTTAAATTTCTTACGATTTGTTTACTGATTTGTTTATTATAATATAGATAAAAGTCATTCTATGTCTTTTATTTACTCTTGTCACAAGATATTCCGGATTTCTTTCTGAATTTAGCTATAAAAAAGCCGTCCGTATTGTGTACTCCCTGAAGGAGCTGAAGATAACCTTCCTTCGTGGTTTGTGAATGCAGTACTTCTGGCAGCCGAGGGTCCAGACTCTCCGGCATATAAGAATAATTCTGCAGGAACCAATTACGGTTTCCCTCGTTTTCTCCACGAAGCACCGTACAGGTACTGTAAATTAAAACCCCACCGGGCTTCACATATTTTTCTGCTTTATCCAAAATTACTCTCTGTAATTCTACCAGCTCTTTGTGTTGACTTTGTGTCAGCTTGTATTTGAGGTCTGCTTTTTTTCCAAACACTCCTAAGCCACTGCAGGGTAAATCTGCAATCACCACATCTGCCTGACCTGCTAAACTTTCGTCCGGCACTGTCGCATCCCAAACCTGTGCCGTCACATTGGTAAAGCCCATACGGGAAATGTTTTCTTCGATGAGTTTTATCTTATACTCAGTTAGGTCCCGTGCCAGCACCTTCCCGGCAGTCTGTGCTGCATGAAGGGCTTTGCCTCCGGGTGCGGCACAGACATCTATCACAAAATCCTCTTTGTTGACTCCGGCAACCTCACAAACCAGCATGGAACTGACATCCTGAACTGTAAAATAACCTTTATGAAAGGTATCCAGCTTCTCAAGAAAATCGTAATCCCTGATCACAAAGGCATAGGGAAGGTAATCACTTTCTGTCACGCTCACTCCCTCCTGTAGAAGCAGGGCCCGAAGTTCCTCCGGAGTAGCCCGCCGCGTATTACAGCGGATGGTTGTCTCCTTTTCCTTAAGCGTTGCCGCAAGCATACTCTCAACTTCAGTATAGGAATAGGTTTTCAGCAGCTCCTCTACCAGCCATTTCGGTGTTGAGTAGGCAATCTCAAGAAAATCCGTGGGTGACGTTACAGGGTCAGGATATACGATTGCTTCTTTATTTCTGGCTATTGTTCGAAGAATTCCGTTCACAAACCCCGATAGCTTGGTAAAGCTTCTCTTTTTTGCAAGCTTTACAGCCTCATTGCATACCGCAGATACAGGAACCTGCTCCATATACATCAACTGATAAACACTCATACGGAGCAGATTACGAATAAAGGGTTTCATTTTCTTTACCGGGAGGGAAGCATAACTGTTGATGACATAATCCAGTGTCAGATAACTTTTCACCGTACCCGTAAAAATGTAAGAGATAAAAGCCCTGTCCTGCTTACTAAGAGCTTGATGCTTCCGTAGGTATTGATTCAGGACAGTATGACTGAATTTACCCCCTTCGATTACTTCGAGAAGCATATCGAGTACGATTTCTCTTGTATTCCATGGATCAGTCACGTCTTCTTCCTCCACCGAACAGGATAACGAGCCTTAGCAGCTGCAAAATAGAGGCTGCTGTTGCTGCCACATAGGTCAACGCTGCAGCATCCAGCACTTTCTTTGACTGTCTCAGTTCTTCCTCCTGCAATATTCCGGTTTCTCCAAGTCTTGCAATAGCCCTTCTTGAAGCATTGAACTCTACCGGAAGCGTAATCAGCTGAAATAATACGGCAGCTGAAAAAAGTATAATTCCAAAATCAATTAAAAACTGCGAACCACCCAGGAACAAACCGATTAAAATCAACGGCCATGCAGCCATGGAGCCGAAATTAGCCACAGGTACCAATACTCCTCTGATCTTCAGGGGAATGTATTCATTCTGATGCTGGATTGCATGTCCGCATTCATGCGCTGCCACTCCGACCGCAGCCAAAGAGCTTTGCCCGTATACCGAATCAGAAAGCCTCAGCACCTTGCTTCTTGGATCATAGTGGTCTGATAAACTGCCCGAAATATGCTCGATTCTTACATCATAGATCCCCGAGGCATGCAGTACCTGTTCTGCTGCCTGTGCACCGGTCAGCCCGGACCTGCTTCTGACACGGGAATACCTGGCAAAGGTATTCTTGACTCTGAACTGTGCCGCCATACACAGCACCAGTCCGATGATTACAAGTAGATAAGTCGGATCGATATATGGATAATAGTATCCCATGGAACATCCCTTCCTTTCTTAAATAAAGACTGCTTCAAAAGAGTTGAAGATGACGAAGGACCGGCAGAGATCCTTATGCCAGTCCTACCCTGAAGCCAAATATTGTTCCTATTGTACGTCTCGATTACAGTCTTCGAAATAACAGGTCTTAACCGAGTATCGTACCGATTGACAGCGGATATCCGCGTAAAAATGCCTCTGCAGCCATCCTTTTCTTACCCTCCAGCTGTACCTCACGGATGACCAAAACTCCCTCTCCGGTAGCAACCACTATGGAATCCCTGCGAAGCTCGATAATCTCTCCGGGGTTTTTGGCTTTCATCCCTGCTGCCTGATTGATCGGCTCAACATCCGCCTGCCACAGCTTTAATGTCTTCCCATCCAGTATAGTATATGCGCTTGGCCAGGGATTCAATCCACGAATTAGACGTTCCAGTCTAATGGCTGATTGTGTGAAATCAAGTCTGCCCATATCCTTATCAAGCATTTTCACATAGGTAGCCTTCTCGTTGTCTTGAGGAATACGCACTGCTGTTCCCGCTTCGATTTTATCCAGCGCCTCCAATAATAATTCGGCGCCCAAAATCGCCATTTTATCAAATAAGCTCCCGCCTGTCTCCTTCGGAGCAATTGGCAGGACGGCCTGTAATATCATATCTCCTGTATCTATTCCGACATCCATATACATGATTGTAATCCCGGTCTCTTTTTCACCGTCGATAATGGAATATTGAATTGGAGCAGCTCCACGATATTTCGGGAGCAGGGAACCATGCACATTGATACAGCCATAAGCCGGAATATCCAGTAAGGCTTTCGGAAGGAGCTGACCGAAAGCGGCAACTACGATTACTTCCGGCTCCATTGCACGAAGCACCTCCAAAAACTCCGGTTCCTTTACCTTTAAGGGCTGATACACAGGTACTTGATACTGCAGGGCAAGCTCCTTGACCGGAGATAAGCTGACAGCATGCCCTCTTCCCTTTTGTTTGTCCGGCTGAGTTACGACACCAATCACCTCATGTCTTGATTTAATTAACTGATCCAGAGTTGCCACCGCAAAATCCGGTGTACCCATAAACAAAACCTTCATCCGGCTCCTCCTTTCTTCTCAGCAACCTGGTGTTGCGCAATCTGATATGAATTATTGAACCTCTTCGGTCATTAATACATCGCGAAGCTCTCCTATGGCAATCTCTTTATAAAGCTTGCCGTCCAGATGGTCTATCTCATGACAGAAGGCTCTTGCCAGTAATCCGGTTCCTTCCACTGTAAATTCTTCCATATTCTTATCAAAGGCTTTAACTTTAACATAATTCGGTCTTGTCACAGTTCCAACTTTACCTGGTATGCTTAAGCAAGCTTCATCTCCGGTCTGTTCTCCGTCCGTTTCTATAATCACAGGATTGATCAGAGTTATCGGTTCATTGCCCTCTTCGGATACATCGATGACTACCAGTCTCTTCAATACGCCAACCTGAGGTGCAGCAAGTCCTACCCCTCCGGTTTCATACATAGTATCAAACATATCCTCAATCAGCTCCAGGATTTTCTTGTCCACTTCTTTGATTTCCTTGGCGACCTTATTCAACACCTTATCTCCGATTTCTCTTATATTTCTAATTGCCATAATCATCTTCCTCTCTATCTTATACATTCTCTTTCCTTGCTCATTCATCTTCAACGGGTAAACCCGTATATTTACTTCAGCTAGATTATGAACTTCGTTCATGATCTCTTGCTTCGATCGTATCTATAACAAGCTTGAAAATATAAGCTTGTTATAGATACGTAAGCTTGCTTACGTTTGATCACTACGCATTGTTATATCATGAACTTCGTTCATGATCTCTTGCTCCGATCGTATCTATAAACAAGCTTGAAAACATAAGCTTGTTATAGATTCTCACTACGCATTGTTATATCATAACATATGGGGTGTCAAGGAATCAATAACTTATCTTCTGTCGCTTAATATCCGCTCATCGGGTCAAAGTCAAACTGCAGGCTGCACCCTGTAAAATGCTCAGAGTAGAGGAAATAACCCTCCATATAATTTTTTATGCCAACCAACTCGTCATAACTTTCATGCTTAATATAGATTACGAATCTATAATTATCATTCAACTTCACTGCCGCCGCCGGAGCTGGCCCGATGGTTTTGGCAGATAGAGCGTTCTGTTCATAATACAGCTTCAATACCTCACCGAGATGTCCTGCTGCCTTCTGCGCCTGTTCCTCCTGTTTGGAGGTAACAAGGATCAGAAGCATATGAGATACCGGAGGATATTGCAGCATACTCCGGTAGGCAAGCTCCTGTTCATAAAAGGCATCATAATCGCCGTCTGCAGCGGTAGTGACGCTATAGTGCTCCGGATGATAGGTTTGAATGATCACCTCTCCCGGCAGAACATCTCGTCCGGCTCTTCCTGCCGCCTGGCACAGCAGCTGAAAGGTACGTTCTCCGGCCCGAAAGTCTCCGGCATACAGTGACAAGTCTGCTGCAATGATACCGACCAGTGTCACCTTCGGAAAATCATGACCTTTGACAATCATCTGGGTACCAACAAGGATATCAGCCTGATGCGCCGCAAAGGCTTCGAGAATTGCCTGATGTCCCCCCTTATTCCTCGTCGTATCTGTATCCATCCTAAGAACTCTTGCCTTCGGAAATTCCTTCTTCACATATTCCTCCACCTTCTGCGTTCCCGTGCCGAAGGCTGCGATATATTTGGACGCACAGGTGGGACAAGTATTCGGCTGCTGCTCTTCATAGCCGCAATAATGGCAGATCATCCTACCATTATAATGAGAGGTAAGTGATACATCACAATGAGGGCATTTCATCACATGTCCGCAGCTTCGGCAGGATATGAAGCCTGCATACCCCCTGCGGTTTAAGAATAACATAATCTGTTCTCCTCTGCTTAACCGATCTTCCATCAGCTCCCGCAGCTTGGCACTGAAGATGGATTTATTCCTGTTCTTCAATTCTTCTCTCAAGTCAACAATCCATACCTGGGGAGGCTTTGCTTCCTTCGCACGTCTGGTCAGGGTATATAATCTGATCTCACCCTGCTTTGCCCGAAGATAGGTATCTATCCGGGGTGTTGCCGTACCAAGAAACAGGGAGCTTCCTGTAAGCTCTGCTCGCTTTTTCGCTACCTGTACGGCGTGGTACTTCGGGGTTGTCTCGCTTTTATAGCTGCTCTCATGCTCTTCGTCTATAATAATCAGACCAAGCTTTGAAAATGGGGTAAATAACGCGGACCTGGGTCCGATGATGATATCAATCTCACCGTTCCTTGCCCGTTCGCTCTGGTCATAGCGTTCTCCCTGAGACATCCTGGAATTCATAATAGTGATTCTGTTACCAAACCTCTTATAAAAGCGCTGCACTGTCTGGTAAGTGAGTGCAATTTCAGGAATGAGGAGGATTACCTGTTTGCCGCTCTTGATCACATGATCTATGATTTCCATATAGACTTCGGTCTTCCCGCTTCCCGTAATCCCATGCAGAAGATACTCCGTACGAATTCCCCTATCATATTCCTGTATAAAATCATTCACAGCATACTGCTGCTCTTCATTCAGTACGACCGGCCGGGATTGCGTAACAGAGGAATTTTCCTCCGTAATGCCCAGTGGATTTCGGTAAATCTGTTCCGTTATAGTCTTTGTCACACCCTGCTTTTCCATACCCGACAGAGTAGCCGCAGAGATATTTAGCCTGCTTCGGACAGTCTCATAATCCAGTACCTGCTCCTTCAGCAATGCTTCTAAAAGACGCAGCCTGGCTTTATTATTCTTTTTCTGATATTCGAAATACAGCTGATTGGCTGCTTCCATGCCCAGTACCAGCTGTATGCTTTTTTGCTCTTTAATTTTGACAGACTTTCTGACCGGAATCACGGTCTTTAAGGAATCGTTCATAGTCCCGCCGAAGTTTTCCTTGATCCAGTAGGCGAGATAAATCAGATGGCTTTCTATCATTGGGGCATCTGTCACGACCCTGCTGATTGGTTTAATCAAATCCGGATTAAGCTTCGGCTCGGCGGAAAGTTCCACGATATAACCATTAATCTGCCGGTTACCTTTTCCGAAGGGTACCACAACCAATGCTCCGATTACAGCCTGGGAACAAAGCTCCTCCGGAACCGCATATTGATATGTCTTATCCAGGTTTTCATGGGAAATATCAATGATGATATCTGCATAGCTTTGTACAGACATAATGGCCTCCTTCGTATGATATTCCTAGATGTGCTTTACCTCGGCAGCCGCCTCCCGGATCAGTTCCCTATCATCCATGTGATACTTCACACCCTTGATTTCCTGATAGTCCTCATGGCCCTTTCCGGCAATGACAATGACATCTCCTTCTTCGGCATGCCCGATTGCATAACGAATGGCTTCCTTCCGATCCAGAATCGCAATATATTTTCCCGGACCCTTTTGGACACCTACTACAATATCATTCAGGATATCCTGAGGCTCTTCAAATCTTGGATTATCCGAAGTCACTATCGTAAAATCGGCCATGTTGGAAGAGACCTCTCCCATCTCGAAGCGTCTGCTTCTGGAACGGTTACCACCGCACCCGAACAGACAGACCAGTCTCTTCGGCTGATATTCCTTCAGAGTAGTAAGCAGACTCTGTAGGCTCATGGCATTGTGGGCATAGTCGAGCATGACGTTAAAATTCTCAGATACCGGAACCAGCTCTACTCTGCCTCTGACATTCACATGGGACAGGGCTTTTAGGATTTCCTCGTTGCTCACCTTGAAATGTCTGCAGAGAGAGATTGCACAAAGAGAGTTATATACGTTAAATTTACCCGGAATATTCATATTGACGGACAGCTTCATCAATCCGTCCACATCATAGGCAATTCCAAGAAAACCGGGCTGCTGTATGAGTCGGATATGCTTCGCCCTGATATCAGCCCTCCCGTCAAAACCGAAGGTTTCAACCTCACAGGTATGACCCTTCAGTATTTCTCCGGCATGTTCGTCATCTATATTCACCAAGCCTAGCTTACACTGCTGAAACAGCTTTGCTTTGCTGGTCAGATAATCATTGAAATCCGTATGCTCCGCTCCTCCGATATGGTCCTCCCCGAGATTTGTGAAGATACCATAGTCAAAGGTAAAGCCAGCAACACGATTCAGCTTTAAGCCCTGGGAAGAAACCTCCATCACGACACATTCGCAGCCTGCAGCTACCATATCAGCAAAGGTTTCCTGTAGGGTATAGGATTCCGGAGTAGTATTACTTGCAGGAATCACCCTGTCTCCTATGATGGTCTCAATCGTACCGATTAAGCCGACTTTTCTCCCTGTGTTCTCCAGTATTGATTTAATCATATAGGTAGTGGTGGTCTTTCCCTTAGTTCCCGTTACTCCGATGGTGGTAAGCTTCCCCGCGGGATAACCGAAATAAGCTGCCGACATACAGGCAAGTGCCAGTCTGGAATCAGTTACCTTAATTACCGTACCCTCCTTCGGAAGGGCAATCTCCTGCTCGATGACTATAGCTGCGGCACCCTTTTCAATCGCCTCTGCCGCAAAGCTGTGACCGTCATAGACTGCTCCCGAGATACAAATAAAGACGCAGCCCGGTACCACCTTGCGTGAGTCATAAATTAACTCTGTTACTTCCTGATCCTCCTTGCCCTGAAGGCATGTATATTCCAGTTTTTCCAACATATTCAATAAATTCATGGATCGTCCTCCTTTATTAAAGTAGGCCTGAGGTATAAGCACAATTTCATAGCTAATATCAAGCTCTATATAATATATTTTATTTATGGCATCCTTTTGTTATATTCTTACTCTGATGGCTCAACCTTAATTATAGCTTTTACTCAACCTGTTTGTAAAGAAAAAGATGGGTTAAGAAAGCTGTCTGCTGTCTTATCCCACCTGTTATGGATTAGATTTCTTATGCTATTTTATGATACAACTTACTTATGTATCCCTCTTTCTATACAAGAAGCTCCCCTTCCAGATATGTGACCGCTTTCCCGCTAATCAGGACACGCTCTCCCAGATCCCTGCACTTTAAATATCCTCCTCGTCTGGACAGCTGCCGTGCCGTAAGCTCTGTCTTAGACAGGCGTTCGCTCCAGAATGGAATTAATTCCGTATGGGAGGAGCCGGTGACCGGGTCTTCAGGAATACCGACATTCGGGATAAAAAAGCGAGATACGAAATCACAGTCTGTGCCTTTGGCAGAAACGATGACAGCATATACATCCTTCAGCTTACTAAGCAGCGAAAAATCAGGCTTAATTGCAGCAACAGCCTGATCACTTTCAACGATTGCCAAGAGGTCTCTGGAACAATAGGTTTCCAAAACTTTTATGCCAAGTGCTTCTTCAAGCAAATCAGGTTTTTTACAAGCAACCGGCTTACGAGAAGGAAAATCCATTGTATAATAATCTCCGTCCTTTGTCACCGTTAATACTCCGCTTAAGGTATGGAAGTCAACTTTTTCCATCGTCCGGTCCACATAACTCATCAGAATGTGAGCACTCCCAAGGGTTGCATGCCCGCACAAGTCAATCTCAGCCTCTGGTGTGAACCACCGCAGGTCATAATACCCCTCTCGTTTTACCAGAAAGGCTGTTTCAGACAGATTATTTTCAAATGCGATCTTCTGCATCAGTCCATCCTCGATCCTCCGGTCCAGCAGACAGACTCCCGCAGGATTCCCCCCAAAGGGCTGCTCAGAAAAAGCATCCACTACATAATATTTCATAATTACCTCCTTTGGCATACTTAACCGCCCCATGCATTTTATGCACCAAGCAACCTTGCTGCCACGATTTATTATTGGAAACTTTAGCATATACTGAAGCACGATACAACCATAAAATTGTCTTCACGACAATTCTATACCTACACGACAAAAGGTCCCTCCGTCAAAATCAATCCAGTTCTACTATGCGTAAATCAGGGAACCGAGAACTGATGATTTCCGCAGTCAGATTAATCCAGCTTTCACATTGATTCAGGATGATGGCATCCTGGGTTATGACATTTCCGAGTCTCTGTAAAATCACATCCGGATTATCTACAAGCTCAATCTTCGTCTGAAAAGGATATCGCTCCAATCCCTCCTGCAGCTTCTGCTTCAGTCTTCCGGAATTGGATACCGGGGCATCCAGATAAAAGATGGCTTCTTTACAGCCAAGTAGCTTGAATTCCTCTCCGATCAGACGGATTGCCTCCTCTGTCTTATCAATGATCCGATAGGTTCCGCGCAGTCCGGCAAGATCACGCACGGTTTTATCCATACATCGAATCAGTGTCGAGTTCGAGAGTGCGACTTCCAGTGTGATAATAACATTAAACCCATCGATAAATACCTGCTGTTGTGCACCTGGTCGATCCAGTCTCTTCCTTTCACGAAGTGCAAGAAGCTCCTTTTCAGCGGTCGCCCTGACTACTGCGATCCGCTGCCGCTCAGAAAGCATGTAATGGTTCCCGACAAAGGTAGAGGCCGGTTTGATCCTATAGCCCTGCTCCAGAAGATATAGGATATCCTTCTGCGCTCTGCGCAGCAGAAGAATACTTTCCTCATTAAACTCCTTTTCATCTGTTTGTACAAAGCCCCGTCTGCATTGTGACATGTCTGCCTCCAACTCATTTCAAATCATACTGCAGATATGCTCTGCATTTCCATTCATTGTTCTGCTCTGACAACAATGGGCAATTCTTGCTCATTGCATGCTGCTAGATAATCAGGTTTTCGGTAAATACCCAACTTAACCTTTTTCTATATTCTCAAAAATATACAATTTATTTTTTATTTAAGGCATAATTAAAATATATCGAAGGCAAACTAAAAATCAGGAGGTGGTCTATTGAAACCAAATATTATATATTATGAAGAAAAAGCATTAAATTACTCGCTCGGAAAAGCTCTTTTAGAAAAATATAAGTCGGCCAAATGGGTTCGAATTGATGACCATAATAATATTCCGGAACTGAGAAGCAACCAGAATTGTGAGTTTGCTAGGATGAAGCAAAATCTTGTAATTGGTATCAGAAAAACTCATAAATATGTGCCGAATTCAAAAACCTCTGACTTTTTAGTACCCTATACATCCTCAGGATGTAGTGCTATGTGTCTTTACTGTTATTTAGTATGTAATTATAATAAGTGTTCTTATATGCGGCTTTTCGTAAATAGGGAACAGATGCTGGACAAACTCATAAAAACTTCCAATCAGAGCAGTTTTGAACTGACGTTTGAGATAGGAAGTAATAGTGACCTGATACTTGAAAATACCATCACTGGTAACCTTGAATGGACAATAGAGAATTTCGGTAAAAACGGCCGAGGATATATAACACTTCCTTCTAAATTTCATATGGTAGATTCACTATTAAATCTAGAACACAGGAGTAAGACAATAATCAGAATCAGCGTTAATCCACCTGAAATTATTAAAAAAGTAGAATTTGGCACCTCTTCTTTGGAAAATAGAATAAATGCGATAAATAGTTTAAATGAAGCCGGATACAAAGTCGGATTACTGGTAGCTCCTGTAATTTTACTTGAAAACTGGGAGGTTTTATATAGAGAATTATTTGATATTCTAGTTGAAACATTATCTCAAAAGGTCAAGGATGAGATGTTTTTTGAAGTAATTTTCATGACATACAGTTATATTCATAGAATGATTAACAACGAAGCTTTTCCAAATGCAATTGACTTATATGATAATAATATAATGACAGGAAGAGGACGGGGGAAATACTGCTACAACTCTATTACAAAAGAAAAAGGAGGAGAATTCTTAAAAAATGAAATTACAAAGCACTTTCCTAAGAGCAAAATCATGTACATTGTATAAGTAAGCATGAATAGTACAACGACAGCTTAGATGAAAAAGAAATTATTCCAAGCTTCGTAATAAACGCAGGTACCTGATTAGTTACCTGCTTAAATCAACGTTATTGTCTCACACATATACAAGATAAATTATAAATGTATTTTATTAATAATTGCTTCAATTTTACTTTTTTTCATTAGCTTCAGGTTTTTATGTTTCCCGTGCTCATGACTAGGATGATATTGCATCACTGGTTTTAACAGCATCATGATTTTGTCATCTGGTAAATCATTTTAATCATGCGAACGACTCAACCTTTATATGCTCCAGCAAAATAAATAGTTTATTGATTTCTAAAGGTTTCCCCCATAAGAATCCTTGAATATAATCGCAGTCCTGATTTCGAAGATATTCCAGCTGCTGCTTCGTTTCAACTCCCTCAGCCACAACCCCAATCTCCATTTTATGAACCAATGAAATGATAGAACCTATCATCTGCTTGCCTGAAGTTATGTTAGTAATACTATCAACAAACGATTTATCAATTTTTAAGGTATCAATAGGTAACTTCTGCAGATAACTTAAAGAGGAATATCCCGTTCCAAAGTCATCCAGAGCTATTTTGATTCCCATGTCTCTCAATTCAGTAAAAATCCCTACCACATTTTCTATTGATGATATTAATACTGATTCGGTAACTTCCAGTTCCAAATATCTCCCACTACACTTTGTCTCTTCAAGAACACTTTTCACCATCTGCACAAAGGAAGGATCAATTATTTGCACTGAAGATACATTAACCGATATTACAACATCAACATGGTATTCATTTTGAATGCTTTTAACCAATTTGCATGCTTCTTTTAGAATCCATTCTCCCATTGGAACTATATATCCTGTTTCTTCTGCCACTGGTATAAAATCATTCGGACTAATCAGCCCTAAATCGGGTGACCTCCATCTAACAAGTGCTTCAAATCCCCTAAGCTGTTGTGAATCCGTACAATATTGGGGTTGAAACACAAGAAAGAGTTCATTATTTTGAAGCGATGCTCTCAATCTTTTCTCAAATTCGATTTTCTTAAGAACCTCATTTTTCATTTCTTTATTAAAAAACTGAACCCCATTTTTCCCATTATCCTTTGCCTTGTACATTGCAGTATCTGCGCACTTAAGAAGCTCTGCCGAATCAACACCATCTTTTGGATAGATAGAAATTCCAAAGCTGGCGCTGATAGCAAACTCTGAGTTTTCAATAATAAAACTCTCTGTTAACGCAACTCTTAAGCCTTCCACATATTCAAAAATTTCTGATTCCTTTAATTTACGCTGGATTATAAGTGCAAATTCATCTCCACCCAAACGCCCAAGCATATCCTCCTTGTGAATAAGGGTCTGCAATCTTAAGGCCGTAGCCTTTAGCAACAAATCGCCTATATGATGCCCCTTTGAATCATTAATTCTCTTGAAATTATCTAAATCAATGAAAACCACCACAAAGTTCTCTTTCGTATTCAATGAAAGCATTGCTAATAGATCAAGTCTATTGATAATCATTTTACGATTCGGCAGCTCCGTTAAAACATCAATAAAAGCAAGATAATTTAATTTTTCTTCTTTCTCTTCCATTAATTTATTATATTCCGTTAATTGTACATTTTGCAGACGAAATTCTTCCTCTTTCGCTGTGATTTCTTCGTATAGTGCACAAAGCTCTTCTTTTTGTTGGATAACCTCTTTCAATTCAATATTCAAACGTTCAACAAAAAACAAAATTATACTAACAGTAATAATCGTACAGATAGGAACAATAATTCCTGGTAACGCACTGAGATTTCCGTAAACAATAACTGCTCTCGTAACTAAAATACTTTGTAGCATATTAATAGCTACTGCAATGATATAACCACTTTTTTTAACATTAACAACCAAGAAGGTTGATAGGATGACCTGAAGCTGAGATATGATACCACTGATATTCTGACTGGTGGATTTTTTTGACTGAATGAACATAGTTATCAAAAAAAGCAATATACATATACTTATTTTTAACCAAGTAACATACGTCTTTTCGTTCGCTTTCGTAGTATTATCCAAATAGCGATTTATAAAAACTGCGTTGTTTCGATTTGTTACCATGTGATTCCTCCTATGCTTCAGTTCAATTTTACTTTACATATTCCGGATACGATTACACAAGATGTCCAAACCTTTGGTTGTCTTCAATTCCCATTTTATTACATTTTTATTCTAATTTCAAGCAAAATGTATATATTTATCACATTAATATTACAGAAGCATTTCTTCACCGGATAAACAAGAAGGATCAGCTGATAAAAGGGGCTGTTGCAAAACACTCTGATAGCCGGAGTAAGGATACAGGCATCCCGTCATGCACTGTTTGCCGAACAGTGCATGACGGGATGCCTGTATCCTTACTCGTTCCTATTCAAGGAGTTTTGCAACAGCCCCTTTGTCGATAACGATTAGTTTTCCAATACATAATCAAGTACAGGATCTTTGCCTTCCTGAATTGCCTCATAGTCAAAAGGAATCACCATCTGCGGCTCAATACCTCTTCCTTCCAGCATCGTATTATCATACCAGTAATACCGTTCCATTGACATGGTAAATTCTATTCCACCCGGAAGTACCTTAGGTATTGCATCCGAGTAATAGCCCGCTGTCTTCTCACCGATGACTGTTACTTCCCGATTCGGATTGGCTAAAATATCTCTTATCAATGTCTCGGCAGCACTAATCGTATAACCACTGGTTAAAATTATCAATTCACCTTTATAATACTCCTTCTCAGGCTTCACGTATACACTTTGTAAATCTGTAAATACCCCATGATGATACGTTTGCTTCTTATAGGTCAGATACTCTTTGTCGGTAAAATATCCGGCAATCGTCAAAGCCGCCTCATCATAACCTCCGGGACTGAATCTCAGGTCAAGAATAATCTTATCCATATCCTGAAACTCGCGGATTACTCTGTTCATTGCTTCTCTGGTAGTCCGTGATTTATCAAGCTTCGTCACTCCTATCCCCTGGATAATGACATACCCCATATCCGGCTTAAGTGTTCCATAACGGATATAGCAATCTTTAAACCGATAATAGTTCTTTAGATATTTCTCCTTTATCACATTGACCAATTGCTGAGCCATTTTGATATTCTCCATCCAATACGGAAGATAATCCGATGGGCAGTAGGATTGATCTCCAAGCTTAATCTCTACATGCCCATCATCCAGCTTTGCTACCATATCACACATCGCCTGATATACTTCTTCCTCCGAGCTTTGGTCATTAATCAGAGAAGAGCTTTTTTTATACTCTTCCTTGAAATCAACACCATACAGATCGGCAAAGGCATAATTTTCCTGCAAAGTCTCATAAAACATCTGAAGCTTTGCAGCTTGGCATTCCTTTGTTACAAGAAACAGTTTTTCAAAACAATCATTATTTTGTCTGCTCATCACATAGGTTGTGCGCGACCCTTGATCTATCATATGTAATGCGTTATCCTCTATCTCTATTCTGAATTTCCCTAAACCGCAATAAAGAGTGTCTCCTATGATTACACCATCATAAGACTTTTCTCTGGTATAGTAGCTTTCTGTAACAGAATACGCCTTCACTATTGCACCGGTTACCTCAAAACAGAAGCCATAGCCCTCCGTTTGCCAGACACCTGAATATCGTACTGCTCCTAAGAATGTGATACCTGCAGCCAAAGCAATCGCTCCTATAGCTATTCCCAATACAATCAAACAGTTTTTAAATATTTCTTTCATTCTTAACCCTCTCCCAATCATATCGTACCTAGATATCTATCTTTCATATTTCTATCTAATCAGCATCACATAACGCATAGATACACAGGATGCATATACATTAATAACGAATACAAATAATAACTTTCTTCAACGTTCTGATATGCAAAAAAATGCACACGGTACAGCGTTAACGATACTCACCATGTGCATTACTTATGTTGGCATATATTTTTGATATAAAATATCTAAAGAAGCTTCTGTAAAAAAAATACTTTGTCATTCATTACTTGGCTTGACACATTCCATTATTGCTTTTAGCAAATCTGGATATGCACACTTCATCGTATAACGGTTAAATAAAGGGAAGTTCTCATTCACACCGTCTGATTCTCTCCATGCACATTCCCACCAAAAAGCTGGTACATTAAGGTTATGGGCTTGTTTGATAATATATGTTGACATATCTATTCTATCTTCAATAGGCATTGCCGCGGTGTTACCCCACTCCCCAAGTATAACGGGTATGCCCACTTGATCAATGTCTTGTTTTATTAACTTGAATTCTTGGTCTATCTTCTTTGTATTTTCTTTATTTGAGCTTCTCCATTCTGTAACGGGGCTCCCATCATCATTATTATAGTAATAATGGACTTCAGCAATCAGTTTAGAATCTTCGGGAATATCCAGGTATTGTAATTCATATGCGTCGTTCATTACCGGGCTCATGGCTAGAATACGATTCTTATTATTACCGCCACTGTTTCTGACAGTATCATAAAAAATCTTATTCATTTCGTTCACGCGATCACGCTGTAACTGTTGAAAATCCTTGTCAGATCCCGTTGATTTCATATAATCCTCATAATTCATACTCGGCTCGTTCATTGGCTCAAAAATCAACTGCTCGTTGTATGATGCAAAATGTTCGGCTACCTGTTTCCAGATTGCCTTAAACCGAGCATCAACATAGCTTTTATACTCCGGCTTCATCCAATCCCCAACCCATTTATCACCTACCCAGGAATAATTGAGGTAATCATAATGAGAATTTATAATGCAGTACATCCCATTATCTAAAATTGTGTTTACATATTCCTCAACAATATCAAGAAAATCATCATCAATTCTAAATGTTTGATCGTCAGTATAAAGTGACCATGATATGTTAAGTCGAATGGAATCATATCCCGCTTCTTTAAAAACGCGGATCATATCAGTTGTAGGACGGATGGCCCCACACTTATCTTGGTATGTATAAAGCTTGCTTAATGCGCCATTCATGTTTGCAACATAACCTTTTTTAAAATCCCAATCAATAACGTCTAAGGCACTTGCATAGTTTGTCCCGATGTTCATCTCTGAAACAACCTGCTTTGCAGTAATATCCCTAACATTGACTGTATTAATAATAGCACATGTATAGACCTCTCCATTTGCCTGTCCTGAAATAGTTGCCGTACCCCCTTTATGCCGACCGGTAACTAAGCCGTTGTCATCCACCATTGCAACATAAAGATCAGAAGATGTCCATGTTACATCCTTCGTGTTGGAGACTGTGAGCTGAATCGTCTCGCCGGTCTTGAGCGAAGCAGATTCACAGTTTATAATCGGTGGTTCAGTAGGCACAGCAGAAACCAACGGTTTCGAGGGTACAGCAGAAACTGAAGTTTGCGGCTGGTCGGAAACAGGTGTAGATGTTATTTGAGGTGTTCTTTCATTACATCCAATAAGTAAAAATGCAAACAATAATGTAACCAATATAATCATTCTTTTCATATGGTTCGTCGCCTCCTCTTACTTTTTTATCTCTTGAATTTATATCAATGGTTAATTTAGGAATAAGTCACTTTATCGATAGTCGTACCGGCCTATTGCGTTTCTCCAAACATCAATACAATCATACGTCTTTTCATAAAGTACCTCCTGTCAAAATAAATATAAATTGATTACAACATATACTCTGTACTTTTTATAAGTCTTACGTAATCTTATTATTTTAAGTAGACTATCCTCTAAATAATAAGAAACAGCCTTAATTTTCACAATATACCAAATTAGTATAATTTGCAATATTAAATATTTTGAATTTCTTACTATACCGGCATAATTATTGCATTGATAAGGCCATCCCATGGAACCCAGTAAATAAGCTATTTTCCAGATATCCAAAAGTCCAACAGACTATCTCCTATAGAACAAAAAATTTCCATATGAGTATTACCTCTTCAGGAACTCTGTCACCTCCATCTTAATGCCATCCGTCCTTATTGTAATTGCACCGGTATCATATGTAATCATAATATTACTCTCCATATTACTTAGTCTTTCCAGCAGCTGCGGATGTGGGTGTCCGTACCAGTTATCTCTTCCGCAGGAGATCAGGGACAGCTCCGGCTTGATTATCTTTAAGAACTCTTCCGAAGTAGAATACTTAGATCCGTGGTGGGCCACCTTTAAGACATCATAATCTGCGGCCGGAGCGATCCGGTATTTCTTATGATAATATTCCTCCGCCAGGTTCTGGCTAATTCTTTCTTCTCCCTCCTTTTGTAAGTCTCCGGTCAGAAGCAGATCAAAGGAACCATAACGTACGCCCAGAACCATTGAATAGGAATTGGAGTCCGGAAATACCTCCTCCGGTGCTGGATGCAGACAATAGATACTCAGATCTACTGCTTTAGAGCCTCTGAATAGTAAACTGCCTGTTTTGATCCGATTACTGCTGATGATATCTCCCTCCCCTAAGTAGCTGAGTGTTATCATCTTATCCCTGGCCAGCTTCTCCAAAGCAATATAGCTCTCATCCATTATCATAAGTCTGGGCATTATGAGTTTGTCAATCCGAACTCGCCCTTCTTCCATCAGCTCCACCAACCCACTGATATGATCCATGTCACAATGGCTGACAATCGCGTAATCCAGCTTACTCACTCCCCGATATTTTAGAAACGGCAATAGTCGGTAGGTTCCAACCTGACGGATATCGGCACTGCCGCCATCGATCAGATAATTGGCTCCGCCATCTTCCATATAAATTGCCTCTCCCTGTCCCACATCAAGCATCGTAACCTCGAGCCCCTTAGGAAAATGAGGGAGACACAGCAGCAAAATTCCAATCACAGGATAAATTAGCAGACATTTCTTTACGTTACATTTACTTCGATATATAAATATGAGTAACAAACAGACATCGATCAATATCATCACGCATCCGGGTCTGCCGACCGTAATCAGACTTCCCGGAAGGTGTGCATTGATCCGGCAGATTTCTTCATATAGCTTAAGGATATAGTTCGGTCCTCCGATCAGAAGTGCTCCGAGCGGCAGACAGAAGAGTCCTGCTACGCCAGCCAGCAGGGAGGATATGGTTAAGATTGTGATAAAGGGAAGAATGAGCAGATTCGTCAAAATTCCATAGGTCGGAAATTGATAGTAGAAGTAAAGAACTGCGGGTGTGGTAGCAAGTGTTGCACTCATACTGACCAACACACCGTCCAATATTTTGCTTTTGTAGGGGAGAATTCGTTTGAAGCCGGGGTAAAGCAGTGAAATTCCCAAAACAGCAGAGTAAGATAGTAAGAAGCCGGCAGAAAACAGCTGTAGTGGATTCTGCAGAAGGATCAGAAGTGCACTGAGTGCCAATGCAGATAATATGTCATAGGTCTTTCCCAACAGCTTCGCCAGAAGCATCACTACCATCATGACAACGGAGCGATTGGTGGATACGCTGAAATTTGTCAGTACTCCATAGCTGTAGAGAAAGGCTATCGTCAGAGCGACAGAAATTTGCAAAGGGATACGGCATTGCTTCAGAAGGCGGAAGATGCCAAGTCCGATCAGTGATATATGGAGTCCGGAAATCGCAAGAATATGGGATATCCCGCCGATTTGATACAATTCCTTTAATTCATCCTCCAAAAGATATTTATCCCCAAGCAGCATGGCAATCAGGATGCCCGCTTCCTTATCTTCCAGTATGGTATCATATACCCGGATCAGGCGATTTTTAATTCGGCGGAGTCCTTCACGATATTTTGAATAATCGGAGTTAATTATCTTAATCCGATCTGCGATTACTTTGAAATCAATGTTCTCGATACGATAATACATTTGCTCGTCAAATTGTCCCGGATTGGAGGCTTGTAGGAATTTTTGCAGAGAACCTTTTAGAAGAATCTGATTTCCGATTTGATAGATTTGATTGTCAGAGGTATAAGCTACGACAGCTTCACAGGAATAGCTTTCTCCTTGAAGCAGAGAAACCGTAACATGTTCAAGATAAAGTGCGCGGCCTGAGGATTTTTGTACTATCATGGTGATCCGGCCGGACAGTTCACAGGGTGCTTCCTGTGGAAAGGCATTGGCAAGTCCGGGAAGCTGAAGCTGTGCCTTCATGGCCAAAGCTCCCAAGAGCAGAAGCATCGGCAAAAGCCATAGGAATCGGTCCTTTGCAGTGATGTACCGGTTACTCAGCCGGTACATCAGCAGATAAAGCAATGCAAAGCTACATAAACACATTCCGACGACCAGCCATACAGCAGCCGAAAACCAGGCAAGTATCAGCCCCAACAGATAAGCCCCCAGGATATACACCAAAGGGCGTCTGATCAATATTCTCCCTCCTAACTTTCTTTCAGTAAGCTTAAGTCTCTCTCAAAATATCCATCCAGAGAAAGTCCTTCCCCGAAAAACGGAGGTACCTCACCATTAATCTGGAATTGAACCTTTTTGATGTAAGGAAGCTCCACCAGCGTATTTACAATAGAATAGATGACAACATCATCCGATAAGCCGGAAAGCTTATTCATGAATTCATCATTAAAATCCACATAACAAATTCCGTCCTTCATTTCTACCTTATTCAGGACGGTATCCTCAGGAACAGTCCTGTACATTCCAATTTGCTCAGGTCCTGTCAGAAGCTCCTCAAGTACTAATTCCTCAAGGGGCACTGTCCCGTTATAGGTGATTTCCTTGAGATATTCCACCAGGGAATCTCCCTTCTCATTAGCAAAATACAGCTTGACCTTCGTCTCCGTACCTGTGCTGTCAATAAAATCCTCCTTGGTCATAATTCCAACCAATTCACCGCTACTGTCAAGTAAAGGTTGTCCATTCACATAAAACTGAATATATTCCACGCCCTCCAGCTGACTTAAGGTCTTCACGATAGCCGCTCTGCATAATATCTCGGAAATACCTGTCAGCTCAGCATAGGAGGGTTCAAAATCTATGGTCAGGCTACCGTCATCATTAAAGTAATATTCCCTGACTACCGCCACATCCATCATTGCACTCTTGTATAAAAGGTTTTCCGGTGCCTTTTTTAACATATAAAGCAATTCATCAATCTGCTCCTCCTGCTTGGTACTGATCATCTGATACCTCTCGTTGACCAGGGCAGAGGTTTTGGAATTCACATAGTAGACTCCAACCTCAGTAGTTTTCTCCGAGGGTGTTCTGCTGCCGCTGCTGCAGGCATTCAGAGCCATTACCAAACTAAGCAATATTAATACGATTAACAATCTCTTCATTCTCATAAGCCTTCCTCTGCACCCCTTCCCGAAGCACACTTTCTGTCCTAGACAATATAGTTCAGGGGAATCCTTACATTGAAGGTGGTTCCTTCCCCTTCCTTACTATAGACCTTGATTGCGCCACGGTGCATCTGTATCACATTCTTTGTGATCGCAAGTCCGAGTCCGGTGCCTCCCGTCTCTCTGGATCTGGCCTTATCTACGCGATAAAAACGCTCAAAAATAGAATCCTGTGCATTCTCCGGTATTCCGATACCGGAATCCGACACCTTGATAAAGAAATATTTGTGGTCCGCATTCAGCGAGACTCTGACCCAACCATCCTCAATATTATACTTTATAGCATTCTCGACCAGGTTGGAGATTGCCAGGGAAAGCTTAACCTCATCCACCTCAGCAACAACCGGACGGAAGCTTTCATAGATCATCTCGATATTCTGCTTCTTGGCAATCGGTGTCAGACGCTTCAGAATCTGCTCCAGTAATTCGTTGATATTTATAGGTGCAATATTCAAATCCCCGGCAGTCTTATCCAGTTTTACCAGAGAAAGCAGGTCATTGATGATCTTATTCTCCCGCTCGATTTCATCTGTAATATCCAACAGGAATTCACGGTACAGCTCGGGTGGGGTATCCTCCTGCATCAGCAGGGAATCTGCCAAAACCTTAATCGAGGTGATCGGTGTCTTCAACTCATGGGACACGTTGGATACAAATTCCTGTCTGGAGTTCTCCAGCTTCTGCATCCGGTTCAACATATGATTAAAGGAATCGGAGATTTTTTCGATCTCATTATATCCTTTGATGGAAACACTTTCATCCATGTAGGACTCCGACATATGGTCGATAGAATTTACGACATTGGTCAGGGGCTTGCTCAAAATTCCCGAGAAGTAGATAGAAAACACAACAATCAAAATCGCAAGGATAATAGTAAACAAGACCACCCTCTGCTCCATGCTGTCCCTGATCACCTGGATATCCTTCGTAGAAAAGTTCATGACAATAACACCCGTAATCTCTTTGGTATCATTATGGGTGATTGGATAGGTCATGCTAAGATAATTTGTCACATAATTGTGGACGAAACTGTCCCCGAAACCATTCAGACATCTGATGACATCCTCAGAAATCAGATACTTTCCTTCCTCAAGGGAATAGGTATCCTTCACAATATACAGATTCCTGTTGACAATAACGATTCTTCCGCCATAGATATCCGCTATTCTGGAAATCTCGTTATCGGCCTCCGCATCCTCACCGGTGGTCAAAAAGCCCCTGGAATCCAGGAAATTAGACAGCATATACCCTTGGTTCTTCAATTCATTCTTCTTATTGCTAATGGCCTTCTCCTCATAGGTATTTAAAAGCATCTGTGTAAAGACGGAGAGAGGAACCATACCCAGGACGATAAAAGCCAGTAGCAGGTATATTCTCATGCTGTTTAGAAAACGTAATTTACTCTTGATTTTGGAAAAAATAACCGACACCCCATTTTGTATGTATAAATTTCGGCTCGCTAGGATTACTCTCTATCTTTTCACGCAACCTTCTGATGTGAACATCCACCGTCCTGACATCACCGGGATAATCATAACCCCATACTATATTCAACAGGTTTTCACGGCTGTATACTTTATTCGGATTAAACACCAATAACTCAAGCAAATCGAATTCCTTCGCAGTCAGATTCACTTCCTTGCCCGCGATATATACTCTTCTGTTCTCGCAATCTATCTTCATGTCACTAAAGGTAACTATCTTGGTATCAGTACTTCCTGTAGTCGTATTCTTGCTGCTGCGCCGCATAATAGCCTTAATTCTGGCCTTAACCTCAAGAATATTAAAGGGCTTTGTGATATAATCATCCGCGCCATACTCGAGACCAAGGATCTTATCCATGTCATCACCCTTGGCAGTCAGCATAATAATCGGCATCATGGAAAATTCCCGAATCTGCTGGCATACCTCGAAGCCTGAAAGCTTCGGAAGCATGACATCCAACAAAACCACATCATATTCCTTCTTTTTCGCAGCCTCCAGAGCTTCCTCTCCGTCGTAGGCACAGTCAACCTCCATACCGTCCTGTTCTAAACTGAAACGGATACCCTTAACGATTAATTTTTCATCATCAACTACAAGTACTCTCTTTGCCATCTCTTCACCTCATCATGGTATCTATTTTATTTTACGGTAATATAACCGGAAACCTTTTCAAACAACCCTTCCTTTATCCCGGAAATCTTCATCAGGTCCTGTATCGTTATGAACTTACCCTTTGTATTCCGGTACTCAAGGATACTGGCGGCTTTCGCCTCTCCTACCCCCGGAAGCTTCATCAGCTCCTCGGCGGTAGCTGTATTGATATTAATCAGCTTTGAACTTAATGCTCCCGAGGACACCTGTTCCGGTATGTCCGAAGCTCCGCCTCCTGACATATAGTCTGCAGCTGACAGCTCCTTCAGTTCCTTTTGTGTGGGGATATAGATTCTTTGACCATCCTGCACCTTCAGTGCCTGATTGATATAATCTTCGGCTGCCTCCTCAGTAAACCCTCCTGCAAGCTCTACCAGGTCAACCACTCTGCAGACTTCCGTAATCGGATAGACTCCCGGGTTGCTCACCGCTCCGCAGATATGAGCATAAGTACTCTCTCCCGGCGCTAGCTCTTTTATCCCTGTTCTCTCGCCGGTATCTGCTTTAAGTAAACTGTTCCCGGCTTCCGAGGTCTCTTGATTCTCCTGCTCTGTATCTTCTGCCTGGCTTTTCTTTGAATACCCCTGTCCTAATGCCTCCGGCTCACTCTCATGAGTATACGTCTGTCCCGAAGTCTCTGTCAGGGTTATTTCCTGCTGCTGTGATAAATTCCATACAGAATTGCCGGAAGTATCCTTCTTTAACACACAGCTATAGCAGATACCTGCGATCAGGAGAAACATACAGGCAGCTGCCATAATAAAATATTTTCTTCTCATTATCATCTTCCTTATAAAGAAGACCTAAAAAGTACCCTCTATACTTTTTTGATAAGACATTCTTATTTTACATAAATTGCACATCATTTACAATAGGTATTTCAGCCAGAATATTAGAAATATATTCAATATTTTCTCCAACTACCCTGAAAAACGACAATCCCGATGATCACTATGGCTACTCCAATTAATTTGCGCCATTCAAACCCGACCTTATCCGAACCGAACATCCCAAAAACCTCGATTAAATATGCCACCACCAGCTGAGCAGTGATGATAAACATATTGGCCATCGCCGGTCCAAGCGTATCCACACTCTTAATCACAGTATACGTAATAAAGGCCCCAAGTACTCCTCCCAGCAGCATATACTTCTGATTAATCCGAAGTATTGCCGAGAATTGTCCCTGTCTGCCAGTTACAAACCAGGCCAGAATACACACTAACATCGCCAGAAACTGTACAAAGCTAGCCGAGACCCATATACTGGTCTGTTTTGTAACCCCTGCATTGAACACCCCCTGTGTACTCATCATCGCACCGGAGAGAATTGCAATCAAAAACCCCAACATGATAGCACCGACCTTCCTTACATTATTTAGTACTTTCTTAAGATAACCTTTTTTATAATACTCTATTCGATTCTTATTTCTTCGTAGTACAAACATAATTTTCCTTATATCGGGATATACTCCCGTGATTTCTTATAATTTAGCATTATTGCTCATTATCTGGCATAAATGGTTGCAATTATGCTAAATTTCATCTAGTAAAAATGTACTAGAGTGTAGTATAATGTAAACAAATTTATTATTATGCTGCAATATGATAAATATCGAAAATTACTTAAAATCTTTTTATATAATTAATGCGACTACTACTTCGGAGGCATGCTTTTATGACTGCAACAAACAACCATTCCGTTCAGAAGCGACAAATGCAGCACAGCCTTTATCAACTTGCCCGAAATGATTTATCTAGCTTCCCCAACCTTTATGAAAAAATCTATCGTCCCTATGTACTGGAAGCAGCATGGGAGGAGATTAAAGAAAAAAAAATTGGACTTTCGGAATACGACCTCCTGCAGAAAGCAGAGGTCTATGGTATAGAGAACCTGCTGGGTGAACTGCGCTCTGAGCTACAATACGAAGCTTATAGAGTAACCTCCTACCGTAAGGAAGCAGCGGAGGAATACCTAGCCCAGCTGAAAAATGACATTGCCCAGGCAGCTGCCAAAATAGTGCTCTATCCCATTTTTAAAGCAGCGTTTTCACCTCACGCAAGTAAGCTCCGATCTCTTCATGAGCTGAACGCAAAGGCAGAGGAAATCCAGACTTATCCCGAATACAAGGATTGCTGCATCCTTAAGGTACATATCAGGTCATCCTTTGATAACCTCAACAGAGACAAGCTATTAGAACTATTGGAGCTAAAAATCAGTGACCAGGAAATACTGTATCTGATCAAGCACTGGTTAAGCGCCGGGTCTATTTACCGAAAGGAAAGCTTTGACCGTCGTAAAGGTATTGATAAAAACTTAGTGATTGCTCCTTTGCTGATGAGCATCTATCTGAGTGCTCTGGACTTATCCTGGGATAAACAGTATAGAAATTCAGGCACCTGGCTTCGTCATGCTGATCATATTAATATTTTGTGTAAAGACGGAGATCATGCTGATCAAATCCTGAAGCTGCTGCCATCGTTTCTTGGACAATTAGAACTGGAAGCGGAGGTAGAAAGATCAGAAGCTGCAAATCAGCTTTTAACCGAGGAGACATCGCCTAAGCCAGCAGAAGAAACCCTTCCTGAAGAGGATGTACAGATACCCGCTGCCGAACAACTTAACGATAGCTTTTGCGGTTATAAATATCGTTTCGGATTATATGCAGGACATTTTAATGTGAATGACAATGATGAAACTATACATTTTCACAACTTTATGATTACTCTATATATTCATGCAGGGTATCATACCGATGATAATTTCGGCGTGGAAAAGGCAATTCAGGATTGGCTGGCACCATTGCAAGGCAAACAGCTGAGCAAATCCAGCTTATTTCTCGGAAAAGAGACAACGATAGAGGGAATTGGTGATACCTTGATCGATCCTTTGTATGAGTTGGTTCGCAGTCTTGGATACGAACTGGTAAAGCTTTCTATCTATGAAAATCCGATCCGAGTCTATTCCGTCTCCTTTAAGCGGTTGGATAGCACCGTAAATACCATCAGCGATATTTCGTTGGATTGTATCCCGCTGCTCAATCTGGAGGAAGACATTGTGGCTGAAGAGCCGGATGTTCAGGTGCTTGATGCTGCTCTTTTAACAGCAGCAGCTCAAGAAGCAATACCTGTGCCGACATCGGAAGCTGGACCTACTGTCGTCACGCTGAATGAGAAGGAACAGGAGAAGGAAGTTGATTTAATCTTAGGCGATGAATCGGATGTTGTTTTGGAAACAGACCTCGGATATCAGGAACGTAAGCCAAATATCTTCTTCATTATTTTAAAATGCTTTCTCGGCCTTAGCTGCTTTACAGCCCTTGCTGTGCTGACCATGTATGTTATAAAGGATAGTGGCCGGTACCCTCAGGGCTCTGATACCTTCTGCCACCTTTACCGAGCAGATCTTCTTCTTAAGAATATACAACAGGGCAACTGGTTCCCCTTGTATGACGGTACCTGGTACAACGGTGTGGAAATCATGAGATATTGGGGGCCTTTGCCGCTGTATCTACTGGCAGGCCTGGAATGGATTATACAGAGCAGTATCCTTAATTCGTATATTTTGTTTCTCGGTGTTCTTCTCATCCTTGGTGGATGCGGCTGGCTTCTATGGGGCATCACCTACCGCCGTATCGGGCTGTCCGTGCTGATCGGATTGATTTGGTTCTACATGCCCGAGAACATGAGAGTCGTAATATTGGAGGGAAATCTTCCTCGAGGCGTGATCAATGCTCTTCTGCCATTTTTCTTCTATTTCCTGTGGAGAGTCATGGCCGAGAAAAGGAGGAGGGCAATCTTCCCTCTTATCCTTATTACATGCCTGATCACGCTGTGTCATCTGGGAATCACCCTAATGCTGATTGCCACGACAATTATTTTTATTCTAATTCATTCTTCGTTAAATCATGCCTCACGCAGTTCCTTATGTTCACTGGGTGCAACACTTTCCGGTGTACTGCTAGCAGGCCTTTGGGTAGTACCCGCGCTGATCGGCGGGGCAGCCTCCGGCTCCTCTACCAATCAGGTAATGAAGTTTTTCTTTGAAAGTGTTTTTGTATCTCTGAACCCTTTTACAAGGATTAACGGTGATATGCTGTCCTTTTATTTTGGCTTGTCCATATTCCTACTCTGTATACTGGGCATGCTCTGTGGACCGAAACATTCAAAAGCAGGCTTTATCACCGCAGTAATTTTATTGATCTGTACCTCAAAATCTGTATACGAGTTATTTGAAAAGCTACCCTTTAGCCAGTTTTTATGGATGATACGGTTCATCCCGATCGGTTTGGCTGCTGCTATGGTTTCCTTCCTTTTATGGAAGCAATTGAAGAAATGGGCTGTCCTGCTGCTGGCGCTCTTATTAGTGGCTGATTGCTCCACCTCCTACCGAAACGTCTATTTTCCGCCGGAATACAAAATAGCGGATGTACAGGCTAACTTGGATACCAGAGCGGAAGAAGCATTGATCATTGATGCCAAGGACATAACCAGGCAAAGAATGGCACTCATGGATTTAAGTAAATATGGCTCCTTTGCTCCCTATTATATTACGGGTGTCGGGAAGACCGTGAACTATGCCTTCGGTGCCGGCTGGGAGGGAGCTGCTACTGCATCCAATATCGTTCATCTGAATGCAGCCGTGGAAAACGGCTGGTATGTATACTTATTTGACAGAGCCTTGGAGCTTGGGAATGATACAGTTCTAATCCCGATTGATAACCTGAAGGATAAGTCCAAGGATGTTCTGCGACTGACAGCGGCCGCAGCAATATCCGGATACTTTGCCGTTAAATATGATGGTACCGGTATTCTCTTTCACAAGGATACTCCGGAGCAATTTGGTGTGATAACCCATTACCAGGCAATAGCCATCGGAGAAGCCGCTTCCGGTATCGCCATGGTATTTCCCTGTTTTGAGGAAGGTTCAAAGACCAATATCAATGATTACAGCTTCGAGGAGCTCAGTTCCTACCAAGTTATCTACTTATCCGGCTTTACCTATGATAACAAGGCCGCTGCTGAGGTACTGCTACAGAAACTGGCAGAAAGCGGTGTAACTATCTATATCGATATGAATCGAATACCTGTGGATCCGATTAAAAAGTCTATGGAGCTATTTGGAGTAACTACGCAAAGTATCACCTTTTCTGATACCTTCCCTATGTTCTCCTATCAGGGCACTTCGTACACCAGCCTTGACTTTACTTACGATGCTGGCGACTGGAACACCGTTTACCTACTTGGTTTGGAAGAGGTGGAGGGAAGCTGTGATATGGCCGACAGGTCACTCCCCTTCCTTGGTGTCTCTAAGAATAAGAATCTTCATTTTATCGGATTGAATATCGTTTATTATTTACAGACGACCAGAGATATGGAGATTCAAAAGCTGGCAGAAACAATCTTTCAGTTGAAAGGCAATTCTGTACCGGAAAGAAAAGTGGTTCCGATCAGTATTGAAAAAGACCATCATCAAATTACCGTTCATTCTGATTATGATCAGGTCAATACCACCCTTTCCTATATAGATATTTTCGAAAGCAATCAGACTATTCGTACCTTAAATAACCTGATCTCGGTGGACACCGGTACAACCGTAATCCGGATGAAGTACCCGCATATGGAAAAAGGCTTGGCAGTTACTGCCATCGGTATCCTTTTAGCTATATTGTCCTTTATTTCAATGAAAAGCCGAAAGGAGCACAATCCAATTGAACACACAAATTAAAACATCCCGGTTCCGTAAATTAATTATCCTCCTGATTGCCATCCTGTGTCTTTTGTCCTTTCATACAGGCTTTGCGGGTCAGCTTTATGTCGCTCAGGCAGCTAACTCTACCAGTGCCATAACAATTGATGGATATTATGATGATTGGGAAGATATGCCTATGGGTACCTTAACCTATGCCTCACATAACGGTAAAGAAATTCATGATGTTTCCTTCATAAAAGACGAAAACTACATATACATATTTCTCCAGATGCATCCATTCTACCAAAGTCAGATACCGATTGATTCAATCTATCTATCGGTTAACAACAATCGCTGCATCATGTTCCTGCGTTATGCCAATCAGAATGGTACTACGGATTGGGGCCATCCTGTTAATCTGAACAATAATGGCACCTACTTAAATCTGCACCCCTTTACCTCCTATCCTAATTATTCCCTTGGAGATGCAGCTATCACCGTATCACAAGGTAACCCGAATTACCGTATGGAGATCCGGGTCAAGATCAGCAGTCTGGAGGATGTTATGGGTCTAAAGAAAGGCACCATAAACAGCGGCTCTCAGCTTCAATTGGAAATGCCGAATGTCGGAGTAGGTTCCATCCAGTTACTAGGTACCTCTACCGGGTCCTTCCTTGGTATCGCCTTGTGCATCGGTGCTGTCATCGCAGTTTTACTTTATAGAACTCGCAAGGCGAGGTTGTTGAAATGAACTGGCTTGTATTTACCTGCTTCCTTCTCTGGTTATATATTCTTACTGTGTTTCATCGAGGCAAACTATATTATTTTAAGTATTTGTGGGGAAGCGTTGGGCTGTTTATATTCATGTGTATTTACATTGAACCGACTTTTTCTGAGATATTAAAACAATATGTCACCTCAGTGGTTGGCATCATCGGCAAGCTGACCGGAATATGTGAAGCTTTTTATGAATTAAGTGTCGTATTCATCCCAAAGCAAAGAGAACTTACTGCTATATCCCTCTATATTGATTATGAGTGCTCAGGCATTATTGAGATGATGGCTTTCGTGGCACTTCTGGCTTTCTTTGAGGTATATGATATTGGGCAGAGAATTATCGTCAGCTTAGTCGGCTGCATCTGTATCTTCACCTTTAACATCATCCGTATTATGGTCATCTGTGTAATTATATATAAATTCGGAAGCGGCTCCTACTATGTCGCTCACACGATTCTTGGAAGAATAATATTTTACTCATTTACCGTCATCTTATATTATTACGTATTTACACGACAACAGATCATCAAGCAAAAAGTCGGAGGCTTTCAATATGCAGAACATAATGAGAATGCTGGCGAGTGAAATCATATTCTGGGCTGCCTGGATCATTATCCCTTTAATTATGGAGATCTTCCCTGCCATATTTGGTTTCCTCGTACTTCTCAAAAAAAGAAGAAAATACAGCAAGGATGATGACTTAAAATACTTTCCTGAAATAACTGTCATTGTTCCGGTATATAACTCCTCATCAACCTTGGAAATGTGCATCGTATCCATCCTGGAATCAAAATATCCGGCAGATAAAATCGAGCTGCTTCTTGTCAATAACGGAAGCAAGGATAACAGCTTCGAGATCTTTCAGAAATACCAGGCTTCCAATCCGGGCGCAAATATCAAATGGATGAATGCCAAGCAGGGTAAATCAAAAGCTCTGAATATGGCACTGTTTAACAGTAAGGGTAAGTATATTATCCATTTGGACAGCGATGGTTTGCTGCAAAGGGAAGCACTAATCCATCTGATTACCAGGTTTGAAGCTCATGATGAAATTCATTGCATGACGGGGTCGATTCTGACCAATCCCCAGGCAATTAAAGATACCAAGCCTGGGTTTATGAAAATCATCAAAAATGTCGAGTTTTTTGAATATGCGCAAGCCTTTTTAGCAGGGCGTAATTTTGAAGCAGAATGGAATAATATTTTTACGATGTCGGGTGCATTTTCAGCATTCCGAAAATCGACAATCTTGAAAACACAGCTATATAATACCGAAACCGTATGTGAGGATACTCATGTTACCTTCCAGGTACGGCTTTTGTTAAAGAAGCGGATCGATATATGTGAAAAGGCAATATTTTTTGTTGACCCCATCGAAAGCCTGGACACCCTGTACGTGCAGCGCCAGCGCTGGCAAAGAGGAGAGCTTGAAGTAGCGCATATGTTTCCGCAAAAGCTCGGAGCAATCAAAGGCTTTTGTTCCGATCTGATGACAAGACTGATTATGTTTGACCATACCTTTGCCTTTCCCAGGATGATCTGGTATTTTGCATTGATTTGTTTGGCCTTTATGAATTATCCTTTTTCCTTTGTCATCAAATCAGTAATCGTCATATATGTTTTATACACAGTATCGACCTTCCTCTATTACCTTAATGTCTGCTATTACATAGGATGGGAAAAGGATTTAAAAAGCTTCTATCAGAAAAAGCTAATCTATATCTTTATCCTCCCTTTGTTTAACTTTATTGTTTATTGGTTTCGTATGGCAGGAATAATCAACAGTATCAAGGGTATCAGCACCTGGAGAACGATGACCTTCAAGGAAGAGCGAAAATTGTTCAAAACAATAGTGGGCGGCGATTTTATAGCAATCGGACGCATCGTGAACGGTATAAAAACTTTAATTGCAGATGAGAAATAGAGCGATGCTCTGAGCACAGAATATCAAAGCTTACTTATTGACAACCATGGAGATTGAAATGTTGAACGGCAAACATAAAAAAAGAATATGGCTCCTTACATTATCCTGTATTTTGGGATTACTGTTAAACCTTTTGATATTCTATCTCTTTCAGCTCGCGATTCAGAATAATATCACAACTTATCAGGAAAACCAAAGTCAATTAGCAGATACTATCCTGAATTCTACTATGCTCCTGCAAGACAGCAGCAACACAGATATCACGGAAAAGCTATGTTCCTACGTAAAGGAGCATTTTCCGACCTCCTCGAGTGTATACTGCATCATTACTAAAAATGATACTGTATTATTTTATAAAGACGATAACACTACCTCCTCCTTAGTGGAGGATGATATCAATCTGTACTTTCATAACAATCTTTCGACAAGAGATAACAAAAAATACATTCTGTCTAAATCGGAAGTACAGTATGAGGGTGATTCTTATGCATTGATCATCGCTACAAAAACGGATTATTATTTAAAGAAGATAAAACTGATTGAAATCAGACTATATGCTATGGGCTTTTTCTCTCTGTTTGGAGCTATACTGATCATAATTCTGATCTTTCACCTATATAAACTGAGGTCGGAAGAAAGAAATAATCAAATACTAAAAAACGAAATCAGAAAAAACCGGCAGCTGATTGAGCTGCTGGAGGATGACAGAAACAGGCATTTCGCCAATTCAGAAAAGGAGTTCTCCTTCTATAACAGATCTATTGTTGAAGAAGTGATAACTCATATGACCAAAGAGGATATAGAAAAATGTATCCAGATCGATATCACGGTTGATAATCCAAAAATGGAGCATTTTATCTTTATAACAGCTATTCTGAGTCGAATCAAGGGTGATAACAGCATTGCAAGCTATTGGGAAAAGAACAGCTTTAAGGTATTGCTGCTAAACTCCAACAAGAAGGAAGCGATGGATTTTATGAATCTCTTTATCAGCAAATATAAATCAGAAAGTGAAGAAAAGGTAGAGGAACTGAAGGTTGCAGCCAGCAAATTGAAGGTATAAATTACTGTTCACACTTCAAGACATTATGCCGCAAAGCGGCAGCTCATATAATCAATCATTCATTACTGTGAACAGAGTGTACAGTAACAGGGTTGAACAGGCATTGAAGCTGCTGCCTGCTAACACGAGACATCAATGAAGGGAGGTTCAAATGAAGTATAGTCAGTATAAATATAATTTCTATCTAAATGCGAGTCATTCTATCTACATTGACGGTATCAAAGGAGAACGCCATCCCCATACCTGGGAAATCTCCTTATATGTAGTTAATTACAAGGATACCTTCGTCAAGTTCAATGAGGTAGAAAAGACGATCGAGGATTACCTGATGCAATTTCAAGAGAAATATATCAATGAATGCACTGTGTTTCACACCATAAACCCTACGCTGGAAAACATAGCGCACTGTTTCATGAATGATCTTCAGAGGCTGCTACATCCTCTTAACTGGATAATATTCACGATGGAAATCAGTGAGACTCCATCTCGTTCCTATATCATCAGTAACGTAGAGAATAATGTAATCCAGAGAGTAGAGAAAAAGAATATCGCCGAGGAAATTCTCCAGAAGAGCAGAAGCATGAAGTAAGAGGTATCCGGCATGAATAAACAGGAGCATTGGATAACAGCCGGAAAGCTGTTCTACAATGCTCCTTTTTGTGATACCTCTTCTATAATTCTACCAGACATTCCTCCAGTATTGCTATCATCTCGTCCACATGCTTTTTTTCAATAATCAGCGGAGGAACAAAGCGGATTACATTTGTTCCTGCGGTTATCAGAACCAATCCCTTATCCAAAACCTTGGGAATAATATCCTTGACCGGGACTTTAAATTCTAACCCCTGCATCAGTCCCATACCTCTATGGTCTTGAATAATTCTAGCATACTTTTTTGCTAGTTGTTCCAACTTATCATAAAGATAAGGGGCAACCTCATTCACATGATCAATCAGCTTATCACTCTCATATAAGTCAAATACCTCACTGACTGCTGCCGTAACAAAGGGATTTCCTCCATAGGTCGTCCCATGGTCTCCGGGCTCAAAGGCAGCCGCGACTTCCTCTGTCGCCGCAAAGGCTCCTACGGGAACACCGCAGCCCAAAGCCTTAGCACAGGTCATGATATCTGGCTTCACCTGATAATGCTGGAAAGCGAACATCGCGCCGGTTCGGCCCATTCCGCATTGGATTTCGTCGAAGATCAGAACGATCCCCTTCTCATCGCAAAGCTTTCTTACACCTTCGATGAATTCTATCGTGGCGGGATAGATACCGCCCTCTCCCTGTACAGGCTCCAGGATGATTGCAGCCGTCTTTTCACTGACCAGTTCCCGAACACTATCCAGATTATTATATTCTGCAAATACGACTCCTCCGATCAGCGGTCCGAAGGCTTCTCTGTATTTCTTCGTACCGGTGATACTCAAAGCTCCCATACTTCTTCCGTGGAAGGAATGATCCATGGAAATGATTTCGCTGTCTGCGATACCATGCTTCTTATAATAATATTTTCTTGCCAGCTTTACGGCACCTTCAATTGCTTCTGTTCCGCTGCTGGTAAAGAAGACACGGTCCATACCCGAGGCCTTTACTAGCTTCTTCGCAGCTTCGATTGCCGGAACATTATAATACAGATTTGACGTGTGCAAAAGCTTATCGATCTGTACCTTCAAAGCATCGTTGAAGGGCTGGTTACCGTAACCCAAGGCAAAAACAGCGATTCCTGCTGCAAAGTCCAGATATTCCTTTTGATTGATATCATAGAGGTAAACTCCTTTGCCATGATCCCAAACAATCGGATAACGGCTGTAGGTATGCATCAGAAGCTGTTCTGCTTCCGCAATATATTGTTTCATCCTAATTCCTCCCATCCCCTGCACCTATATACACAGTTAAGTTTACTTTTAACTTCTATTTTCCTATTGTCTCATTCTCAAAGATGCTTTCCTGATCAATGATTGCTGTACCGATACCTTTGTTGGTAAAGAACTCCAGCAACAGACAATGTTCAATTCTGCCATCGAGAATATGCACTCTGGAAACACCGTTTCTTACAGCATCCACGCAGTTCTTAATCTTTGGAAGCATCCCTCCTCCGATGAAACCGCTTTCCATCAGCTCATCTGCCTTATCCAGAGTCAATACGGAAATCAGGCTGTCCTTATCTGCCGGGTCGGCATATACCCCTTCAATATCAGTGAGAAATACCAGCTTCTCCGCACCGATTGCGGTAGCTACGGCACACGCCGCATCATCCGCATTGATATTATAGTTCTGGTACTCATCATCCAGACCGATTGGAGCTATGACCGGTACAAAGTTATTATCAATCAGGGTATTAATCAGCTCGGTATTCACCTCTTTGATATCCCCGACAAAGCCGATATCCTGGCCGTTCACTGTCTTTTTATCAACCTTCAGGGTACAACCGTCCTTGCCGCTGATGCCGACTGCCTTTACTCCAAGCTTCTCTACCATCTGAACAAGGTTCTTATTTACCTTACCAAGAACCATCTCAGCAACCTCCATGGTCTGTTCATCCGTGACACGGAGACCTTCTACAAATCTGGATTCGTGACCGAGCAGACTCAGCCATTTTGTGATTTCCTTTCCGCCGCCATGAACGATGATTGGCTGCATTCCTACCAGCTTCAATAACGCTACATCCTTTATGACATTCAGCTGGAGATTTTCATCCAGCATGGCACTGCCTCCGTATTTTACAACTACTTTCTTATTATTGAATTTCTGTATGTAGGGTAGCGCTTCAATCAAAGTCTGCGCCTTCATTAATATCTGCTCCATCTGTTCCATGATTTTTCCTTTCCAAGGTGAGTGTTATTGTATTAAGAACGATAATCTGCATTAATCTTTACATAATCATAAGTAAGGTCACAGCCCCAGGCTGTGGCGGAAGCCTCTCCTGCTTTTAGATCTGCGGTTGCCGTGACAATCTTCCCTTTCAGTATCTTGGTTGCAGTCTCTTCAGAGTAATCACAGGCCATACCGTTTTCTACCAGCTTAAGCTTTCCTTCTTCACTTTCAACAAATAAATCCACTTGCTCAGGATCAAATTCCACACCTGCATAACCCATGGCACACAGAATACGTCCCCAGTTGGCATCATTGCCGAATACGGCAGACTTCACAAGGTTGGAAGTGATGATGGATTTACTGAGAAGCTCTGCTGCTGCTTCGGTAGGTGCTCCGGTGATTACTGCTTCCAGAAGCTTTGTTGCACCCTCTCCGTCAGCAGCTATCTTTTTAGCAAGATCTGTTGTTACCATATTCAGAGCTTTACAGAAAGTAGCATAATCCTCATTCTTTTCTGTAATCTCCTGATTACCCGCCAGTCCATTGGCCAGAAGAAATAAGGAATCATTTGTAGAGGTATCCCGATCCACACTGATCATATTAAAGCTGCGTTTCACATCGGCACTCAATGCCTCCTGCATCAGCTCCTTACTGATATTTAAATCTGTTGTCACAACTGCCAGCATAGTGGCCATATTGGGATGAATCATACCTGAGCCCTTGGCCATACCGCCGAGTGATACTTCTTTTCCGTCAACCATAAAGGTCACCGCGCATTCCTTCGAATAGGTATCCGTAGTCATGATTGCTTCGGCTGCTGCTGCACCTGCTGCTTTGCCATCCATTAAATCAGCTGCAAGAAGCTTCGCTCCCTCCATGATAACATCGATCGGCATCTGCTTTCCAATGACCCCGGTGGATGCAGTATAGACCGAATTGACCGGAATATTCATCGCTTTTGCAACTGCTACTGCCATTTTTTCATTATTTAATTCACCTTCAGCTCCGGTACAGGCATTTGCACAACCGCTGTTTAAGACTACCGCTTGAACAAATTCGCTTTCCTTATTTATCTTCATATCCCATTTCACCGGTGCAGCCTTTACAATATTGGTGGTAAAGGTTCCGGCTCCCTTGGCCGGAACTGTTGAGAATACCAATGCCATATCCTTACGATTTTTTTTGATGCCTGCATAAACACCGGCTGCCTGATATCCCTTTGCGGCTGTGACGCCTCCATCTATCTTCTTAATCATATAATCCTCCCTCATATTAATAAAATCACTGTTGAATTGGTGGGAGGCTTATCCTCCCTATCAGAATTCTGTCCTAATCAGCTGTTCTCGTTGATTACATATGTATAATAATTTAAATCCTCACGTCTTTGAAAGCCATACGCGCTCCAGAAGTTATTCCCCGGTTCATTATCCTGATAACAAACCAACGCGATCCTGCTGATCTTCTCCTTTTTCATCGCCTCGATCAAACAATCCATCATTCTCGCGGCGATGTTACGTCTTCGGTAAGCCTCCCGGACACAGGCATGATAGATTGCACCCCGTCTTCCGTCATGACCGCCCAGGATAACACCTACGATACATCCGCCCTCGACGGCCACAAAACTCGTTGTAGGGTTCCTTCTTAAGAAATGTTCTATTCCTTCTCTGGAGTCATCCATACTGCGAAGCCCTACACCCGGTGTCTTCGTCCAAAGTTCAAATACCTCATCATAATCCTTCATTGTAAATTGACGAATCATGAAAGCTCACCTCCGTATCTTCTTGATACCCAAATTAATACTATTTGAAGCAACAGGTAAAAATTATTTTATAATTATACATCTGAATTAAATTTTATGCAATACTTAATTTATTTTTTTTAACAGTATCTTTGTCCTTTTTTAATTAGCCTAATTTTTTCATATCAATCCCATGCTCCAGTAAGGTATCATATATCTTTGCAATCGGAAAACCTACAATATTATAATAGTCTCCGATGATCTCACTGATATATATACCGAATTTTCCTTGAATGGCATAAGCTCCGGCCTTATCCATAGGTTCTCCCGTAGCGATATAGCCCTTGATCTGCTCCTCGGTAAGGTCGCGTACAACAACCTTTGTACAGACAGCGAGCTTCCACTCCTCTTCTGTGCCATCTGCTTTTAGCACAACGAGGCTGACCCCCGTATATACCTCATGTGTATCGTCGGAAAGAAGTTTCAGCATCCTGGCTGCATCCTGTTCATTCTTTGGCTTTCCCATCACATGCTCCTCATAAAAGACCATGGTATCTGCACCTATAATGATGAATTCCGGCTGTTCTCCCAGCTGCTCATATTCCTTGGCAAGCATTTTTACCTGCGGCAGAACAGCACGGGCTTTCAAGCTAGCCAGGGCTTGTACCATCTCAGCCGGTACGGTTTCTTCGGTCTCCTCCTTGACATCCGCAGAGATAATTCGATATGGGATGTCCATCGTTTCCATGATTTCTTTTCTTCTTGGTGATCCTGATGCTAATATAATATGATACATAATAATCCTCCATTCTATCAACTTGTCTAATATAAAGTATGAAGCCAAAGCATCAGCACACTATGGAAGAACTGTCTTGAGATGCCGTTTGATGAAAGCAAATCTGGAAGTGTGAAGATGTCTTCATTATAATTCTGGTCATTTCAGAATTATATTACTGCTCTTCCTTTCATTATATAGAATATAAAGCATATGTAAAGCGCCGAAATATTTTATTGTATTTTTATACTTTTATTCATTTTTACTATTGAATAATAATAAAATATGTTGTATATTTAATCACATAAATCAAAGCTCAGCTTAATCAATGAGATTGAAAAAGATTGGAACCATAGAAATAATATCATGGAGGTAATGTATATGAAGGAAAAGGTTATTCTTGCTTACTCCGGTGGTCTAGATACTACCGCTATCATTCCCTGGTTAAAGGAGAATTATGATTACGAGGTTGTCTGTGTCTGTATTGACGTCGGACAGGGTAACGAACTGGATGGTCTGGAGGAAAGAGCCAAATTATCCGGAGCAACCAAGCTTTATATTGAGGATGTTGTAGATGAGTTTGTTAACGACTATGTTATGCCCTGCGTGAAGGCAAACGCAGTTTATGAGAATAAGTATCTACTCGGAACCTCCATGGCAAGACCCGTGATTGCGAAAAGACTAGTGGAAATTGCCAGATTAGAAGGCGCTACCGCTATCTGTCACGGTGCTACCGGTAAGGGCAACGATCAGGTACGTTTTGAATTAACGATAAAAGCTCTGGCTCCCGATTTAAAAATAATTGCACCCTGGAGAATCTGGACTATGGCTTCCCGTGAGGAAGAAATTGAATACTGTGCAAAGCACGGCATCAACCTCCCCTTCTCAGCGGATAACAGCTACTCTCGCGACCGTAATCTCTGGCACATCAGCCATGAGGGACTGGAGCTAGAGTCCCCTTCCAATGCACCGAATTATGATCACCTGCTGGTTCTTGGCGTTTCTCCCGAGATGGCTCCCGAGGAGGGTGAGACCCTCAGCCTTTCCTTCGAGAAAGGTATCCCTACAGCTCTGAACGGCAAGAAGATGTCAGCTGTCGATATCATAAAGGAATTGAACAGTATCGGTGGTAAGCATGGTGTCGGTATCGTAGATATCGTGGAAAACCGTGTTGTAGGTATGAAATCCCGTGGTGTATATGAGACTCCCGGCGGAACCATCCTGATGGAGGCACATATGCAGCTGGAGGAATTGATTCTCGACCGTGCTACCCTGACTGCTAAGAAAGAGGTCGGAAATCGTTTTGCTGATATCGTCTATGAGGGAAAATGGTTCACTCCGCTCAGAGAAGCATATCAAGCCTTCGTAGATGTAACCCAGCAGTATGTGACCGGAGAAGTTAAGCTTAAGCTATATAAAGGAAATATCATCAAGCAGGGCACTACTTCCCCTTACTCCTTATACAATGAGAGTATCGCTTCCTTCACCACCGGCGATCTCTATAACCATCATGATGCAGAAGGCTTCATCAACCTTTTCGGTCTATCCCTGAAGGTACGCGCTATGAAGATGGCTTCTATCGATCAGAAATAAATAGAACAAGCCATAGTTACAATATGTAGCTTCACAGGCATTGAGTGAATATTATATTCAAGAAAGCCAGCCCTGCAGGCTTTCTTGAAGGATTATTAAAAGGCTGAAATCATCGCTTCTATACTAAGCAGTGATTTCAGCCTTTCATTACTTCAGCCTTTCATTACTTCAGCCTTTCATTACTTCAGCCTTTCATTACTTCAGCCTTTCATTACTTCAGCTTTTCATTACTTCAGCTTTTCATTACTTCAGCTTTTCATTACTTCAGCTTTTCATTACTTCAGCTTTTCATTACTTCAGCTTTTCATTACTTCAGCTTTTTTATTTCAGCCTTTCATTACTTCAGCTTTTTTATTTCAGCCTTTCATTACTTCAGCCTTCTTTTCTTTCAGCCTTCCTTAATATCTATCTTCCTTTATTTCTGACAATCAATTGCAGAAAAATGTCTCAACTACTCACGATTAGCTACCCATATACTGCTTCAAAAATTGTTCCACAACCCTCTCGTATCCATGACGGTTCGTACAATAGCTTTGTACATGTCTGGCCCCTGCCACCAGAAGGATTGCTTTATTCTTTCTTTTCGCAGCATACATTTCCCTAGACATATCAGCCGGGACCAGATTATCAATCTTCCCATGAATAAAAAGTACCGGCGTATCCGTCTTTTTTACTGCTTTGATCGGAGCCACCTCCCTGTACCGAAAGCCTGCTCGAAGCCAGGTAAGACAGCTCACCACAGGAATCAGTCTGCAGGGCAGGTGATAAAACTGTTTCATCTGATGTTTGAGCAGCTGTGTCAGATCAGAATAAGCACTGTCTGCAATCGCAACGCTTACCCGGTCGTCGATACCCAGATGCATCAGTACTGTTGCCGCACCCATAGATTCCCCATGGGTCACAATCCGGCAACCGGGATATCTTCGTCTGCACCAGTCAACCACTCTCAGTAAATCATATCTTTCATAATAACCCATGGAGGTGCAAGCCTTTCCGCTCATCCCATGGTTACGGTGGTCATATAATACTACTGTAAAGCCTAACCGAAGATAAAAGCTGATATACTTAATACAGCTATATCTGGCATATCCAAAACCATGACTTAAGATAACGATTTTCTTCAAATCGGAAGGATGGAAGGCAGGATCCACTGCTTCAATCATACGATCCTCAATCCGCTCACAAAAAATGCGGTACCCATAATCCGATTGAAGCGTAAAGGAATGCCTTTTCCACTGTCGGTAAGTCGCCTCATCTACCTTTCCGCATCGAACCTCTCTTCGAAATCCCCGCCGGTAAGACAGCATGCGGGGCTTCATAATCAAATTCGATAGACACCAAAGCCATTCACAAAACCATACTATGATCCATTTAAACATTCATCCACCTCATTTTCCGAAAATGCTCTTCTCAGTATAGGATGGATCAGATCATAGATGGTTATACCTTCGGCAGAAAGCTGTCAAAGATAAAAAGTTCATAATACTTACTGCTATTCTCCAGTTCTTCCTGGGATTTGATCGTCCAAGCCACTGGCTTCGTACGATAGAGCTTTCTACAGATCGTAAAGGATAATGCTTTTTTATATACATGATGATATGCAATAAAATCCGGCTTCGTCAGGAAGTTCAGCAGTAGGTGTTTCAGCAGGAAAAACTGGAATCGGTCTCCCTCCTCTTTCTCCCTGTGAAAATCCGTAGACAGCTGTCCTCTGACTATATGGGGATAATGCTTCTTATACCACATTAATCCGAAGGGATTAAAGGATTCGATGCAATAGAAGCCTTCGTAATTCTTCAGAAGCTCAGAAACCTTGATGCACAGACAATCTGGGTTCCAGGGTATCTTCAATTCGATAATGACCGGTACTTTCCCACCAATAAGCTCCAAGACCTCCTTCAGTGTCGGAATCTTCTCCTTGGATTTGAACAGATGATACTGCTGCAGCTCCTCATAGGTTAAGTCCGCAACCTTACAATCCGTCTTACAGGCACGTCTCAAATGGTAATCATGAATAATCACCGGAACTTCATCCTTGGTCAGCTGAACATCCAATTCTATGCCATAGCCCTTCCCGACTGCCAGTGCGAAAGCCTTCAGGGAATTTTCCGGAGCATCCGACTTGTTATTATGGAGCCCTCGATGGGCGTACAGCCAGCCATCCATGCTCTTTATCTGCGGGTTGTGCCTCAGCTTCGGCATAATAGCAAGCAAATATAATACAATAATGATGATAATCATCAGTATAATAATCTTCAGTAGCATAATACTTCACATTCCTTCTTTATCAATGTATGAAAGCGTTAAATTAACCCGTATCTATTTTGATAAGTATTCAGTGCCTTAGGTTGTCGAGTATGTATTTAACTCCTAATCCGGAGTGTCAAAGCTCTCCATCATATCTTTTTTTCTGATTGGTCTGGAATCCCCGTGCCTTACCTGAAGCATCGTAACTAAAGATGCGATTGAGAATAGTAACGCATAGGGGAATAGCGTCTTATAGGATACAAATTCCAGCAAATATCCCGACAGGATCGGCGTCAGTATCTGCGCAGACATGGAGAAGGTATAATACAAACCGGTATATTTACCGATATCTGAACCCTTACACATTTCCACCACCATAGGATAGGAATTGACATTGATTGCTGCCCAGCCAATACCGGTAAAAGCAAATACCACATTGATCAGGGGCGAATAGGAGGTAAATAAAGCACCACACAGATAAGAGCCTGTCATCATCAGGATGCCCGCGATAATCGTCTTCTTTCTACCGACAATACTTGCAATAATGCCGATTGGAATATAGCTGAAGATAGCAGCAATTGTTGCAAACAACAAAGAATCAGCAAATCCACCGGTCTCCAAACCCCAAATCTCTTCCGTATAACGGGAGTATGCCGTAGTTACGGCATTATATGCCGTAAACCATAAAAAGATGGAGGTTAGCAAAAAGATAAAACTCCTTCTGACAGCTTTCGGCATCCCGTCAGAAGCCTCCTCAGAAGTTGATTGCGCTTCTTCTTTATGTACTGCACCTGCCTCCAGATCAATCTCTCTGGACAGCTTCTTCTCGCGGATAATCAGAACCAGCAGGACAACCGCAATTACCATGATACCCGAGACGGATGCAAATAATGCTTTATAATCTGTTCCTTCCTTTACCAGGAGCTTAATCATAATCAGGGTATAGACACCGCCGATCGCCCCCATCAGATTAATGATTGAATTGGCTTTGCTTCGTAGGGGCTTAGGAGTCAGATCCGGCATCAGAGCGACTGCCGGAGATCGATAAGAACCCATTGCGACCAATACAATACCGAGTGAGATTAGAAATAAGATCATACTTCCGGCTTTATTGGCAATGGGAAGCAGCGTCATGGAAATGACTGCTACTGCAGTACCACCTATAATAAAAGGTGTCCTTTTTCCCAGCGGTGTATCTATTTTATCAGAAAGTGTTCCAAATAACGGCAATAAAAATAACGCCAGAATATTGTCCAGTGCCATGAGTACACCTGTCACTGTCTCTCCCAGTCCAAACGTGTTCTTTAGCATCAAGGGTATGATATTATCATACATTTGCCAAAAAGCACAGACTGAGAGAAATGCAAGCCCCACAAAGAAAGTCCTCTTATAGTTCAGTCTCATACATCCTCCTTCTGCCTGGATCACAGGCAAACCCCATTTTATTTTGTTTCAGGATGCTAAGCTGTCTCCTCCAGCCTCGCCTCCTGAATCAATTTTGATTTGAGAATACATATGCCCCAATCCCGACGGCGATGGTCAGATTTAGGGAATCAACCTCCGGTGTCTGTGGGATAAAGATACTTGTCCCGACGTTCAGATATGAATCATCCAACCCCGTTGCTTCATTTCCGAATACCAGTGAATAAAGCTTTGCCTTCGGGCAGTCCTTTAATGTAAGGGTGTTCTCTCCGTTCAGCATAAAAGTGAAGATTTCATGCTGTTCAAATTCCTTCCTGTACTCTGAAAAGCTCTCATAATGACGGAAGTTCAGATGGAACAAGGCCCCCATGGAGGACCGTACCGTCTTCGGATTGAAGATGTCTGCTCCCGGCAGAATGACTGCGATATCACAGATACCAAAGCCAACCGCAGTACGAAGTATCGTTCCAAGATTGCCCATATTACTGGGATTAACAAGTACAATATGTGGATGGTCAGCACGGAGTCTGCATTCGTACTTATCAAATACTCCTGCCACATAGCAATTCTCCTTGTCACTAATCTTCGCTATCAGCTTATTATTCTCTTCCACACGGATACCGTATCGTTCACACAGCTGCTGTAGCTTATCCTGATCCGTAAAGCTGTTGTCGACCAGTACCTTTCTTACGATTTCCGGTCTGGTCTTAATCAATTCAAAGGTTGGAAAGGCTCCTAATGTATAGGAATACTCCGAAGCCTTCTTATAGGGCTTGATTTGATTCTGTTCGCCATTTCCAGCCGCTTTATTATCCTTATTCACGCTGTAACCTCCAGTATACACTAACCGACAACGAAGATACCCTCCTGGTCCGCAGCCCTTCTGATATGCTCTGCCGCCTGCAGGTACTCCTCATGTGTCTTTAGATGCTCTACGAATACGGTAGTATCTTTCCCAAGCTTTTCGCAAAGACGTACCACCTTCTTAAAGTCAATGACCCCTTTTCCCGGCATAACCTCACGGATGACACAGGGAAAAGCCTTCTCCATAATCACATCCTTAGCATGAATACTCTTAATATAGGGGCCAAGCTTATAAAAGCACTCCTCTATGAAAAGCTCCCTCTTCAGATACCTTTCCGGGCAATTAATCATGTTGGTATAATCCAGATGAACCGCAAAGCTTTTCCGGTCAATGTCCTTGATCAGTTTCAAATAACTGTCCGGAGAATCCGGCATCATCCAGGGCATCGGTTCCAGAGTAAAGAAGGTTCTTGTCGGGTTCACGCTATCTATGATTTCTCTTGTGATATCTACAATCATCGCGTAAACCTGTTTGGAATAATTCTCTTTATAGAAACCGTCCCATAGTTCTCCTCTGGCACCTGCGATGTTCACACAACAATTTGCTCCGATTTCCTCTGCCAGGGCAAGCCTTTGCTTACAGTACTCCAAATCCTCTTTGGCTTTTACAGAATCTGTGGAAAGCGGGTTTCTCCAAATTCCCACTTCTCCTATGACTACATCATTTTCTCTGGCAGCTTGTACATATGCGTCAATGGTTTCCTTCGATGCATCATGTCCTACAGGAGTAGTAACCGCACTGTAACGGTATTCCTTTACAAGCTTCATCCATTCTTCCGGATTACTGTAGCTCTTTTTAATATCCCCACCTATTCTCATGATAACCCCCCAAAAAAGATCTTTATAAGAATTTCACTTTTAAAAGTTTTCTCTTGCTATTGATTTCTTCCGAAGAAAGTAAGAGCAAGCATACCCGGCCCTGTATGGGTTCCGATGATAGGTCCGATCTTGGAGATGATAATATCCTTTACCTCATACTTATCTCTGATTAACCGTTCCAATTCTTTTGCCTGCTCGATATCATCTCCATGTCCGATGATGATTGTCTGGGAAGCTAACTCTATGCTCTCCTGTTCCAGCTTTCCAAGCATAAGGTCCAGCTCTGCTCGGGAGCCGCGAATTTTTGATACAACTGTCAGTTTACCGCTATCATCGGTTGATAGCACGGGTCTGATTTTTAAAGCTGTTCCTACTACCGCTTCGATAGAGCTGATTCGCCCTCCGCGTTTTAAGAAGAATAAGTCCTTCACTGTGAACCAGTGACGTACCCCCCTCTTATTATTTTCTACCCATTCCTTCAGCTGGTCGATATCCATTCCCTGTTTCTGATGCATCGCGGCCTGAAGCACCAGAAGTCCCTCACCGATGGAGGCGCAGAGAGAATCCACACTATAAATCCTTCGCTCCGGATATTCCTCACTTAAGTCACGAATTACGACCTGAGAGGTACTAAAGGTACCGCTTAGGCCTGAGGAAAATGATATGTAAAGGATATCCTTTCCCTGTTTCAGAATATCATCAAAATACTCCGTAAAAACCACAGGTGTGATCTGCGTTGTCTGGGATAATGCTCCGTTCTTCAATTTTGTATAGAAATCTTCGATTGTCAATTCTCTTTCGTCAGGATAATGGGAGTATTCCGCATTATCTACACTAAAACCCATTGGTATAATTCGTATATCAAATTTCTCGATCAGCCCCGCAGGCAGATCTAACGTTGCATCACTCACGATTACATAATCGCTCATCATTCATAACTCCTTTATCATCATTTTCTATTCATCAACTCTACGTTGCATATAAGTGATATGCAGGTTAGCTTATCCTCGCAAACAAGCAGATGTATCCCTTACTGACTTATGCTTGCTATACCGGTATGTGTTTCACAGGTATGATTTTATTACTTTGCCAGTCTTTGCTTCCTATACTTCTATAATTTCCATCTCGACTTACATTATACCATGAACAGAAAGTGGCAGTCTATGGCATATATAATATATTTTATGGTTTAGAAAAGACTTCTGTGTCTAAATTATTAGATTGCTAATCATCATGACTAGTGGGATCGTTCCAATAGAAAAGATTGTGGTCATGGTGAATAGTTCAGATGCGCATAAATAATTCTTCTCATATCTCAGAGAAAACAAAATGATGGTTGCTGCTGTAGGACATGCTGCAGCCAGAATGGCGGTGAGCAATACCGTCTGCGGAATAGGAAACCATCGATAAATAAATAGCATGGTAATTGGTATGAATAGTAATTTTAAAAAGCTGATATAATATATGCGAGCCTTTCCCAGAAGCGCTCTGATATCTGTTTGAGCTATGGTAATTCCCGCTACCAGCATTGCCAACGGGGTATTCATATTACCGATATAGGTTAATGCATCCCTCAAGGTTACGGGAAGGATAATTCTGCAAACAAACAGAACAAAACCCAATACCGTAGCGATGACTGACGGAGACCTCAGCGCTTTTAGGACGGATTTTCTATCTGTTTTCCCTGTCATAATAATCAACCCATGTGTCCAGATCATCAAATGAAATACTGTCATATGGGCCGTGATGTAGAAAACTCCCTCACTGCCAAAGAGCGCCTGAGCCAAAGGAATCCCGATAAAACCACAGTTCTCATATATCACTGCAAACCGTTTGAGCACCAAATCAGCTTTTTGCTCCTTGCCCCTGATCAAAAACTGTCCGATTAGAATGGATAGGAAATGGTTAATGACAGCCAGGATTAGTGAAATTAATAATCCCTTCAATAAAGTAGCTTCGAATTTTCTCTGATAGGAAATAAAGATCACGATTGGATTGACCAACATCAGCACGAGATCTGATAGCTTTTTATTTGTTTCCATATCAATGAGCTTAACCTTGAAGCAAACGATACCAACAAGGATAATAATAAACATAATGGCAATCTGATTGAATGATGTGAATGCAAGCGACATAACAAATCCTTTCTTTACTTTGAACTCTTAACATTAGTACACCGATATTCTATTATGCACTTTTTTGACAGATACCTCAAGAGTTTTTTATTGAGGTTACTCAAGAGTTTTTCTTGAGGTTACTCTAAAGTTTTTTCTTGAGATCACTCAAGAGTTTTTCTTGAGGTTACTCAAGAGTTTTTCTTAAGATGACTCAAGAGTTTCTCTCGAGTTTTCTATAGAGTTTTTCCTGATGCTCCCCAGATTTACTAGCTGGTCGATTTACTGCCTGTTCTTCTTGGTGAACGAGTTATTTCTTGAGATTTCTCTAGTAAATAATCCAGGGATACACAGATAATCTTCTTGGGATACTCAAGCGATTGTCCTAATGATAACATACTCTATTGTAATCGGTTGCTTTACATGTTAGAATCAGGTCAAATGGTAACAGCTGTAATAATTATGAGTGTAGTCAGCATACAATTAGTATACGGTCAAGTCAATCTAATGCTTCTTCTATGAAATCCGGCTTACCTGAATGAACGAGACTCATGTATGGTTGAGATTGGCCATGCATGAGCTTTATTTATGCATTGACCAGAAAGGATTATGATATTATGGATTTAATCACACTGTTTTTACTTGCCTTTGGATTGGCTTCAGACGCTTTTGCCGTATCCGTAACCAATGGCATGTGCAGCAGCAGAATTACAAAAAGACATGCCTTGCTTACAGCTTTGACCTTTGGCTTCTTTCAGGCTTTGATGCCAGTGTTGGGCTATGTATTAGGAAACTCCTTTGCTGACTTCGTCTTCCGCTACCAGCATTGGATTGCTTTACTGCTTCTCGGCGCAATCGGTGTAAATATGCTTAGCGATGCTTTAAAGGAATGGAAGACCCCGGAAGGGGAGGTCTGCACGACGCTCAATATCTTCCAGGCAAAGAATTTAATTCTACAAGGAATAGCCACCAGTATTGATGCATTGGCCGCCGGAGTCAGTATCGCCGTACTAAATATTAATATCCTAAGCTCTGCACTGATCATAGGAGTCATAACCTTTCTATTATGTACTGCCGGTGTATATATCGGCAAACGCTTTGGAACTATCCTCGGTTTTCGGGCTAAAATACTGGGTGGTATTGTGCTGATCGGTATCGGAGCAAGGATTTTTATCCAGAATCAGTTCTATTAAATCGTATAGAGGTAGGTCCGCAAGCAGTTCTTGATTAATAGGTTCATTTGATAGATAATATAGAGGAGTACTATTTTCTAGCAAAACGAGAGGAGAATGCCGATGAGTTATGATGAATGCTTTAAAATACTGCCGCGAATGGAGACAGAAAGGTTAATTCTGAGGCAAATCACCGAAAGTCCCTCAGACGGAAAAGATAGTCTGGAATTTATCAACGATTACAGTGTCTACCGCTTTTGGGGAATATATGATGAATCGAAGGATACGAACGGTCGAAGAAGGCCGAAGAAAAAGATAAAGTTAGATTATCACTATAATGCAACCATGAAGGAGTATCGTGCCAAGCGTGAACTCACCTGGTTAATGGAGCTGAAGGATACCCATAAGGTCATCGGAGAAATCGTACTTTATGATTTTCGGCTGGGGCAACAGGCTGATATTGGCTACCGTATCAATAAAAACTACTGGGGTATGGGCTTCGCTCCTGAGGCTGGACAAGCTGTCGTCAAGGCTGCCTTTGAACTTTTAGAACTGACCAGAATACAGCTGCGCTGCTTTGCAGATAATCACGGCTCCGTCAGAGTAGCACAAAAGCTTAGGTTTGCTCAGGAAGGCTTCATAAAAAAAGGGGCTATCATCAATGTCATGACTGATTATTATATCTTTGGCCTGCTAAAAGAGGATTATGACAGGGAGCCTTACAGTGATGCTGTTGCAAAAATCATAAAATGAATCCAAGAACATTTGATCAGAACGGGAGGAAAACAGATGAAAGCATTATTTATCGGAGGAACCGGAACCATCAGTACTGCCATCACAAAGCTTGCATCGGAATACGGATTTGAGCTTTATCTGCTGAACCGCGGACACCGCTCAGAGGTCGTGCCGGAGAAGGTGAAGGTGATTGAGGCAGATATCAATGATGAGGCTGACGTTCATGAAAAGCTGAAGGGTATGACCTTTGATGTTGTAGCCCAGTTCATTGCTTATCATGTGGATGCGCTGATGCGTGACGTGAGACTGTTCACAGGGAAGACAAAGCAATATATCTTCATCAGCTCCGCATCAGCATATCAAAAACCGCTTTCCAATCCCTTGATCACGGAAAGTACACCGCTCTCCAACCCTTTTTGGGAATATTCCCGCAATAAGATTGCCTGTGAAGAATATCTGATGGAACAATATCGTACGAATGGATTTCCCATCACAATTGTTCGTCCGAGCCATACCTACGGAGATTACAGCGTCCCCCTTGCTATTCACGGCAATCATGGCAGTTACAGCGTAATTGACCGTATTAAGAAAGGAAAGAAAGTCATTGTCCACGGTGACGGCAATACCCTTTGGACCCTAACCCATAATACCGATTTTGCAAAAGCCTTTGTCGGATTGATGGGAAATGCCCATGCGATCGGTGAAGCACTGCAGATTACCTCCGATGAAAGTCTTACCTGGAATCAGATTTATGAAATAATCGGTGATGCCCTGGGTGTGAAGCCAAGGCTGGTTCATATTCCCTCAGAAACACTGGCAAAAGCACATTTTGATTTTGCCGGGGGCTTGCTTGGAGATAAGGCACATACAGTCCTATTTGATAATTCAAAGATAAAACGACTGGTTCCTGAATACAAAGCTACGGTGAGGTTTGATCAGGGCATCAGAAGAACACTCTCCTACATAGAACAGCATCCAAAATATCAAATTGCCGACCCTGAGTTCGATACCTGGATGGATCAAATGATTGATACATATGAGGCTTTTGAAGCAAGATTACCTAAATTTTAACAGAAAGGCGCTAACATTATGAAAACACTCTATATCTCTGATTTGGACGGAACACTCCTGCAGCAGAATGTCCAATTGTCTCAGAACACCATAAGGATTTTAAATGCTTTAATCGAGCAGGGAATGTTGTTTACCGTAGCTACTGCCAGATCCATTGTCTCCGTAAAGGCGATCCTTAAGGATGTTCCGGTATCCGTTCCGATTGTACTGATGAATGGGGTATGTATCTATGATTTACAGAAAAATAATTATATTCAGATAGAAACTCTTCCTAAGGAAAGCATCGGCCGACTGATTGATTTGATACAGACCTATGAATTGAAGGGGTTTGCCTACATAATAAAAGACGGTATCATGTCAACTTATTATGAAGATTTGAACACAAAGGCACTGTACGATTTTTATCAGGAACGCGTAACGCTTTACCAAAAGCACTTCACACAGATTGACAGCTTCTCCTCTCTGGCAGAGGAGCCTTTGATCTATTTCTCCCTTATGGACTATCTCGAGAAGCTGGAACCGGTTTATAAAGCGCTTCAACAGATACCTGAGCTTAACAGTGTATTCTATAAGGATAACTACTCTCCCGACCTCTGGTATCTGGAGATTTACAGCAAAGCAGCCTCCAAATATCATGCAGTCCAATTTCTGCGCTCTTACTTGAAACCGGATCAGGTCGTATGCTTCGGAGACAATGTTAATGATCTTCCCTTATTTGAAGCCAGTGACCATAAGCTTGCGGTAAGAAATGCTGTAATAGCCCTTAAGGAAAAGGCTGATCAGGTCATCGGAGCCAACACTGAGGATGGCGTGGCTGTCTGGCTAAAAGCCAATTACTCTCCCGAATAGTTCACTTAGTCCATAACAGCAGGAGATCTTTTCTCTACTTTGAAACAGATCGAAGAAACACCAAGACCCTCCTACTAAAGATATTCAAGAATATCCTTCAGACATTTCACTCTGATTCCCTGATATTCCTTATGCTCATCCGGATTGCTGCTGATCCAGATGGGCATTATATTTGCCTTCAGTGCCCCTGCGATATCGTTCGGGTAATAATCTCCGACGAATACAGCCTCCTCCGTCTTCACACCAAGATTTTTGCATGCCAGTTCGAATATTCTGGAATCCGGTTTTGCAAAGGGCTGTTCGCCTGAGACAATAATATCGTCAAAGTATTCTGTGATATTCACCTTCCGGATCTTTTCCCTCTGAACAGAGGAATATCCATTGGTGATAATACCAAGCTTATATCTCCCCTTTAACGTATCCAATACCTCAAACATTTCTGGAAATGGAATGGTCAGACCACCGAAGATTTCATTCCGTTCCTTGATAAATTCTTCTGTGGAATGAGGCAGGTTCCAACGCTTATGTAATTTGCGGAAGAATTTTTCCAGTCCCGAGTATCCGTTCTCATCTATTTCAATCATATAATCGATCAGCTCTTCCCGCGTGCCCTCATAGGGATATTCTCCCGAATATTTATCAATAAAATATTCGAATAAACGTATCAGTGCCGCTTTACGGTCCACCAGAGTCTCATCCACATCAAAAATTACAGCTTTTATCTTATCCACTAGGCATCCTCCTTACTGCTCACTATCCTTTTCCTTTATCGTCATGTATTATAGTATAATTCTGAGGGAGAAACAAGCATTATATAATATACTTTCCCTTCTTCGATTGCAATATTAAAATAATGTAATAAAATGAATATTATAAGGTATCCTTTACACAAAATAAAGATACACCTATGCTGCCCAAAGGCGGCGGAATGGAGGCAGGTATGGATTGTATTCAGGATAGTTACGTATTATCAAACGGTATCAAAATCCCTTGCGTAGGCTTCGGGACCTGGAAGCTTCCCAACGCACAGAGCACGGTGGATATTGTAAAGGCTGCAATCGACTGCGGTTATCGCCACATTGACACTGCCTATGCTTATCAAAATGAGCTAAGTGTAGGGAAAGCGGTCCGGGAGTGCGGACTGAAGAGAAGCGAGCTTTTTATCACCAGTAAACTGGATAATCCGGACCATGGATATGAGAAAACCATGAATGAATTCGATATGACCATGTCTAATCTGGGAATTGATTATCTGGATTTATACTTAATTCATTGGCCGATTCCCCTGGCTTACCGTGACTGTTGGAAAGAAATGAATGAGGGAACCTGGAAAGCATTTGAAGAACTCTATCAGGAGGGTAAAATAAAAGCCATCGGTGTCAGCAATTTCCTGGAGCATCATATTGATGCCTTATTGGAAACTGCTTCCATCGCACCGATGGTGGATCAGCTGGAGCTTCATCCCCAATATCCTCAAAGGGATGCTGTGAACTACTGTAAAGAAAAACGGATTATTCTGGAAGCCTGGAGTCCCTTAATTAAAGGACAGATGGATCATCCGATTTTAAAGGAATTGGCTCGGAAATATGGCAAAACAGCCGCACAGATATTGTTACGCTGGAGTATCCAACATGGCTTTCTGCCTCTGCCGAAGACCTCCTCAAAAGAACGTATGCAGGAGAATGCCGATATATTTGACTTTGATTTGACTCCTGACGACATTGAAGCCATGAAAGCTTTGGAAATGTACGGTCTTACCGGTACACATCCTGATTCTGCTCCCTTTTGATAGCAACATATAGGAACAAGCGATCCCGTCCGTCATTGTAACAATTCAAGGGGCTGTTGCAGAATACCAATTGACCGCTTAAGGCAAGGATAACTGCATCCCTTAAGCTCAATAGCATATTTCTCAGCAGCTCCCTCGATGATCGGTGATTAAATATCCTTCTTCATGCATACTGATAATGGCATATCTTTATATTGCCCATAATTCTCTATGATCCGATAACCTAGCTTCTCATATAATCTCATGGCTGCCGTCAGCGGTTTTCCCGTCTCCAGAATCAGGGTCTGATACCCTTTTGACTTAGCCCGCTCCTCCAATCTCTTGATCAGCTCCTTGGCATAACCGTTACCTCGGTACTCCTGATATAGAAAAACCCGTTTCATCTCTGCAACACCCTCGTCATAATGCCTGAAGGCTGCACAACCAATTGGCTTATTATCATCATAGAGCAGGATGACATCATGGATCTTCTCTAAGGTATTGAAGCTGTGATACTGAGCTCTCTGCTTCTCTCCACCGACAAGCTCATTCAGATTGTCATCCAGCATTCCGCACAACATAACAAAATCCTCATTTCTTCCGTCCGTTACAATAAACTGCATACTCTCCCCCTATTGTGAATTAAATATGGCTATTGTAGGCTATAGCCTGCAACAGCCATTTCATCTATTCTTTCCAATGATTGCGGTACAACTGCGGATATCCCTCCAGATGTGCGAAATCATTGAAGCGTTCCAGATAGAACCTGTCATATCCGGGATGATATACTAATTGTGTAATACCGGTATTCTCAAGAGACACACCAAATAGGAACCGTCTCGCCTGATTTTTTCCAAACAGTGCAGCCAGCAGCACCCGGATGGTTCCTCCATGGGTTATAATCGCAATATTCTTATTACCGCTCTGAACAAGCTCCTGAATCACCGGCATGGCACGTTCATAGACCGAGGTACCATTTTCGCCCTCAGGATAAGGAATATCCTCCACCAGCTTCATCTGCTCCTCTTTAAAATCAGAAAAGTGTTCCGCAACATAAGCGTCCGATTTTCCGGTTAAGAGTCCAAAGGAAATCTCCTGCAAATCCTCCCGAATTTCATGAGGAAGCTGCAGCGCCTCATTGACAATCTGAGCTGTCTGTATTGCACGTACCAAATTACTGGAATATAAAGCATCGATATGATAGTTCTTAATTCGATCCCGTAATAACTCCGCCTGTAAGCGTCCCTCCTCAGACAGTTCTACATCCACATTGCATAAGGAGCTGTTCTGCCTTCCATGTCTGATCAGATACAAATTAACTATATAGAATCACCGCCTTATGCGTTAGTATGATATAAAAGCTTTGTAAAGATGCAAATGACATACCCTGGCTACTATTCGTTTAGATTAAATTATCAAAAGCGCTAGAGGTGCTTTCCTGATACAATATATTGATATGTAAGCTAGCTTACAAAATCAATATATTGTATCAGGAAAAGTACGTAGCACCTTTTGATAATTTAATCATAATAAAAAAAACAAATTCTTTTACACCTTTTGATTTAAACTCTATAATAGATGCAGATTCTTTTTCTCTGCTTCATCAAGAACCTCCTGAGGCCAGATCGAGGACTGTACCTCACCGATATGAGCCTTGCGGAGGTAAAACATACAGATTCGGGATTGTCCGATACCACCACCGATGGTATAAGGAAGCTCCTTGTTAATCAAAGCCTTCTGGAAAGGTAATTCCGAGCGATTCATGCAATCACTGAGCATTAGCTGCTCTACAAGAGAATCCTCGTCTACACGAATACCCATGGATGACAGCTCCAAAGCAATATCAAGAACCGGATAATATACGATGATATCACCGTTCAGCTTCCAGTCATCATAGTCAGGTGCCCTACCGTCATGACGCTCGCCTGAGGCTAAGGCCCCGCCGATCTGCATGATGAATACAGCTCCCAGTTCTTTTGCAGCAATGTATTCTCTTTCCTTCGGTGTCAGGTTGGGATATTTATCCTCCAATTCCTGAGAGTACACAAAGCTAATCTCCTCCGGAAGAATTTCCTTGATATAATCATATTTGGAGGCCATATATTTCTCTGTGTTTTTCAGTGCAGTATATACCTTTTGTACAATCGATTTCAAGGTATCTATGTTACGTTCACCTTTGTCTATAATTTTCTCCCAGTCCCACTGATCAACATAGATAGAGTGAATATTATCCGTTTCCTCATCTCTTCGGATAGCGCTCATATCTGTATAAAGGCCTTCTCCTCTCGAGAAGCCATACCTTTTTAAAGCAAGTCTCTTCCATTTTGCTAAGGAATGCACGATTTCCACAACAGCATCATCCTGTTCCTTCACCCCGAAGCTAACCGGCCTTTCCACACCGTTCAAATTGTCATTCAAACCGGTTTCCGGTTTTACAAATAAAGGTGCAGATACTCTGGTGAGATTCAACTGCTTTGCCAATTCCTTTTCAAAATAGTCCTTACAGTACTTAATGCCGATTTCTGTCTCCTTAATATCGATCTCGGCCTGATAACCCTCAGGTATTACCAGCTTCATATGTCTTCCTCCATAAATGAGAATAATTTATAACTGAATATGCTATGTAGCACATTTTACATTTTTATTCATGTCTTGTCAATAAAATGCGCCTTACAGCTGTTGTTTCTAATACCGCATTTATTATTATGCACGGCTTCTTTTGATTTCATAGATATCATTATAAACCTGCATCATGATGGCAAAGGCTTCCTCTGATATTACTCCGGCCTGGTGACCATACTCAATTAAAAAACAGGTATAGGCTACAAACCTAAAATGTGCAAACAGAAGCTCAAAGTTCTCCAATTCATAATATTTTTTGATGATGCTCCAGTTATATTCAGCCAGTTCCTTAACAGTATCCATATCATTATTTTGAAGCAGTTCTATCATGTCATCAATCTTATCTTCTACAAACAGCTCCTTCAAATCCGCATCCAGATTCGCAAGCTCTTCCTTCATATAAATCCTCCCTCCCGCCGTCTGGCGGCGCTACAGTATGAGTATATACCCGATGATTCTACCATAACAAGCCTGTATTGTCCAAGAAAACTATTATCATCCCACAGCAAACTGATTAAACAGATGAAGCAAAGTAAAATCCGTGAATAAAAAGGCGGCTGTAAAATCATGGCGTACCTAATTTTACAACCGTCCCCTTTGAAATTGCCTGCATATCTTGTGCCTTACTTTACCTATTGGATTTCCTGCTTACCGGTAATCTTACTCTTATCATCCATCTTAAAGGAGTTTTTCACCTCTTCTGAAGCAAAATATACATTACCATCAACGGTAGCATCAACTAGTTGAAAGTCCGTCACCGTAACTACGACATCTCCCTTGAAGGTTCCATGCTGAATGCTGGCCATAGGACTGGCAATAATGAGCTTCGGAGCTGTCAAAGTAAATCTTGCCGTAATATTTCTGTTTGCGTCTTGCGTATACAAGGCGATTTTTCTTTGAATCTGATCCTTGCCGGCGTCATCCTTTTTACCGTTTTTGAATTCGCCTTCCAGTAGAAGCTCCTGATCAGGGATGGTTAAATCCTTCGTAAGCGCTATGATCCAGGTGCCAGATTTACTGATTGCCTTCAGAAAAGCTTCGTTCGTATCTACGATAGATGCCGTGGTTACCGCGTCCGGTGCTGTCGTCGGTGCTGTTGTAGCTGCGGTTGTTGGCGCTGTTGTCGGCGCTGTTGTCGGCGCTGTTGTAGCTGCAGTCGTTGGAGCTACCGTAGGTGTCATCGCACCGGCAGTCGGATCTGTAGCTGAATTATTGGTATTGGATTTCTTAGTGCACCCAGAGAATAGAGCCACAATTAATAATAGCGTAATAATAACAGCTTTAACTTTCATATGATGTCCTCCTGTATTTATATGAAATATCAATAATCACATTGTTTCCAAATTAAAAGAAATAATTCACAAGGAAAGAGCGAGAGGCTTTGTAAAATAATGATGATTCATTATTTTACAAAGCCCCCCGCCCCTAAAATACATATAGGAGTCTAAGTCAAAACTGATAAGCTTGATTAATTCAATTCTCACATTTGTCATGTGCATCAGAATAAATATACTATGTTGCTATTATTTGCTCTTCTTCTTGGATAATACGTCGAAGGTTACAGCAGCCAGCAATACGGCACCCTTAACAACCTTCTGTACGTTACTGTCAATACCCATGATGGACATACCGTTATTGATGACACCCATAAAAATCGCACCGATTACAACTCTGGGAACAGAACCGATACCACCGTAAGCAGAAGCACCACCGATATAACAAGCAGCGATTGCATCCATTTCGTAGTTCACACCGGCGGTAGGAGCTGCGGAGTTAAAACGTGCAACACAGACTAGAGCTGCTACAGCACTAAGGAATGCCATATTCACATAAGCGAAGAACAACACTCTGTTGGTATTGATACCGGATAGCTTAGCTGCTTTCTCGTTCCCGCCCATTGCATACAGGTAACGTCCTGGTACGGTTTTTGTAGTATAGTAGGTATAAATCAATACGATAACACCCAGTAAAATAAGGATGGAAGGAATGCCCTTATGGTTAGCCAGGGAGAAGGAAAATGCGATTACTACCGCACAGATTACAACCACCTGGGACAATTCAGAAACTAAGGAATCCAACTGATACCCTTTCTTTTTCTTGTTAACTCTGGATATCAACTTTGCTGCAATATAGATCACACATACGATGAAACCAACAATAATAGTGATAATATTGATGCTTCCATGAAAAGGATCCGGTACATAACTATTGAATAAAACCAGATAGTTATTCGGGAAAGGTGATATCGTTAATCCCTGCAGAACGATTAATGCAACGCCCTTCCATAATAGCATGCCGGCAAGCGTTACGATGAAGGCCGGTATTCTTAAATATGCTATCCAATAACCCTGGATTACACCAACCAAAATACCTACAGCCAAGCAGATAATAATCGCCAGCCAGTTATTCATCCCTTTATTAACAATTAAAGTACCTGCAATAGCACCTATCAAACACACGATAGATCCTACGGATAGATCGATATTACCGCCGGTCAGAATACACATCAGCATACCAACTGCCAGTATAACGACATAACCGTTCTGTGAGATCAGGTTTGTAACATTCTGAGGAACAATCAATGTTCCGCCTGTTGTTATTGCGAAGAATACTGTAACTACAACCAGTGCAAAAATCATTGTATTCTTTTTTAAGATTTCCATTGCTTTATCCATCGTTATACTCCTTTACTTGATTTTAGTATTTGTCCCATGATAAGCTCCTGAGTAGCTTCTTCTCGGCTAACCTCACCTACCATTTTACCTTCGTTCATGATATAGATACGATCGCACATACCGAGGAGTTCAGGTAATTCGGAGGAAATCATAAGAATTGATTTACCCTCAGCTACTAACTGATTGATAATACAGTAAATCTCATATTTCGCACCTACGTCAATACCACGGGTAGGTTCATCAAGTATCATAATATCAGGATCTGCAAACATCCACTTACTAATTAATACCTTTTGCTGGTTACCACCGCTTAAGTTGCCGACTGTCTGTTCCGGAGATGTACATTTTGTCTTAAGCTTCTCTATGTACATATTCGCTGCCGCAACCTCCAAATGACTGTCAATTACATTATTTTTGCTGACCTTATTCATACTGGCCAGTGTTGTATTGACACGGATCGGATTACTAAGTACCAGCCCGTCCCCCTTACGGTCCTCTGTGATATAAGCGAGCTTCTTCTCAATTGCCTGACGGGAGTTATTCAGCTTGACCTCCTGGCCATTCAGCATTAACGTTCCGGAGATATCCACTCCATAGCTTTTACCAAAGATACTCAGGGCCAGCTCGGTACGTCCCGCACCCATCAGACCGGCGATACCTACGACTTCTCCCTTACGTACATGGAGTGATACATTATCCACTACCTTACGCTCGGTATAAAGCGGATGGAATACAGTCCAATTCTTTACCTCAAGATTAGTCTCGCCAATAGAAATATTATCTCTTTTCGGGAACCGATCAGTTAAGGTACGTCCAACCATTCCTTTAATGATACGCTCCTCCTTGACTTCCATGGAATTATCCAGGGTCTCGATGGTCGCACCGTCTCGGATGATTGTAATCTTATCTGCTACATATGAAATCTCATTTAGTTTATGAGAAATAATAATCGAAGTCAGACCCTCTTTCTTAAACTGAAGCAACAAATCCAATAATTTGCGGGAATCCGCTTCATTTAAGGATGCAGTGGGTTCATCTAAAATTAAAAGTTTTACATTTTTGGCAAGTGCCTTTGCTATCTCTACCATCTGCTGCTTACCCACACCGATATCCTTAATTAAGGTTCTCGAGGATTCATGCAGACCTACAGTAGCAAGCAATTCATCTGCTTTATGATAAGTCTCTTCCCAGTTTATTCTGGTGGTTGAGCCTCGCTCGTTACCAAGAAACATATTCTCGCCAATCGTCATGTAAGGAACCAACGCCAGCTCTTGATGTATAATTACAATGCCCTTTTCTTCACTGTCCTTTATCACATTGAATTTGCATTCCTCTCCCTGATAAAGGATTTCTCCTTCATAGCTTCCATGAGGATAAATTCCGCTGAGAACATTCATCAAAGTGGACTTTCCAGCCCCATTTTCGCCAACAAGTGCATGGATTTCACCTTCTTCAACCTGAAGGTTAACGTTATCTAATGCTATGACTCCGGGGAAGCGTTTGGTAATATTTTTCATTTCCAACAATATTGCTGCCAATAGAACCCCTCCTATATATATTTGGTATACATAATAATGCCGGCCGCCTGCACAACAGCCGTTATCTTACATGGGCATTATTAAATCATGAACATAATGCGTGTTCATGATTTAATAAAAGGAGTGTTGCAGTTAGTATCCCATGCTACAACACTCCCTTTTTGAATGTTGATTACTTTAACTGATCCTCAGTATAGTACTTGGAGTCAATTAATAATTCCTTATAATTGTTGATATCTGCAAATACGGGCTCACAAAGGTAAGAAGGAATGATGCCTGTACCGTTATCATAGGTCTTGGTATCGTTAACGGGAACTTCCTTATCGGTTAAGATAGCGTTAACCATCTCAACAACCTTCTTAGCTAAAGTACGGGTATCCTTAAAGATTGACATTGACTGAATTCCAGCAATAATGTTCTTTGTGGAAGTGATGTCGCAGTCCTGACCGGTTAAGATCGGGAAATTATCCTTTGTATAACCAGCATTAACTAAAGCGTTGGTGATACCGATTGCACAGGAGTCATTGTTAGAAAGTACTGCATCAAGCTTTGTTCCATCAGCATAATATGCTGTGATCAGGTTCTCCATTCTCTTCTGAGCTTCTTCTGTCTTCCAGCCGGGAGTAGCAACCTCTTCAAAGGACTTCTGACCGGATACTACATTTAACTTACCACTCTCTATATAAGGTGTTAAGATATCCATAGCGCCGCCGAAGAAGAAACGAGCGTTGTTATCATCAGGTGAACCTGTGAATAACTCGATATTGAAAGGACCAGCCTGGTTTTCAAGATCCAGAGTGTCAGCTATGTATTTACCCTGAATGGTACCAACCATGTAATTATCAAAGGTTGCATAGTATGAAACAGCATCCGTATCCATGATCAGACGATCGTAAGCGATAACGGGGATTTTCTTATCCTTAGCTTCTGCTAATACTGTACCTAAAGAACCGCCATCGATAGAAGCGATAACCAATACGTCACAGCCGCTGGTAATCATGTTCTCAATCTGAGAAACCTGAGTAGCAACGTCATCGTTAGCATACTGTAAGTCTACTGTATAACCAGCCTCTTCCAGTGACTTCTTCATGTTGTCACCGTCCTGGTTCCAACGCTGTAAATCCTTAGTAGGCATTGCAACGCCAACCTTCTGCTTACCGCCATCAGCTCCCTGACATCCAACCATGAATGAGGAAACGAGTGCGATGCACAATAAAACTGCTAATAACTTTTTCTTCATAAATAAATCCTCCCAAAAAGTTTATTGTTAATTACTACATTAAGATAATAACATAGATAAAATAGGATTAACTTGCAATGAACTGTATATTTTTATTTTAAAATGGGAATAATAACATGCTAAAATCATTCTATCGCAATATAATGCTATCCAAAAGACAATTATGTCCTAGTTCTAGGCTGTTTTAATGAAAAAAGAAGGATCGGTCTCCGATCCTTCTTTTATATGGTAGCTGTAGGAAGCATGATGAAATAATACAGTCTGAACACTCACTCCGTCACTCCCGTCGGCACATTCAGATATACATCCTCTTCTTTCTGGAAGCCGCCATCAATGATCTCCTTTCGGATATTATCCTTTGTCACCGCAATCGGCTGTAGCTTCACATACGGAACAGCATTTTTCCCGTCATCTATGGTTTCACTCACACCGATATCTTCTCCCTTAGTAAGCTTAACAGCGTATTCCGCTGCAGCCTTAGCCAGCTTATCTACCGGTTTATATACCGTCATGGTCTGTGTTCCCTCGACAATTCTCTGACAGGCAACCAGATCCGCATCCTGACCTGTTACAACAACCTCTCCGGCCATACGGTTCTCTGCTAAAGCAAGTACGGCCTGCGTTGCAAGATTATCATTACCGCACAGGACTCCGTCGATATCCTTTGTTTTATTAAAAGCCTCATTCATCGCACCGTAAGCTTCCTCTGCCACCCATCCTTTGGCATTCCATGAGTAGATGACATTTAGATCATGCCCCTTCATCGCATCCTGGAAGCCCTGTTCCATCATAACCACATTATGATCGGAGGTGGGTCCGAATATGGTAACGATATTTCCGCCCTCCGGCACCCGATCCACCAATGCCTGGCCCATGAGCCTTCCGACCTGCTCATTATCAAAGGAAATATACAGATTTACATTCGCATTTCGGATCAGCCGATCATACGCCACAATCTTAATTCCAGCATCCTTTGCTTTTCTGACCACATCGCTCAAGGCCTCGGAATCCACTGCCACAATTACTATAACATCCATATGCTTGTCAATCAGATATTCGATCTGAGAGATCTGTTCCTCAATCTCTCCATTGGCATTTTGGACATTCACTTCTGCGCCCAAATCCTGAGCTGTAGATACAAATACTTCTCTGTCCCTGGTCCACCGTTCAATAACATAGGAATCAAAGGACAATCCGATCTGGATTTTATGTTCCTTTACATCCGTGTCCTTGGTGTCCTCGTCTTTCTGATTACAGCCACTCAGACTCAGAAGGACGGAAAACACTATTCCCATAATTATAATCCTTTTCATTCTCATCACCCATTTTCCCAGATTTGACTTAGATTACATATCACCATTACTTTAGTTTTTCTCCCTATACTCAGTAGGTGTTATTCCCACCTGCTTCTTGAAAATACGGCTGAAATAATTTGGGTCACTATATCCGGTTGTCGCACAGATGCTCTTAATACTGATTTCTTTATTCAAAAGAAGCTGTTTCGCTCTTTCAATTCTTATATTGGTGAGATATTCAATGAAATTCTCTCCTGTCTCCTCCTTGAACAGCTTACTAAAGTAGTATGGACTGATATCCACATTTCTGGATACATCATCCAGAGAAATATCCTTGCTAAAATTCTCCTCAATAAATGCTTTTGCTTTAGCTATCATTCCACTGGTCTGCTCTTCCCTCTTATTAATAATGTTACGGCAGGCTTCCAGAATCTTGTCCAGGAACCACTTCCTGAGCTGATCGTAGCTGTCCATCTGTATTAAAGTTGACAGATAGTCCTTTCGGTATCTAAAGTAATAAGTCATGCCACCGCTTAAAAATGCACGCTGTTCGGCAAATAGAATAAATTCCAATACCTTCAGCTTAATATCCATCTCACAGTCAGCATAATGCTCAATCATCCAGTCGAAGAAGTTGTTTGCTTCCGCCTTTGTTCCCTCCAGATTGCCCTTCTCAATTCGTTCAAATAGCGTCTTCTCTATATCAATCGGATAATCTTCCTCATATTCACAGCCGATCGGGAGATCCTTCACATGAACCACCCTGCCCTTGCTGTTACGGGATACGCTCAAAGCCTCCTTATAGGATTCACTCAGGTGACCTAATGGGGTAACAGAACCGATCCCCACTTTAAATTGAACATCGAGCTTCATAGTCAGATCCCTGACCAGCTTCCTCAGCCGTTCTATCAATTGGGTTCTGTCATCGTATTCCAGCTGAGGCCTGTCACAGGGAAGAAAAATCACGATTTTATTCACCATAATCGGTCCGACGATACAGACAAAATCCTCCTTTAGATTCTCCCGGATCACAGGATAAAAGGCTTGTGCCTTAACACTGACACCCACAGGGTTTGTCAGCATACCGTCCTCAATAGAATCACCGAATTCCATGACCAGCATCATCCCGTACTGCTCATTAATGCCCAGAAGGTTTCTGAAATTACTTTCATTTCTGGTCAGATCATCACCCGATATTGCAGCATAGATAAAATCGCTTTCAATAATCGGAACGACAATTTCAAGCTTTTCCCGGATCATTAAGTCATTGCTCCGCTTCTTCCGGTCCTCTTCGATGATATCCATGGCCTTTTGAAGCACTTTTACAATTACTGTATGGTTGACCGGTTTTGTCAGGTATTCCAATACACCTAGGTTAATGGCTTCCTTGGCATAATTAAACTTATCATAGGCTGTCATCACGATAAATAGCACGGAACTGTTGGTTTTACGAATTTCCTTCATGGCTTCAATGCCGTTGATTCCAGGCATCTGAATGTCCATGATCGCAATGTCAGGCTTGAATTTCTCCGCCAGTTCAATTACACTCCGACCAGTCGTGGCATGCTCTACTACACAACTGCCGCCAAAATTCTTTTCAATAATAAACCTTAAAGAATCGATCACAATTCCTTCATCATCCGCAAGCATTATCTTATACATAGCTATTCATCCTTCATAAAGTACTTTGGTATATGGATTGTTACCGTGGTTCCTTTATTCTTTCCTTCACTTTCGATTGTAAATATATCTTCCCTGTCATAAAAAAGCCTAAGTCTGTTGATTACATTGCCGAGCCCGATGCCATTCGAATCCTTGGTAATCACCCTTTCCTTCAAAGCAGCACTGTCCTCCAGCTTGGCATTCATGATGCGCTCTATAATTTCCTGCTCCATACCTGCACCATTATCATAGATCGTGATAGCGATATTATCCTCGGATAGGAATACACTTAAGAAAATCTTTCCTTCATATTCTATATCTCGAATTCCATAATTCACCGCATTCTCCACAACGGGCTGCAGGATCATACTGGGTACCCGGACATCCAGAAGCGTCTCATCAATATCCTTATAAAAATGAATCCCCCCCGAGAATCTTACATTCAGTATATAGATGTAGCTGTCCACCAGTTTAATCTCATCCCGAATGGTAGAATCCTGATCGAAGCTTTTCATGTTAAAGCGGAAGAAATCCGCCATATTTTCAATGAAAAGGCAGGTCTTATCCGCTCCCTCCATCATTGCAAGCTGGGCACCCGCATTCAGTGTATTGAATAGAAAATGTGGGTTAATCTGCGCCTGAAGGTATTTCAGCTGTGCATCCTTGAGATGATTCGTCATCATAAGCTCTTTTTCCATCATTTTGCTTTCCAGCTCCATGCTTTCTTTCGTCTGGATGATGTATTGATGGATGCTGACAATCATATTATTAAAGGCCTTTGTTACGATTTCCACCTCATCGGAGGAATCCACATGAACCAGATCGACTTCGAAATTACCGCTGGCCACCTCATAAGCCGCCTTCGTCAACCGCATCAGAGGACCGGTGATACTCCTTGTCACTACGATAATCAGTACGATATTGAATAAGGTAATAACGAGCAGTACCACAGTACTGATCACTTCAAGATATCTGAGTGCGATCAGAAGTTTTTCATAATTTACGGAATTATTCTGGAATTGTGCATTATTCAGGCTGTTGATATACGTATAGATATAATTGTACATCCGGGTCGCCTCTTCATATTTTGGCTTATACTTTTTCACATTCCGTCCGCGCTTGGCATCCACCGTATCTGACAGGATGGTCAGATAGGTCTCCGACATATTCTTGATATTTTTCTGAGTCATACTGACATCATTATCAATGATTCTGCCGTTCATATCATTAATCATGCTTCTGTAGGCCTCATCACCGCGGTAATAATTCTCCAGGGAATCAGAGCTGCCTGTATTCAGATATTCGTATACATAATCCTGAACATTGCTCAAAGCATCCAGCAGATCATTGAGTCCGACATTGCTCTGATAGACCTCGTCTATGGTTCCGATGGATTTATTGATATTCGCATACATAAACATATTGACGAAGAAGACGACTGCAGAGGAAAATGCAAATACGAGTACCAGCCTTTTCCGTATGGAACCTTTTTTCTCATCTGATTTCATTCTTAATTTCCTCACATACTGCGAAGTATTCTGCGGCATTACTTTTTCTCTGCCTCCTGGGTTGCTTCCAGTTCTTCTTTTCTCAGATAATCCTCTACATTCTTAGTACTGATTACGCCGATATAGACAGGATAATAATCACTGACATTCTTGGTCGTGATATATTCCGAAAGAGCCTCCACACAATTCACACCCATCTCGTGAGCATCAAAAGTCATTGTGGAATGAACGATATTCATCTCAATCGCACGCAAAATAATCTCCGAATCATAATATCCGATAATATCGATATCTCCAACCTTATTATAATCCCTGACTACCTGATAGGCGCCAAGTGTATCGACCTCATTCAGGCAAACCAGAACATCGGGAGGATTGGTTTTATCCATAACGATATTTCTGATATCCTCTACAGAACTGAAGGCACTTTTTGAATTAACCGCTGCAGACTCAACATTAACTTTATGACTTTCCGTCATCTTATGTATACTTGAATAGATCATGGTTTGTCCCATATCCGAGCTGTTATCATTCATCAATACCATAATGTTTTTTCTGCCTTCTTTGATAACCTCCGCTACCTGTTTTGCATATTCCTGCTCAAGATTGTAATTATTAATACCTACAAAGCTGATTCGATTTACAGTAGTCATTTTGGTATCTGTAGGCAGGACATCCTTAAGTACCGTAACAACCGGTATTCCCTTTGCATTTGCTTCATTAATCAGATCCGCGATCGCATCATCCCCACCCGGCTCCAGAATGATACCGTCCACTTGAGAAGCAATTGCAATTCTCATCATATCTGCCAGAGGATAGGAAATTGATAAATTACTTCCGAGCTTTTCCACATAGGCATTCTTTTCCTTGCCCTGTTCCAACGCCCCCTGATAAATCTCGTTCCAATATTCAGCGTCCCCATTCTCGGTTACTATGGCAAAATGATATTTATATTCCTGGTATGTAGTAGCCTCAGTGATACCCAGTCGTGAAATCTGATGCTTATAATATGCCATTCCCAGTACAATAAGAAGGGCTCCTACTGCGATGCTGCTGATAGAGGCAACAGATATAATCCTATTCTTTTTTAGTTTTTCCATTTTCCTATTCATGTTTTGTTCCTCAAAGAATTAATATCTATAAGTATAGCATGGACCGCGTTGATTTACTATACGAAAGTTGTAACATCTTATTTCTCAGGGAATATGATGATAATAGCTATATGGAAAGGAAGTCATCGCTTTGGCAATACGAATTTTCATAGATCAGGGGCATAACCCTACCGGTTCTCCGAATGCCGGAGCCTTTGCAAACGGTCTGCGTGAGGAGGATATCAATTATCAGGTAGGTATCGATCTGGCAGCGCTTCTTAGTAGCGACCCCCGTTTTGAAGTCAGATTATCCAGACCGACTCCGACCACAGTAGTCGGAACCTCCAATGCTTCCAGCCTGAGGCTGCGGGTTGAACAGGCTAATTCCTGGCCTGCAAATTACTTCATCAGTATTCACTGTAATTCAAATCCTAACCCGGCAGTGAACGGAACGGAAATCTACCTTTATCGTTATGGAACGCAGGCAGAATGGCTGGCTCAGCATATCATGACTGGCATCATACAGGCTGTTGGCACTAATAATAACGGTATTCGTGTCAATCCTATCCTATATGTACTACGTCGGACTCAGATGCCAGCTTTACTGATAGAGCTCGGTTACCTTACCAATACCTCGGATGCGCAGAAGCTGCGTGATATGCAGCCTCAATTCGCTTATGGTATCTATCAGGGTATCCTGCGATACTTCGGTTTTGCCTGATCACTTTGGGGACCGTTCGTTTATCACTTGTCCATAGGAAGCTTTCTTTCCGACGGTCCCAGGTTTTACAAAATTTGAAAATAACACTTTACAAATCCAAAAGAATGTGTTAATCTATAGTAAGTATTTTAGAAGTCCTGTATGATCTCACATATTTTTGTAAGTCATTACAAGTTTGATGATTTACGAAAATATGTGATTTTTTTATAACATCAAAATACTATAATAATATTTTATCTAGGAGGTATCTTACATGAACAAAGGTACAGTAAAGTGGTTTAACGCACAAAAAGGATTCGGTTTCATCACCAACGATAACGGTGGCGAGGATGTATTCGTACATTTCTCCGGTATCGCATCTCAGGGTTTCAAGACCTTAGAGGAAGGTCAGAAGGTTATTTTTGACTTAGAGAAGGGTCAGCGCGGAATGCAGGCTGTTAATGTAACACTCGCATAAATTGCAAAACCAATTTCTGAAATTATAAAGGTGCTGAGCTCTTCCCCGGTCAACCGCTGTAGAGACTCAGCACCTTTTTTACAGTTTAATATCAGTATTCCAGGACTTTTTAAACCTGTTTATGTCAGTAAGGTGTTACATTTTAATGGAAAACACGATCACATTATGGTACTATGTTTTTGTAACATAACAATTATTAGGGCAGGGGTAGTATTTACCTTCTGAAGACGAAAGGGGCTTTGGGTTTTATGACTAGATTAGTTAAAATTGCGTAGCAGAGGCTATCGCAATCATTTAAATATTAAATAGAATTGTATAGCCTTTGCATAATCCTGAAATTTTACTATTTAGGAGGAGCAAAATGAGCTATCAGAAAGCAGAATTCGTCCTTCCGCAGGAGCTTCTGGCACTTGTCCAGGAATATGCGCAGGGACAGTATCTTTATATTCCGAAAAAAGCGGAGAATCACAAGGAATGGGGAGAGAATACCGATACCAAAAGACAGATTCGGCAAAGAGACCGTGAAATCTACAGAAAATACAGATCCGGCTCCAGTGCCTCTGTTCTGGCTGAGGAGTACTACCTATCCATCAAAAGCATTCATAGAATCCTATTGAAGGAGAAGAACAATGCTTGAGCCAAAGCTTCAGTCCATGTAACAGACGCATGACTGAAGCTTTTTCAGTTACAGAAAAAGCCAATCTATCCATTTTGGGAAGAATATACTTTCCTTTCCTCCTAGCTTATGATAAACTCAATAATTATTAGGAAGTCCTCGTAAAGTAAGGACAAAAACGATATTAGAATATAGGAGCATACTTATGAAATATGAAGTTCTAATCTTCGATGCAGATGAGACCTTATTTGATTTTAAAAAATCAGAAAAAGAAGCCTTCAAAAACACAATGCTTCAATTCAACATAGACTATGATGAGAATTATCATTTTATAATATATCATGAAGTAAACGAAGCTATTTGGAAAGAGTTCGAGCAGGGATTGATTACACAGGAGAAACTAAAAACAGAAAGGTTCAGAAGATTTGTGAATCAGTTAAAATTGAGCTTCGATGAGAAAGAAATGGCTCATGTCTATATGGAGCATCTGGGTGATGCCAGCTTCCTGTATGGCGGCTGCGAAGAGCTGATTGAAAGCTTAAGCTCGTCCTACAGGCTCTGTATCGTGACCAACGGATTAAGTCTCGTGCAGAATAAAAGAATCAGAAAATCCGGGATAGCAAAATATTTTGATACAATTGTGATATCCGAAGAAGTATCGATTGCCAAGCCCAATCCCGGCATATTCGAATATGCTCTACAACAAATGCACTTTTCGGATAAAAGTAAGGTGTTAGTCATCGGGGACAGTTTAAGCTCTGACATACTAGGTGGAGTGAATTTCGGAGCTGATACCTGCTGGTACAATCCGAAACAGCTTAAAAATGAAACCTCACTCCAACCCACCTACGTGGTGGCTGATTATGAAGAGCTGAAAGCTCTGCTGTAAGCCTCAAAATTCACTAAATATAAGGGACCGATGATAAATAACAGATATTTTATATTTACAGCAGTCCCTTATTGATAATCGCAGAAAGTACTTAAGGATTTGTTTCCCCTTCCTTCCGTATCATCTCATTCTGAATAACCTATACTAAATAGATGAACATTATTACCCAAGTCAAGACCATACCAGATATTATCCCCCTTGATATGGATCGTTTGGTACCAACCCGCGTTGATGCTCTTTTCCTTGACTGTATTATAGTTAAAACCGGCTGTTCCAAATCCGACAGCTGTGATCAATGCACCTGTAAGAATTAATGCGAGACTCACACTAATACATTTTCTTTTGAATTTTTTAATTTTCATCGTATCACCACCTTCTTTTGAAAGAGAGCCACTAATTTTGCATTAAATTTCTTCGTGATTTGAACAAATTTCTTCGATAAGTAGATTGAAGCTATTCCCAACAATACCGCTAATCCGATGGACGCAATTCCTAACCCCAATTGCATCACTCCAATCGAAATACTTTTCGCCATAATAAAAGGTGATCCAGCGATACCGATTATAGCAGTTGAAAATAAACCGACACACCCTGCCGCTGTAGCAAAAGGGACGCACCAGATTAATACATAAATTGATAATACTAATAATGCAATCGCCAGTAATACACTTCCCCATAACGGGAACCCAATAATGGTGAGTGTTATGTTTAGCATGCGACTCCCGGTAGTAGGCAGATTAAACTTCACACTGTCATAATCCTCTAAAAGTTCCTTAGCAATTTTTGCAGGAGTTCCGATTTTATTCACAGCCTCCTCTTCCGCGACTCCATTTTCAACATAGTCTGAGATCATTTCGTCATAATAGATAAGATATTTCTTCTTTTCAGCAGCATTCATATTTTGCAAATCAGCATCCAGTGATTTTAAAAATTCTGCTTTATTCATGATCGTACCCTCCTTCAATAAAATTGTAAATTTTCATTACTTGCTGCCATTCATCAAGAAAATCCTTCATATATTCTTTTCCCTCACTGGTAATCTGATAATATTTTCTCAATCGACTGTTATGCTCCACAGAATATGTCTTCAGGTAAGAATCGGCTTCTAACCTCTTCAATATCGGATACAGCGTTGATTCAGATATTTCAACACAGGTTGATATATCCTTAATAATCTGATAACCATAGGAGTCGGATTTGTTAAGAACGGCAAGTACGCAAAACTCTAATAACCCTTTCTTTAACTGAATATCCATTTCATACCTCCTTATATCGTATACTATATTATACATAGTATAATGTGTCAAGTAGTATTTTTAAAGTGTGTATCACAAAGCGAACTTGTTCGCTATGCGGAGCGTTTTTATGTAATAGGACGCAATTTCCTCCATTACATAAGTAAAGAAGGGGCTGTTGCAAAACACTCTGATAGCCAGAGTAAGGATACAGGCATCTCGTCATGCACTGTTTGCCGGACAGCTTGTCGATATTGTTTGAACAGAAGCGAACATTTATGTTCGATTATGACAAACAATATCGGCAGGATG
>JAEZGK010000013.1 GCA_023437365.1 Bacillota bacterium
TAGCGAACAAGTTCGCTTTGGGATGCGCACCTCAGCGAATAAACGCTTATTGCATAAGCGTTCGGAAGTTATTGCTTCGCAATCCGCTCGGGCGCGAAAGTGTCAGCGGGCTGACACTTTGTTCTAAAGTGTTGATACACTATATTGATATGTAAGCAAGCTTACAATTGCAATATAATGTATCTGGAAATGTGCACTTTTGACATTTTAATCAAATATTGAAAGAAGGAAAAGGTGATCGTATGTCCTATGTAGCACCCGAAATTAAGGATAAGTTCGAGACGCTCTCCATTGATTTAAAAAATGCTATATTGGAACGGGATGTTCAGCTGTATAGCATTCACGATCTCATCAATGTACTCGAAGATATTGTCAAAGAAGCAGATGAGGATAAGCAGCTAACGAATGCCTAATCAATGATGAAAGCCTTCTTATGCAACATGCTATGAACTGTCTAGTAACTCATATATCTTCTCCTCGGGTGCAGGTCTGCCAAGCAAGCAGCCCTGCCCTTTGTGATTTCTGACCAGAACTTCCCTCCCAGAAAGGAAGAGGGTATTCACTGATCTATTTTATCTGCCTTAGCCTATAAGCTCTTATTCCTAAACCAACAGCAATATATAGGATGGAAGCAAGGGCACCGTTAATTGGCGAAATAAGAATTTCACGACCGGAGGCAATATTGATATATCCGGATATCGCCAAATGATTGATCAGGGAATCCTCTATCATATGTAAAATAACGCATGGCCATACCGATTTCGTTACTCTAAATATTTCAGTAAACATGATGGTCCAGGAAAAAAATGTTGTAAAAGCTATGAATATGTATACAACACGGCCAACAGGCATAACTGCTCTGATATCAGCTTCCGGTAAGAACACCAGATAATAGGGGAGATGCCAAAAGCTCCATATACAAGTAACGATGAGGTATAGCTTGATATCACTCAGCTTCAACTTAATCAACTGAGAAGTAAGAAAACCGCGCCAGGCCGTTTCCTCAAAGATGTCTATAATTAAATTAACAAGTAAAGTACGGCAAAAGGTCAGTATAAATGTTTTTGTATTAAACATTGATAAGTCGATCCAGTTTGCTGCAACTCCAATCAGCATGACAAGAAAAGTAACTACCGGAAAAATCAGAACAGAAACCAAGTACCATTTCAAATTAGCTTTGAAATTCGGTTTCATGCCAAGCTCCTTCCAGATCCCCTTTGAAAATAATATGATTAGTAACGCAGTTAGTAATGGCATAACCAGCCACACACCCATACCGAGTGTATCCCCTTGGGGCTGCGTAACAAGAATAGAATCCAAAAGCACCCCTAACCATCCGCTGATTAAAACAAAGAAAGCAAAAATGTAAATATTATGAACGGCTATATTTTTATTATTATTCATTGCTTCCTGCCCTCCTTAATCTTGCTGACGCTAATATATCATCAGCGGTATCGGATAATAGCTTCAACATCTCCTGTCTGTCAAACTCTTTGGGTAGTGAGCCATTCGCCGCCATCATTGAAAGACCCATTTGGAATATTCTCATTTTTAGAAAGATGGTTCGCAGCTCGCTTTCGTTAAACTCCTTTAGCTCCGGGTCTTTTCTCATCTCTCCAATTAAAACCGGCAGCATTGTCTCATCATAATCTTGCAGGTATTTACTACCCTTCGTCACGATATCCTTGAAAATAACGCTATACTCCAAAGCGAATCTAAGACTTGCGCTACCCATATCATAGAAGGGATTGCCGGTATTTTCTTCTACCAATAGCTGTTGGCTAATCTTAGCAATCCTCTCTATCAGAGCTTCATTGAGCTCATCAATGTTTTTAAAATTAACGTAGATAGGAGCGACAGAACTCCCTGTTTTCTCTGCGATTTTTCTCATAGATATCTTATCAATTCCTTCTACTTTGGCTATTTCAAAAGCAGCATCTATAATTTGTTCTCTGGTAAATTTTATATTCGGACCCATTGTTCACCCCCCTTAATTTAAATAACACGTGTTACATAATATGCATTATATAACATGTGTTATATAATTGCAAGTATTATTAAAATTTATTTAATATTTAATATAACCAATTTCGGATTGCAAACACTCTGACCATACGATATTTATATTTGCTTACGGTCAGCTTAAGCATCCCTTAAAGATAGTTCGTGCTTGTTCCAGAAGTCTCTTTGCAGCTCTTTCGCTCTTTGCTAGCAGAGCAATATCATCTGCATAACGTACGAACGTAATAATGCGGTTTTTGACTGTTGGAATACCAAGCTTACAAAACAAAAAAGGCTTACCATATGCATTCTGCATAAGGTAAACCTCCTTTTTCATAATGTGTTGATACACTATATTGATATGTAAGCAAGCTTACAATTGCAATATAATGTATCTGAAAATGTACGCCTTTTGACATTTTAATAATGATAGAAGGAAAAGGGGTGCAGGTCTGCCAAGCAAGCAGCCCTGCCCTTTGTGATTTCAGATAATCGGGAGTTAATATGTACAGCTATTTACCCTATCGTATTTATGCTACCTCTTCCTCCGCGGTAACCTCCTCAGCAGAAAACTTTTCTTTCAAATGACTCCTTCTTCTGCCTATTATATAAATACCATACATACCAATCACACCACAGACGGATAAGACAAAGACCATTAGCCAGATATTATGTAATCCGGTCTCCTTGATGAATTTCCCTGCAATTGAGGTTCCAAGCGCTCCTCCGACAGACCAGCTCAGAGAACCGATGGCATTAAAGCGTGCCCTGAAATTACTGGGACTGTTATCTGCCATATATACTCCGAAATTCGTAACCACGAGGATTTCACCAACTGTCCAGATAACCGTAGATAGGATAAATAACGGGAAACTGTCTACTAACCCCAGCATACCAAAGCCCAAAGCATAGAACAAGCCTGCAATTGTGATATTTACCAAGGGTTTAAAACGTTTCGTAACAGAAGTAATCCCTACTGTCAAAAACAGCACCGTAAATGCATTAATACTCATCAGCAGCCCGAATTTGCTTGCTCCGCTCTCACCAAAAGCTGCATCTGTCGTTAAGGGAAGTGAGAACCTGTGTTGTGTATAAACAAAGGAATATAGAATATAAGCTAATAAAAAGAATACAATATGCGGACGTTTGATTAAGGCTTCGAAGGTATTTCCCTTCTCCTCCTTCTCCTCATGAGTATACACTGTCTGCTTCATTTCCTCAGGCTTTATTTCCTTCACGTTTTTGCCGATCAAAACTAATGCAATGAAAGAGGTCAAAGCATCCCCGATGAAAAGCAAGGGTAAGAAATTGTAGAACAGAAAACCGGCAACAACAGGCCCCAAAGCCACACCGATATTAATTCCAAGATATTGAAGAGAGAAGCCCTGCTGTCTTTTTTCCGGTGGCAGCATGTCCATGATGATTGCATTCATGGCCGGTCTGACCGCACCATGAAACATGGTAGAAATCAGTAGCATTGCGACTACAATTGCAGGGTTTTTAACAAATGCGCATGGTAACAGACTCATTGCTGCACAAGTTTGTGCAATCATATAAGTTTTCTTTCTTCCGATCTCATCTGCGAACTTTCCCCCCAGAAAGGAAGAGGGTATTCCGATCAGCATCGTGATCGTGACAATCAATCCTGCTATTTCAACGGAAAGCCCCAGCTTCAAGGTCAGATACATCGTTAAGAAAGGCATGACAAAATCACCAAATCGATTGATGATGGTTGCTCCGAACATGATATACATATTCTTAGGCAGTCCTCGGTAGGTATCTACCAGCTTTAACCTCATGAATAATCATCTCACTTCTGTTTATTATTGTTCCCGGTAAAAGAATAAGGACTATTGTAATGTTCTGGTGTTGGTTTGTCAATCAAAATAAGATTATATTCTGCTCTATACTGGTCGGAAGTACAATACCTTGGAAATCATACTCCTTGATCAGCTTATTCAGTTCCTCAGCATCAGGAGTCCATGGACAATTCACAAGATGTACTCCGATAATCTGTTCCGTTTTCCCCTCTGCTTTAAGCTTCAGCAGGTAGCTTAACAGATGATGGATGGCTATATTACCTTCCGTATACCCTTTCAAAAAGCCCTCCTCCACCAGGTTACAAATGACTGCATCCGTATTACCGATGGTTTCGGCCAATTCCTTAGTGAACAAGCTGTCTCCTGTGATATACAATCTTTTCCCGCTTATCTCTAATAAATAACTATTATGAATTGGATCCCAACCATTAAAATGAGTTGTATGGTAGCATTTGATATGAATATCGCCGAAGGAAATGCTAGTCGGTACAGAATTATCTCCTGTAGAAAGGCACTCTAGCTGTGCAATATCTGCCTTCCCCAGCATCAAAATCGGTTTTACTATGGATGGAGGTCCCACAATAGTGACCTCTATACCTTTCAGCTCCGGTAATTTTTCTGCTCTGAAATGGTCGTCGTCATCATGTGTAAATAGAATCAAATCTCCGGGTAATACCTCTGTCGGCTGATTCACTGAGTTGAACGCATCCACCATAATGCGTCTGTTCCCACCCTGAATAGTTAATGCACTGACACCAAGATTTGTCACAGTCAGCTTTTCCATACTTTATATCCCTCCTATTATATCGATACCGACTTGTATTGATAAGACGGCATATTTCCCCTGATTAAATTTTTGAAACCGCAGGCTGACAGTTGCGGGACTTTTTTGGTAATAAACTTCCTAAACACAGAAAGGAAAGGAGGAAAACCCTCCTTTCCTTAAGCAGATCATATGCATCTCCTGACCTAACCACATTTATCTTAATCGATAGATATCTAACACATAAGGTCTGCATCATCCGAACAAGCAAACCGGTGTGTTTAGAATGATCTGTGCATATCTAAGAACTTACCTGCCGCTACTTAGAACTTACCTGCTTCAGCTGCTTCCTGGATAGAAACAGCTACAGCAACCGTCATACCTACCATTGGATTGTTACCTGCACCGATCAGACCCATCATCTCAACATGAGCCGGAACGGAGGAGGAACCTGCAAACTGAGCATCAGAGTGCATTCTTCCCATAGTATCTGTCATACCGTAGGAAGCGGGACCTGCTGCCATGTTATCGGGATGAAGTGTTCTACCTGTGCCGCCGCCGGAAGCTACGGAGAAATACTTCTTGCCCATATCAACACATTCCTTCTTATAGGTACCTGCAACCGGATGCTGGAATCTGGTCGGGTTGGTGGAGTTACCGGTGATGGAAACGTCAACACCTTCCTTGTGCATGATTGCAACACCTTCTGTTACATCATTTGCACCGTAGCAGTTAACCGCTGCTCTTACACCCTTGGAGTAGGCTTTACGGGAAACTTCCTTTACCTCTCCGGTATAGTAATCCATCTCTGTCTCAACATGAGTAAAGCCATTGATACGGGAGATGATCTGAGCTGCATCCTTACCAAGACCGTTTAAGATTACTCTTAAGGGCTTTTGTCTTACCTTATTCGCGGACTGAGCAATACCGATTGCACCCTCAGCTGCTGCAAAGGACTCATGACCTGCTAAGAAGCAGAAGCATTCGGTAGACTCTTCCAGTAACATCTTACCAAGGTTACCATGTCCGAGACCAACCTTTCTCTGATCAGCAACTGAACCGGGAATACAGAAGGACTGTAAGCCTTCGCCGATTGCTGCAGCTGCATCAGCAGCTCTTCTGGCACCTTTTTTAATTGCGATTGCTGCACCGACTGTATATGCCCAGCAAGCATTTTCAAAACAGATGGGCTGAATACCCTTAATCATATTGTATACGTCAAGGCCGGCATCCTTTGTAATCTTCTCTGCCTCTTCGATGGAAGCAATACCGTAGCTATTCAGCGCAGCATTGATCTGATTTATTCTTCTATCATATGATTCAAATAAAGCCATTGTATGTATCCTCCTCTACTTATTCGTGTCTCGGGTCAATGATCTTAACCGCATCAGCTACGCGACCATATTGGCCTTTGGATTTCTCGAATGCTGTGTTCGCATCTTCACCCTTTTTGATGAAGTCCATCATCTTACCAAAGTTAACGAACTGGTAACCGATAATTTCATTGTTCTCATCCAAAGCAATTCCGGTTACATAGCCATCGGTCATCTCCAGATAACGAGGACCCTTAGCTAAAGTACCATACATTGTACCAACCATGCTTCGAAGGCCTTTTCCTAAATCCTCAAGACCGGCACCGATCGGAAGTCCGTCCTCTGAGAAGGCACTCTGAGTTCTACCGTAAACGATCTGTAAGAAAAGCTCTCTCATTGCGGTATTGATAGCGTCACAAACCAAGTCCGTATTTAATGCCTCTAAGATGGTTAAGCCGGGAAGAATTTCGGAAGCCATAGCTGCGGAATGAGTCATACCGGAACAGCCTATTGTCTCAACCAATGCCTCCTGAATTACACCGTCCTTTACATTCAGAGTTAATTTGCAAGTACCCTGCTGAGGTGCGCACCAGCCCACACCATGTGTTAAGCCGGAAATATCCTTTACTTCCTTAGCTTTTACCCATTTTGCTTCTTCCGGGATCGGCGCTGCGCCATGATGAACACCCTGTGTTACCGGACACATCAATTGAACTTCATGTGAATAAGTCATGTTTTGAAACTCCTTTCAATATACATAGTATCTCATTTCATTACTCTATGGGCAAGTAAACTCATAACAAAGGCGGCCAATGCGGCCCCCTCTTGTTAAAAATTTATCTTGTATACCTAACATATTTTCGCATAAAACACCGAATAAGTCTAGTGTTTTTTATTCTAATTTAAAGTCTGCTCCATTATTTCCGAATTCAATATTCTATAAAAATCCGAAGCAGCATATTGTTCTTTCCAGGGCGTATGGCCGCATTTTTCCAGAAGATAGAAGCGATGCTTCCTTCCTCCCTCTGTTAAGGGTTCAATTACCCCCTCATACGGGTGTGGGTCCGAATCGCCTTGGATTATCGTTAAAGCGCATTTTATCTGTAGAAATTCATGCAGTAGTTCTCCTGATTTCCGTAATTGTGCTGCCTCCGGCCAGAGATTGGCATACATCTCACCATTAGCAGGAAGCACCTCCAAAGGTTCTATGGGCAATTCCATTTTACAGTAATAATCCGCTGTTTCTGCCAATTGACCCAATCTTTTCAGCCTTCTATCCATATCCTTCGACTTCGGTTGATTAAGAAGCCCAATCAACTCTTCGAGCTCCTCGGCCTCCTCCCTCGTAAGGTTAGCCTTCCTTCGTTCTCCGATTCGTTCTACATAGTCCAAAGTTAATGGACCACAGCCAATCAGGAGTACTTTGCATACTAACTCAGGGTATCTGGCAGCAAAAAGTCCTGCCAGCCATGCACCCCAGGAATGTCCAATCAGTAATGCAGGACTGTTACAGTCTTGTAAAAGTTGCTCCTTTAATTCCTCAATTAATTCCCCTATGCTATACTTGGATTGAAGCGGCTCTATCACTCCGTAGGCTTTCGATAATTCTCTGGCTAACCCGGCAACAGAGCCCATACCACCGGGTCCTCCGTGAATAACCGCGATCCGATAGGGCTCTATACCGTATTTTCTGACCATTGGTAATTCCTCCTCTGCCTGATCGAAAGCATACCGCCCCATGTTTTCTATATTTTTTCAACCACCTCACCGGCTTTTTTATAGATACTGGATTCTGGAACAGAACCTCGCACCATGGAAAGCGGATAGATATTGGCATTTCTTCCTATGATGGTTCCCGGGTTAAGTACACTGTTACAGCCGACCTCTACATAATCCCCGAGGATAGCTCCGAACTTCTTCAAGCCCGTTTCTATCGTAAGCTCTCCGGAACGAACAACAACCAAAGTCTTATCTGATTTAACATTGGAGGTAATGGAGCCGGCACCCATATGTGCCTTGTAACCAAGGATAGAATCTCCGACATAATTGTAATGTGGCACCTGCACTTTATTGAACAGGATGACATTCTTGAGCTCTGTTGAATTACCTACAACAGCACCTTCTCCGACGATTACACTCCCACGGAGGAAGGCACAGTGTCTGATCTCCGCATCCTTGCATATAATGGTCGGACCGCTGATGGATGCGGTTGGTGCCACCTTGGCAGTCTTTGCTATCCATACATCCTCTCCAAGCTTATCATACTCATCAGTAGATAGCCCCGCTCCAATTTTCAGTATTTCATTTTTAATTTTAGGCAATACCTCCCAAGGATAAGAGCAGCCGGTAAAAACATCTGCAGCTATTGTCTCACGTAAATTAAACAATGATTTAATCATCAAATACTCTGACATACCAATCCTCCATTATTCAAATATCAGTAAAATTCACACTTCAAGAAATGATACCGCAAAGCGGCATTTTCGCCATTCCTTCAGCTCTTTCTGTTTTATCTGTTCTTTCTTCTTTCTGCTCTACTTGATCTATCCGTTCTTTCGGTTCTATCTGTTCTTTCTGTTCTTTCTCATTCTATCCCAGTACGAACCCTGCCGCAATAACTATTTTCCATAGTTTGATCCTTTGATACAGTGATTGCTGCTACTTCTTATAGTAGGGTGCTGTCTCCTGATAATACTTTGCCAAAGCAGGTTGATTATTCAAGGTTTTTACTCCCTCCACCATCCGGCCGACAAAGCCCTCAAGCTTACCGGTATACTCGTCCTTTGTAATCTGTCCCTCCGCTACATAGGTAAGCCCCTTTTCCCAGCTGGCTGTAAGCTCGGCATTCAGTAATTGCTTTATTGATGAGTTAACCACGTCATAAATCAACTCCCCAAGCAGTGTCGGAGTAATAATCTGTGTCTTTTTATTCAGGTTCAAATAGGTGATATTGACAAGTTTATTCAGAATCTCTGCTCGTGTTGCACTGGTACCGATACCGCTTCCCTTAATTTGAGCACGGAGCTCTTCATCCTCGATCAATTGTCCTGCATTCTCCATCGCAAGAATCAAGGCACCGGAGCTGTATCTCTTCGGTGGGGCAGTCTCCCCTTCTTTTATCGTAATCAGTTTTACCGGTAGCTCGTCACCCTTTTTCAAATTCATGATCATCTGAAGGAAGATCTGATCGTTGCTATCCTCCTCATTACTGTCACTATCTTCTTGGCTCTTACCTTCCTCCTGGTTCTTAGCTTCAGCACTTCCCTTCGCAGATGAGTTCTGAGAAGACTTATCCGAAAAGCTACCGGATACCTTAAGATAGCCCTCCTTCTCCAGCATACGGAAGGTAGCAAAAAAGCTTTCTCCTCTGATCCGCGCTATAATACTGATCTTTCTGTATTCAGCTGCCGGATAGAAGATGCTTAAGAAGCGTCTGACGATTGTCTCATACACCCTGCCGGCGGTATGAGAAAGGGAATTGAGAGCTCCCAGCCCCTGCCCGGTCGGAATGATGGCATAATGATCTGTTATCTGACTATCGTTAACGTACCGAGTCTTTGCGATATTTTTATAAGCTCCCTGTTCTAAAATCTCAGTCACAAACTCTCTGAATTGTCCCAGTCCCTGCAGCCCCTTAATATTTTTATAAATTTCCTTTGATACTGCTGTTGACAATACTCTGGCATCGGTTCTTGGATAGGTAACCAGCTTCTTCTCATATAGCTCCTGCGTAATCTTCAGAGTCTCATCCGGGCTGATCTTAAAGAAACGGGAACAATCATTCTGCAGCTCCGCCAGATTATATAGCAACGGCGGGTTCTTGGTCTCCTTCTTTTTCTCCAACTGGGCCACCTGTGCAAGCAGCTTATCTTCGTCTTGTGTGATATGTCCCACCAAAGGCTCCTGCTGTAATCCGGTTTCAGAGTTCGGTTTGCTCGGTGCAGTCCCTGCTTCCCAGGTACCATCCTCAAGTATTTTTGGTATCCCTCCCGCCAGCTCTGCAATCAGACTGACTGCCGAGGTCTTCTCTGAAAAACCGTTTTCCTTATACAATAAATGAGAGTTAAAATATCTGGAACCCTCCACAGCTCTGAATTCAGCGAGAAAATCCCTATCCTGCACCTGCAGACTGCTTAATACCCGATAAAACGGCGTCTTTACAAAGCATCGAATCTCACGCTCTCTTCTTACTACCATGCCAAGAACGCAGGTCATCACCCTGCCTACGGAGATTGCGTTCCATTTCTGGGAATTCAAAAGCTTCTGTACTTCATTACCATACTTCAGTGTCAGGATACGGGAGAAATTGATACCCATCAGATAATCCTCCTGCGCACGAAGATAAGCGGCATCGGATAGATGGTCATAGGCTGAAAGCGATTTGGCTTCTCTGATGCCTCGAAGGATCTCTTCCTCTGTCTGAGAATCGATCCAGACACGCTTTTTCTGCTTTGTACCAGGGACCTTCGCTTCCTGATCCACTAGACGATATATGTACTCTCCTTCCCGTCCGGAGTCGGTACAGACATAGATGATATCTACATCCTTACGGGTAAGAAGTTCTTTTACGATTTGAAATTGTTTTTTTACATTTGGGATAATCTCATATTTATATTCCTTCGGCAGAAACGGCAGTGTCTCCATACTCCACTTCTTTAGGGCAGGATTATATGCCTCTGGATAACTCATGGTTACCAGATGTCCTACACACCAGGTAACGATGGCATTCTCCGATTCGATATATCCATCCCTTTTACTGCCGGTTATTTTCAGAGCTTTGGCAAATTCTGCCGCAACACTCGGTTTTTCTGCGATATACAGGCTTTTTGACATATCTGACCAACTTTCCGGAATTGTTATAGTTCGGGATAAGCGTTGCCCTTGCTTATCCTCCTGTACGGGATAAGCGTTGCCCTTGCTTATCCTCCTGTACGGGATAAGCGTTGCCCTTGCTTATCCTCCTGCTCGGGATAAGCGTTGCCCTTGCTTATCCTCCTGCTCGGGATAAGCGTAGCTCGGAAGCTGCGCTTCCTCGCTCGCGTTGCTCGCACTATACCTCACAGAACTCCCTTTGAAGAATAAATTCTTCAGGGAGTTTTGTGAGGTATAGTTCTTCGCTTATCCCGTACATTATACCCTATTTCCTCTCTTAGGACAAATAGAAATTGGTTGTTTCGTTATTAGTCACAGTTATTTTAAGACTTTATATTGAATCTTCCTATATGATAGTTTACAATTATGAGATAGATTAACAGTAGTAAGACTGATTGTAAGGGAGGATCGCTTATGTCACCCAAAAAGGTGTATTATGAGAATTTGTCAGATACGATTATTGACAAGTTCAACAAGAGGGGTATTGAAGGTTATTATTGTGAAACTGCCGAAGAGGCTTTGCTGACAGCGAAACGTTTTCTGACTCCGGGCTGCTCCATCTCCTGGGGCGGTTCCCAGACCATCAAAGAAATTGGGCTGCTGGATGATTTGAGTGAATCCGACTATATTCTATATGACCGGGATACCGCGAAAACTCCCGAGGAAAAGTCTTTGATGTATAGTAAGACAGTGACTGCAGATTACTATTTCATGAGTGCCAATGCAATCACTATGGATGGGCAGATCGTTAATGTTGACGGCTTCGGAAACCGTGTTGCCTGTCTGATTACCGGTCCGAAAAATGTCATAGTCATCGCCGGCATGAATAAAATAGCAGTAGATGTGGACGCTGCAATCGACCGTGCGCGCAATATGGCTGCTCCTCCGAATGCAGTGCGACTGAACAAAAAGACTCCCTGTGCAGAAACCGGCAAATGTGCAAACTGCCTGTCAGAGGATTGCATCTGCAATCATATCGTGGTTACCAGAAGATCCGGTATTCCAGGAAGAATCAAGGTTATACTAGTCGGTGAAGAACTAGGTTATTAAGATATATTTTCTCAGAATTTACAACGCACTAATGTCTTTATCCAAATTGGGAATGTAATATTAAGAAGAAAGTGAGTGTATAAATCATGAAAAAGGATTGTTGTTCATCAGAAGCATGTGACTGTAAATGTGATGTTAAGGTGACGGTAGAGGTTAACAAGATCGTAAAGGCCCTCTGTATTGCAGCAGTATTGATTATCGGTATTATCTTTGGTACAAAGACCTTCCGTACCATGCTGGAAAGCGGATTGATAAAAGCAGAAGAATAATATAACCGAAGCAGCTTATACTATTCATTCATGAATGGCGCATCACATAATAACTTTTTTCAGTTATAATGTGATGCGCCATTCCATAGTTCTACACTGATCGATTACTTCTTTTTAATATAATACATATGATCCGGTGCATAATATTTGACTTTGCAGTCTGCAACGGTTACCCAGGTCTTGGTATTGATACCGTAAGTCTCATTTGCTATATAGCTGTCATATATTGCCCGGAATAATTCTTCAGGTTCACTGCTGATGCAAGCCAGGAAGGCCCGCAGAATTTCACATTTTAAAACTCCATAGAGATTATTCGGAACATAATAGCCAACCGGATCAGGGAACCAAGAGAATACGCTATAGTAGCCTTTCTCATCTTTAATAAAATACATATTCTCATAATGACTATCCACCAATTCAGCAGAGTAATATCTGCCATACTCCCAAAACCCGTTTGATGGCACGGAGGAATACTTCCAGCCGATGACCGCTTCTATAAAGGTATCTGCTTTTAACATTGCATCTTCAGATGGAGTTGAACCTTCTGAATCCTCGCCCCAATAGTCGTAGTTTTGCAGATTAGCGGAAGCAAATTTCGTAAGCCGGGGGAATTCCGTACCCGCAGCCAGATATGTTGAGCCATCAGAATGATATAATGAATCCCCGCAGCCGTAAAAGGCAAGATAACCGATATTTTTGATATTCTCCGGCTGCTTGAGCTTTGTTGCAGCATTACAGGAATAAAACGCAAAAGCACCGATCGATTGAATACTTGAAGGCAGGGTAATATCTTTTAAATTCCAGCATCCTGCAAATGCAAAATCACCTATTTTTGAAAGACTATTGGGAAGCTTACAAGAGGTCATATTGATGCAACCCGAGAAGCTTGTATTGCCAATGGTTGTAACCTTGTTCGGAATAACAATACTTTGCAGATTATAGCAGTTGTTAAATGCATTATTGCCGATTTCGACCAGGTTCTTGGATAATGTAACCTTATTCAGATTGTTACAGTCTGAAAAGAGAGAGTGAGGAATTTTCGTTACCTGATCAGGAATAGTTACTTCCTTCAGAGAGTCACAGGATTGAAAAGCTCTATTTCCAATTGTTTTTAGCGTAGACGGTAATTTAATGCTCTCCAGCTTTATGCAATAATTAAAGGCATCTTTACCAATGTAGGTAAGCTTATTTCCTAATGTAATACTTTTTAGGTTTTTACAGCCTTGAAAAGTGAAGGGTTCGATTCTGGTGAAGCTATTCGGTAATGTAACATTTACTATATTATCACATAAGTAGAAGGCTCCTTCCTTTAAGGTTTTGACTCCTTCCTTTATTACAACAGTTTTTAAATTGGTTGCAGAATTAAAGGCATTGGATTCTATGGTCTTCACCGTTCCGGGAATCGTGACTGAGGTCATGGCTGTATTGCCGGTAAATGCATATTGCGCAATTTTGGTTACATGATTTGGGATGGTAACTGCACCCTTTGCATTTTTCCCATCTACCAGAACATGGTTTAATATCAAAAACGGTCCATTTCCACCATGGGCTGTCAACCAGGGAGTATCGGCAAAAGCATCTCCACCAAAGCTTTTAATTGTAGACGGTATTGATATAGAAGTGAGTTTAGAGCAGCTCAAGAAGGCAAATTCATCAATTACTTCCACCCCCTCCTTAATCGTCACTGAAGTTAAGGCGGTACATTCATTAAAGGCACCCTTGGAAATTACTTTTACTGTGGATGGAATTACAACAGAAGTCATTTTTTTATTGCCATAAAAGGCTTCTTTTGCAATAACTTTAACTCGAGTGGGAATGGTAACCTTTCCGGAAGCATTATATCCATAAAACAGCACAGGTCCCCTGATGATCATCTGATCTGTACTTCGCGCTTTCTGATAGAGTGGTGTATAGTCGATGCACCAATAGCCAACACTGGTTATACTGTCAGGAATGGTAATTTCCTCTAATCCAGAACTACTAAAGACGCTGTTACCAAGAATTTCGATGCCTTCCGGGAGTACGATTTTCTTTAGAGATGTACAATTGTTAAAAGCAGACATCCCAATTTCTTTCAATCCTCTTTGCATTGTTACTGTAGATAAATTCTCACAATCAGCAAATGCTAACCTTCCAATCTTTGTCACACTCCCTGGGATGGTAATACTTTTCAGTTGATTATTATTCTGAAATGCCCCCTCATAAATCTCTGTTACTGAATCCGGAATCGTGACTGAGGTATCATTACCCTCATAACGAACAAGTAAACCGTCCGTAATAGCAAAATCTGTTTCTGAACTTGCAAAAACGGTCTTTCCCATTGGAAAGATGATACACAGAAAAGCAAAAAGAATGATCGCGATAAATCGTTTCCTCATTGGTGGTTTCTCCCTTCCATTATGCGTGTCGTATGAAATGACAAAATGCTAAACCGATTTTAATCGTATGATACATTTTACCATTTTAGATATAATTTGTAAAATCAGAAAACATCACTCCCGGTGATGACAGAAAACTTCACAGTAATATAAAGTAGTAGGAAAGGGACCGTTTTGAAACGGTCCCTTTCCTACTAAACGATGCTTCTTTATTAATAATACGGTATTTTATTCATATAACGGATATTTATCTGTTAAGGTCTTTACCATCGCCATCGCCTGTGCTTTATTAGCATCTACATCCTTAACCAGCAGATAGATTGCCTCCGCAATCACGTCCATATCCTCAGGCTTCATACCTCTTGTAGTAACTGCTGCTGTTCCAAGACGGATACCGCTGGTTACAAAAGGTGATGCCGGGTCATTCGGAACTGCATTCTTGTTACAGGTGATATTTGCCGCATCCAAAAGCTTCTCTGTATCCTTACCGGTTACACCCATGTTCTGAAGATCCACCAGCATGAGATGATTGTCTGTACCTCCTGATACAAGATTAAAGCCTCTCTTCATCAAGCCGTTGGCAAGAGCCTGAGCGTTCTCGATAATTCTTCCCGCATACTCCTTGAAGCTCGGGTCAAGGGCTTCCTTAAAGCAAATAGCCTTAGCTGCAATCACATGCATCAGAGGCCCGCCCTGGATACCCGGGAATACCGCTTTATTCAACTTATATTCTTCAGCGAATTCAGCACTGGATAAAATCATACCGCCTCTAGGACCTCTTAAGGTCTTATGTGTAGTGGTAGTGGTGACATGAGCATACGGAATCGGGCTCTCATGATAGCCTGCAGCTACAAGCCCGGCGATGTGAGCCATATCCACCATCAGGAATGCACCGACTTCATCCGCAATTTCTCGGAAGGTCTTAAAATCTATCTTTCTTGCATAAGCGCTGGCACCGGCAATAATCAGCTTCGGCTTAGCTTCCTTAGCAATCTTTCTTAAATTATCATAATCAATAAAGCCCTGATCATTTACGCCATAAGGCACGATATTAAAATAACTGCCGCTCATATTAACCGGGCTTCCGTGTGTCAGATGTCCACCGTGGGCGAGATTCATGCCAAGGACAGTATCGCCCGGCTTAAGTAATGCAAAAAACACAGCCATATTTGCCTGAGCTCCGGAATGGGGCTGAACATTTGCATAGGTGCAACCAAATAACTGCTTTGCTCTCTCAATTGCAAGATTTTCGGCCATATCAACATATTCGCAGCCTCCGTAATATCTCTTACCTGGATAACCCTCTGCATATTTGTTGGTTAACTGACTGCCCATGGCTGCCATCACAGCTTTACTAACAAAGTTCTCGGAAGCGATCAACTCGATATGGCTGTTCTGTCTGCCAATCTCCAAGGACATCGCCTCTGCCAATTCAGGATCAAATGCTTTAACATCATCAAATGAATACATCTTCTTCATTTCCTTTCCGGTTTTCTCCACTATTTGCATAATCGCAAATCGGTAGCTATACTTCAGTCAAAATTTCACTAATTGCATCAACGCAATAGATATTTTATAGTCAAGTTTAACTATTTACGCTTTAGTATAACACAATAAATTTCATTAGGGAAGCGACTTTCCTCTGAATTCGCCGTTTTCATTCATAACAAAATCTAATATTTATTATTCCGTCAGATTATAATACTATACTGTGCTATATCTCAATCCGCTCTGACGGCGATGAAAAGCTCCCTTAAGACAAAATAATCCTCTGACTTCACAGGGAAGCCAGAGGTTCTATCTGCATATATTATAGATTCTCAGGTCCAAAGCTTAGCGGAAGCAGTTCCTCCAGGAAGAACACAAGATAATCCTCTTCCGATCTTGCCAGAATTACCAGAAAGCTTTTCGGATCTACAAATTCTCTCATTACCTGCCGGCATACACCGCAGGGAGCACAAAAGTCTTTGAGTACCCCATCCTTCCCCCCGACGATCGCGATTGCCGAAAACTCTGTTTCTCCTTCGCTGATTGCTTTAAAGAATGCGGTTCTTTCCGCACAATTTGTGGGAGAATAGGAGGAATTCTCAATATTACAGCCTTTATAAACCTTCTGATGCTTTGTAAGAAGTGCTGCTCCGACAAAGTGATGAGAATACGGAGCATATGCCATTTTCATAGCTTCAATCGCATCTCTGACCAAAAGCTTTGCTACCGAACGGCTTACAATTTCCTGTTTGGCAAGCAATTCTCCCTTTTCTCTGGGTATAAGGCTGTTCTTCTCTTCGTTATCCTGCTGTATATTCTCCTGCATAAACAATACCTCCCTGTTTATCATTTATAACTGATGAAACAACTGATTAATAACCTGATCCTGTCTGGTTCTTTGCCAGTTTTACGATACGGCTGGTACCAAGTCGGGATGCCCCCAGCTCGATAAATTTCTCCGCATCGTCAAAGGAAGCAATTCCTCCGGCCGCCTTAATCTTCACCTCTTTACCGACATGCTTGGCAAACAGGGCTACATCGTCAAAGGTTGCGCCCGATTTGGAAAAACCGGTTGAGGTCTTAATGAAATCGGCTCCGGACTCAGTTACAATTTCGCACATCTTGATCTTTTCTTCTTCTGTCAACAGACAGGTTTCAATGATTACCTTCAGAATAAGCTTACCGCAGGCTGACTTCAGCTGTTTGATTTCTTCCAGCAGCTCGTCGTATCTCTTGTCCTTTAGCATACCGAGATTAATTACCATATCGATCTCATCCGCACCGTTCGCAATGGCATCCTTTGTCTCGAATACCTTGACTGCTGTAGAGTTGTAACCGTTCGGGAAACCGATGACAGTGCAGACAGCCATCCTATCCTGAACATACTCCTTCACCTGCTTTACATAGGACGGAGGTATGCAGACAGAAGCCACACCATAGGTTATGGCATCGTCGCAAATCTCTTTGATCTCCTCCCAGGTAGCAGTCTGACTTAATAATGTGTGGTCGACCTTCTCAAAAATCAACTTCTTATCCATCTTAAACATCCTTTCTAACTTATGCAATTTCCAGGGCGATTTCCATCATATCACGGAAGGTAAGCTGCCTATCCTCTGCGGATAAGGATTCCCCGGTAAATACATGGTCGGAGATGGTCAAAATCGCAAGTGCCTTCTTTCCTGCTCTTGCTGCATTCATGTACAATGCCGCAGCCTCCATTTCTACACAGAGAATATTCATCTTACGCCATAAGGAGTTGGCATCCTTATTATCATCATAGAAGGTATCTGAGGAAAGCACATTTCCGACTACCGTCTTGATATTCATCTTTTCTGCCGCCTCCACCGCTCTGCGCATCAGATCAAAGTCAGCAATCGGAGCATAGGTACCGGGTAGCTGGTACTGTGCAGCAAAATTGGAATTGGTGGACGCACCCATACCAATCACGATATCTCTCAGGTTGATGTTCTCTGCGATACCACCTGCTGAGCCGATACGGATGATGCTGTCTACATCATAAAAATGATACAGCTCGTAAGAATAGATTCCGATGGAGGGCATTCCCATGCCACCACCCATGACCGAAACTTTCTTACCTTGATACGTACCGGTATAGCCTAACATATTTCTTACTGTATTAAAACAGACTACATCCTCCAAATAAGTGTCCGCAATAAACTTTGCTCTGAGCGGATCACCGGGCATCAGGACGGTCTTCGCGATTTCTCCCGCCTTTGCTCCATTATGAGGGGTCGGAATATTCATGATAATTTCCTCCTTTATGGTATATGTGGTTATTTCTTACTCTTTCGGTAACTTATATGGTATCATATTTTTAGATAAATGGCAATCTCATAAGTCCTTGACAACCTATTCTTATCATGTATCTTATTGACGAAACTATGCGAAGGGATTACGAAAAATATCTTTTAGCGTTGATTTTAGCTTGAAAAGTGTTATAATCACAATCATAACTCTTTAGGAAAGGCGATGAAGCAATTGCGGTTGACCAAATTTTTCTCTGTGAGCAGTATGCTGAAAAGCAAACAGATCATTGGCGAGCTACCTACATCCCGAACAGCATATACGGTTTTCTATAAGATTGCCTGGCCCTCTGCCTTGGAGGCTTTACTTGTGGGTCTGATCAGCGTCATTGATACCATCATGGTTGGCACGCTGGGCAAAGGAGCGATTGCGGCAGTCGGTATCACAAATCAACCGAGACTAGTTCTCCTGGCGGTAATATTCTCACTTAATACTGGGATCACTGCTGTAATTGCACGCAGGAAAGGACAGCAGGACCGGGATGCCGCCAATCGTACTGTCCGTACCGGTATCCTGATCAGCTCTATTACTTCGATACTCATGGCCTGTTTAGGCTATCAATTTGCAAAACCGATTCTTCTGTTATCCGGTGCAGACAGCTCCTACCTGAAGGACGCTGCGGATTACTTTCATATTCTAATGTTAAGCATTCCCTTTCAAGCCCTCAATCTTACCATCAATGCCGCGCAGCGAGGCTGCGGTAAGACAAAGATATCCATGTGGAGCAATGTCATCAGTAATTTGATTAACATTACCTTTGATTACCTGCTGATCAATGGTATCGGCATCTTCCCCCGTCTGGGGGTAAAAGGAGCCGCTATCGCTACTCTGATGGGTGCTATTGCCGCATTCTGCATCTCAATCTCCACCTTACTGCGCAAGAGCGGTTATCTGACCTTTCATTATAAAGCAGATTGGAGAATCCGACGGGATACCATCAACCCGATTTTCAAGGTCAGCAGCAGTGCTTTCGTGGAGCAGGTCTTTATGAGAGTCGGCTTCCTTGCCTATGCAGCCATCGTTGCTCGGCTTGGTACTACACCATACGCAACCCATGTAATCTGCATGAACATCCTGACCCTCTCCTTCTGCTTCGGGGATGGTCTTTCCGTCGCAGCCTCCGCATTAGTCGGCCAGAATCTGGGTGCAAAAAGACCGGATCTGTCCATAATCTATGGAAAAACCGGTCAACGCCTTGCATTTATGATATCCTGTGTTGTATTCTTTGTATTCCTTTTTGGAAGAAGCCTTCTGGTTTCACTGTTCACTAATGATGCTGCAATCATTACACTCGGTGCTAACATCATGATACTGGCGGCAATGGGAACTCATCTGCAGACTTCTCAGGTGGTGCTGAACGGCTGTCTGCGTGGTGCCGGAGATACCGCTTATGTAGCGACTGTCTCTCTAATCAGTGTGGCTTTTGTTCGTCCGCTGCTCACCTGGTTTTTATGCTTTCCGGCAGGCTTCGGTCTATATGGTGCCTGGATTTCACTCCTGCTCGATCAGAGCTTTCGCTTCCTCGCAAGCTATATCCGCTTCTCCGGCGGTAAATGGACCAGCATTTCCTTGTAACATCTGTTATATGTCTATGATATGAATTTGATTTCCATGCTCCTGAATGACTTTCTCCAAATCCTCATAGCTAAGCATGACCGTAGCTGTATTGTCATTCGGGTGAACTCCGATTTTATCTCTTCCAACCAAGGAGCTATCAATTACCACCTCAACCATGCAATTCGTATCATTTAGAATTCCAAGGGGGGTTACAGAGCCCTTGGTCAATTCAAGATATCTCATCAGACGTTCCTCTGAGGCAAAGCTCAAGCCGCTGGTTCCGAGTTTCTTTCGAAGCTCTTTTAAGTCCACACGCTTTTTCATATCCAGCGTCACAAGGAAATGTCTTTTTCCTCCCCCGTCCCGCAGAAACAGGTTCTTGACAATCCAAGGATTGTCAAGAAATATCTCCAACGCTTCCATCTCATTAATCGTATAAACAGCCGGATGTTCTATTACCTGATAATCAATCCCCAGTCTGTCCAGTGTTTCATAAACCTTCTCTTTTTGTTCCATATTAGCTCCATTCGTTATAATGTAAATGTCAAAAGGCACTGCAAAACCTTTCGGATATCATAGATTGCTATTACGAATGAACTTGTATATCAATATATGATATCTAAAAGCACCTTCGATGCTCTGACCTTTAATCCTCAGTAACTTCCCCTGTGTTCCTGTTAAATCGGTACCAGCCGTAGGTCACCGTATGACCGATGTTCTCTACCTGATCCTCTGTGACAAATTCATATAGATGAATGATATATTCGTCCTCAGTTGCTCCCTGTCCCTCGTATACCAGATAATACTCAGCATCAGGAAGCTTATAATAGTAATCCTCTTCCTGACCCCTCGTCTGACGTATAAAATTAGCAGCGTATTTCTCCTTCACAATATCCAGGGCTTCCATAGGCGTATAGGTTATATCCTGCAATTCCTTAGTATCTGTATGCTCCTCTTCCTTAAGAGAGCAGCCGGGTGGTTCTTCTTTCAGATCAATCAGCCCCTGTGCTCCCGGAAGTCCCTCCATCCTTGGTAAGTATATGCAAAGCATTAAGCAAAAGCATAGTACTACCGGTTTCATATTCTGTCTTCTCCTTTTTATAGCTTTGACAAAGGTATGAGTGAAGTCGCTCATTTTTGTCATGAATTATTACGGCACTATCCATTATACTGTAGATGTCCATAATTTTCCATATAAGTCAAAGACAAAATATTGACATAGGTCTGCTCTATCTTTTATGATCCGTCTCTTTTTTCACCAGACTCGCCCTTTGAATAGCTGCACTGCCATACCTGTTACGGATTCTATCAATGGCCTGATCCAGCTTTTCCCGTTTCTCATCCGTCTCAAAGCCAAATAGATTCATCTGGCGCTCTGTATCCTCCGAAACCACCTTACTGGTTTGTACCCCAAGATTACGAATCGGTGTCCCGTCCCAGAGTTCATCGAATAGAGCACAGGCAGCCTTATGAAGCTCGCTAGAATTATGGGTCGGGCTCAACAGCGTCATCTGATGGGAGCTGTGGCGAAATTCGAAATCCACGAGGCTGACAGAAACCACATTTGCCATCATCCCATCCCTGCGCAGTCTGGCAGCCACTGTCTCAGCAAGGGAAAGCAGGATCATCTTAGCGGTAGCTTCCTCCTCAACATCAAAGGAAATGGTGGTTGAGTTGCCATACCCCTTACTCTTAGCTTCTTCTTGGGAGATAACGGAAGCATCCAAGCCGTTGGCAAAGCAGTGAATCACCTCACCATGCTTCTTTAGGTGTGCCTTCAAAATCTCTGCATCCGTCTTCGCAAGCTCTCCGATGGTATAAATTCCCAGCGTATTTAGTTTCTTTACCGTAGATTTACCGACAAAGAAAAGCTCTCCCACAGGCAGTACCCACATCTTGTCGGGAATTTCGGAGGGATAAAGTGTGTGTACCAGATCTGGCTTCTTAAAATCAGAAGCCATCTTAGCCAACAGTTTATTACAGGAAATGCCAACATTCACTGTAAAGCCCAATTCATTTTTAATTCGATCCTTAATCTTATGGGCTGCCTCAACCGGTGGTCCAAACAGGGAGGACATTCCGGTCATATCACAATAAGCTTCATCAATGGAGCATTTCTCCACACAGGGAGAAAAGTCATTCAATAGATCGGTGAAGGCTTTGGAATATTCCTCATACAGGCCATGATGCGGCGGTACCAGCATCAGATTAGGGCACTTTTTTAAGGCATCCACGATTGGTTCACCGGTTTGTACGCCATATTGTTTGGCTAACGTGGATTTTGCCAATATGATCCCATGACGTTTGTTCTTATCACCCGCAACTGCTGAAGGAATCTCCCTTAGGTCCAGGGAATCTCCCTGCTGCAGACGGCTGACCGCTTCCCAGCTTAAAAAGGCAGAATTGACATCCACATGAAAGATTACCTTCTCCATTGCTTCACCCCCTGGTTCCTTGCTCCTGCTTCTGATATTCCTTAATCTTAATCATAGCAAATCAGAAGATTCCTGTAAAGAAAAGAGTTCATTCAGCGCTCAGGATGACAGCTCGTACCGCCAATGCGGTAAGCAGCAATACTACTGTAAATTCGATCTAATTCTGCACTGATATACATTCATTTTCATAAAACATTATGTAAGTAGTCTACCATCAAATCACCGGGAGGTTATAATAATGTTTCAATATCAAGCATCGGATGCATGCAGAAATTGCTTTGAAAGTAAGTTCTGCAATAATATACAAATTCCTAGTCTGCCTCTGAAGGGTCCTAAGTCCTTTGATCAGATTCTCCAATATATTCGAAAAGCCATAGAGGATGAAGCAAATGCAGCTGATTTTTACCGCCATCTTCTGAAGGAGGCGCCAAATAAGCTTCACTGTGAGTTCATCCAGCATGCTTATGAGGATGAGCTTGAGCACTTACAGATTTTCACCAAGCTATATCTCTACTATACAGACTGTGAACCAAAGTATTGTGTGACACAGACCTGTTATCCGTGTTATAAGGAAGGTCTTTTAAAGGCTTTAATCAGCGAATTGGAGGCCGTTGAATTTTATCGTAATGTTCAGCTATCCACGATGGATGAGGTTATCATCAATACCTTCTATATGATCATGGTGGATGAGCAAGGGCATGCAACCATGTTTAGCACATTATTTAACAATTGCCCGAGCAAATAACGATTGCTGTAATAAATCAGTTATAGTAAGGAAGTAAGGTACTAATGCAATTTGACGGACTGATTACTCATTTTGCACGACAACCGCAAATATTCCTGTTTGATCGTGCCTAACAAAATGAGACCAGTCCGTCCCCCACTTATTTATACTCTAGTTTGTCGAATCAACCGGAGGCTTCGGTTCAGTCGGTGACTTTTGTAGATTACTTTTTCTGCTTTTTCTGAGTATCCTTCTGGTAATCAAAGCAATGGCAGTGAATATCAGTGCCCAGATGATCAGATACGGCAGATTAACCACAAACCACACGAAGAAGTTCTTCGCTCCTTCACTCAGACGATAGATTGAATTGCCAAAGCCATTCTTTATCCTGGTTCCGACAGACTGCTTGATTTCTACTGCCGGAGTGAATTTCTCCACTTCCTGAATATTGATGGTTACTGTACTATAGTAAACCTTATTATCATAGGTCAGAAGTGTTGTATTATAATTCTGCAGCTCATAACGGATTTCGCTTAAGCGGCTTTCCAAGGTTACGATGCTGTCTAAAGAATCCGTCTTCTCAAGTAAGGCGAACAACCGCTCCTGCTCAATCTCAAGCGCTTTCTTACGGCTTTCGATATCAGCATATTCCAGGGTTACATTTTCCGTGGTTTCCTGTTTATTAATCACATTTGCGTTCACATCCGAATCCACAAAGCTGACGAATTCATCCACCTTTGTTCTCGGAATTCTTACCGTCATACCGGCGTAACGGGCTCCTTCGCTGTCATAATAGCTCTTGCCGCTGATTCTGGACTGCTCGATATAACCGTTCAACCGGTTGATCTCTGCGTTCAGATTAGTAATCAGACTGTCAAATTCCTGCGTCTCCACATCCATGTAAAAGGTACGGATGATCTTATCCTGGGTCTGTACCTCTGCTGATTCTTCCATTGTGATTGCCGAGGAATTATTCAGGGTACTAGCGGGTTTTTCTTGCGATTCCGCTGCCGTAGTTCCTGTAGCACTGTCAGCAATACCATACTCCGCTGCCGGTGCTGTTTCGGCACCTGCGTGTGAGAATTGTGCTTTAGCCGGTATCTCAGCCGTATCACGATCCATGGTTACTTGACTGGTGTTCTCTGCCTTCTTCGCCCCACAGGCTGCTGCCGAAGCTGTGAGCAGTACAACCAGCATCACTGTACAAAATCTTCTCATTTTTTTCATAACTAACCCTCCTCATTTTAACTTCATTTTTATCTTTCTAAGCATTAGACGTTGGTCATGAGAATAAGGTTGCATATTTCACCAACCTCCGGATAGAAAAAGGAATGAGGCTGTATGGACAACTACCTCCGATACAACCTCATTTTATCATGAATTTCCTGCAGCCTCCATTAATGATTATTCAAGGACAGTGACTTTAATCTGTGGCCCTCTGCCGGCCTTGTTGCTGCCCCAGATAAAGATATCGGTTCCAACCACGAGTGCCGGGATCTCCATTTTATATTCACCCTTATTGTTGATGCTGCCCTCATAGATCTGATCGCCTATTTGAGCAAAAATTCTTGTCTGAGTCTTTGCAACCTTTTGGGGAGCATTCTTAAAGTGTTTTAGAGTTTCCTTATCAGCTTTCTTCTCCGTCGCGCCCTCCTCCGGCGTATAATCAGTTAGCTCTACCTTACCGGTGATCATGGTACTTCCGGCTTTTACAGCATCTACCGTCGGCTGATCCGGTGCGACCTTGACGACATATAACACCAACTCCTCACTGGTGCCGGCCTGATTAGCCGAGGTAATCTTAACTTCAGAATCCGAAGCAGTCCGATTGATATTTACAGTGTAAATATATATATCTTTTTTCTTATCATACTCATACTGCTTGGAAGAATACGTTTTGGAACCAATTTTTACAACAATGTTGCAATCCTTCTTTGAAGCAACCAGGATCTGCTTATCCGTATTAGTAATCCTTCTTATGAATACAGGTCGATCCGGTCTTCCTTCAATCACAGTATACTTCGTTACATGCAGGATTTTTCCGTCCGTAAATCTTGTCATTGCATAGACTATCGTACCAATCGGCAATTTCTCTTCCAGGATGTATTTAAAGCTGCCTTCGCTATCCGTCTCCAGGGTTTTCAGCGTATTTTCCATACGACTGCCCTTCCCTGTCTTGATTGCTAGGTAGACCGTCCCATCATCTGAATTCGTACCGCTAATCAGGAGGGATTTATCAGTGATTTGCTCAAGAACAAGGCTCTTCGATGCGGTGTTAATATAATCATCAATATCACGGACCTTCACCTGAGTAGTAAAGCTCCGGCGGGTCACCCCATTCATGCTGCCAATCGCCTGTACAGATATGATCTCCCCCTTCTGAAGCTGATTACTAAAACGAAGTGAAAAGCTTCCGTCTTTCTCTGTTTGTACGGTATGAGTATCATTTCCCAGCTTGATCGTTACCGGAATCGATTTCTTCGTATTTGGGACAATACCGTTCAGACTACGCTCAATATTACTGATTTCATAAACGACGGGTGCGTCCGGTCCCAGCTGCTGCACGATCTTAGTATCTACTCTACTGCTTCTGGAGATATGGTCCAGCCCGTATAGCTTCACGGATGCCCCTGCAGGGAGTGGTCCGACTGTCATCGTAAAGGCATTCTGGCTATTCTTTACAAATTTAACCTTCTCGATATTAAGCTCCGGATCATAAATATCCGTATTCGCCATATAAAGCTCTTTCCCGCCGTCTTGAGGAACATAGACTGTATCCTCCACAATTGCAATGAGAGCGGCATCGTCATCATTCATATTACCTGTGATGGTATTCTGGATATTATTGATTTCATTCACAATCGGGAGATTCGGTCCCGTTCTTTTTACTTCCACAGTCACTTTGGCACTTTCCAGATTCTTGGCCTCATCCTTCAGATACACTGTTATTCTTGATCCTGAGTTTTGTGCCGGTAAACCGTAGGAAAAGGTCCCGTCCTTACCCACCTTCGTTGAATAGGTACCGGTCGGTGCAGCAATGATCACCTTAGTGAACGGCTCGCCTCTTCCTGTAATCTTGGTCTTTCGATTTGTATAAGAATCTACCGTCGGAGCAGAGAGAAGCTTGTCATCAAAATTATTCACAACCAATCGATAAATTGATATATTTCCAGCTGTGTCCTCTGCACAGATGGTATAGATTCCGTTCTCGATCACAGTAAAGGTCTGATCGGCATCCAGATTGGAGCCACTGGTTCCGGAAAAGAACTCCTTTGTATAATCACCCTTAAAATACTGTACTCTCTTCAACTCCGAAGCATCTGTCACGTGCACCGCCACTTTATAAGCAGCAGAGGTAGGAGCTGTGATTACCTGGGTAGCTATGATATGAGGACTAATGGTATCTTTATCCCTCTTCGGATAAGCAGCTTCATAATAACCATAACCGGCTTCCGTCGTCAGTAGCTTTTTATACCAGGGCTCGTCTTTAAAAAGCTCCTCTCCTTGAGTAGGTACCCGGGTGATAAAGCTATGATCCGGACCAAGGTTGACATTCCAGTTATAATCCAGCTGAGGCAGGATACTGCCGTTGTCTGATATCTCAGCGATATACTTGCTGAGGATGGATTGCGTACGGAAAAAACCATTTTTAACCGCCTGGGTCTCCACACCGGTATTAGCTGTAGTTGGTGCTGTTATCTTATTTGTTGCAAGAAGGAATTCCATTGTGTCGGTAACAGCTTTGCCATTATAAGTAATCTGTCTGATCCTGCTGCTATTACTGATCTTGTTGCCGCTGATGTCGTAACGGGGTTCGCTGGAAGGGTCTATGACATAATTCACTCCGTCAAAGACTGTAAAGCTGCTCCAGTCATTCATCCACTCTTCCTTCAGAAGAGATTTCAGTCCGGACTCCTTCATCAGATTATTCATGGTTGAGCTGTTCCACTTTGAAGCAATCTCCGCTGTCTCATATGCACTGGCAGACCACTCGAGCCATTCCTTCAACTGCTTCCCCGTAATGGTATAGATATAGATATAATTATTGTAGGGCTGGATTGAACTCAAATCGGATTCGGTAATGCTGTCATTGATATTGACATAATCCTCCGGTGAATCCATTCCATACGCATAATAATTGGAAGCCGCCAGTATCGGATAATCCTTATATTTCGAGCCGGTGGTCTGGACAAATCTCTGTGCATAATCTATTTTCGCATCATTCAACAGCTGGATTGCCGAATTATCTCCCAGCATACCGTAATAATTATGAATCAACTCGTTATCCTTAAGCTTTGCAATAATATCACGGCTGTAATGCAGCATCTGCTCGTCCCAGATAGCATAATAATTGGCTATTGTCTTATTCTCCTTTGTCGTGCCGGCATTTACCAGGCGGAGCTCTGATTTTCTGTCAGATATTCTATATCCTCCATCTTTATATACCGTAAGCTGCAGGTCGACAACCCCCAGGGAACTACCACGATTCCCTGCCATAATAACATTTTTGTCATTCATCAGGTAGGTTGTTTTCTCTACATAAGGTAATTTGAAATAGGGAGAAGAATAATCCGTAGTAGGGAACTGATTATGCTCATGACCGCAAATAACCACATCAATATCCGGAATCTTAGTCAAAGCATAAGCTACGTTCTTAAAATTTAACTCCGGTGCTTCCGGTCCGATACCGGTATGTGCCAGAGCGACAATCACATCCGCACCGCTTTGCTTCAGCTTCGCTGCTTGGGTCTTCGCATTTGTAACCATATCCTCACCCTTCAGCAGACCGACATAGCTATGGGTCTTTCCGGTCAGTGTGGGTATAGTCAACCCCAAAATTCCGATCTTTACCTTAACTTTATTGCCAGCCGAGGTAGTCAGAGTTCTGGTAATGATCATATTCTCCCGGAAGGGATATTCCCCAGTCTTAGAATCTGTGACATTAGACAGGACAGTGATATCTTTGAGACCGGAGTCATTTAGCTGTCGAAGTATATAGTCATAGCCATAATCAAAATCATGGTTTCCGAGTGTGATCGCATCATACCCGATGGTAGCCATTGCTTTATAAATCGGTTGGATCAACTGTTGATTTTCAGAAAATATATACTCGGTGGTATAATCATATAAGGTATCTCCTGCATCCAATAGAACGACGCTCTCCGCAGGAACTTCTCCCTTTGTTTTCTTGATCAGGTCGGATAAGCGTGCCAATCCGCCGTTATTATAATCAACGCCCTTTTCATAATCCTTGCTGTTCAGCTGCCCATGAAGGTCGGTAGTTCCGATAATTCTTAGCCCTACCGTCTCCGGCTCGGCTGCCGCCTGTGCATTGCTAAAATGCATCCCCATAAGCCCCAGGAGGGAGCCGGTTACCAAAACCGCCGTAGCTGTCAGAGCCTTCAAACCAATTCTTATTCCTTTTTTCTTCATCTTATACACTCCTTACGTAAAATATCAGCCCGCTGCCACATTCGATGTCTGATACAGGTTGTGCAGCATGCTTATGTAATAAGTTTTTATTTGCTGAGGTGCGCATCCCAAAGCGAACTTGTTCGCTATGCGGAGCGCTTTTATGTAATAGGACGCAATTCCCTATTATATAAAAGAGCTGCTGCATGTATACACGCAACAGCTTTTCTCTTGATCTGTCAACTTCGTAAGCGTTTAACATTCAAGTAATATTTTAGAAATTGAATAAGTCAATTCGATGGCAAATTTCTTACAAAATCGTTACCATTTTATTGAGTTCAGGTTTAATCAAATCCATCAGCCTATCCATACGGTCCGAAAGGTACAGATAACCGATCAGTGCTTCCAGTCCTGTTGCCGTCCTATACTCCAATATTCCGGCATTTTTTGCAGAGGTATAGGATTTGGCATTTCGCCCTCTCTTAAAGACGGCCGTCTCCTCCTCTGTCAGCTGGTCCTTGATCAGGTGATAAAGTTCAGCCTGTGCAGAAGCCTGCACCAGCTTGGAAGCCCGCTTGTGCAGCTTATTGACAGGTGCATTTCCACTCTCTACAATATAGGTCCGAATAATCAGGTCAAAGATAGAATCACCCATGAAGGCCAGGGTCAAGGGCGAATAAGTTTTTAAATCCGTATCCGGCAAATTCCAGGATTTTCGGATATATCCTGCAAACCCTAGCTCCTTTTCCATCTGACACCCTCTCTGGTATCCTCGAGTAAGATACCTTTATCCAACAGAAGATTTCTTATTTCATCTGATCTTGCAAAGTTCTTATTCTTTCTGGCAGCCTGACGCTCCTCAATCAGCTTTTCAATCTCCTCCTCCAGCAGTTCCTCCTTTTTCTCGGCGATTATCCCAAGGATATCGCAAAGCTGTACGATCAAATCATGGATCGTCTTCACAAGAGCTTTGGAGCTTTCTCCGCTACAGCCGGTATTCGCTAATTTCACCAGCTCAAAGATTGCGGCAATCGCATCGGAGGTATTGAAGTCGTCATCCATCGCAGCCTTATATTTCTCCCTCAGCAGCTCTGCATCACTGACAATCTTATGCTCCTCAGCAGTCAGCTCCCTATCCTGAAGAGAGGTTCCTGACAGAAGGAACTGCAGCTGTCCTACGCAGGTCAGGATTCTCGCCAGGGAATTCTTTGCAGCTTCCATCAGCTCCTTACTGAAGTTCAAGGGGCTGCGGTAATGTGAATTCAGCATAAAGAAGCGTACTACCTGAGGGTCATAAAGCTCGCAGATATCACGAACCGTAAAGAAATTCCCCTCTGATTTCGACATTTTCTTATTATCAATATTCAAAAAGCCATTATGCATCCAGTAGCGGGCAAATTCCTTACCGTTAGCAGCCTCGCTCTGTGCAATCTCATTCTCATGATGAGGAAATACCAGATCTTCACCGCCTGCATGAATATCAATCTGCTCCCCGAGATATTTCTTACTCATGACGGAGCATTCGATATGCCAGCCGGGACGCCCGTCGCTCCAGGGCGAGGGCCAGAAGGGTTCTCCCTCCTTCTTCGGCTTCCAGAGAACGAAGTCCATCGGGTCCTCCTTCTCGTCACTGACAGCGATTCTGGCACCCGCCTCCAGATCATCTACCTTTTTCTTGGAAAGCTTACCGTATTCAGCGAAGCTTCTCGTTCTGTAATAGACGGTTCCGTTCTTCTCATATGCATACCCTTTTTGAATCAGAGTGTCTATCATCTCAATCATTCCGTCAATTTCCTGAGTTGCCTTCGGATGAACGGTTGCTTCCCGTACATTCAATAACTCCGCATCCTTATGGAATTCTCTGATATACCGTTCGGATAATTCAGCGGAGCTTATCCCTTCTTCATTCGCTTTCTTGATAATTTTATCGTCCACATCCGTGAAGTTTGTAACAAAATTCACCTCATATCCCAGATACTCCAGATAACGTCTGAAAGTATCATATACAATTACAGGTCTTGCATTACCGATATGAATAAAATTATAGACTGTCGGACCGCAGACATACATCCGGACCTTACCCTCTTCTATCGGAACAAATTCTTCTTTTTTCTGTGTCAGTGTATTATAAATCTTCATGTTCATCATCCTCCTGTTAAGTTATATCATTCCCGGTATTATGATTTTTCCGGCTATTAGGAGGATTTCCTCCTTTTCATCGATTAATCAAGGTTTTATTCTCAGCTTTACTTTCTTCCAGCTTCTTTTCTATATCCTCCAGCTTACCGTAGAGACGCTTCAGTTCTGTCCTGAGGCAAATATTTTCATTCTGCAGACAGGCCATCTCCTTTTGCACCGGATCCGGAAGATGTACCTGATCCAGATCTTCTCTCGGTACGCGAACATCGTTCATCTTAACCACTCTTCCGGGTACCCCCACTACTGTGGAATTCGGCGGTACTTCGGATAATACCACGGAACCGGCCCCAATTTTGGAGTTTTCTCCGATCGTAAAGGACCCAAGTATTTTTGCACCGGCACTGATCATTACATTATTACCGACGGTAGGATGCCTTTTGCCTTGTTCCTTTCCGGTGCCTCCCAAAGTGACTCCCTGGTATAAAGTAACATTATCTCCGACAATCGCCGTCTCCCCGATGACAACTCCATGCCCGTGGTCGATGAATAACCCTCTGCCGATTGTCGCTCCCGGATGTATCTCAATTCCCGTCCTTCTGACCGTACGTTGGGAATACCATCTTGCGAGAAAATAATGCTTATGGAGAAAGAGATAATGTGCAATTCTGTATCGGACTATCGCACGAAAGCTCGGATACAGAAACACTTCCAAAGGTGTCTTGATTGCAGGGTCTCTCTCCTTTATAATCTGCATTTCCTCTTTGATGTATTTAATTGCTCCCATATTATGTCCCCCTTTAGACAATACCCAACACGGAACTGCCCATGTCCGGTGAAATAGAATCAAAAACACCGCCTCCATATAGAGGCGGTGTAAATTACGCGGTTCCACTCTACTTGTATGCCATAAACCAAAGACATACCTCTTGATACAGATAACGGCTGTTACCGAGCCCGGCTAAGCTTATGCTTCACCGAACCAGCTCCCGGATGCACTTCACATATCAAACCATTAGGAATGCTTTCAGCCGGTGACATTCCCTCTCTGCTATGACATCATATGCTACTTTTCCGTTCTTCGCTTTTACATTATATATTGCTTATTGTATGCATAACTACAGCTTTTGTCAATCACTAATTTATTGCAGCCCACAGCCGCCGCAGCCTCCGCAGGAACTGCTGTTATACACACCTCGCGGAGTAACATCAAACTGATAATTGGCTATAGACTCAATCAGGCAGACGGCGTTTGCTGCCATACCAAGGCCCTCTCCGGTAAAGCCTAAGCCTTCCTCCGTAGTCGCTTTGATATTGACTCTGTCCGCTTCCAGCTCCAATGCATTGGCTATATTCCTAACCATCTCCGGAATGTAGCCGGCCAGCTTCGGCTTCTGCGCAATGATGGTTGCATCTATATTCTCAATGACATAGAGCTTATCTTCCAATTTAAGCTTTACTTTTTTCAATAGCTCGATACTGGATATGCCTTTATATGCCGGATCACTGTCCGGAAAATGCTTGCCGATATCCCCAAGCGCAGCAGCTCCAAGCAGTGCATCCATGATGGCATGAATCAGCACATCCGCATCGGAATGTCCCAGTAATCCCTTCTCATAAGGAATATTGACACCACCCAGTATCAAGGCTCTATCTTCCACCAGCTTATGGACATCATAACCTGTTCCTATCCTCATACTTACCTCCATTCCACACCATACGGTGGTATATTTATATTCAGAAAGCGATTTTTCTTTCGCTCTATCCTCATCAACAATATGATATGCTAAATTCTGCTTTTAAATAGAAAGCTATGAACCTAGTGAAAAGACATATACCGAAGATACAATTCATTAAAATCCGGGTCCAGGGAGAGCTGTACCTCCTGCGCTTTCCGCGCCAATTCCTCCAGCAATAAGATATGATCCCTGCGGCGAACCGCTTGCTCCGCCCCTGCCAGCGAGCTATTCCCAATCGTAACTATCCTGTCCTTCCATTCCTCCGGCAAAAGGCCAATTCTTACAGCCTTCTCAATATTCAGATAAAAGCCAAAGCCTCCTGCAAGGTAGATCCTATCCACCTGTTCATAAGTAATCCCATAGTTATGAAGAAGTACCTCCACTCCGGCACGTATGGCAGCTTTGGCGAGCTGAAACTCACGAATATCCTTTTGCAAAAGGGTGAACGCAGTAATTCCTCGATATTTAACGGGGTATCCGTCAGAAAAATATTGTTCGCACAACAGACCGGTTTCATCAAGGATACCATTTCGGTAAAGCTCCGAAACAAGCTCAATCACTCCGGTGCCACAGATACCCTTGGGTTCCTCTAAAGCAATCGTCTCATACTGTATGCTGTCTCCCTCAATTGTTACGTGACTGACCGCACCCGGAATGCTTCCTGTCCCGCAGGAGATATTACCGCCCTCGAAGGCCGGTCCCGCGGCAGTAGAAGCGACAAGAAGCTTATCTCTGTTACCGAGCGCCAGCTCCCCATTCGTTCCGAAATCTATCAACAGACGAATGCTTTCCGAGGATTGAAATCCACAGACTGCCATCCCTGCGACAATATCTCCGCCGATAAAGGCTGAGACACCAGGAAGAATCATGACCGGAACATTCTTCAGACGATACACTAATTCCTTACTTTCTGCGCCCTGAGCACTGTTTCCGTTATCTGTCACTCCGGCTCTGTTTTTCTCTTCGTCTGTAGCTCTATTAACCCCTGCTGCTTCTTTAGTCGCGAATAATTCTTGAACGCTCAGGTTATGTGTATTCTGATTCACCGGAAGAAAGGGATAGACTCCAAGTGTCTCACAGGAATATCCGAGCAGCAGATGAATCATCGTCGTATTCCCGGCAATCCCAAGCTGTGTCACATCCCCAGGAGCAATACCTGACTGATTGATGATTTCCCGTATTCCCCGTAGCAGAGACTTCTGTATTGCCACTTGAAGCTCTTCCCGTTTGCCTTCAACAGACGCCTTTATTCTGGAGATGACATCCGCTCCATATATTCTTTGAGGATTAACAAGCGTATACGTGCTGAGAGCTATTCCGCTTACAGCATCGGATAATTGGAACGCAAGTGTTGTGGTACCCAGATCAATCGCTATGATATAAGCAGAGGAAGTAGCCTGCTCTGTCTCAAAGGCCCGGTCCGTATTGTCCGTATTTTCTGTTTCAGCTTTGATATTGTCGCTAACTCGATGTTCTATCACAGCTTTCATTTCCTGATCTGCCGGGCTGCAGAGCACTATGGTAACATCCTCCTCCGGAGTGGCTTTGCAGGAAAGTCGATACCCTGCCTTCAGCTCTTCCTGAGAAAACATCTTTTCATCCTGTATCGTCGGCTTTAGATAACCATCAGTTACTCTGACCTTGCATTTACCGCAGCTTCCTCTTCCTCCGCATTCGGCTCGATAAAGAATCCCGTATCTGAGGAGAGTCTCCAGGAGCGTTTCCTGTGGCTTACCTTCCATGAAAAGCAAGTCATTGTTCTCCAGCCTGACTGTAACCCGGTAATTCTGCTTCATATAATACCCCGCTAAATATGATCTTATCTTAATGTTCCAAAAATGATTTGATGCTATCCTATCCTTCTTGTTATATCGCGCATGATATATCCCATCAGTTAACTGCATTATAGTATAGAAAACAAAATTAGTCCATCGGAAATAAGCTTCTTAGTATTAGGGATTAGGCTTCCTCTCAATATCCCGAAATGCCAGGAGATAATTAGCACCTGAGACAAGAATACCTCCTCCGATAAAATTACCGAGAGCTGCGACCGAAAGATTGTATAGTATCCCGGTTAGTGTGATATCAGAGCCGCTGAAATATGCAATAAAAAGGTAATACATATTAGCAACCACATGCTCGGTCTGGCTGAGTACAAAAACTACAATAGAAAGCCATATCAAGACTATCTTACTGATCTCTTCCCGGCAGCTGTAGGCAAGGCAGACACCGGTACACACAATAATATTACACAGAATACTACTGGCCAGCAGCTTTCCGAAGGGCATATGTACCTTATGAGCAGCCTTTTCCATAATCAGAGTAAGGGCCTTATCATCAAATATCCCGGCATACTTTGAAAGGAGCGCAATAAACACTGCTCCAATCAGATTAGCAATCAGGATCAGAAATAGTATTTTAAAAATCTTCTTAACTTTGGTGTGCCCGGAATATACCGCAAGCATTACCATCGTATCGCTGGTGAATAGCTCTGCTTGCATAAAGAGCACCGCGATAATTCCGATCGGAAATACAGCGGCACCAAGAAAATTCCCCAAGCCAGGGACAGAAACTCCTGCTGCCAGCTTCAAGTAACCAATTGCTCCGATGGATATATATACTCCTGCTAACATTCCCTGCACCAGCAGGATTGGAAAGGTTTTATTTGCTTTGTGTCTGCTCTGATATAAGATATACTCCGTAAGTGCCTTAGGTCCTGAATAGCTACTCATCCTGTCAATCCTTTCTGATTTTCACCTAATATTGATATACTCCGATATATTGTAGCATGACTCTATAGAAAGAAACTGTGATTGCAATCAAATTTAACCGAAGTATTTTGATCTTTAGGGTGAAAGACAAAAAAAATGCTGCCCATCCATATTGGATACTGCAACACATTTTAGTAGCGAAGGACGGATTTGAACCGCCGACACCGCGGGTATGAACCGCGTGCTCTCGCCAACTGAGCTACTTCGCCATATTATATTTCATTCCTCATTACTATGAAAATGGGACCTATAGGGCTCGAACCTATGACCCTCTGCTTGTAAGGCAGATGCTCTCCCAGCTGAGCTAAGATCCCATCGAAAGTACTTTTTTATTATATTCACTCAGACACGCTTTGTCAAGAACTCCTTTCTGGAATTCAACTAATTTTATAGAAAATTCGAACATCAAATTAAGAATTTAAGTATTAACCAAAAATTCGTATTTTATTCCATCTGTATTTAAATACCTATTAATGGGAATACTGATAGCTTGACTTAAAAAAGTATCTAACATATACTAAATATAGGGTTAACATGATATGTAGTATTCTGTGGAAGGAACTTCGCAAACAGAACCACATCTTAGTATAACCCTAAAAATTTATAAAGAAGGTGATAATTACCAAAGAAAACAACACAAACCAGAAAGGATGATTATTATTTGAACGAACTAACATTAAAATTAAAAGAAGTAATGCTTTCGATCCTTCCAATTGTTGTTATTGTTCTCATTCTAAATTTTACGCTTGTCCCTATGGACTCTGTAATCATAGCTAGATTTTTTGTCGGTGTTCTGCTTATTGTGGTAGGGTTGGCCCTATTTTTAATCGGAGTGGATCTGGGAATTACTCCTATCGGTAATGTAATAGGAGCTGCCATGGCAAAAACCAATAAATTATTGGTGGTATTATTTTCCGGCTTACTACTTGGCTTTTTTGTTTCAATTGCAGAGCCTGACCTTCATATTCTTGCAGCCCAGGTTGGTTTTGTCACTGGTGATATGATATCAAAATGGACTATAGTTATCATTGTCTCTATCGGTATTGCAATTATGTTATCCATAGGCCTCATAAGAATTGTATTTAACCTACCCTTATATAAGCTGCTTACCTTCTTCTACGGTATTATATTTTTGCTGGCACTTTTTACCTCAAAAGAATTTTTAGCAATATCCTTTGATGCATCCGGAGCTACGACAGGAGCCTTGACAGTTCCGTTTATCTTAGCACTGGCAATAGGCGTTTCAAGGTTAAAAAAAGACAGTAAGGCTTCCGAAAAAGACAGCTTTGGACTAGTGGCTATCGCTTCAATCGGTGCGATATTATCCGTAATGATACTGTCAATCCTATCTAAAACAGATAGAATAACGGCTTCCTTAATATATGACGAAACAAAATCTTCATCCATCCTTCAACCATTTATCCATGAGCTATCTGAAATTGCAGTTGAAATCTTCTGGGCGTTATTACCTATCTTACTTGTTTTTCTGCTGCTGCAGAAATTTTCTTTAAAATTATCAAAAAAAGCAGTACGAAAAATATTAAACGGCATGATCTTTACCTTTATTGGTATGACTTTGTTTCTTGTGGGTGTGAACTCAGGCTTTATGGATGTCGGAAGTAAAGTAGGTTACCAATTGGCATCCCTTGACAATAAATTCTTTTTAATATCCGTAGGCTTTGTTCTCGGTTTTGTCACTATTTTGGCAGAGCCAGCTGTTTATGTACTCACTATGCAGATTGAGGATGTAACCAGCGGATATGTCAAACGTAAATCTGTGATTATTATGCTTTCGATAGGAGTAGGTATTGCCGTGGCATTATCTGTCATCAGAGTCCTAATTCCTGAACTTCAATTATGGCATTATTTATTACCTGGATATATTATATGTATTGTTATGTCTTATATTGTTCCAAAGCTATTTGTCGGAATAGCCTTTGATTCGGGCGGTGTCGCTTCCGGGCCTATGACTGCAACCTTTATATTAGCTTATATCCAAGGAGCTGCCGATTCTATAGAGCATGCGAATGTACTGATAGACGGATTTGGTATGATAGCAATGGTAGCAATGACCCCAATTATCGCCTTACAGATTTTAGGGCTATTCTTTAAAATAAAATCCAAAAAGAAGGAGGTAATGTGATGTTACCTAATACCAAAGGCAAGCCATTTCAGTTGATTTGCTTTATTGTTAATTTTGGTATGAGCAGCAAAGTAATACATGAAGCAAAGAAATGCAACATACAAGGGAGTACTATATTCCTAGGTAAAGGTACGATTAATAATACGTTGCTGGAGTATCTTGGTTTAACTGATACCCGTAAGGAAATCATCTTTATGCTCGCTGATTATGAGACGGCAGAATATGCTCTCAATACCCTGAATCAACATTTAAAATTAGAAAAGCCTAACCATGGAATAGCATTTTCCATCGCTATTTCCAAGGTTGCTGGTACAAGCCACATAAATTGCTGTAAGAATATCGAAGAAGAAGGAAGGGATAAGGCAATGTATCATTTATTAACCAGCATAGTAGAGAAAGGGAAAGCGGAAGACGTCATCAGTGCTGCAAATGAGGCCGGCTCTACCGGTGGTACAATTATCAATGGTCGTGGCTCAGGAGTGCATGAAACGACTAAGCTCTTTATGATGGACATAGAGCCAGAGAAAGAGATTGTTATGATACTCTCAGAACCCGAAAAGTCAGATGCTATCATAGCATCTATTCGTAGTAAATTAAAAATGGATGAACCTGGTAACGGTATCCTATTTGTTCAGGACGTTCAGAATGCATACGGGATTTTTAAATGAACGCACAATAAAAGGTATGCTTCCAAAAATATAATGTCAATAAAGACATCTATAGAAAGCGAAAGGACTGGCATCATGGGAATGCTGGTCCTTCCTCTTTCTATTTGACTTCTTTTTGAAGCCGCCTTTTATGTTTTCTCTTATAAGTCTCACAATTGTTTTTCCTTTACGTCAAACTCCTGCTGTGATATGCTAACCTCTTCCATTCTCATCTTGTTTTTACTTCCTCTGTTGCATCGGCAGGGGGTGTCATGGTTGTATGCACCGCTAGTATTTCTACCACATCAAAATCGATGAACTTCTCTGATGCATTAGGAAAGACAACTGTCTTTAATGCAGCCACCAGCTTGAAAAAACCCATACTTATAACCTCCATTTTAAAATTTTAAACTGATTTCTACTCCACCGTTCCCTTTATCTTCCTGAAGTCCTGTGCATAAGAGTATATTGCCGCATCCGAGGTTTCCTTCGTCGGATTGGTATAGGCCTTATTCATGTACCTCGGATTTTTCTGTATTGCTCAGCGCAGGTTCTGGTAATCGCTTATCATAATAATAGCAAATTATACACGTAAAAACCGTTTAGCGCACGAATCATGTCTTTTAGCGCACGAATCATGTTTTTTAGGCACAAATCATGTTTTTTAGCGCACAAATCGTAACACCTTCCTCAAAAAATGTAATGGAGGTCATATACCTAGCTACGTCAGAAGCCCCGACAACTCATCCTGATAAATGATATGAAGCTCATGCATCGCACGGGTAATTGCTACGTACATTAGCTTGGCGTCCTCATCATTGGTACGGTAACTGCGCTCCTCCGGATTCCATAGGATAACCGCATCGAATTCCAAGCCCTTGGTCATGTGGATGGGAAGCACCATATTACCGCTGGTGAAGGACATCTCTTCCATATCCCCCTCCAGATGCTCCAGTTCTATGTGGGGCTTTAAGAGCTCCTTTACCTTCCTTGTCTCTTCAATGGTTCTGCAGATAATAGCAACTGTGTCATAACCGCGTTCTCTGATAGCACGGATCAGCTCAGCTGTCTTTGCCGTCATCTGTTCTTCGCTTCCGACTCTGATTAGTGCTACCTCCTTGCCATGACGGATAATCGGCTCTATCTCATAGGTCTGAAAGGAGCATTTTTTCAGCACACGGCTGGCAAATTCTGATATCTCCACAGTATTACGGTAGCTCTTAGCCAGAACATAGAAACGGTCCTTCTTCGGTGAGAAAACCTCTTGCTTCAGTATTTCCCAGTCATTCATACCGGTATCGTAATAGATATTCTGTGAGATATCGCCCATGATGGTATAAGTACAATTCTTAAAGAGCTGACGGAATACCATAAACAGCATGACACCAAAATCCTGAGCCTCATCAATGACGATATGGCTGACATACTCATAATCCTTTGTCATCTTGATTCTACGTTTGATATAATTTAGCATACCAAGATCATAGATATCCAATTGTTTTTCTGATAACTCCGTTAAAATCAGCCGGAGGACCTGCTCCTCCGGAACTTTAATACCCTTTTCATGATATTCTTTGGCATTCAGCCTTAGGTCCTCCAAAAAATCCTGATATATCTCCATCAGATTGTATTTCTTATTTCTATTACCGAAGTAATTCTTATATTTATTCACCTCAGCGCGAATTTCCTCCCGGCGTCTGTCGTTTTCCTCATTGACGGAGGCAATCTTATAGGTCAGACGCTTATTCAGTAGGTCGATTTTCTCCTGCAAAGGCAATTCGGAGAAGAAATTCATGAAGTAGAGGATTTCCTCTCTGGAATATAAAACCTGATTATCATACTCCACGTCTTCCAAGGTCACCGCAGAGAACTCAAACTGTTTCATGAATTCCATCAATGCCTTGATATAATGAATGGAACCCTTGAACTGCTTCAACCGGGAGAATGCCTGTGTGGTTTTCTCTGCTTCAAGCTTCAGGAAGCTGTTGGCAAGCCGATATTTTCCTTTCTTCCAATTAAAATCTTTATCCAGAAGCAGGAGTAGGAATTCCTCCATCGTCATCTGATTCACATGATAGACATCCAGATTCGGAAGCACTCCGGTGATGTAATTCAGGAGCATCTTATTGCTGCCGATGATGAAAAACTCATCCGGTCTGAATTTTTCTTTGTAATTATATAAGATATAAGAGATACGATGCATTGCCACCGTAGTTTTTCCACTGCCCGCCACGCCTTGTACGATGACGCTATGCCAGGGGCTGTCTCGGATAATCTCATTCTGTTCCTTCTGGATGGTGGCGATAATCTCTCCGAGCACCACTTCTTTGTTCTTACTAAGATATTTTGTCAGAAACTCATCATTGGCTACGACATCAGAGTCATAGAAATCGATCAGCTTACTGTCATCAATCTCATAAGTACGCTTCAAGGAGAGGTCAATCTCTATACGTTCACCGACCGGTGTCGGATAGGAGCTTATTCCAATGTCGCTATCATAATATACACTGGCAATTGGAGCTCTCCAGTCAATGATCAGATTCTCTGTAATATTCTTCCGTATTCCGTTCTTCCCCAGATATAAGGAATAGCTTGTATTATCATCCGTCTCCTGATAATCGATTCGCCCAAAATAGGGTTTTCGCCTTGCCAGCATATTCTTATTGAGTGTCCGCTCAATTTGAGTCTTCATGTCCAGCCCGATGACCAGATCATTGTGCAGCTCCGGGTTGCTGGAACGGTAATTATCGTAGAGTTCCTTTGTCTCTGCATTTAGCTCTTTAAACTGTCTTATATATTCTTCTATATTCCTGTCAATCACCGCGATGCATTGTTCCAGATGTTTTTCTTCCCATCTGCGCTCCAAGCCGTTTTGCTTTTCTGTTTCCATCCTATTCTGTGTTTCCTGCATGACAGCCTCCTATAAATTATTATTCTTTCTGATCCTTTTCCGTCTTACCAGGATAGCACCAAGTAAGACTTATAAAGTAAATTTTACTTTGAAACAAAAATATTACTAGACTTTTTATTTCAAATCTGTTATGCTGCAAAATGAAGTGTTTCTAAAAATACCTTTTGTCGCTGTCGGAAGTTCCGGCAGCTATTTTTTTGCCTAATAGGACGCCACTTCTCCACTGCTTTATCTTAAGCAATCCCGCCCTACCCAAAAATGGACGCAAAAATTCCCCTCTCCTTCGAAAAAGAGTGGGTATACGTTTCACTATAATTTTTGATATTGCCGATATAGCCTTGCAACGGGCTCCTCTATTGAGGGAGGGTCTGCGATATACCCGATGACCATTTCGTCTTCCTCCATGGTAAAGGAAATATCATCGAACGCTTTGATACATTCGTACTGCCTGTGAAACAGTGTCTTGAATGCTTCAGAAAACCCGGCATTGCGCCGGCTGACCTTATAGGTCCTAGAGATGTGTTCAATTTCAATCATATTGTTCCTCCTGGTAGTAATATTTTTTCAAATATCTTGCCAAGCGACAGTGTAACCTTTTAGGTACACATGCACCTTCAGGTACACTTTTTTCCTTGGATTTTGCCAAGAAAACCCGCGGTAAATATTTATTTAGCGAAAACTCATTCTAGCACTGCAACTAGTACATGTCAACCAATTTTACTCATTTCAATGATACTCATTTTAATGATACAATGATACAATTATATTAATATAAAAAGTTGTATATTCTTCCTATCTTCTGCCTCTACAGCATATAGAATAAGCGCAATATTGGGTAAGTTAGCTTTTCAAGGGGCTTCGATGATAGAACTTTGGGCTCTATTCATAGCTTCTGCGTAAGGCACGGTATTCCTCCGCAGTCAGATTAAATTCTCCCAGCTGAAAGTATCCCCGTTCATAATGAAGGATATTGATACAGGTATTTTTCAGAATGATTTTCCCTGTGCCTGTTGCGCCATTGCTTAAGACTGACAGTACCGAATTAATGGAGGCACCATGGGATATCATGATGATATTCTCCCGGTTGAACTGACGCGCATATTTGTGGAGTGCTCCCATCATCCGATTGCAGAGCTGCTCCCAGGGTTCCTTATCATCCGGTTCTCCTGAAGCATAAAAAGCCTCGCGCTCTGCAGGAGTCATACCGGATACCTTGGAAAAATCCCTCTCTGTGATACCCTCCTCCGAGATAATCTGCCCGATTTTTAAATGCTGTGCTATAATTTCCGCTGTTTTTTTGGCACGGCTCAACGGGCTGGTGATTACTGCCTGAAAGTTCTCTCCTGACAGAGCCTGTGCGCATTCCTTTGCCTGAAGAATTCCCGTCTCATTCAGCGGAATGTCTTCTCTTCCCTGGAATCTGCCCTGTAGATTCCAATCTGTCTGTCCGTGTCTGATTAGATATATTTTCATTTGCTTATCTCCGGTCATTTGTTTGTATCTTATTCTAACCCATATCCTCGGTAATGGCTATAAAAAAATCTCTGTTCCGGTAAGAAATACTCAAAATGTTATACTACAGTTTGAATATCTCTCAACCGAAACAGAGATGAGGTAGCTTTCTTTATAGCCTTACAGCTTGAACTTCATAATAATCTCCTGAAGACTTGATGCCAGCAGTGCCAGCTTCTCACTGGACTTCGAAAGTTCTTCCATGGAAGAACTCTGCTCTACCATGGCTGAGGAAGCCTCTTCGGTGCTTGCTGCATTTTCCTCCGCAATTGCGGAAAGGGTCTGCAGCATAGCAAGAATTTCATTTTTTGCCTTTGTCATTAGCTCTTCCGAACCATTGAGCTTCTGTATTGCTTCATTTGCCTCACCCATCGCAGTATCAATGGCTTCGTATTTCTTCTTGGTATTCTCAACACTCGCTGACTGTTCTATAGAAATCTCATTCACCTTCTGAATGCTCTCAACAGCCTTACTTACCGTCTCCTGCAACTCGCGAACAATACCATCGATATAGTCTGTCGATTGTGCTGACTGCCCAGCCAGTTTCTTAATCTCAGATGCCACAACTGCAAAGCCCTTACCCAACTCTCCGGCTCTTGCCGCTTCGATGGAAGCATTCAGAGACAGAAGGTTAGTCTGTTCGGCAATTGATGCAATCACGTTACTTGCTTCACTAATTCTATTGGTGCCTTCATTAGTCTTAAGGATAATGTCATAGATTTCTTTTGTAGCCAGGCCGCTTTCATCGGTTATCTCTGTCAGTCTCTTCACCTCGGAGATACCGTCGTTAACGACACCGGTAACCTTATCAGTGGCTTTTAGAACCGCATACATATACTCCCTGTTCTTTTCAATATTATCTCCCAACTGGATCGCCTTTTCGGATCCTGTCTCTGTATTCGCTGCCTGATCAGCAGCACCCTTTGCTATCTCTTCCACTGTTTTTGAGACCTCCTCGGCGGCCATAGCAGATTGCTCCGAGGTTGCAGTCAGCTGCTCTGCCGTGGAGGATACTTGTAATGCAGAATCGGTGATATCGCCGATGATCTTACGAAGATTGTCTGTTATATCCTGCATAGCACGAGCCAGAATTCCGTTTTCATCCCTTCTCGATAAAAGCTTTTCAGGAATATTTTTGGTCAGGTCCAGACCAGCGAGACTCTGAGATAGTTCTGCCATTTGTATTGTCGGCTTGGTTAGTAGAGATCCTACTATGTATATAATGATAATACATATCGTTATACTGACAAAAACAAAGATCATCATTGTACTTCTCATTTTATTGATCGGCGCGAAGGTTTCTGCTTTATTGAAGGTACTGACTATGATCCAATTTGTACCTGGAACCTGTGCAAACCCTGCGTACAGTAAGCTCGGCTTGCCTTCTGAATCTTTATCCTTGTATTCTGTGAAACCTTTTTTTGTATCTATGATTGTCTGAATTGCTTTTGCATAGTCAGCATAAGCTTGGTCTTCCTCTTGAGCGGTAATCGGATTGAACTGCTTTAGTACCAGCTCCTTGTTATTATGAGCTATGATAGTTCCGGCAGTATTGATCATATAGGAGAAGCCTAACTCACTGTATTTCATATCGCCGGTTATCTCACTCAGGGAATTTCCGTCCTTTCTTCCGATCAGAACACCGACCACCTGGTCACCGTTCTTAATGGGAACCGCAACCATAATTACAGGTTCGTTGGTGACTCGGCTGATTAAAACATCTGAGATATTGGCTTCTCCTGCAAATGCTTTCTTGATATAATCACGATCGCCCAGATCACTCTCCGAGCCATCGGTATATCTCGCCTTGCCATCAGGTGAAACCACACCCAGTACAAGAAAAGTTGTCGTGGGCAGCTGCTCCTGCAGGATAGCCTGCTGCTCATCCCAATTCATGGAAACAATTCCCTTCTGAAGCGACATCACTGTAAGCGTCCTAATTGTTTCGGCACCTCTGCTTTCTACTAACAATGCCCCTTCAGAAGCCATGATCTGGCATGTATCCCTTGTGCTTTGGACCATCAGACTTTCCCCGCTTTTTGCATTCCGATAGCCGATGGTCAACGTTGATGCAGCTACCAATAAAGCAAAAATAAGAATCAACCTTGTCTTTATGCTATACAATTTTTTCATTTCTAACCCCTCCATTATTATGTGTCTTAATTAAAAGCAAAAAAGGATATTTAAAATAATAATATTGTTTATGTATTTTTTTCCCATTTACCGAATAATACATTTACATTTTATACTATTCTTTCCTATTCTTCAACTGTTTTTGCGAATTGTTAATATTTTTTGACAACAAAAAGAGTGTCTATTTGAAAATTATAGACACTCTCTCATTCTTCATATTACTCTTAATACTGGTTTTTTTATAACAATTATCTGTGACTGAATATCACATGCTAACCGTTACGGTCTTTCCATTCTGTTCAAGGATTTCCTTTGTTTTCTGAAGCATTTCTTTATCCGGCTCCTTGGTGTTGCTCAAGGCATAATTTAACCCCAGCTCCTTCCATTTATATTCACCCATCTTATGGAAGGCCAAAAGTTCAATCTTCTCTACGTTCGGATAATGATCCAGATGCTCGGAGAGCTTTTCCACACTACTTAAGTTATCTGTTAAGCCGGGGACCAGAACATAACGGACCCAGACTGTAATATGATGCTCCCATAGATAATCCAGCAGCTTGAGCGTCGGATCAAGCTTCACACCGGTTACCTCCCGGTACACGATCGGATCATAGTTTTTAATATCCAGAAGCACCAAATCTGTGTATTCCAGAAGTTCCTTGACGGCATCGTTCCAAATATAGCCAGAGGTATCAAGCGCTACAGAAATGCCATGAGGTTTTAATAAACGGCAGACCTCCAGCAGGAACTGCGCTTGTAAAAGAGGTTCTCCTCCTGTAAAGGTTACTCCTCCTCCGGAGAAGTCCATATAAGATTTATATTTTAAAATCTCATTCATCAGTTCCTCAGGTGTATAGCCGGTGCCACCATTGACTTCCCAGGTATCGGGATTATGACAGAATTTGCAGCGCAAGGGACACCCCTGCAAAAACACTACAAATCGGATTCCGGGACCGTCTACAGTACCAAAGCTCTCCAAGGAATGAATTCTGCCTATCGTTTCCATAGCTTTCCCTCCCTTCTAAATCGGAACTATGGGAAGAAGCCCATATAGAAGCTTTTTAAGCCTCTTTATGAGTTTCTTCGGTATGGTATGATTAACGCTCATGGAAGGTACGGTTGATGACATCCATTTGCTGCTCTCTATTCAGCTTCACAAAATTGACTGCATAACCCGAGACACGAATGGTCAGCTGAGGATATTGTTCCGGATGCTCCATGGCATCTAGTAAGGTCTCCCTGTCAAACACATTGACATTGATGTGATGTCCCTTACTGTGGAAATATCCATCCAGTAATCCCTTCAGGTTCTCGATGCGCTCCGACATATCTTTACCGAGCGCTTTAGGAATGATGGAAAAGGTATAGCTGATTCCGTCCTCCGCATGTTTATATGGCAGCTTTGCAACTGAAGACATGGAAGCAATCGCACCTTTTTTATCTCTGCCGTGCATCGGGTTGGCTCCGGGAGCAAACGGCTCTCCCGCCTTCCTTCCGTCAGGAGTACTTCCTGTCTTTTTACCGTACACCACATTGGATGTAATTGTCAATACAGATAGAGTCTGCTTTGCATCTCGGTAGGTCTTCACCTTACGCAGCTTATTCATGAACTTTTCTACAATATCAATCGCAATTTGGTCTACTCTGTCATCATTGTTCCCGTATGCAGGATAGTCTCCTTCAATCTCATAGTCAACCGCAAGGCCCGCTTCGTTGCGAATTACCTTGACTTTGGCATATTTGATTGCGGACAGGGAGTCTGCTACTACCGAAAGTCCGGCGATGCCGCATGCCTCTGTACGAAGGATGTTGATATCATGAAGTGCCATCTGCAGGCTCTCGTAATTATATTTATCATGCATGAAATGTATGACATTCAAGGTATTGATATACAGCTCAGAAAGCCAGTCAAGTGTCTGATCAAACTTAGACATAACCTCATCATAGGATAAGTAATCGCCGGAAATCGGTGCGAACATCGGTCCTACCTGTTCACCGTAGATCTCATCCTTACCTCCGTTAATCGCATACAGCAGAGCCTTGCCAAGATTTGCTCTTGCACCGAAGAACTGCATCTGCTTACCGATTCTCATGGCGGATACACAGCAGGCGATACCATAATCATCTCCCCATACGTCTCTCATGATATCATCGCTCTCATACTGGATGGAGCTGGTGTCGATGGAGACCTTAGCACAATAATTCTTAAAAGCATCCGGGAGTGAGGTGGACCACAAAACAGTCAGATTCGGTTCTGGTGCCGGTCCGAGATTATAAAGAGTATGAAGAACTCGGAAGCTGCTCTTGGTAACCAATGTTCTTCCATCCAGTCCCATACCGCCTATGGATTCCGTTACCCAGGTAGGATCACCGGAAAACAGATCATTGTAGGAGGGCGTACGTAGGAAACGAACCATACGAAGCTTCATTACGAACTGATCCATTAACTCCTGAAGCTCAGTTTCAGTAATCAGCCCATGTCTCAAATCTCTTTCATAATAGATATCCAGAAAGGTAGTAACCCGTCCGAGGCTCATAGCTGCTCCGTCCTGTTCCTTAATGGCACCCAGATAGGCAAAATAGGTCCACTGGGTAGCTTCAAAGGAGTTCCGGGCCGGATTACCAATGTCATAGCCATAGGAGGCTGCCATCTGCTTCAGCTGTTTTAGAGATTTTATCTGTTCGCTGATTTCTTCACGTAGTCTGATATCCGGAGATTCTAGGATGGGGATCTCCAGAAGCTTTTTCTCATGAAGCTTTTCCTCAATCAGAAAATCAATACCGTAAAGGGCCACTCTTCTGTAATCACCGATAATTCTTCCTCTGCCGTAAGCATCCGGAAGTCCGGTGATAATGCCGGTATGTCTGGCTTTTTTCATCGCATCCGTATAAGCATCAAAAACACCGTCATTGTGTGTCTTTCTGTTTTGGGAATAGATCTCCTCTGTCTTCTTATCCAAAGTGTAGCCATAAGCCTCTAAAGCGTTCTTAACCACACGTATACCGCCGTTGGGCATAATACCGCGTTTTAAGGGTTTATCGGTCTGAAAGCCAACAATCAGCTCATTTTCCTGATCCAGATATCCGACCCCGAATGTTGTGATAGTGGACGGTTTTTCCGTTTCTGCCTCAAGAATTCCCCTCTTATTCTCCTCCTTTATCAGTTCCATAACCTTCTCCCATAGCTTTTCCGTTCTCTGGGTCGGTCCTTCAAGGAAGGAGGCATCTCCCTCATAAGGGGTGTAATTATGTTGAATGAAGCTTCTGACGTTCACATCTGTCATCCAGCTTCCCGGTGTAAAATCATACCATTCTTGTCTCATCTTTTATCCATCCTTTCCACCGTTATTTACGGCATATAGACTATTTTGTTTTCTTTTGTTTTAGTTTTCTTTGGTTTTAGCTTTCTTCCGTTAGTATGATAAATGGATGCTTCTTTAAACTCCACTGGCAATAATTGCTTCCGGGAATTACCATCTCATTTATACCACAGACCCCGATATAATTCTGTGATTTAAATCACGGAATTCTATACTCTTGTGAGTAGAACATGCACTATAACATTATGTAAAATAAAACCAAGTATGATAAACATAAGAAAAGGCTGCTATACCGAAAGGTTTCCTCAGACTCATATAATGTCTGAAGGTTACTTCGGGCCAGTCAGCCTCTTAATCATTCTGTGAAAACGTATATCTCCATCAATTGATATCCGTCTATCTTGACACCTTGATGCTTCTATATTACTAAGCGAGATTACTGTAACCGATCAGATTTGTATCCACAGCCTTCGCAGCTTCTCTTCCTTCACGGATTGCCCATACTACCAGGGATTGACCGCGATGCATATCCCCTGCGACAAACACCTTATCTACATTCGTACGGTATCCACCTGCTTCTGTCCTGACATTGGCTCTCTGATCCAGTTCTACGCCAAATGCCTCAGCCACATAGGATTGAGTGCCTAAAAAGCCAGCCGCAATCAGGACTAAATCTACCTCGACTGTAGTCTCGCTGCCAGGTACCTCTGCCATCATCATACGCTTTGATGCTTCGTCGAGTTTGCTTTCCAATCTGACAATCACAGCCTTGCATACATTGCCTTGCTCATCTGTCAGAAACTCCTTCACTGTTGTCTGATACATTCTAGGATCACTGCCGAAAGTATCAATTGCTTCCTCCTGACCGTAATCCGTCTTACAGACCTTCGGCCACTCCGGCCAGGGGTTATTCTCTGCCCTGGTATCGGGTAGCTTCGGCAGCATCTCTAATTGAAGTACAGAAACTGCACCTTGACGGATGGAGGTACCGACACAGTCGTTACCGGTATCACCGCCGCCGATTACCATAACCTTTTTTCCCTTAGCGGAAATAGTAAATGCATCTAAGTCCTCTGCACTGGTAGTATCCGCATCCAGTAAGTCCTTCGTAGATGCTTTTAAATAATCTACCGCAAAATAAATTCCCTTTGCTTCTCTTCCCGGGACTTTGATATCTCTCGGATTGGAGGCTCCACAGGCAAGAATGATACTGTCAAACTCTTTCAGGAGCTTGCTGGCCTTATAACTTCCTCCGACATCCGCTCCCGTTACAAAGGTAATCCCTTCCTCTTTCATGATATCCACTCTGTGATTAATAATCTGTTTCTCCAGCTTCATGTTGGGAATTCCGTACATCAGCAGTCCGCCGATTCGGTCGGAACGTTCAAAAACGGTTACTAAGTGTCCTCTCTTGTTCAGCTGATCCGCGGCTGCCAGACCGGCAGGGCCGGAACCAATAACCGCAATCTTCTTGCCTGTGCGGATTGCCGGAGGATTAGGCTTAATATATCCTGCTTCATAACCGTATTCCACAATAGCATACTCGTTATCCTTGATTGTAACCGGATTACCGTTTAAGCCGCAGGTACAGGCTGTCTCGCAAGGAGCAGGACAGACTCTGCCGGTAAACTCAGGAAAATTATTCGTCTTCATCAGACGGGACAATGCCATCTTCATATTTCCGCGGAACAATAAATCATTCCATTCCGGAATCAGGTTAATCAGCGGGCAGCCGGAAGCCATACCCCCGATGATCATGCCTGACTGGCAGAAGGGTACACCGCATTCCATACAGCGTGCACCCTGGCATTTTCTTTCCTCCAGGGAAAGAGGCTGATGGAATTCATTAAAATGCTTTAATCTATCTTTTGGCTGTTCAGCACTGGTCTGAACTCTTTCATAATCCATAAATCCTGTTGGTTTTCCCATTATGTTCCTCCATTCATTCGAAAACTGGAATTTAAAAACTTCTTTATATTAGTTGATATCATGACAAAAGGTCATGTCACCTGTGGTGACATGATGTACTAGTAGAAGAAAGTCCTCGGAAAGTCGACTTTCCAGAGACTTTCTTCTACTAGTGATCCGGCTGATTGCATCAGCCGGACCTTTTGTCAGGCTAATCATACTAAAATTTCACTACCAGCACCTTACTTATCTTTCATATTTGCGAAAAACGCCTCAATCTGTGCCTGTTCGCTGCTCAGTCCCTTTTCCTCCATCTGAAGGATGGTCTGCTGCATTCTTCTATAATCATGAGGAATGATTTTCTTAAACTTCGGAAGATAATTTGCGAAATTCTCCAGGATTTCTTTTCCCTTCGCGGAATCCGTATATTTCACATGCTCCGTGATCATATCCTTTAATTCCAGGACATCGTATTTCTCTGTCACAGCTTCAAAGGTCACCATTCCTTTGTTCAGCCTCTTGTATAAATCGTTGCCTTCGTCCAGCACATACGCGATACCGCCGCTCATTCCGGCTGCAAAGTTCTTCCCGGTCTTACCGAGCACTGCAACCCTGCCGCCTGTCATATACTCACAGCCATGGTCACCGACACCTTCCACAACCGCAATCGCACCGGAATTACGTACGCAGAAGCGTTCTCCTGCTACGCCGCAGACAAAAGCCTTTCCGCTGGTCGCTCCATACAGAGCTACGTTACCGATGATGATATTCTCATCTGCTTTGAAGCTGCTGGTCTTCGGAGGAAATGCTACCAGCTTACCGCCGGATAAGCCCTTGCCAAAATAGTCGTTGCTGTCGCCCTCCAGCTCGATGGTAAGACCCTTCGGAATAAAGGCTCCGAAGCTCTGTCCACCGCTGCCCTGCGCCTCAATTACATAAGTATCTTCCTTTAATGCCGTTCCATGCTTTCTGGTGATTTCTGAACCGAGGATGGTACCAAAGGTACGATCTGTATTGGTTACGTTTACCTTAAGCTTCTGTGCATGCTTCTCGGATAATTTAAACTTCTTAATAAGTAATTTCTCATCAATGGTATTCTCCAGCTCAAAGTCAAAGATCTGAGTGGGATCATAGTGGCTAGCCTCCCCCTTTTCTATAAACGGATTATGGAGAATAGCATTCAAATCAACTGTCTTAGCTCTTTCGTCCTTCTTCGCTGCCTCTTTCACCACCAGCAGATCCGTACGTCCCACCATCTCATCCATGGTCCTGAAGCCAAGCTTTGCCATATATTCACGGAGCTCCTCCGCAACGAAGCGCATAAAGTTCTCCACGTATTCCGGCTTACCCGAGAATCTTTTTCGAAGCTCAGGATTCTGTGTTGCTACACCAACGGGACAGGTGTCCAGGTTACATACACGCATCATGACACAGCCTAGGGTAACGAGCGGAGCAGTTGCAAAGCCGAATTCCTCTGCACCGAGCAATGCTGCGACAGCCACGTCACGCCCGGTCAGTAATTTACCGTCCGTCTCAATCACGACCTTGGAACGGAGTCCGTTCATAATCAGGGTCTGATGAGTCTCTGCCAGACCAAGCTCCCAGGGAAGTCCCGCATTGTAGATAGAGGTTCTGGGAGCCGCACCGGTTCCGCCATCATAGCCGGAGATCAGGATTACTCCTGCACCTGCCTTAGCAACACCTGCTGCGATTGTACCTACTCCTGCTTCGGATACGAGCTTTACGGAAATTCTTGCATCCTTATTGGCATTCTTTAAATCATAGATTAATTGAGCTAAGTCCTCAATAGAATAAATATCGTGGTGAGGTGGCGGTGAGATTAAGCCCACGCCCGGAGTTGAATGTCTGGTTTTGGCAATCCAGGGATATACCTTCTCTGCCGGAAGCTGTCCGCCCTCTCCCGGCTTTGCTCCCTGCGCCATCTTGATCTGGATTTCCTTCGCACTGACTAAGTATTCGCTGGTAACACCAAATCGTCCGGAAGCCACCTGTTTGATGGCAGAGCATTTATTCAGACCGTCTTCCCCAATCTTCAAGCGCTCTAAGCTTTCTCCACCCTCACCGCTGTTGGATTTACCACCCAGACGGTTCATAGCAATCGCCAAAGCCTCATGCGCTTCCTGAGAGATAGAACCGTAGGACATCGCACCGGTCTTGAACCGTTTCACGATGGACTCCACACTCTCAACCTCATTGATATCAATTTCCTGTTCAGGATATTTCATATCCAGTAATCCGCGCAGATTCACCTTCTCCTGCTCTGCGGTCATTTCCTTAGAGTACTCCTTGAACATCTCATAGCTGCCGGTCCTTGTAGACTGCTGCAGCAGATGTATGGTCTTCGGATTGTACAGATGCTCCTCCTTGTTGCTACGAAGCTTATGAGAACCATCACTATCTAAGCTTAGGTCAAGGTTTAAGCCCAACGGATCAAACGCCTTGGAGTGCAGCGCATCTACCTGACATTCCATCTCTTTTAAAGTAATTCCGCCGACACGGCTTACAGTTCCGGTAAAGTATTTATCAATCACTTCCTTACTGATTCCGATGGCTTCAAATATCTTGGAGCCTTGATAGGATTGAATGGTGGAGATACCCATCTTGGAAGCAATCTTGATGATGCTCTTTAAAACTGCATGGTTATAATCATCTACGGCTGCATAATAATCCTTATCCAGCATATTGCTGTTGATCAGCTGGCGGATGGTCTCCTGTGCCAGGTAAGGATTTACCGCGCAGGCACCGAAACCAAGCAAACAGGCAAAATGATGCACATCTCTAGGCTCTGCACTCTCCACGATCATCGCCAGAGCAGTTCTCTTCTTGGTACGAACCAAATGCTGCTGAAGCGCCGATACTGCAAGCAAAGAAGGAATTGCCACGTGATTCTCATCCACACCGCGGTCGGATAAGATCAGGATATTGGCACCCTCTTTATAGGAACGGTCCGCTTCCAGACAGAGATGATCGATTGCTTTCTCTAAGGAGGTGTTCTTATAATAGATCATTGGAAGCACTTCTACCTTGAAACCGGGTTTCTTCATATATTTAATTTTTAATAGGTCTGTATTGGTTAAGATAGGATTATTGATTTTTAGAACCTTGCAGTTCTCAGCCTTCTCCTCCAGAATATTCCCGTCTTCTCCGATATAAACCGAGGTGGCCGTTACGATTTCCTCACGGATCGCATCAATTGGAGGATTGGTTACCTGCGCAAACAGCTGCTTGAAGTAGGAGAACAACGGAGGGTTGTTCTTGGACAGTACGGGAATCGGAGAATCTACACCCATTGCTGCTACTGCCTCCTGCCCTGTGGTTGCCATAGGAAGAATCGTCGTCTTAAAATCTTCATAGGTATAGCCAAAAGCCTTCTGCAGTCTTGCAAGCTCTTCCTCGCTGTATTCCACAACCTTCTTATTGGGGATATGAATGTCCTTCAATTTAATCAAATTAGAATCCAACCATTCTCCGTAAGGGCGACGTTTCGCGTAGCTATTCTTCAAATCCTCGTCATCCACGAGACATCCCTTTACGGTATCCACTAATAGCATCTTGCCGGGACGAAGTCTTTCCTTCCTGATGATCCTCTCTGCAGGAATGTCAAGTACTCCGACCTCGGAGGAAAGGATCAGATAATCATCATCGGTAATATAATATCTGGATGGGCGGAGACCGTTACGGTCAAGCACTGCACCCATTAGGTCTCCGTCAGAGAACAGGATGGAAGCCGGACCATCCCAAGGCTCCATCATGGTCGCATAATACTGGTAGAAGTCGGCTTTTTCCCTACTGATCGCAGAATTATTGCTCCAGGGCTCAGGAATGGTGATCATGACCGCCAGAGGAAGCTCCATTCCGCTCATCACCAGGAATTCCAAGGTATTATCAAGCATAGCCGAATCGGAACCTTCTATATTAACTACAGGTAGTACCTTATGAAGCTCTCCCTTCAAATGCTCTGATTCCATAGTCTCTTCTCTTGCAAGCATCTTGTCCGCATTACCGCGAATAGTATTAATCTCACCATTGTGCACGATCAGGCGGTTTGGATGAGCTCTCTGCCAGCTCGGATTCGTATTGGTGGAGAATCTGGAGTGAACAATCGCGATTGCGCTCTCATAAGCTGTATCCTGAAGATCCTCAAAGAAAAGGCGGAGCTGTTTCACCAGAAACATACCTTTATATACAATGGTACGGCTGGATAAGGATACAACATAGGTGTTATCATTGCTCTGCTCGAAAATTCTTCTTGCGATAAAAAGCTTACGGTCAAAATCCAGTCCCTTGGAAGTATTGGTCGGTCTCTTAATAAAGCACTGCATAATACAGGGCATACACTCTATGGCTCTTTCTCCAAGATATGAGGGCTTGATCGGAACCTCTCTCCAGCCGAGGAATTTCATGCCTTCTTTTTCAACGATAATCTCGAACATTTTCTTTGCTTGATTGCGGCTGAGTTCATCCTGCGGAAAGAAGAACATTCCCACACCGTAATCACGTTCTGCTCCCAGATCTATCCCCAAAGGCTTAGCAACCTTCGCAAAGAATTTATGAGAGATCTGAAGAAGTATTCCAACACCGTCGCCTGTCTCTCCTGTCGCGTCCTTGCCGGCGCGGTGTTCCAAATTCTCCACTATTTTCAATGCGTTTTCTACTGTAGAATGAGTCTGCTTTCCCTTCATATGAACCACTGCACCGATACCGCAGTTATCATGCTCAAAGCGGGGGTCATATAGCCCCTGCGGAACCTGATTGACTTCCTCACTAATGTTCTGCTTCATACCTGATCCTCTTCCTTTTTTATCATACTTTTAAATTCAACCGATTTAAGACATAAAAAAGGCGTTCCTAGACCTTTCCTGAGATAAGGTCTAAAAACGCCTTTGTTTTATTGCGTTGATTATAATACATAATTTATTACATTGCAAGTATATTTATATGAAAAAATTAATTTTTTTAATATTTAAGAGAAAAAACCTTACTTAATAAGGTTCCAGTACATCAATTCTTAATATTATAAAGTGCGAGAGGACTCTTTCCTGATTTTTCATTCTCTTGCTCATTGCAGGATATCAATAAGGACATTCAGTAAAGACCATGATATAATCAATGCATGAAGCTCATGCTATAATTGATTATGGCAAGCAAGACGATATATTACATAGTGGCAAGTTATATCAGATTGAGAATATTTCAGGAGGAATGCTCATGGAAATCAGTTCAAATAAAGCCGGGATAGCCCGTTCCACGGAGGAGAACCGGACATTGTCCAAAGCCTTGCAGGCACAGGATGTATCCTCCTCATCCGCTTCAAAGCCAGAATTAAAGGAAGGTCAGCAGCTGAAGGGTATCGTTCTTGATCTGCGCTATAATGAAGTAAAGATACAGCTAGAGCCAGGAAGACAGATCATTACAGCAAGAATCACCGGTGAGGTTCCGCTTGCCATAGGAGAAGAAGCACTGTTTCAGGTTACAGAAGACAGCGGAAACCATCTGATACTAAAATACCTTCCTGAAAATACCGCTCCCGCGGATGCTGTTATACTCAAAGCACTGACCGCCAACGGTCTGCCCATGACAGACAGGAACAAAGCCATTCTGTCTGAACTGCTGAAATATCGTATGCCCATTGATAAGCAGACCCTTCAGACTCTCTTGAAAGCCTCTGTAACGAACCGGGAGGCTTCCCCTCAGAGTCTTGTCCTTATGATGAAGCATAGTATTCCGATGACACCCTCTAATATTCGTCAATTCGAAGCCTACCAGAATGGAACCGGTAAACTGATTACCGATATTCAGAACTTTACGAAAGCCCTGTCGGAGCTCTTCGTTCAGACAAGTGAACCAGAGGCCGTCTTACAGTCGACGGTACTGTCTACTGACCAAAGTCTTGCTTTATCAGGATTAAAGACTGCGGCTCAGACTCCTGCACAAATTTCCGATCAGAACGCAGCTCAGGCCACAGCCTTCAATCTGCTTTCCGATCCTTTATTTCAGGCACCCGATGAACATCAAAATTTAGTACTTTCCTTGAACGATTCTCTATTACAGCTTCTATTGAAGGATCAGGAAGTATCTACTCCGGCAGCTTCTAGGTTAACAGGGGGTACCGAAGTCTTTCCGCCTTCCGCTGAAGCCATCCCCGTCTTACCTGAAGCCATTCCCGTCTTACCTGAAGCCATCCAAGCTTCAGTTTATCCTAAGCCTTCTGATTTTCTTACAGATACAGAACAGATTAATCTCGGACAGCTAATCCGACAACTGCCGGAGGGCAGTCTTTTTGCTGATCGATTAATCAGCGGAGGTGTTACTACTGCAGATATCCTGAAATTTATCAGCGAACAGCTTCCCCAAGCAGGAAGCAAAGCTGCCAAAGCTATGCTTCAGTCTCCGGAATATGCCAGACTTCTCACAGAGGCTTTTCATCAAAGGTGGACTATCACACCGGAGAAGCTGCAACAAAAAGGCTCCGTATCTGAATTATACCAAAGGCTTCAGGAGGATATGGAAGCCCTTAGTTTGCTTGGTAAAGCAGAAGAAAAGCTCATAGAAGGTCTAAAGCTTCAGGAGCCTGTGCAAAATCTTCGTGAAAATCTGAACTTCCTGAAGGATTTAAACCAAATCTTCACCTATCTTCAATTGCCGGTGCAGACCGAGAATCAGGATATCCATAGCGAGCTTTATGTGTTTACGAATAAAAAAGCTCTTAAGCTGAAGAAAGACCTGAGTGTTCTGTTACATCTTGACATGCCAAATCTTGGTGCCATAAACATACATGTCACACTGGAGCATAATATCGTCAATGCCAAATTCTACCCCGAAGAAAAAGCAGCAAAAGCAATCCTTACCGACAACGTACCTTCCCTCGGTGAGGCCTTACAAAGGAAAGGCTATTCTCTTCGCTATGAGGTAATGGAGGCATATCAAAAGCCTGATTTTGTAAAGGATTTTATCGAACAGAATGCCGTGGAAAATAGTCCCATCCGCTATTCCTTTGATATCAGAGCATAAATTTTTAGGTTTCCATATTTTATTGCCATAAAAAAGTGTCAGCCCGCTGACACTTTCGCGCCCGAGCGGATTGCGAAGCAATAACTTCCGAACGCTTATGCAATAAGCGTTTATTCGCTGAGGTGCGCATCCCAAAGCGAACTTGTTCGCTATGCGGAGCGTTGTCATGTAATAGGACGCACTTTCCTATTACTAGACAAAGGAGGCTTACCATAATGCATATGGTAAGCCTCCTTTGTTAGTTTATCCTAAAGATGAAATACTATGTATCGGACCCTTTCTTAAAAATCACCTTTCTTTGCACGGTATAACTGACAGCAAACAATGAAATTTCTGTAATCAATTTGCTGAAAAATAACGGAATACCGACTCGCTCATTCAAGAGTGAGAGAAGCAGATAGTTACAGGAAAGGATTACTACAGCCAGAATATAATATTGAAGGAGGGAGAGAATTTTTCCGCCCTTCTTGGAAGCAAAAACCAAGTGTTTATTGATAAGATAATTACATAAGGAGCTGATCATTCTCGATAATATAACCGAGAACAGCAGATTATCCGTAAGTCCCTTGAGCAAAAAAAGCAGCAGAAAATCAATCAATCCGCAGATCGTGGAGGAAGCACTGAATTTGACGATTGGATAGTATACTCTGATGGAATCACGAATCGGATGGAAATGGGAGCCCTTATTATTGTTTTCATATATTGTCTCGATCGGAATACAACAAAAATCATAGCCGGCCTTCTTGGCCCATAACAGCTGGTTCATCTCATATTCGTAACGACTTCCGTCCAAACCAATCAGCCAAGGGAGCATATTCGGTGAAAAGCCGCGCAATCCGGTCTGAGTGTCGGTGATTTTATTTCCACCGGCAACACAAGAGAAAACAAGCCTTGTAAAAGCGTTGCCGAATCTGCTTTTGAACGGAACCTTTCCTACAAATTGTCTGCTACCCAGAAGAATGGAGTTCGGATGAAGCGGCAGAGCCTGCGCAATGCTTTGAATATCCTTCCAGGTATGCTGGCCGTCACAGTCGGCACAAATCATTGCTTCACAGCATTTGTTCTCCAGAAGATATGAAAATGCAGTCTTCAAGGCAGCTCCCTTTCCTTCGTTAGAAGAATGTACCAATACGGTGCAACCTAATATACGTGCCTGTTCAAACAAGGAACAGCAGGCCGCACTGCCGTCATCCACGAGAAGGATATCATAATCACTATTTTCTTTAATTTCTTTGATCAGCTTTATCATCCGTTCATCGGGTTGATAAGCAGGTATGATTATCTTCAATGTTATTACCTCGCAAAAGGATAATATAAATGATTGCGTGTCTTATTGTACCATATACACGCAGAACTTCCTATAGATAATCTTATGAAATTCAAATAATCAAATAAGAAAACAGATAATCTGACAAGGTTGCCCCAAGGATAGAATTGCCTCGTCATCCAGTTTATAAAATTTTTATAATTTGTTTATAAAAAATATATTGATTATATGTTCTATATGTTGTATAACAATTATTGCAAGGAAGTAAATAATAAACAATAAAAAAGGATGCTTAGGGCATTCTGAAACAGAACATTTAAAAATAATATAAGAAGGAGTGGTTATTATGTTAAGACCAACAATTTTTGAACCAACAGGACCTTTGTTCTTTGACAGAGTATTTCATGACTTCTTTGGTGATGGCATCAGCCGTTTTGATAACTTCAACACAGACGTGATGGACAAGGGTGACAGCTATGTCTTGCAGGCTGAGCTGCCCGGCTTTGACAAGGATGAAATTAAGGTGGATTTAGACAAGGATACTCTGACAATCTCTGCGACACATAAGGAGGAGAAGAAAGAGAACAAGAATAATTATATCAGGCAGGAGAGGCGCTATAATTCCTACTGCAGAAGCTTCCATATCCCAGGCATCAGTAAGGAGAACATTTCAGCGGCATATAACAACGGTGTGCTTGAGATTTCGCTTCCAAAGGAGAACCTGATCACAGAAGAACCAAGGAGAATTGAAGTGAAATAATACTTATCATAACTGACGGTTGATAATAAGAAGCCGGATGGAAGCCCTAGCTGTATCAGGGTGGTTTCCATCCGGCTTTACTATTGAGCTATTCTTTATGCAAAAGGATTTTCTGTTTTGTAGAGCATTCCCTTCGGCTGGTTAAAGCCGATATCTGTAACTCCGAGATAACGGAAAACATCAAACAGGGATTTTCCAAAATGTCCGAATGCAACCGCTCCATGGTGAGGATAATTCTTCTCGATTAATACATGGCGATAGAAGCGTCCCATTTCGGAAATAGCAAATACTCCGATTGAACCAAAGGAACGGGTCGCAACAGGAAGGACCTCTCCCTCAGCGATATAAGCCTTAAGCTGTGCATCAGCAGTACTCTGAAGACGGAAGAAGGTGATTTCTCCGGGGATGATATCTCCTTCCAGAGTTCCACGGGTGATGTTTGGCTCCTGATCGGGTTCCAAAGCTCTGGCCATGATCTTCTGGTTCTTCATGGAGGACTTACCAAGCTTACAGATCGCTGTATTACCGCAGTGGAAGCCCATGAAGGTATCTTTATGCTCATAATTGTATTTACCCTTGATTTCAGAAGCATACATGTCAGCAGGTACCGTATTATTGATATCAAGAAGAGTAACCGCATCTTCGCTGATGCAGGAACCGATATACTCGCTTAACGCACCATAAATATCCACCTCACAGGCAACCGGGAAGCCCTGAGCGGTCAGACGGCTGTTGACATAACAGGGAACGAAGCCAAACTGTGTCTGGAAGGAAGGCCAGCACTTATTAGCAAATGCGATATATTCTCTGGCACCTTTATGTTCCTCTGCCCAGTCTAGCAGAGTGAGCTCATATTGTGCAAGCTTGGGAAGAATACCGGGCATCTTGTTGCCTTCGCCCAGTTCCAGCTCCATACTCTTGATTACCTCAGGAATACGGGGATCACCTGCATGTGCATTGAAAGCGGCGAATAAATCTAATTCGGAGTTTTCTTCAATCTCAACGCCAATATTATATAGCTGCTTGATTGGAGCGTTGCAGGCGAGGAAGTCCTGCGGACGCGGACCAAAGGAAATAATCTTCAGATTGTTTAATCCAATTACTGCTCTGGCAGACGGTACAAATTCACCAATCATATCAGCAACCTGCTCCGGAGTACCCACAGGGTATTCTGGAATAAAGGCTTTGATCCCTCTCAGTTTCAGATTATAGCTGGCGTTCAGCATACCACAATAAGCATCGCCTCTGCCGTCTAACATATTATCACCGCTCTCCTCAGCAGCAGCAACAAATAGGGTGGGGCCGTCAAAATACTTTGCAAGCAGAGTCTCTGAGGTCTCGGGTCCGAAATTGCCAAGGTATACGACAAGAGCATTACACCCGGCATCCTTAACCTCCTCCAAAGCCTTCTTCATATGTATCTCATTTTCCACTGTAGTAGGGCATTCATAGATTGCTCCATATCTTTTCTCATAAGAAGCAACAACAGCCTTTCTTCTGCTTGCAGACAACTCCATCGGGAAGCAATCTCTGCTAACGGCAATAATACCTAATTTCACTTTAGGAATGTTCATAGTAATCCTCCTTAATATTTTATAATTGTTGCAGAACTGGAAGGAGGAGTATCCTCCTTCATAAATAAAATAATTGATGTTGCCTGGAGCAGGAGGATTTACTCTCCCTGATGCCTGGCACATATTCTATAGAGTATTATATTGTATTACATTAATTTAGTCAATAAATTAACAGGAAAATATGTAGAATTGTAGACAAACATATTTCCAGGTATGTTTTCGGCAGGATTAGAAAATAATAATATATATTGAATAAGGTATAAATGTATGATAGGATAATTTTAACGGAATCTGCAGGATATGGATAGTAAAGCAGAATATTTTATTCATAAGGGGGATATTACATGGAAGAGAATAATAATCCATTCTATAATCCAAATAATGGAGCTCAGGATAATCAGCAAAGCAGTTCGGATACACAGCCGGCCGATAACGGTCAGACCCAAAGCGAGCATACCGGTTATGAACAGCCGGGACTACAAAGGCCGCAGGATCAGCCTCTTCCGAATAATCAACAGCTGAATAATCAACAAGGTTATCCTCAGAACAATCAGGGACAGTACGGACAGCAGGGCTATCAACAGAATTATTCTCAGAATCAGCAGTATAATCAGAATCCTTATGGATACAATCAATATAATCAAAATCCATATAATCAAAACCAGTATCAAAATCAGGAACCAAAGGGCAGCAATGCGATGGCAGTTGCATCCCTGGTCTGCGGTATCATAGGTTTATTGATCAGCTGCTGCTGGTTTATCTCACTGCCTTTGTCAATTACAAGTATTGTGCTTGGTATCATTGTTTTGAGAAAGAATAAGGAGGGCAGAGCCCTGGCTATCATCGGTATTATCATAGGGGCGGCAACCATCCTGATCTGTATCATCTTAGTTGCGTTTTCTGCCTACATGATGACCGGCAACAATGAATTTTCGAATTATTATAAAGAGTTTTATAATGAAATCTATAATGACGTAGAGTCCTCTGTATACTAATAAGCTCATTAAGGAAAGGCTGTAACGAAACATTGTTTCGTTACAGCCTTATTTTAAACAATATAATTAACTTGGCCTGTTATGTTCCTACTCTGCTAGCGGAATAATCCCGGTGACAGGAACGGGACAAAATTGCGAAGTAGCAGGTAGAGGAATACTAAAATTAGCAGAAGGATATATACGGACAGTCTTCGCGGTAAAAGACGTCTATGAGTTCCGAAGCTGTAAGTAACAAGTTCAATATATCCTAAGCATGCAATGAGCAGTACGAGGAAGGGGACGATATTATAGCTTAAGGCCTTTAAGAGGTTCCCCTGTAACAGAGCGAATAAGCTGCGCGTATTACCGCAGGCAGGGCAGTAAAGATTTAAATGAGAATAAAGAAAACAGGGCGGAAGAAGGGACAGCATCGAAAAAAGACGATCCTTCAGGAGATAAAGAATTAGGAAGAATACCAGTATCAGTATCGTAATTGCTTTTGCTCTAGTTTTCTTCATTGCCAGTACTCCGTTCATGAATAAGAATGTTCAAGGGTAATTATAACACATTATTTTCGTCGTGAAAATGCTTGTGATGGGGAAAGGAATAAGATATAATAGGGAGCAAGTACTTTAGCGCAATAAAGTAACAAATCGTATATAGGAGAGATCAATGAATATCAAAGAATATCTGCAGACTCATCAGCTGATTGCCGATGGCTCCATGGGGGCCTACTACAGCAGCATTTCCGGTAGCTCGGGGGCAGTATCCGAGACGGCTAATCTGACGGAGCCTGATATTATAAAGCAGATCCATATGGAATATCTATCCGCTGGTGCGCGACTTCTCAGGACAAATACCTTTGCAGCCAACCGTGCAATGCTTAGGTGCAGTACGAAGGTGCAGATAGATATCATAAGAAAAGCCTGCGAGCTGTTGAAGACCTGCGTGGCAGAATGGCTGCAGGAGGGGAAAGGGCCTGCTTGGATTCTCGGAGATATCGGACCAATTCCTGAGGATTCCGAGACTCAGGAGCAGGAGATTTTAGCTGAGTATCAGCTTTTATGTGACCTGTTTATCGAGGCTGGACTGGACGGCATCCATTTTGAGACCTTTGCCAGTCCCCATTATATAGACAAGCTGGTACCTTATATTAAGGACAAGGCACCGGAGATGTTTGTGATGGCAAGCTTCTGTGTTAATAAGAACGGATATACAGCAGCGGGTATCCGTGCGGAGCGTATTCTTGACAGGATGAGTGCGGGGCTTCCAATCGATGCCTGCGGACTGAACTGTGGTGTTGGCTCCGGTCATATGCTGCAGCTTCTTCAGAAAATTAACTTGCCTGCGGAGCAATTAATTTATATATCCCCAAATGCCGGATATCCGGAACAGCTGCAAAACCGCATGGTATTCATGGATAATGCGCGATATTTTTCTGATAATATGGAGAAGATTGCTGCCCAGGGAGTGGATATTTTAGGCGGTTGTTGTGGGACAACGCCAGAATATATCGCTGCTATGGTGGATAAATTGAGAAATAAATCAAAGTCGGCTGCCGTCCGGAGGGTTCGTCTTACTGCTCCGGAGGATAGTCAACCAATCAGAGAGAATGAATTCTACCGCTTGATGAGTGAAGGCAAAAAGGTGATTGCGGTTGAGCTTGATCCGCCCTATGATGCCAATATCGATCAGATTATGGAATGTGCTCATGTAGTGAAGAGAAGCGGGGCAGATGTGATTACCTTTGCGGACTCACCGATGGGAAGGAGTCGGGTGGACTCACTGCTCATGGGTATTAAGATTGCAGAGGAGACGGGCCTCAAGGTCATGCCCCACCTTTGCTGCAGAGATCGGAACATGATTTCAATGAGATCTGTATTGTTAGGTGCATATATTCATGGAATCCGTAATCTGCTTCTGGTGACCGGTGATCCGGTTCCCGGGGAAAGTCGTATCTCTACGACAGCAGTGTTTGATTATAACTCCATCCAGCTGATGGATTATGTGAAAGAGATGAATACGGAGCATTTTACCGCTGACCCGATCTGCTACGGAGGAGCGTTAAACCACGGCAGAGGAATTATTGATAAGGTAGTGGAACGGATGCAGCGTAAGATTGATGCCGGATGTAAATACTTCCTGACACAGCCCATCTACTCTAGGGAGGATGCGGAGCGGATCAAGCAGATTAAGGAGCGGGTGGATACAAAGATTTTATGCGGTATCATGCCCCTGGTCAGCTACCGGAACGCCTGCTTTATCAAGAATGAGATGGGACAGATTAATATACCGGAGGAGATTATTGCAAGATATCGGGCAGATATGTCAAGGGAGGAAGCTGAAAATGTCGGCGCAGCAATTGCGAGAGAAGTGGTTGAATTTCTTGAGCCGGTTGCAGACGGTTTTTATTTCATGCTTCCCTTTAACCGGGTCAGTTTGCTCGATAAGATATTACGATAGAAAGGGTTGGATTTATGACAAGAAAGGAATTTGCCGAGTTAATTAAATCAAAAGTCACGATTGTAGATGGTGCGACCGGAAGTAATCTACAAAAACGAGGGATGCCTGTCGGTGTATGCCCCGAGGAATGGATCCTTAGCCACCCTGAAATATGCACCGGACTTCAGCGGGAGTTTCTGGAGGCAGGTTCGGACATCATCCTTGCGCCCACCTTTACGGCAAACCGTATCAAGCTTGAAGAATATGGTCAGGCAGACAGGATAGAGGAGATCAATCAGGGTCTGGTGGAAATTTCTAAGAAGGCTGTAGAACAATATCGCAGTGCTGCGAAGAACCCCAGAAGGATATATATCGCCGCAGACTTAACGATGACCGGTGTACAGGTTCAGCCTGTCGGAAGCATGCCCTTTGAAGAGCTGGTGGAGGTCTATAAAGAACAGCTAAGCTATATCCTGCCCACCGGTGTGGATCTGGTAGTGGTTGAGACAATGATGAGCCTTCAGGAATGCAGGGCTGCACTGCTTGCAGTGAAGGAAACCTGTGATCTGCCTGTGATTGTATCACTGACCTATCAGGAGAACGGAAGAACTCTTTACGGAACGGATGCGAAGACAGCGGTCATCGTCCTGCAGAGCATGGGAGCAGATGCGATAGGAATCAACTGCTCAACCGGTCCGGATAAAATGGCAGAGCTGGTACGTGAGATGAAGGAGTATGCCTACGTCCCGATCATGGCGAAGCCCAATGCGGGAATTCCCCAGCTGGTGGACGGACATACCCATTTCCCGATGGATCCGGAGGAATTTGCTGAGGGGATGGAGAGGCTTCTGGAAGCCGGAGCGGATATTGTTGGAGGCTGCTGCGGTTCGACTCCACAGCATATGAAATGCCTTGTTGATAGAACGCTGAATAGATCAACCAATGCAATGAAAACCGCCCATATCAGAGCCTTAACGACGGAAACCATGACTGTTGAGCTTCCTCTGGACGGACCTTTTCTGGTGGTAGGAGAACGTATCAACCCTACCGGTAAGAAAGCGCTCCAGGCGGAACTGAAGGCAGGACTGACCAATATGATTGCGGATATGGCTGCAGAACAGGCAGAATTGGGCGCTTCTATCCTGGATGTCAATGTCGGAATGAACGGAATTGATGAAAAGGAGACAATGCTGTTCGTGATGCAGGAAGCTTTGGCATCCGGTAAGCTCCCGCTCAGCATCGACTCAAGCCATGTATCGGTTGTGGAAGCCGCACTTCGCCTATATCCTGGACGTGCGCTGATTAACTCCATCTCTTTAGAGAAGGAGAAGTTTGAGAAGCTGATTCCTATTGCGAAGAAATATGGTGCAATGTTTATTCTACTTCCCTTATCCGATCAGGGGTTGCCAAAGGATATTCAAGAAAAGAAAGAGATCATAGGTAAAATATTAGCACGGGCACAGGAATATGGATTAACCAAGGAAGATATCATCGTCGATGGATTGGTAACGACCGTAGGAGCCAATCCCATCGCTGCCAAGGAAGCGTTAGAAACGATTCGTTATTGCAAGCAGGAGCTGGGATTAGCTACAATCGTGGGATTATCCAATATATCCTTCGGTTTGCCGGAGCGACAGTTCATCAACAGCACCTTCCTTGCTTTTGCCATACAGGCGGGACTTACGATGGCAATTGCCAACCCGTCCCAGGATCTGTTGATGAACACATCTCTGGCGGCCGACCTGCTTCTGGCAGTCGAGGATGCTTCGCAGCGCTATATTGACAGAGCAGCCACTCGTCCGACTGTCATATCTGCGGGAACAGAACTGCCGTCTAAGGGGGACAAGGCGAAAGAGGAGCAAGGAATAGCTGATCGTGAGAGCACAGGTAATGAGAAGCCACTCACACAAGCAAATGATAAAGAGCAAGCGATATTTCAGGCAGTAATTAAGGGGAATAAAAAGAATATCATTTCGCTGGTGGAAGAAGTGCTGGTGTCAAATAAAATCTTACCGCAGAAGCTCATTGAGCAGATCCTAATCCCTGCCATCAACGAGGTAGGGAGACTCTATGAACGGCAGATTTACTTTCTGCCCCAGCTGATTGCCGGAGCGGAAACGATGAAACTGGCAATTGACTACCTCGAGCCGAAGCTCCAAGAGAGTGGAAAAGCTACGGATAAAGGAACTATCGTTATCGCAACCGTATCGGGAGATATTCACGACATCGGTAAGAACCTGGTATCTTTGATGCTGAAGAATTATGGTTATCGTGTGATTGACCTCGGAAAGGATGTACCGACAGAGAAGATCCTTCGTACAGCCAAGGAGGAGAAGGCTGATATCATAGCACTTTCCGCTTTGATGACCACTACCATGGTCGAAATGAAGAAGGTTGTGGAGCTGGCAAAGGAAATGGGTATCACTGCGAAGATCATCATAGGCGGAGCAGTCATCACACAAAGCTATGCTGATGAAATCCTGGCAGATGGCTATTCAGAGGATGCGGGGTCAGCGGTGGAACTGGTGAAACGTCTGATGGGAACTCATTCTTAAAAGAGTTTGCGAAAGGATTATTGCAATCCCCTAAAAGAAGAGTAGACCTCGGTCCTCGGCCTCGGCCTCGGTCCTCGGTTATGAACTCGAGTTATTAAAAGTCAATAATAATTTATCGAAAAACGATAAATTATTATTGACTTTCGCTTTTTTGTATGATATATTGATTACGAAAAATATATCCTAGAAGGGATACGAAAAAAGTACAAAAAAGGTCAGGAGGAGAAAATGTTATGAGAAAGAACCCCTTGGTACGGTTTACGAAGGCCTTATTGGATTTTATGTTTTACAGTGGGATTATCATTTGTATTACCGTACCTATCAGCTTCAGATTTGTCGGCAGATATTACAAGATATTTGACCGGTTTTACTTTCCTTTTTGCGTTATTTTTATGATTGCAGGGATATTAGCACTGGCAATACTCTGGGAACTGAGAAGTATGTTTCGTACAGTGATGAAGGGTGATCCTTTTGTCAGAGAAAATGTCAGATCGCTTAAGAGAATGGGTGTTAGTGCGTTTGTTATTTCCGTAGCCATGGCAGCTAGGTTATTCTTTGTGATCACTCCGGCAGCAATGGTACTGATTGCTGTATTTGCCATCGCCGGGTTATTTTCCCTGGTACTATCCCAGGTGTTTGATCAGGCTGTAACCTATAAACAAGAAAATGATCTTACGATATAGGAGGTGCCTTTGATGATTGTTGTAAATCTGGATGTCGTTATGGCACAAAGAAAAATCGGTCTGACAGAGCTGGCTGAACAGGTGGATCTTACCCTGGCTAACCTGTCGATCTTAAAGAATAATAAAGCAAAAGCAATCCGATTTAGCACCCTGGAGGCAATCTGTAAAGCCTTGAACTGCCAGCCAGGAGAGATATTGCAGTATGTGGATGAAAATAAATAAAATTAAAGGAGGATTTAATATTTATGGAACAATTAAATAATGCTCTTTCTCCCATCGAGGAAGAGAACACGGAGGCAGCTGCGAGCATACCCAAAAGTATGGAACCGCCCCTGCTTAGTCAAGTGCGCCAAAAATTCGAGGTCACAGGATTAATCAGCTTAGTATTCGGTATCCTGTTCACTCTCAATTTCTATAAAGCACGATTTGGGATGAATGCACTTTTCTTTACCGGAGTGATGGTAATCTTACTTATTACGATGATGAAGCGTTTTTCTGTTCCGCTGAAGCAGTCAACCATTCTATATTACGGTGCGTCTTTATTGCTGGGACTATCCTCGTCACTGACAGCGAATGTTACTATTCAGACTTTGAATACCCTCGGGACTATCTTACTTCTGAACTTATCCATCCTTCACCAGCTGCATGAGGATAGCAGGTGGGAATTTGCCGAGCATATCGGGAAAATGATAGCAATGCTGTTTTATGGAATTGCTGCCATCCCGTTACCCTTTGTGGATGGCGTTCGATATTTGAAAAGAACCAGATTATTTAAGAATGACAAAGTGAGAAATGTATTTCTTGGTATACTTATTTCTATTCCTATCCTATGGCTGGTAATTGTACTGTTGTCCGATGCCGACCTGTTATTTTCTGATATGACCGCCAGAATATTTAGGAAGTTCATTTCACCGGAAGTCTTTGCGATAACCTTCCTGATTCTGTTTGGATTTTTCTCCTGTTATTGCATCCTGTGTGGTGCGGCTGCACAGACCGGACAGAAAGAGAAAGCCTCCTATAAAAGGGGAAGTGCGGTTACTGCTGAAACAGTGATGTTTCTGATCTGTGTGGTGTATGCCGTATTCTGCGGCTTCCAGTTCATATATTTATTTGCAGGAGGCTTCTTTGCCCTGCCGGCAGGCTTTACCTTTTCGGAATATGCCAGAGGCGGCTTCTTTCAGCTGCTGGCAGTTACAATAATCAATGTAGTGATCATGGTACTTTGTACAACCTTCTTTGAGGAAAGCCGACTGCTACGCATCCTGCTGACTCTGATGACAGCCTGCACTTATATTATGATTCTCTCAGCCGGATATCGGATGCTGCTATATATTGACGCATATAAGCTTACCTTTCTCCGATTGTCGGTATTGTTGGCACTGCTAATGATCGCCTTGGTTCTTGCAGGAGTGATTGTTTCGGTTTATAAGAGAACCTTTCCGCTCTTTCGTTATAGTGTAGCTGTAATTACAATCTGTTACCTTTGTTTCTCACTGGCACGGCCGGATTATTGGATTGCTTCCTACTTCATTCAACAGAAATCGGTTTTGGAGGAAGAGGATGCCTATTTCTTGATGCAGGAGCTTTCACTGGATGCCGCACCTGCAATCATCCCTTTAATCAGTGAAAGCAGAAGATGGGACGAAGCAATGAATAGCATTTATTCCGAAGAGGACAGCATGATTTGGAGTGGAGCGGTAACCGGTCCTCATATCATCAGGGGAGATTGGACCGAATTGGATTATTACGGTATTGTTTATTATCAGAGGATACAAGAGCAGAACCAGTCCCGAGGGATAAGAGACTTTGATGTATCCGTAAGACAGGCGAATTACAAAATGGAGAAAAATCCAATTCGATTTTATAAGAATTGACCGCTTACTCTGTATCTTAATAATTATTTAAGATTTATTTTCTCCATTCTATGGTATAATCTGCTTGGACAGCGTAAGTCCTTCAACGGTATCTAAGACTGGGCTGTAAGAGCAAATGCAGCAGGAAAGGAATATAGCATGGTACAGGAGACACCAAAACAGATAGATGAAGTCAGCTCTTCACCTTATTACACAATAGACGTTATCATACCAATCTACCATCCGGATGAAAAGTTAAATCAATTGCTGACTATGTTGCATCGTCAGACGGTAAAACCGAAGCATATCCTTCTTCTTCACACAATAGAGTATGAGGGGCAGGCTCTAAAGCTTCCGGCCATCGAGGATAGTGATATTACGGTTCATCCCATTAACAAGGCTGACTTTGACCATGGTGGGACCAGAAAATACGGAGCTTCCTTGTCCAATGCTGATATTCTCATGTTTATGACTCAGGATGCGGTTCCTGCGGATGAGTATTTGATTGCAAAGCTGTTGGAAGCCTTCACTGATCCCTGGGTTTCTGCAGCTTATGCCAGACAGCTGCCGGATGGTAAGGCGGGTTTCGTGGAGCGTTATACAAGAGCCTTCAACTATCCGAAACACAGCCGGGTCAAATCCATTGAGGATTTGCAGGAGCTTGGGATCAAGACCTTCTTTTGTTCCAATGTCTGCGCGATGTATCGGAACGGAGTCTATCAGAAGCTCGCTGGTTTTGTAGAGAAAACCATATTTAATGAGGATATGCTTATGGCGGCAGCCATGATACGCGCGGATTACCGCGTCGCTTATGTGGCGGAGGCTAAGGTGGTTCATTCCCATAAATATACCTATCGTCAGCAATTCACCCGTAATTTTGATCTTGGGGTATCTCACCGACAGTATCGGGAGGTATTCGAAGGAGTGAAGTCAGAATCCGAGGGAATCCGACTGGTAAAGAATACGATTAAATATCTGAGTGAAAAGAAGAAATATTACCTTATACCTGATTTAATCATCAGCAGCGGCTTTAAATTCCTGGGGTATCAGTTTGGTAAACGCTACGAGCTATTGCCGGCATGGTTGGTGAAGAAGCTCAGTATGAACCGGTCTTATTGGAAATGATCAAACGATCATGTGATATATCATTATTAATATTATTAATATTATTAATAGTATTATTATTAGTATTATTATTAGTATTATTATTGGTATTATTATTGGTATTATTAGGAGACAAAAGGTCCTACCACCTATGGTGGTAGGATCAACTTACACAAGAAAGTCCTCGGAAAGTCGTCTTTCCGGAGACTTTCTTGTGCAAGTTATCCTGCTGCATTTAGCAGCAGGACCTTTTGTCAGGATAAAGATAGATCAGGATAATGATAAATTAGGCAAATTTATATCAGACTAATTAATACGTCCGGCTGGATATTGTCAAGCAGACCATATTATAATAACTATGGAATTGAGGGATAGCATGAGTACGGTGGCAATTGTTATGACAACCTATAATGGAGAAAAATATGTTGAAGAGCAGATCAAATCCATCCTGTCTTCCACTTATCAGGATTTTGAGCTGTTTATCTTTGATGATGGCTCAAAGGATTCAACGTTCTCCATACTGGAGCGTTATCAAGCGGATTATCCCGATAAAATCCATGTCGTTCTTAATAGTGTAAATCATGGTGTTACAATGAATTTTATTCAAGCCTTGGCTAAGATGACCGCGGACTATATCATGTTCAGCGATCAGGATGATGTATGGCTCCCGAATAAAATCGGGATAACCATAAAACGGATGAAGCATATGGAGGCACAATATTCTAAGGAAGATCCGATTGCAGTATTTACAGATGCTCAGGTTGTGGACCAAAATCTTTCCACGATCCATCCATCTTTCTTTGGTTCGGGGCGCTTAGACCCAAGAAAGACCGACCTGGCACATCTTCTGATGGAAAACAAGTTAATTGGCTGTACGGTTATGGTGAATGCTGCTCTTCGCAGGAAGCTGCAGGGTAATCGTCTGCCGCAGAATGCAAGATTTCATGACTGGTGGGTTGCACTCATAGCAGCTTCTTTCGGTAGAATCAGCTTTGTGGAGGAGAGTACACTGCTTTACCGCCAGCACGGTAATAATATGGTAGGAGATTCTGGCTTTGTAGCATATCTTAAGAACAGGCTATCTAATCTGCGAAAACAGAAGGAGACGCTGCATGCACTTTATAGGCAGGCAGAAGATTTTTTGAGTATTTATTATAATCAGCTCAGTGAGGAAAATCGGGATATTCTCAGACGTTTTTCTGCCCTGGAGGAGCTTGGTTTTGTTAAGAAAAGATTTGAAGCAGTTCACGGAGGGTTCTTGAAGTCGGGAATGATTCGCAACCTAGGATTATTACTGATACTGTAAAAAATCGCATTCCCGATAACTATAGTGCTCGAGGAGAATGAAAACGTAAACATTTATTTGAATTTTTATACATTCACTTTAGTGATTTAAACCAATAAAAATTTTATCCGATTAGCATGCTTTCTGTACTTGACAAACACATATGTAGTTGATACAATAACTTACAACTTAATAATATTACTTTTTATACAGCAACAGAAGCCCCATTACAGAGTGTCCTGTGGTAATGGGCTTTTCTTATAAGGTTTTGGACACGATAAACACGCTACATAACAGAGAGGTGCATGCTATGAAGAGGATGGTATTATCGATTCTGGTGGACAACACAGCCGGTGTATTGAGTCGTGTTGCAGGATTATTCAGCAGACGAGGATATAATATCGACAGTTTGACAGTTGGTGAGACTCAAGACCCGGCCATCTCCCGTATGACGGTATTGGCGCATGGAGATGATCAGATTTTAGACCAGATCAGAAAACAGCTGCTAAAGCTGGAGGATGTGATTGAAATTAAAGAGTTGGCGCCCGGAGAATCTGTGACCAGAGAATTAATTTTGGTCAAGGTGGCTGCTAGTGAGAAGGATCGTCAGGCTATTATTTCGGTAGCTGATATCTTCCGAGCTAAGATTGTTGATGTGGCATTGGAATCGCTGATGATCGAGCTTACCGGTAACCAGGATAAGATCGATGCATTTATCAAGCTGCTGGATCAATATACCATCAAAGAGCTTGTAAGGACCGGAATTACAGGACTTGCAAGAGGTTCCGGTGATATCTCTGATTTTGATGATTAATATAAGATGTGGAACAATTAAATAGTATTTTATGCTATTTGTTAAGGGGAATATTCCTCAAAAATTTATAAAAATGAGGCATATCGAGACAGATATGCTCTCGGAAAAATGGAGGATAAGAAGATGGCAAAGATTTATTATCAACAGGATTGTAATCTTTCCTTATTGGAGGGAAAGACAGTAGCTGTGATCGGTTACGGCAGTCAGGGACACGCACATGCATTAAATGCGAAGGAATCCGGAGTTCATGTAATTATCGGTCTTTACGAAGGAAGTAAATCCTGGGCGAAAGCAGAAGCAGCCGGTTTTGAGGTATATACAGCAGCAGAAGCTGCGAAGAAGGCTGATATTATCATGATCCTCATTAATGATGAGAAGCAGGCTAAATTATATAAGGAGTCTATTGCTCCGAACCTTCAGCCCGGCAATGCGCTGATGTTTGCACATGGTTTCAGCATTCATTTCGGCCAGATTATTCCTCCGGCAGATGTCGATGTATTGATGATTGCTCCAAAGGGTCCCGGACATACTGTAAGAAGCCAGTATCAGGAGGGTCGCGGTGTACCTTGTCTGATTGCAGTTCATCAGAATGCTACAGGTAAAGCTCATGAATTGGGTCTTGCTTATGCGCTTGCGATTGGCGGTGCAAGAGCAGGTGTTCTCCAGACTACCTTCAGAGAAGAGACTGAGACAGACCTCTTTGGTGAGCAGGCAGTTCTTTGCGGAGGTGTGACTGCACTCATGAAGGCTGGTTTTGAGACCTTGGTGGAAGCCGGTTATGAGCCGGAGAGTGCTTACTTTGAGTGTATCCATGAGATGAAGCTGATTGTTGACCTGATCAACGAAAGCGGATTTGCAGGAATGAGATATTCTATCTCCAATACGGCAGAGTACGGCGATTATGTATCAGGCCCCAGAGTGATCACTGCAGAGACCAAGGCTACCATGAAACAAATCCTGACAGAAATCCAGGATGGTACCTTTGCACGTAACTGGTTACTTGAGAACCAGGTTGGATGTCCGAACTTCAATGCAAGAAGAAGAATTGAAGCTAACCATGAGCTTGAAAGAGTGGGAGCAGAGCTTCGTAAGATGATGAGCTGGACCAGCAAACCGAAGTTGATCAATAACTAACAGAATAAAATAGATTGAGCCTATCAGCCGGCTGCTTTTTGTATTTTCAGAAGCAGCCGGCTTTTTATGATGGAATGAACCTGAGAGACAAGGTAAGTACATATGTTAAAACATGATTTAATATAATTATTAATGATATATTATGGAGAAATTGTGAAAAAATAGCATTCTGCTATTGAACCAATCGAACATATGTACTATAATAGTGATACTATAGTGGAACAAATTGGAGGGAGAGGTAGATCATGAGAGCACTTGAGCAAGCTGCAAAGCTACAGGGAGATAAGCTACGTCTGATTCCTGTGGAACATCTTATGGATTGTAGGGAGGAGATTCTCCGGTTTCAGCAGGAGGAGGAGTTGAACGGATTTCAGAATTGGATTGTGGACGAGCTCTATCAGTTTACTGTTCCAAAGGCAGATTTTGAAGTTAAGTCCATCCTTCTTATAGCGTTGGGATACCCGGCTTATGCGGAGGTAGAATTCCAATGGCAGGGAAAGAAATATTACTTCAAAAGCCCTGCAGTGGCAGATTTTGCTGATGCAAAGAATAGATATTCTTCTATTGCAGAGGCAGAAGGGTATCATCTGATGCATGCTGATAATCTGCCTATGAAACGCCTATCGGCACAGAGTGGTCTGGGTGCGTACGGAAGAAATAATGTGACTTATGTGGAAGGGTTGGGAAGCTATTTCTTATATGATGCGTATTTTACAGACATCCCGGCTCCTGAAGACACCTGGGGAAGTGTACAAAATCGCGAGGAATGCAGAAATTGTACAGGATGTCATAACAATTGCCCGACAGGTGCGATCCTTCAGGAGAGGTTCCTCATTGATAATCAGAGATGTCTGTCTGCAATCAATGAGATGCCCGGAGACTTTCCGGAATGGCTGCCGAAATCCGTACATCATACTTTATATGACTGCCTGAGGTGTCAGGAGATCTGTCCGATCAATATTCCTTTTCAGAACAATATTCTAAGGGGAATCTGTTTTAATGAGACAGAGACAGCAATGTTGTTAGATGGTATCCCTTATGAAGATTTTTCTCCGGAAATGAAGGAGAAAAGCGAACTGCTTGGATTAAACCGCTGGCTTGCAGCAATACCAAGAAATCTAAGAGTGCTGCTGGAACAGGAATAACGGTTTATAAATCTTTAGAAGCTGCCGATTTTCGCTATTGCAATTAGAAAATAGAGAGAGTATAATAAAACCAGAAAACTGAAATTAGTTTTCTGGTTTTATTATTCTTAATTCAAGGGAATGATATATTAACAGATAGTGAAGGTGGAGAACAGAATGGAACTGAAGGAAAAAATTATAGATACGGTAATCGAATTGTTTAATGAGAAGGGCTTGAAATTTACGATGGATGATGTGGCAAAAAGAATCGGCATCAGTAAAAGAACAATATATACAGTTGTGGATGATAAGGAAAATTTATTCATTGATACTGTGAACACGGTATTTGATTCCATCAAGCAAAGTGAAAAGGAGATTCTTGAGGGAGAACTGGACACGGTGGGTAAACTGAGAAAGCTTCTGATTATCCTGCCGGAACGGTATAAGACTATGAATTTTAAACAGCTGTATGCTTTGAAGGAAAAATATCCAAAGATTTATGCCAAAATAGAAGATCGGCTCGAGACAGACTGGGATGCTACCTTCCAGCTTATGGAGCAGGCAATGGAGGAGGGGAAGATCAGAAGAATCAGTCTTTCGGTATTCCGGGCTGTTTTCACAGGAACAATTGAATTCTATTTAAGCCGCCCGATATTTGCAGACGAGGATATTTCATATCATGATGCCTTGGAGCAGATGCTGGAAATTCTGTTCGAGGGTATAATAAGGTAATCACAGATTTTTCTCGGGAAAGTGTGAAGATAAAGCATCTTCACACTATGGAAGAACTGCGAATGCTCGCAACGTGAATTTATAATGCATAAATTCACGTTTATGGTGCTCGTTTCTTGTTCTTCTCGGATTATTTGAGATGCCGTGAAGCGGCATACTGTCTGAAGGGGGTAAGTATGATACAGCACATGGATTTGAATAATGAATGGAAATACTCTGAGAGCTTTGAGGAGCAGATGCTAAACAAGGATTACGATGACAGCATGATGGAGCAGATTCGGCTTCCCCATACTAATCGGCTGTTGACCTATCATTATATCGATGAGAAAGAATATCAGCTGATCAGCTGCTATCGTAGACATATTTATGCGGAAAAGGATTGGATAAATAAACAGGTATTGCTTACCTTTGAAGCTGTAGGACATGTGGCAAGAGTATATGTGAACGGTGCAGAAGCAGCCTTTCATGAGGGTGGGTACACTGCGTTCACCGTAAATATCGCTGAGTTTCTGCACTATGACGAGGACAACGTGATTGCTGTTATGGTCGACAGCAGGGAATGCAATAATCTTCCGCCCTTTGGAAACGTAATTGACTACCTGACATACGGAGGTATCTATCGTGAAGCCAAATTAGAAATCAAAGAACAATGCTACATTGAGGATGTCTATGTACGAACAAGTGATTGCGACAACCGTCAGAATGGCGAGAAGACAGTTGAGTTCTCCGTGACCTTGAGCAGTCTGAAGAATGAAGGACAAGGGCTGATGCTGGATTATTCCCTACTGGACAGTCAAGGGGTGTTGATCACTGCCGGAAGCTTGACCGTTGATCAGGAATCTATGAATTTCTCTATGGAAGTAAAGGGGGTCCGGGAGTGGGATATAGATGATCCTAATCTTTATATTCTGAAGCTAGAGCTATCTGAGAAAACATACGATGAAGGAAAGCTGGAAAAGAAGGTACAAGATGCAAGAAAGCTGGATGACAAAGCTCAAGATGTAAGAAAGCTGGATGAGAAGGATCAAGAGGCAAGAAGGCTGGATGAGAAGGATCAAGAGGCAAGAAAGCTGGATGAGAAAAAGGTAAGGTTCGGATTTCGTACCTGTGAATTCAGAAAAGATGGCTTTTATTTGAATCATAGGAGAATTAAGCTGGTGGGATTGAACAGACACCAGAGTTATCCTTATGTGGGATATGCGATGCCAAAGAGACAGCAGCAAAGAGATGCGGAGATTCTGAAGCAGGAGCTTAAGGTCAATGCCGTAAGAACTTCACATTACCCGCAGTCCAGACATTTCCTTGATCGTTGCGATGAGCTCGGTCTTCTGGTCTTTACAGAAATTCCGGGGTGGCAGCATATCGGAGATTCGGCTTGGAAGGATATCGCGGTGAATACAGTCAGAGAGATGATCCTTCAATACCGAAACCATCCCTCGATTGTCCTGTGGGGAGTGCGAATCAATGAATCCCAGGATGATGATGAGTTCTACTCCCGAACGAACCGGTTGGCACATGAGCTTGATCCGGACAGGCAGACCGGTGGAGTAAGATTTATTCAGAAAAGCAAGCTACTCGAGGATGTCTATACCTATAATGATTTTATTCATAATGGAAGCAATCCGGGACTCTGCAATAAGAAGGAAGCAACGTCCAATAGAGCTGCCCCGTATTTGGTCAGTGAATTTAACGGACATATGTTTCCAACAAAGATGTTTGATGATGAATCCCATCGTCTGGAGCATGCCTTAAGGCATGCACGGGTACTGGATGCATTGTTCGCTCAGAACGAGATTACCGGTGGCTTTGGCTGGTGTATGGCAGATTATAATACCCACAAGGATTTCGGAAGCGGAGATAGGATCTGTTATCATGGAGTGATGGATATGTTCCGTAACCCGAAGCAGGCGGCAGCGGTATATGCAAGCCAGTCAGAAGAAGGGATTACCTGTGAAGTAAACTCCACTTTGGATATCGGAGACCATCCGGCGGGAAATATCAGACAGATTTATGCTTTTACGAATGCGGACAGCATAAGATTGTACAAAAATGATACTTTTATCAGGGAATTTTATCCACTCAGGAATCAATTCAAACATCTGCCTCATCCACCGATTCTAATTGATGATTTTATCGGGGATCTACTGGAGAAGGAAGAGCCTTATGATCATAAGACTGCGCAGACGATGAAGCGAATCCTATATGCGGTCAAAAAGCATGGACCAATGAATCTTCCCCTGAAACATAAGCTTATCATGCTATGGCTGATGTTAAGTAAACATCTGAAGCTGGAGGAAGGGACCAGGTTATATTATAAATACATCGGTGGTTGGGGAGGACAATCTACAAGCTTCCGCTTTGAAGCCATCAAGGATAACCGCATCGTGAAGACAATTACAAAAGCACCGGCAAGCAGTCCAAAGCTTATCATTTCAGCCGATACGGAGGTGCTTACGGAAGGAGAGACCTATGATGTTGCCGCGATCCGAATACAGGCTGTTGATGCCAATGGGAACATACTGCCGTATTATCAGGAACCTGTCACGCTTCGTACCTGGGGAGCCATTGCGTTGGTCGGGCCTGAGACAATCAGCCTAAAGGGTGGATGTGCAGGGACCTATGTCAGAACGACCGGGGCGATCGGAGAAGGAGAACTGTATCTGTCTCAGGCTGATGTGGGCGAGTACACGATCAGATTTCAGGTCATAGAAGGTGACATGGCAAAATAGTACTCGGTTTTGGGTATGATGAGATGATCTGTGGGAGGACTTAAGCTAGACCAAGTAACAAATACTATATAAGAAAAGAGGAGAAGGTATGAATTTAACACGTAAAGTAAAAATCTCTTATGGAATGGGTGCTGTTGGAAAGGATATGGTCTATTGTATCGTTTCCGGATTCTTACTATATTACTATAATGATGTGCTCGGTATTAGCGCAACCTTCACCGGTGTATTGTTCATGGTAGCCCGTATCTTTGATGCCTTTAACGATCCTTTCATGGGCATTATTATTGAGAAGACCGATACAAAATGGGGAAAGTTCAGACCCTGGCTGCTGATTGGAACAATATTAAGTGCGATTTCGCTTTTTGTGATGTATTCTGTACCGAAGGGGCTAAACGGAACACCTCTGCTCATCTACGTATCAGTGGCTTATATCCTGTGGTGTACTACCTATACCCTGATGGATATACCTTATTGGTCGATGATACCTGCGATCAGTCAAAATGAGAAGGACAGGGAGTCGATCTCTGTCATCGGCAGAAGCTGCGCCGGTTTTGGCTTTGCAATCCCGACTGCACTCACCATGGTGATGCTACCGATTTTGGGCAAAGGAAGCGAGCGGCTTGGTTTTCAAAGGATTGCCGGTATTATCGCTGTGATCTTTATTGCGACAATTCTTGTAACTGTAAAAAATGTCAAAGAAAAAGAAAAACCGGCAAGCAGATCGCCCAGAATTAAGGAAATGTTTCAAGCCCTATTCAGCAATGATCAGGCAATGGCTATCGTGATTACGATAGTAATCTTCAATGCTTCGATTTATCTGACCTCGCAGCTTGCGATCTATTTCTTTAAATATGATATCGGTAATGCTGCATTATATGGGATCTTCGGTACAGTAGGCGGCGCTACGCAGATCCTTTCCATGATGTCCCTTCCTATACTTCGTCAGAAGTTTAAGAGGAGAACAATATTTACTGCTGCTCTGATAATCGCAGTTATAGGCTATACCCTGCTATTTATTCTGGGTGCAACAGGTACCTCAAATTTGATTCTGCTTTGTATTGCAGCTATCATCATATACTTCGGTTTCGGTCTGGCAACGGTCCTGACGACAGTATTTCTCGCTGATACTGTGGATTATGGAGAATGGAAGACAAAACAGAGAAGTGAAAGCGTCATCTTCTCCATGCAGACCTTTGTCGTACAGCTGGCATCGGCATTCTCTGTCCTCATCGCCGGCGTCAGTTTGGATTTAGTGAAGCTGGATGTAAACGCAGAGGTGCAGAAAGCTTCAACACTACAGGGAATGCGTATCTTTATGATTATCATTCCAATGATCGGTTTACTTGCATCCATTCTTGTTTTTAGAAGAAAATATAAGCTGACAGAAGAACGCATGGGAGAGATTTTAACCGGGCTAAAGGAAAGGGGAGGGGTAGAATGATAAGAAGAATCAAGGATTTATTTATTCTGGAAACAAGGAATACGACATATTGCTTTCGCATTATGCCAAGCGGTCATCCGGAGCATCTGTATTATGGGAAGAAGATTAAAACCGATGCCGGTTATGAACCCTTGATCGAGAAGCATCGCTTCCTTGGAGGCAGCGAGCTGGCTTATTCGAAGGAGTATCCCACACTAGGGCTGGAGGATCTTTGCCTTGAGATGTCTTCCCATGGAAAAGGGGATATCAGGGAAGCTTTTATTGAGCTGATACATGCAGATGGCAGCTGTACCAGTGATTTTCTGTTAAGAGATGCTAGGCTTCTGACAAAAAAGGAAGCCTTAAAAACCCTCCCGTCGGCCTATCTTGAGTCCAATGAGACTGAGGAAATTGGCGCAGAAGAACAGTACGTCAGTCTTGCACTCGAATTATACGATAAAAATTATAATGTGATACTGACTTTGGTTTATTCTGTTTTTGAGGAATGTGATGTCATTACCAGAAGTGCCGTGGTGGTAAATGCCTCCGATGCTATGGTCAGAATTAACCGTATTATGAGCGGTCAGCTGGATTTTGATACATCAGCCTATCACATCAGCACCTTTCATGGTAACTGGGCAAGAGAGATGAAACGCCATGAGGTGAAAGCCTCTCCCGGCATATGGGTATGTGATTCAAAAGCAGGTATTTCCAGTAATCGGTGCAATCCCTTCTTTATGATCAGCCGTGAACAGTCTGGAGAGGATTACGGTGACTGTTATGGTATTAATCTGATTTACAGCGGTAATCATTATGAAGCAGCTGAAGTGAGCAGTACCGGGAAAATGAGAGTGATCAATGGGATCAATCCGAACAGCTTTGGTTGGCAATTGAAGCCCGGTCAAGCCTTCGAAGCACCTGAGGCAGTCTATACCTACTCGAAGGAGGGTACCGGTGGCATGAGTAGGAATATGCACCGGTTTGTCAGAAAGCATATCGTCAGAGGATTTTGGAGAGATAAGAACCGCCCGGTTCTCCTGAACAGCTGGGAGGCCAATTACTTTAAGTTTAACGAGAGTAAGCTGCTGAAGCAGGCGAAGGCTGCAAAAGAAGCAGGTATTGAGCTTTTTGTGTTGGATGACGGATGGTTTGGCAGAAGAAATGATGATACCTCCTCCCTGGGGGATTGGACTGAGAATCGGGAGAAGCTAAAAAGTGGTTTGAAGGGTCTGGCAGAAAAGATAAACGCTCTGGGGCTGGATTTCGGTCTATGGGTGGAACCCGAAATGATCAATGAGGATAGTGAGCTATTCCGGCTCCATCCGGACTGGGCTGTTCGAATTCCGGATAAGGGGCATTCCATCGGAAGAAACCAGATGATTCTTGATTTGACCAGAGAAGAGGTGTGTTCTTACATTATCCGGGAAATGACAAGGGTATTCTCTAGTGCTAATATCAGTTATGTCAAATGGGATATGAACCGTATCTTTTCTGACTGCTACAGTATGACACTATTACCGGAACAGCAGATGGAATTTGGCCATCGCTATATCCTCGGGTTGTATCGGATTCTTGATACCCTGACCGAACAATTCCCTCAGATATTATTCGAGAGCTGCGCCTCCGGGGGGAACCGATTTGATCTGGGAATGCTGTGCTATATGCCGCAGATGTGGGCTAGTGATAATACAGATGCCATCAGCAGAGCTGAGATTCAAGCCGGGTACAGCTATGGTTATCCTATGTCAACCATAGGTGCTCATGTTTCTTCCTGCCCGAATCATCAGACACTTCGGTATACCTCTATTGAGACTCGATTTGAAGTAGCAGCCTTCGGTCTTCTTGGATATGAATTAAATCTGACGGAACTAAGTTCTGAGGACAAGCAGGCAGTGGTTAATCAGATCGCCTTCTATAAGGAACACAGGGAAGTATTCCAATTTGGCGATTTCTACCGGATCAGGGTCAATGATGCCGGGTGCTATCAATGGATCAGTGTCGCTCCCGACCGGAAGAAGGCTTTGGGGTTATATCTTCAAAAGGAGGTAATACCAAATTATGCCTATGGAAATTTCCAGACAAAAGGTCTTGAGGATGACAGGATATATCATATGACAAATCGGCAGCGCTGCTTCAATATTAAGGAGTTTGGTGATTTGATCAACATGATTTTACCGATCCATATTAAAAAGGATTCTCTGGCTCATAATCTAATTGCAATGGTGAAGAAGATGCCGGGTGAGAAAGAGGATTGCTTTGCATACGGAGATGTATTCAATCATGCCGGAGTTAAGTTAAAACAAGGCTTTGCAGGAACAGGCTATGATGAAGAGGTTCGGTTATTTCAGGATTATGCCTCCCGCTTGTATCTCTGGGAGGAGGACACCAGAAGTGAAGGTATGGTTGACACATTGAGTAAATAGTGTTAGAATATGCCGGTAGTTCATTTCTTTTTACAGTGAGACCGTCCGCAGAAAGGATGGATTAGATAATTAAGAAAAGAGGGATCAGGAATGATAGTTATTACTTGCTAATTAGTTTGAATAGCGATGAATGTAGCCGAACCGGCTTTCTTTTGTTGCGGGCAAGTAATGAGTATCCTATCTTTCTTCCTTTCATAGAACAGTATGCTCTATAATGAGCATAGCTTATAATAATGTTCCGCTTTAGAGCGCACAGCTTACTGGAACCGCTGTGCTATATGGAAGAAAATGTATCGTACAGGAAGCCTACAAGAGAAGATTCTTTTGTGGGCTTTTTTCTTGCCTTTCATACGGAATCGGTAAGGCAGTTTACAGGGACTTATGCTTGGAAGGAGTGTGATGTTATGTCCCAGATTTATATAAATGATTTAACGTTTGGCTATACAACCAGCTATGATATGATATTTGAGCATGTCAGCTTCCAGATCGATACGGATTGGAGGCTTGGCTTTATCGGAAGAAACGGTAGGGGAAAGACAACCTTTTTAAAGCTGCTGCTGGGTACCTATGACTATCAAGGGACGATTACTTCCCCGGTAAGCTTCAGTTATTTTCCCTTCGAGGTCGTAGATGAAGCTGAGCTTACCATGGCGGTTATCAAGAATACCATTGCTCCATTTTCGAAATGGGAGCAGGAGATGGAGCAGTGTCTGAAGGAGCATCACAGCGAGGAAAGTCTGGAAAGCTATGGAAGGCTTCAGGAGCTTTATCTGGCGCATGACGGGTATGTGATTGAAGAATTAATCGAGAAGGAGCTTGGTAAGCTGAGGGTGGATGTGGAAGTATTAACCAGGCCGTACTATACCTTGAGCTTTGGTGAGAGAACCAAGCTGATGCTGGCAGCTTTATTTTTAAAAAAGAATAATTTCCTTTTAATCGATGAACCTACAAATCATCTGGATATGGAGGGTCGGGATACGCTGGCAGAATATTTAAAAAGTAAAAGTGGTTTTATTCTCGTATCTCACGACAGAAATTTTCTGGACAGCTGTATTGATCATGTACTTTCCATCAACAGGACTGACATTGAAGTACAGAAGGGGAATTATTCAAGCTGGTGGGAAAATAAAGAGCGCCGTGACCATTATGAACTGGATAAGAACGAGCAGTTGAAGAAGGAGATTACGATACTCTCAGATGCAGCAAAAAGAGCAAGAGGCTGGTCTGATCAGGTTGAGAGCAGTAAGATCGGAAACCATGCCCCAGATCGTGGAGCAATCGGCCATAAGGCTGCTAAGATGATGAAGCGGGCGAAAGCAATCGAGAATAGAAAGCTGGATGCGGTTGAAGAGAAAAAAAGTCTTTTGAAGAATGTGGAAGAGCTTGATGATTTAAAAATCAATGTACTTCCCTTCGCCGGAAGAAGATTGATGGAGGCTGAGGACTTAAGTCTTTATTTCGATGAGCGCAGGGTTGCATCAGAAATTCAATTTAATCTGGCAAAGGGGAGCAGACTTGCTATCCAGGGAAAGAACGGCTCAGGAAAGACAACCTTATTAAAACTGCTATTGGGAGAGAAGATTGATTATCAGGGAAGATATTATGTTGCACCATCCCTTAAGATCTCTTATGTTTCTCAGGATACGTCCTATCTAACAGGAAATCTGAGAGATTTTGCTGTGAGCTACGGATTGGACGAGACCATATTTAAGACAGTTTTACGTCAGCTGGATATTTCGAGAGTACAATTTGAGAAGGACATATCGGAATTCAGTGCCGGACAGAAGAAAAAGGTTCTTCTTGCGAAAAGTCTTGCAGAGCCGGCACAGGTTTTTGTATGGGATGAACCGTTGAATTACATTGATATCTTTTCCAGGAGGCAGATAGAAGAGCTGATACTGGAACATCAACCGACTCTGATATTTGTGGAGCATGACAGGGTATTCTGTGAGCGGATAGCAACTGATACCGTTCGACTAGAACAGGGGACGATTCTGCAGAAGGATTAATTGCTCCTGATGCCAAAATACGGATAATATAGTAAAGTATTCATTTGGGCTACTATGATAAGAAATTACCAGAAATGAGGAGGAATAACATAAACATTTATCGGTTATGATAATATAGCTTAATAGATACCATTCCTGTACAATCTCTGAAATAGTTTTTAAAAGCATTTACAAGATCGAAGGTTTCTACCAGAGTTCGATGCGAAGGATTAGGAGAGGTGAACAATATGAAAGAGTGGAAAATTTTATTGGTCATGGAATTTGAGTGGAGAATATTCCGTGTCCAACGTAAGCTTATTAATTGGCTAGTCGGTAAAGGTTTAAAACTGAATTCTACTATCCTTTGCTTTGTTAATCGCAGCCTTGATAAACACGTGGTGGCATTAACTAAGAACAGATTTTTGTACGAGCAAAGCACCGGTCAAATCATTCAATATTATAAACGTGATGAAATATAAAAAACTACCTGTCAACCTCAGAATAATCGTTGTTTGGCAGGTAGTATTTATTGATTACTTCTTGGGCTTTTTCACAAGCTCCGGCTCAGGCATGATCGGCTTTAATGAAGGTAATACGCCTGTATCAGCCTTTTTCTTCTTCTTTGCTTCCTTCTTAATATCTCTATTTGCCATGGATATCACCCCTTAAAAAGATAATTTAATATATAATATTATAATAAGATATGTCGATTTCGTCCAGTAAAACTTTGTACTGCCAGACGATTAAATCAGTAATAATTTCGGGATAACATCATATTGAAATGAGGGTGACGTAAGACGAAGTTCCCATTAAGGGGCTTCGACTTTTTTATGCTCTAAAACAGGGTGCTACTGTTGAATTGTTTGAAAGAGAAAGAGTGCCTTCTGTACTGACCTCAATAAAATAGACCTAAGAATCTAATGGATTGGAGGTTGGTTTTTATGGGAAGGACGATACTTTCTCTTTTTATGTATTAGCCTTTTTTTGTATGGAATTTGAGGATGCGTCCATAATAGATAAGTAAGAACGAAAATAATGATGAGCTATTCACACTCAAAGCTTGTGCCTGCATCTTCCTAGGCACAAAACAATTTAAGAATTTTACAGGGGTTCAAAGGAAGGGAGATTAGCATGGAGATATTAAAGGATAGTATGGATTACCGAATGGGTTTGGATATAGGCTCTACTACAGTAAAGCTGGTTGTGCTCGATACCGAGAACAAAATGATTTACAGTGATTACAGAAGGCATCTCTCGGATATCAGAAGCTCTCTCCTACAGTTATTGGAGGACTGCCATAAAATGCTGGGAGATAATAGGATGACCATCAGTATGACCGGTTCCGGTGGATTATCTCTGTCAAAGCAGCTGAAGCTTCCTTTTGTTCAGGAGGTAGTTGCCTGTGCAAAAGCAGTTCGAACTTTATTACCGGAGACGGATGTGGCAATTGAGCTGGGTGGGGAAGATGCAAAAATTACTTATTTTACCGGAGGAATGGAACAGCGTATGAATGGCAGCTGTGCGGGCGGAACAGGTGCATTTTTGGATCAGATGGCTGTATTACTGGATACGGATGCAGCCGGACTGAACGAATATGCGAAAAGGCATAGGAGTATTTACCCCATTGCTTCACGCTGCGGAGTATTTGCTAAGACAGATATCCAGCCACTAATCAATGACGGGGCCAGGAAGGAGGATATCGCAGCTTCAATCCTTCAAGCTGTAGCCAATCAGACCATCAGCGGATTGGCCTGCGGTAAACCGATTCGTGGAAGAATTGCATTTCTGGGTGGACCGCTCCATTATCTTTCCGAGCTTCGCAGCCGTTTTATTGAGAGCTTGAAGCTTACAGAAGAAATGTCCTTGGTTCCGGAGCATTCCCAGCTCTATGTGGCAATCGGGGCAGCTCTTACAGAAACGAAAAAGAATGCTGTTACATTGGGTGAACTTTGCAATAGGTTGAATCGTATTCCTAAGTCCTCTGAGGAGGAGATTCGTAAGCTTCCTTCTTTATTCGGATCGCAGGAGGAGTATGAAGCTTTTCTTACAAGACATCAACAGTTTGGAATAGCAAGAGGAATGCTGGACACTTATGAAGGCCATACCTATCTTGGTATTGATGCAGGCTCCACAACAACAAAGCTGGTATTGCTTGGGGAAAAGAAGGAATTGCTTTTCACCAGGTATTGCAGTAATGAAGGAGACCCGCTTGGAAAACTTACAGGGCTTCTGCAGGAGCTATATCAGCAGCTTCCGAAGAAGGCTACGATCTCCGGCTGTACGGTAACGGGCTATGGAGAAGCATTAGTGAAGGCAGCCTTCCATGCGGATTACGGAGAAATCGAAACGATTGCCCATTACAAGGCGGCGAAGTATTTCCTGCCGGAGGTGGATTTTATCCTTGATATCGGTGGACAGGATATGAAATGTCTTCGCATCAGAGAGGGTGCCATCAGCAGTATCCTTTTAAATGAAGCCTGTTCCTCCGGCTGTGGCTCCTTTCTGGAGGGCTTTGCAAAATCTCTTCATATCAGCATGGAAGAATTTGTGCGGTCAGCACTGTTAGCGAAGGCTCCGGTAGATCTGGGGACAAAATGCACGGTATTCATGAACTCCAAGGTAAAGCAAGCACAGAAGGAAGGGGTAGAGCGTGGAGATATATCTGCAGGACTGTCTTACTCCGTAATTAAAAATGCCATCTATAAGGTGATTAAGCTTCGAGATATGAGTGAACTTGGGAAACATATTCTTGTTCAGGGAGGAACCTTTCTCAATGATGCCGTGCTGCGTGCCTTTGAGCTGGTGACAGGCAGGAATGCCATCAGACCGGAAATTGCAGGTCTGATGGGAGCCTTCGGTGCAGCTCTAATTGCCCTGGAAAGAAATCAGAAGAGTGCTGCCAAGGAGCTTCATTCCCATCTTCTATGTAAAGATGCCTTAGCTTCTTTTTCAGTCAGATCCACAAACCGTCGTTGCGAGGGTTGTACGAATCAGTGCCTGCTGACAATACATGTGTTTTCTGACGGAGAGCGCTTTACTACAGGAAATCGATGTGAAAAGGCGAATGGAGCAGCCAAGCAAAGCAGAGAGCACTTGCCTAATCTTATGGAGTATAAAAACAAGCGTACCTTTCAGTACCGGCCGCTTTCCACAGAGCAGGCCTTTCGCGGAGACATCGGCATTCCACGGGTGCTTAACTTATATGAAAATTACCCCTTTTGGTTTACCCTGTTTACCAAGCTTGGATTTCGTGTCATCCTTTCCTCGCCCTCTAATAAGCAGCTATTTGAACGCGGAATGGAAACCGTGCCCTCCGAATCCACCTGCTACCCCGCAAAGCTGTGCCATGGTCATATTATTGATCTGATCGAGCGGGGAGTAGATACCATCTTCTATCCGGCCATAGTCTATGAAAAGGCGGAATATAAAGAGGCCAGCAATCATTACAACTGCCCAATTGTGATATCTTATCCGGAGGTAATCCGAAATAATATCGATCTGATCAGAGAAAGGAATATACGTATCCTCTCGCCCTTTTTGTCACTCGATAACCGAGCGGTGCTGGTGCAGCGGTTGACAGAAGAATTACAGGGGTTTCGGATCGGCATGGCGGAGATGAGAATAGCGGTCCGTGCTGCCTATGAAGAACGTGATAACTATAAAAAGGAGATGCAAAGGAAGGGTGAGGAGACGCTGGAGTATCTTCGAAAAGAGCATAAAAGAGGAATTGTTCTGTGTGGGAAACCCTATCATTCCGATCCGGAGATTAATCATGGAATAGCGGACTTAATTAATTCCTATGGTATGGCCGTACTTACAGAGGATAGTATTGCTCATTTGGCAAAGGTCAGACAGAAGCTTAGGGTAGTGGATCAATGGGTATATAACTCCAGACTTTACCGTGCTGCTGCACTGGTTGCAGAGGAGCCTCAGCTGGAGCTCATTCAGCTTAATTCCTTCGGCTGTGGTTTGGATGCTGTTACCTCAGATCAGATAGAAGAGCTTTTGGCAGCAGGCGGAAAGCTTTATACGATTTTAAAGATTGATGAAGGCAATAATCTTGGTGCAATCAGGATTCGAATACGCTCCTTGAAGGCAGCCATAGAGGAGAGGGAAAAACAACCGGTTATGGGAAAGGCTTTGCCTATGGTGACAGCACCACCCGTATTTATAAAAGAGATGCGGCAGACCTATACGATCTTAGCTCCCCAAATGGCTCCCATCCATTTTGAACTGGTGCAGGAGGCGGCAGAAGCAAGTGGCTATCATATGGAGGTTTTACCGGAAGCGGATCAGGGTGCAGTAGAGGAGGGCTTAAAATATGTGAATAATGATGCCTGCTTTCCTGCGATTCTTATGATTGGTCAGCTGATTCAAGCATTAAAATCGGGAAAATATGATCTTGGTCATACGGCTGTGATCCTGACCCAGAGTGGTGGCGGCTGCAGGGCAACGAACTATATTGCTTTTCTAAAGCTGGGTTTAAAGCAGGCAGGCTTTCCGATGATTCCTGTGATTTCTCTGAATACGGTCGGATTGGATAAGCAGCCCGGTTTCAGACTCACCCCCGGATTAATCAAGAGAAGTCTGATGGCAATTATCTATGGGGATTTATTTATGCGGCTGTTGAACAGGACAAGACCCTATGAAAGATTTCCCGGCTCCGCTAAGATGCTTCATGATAAGTGGAAGGAGCTTGCCAAGGAGAATATCATATCGGGAAGTACGAAGGAATTTCGGAATAATTTAAGAAGAATTGTTCAAGCTTTTGATTATTTGGAGCTTAGCAATGAGACAAAACCCAGAGTGGGTATTGTGGGAGAAATACTGTTAAAATATCATCCGGATGCCAATCATGATATTGTCGGTATCTTGGAACAGGGAGGAGTTGAGGCTGTTGTACCTGATCTTATGGATTATTTCCTATATTCTGCTCTTAATGCACGCTTCCGACACCGATATCTTGCCGGGTCGAAACTGAAACGACAGTTAAGTGATCTGGCCCTGACATATATGACGAGGTATCGGAATATGATGAAGCAGGAGCTGGCCAGAAGTGACAGATTCCCTGCACCGACTCCGATACAGGAGCTGGCACATATGGCTTCGTCCGTGTTATCTCTGGGTAATCAGACTGGTGAGGGATGGTTGGTGGCAGCAGAGATGATGGAATTTTTGGAGGAGGGGACAAAAAATATACTATGTGTGCAGCCGTTGGCCTGTCTGCCAAATCATATCACAGGAAAAGGAATGTTTAAACCCTTAAGAGACCGCTATCCGGGAGCGAATATCATGCCAATTGATTATGATCCGGGGTTGTCCTATGTTAATCAACTGAATCGGATCAAACTGATGCTGTCCAATGCAGACAAGGAATAAGGTATATCGCCAACTTAACAAAAAATTTACTATCCATCTATCGAAATTGGGTTTATAATATTTGCTTATAGGAAGATATTTCCAATCAATCTATATGGAAGCAGGTGGATGATATGAAGAAATGTACTAAGTGCGGTGCAATCAATGATAATCTGTATACCTCCTGTATCGATTGCGGAACCCCGCTTGGTCCGCCGTTGTCGAGAGAAGAATTAAAGGAAGCGGAAGGAAGCAGCTCAAAAAATTCCAAGGGTCAGGCTGACCCATCAGGTTATTTTCAGGCGACTAAGACGGATAAGCTGGTTGCCATGCTTTTGGTAGTAGGAGCGCTGTTGCAGCTTTCTATGGTCTCAGGCATTAATCAATCGAAGCTGTCAGATTATGTTATCATTCTCTGGGTGGTTATAATCTGTATGCTGGTTGAAGCAATGAGTCTGCTTTTTCCTAAGCTTGCCTGGAGTCTGGTTCAGCTCGGAGGTCCCAGGAAGGGACCAAACAAAGAGAAGCTTCCGCCCTCGGAGGTAACAGTAATTCTTCGCAGAGGCCTTGCCTATTCCATGGTCTTTATCGGCTATGCTTTATTAATTATAATTTATCTGTATCTTTATCTGTAAATTATGTTTCGCGATAACTGCTGCAGCAGAGCTTTCACTGCTCTGCGCAGCAGTTATTTGATGGGCCTAAAGTATTATTCCAGCTCCAGCATCTCTTCGAGAAGCTGACAGGCATCTCTGATAAAGATGGGACACAGGGTATCCCAAAGATTATTATCTTTTATGTATTGTAATCCCTCGGGTGTGCTTAAGTCATATTTCAACAGGTCACAGCAATTGATGGAGCCATGGATCTCATTGAATTTATTCGTGAATTCCATAGCTAGTGAGAAGCATTTTTCCTTGGACTCATTATCCTCAGGAAGATACTTACCATTTTTTAAGCCAATCAGCATGTATGCTCCGCTTACCGCACCACAGACCTTAGCCTGTCTGGCCAACCCGCTCCCAAAGGGTGTGGCTATCTTTAAGGCACTTTCCCGATCCAGACCAAACTGTTCACAGTAAGTAGAAAAGACTGCCTGGGAACAATTAAATCCATTCTTAAAACATTCAACTGCATTTTCTACTTGACTCATATTTTCCTCCGCTCTGCCGCCTGCGCGGCGATACAAATTGGTTCATCTGATTCATTTCTATTCTGTAAGAATATTGAAAATGATTGTAGCACTACTTGTTTTTGGATGCAAGCAAATTTTATTTGCATAAATTTATAGTTGACAAAGAAAATAGATGTGTTTTATACTTACCTACAATATATAAAGCGATGATAAGAAAGAGTAAGAATGGTCAGACCTACAGAAAGCTACCGGTTGATGAGAGGGGCAGGAAAGTACATTCCGAATACATCTTTGAGCTTCATACCGAACTGGAGGCAATATGCTCCATAGTAGGCTGTGACGGATCTTAAAGCACCCGTTATCGTGCAGGAGTATAACCAGGAAGGAGATTTCCTCTGATACCTCAGATGAAATAGATATCTTGACGTACTTCTAGAGGTTGGCTGTGCGAGCAGCCGATGAATAAGAGGTGGTACCGCGAGATTAATCCCGCCCTCTAAGTGATTAGAGGTGCGGGTTTTTTGATTCTAAGAAAAAAAGGAGAATAAGATGATGCAGAATTTCAATGTGGAGGAACAGATTAAGATGATTAAGAAGGGAGCGCTGGAGCTGTTCTCAGAAGAGGAGCTCAGGGAGAAACTAATTGCTTCCGAAAGAGAACAACGACCACTTGTGATCAAGCTTGGTTTGGACCCGAGTGCACCGGATATACATCTCGGACATACGGTAGTTCTTCGGAAAATCAGGCAAATGCAGGACATGGGGCATCATGCTGTCATTATCATCGGTGATTTTACAGGAAGAATAGGAGATCCGACCGGTAAATCTAAAACCCGTAGGTCTTTGACGGAGGAAGAGGTGGGACAAAATGCGAAAACCTATATTGAGCAGATATTTAAAATTCTCGACCCTCAGAAGACAACAGTACGCTATAACAGTGAATGGCTCAGTAAGCTGAAATTTGAGGAGATTCTTCGATTGGCTGCCAGTACAACAGTTGCCAGACTCTTGGAGCGGGATGATTTCATGAGCAGATTCAAGCGCAACGAGCCGATCGGACTACATGAATTCTTTTATCCGCTCATGCAGGCTTATGATTCCGTTGAGATCAATGCGGATGTGGAGCTGGGCGGAACCGATCAGACCTTCAATATCCTGATGGGAAGAAATCTTCAGGGAAGTATGGGTCAGAATAAGCAGATTGCCTTATTTCTGCCAATTCTTGAAGGACTTGACGGCGTAGAGAAGATGAGCAAAAGCCTTGGTAATTACATCGGAGTGAATGAACCTGCCGAAGTGATGTTCAAGAAGGTGATGGAAATACCGGATACTTTAATTCTTCGTTATTATGAACTGGTTACAGATATTCACCCCAATAAAATCGAGGAGCTTAAGCAACAGCTGGAACAGGGACGCAATCCCAGAGACTGTAAGCTGGAGCTTGCGAGAGAAATTGCAGGTTTATATCATTCACAGGAGGAGGTCAGAAAAGCGGAGGAGTACTTCCATACCGTATTCCAGAAGGGAGAGCTTCCGGAGGATATGCCGGTCATCGAAGTTCCGGAGGAACATAATACACTGCTTGCCTTGATTCCTTTTCTGGTAAAGAGAGGACTGGTACCTTCGGGTAGTGAATTCAGGCGTCTGGTTCAACAGGGCGGAATACAGGTGAATCAGGAAAAAGCAGAGCAGCTGGATGCTGTATTGGAAGGAGAGGAAGTCGTCCTGAAAATCGGGAAGAAGAAGTTTGTAAGGATCTTATTCCGTTGAATCACACAAACTGAAACAGCAAAGAAGCAAAGTGACTACGATGATTAGTAGTATAGAAGGCTTAATAACAATGAGAAAAGAAAAAATGATATAACTAAGAAAGTATCATGTATTAAGTCTGTAAAACAATAAGCTATATTACTTAAAAAATCTTATAATATTAAATTTACATGAAACAGGTGCAAGGCAAGGATGATCTGTGCTTCTGACTATATCACTTTCCTGGTAATACTTGCTTTCGGATGGAATGATTTATTCTGGAACTCGTCCATGGATGGACGAGTTAGGAGCGTGCGACAAGGATGTGGCTCAGCTCCGACAGAATGCTAATCGTTCCATCCGAAAGTATAGTATTACCTGAAAGAGATAGTCGGAAAGAAACACAGGGCATTCTTACCTTGCACCGTTCCTTTGTTAACACTATATACTAATGAAACTCATTGACCTTCGGACTTATATTCCTCCAGTAGCGCAAGAATCTTTGGCGTGCAGCGTCTGCCGCCGCAGGGTCCTGAGCCGGCTCCTGTTGCCTGCTGTACCTTCTGTAGAGTATCGGCCCCGTTGGCGATTGCCTTTTTTATGGTGGACCTTGGAATACCTTTGCAGATACATACCTTGGTAAGCTTATCCATAATCTCGGAATTCAGTTCTTCTTGATCCATATCAAATCTCCTCTTCTTAACTCAGATGTTGTCATTGTTTATGTTCAAAAGTACTGTAATAATTATATTAGAAGGATAGACATATTGTAAGTATGCTTCTATCACATTATACATCAAGTCATTCAGATAGAAAGAATTAATTGGTCAGCTGCTTCAAATCACTGTAAAAACCGGGATAGGAGATAGTAACACATTCTGCATTCAGGATGTTGGTCTCCCCTTCCGCCATCAGACTTGCGATAGCCAGAGACATGGCAATGCGATGATCAGCTTTGCTTTCCATTACAGCACCATGAAGAGCTCTCCCTCCATGGATAATCATGCCGTCATCGGTTGCTGTGATATCCGCTCCCATTCTGGAAAGATTGTCTACCATGACATCAATCCGGTTAGATTCCTTTACCTTAAGCTCGGCTGCATCACGTATGACAGTCCGTCCTTTTGCAAAGCAGGCCAAAACAGCGATCATTGGGAGTTCATCAATCAGTGTAGGAATTAAATCGCCTCCCACCTCTGTTCCGGTTAAATTGCTATGACGAACTACCAGATCGGCCACCGGTTCACCGCCATTATCGATGACATTTTCCAGACGGATATCTGCACCCATTTGATGGCAGACACGGAGAATACCGTCACGGGTGGGATTGATACCAACATTTTTAATTAAAAGTTCGGAATTTGGAACCAAAAGAGCTGCTGCAATAAAATAGGCAGCAGAAGAGATGTCTCCCGGAACATGGATTTTCTGACCTTTCAGTAACGGATTCGGTTGGATTGTAGCAGTGTTGTCTTTACTGGTGACTGCTGCGCCGAATTCCTGCAGCATCAGCTCGGTATGATTTCTTGACAAAGAGGGTTCTGTTACACTTGTCTCTCCCGCTGCATATAGTCCGGCTAGTAGAATACAGGATTTGATCTGTGCTGAGGCTACAGGAGATATATAGTGTATACCGGTAAGTTTAGGACTTCTGCCCGTAGTACTGTTAATAGCAAGCGGGGCACAACCATTCTCAGAAATACTTTTAATATCGGCGCCCATGGTTGTCAGGGGAGTCAGTATTCTTCCCATAGGGCGTTTCTGAATTGACTCATCACCGTTCAGAATTGTCTCAAAGGGTTGTCCGCTGAGAATGCCGGAGATCAGACGCATTGTCGTTCCGCTGTTACCCACATCAAGAATATTAGCTGGTTTTGACAGTCCATGCAGGCCTTTGCCATGGATAATTACATACTCGGCTGAGCGGTTGTTCTCTATCTCAATTCCTAACTGACCAAAACACCGGATGGTAGACAGACAATCGGCTCCCTGAAGAAAATTTGTAACCTCAGTGATTCCTTCGGATATGGCTCCGAACATTACCGAACGGTGGGAGATTGATTTATCTCCGGGTACAGTGACACTGCCTTTCAGTGGTCCGCTTTTATGAAATATCATGACAAATATCTCCTTGTTTGATTTTTATTACTATGCAATAGCTTGTTTCGAGAGATTCATTAGGTTCCTGTAATTAATTTCTTTCATAAATTCGATAATTGTATCTTGACAGCAGTGTAACTGCCTTCTGTTGCGCTTCATCCTCATAGAATTCTATTCGAAGTACACCTTCTTCAAACTCGCGGTTATGGATGATGCCAATATTCTTGATGCTGATCTGGTTACTTGCGAGCAAGGTAGCAATTGTAGCAATAGCACCAGCTTCATCCATAATATCAAGATAGATCTCAAACTGCTTCTTCATCAAGCCGATGGATTTATTGGGTATGGAACTGCGGTATTCACCGGCGGTGTCAAACATACGATAAAGAAAATCCCCATCTCCTGCCGCCAGAGCAGCTGAAGCTATCTGAAGAGTGTGGATATACTCATCCAGCATTAATTTGATATCAGAGGCATTGGTCAGACAGATATTCTGCCACATTACTGGTGAGGAGGAGGCAATTCTCGTAATATCCTTAAAGCCTCCGGCTGCCAGTGAGCGCATCTTCTCAGCTTCATCATCCGAGGTACGGATCAGATTAACCAGCTGTGCTGCGATGATGTGGGGCACATGACTGATGGCTGCGGTAATTCTATCATGTTCTCCGGCCTCCAGAACGATCGGGATGGAACCCATTCTTTCTACCAATTGATAAAGCAGCTTTGTCATCCATTCCGGAGTTCTCTCAGTAGGAGTCAGGATATAATATGCATTTTCCAGCAGTAGGGCATAAGAATTCTGATAACCCGTTTTTTCTGAGCCGGTCATAGGATGTCCGCCGACAAACTGAGCCTCCATGCCCAAAGCTTTTACTGCTGTGTGAATATTTCCCTTCACACTTCCGACATCCGTCAGAATACAGGTGGAGTTCAGCAGCGGCTTTAACTGTTGTATGTATTCAATGTTAGACAAGACGGGTGCACATAAAAATATGATATTACACTCCGGAAACCCCTCCTTAAGAGAGGTAGTAACTCTGTCGAGTACCCGGTCAGAAAGTGCCGCCTGCAGATCCTTGCTTGGATGATCCTTATGATAGTCAAAGGCTATCAGTGTATAGTTTGGATTAATCTTCTTCAAAGCTCTTGCTATAGAACCTCCGATTAATCCAAAGCCGATAAATCCAATCTTAAAGTCACTGCTAAAGTCGCTTTCTGAACCGTTCATGATATCCTCCGATATTCTATAGGAATAATCCTATGATCATAATTTATTAGTAATCACCATTAGCTGCTATTTTAGAATTTCTTACCCATCAATTCTGCGAGCGGACGCAAATCCTTGGTCAGCTTCTCGAACTGCTCGAAGGTTAAAGACTGGGGACCGTCCGATAATGCACAGGCGGGATTGGGGTGAGTTTCAATCATCAGGCCGTCCGCGCCTACGGCTATGGCGCTCATGGAAAGAGGCTTTACATAGGCTCTGACACCTGTAGCGTGACTTGGATCAACAATAATCGGTAAATGACTTTTTTCCTTAATCACAGGAATGGCACTGATATCCAATGTATTTCTGGTAGCAGTTTCAAAGGTACGGATACCGCGCTCGCAAAGCACAACATTCGGGTTGCCCTCAGCGATAATATATTCAGAAGCATTGAGCCATTCATCGATGGTTGCAGAGAGACCTCGCTTCAATAACACCGGAAGACCTGATTTACCGGCTTCCTTCAGCAGGTAGAAGTTCTGCATATTTCTTGCACCGATCTGTAACATATCCACATATTTTACAGCTGCTTCAATCGCATTCAGACTGGTAACCTCGCAGATGACGGGCAGACCTGTCTCGTCCCTTGCTTCCTTCATATAACGGAGACCTTCCTCCTCCAAGCCCTGGAAGGCATAGGGCGAGGTTCTCGGCTTATAGGCACCTCCACGAAGGATCTGAGCTCCTGCCTTCTTGATGGCATGGGCAGTAGCCATCAGCTGCTCCTGGCTTTCTACGGCACAGGGACCGGACAGGATCACAAGGGTATCACCACCGATTTCTACATTTCCTACCTTGACTTTAGAGGGCTCCGGATGGAATTTACGATTAGCCAGCTTATAGCTCTCAGTTACAGCAACAATCTTATCCACATCCTCAAATATCTCCAGGTTTTGATCCTGCAGCTTGGACTTATCACCGACAACACCGATGATCGTAACCTCCTTGCCGGCAGATATGTGGGCATCGAGCCCCTTGGACTCAATAATATTCTTAATCCTTTCTATCGATTCCTGCTTTGTCTGAGGCTTCATAACAATAATCATAATCTTTACTCCCTTTCTGCTATCCATTCATTATTCTTACAAAATAACCTGTTCCATATGTATAAAAAAACATAACATTCCAATACTTAAATAAGCTAATACGTTATCAAATTCCCTATGATACATTAAAGAAATGCTTAAAAATATACTTTAAACTAAAATAATAATTTAAGTAATACTATATGTAATACTATATGCAATACTTGAAAGTGATACAAGTTGAATTATGCATTCAGATCGTAACCTATATCATATTTCAGGATAGTATTGCTTCTGCCATAAAGTTATCCTGTGGAGGTATGTGCCTGCTGGTGGCTGACTGCTCATAGAATAGGCAGCACAAATCATTGCCGCATGATGCGCGGCTATGATCCGCGACTGTAACAGGATATTTTTGAATAGCAGGAGCTATGCAGTCCTGAAATATTACAGAGATTTTGCTTTTATCTGCATAATGATACTTGTTAACATAATTGTTTTGTCATTATACCCCATGTTTTTTGCAGTGTCAATACTCTATTACGTTGAAGCGCAACGGTTTAACGTGCAAAAGAAGAAACTTTGTTTATAATTACATAAAACTATTGTAAATTGAAAGCCTGTCTAGTAAAATATACTAAGAGGTATCTATGGTCAACTTAACGTTGTTAAGCGATACGGAAACATTTTGCTGCTCTTGCAAGGTGCGACGGACCCTACTACTTACTATAAGCGTATTGGAGGAAATCGAAATGAATGTTTACTCTTCGGAAAAGATTCGTAATGTTGTTTTGTTAGGCCACGGTGGCTGTGGCAAGACTACTTTAGTCGAAGCCATAGCGTATACAACAGGAGTTCTCAAACGTCAGGGAAAAGTGGAAGAGGGAAGTACAATCAGTGATTATGATAAGGAAGAACAGAAGAGATTGTTCTCCATCAGTACTACAGTAGTACCAATCATTTTTGAAGACATCAAGATTAACTTTTTTGACACACCCGGTTATTTTGATTTTGTGGGTGAAGTAGAGGAAGCATTAGAAGCAGCAGATGCAGCAGTAATCATAGTATCAGCGAAGGCAGGCGTAGAAGTGGGTACCTTGAAGGCTTGGGATTATTGTGAAAAGCATCATTTACCCAGAATATTCTTTGTAACAGATATGGATGATGATAACGCAAGTTATCGTGAGGTGGTGGAAAGATTAACAGAGCTTTACGGTAAGAAGATTGCTCCGTTTCATATTCCGATCAGGGAGAATGAAAAATTCGTGGGATTTGTTAATGTTGTTAAGATGGCAGGAAGAAGATTTACCACAGCCAGCAATTATGAAGAGTGTGAGATCCCCGATTATAGTCAGGAAAATCTTTCGAAGTTCAGGGAAGTCCTTCTGGATGCGGTAGCCGAGACCAGTGAGGAATTGATGGATAAGTATTTCTCGGGAGAGGAATTCACCCAGGAAGAAATCTCCGTAGCACTTCGAAATAATGTTATAGATGGTACTGTGGTTCCGGTTATGTGTGGTTCAGGTATCTATGCACAAGGTACCACGATGCTGCTACAGGCAATCGAGAAATATTTCCCGGATCCGTCTAAGATCGGTATCCAAGGAAAGAATGTTAAAACCGGTGAAGCCTTTGAGGCCAACTACGATGAGAAGAAGCCTTTTTCAGCCAGAGTATTTAAGACGATTGCTGATCCGTTCATCGGAAAGTTCTCCTTATTCAAGGTATGCTCCGGTGTGCTAAAGACAGATATGACGGTGTGTAACGCGGATAAGGATACAGAGGAGAAGGTGAACCGTATCTATGTGCTCAGAGGTAAGGAGCAGATAGAGGTTAACGAGCTTCGCGCAGGTGATATCGGTGCACTAGGTAAATTATCCGAAACAGTAACCGGAGATACTCTATCCACGAAGGCTACCCCAATTATTTATGACAGAATCACTGTATCCACTCCTTATACCTATCAGCGTTTCAAGACGAAGAACAAGGGTGATGACGATAAGGTATCCCAGGCTCTTGGCAAGCTGATGGATGAAGACCTTACTTTGAAGGTAGTGAATGATAAGGAGAACAGACAGACCTTATTATACGGTATCGGAGATCAGCAGCTGGATGTTGTTGTGAATAAGCTGTTAACTAAGTATAAGGTTGAGATAGAGGTAATGAAGCCCAGAGTACCGTTCCGTGAGACGCTTCGCAAGAAGGTACGTGTTCAGGGTAAATATAAAAAGCAATCCGGCGGACATGGTCAGTACGGAGATGTTCATATTGAATTTGAACCCTCCGGTGATATGGAGAAGCCATATATCTTTGAGGAGAAGATATTCGGTGGTTCTGTACCCAGGAACTTCTTCCCGGCTGTTGAAAAGGGTATTGCTGAGAGTGTAATCAAAGGACCCGTAGCAGGATATCCGGTTGTAGGCTTGAAAGCGACACTGGTGGATGGTTCCTATCATCCGGTAGACTCTTCAGAAATGGCGTTCAAGATGGCTACCATCCAGGCCTTCAAACAGGGCTTTATGGAGGCATCTCCGGTACTATTGGAGCCGATTGCATCCCTGAAGGTGCTGGTTCCGGATAAATTCACCGGAGATATCATGGGCGATCTGAATAAGAGACGCGGCAGGGTACTTGGTATGAACCCTGTGGCAGGAGGAAAACAGGAGATCGTGGCTGATATTCCGATATCCGAGTTATATGGATATTCTACAGACCTACGTTCCATGACCGGCGGTATCGGTGATTTCTCCTATGAATTTACCCGTTATGAGCAGGCTCCTTCCGATGTACAGCAGAAGGTAATCGAAGAAAATGCAAAGGAAGAGCAGGCTGAAGAATAATTGATACTAATTAATACTATTAGTATAATTAAATTGACTTTCTGCTTTTAGATAGTTAGAATAGCTAGTGGATAGTTCATCTGGTGTAGAGCAGAAGCAATCAATATAATCCAAATTGATTTTTGGAGGCCATCCTCAGATAATACCTATATTATTTAGGTTTAGTTGTACGAATTTCAGATGACTGCAACGGTTTGACGGAATGGCCTCTTTTTTGTTTCTATTTGCAGGAAAACTCTTACTATCTGTATTAGATTATGTGTAAGGTACTATGTTAGGGGATGTATATAAAGGGGATCTCAAAGGATAACCCTTTTTATAAAAACAATAAAAAGGAGAGTTTTTATGGAAAAGTTTTTCAAGCTTAAAGAACACGGAACAAACGTTTCCACGGAAATCATTGCGGGTATTACTACATTCTTTGCAATGGCTTACATCATTTTTCTTAATCCTAACATCCTGTCTGCAACAGGGATGCCGTCAGGAGCAATCTTTTTAGCTACGATTTTTGCATCCGTAGCCGGTACTTTAGTAATGGGATTGGTTGCTAATGTACCCTATGCACAGGCACCCGGTATGGGATTAAATGCATTCTTTACCTACACAGTATGCTTGGGATTAAAGTTTAGCTGGCAGCAGGCATTAGCTATGGTATTTATCTGCGGTCTTATTAACGTCCTAATTACCGTTACTAAGATTCGTAAGTTAATTATTAAAGCAATTCCTGAGAGCTTACAGCATGCCATCGGCGGCGGTATTGGTGTATTTATCGCATATATCGGCTTTTTAAATGTAGGCTTGATTAACTTTGAAGCAGGTATTCCTGCTCTGTCTGTTTTAAATTCACCGGCACTGATTCTGTTCATCATTGGTGTTGTAATTATTTTAGTACTTGTTCTGCTCAAGGTAAAAGGTGCCATTCTTATAGGTATCTTTGCTACAACAATCCTTGGTATTCCTATGGGCGTAACTAATGTAGATTTCAATACTACCACTGGTTTAGCAGATTCCTTTAGTCAGCTTGGAACTACTTTTTGTGCGGCTTTCGGCGCAGAAGGCATGCAGTCCTTATTCAGCGATGCATCAAGAATTCCGTTGGTATTGATGACTATCTTTGCTTTCAGCTTATCCGATACCTTTGATACAATCGGTACCTTTATCGGAACCGGCAGAAGATCCGGTATCTTTGATGAAACTGATGAAAAGGCTCTGGAAAGCGGCAGCGGTTTTAAATCCAAGATGGACAAGGCATTATTTGCGGACTCTATCGCAACCAGTGTAGGTGCTGTATTTGGTACTTCTAATACAACCACTTATGTTGAGAGTGCAGCCGGTATCGGAGCAGGCGGACGCACAGGTCTTACCGCTATTACTGTAGCTGTATTATTCCTTGCTAGTATGGTATTTGCACCAATTGTTAGTATCGTTCCTACCCAAGCAGCTTCTCCTGCATTGATTGCAGTTGGTATCATGATGATTTCTTCCTTTAAGGAGATTAAATGGGACGATATCGAAGAAGCAATTCCGGCATTCTTTGCAGCTATCTTTATGGCCTTGAATTATAGTATTTCATATGGTATTGCAGGAGGATTTATCTTCTACGTTATCGTTAAGTGTGCTAAGGGTAAGGTTAAGGAAATCAGCCCGGTAGTATGGGTTGCCTCCTTATTGTTTATTGCTAACTTTGCTATTCTTGCAATAATTTAATCACATAAAATAAAACTCTTAAACATAATAGTTCAGGGTGCCGCCTTATTATAAGTACGGCACCCTGTTTAAATTAAAAAGCGGATTATATATTAGTAGTTATCTTTTCTGTATCTGTGTACTGAAGGCGTTGTCCTATTCCTTGCATTAAAAATAAGTGTTCGCATGGAGTCTTTTATAAATAGATTAAGGGATGATTAAGAATAGGAAAACTGCTGGAGAATTTGACGCTTTTATTGTAGAATATAAATGGTAGACTAACTTTATTATTATATTGAGGGGTGATTTTATGTCAAAAATTCCGCAGGAAAGAAAAGCAGCATATTATATTGGAATGGGCATGATGATTATAGGTTTTCTTTTATTTATATCAGTCTTTTTCTCCGCGGCAAGAATGCTTAGCGGTCATAGTATGAGTTTTGGAGCAATACGCTTTTCGAATTCTATATGGGGTATGCTCTTATTGATATTCGGAAGCCTTATCATGAATATTGGTGCAAAGGGGTCGGCAGGTTCAGGGATAATTCTGGATCCTGAGAAGGCAAGAGAGGACTTAAAGCCTTTCAATGAAGCCAAGGGTGAGATGATCAATGATATAATCAGTAATATAGATGTGGTTGATCAACTGACGCAAGGGCAACAGCCTAAAGAGATTATTAAGATAAAATGCAGGAACTGTGGAGGTTTAAATGAGGAAGATGCAAAGTTTTGTAAGAATTGTGGTCAGCTTCTTTAATAATATGATGTAATAAAGAAGTCACGCAGGCGTGACTTTGTTCAAAATCTTACAAATCCTATAACATAGCTGGTGAAATCATAGTTACCATGATTCACCAGCTATTTTTATTATGATGCGTGCGGTAATAGATATGTGCGGAAATAGATACGATTCGTGCGGTAATAGATACGATTCGTGCGGTAAACGGTTTTCGAGAGAATAATGTGATATTCTTATTTGTAGTAATAACACTCAACCGGGAAAGGAAGAATGTTTTTTAGCAACAGCCTTATTCGGTTAGTTGATTGCAGGACGCTGAGTAGCTGTATTATATAGGATTACTGGGGGGCCAAAGATACTGCTTGTATACAAAAAGGATAATGTTATCAGGAGGAATAAGAAATGAAGCAAAAAGAGATGAAGAAAAAATATTTAGGCGTACTGATGATGCTGATTATGGTATTTACTATGTTGCCCGGGACTCCGGTAACCGTGAGTGCGACAGGTGCCCCAGCTGCCACAATCGGCGAACAAGGATATAATACCCTACAAGAGGCTGTTGACGCAGTTACTGAGGGGCAGATCATAAAGCTAGGCAGCCATGACGGAGCTGGAGTTATAGTTTCAAATAATTGCAATTTTACTATAGATTTAAATGGGAAAACGTGGGATAGCGCTGATGATAGTGCTATCATTAAAGGTGGTAACGGCACGATAATTATCACTGACACAGGAAGCAGCGGTGTTATTACCAGCAAAAACAATAATATAGATGAGTATGGCTATGGCTATGGAACAATTAGAGTGGTCAGCGGAAGCGCCATAATAATGAGTGGGACAGTGAGACACACCTCGAATCGCCCTACGATATGTAATATCGGTAGCGGCGGTGTGAGCGTGACTGGGGGTAAGGTGGAAAACACCTCGGCTGGTTCTGCGATTAGTAACGACGGTGATGGAAGCGTGACCTTAACAGGAGGTAGGATAGAATCCAATAATGGTATAGCAATTAAAAATGATGGCACTGGTACAATCTCAATTCCAAGCGGTACGGTTGAAATCATTACTAATTCTTGCGCGATGGATAAAGTTCCTAATTTAGGAAGCTACACCGATGTACAGATCTTAGCGAAAGCATACGGTGCAAGTAGCGCAAGTGTGATTAGCAGTGAGACTCTTTTCAGTAACGTTTCTGCCTACAAATATCTAAAATTTAATAGTGCAAAAATCACCTCACAGCTGTATTTTTCTGGAGACGACTCTCAGGATTGCACCAATACTACAAAGCATATTTCACACATCCACGCAGACGGCAGGAAATGCTGGGCATGGGATAAAGATAACAATACCCTGATTCTGGATGGGGTGGATATTGAGGTTTCTGGAGGTGACAGCGCCCTTTATTTTGAAGGCACCAGTACTAAGAAGCTAGTACTAAAGGGGAATAACAACATTACGCATAAAGACGGTACTTTTAACAGTGTTAAGGCCGTATATGCATATGCTTTAGAGATTAGCGGACCCGGCGCAGTAACCCTCCATGCTAGCGATAAGACTGGCATTGATGCTCGCTTAATCAGTTCGGGTATTTATACCAGTGGGAAGTTGAAAATTACGAGCGGCACCATTACGGCTGTCGGCGGAGCAGTTAGCTCTACGGGTAAAGAAGAATATAGAGGCTCTGAAAGCTATGGGCTTTGGGGGTATGGTGACGTTGAGATTACAGGCGGTACTGTCAATGCCACCGGAGGAAATGTAGTATTCGACAACTATGGTTACAGTCATGGTATCTGTCATGGTGCAGGTGGAATTAGCCTCTTAGGTGGGACAGTAACTGCACAGGCAACAATGGGAAATGAGCCATTTAGTGCCAATCCTACCCTGACCAATATGAGGCACAAGGCAGGTACAGGCACATGGAATAATACTACAGGTACAGCCTGCACCTATGAGTATGCGCCATTTGTAGCGGTAAATGACATCACCATGACCAATGCTGCTTCGGTACAGACGAATACTGCTTTGACCTTAGCGGGAGCAGTTACACCGAGTGATGCCACCAATCAGACCATTGTATGGAGCGTGCAAAACGCTGGTGGTACCGGAGCAAGGATCACCGGAAGTACGTTTAGGGCAACGACGGCAGGTACAGCTACGATTAGGGCAACCGTGACAAAGGGTGCCAGCGAAAGTAGTAATTATACGAAGGATTTTACCATTACGGTATCACCTGGCACTCCGCCATTTGCAGCGGTAAATGACATCACCATGACCAATGCCGCTTCGGTACAGACGAATACTGCTTTGACCTTAGCGGGAGCAGTTACACCGAGTGATGCCACCAATCAGACCATTGTATGGAGCGTGCAAAACGCTGGTGGTACCGGAGCAACGATCAGCGGAGACATCTTTAGTGCAACGACGGCAGGTACAGCAACGATTAGGGCAACCGTCATAGATGGCTCCGGAGCAGGCAATGATTACACTAAGCATTTTACTATTACTGTTAACATACCTCCTACCAGTGGCAGTGGTAGCGGAGGCTTCGGTGGAGGTGCTAGCACACCAACAAAGAATGAAGGAAAGCTTGAGAAGGATCAGAAGCAGGAAGGAAATGCTCCGGCAGCTAACCTAAAGGACAGCACGGAGGAACTGAAAACTAAGGTGTTATCTGCTGCGGAGCAGGAGCAGATAGCAGCAGGAAAGGACGCAAAGGTAATCTTAAAGGTTCAGGATATCAGTACTTCCGTCAGTGCTGAGGATAAGAAGCGGATTGAGGAAAAGCTGGCTGCAGAACAGCTAAGTTCAGATAACCCGGCACTGCTATATGTGGATATCTCCCTGTATAAGCAGGTCGGAGATGGACAAGAGACCAAAGTAACGCAGACGAGTGGTAAGATTAAAATCAGCATCGAGGTGCCGGAAAGCATGTGGAGCACCGAAGCTGGAGCGGACAGAATCTATCGTGTTGTCCGCATCCACGATGGAGTGACAGAGATTCTGGACGGAACCTATGATCCGGCAACCCACCTCTTTACCTTTGAGACAGATCGTTTTTCAACCTATGTATTAACCTATCAGGATGGTAATACAACATCCGATCAGAATAGCGACGGTACCTCGAAGCAGCTTACGACAATTCGGGATTTTAATCATCTTCGATTGACTGCCAAGGCTGATGTGACCTCTCAGAAGCTATCCTATGCCAAGGTAGCAGGTGCTGACGGGTACCTCATCTACGGAGCACAATACGGGAAGAAGCTTAAGAAGCTTGCAGATGTAGAAGGAACTGTCAGAAGCTATACAGTGAAGAAATTAAAGAAGGGAACCTATTACACCTATCAGGTAAGAGCTTACAAGAACATTGACGGAAAGAAGGTAATCATAGCCGAATCAAGCCAGATCCATTCGGTTACTACAAGTAATACTTATGGTAATCCGACAAAGATTATAATTAAGAAGTCTTCCATAACACTGACAGCAGGCAAAACTAAGAAGGTGACCTATCAGGTAGTGCTGCCGGAGAACAAGAAGATGAAAGCTTTTGCTAAACCGATTTGTTTTGAAACAACGAATCCGGAGATTGCAACAATCAGTAAGAATGGAACAATAACAGCAAAGGCAAAAGGTAATTGTGACGTATATGTATATGCACAGAACGGAGTCTATAAGAAAATTAAACTCATAGTGAAATAGTATGAAGAGAAGCGATACCCCCCTGATAACTATAAACGTTATCAGGGGGGTATGTTTATTTGTATAATGTGGAAATAATTACGATTCGTGCGGTAGGAGACACGATTCGTGCGGTAAATGGTTTTTTATGGAGAAAATATGATATGTATAGGATAGGTGATTAAGATTTATTTAGAAAGGTTGGATTCTCTATGACAGTAGCCCTACTGGGTTGGCTTATCGCAGGAGGCTGTATATTTGCATTTGTTATGCTATGGTTAATAGTAAGCTATAGAGAACTTTCTGCAAAAAAGAAGAGCCTTGTTGCCATTGGTGAGCAGGTACGATTTCATCGGAGATTATATATGCAAGAACGTGGTGGAGAAAACGATGCAGTGGCCAAAAATATATTAGAAAATAAGCTTATGGTTTATCGCGAGGTGGAAAAAGACTACAACATCCTTCTAAGAAAACCGCTGAACCGTATCCCGGCGTATATTATGAGGTTTTATCCTGCAAAAAAAGATTGGGATTGACTAATATATACAAAGTGGTTTAGGATTAGACAGTAGTGATATCTGTGGACCACAGGGAATGGAGATATATGAGAGCAAAACGAAGCTTTTTTACGATAGTTATTACAATTTGCATTGTATTTTTAGATGTCTCCTCTGCATTTGCTATAGATACAGGTGAAATTCCAGAGGATAAAATGTCAGAGAATGATGCTGGGGAAGTAACGCAGGCTTCGGTAGCTACCACATCACAGGCGATAGCTACCACATCACAGGCGGTGGCTACTATGTCACAGACTGTTACGTTATCACAGCAGGCTATTACTTTGGCACAGAAGCCCACCTTTCAACTCGAATTGACAGAAAAAGCAGGAGTACAAGGACTGTACGGTACATTAAGCTACATACCAGAGAATACTTTGGAAATCTTGGTACTGTATTCCTTTGGTGGAGAATACTATTCGGTATTAGATAAAGACAGCTATGGTTTTAGAAAATGGGATTTAACCGGTCTGAAGGAAGGAGAGACATCTCTAACACAGATATGCATCGGTGCAAATGACAATCCGCTGAAGGCATATCTCCATGAAACTGTAAATACCCTTTATGTCAAATTGGCTATCTCTCAAATAATACAAGAGGAAAGTGTAGTAACCTATACTGAAGCAGTCAAGCTCTCGCATAATAAAATATACGAAGCTCCGGAGTCTCCTCCGGGTTTCACGGCAGTAATTGAAGCTACCAAGGAGGGCTATCGGATTAAGGGTACCTATACTGATACCTTTTTGCCAAGCACAATTCGTATCAGACCGATGTATTCACTGGATGGCGAAAATTATCAGGTAATATGTGAGCAGTCGCCCTACGACTGGCACTTAGATCAACTGGGTACTGAAGACGAGGATGGGCTGGATATGCTGAATAATCAGACTTGTTCTTTTTCCAGTGTCGAACCCCTGAAAAGCTATCTTGCAGGAGAAATTGCTTCCTTTTACATAAAACTGCAGATTACACTTGAGAATGGTGTTTGTTATGATACTAAGCCTTCTCAAATCACTAGAGGGATGGTACAGCCGATTCCCGATGATGCAACCTTAAGTGTGCTCTTTCCCGGCAGTATGCGAGCAAAGAACTGGAGACCTTTTTACACCTATGGGAAATATCAAATCACAGTGAGAGAGGATGCGAGTCTAGAAAGTATATACGCTATGTTACCCGATACTGTTCCGGTTGAAATACAGATTGAACTGGGCGACAGTTCCAGAGTACCAGTGGTAGCAAATATGGAAGTTGCGGTTTCATGGAAGAATTTCACCGATATAGATTTAAAAGCTGGTGAAACGCTTACTATAAATGATTCTGCAAATGAGCTGGTCATTCCTGCCGGAACACAGTTAAACACACCACAGGGGAGATATTTGCTATCCCATGATCTTTTATTTGATGGTATTTATTCAAGAGATGATATTTGCCTTGTATTAAATGTAATAGCAAAGGATGAGAAGGCCATGGTATCCCTTTGCGGAACACAAGCGGGAGAAGCAATAGAAAATCAGCTTCCTATCTCTCTGGCGTTTTCATTAAAGCCCAGCGGAGCTACTGCAATCAAGGCATATTCTTATAAAGAGGGGGATACGAGCTGGACATCGATTGGTGATTTACTGACCCAAAGGGCAATTGATACCAACCAATCGGAACAGCTTTATGGATATATAGATGTATTACAGCCGACCGATACATCGTATCAGCGGTATTTACAGGGTGATGTTCCGGGATTATTAATTGCACTAATCATAGAGGGAGGAGTCTATGATGGAGAAACCGTAATTCTACCATGGCCATATGAATATAATTTACCAATTAAGGTTCCCGAACTCAACGGTTCAGGTGGTAATGAAAACAATGCCGGTAGTGGAGATAGCAAAGAGAAAGATGGTAGCAGTGATGGAGGTCAACGCCCTGATTTGCCGGGTAACGATTTACCATCAAACGATTCTGAGACACCACCGTTGGTATCTATTCCGTTGCCTACTCCCGTGCTGACACCTGTTTTCACTCCTGTACCGACACCTGCTTCAGAACCGAGTCCAACGCTTTCCCCGGCTGCGACACCTGCTTCAGGACCGACTCCAACACTTATCCCTGTACCGACACCTAGTATAGAGCCAACACAGGCGATTAACAAAACAGTAACTACTGAGCCGGAGGTGACACCAGAGGCTGATCCGGATTTTGATCCGGCTACTTTAGCCATGGATGATCCGGAGATAACTAACCCGAGTCAAGGACATAGTTCAGCTGCCACCGACCATTTTGAAGTGGATTTTCATACGACACAACAAGAAACACCTAATAATTTCAATACATATAGATCTTTCACTGAGCCAGTGGAAGACGGTAACATCACAGCTCATTCATCCGTTGAACCAAATAAGCCATCAGCCAAGCTGCACGAAAAGTCATCGGAGGAGGCTGTTAGCAAGCAGGTATCTGACTCTGCAGAGCCATCCAAGCAGACTGCTCCACCAGAAGAACGTACGGCACCTCGCAAGACTAATTTACCGAAAGCTGTAACTGTGGGAGTGCTGGCAGTTGGTTCCATTGCCACAATAGGTATCGCAGGTGCGGCGGGTACTTCATCCACCGCAAGCTTGGCAAGCAAGCTGATTACAGTATTGAAAAAGCTTCTGCTTAGAAAATAAAAAGACTGACAACGCTGAAGGCCCCCATAAGTCAAACCTGAAAAGCTGACTTATGGGGGTCTTCAATATATTTACCTAGCCAATGGTAAATCAATAAAAAATATCGTGCCTTGACCAACCTTGGAAGAAACATATATTTCTCCCTCGAGTTCCTCAACAATGCTTTTTACTATGTAAAGTCCAAGACCGCTGCCGGTGCCACGGTTTTCCTTTCCCATATAAAATCGCTCAAAAATATGTGGTACATCTTCGGGAGCGATACCACAGCCTGTATCGGCAACCGATAGATGGCAGCCCTCCTCATCAATTGTAGCCGAAAGGGTGATTTTACCTCCAGGGGAAGTAAACTTCAAGGCGTTGACAATAAGATTTTCAAAGAGAATTTCAAGCTTTCTGGGTTGGGCAATGAGGAAGCCATCCACCTCCGGAGGTTCTGTCATGAAATATATTGACTGGACCTCAGCTGCCATATGGTGGGCATGATAAACCTCTTCCAGTAAGGTTTTCACCGAAACCGTCACATAGGGTTCGGACATCTCATCCATCTGATTAAACACCGTCAATCCTTGTACGCGGCGCGCCATTTCCTGCTGCTTTTGCTCGACCAGGTCAATATAGCGAAGCAGTTCCGTGTCCACGCCGGTGTTATGTGCCCGAATTGCCTGAATGAAAGAGCCTGCTGCATAAACCGGAGCCTTAAGATCGTGAGCCATATCTGCAAAAAATGCCTTGCGTTCCTGTAGCAGATTCTTAAGCTCTGAGGTTCGTTGTTCTACCAAATCCTCCAAATGAGCTCTAAATTCTTCATTCTCAGCAAGGATTCTCTTGTTACGGGATACCATCATCGCACCAAACAACAATACCAGAATCAATCCGCACCACTCAAACTGCCAGAAGAACAGAATTGGTTCAAAGAGATTAGATGCAAACAGGTTATATAATAACCCTCCGCCAAAGGCGATACAGGCAAGTCTTGTAAACAGCTGTTCACCAGAGAGGGCCTGTCCGCTACGAAGCACCAAAAGCAGTACCATGCAAAAGGTAAAGATATAGTAGTAATTCGTAAGGATGCCATGTAGCCAGACTGCCCACGGAAATTCCGGGATGAATACTGCCAGCAAAAGCAGTAGAACAGATGCTGTAAGCATAATTCGTTGAAGCCATTGGGTAAAGCTTTGTTTCTCTATGCCACCCGATAATACTGTTAATCGTAGAACACAATAGCTTAATCCGTAGAAAGCCGCACTCTGTATAAGAAACCAATACTCTTCCAGGGGCAGAGACAGTAGCCGCATAAAATAGTAAGACATATACACAGAGAAGCAGCAACAGAGCGCCCCAAACCATAAGGCAAGAGTATCCTTTTTTTGACGCCAGAGCGCCCAGGTGAAAATAGTCAGCGTTAACACTGCAAAACAGGCAATACCATAAGCAATACATTGAAGAAATGCTGTATGAAAGATCGCTTTTGTATTACCAAGGGCAGGAGGACTATACATTCCGCTGTAATACCCTGACTTAGAAACCGTCTCTACGGTCAGTAGATGATTGCCTTCTGCGAGAGTAAAAGAGATTTGAGCACTGCCCTTTCCCCGGGATAGGACTGTCCCATCCAATGAAATGGTATAGAGGGAAAACAGACTCGGAAAGCTCATAGCAACTTCCATAGGCCTTCCGGTATAGCGCAGTGTCATTTCATAAACCGCCCTTCCATGGGGCGATATCCCTTTGTCACCCCTCTGTAGGTTTGAAAATTCACCGATATAGGTGGGTAGCTTCAAGTTCCGTTCATCGGTCAGAAGCCAGCCATCTATGAGAAACAATGGTCTGTCACCATGCAAAGAAGCTTCTGTCAGAGTGATTATACCATTTTTTCCATAAGGAGGCGGTGTTTGATATTTGTTATCTGCATAGAACAGCAGGAAGAAAAATCCCGCAAGCAGGAAAGTAAAGGCAAAGGGTAGCCATTTTTTGATTTGATTTCTACGCAATTGATCACTCCGTTCCCCTATTTTATCGTATTGTAAGTTTCTAGCCATCATTATTTTATCTGATTTCTCTCAAACGGTACGTACCGAGTCACCACTGACTGATACTTAGACTTCTGCCACAAAGCGATAGCCCTCACCCCAAACAGATTCAATAAAGCGATGTCCTGTCTCCACACTTTCCAGCTTACGACAAAGCTGGGACAGATGCAGCTGTACGGTGTGTCCGTCATCCCACTCACGGCTGCCCCAGATTAACTCGTACAGCTTGTTCGGCGCATAGGAAGAGCCTTCATTTTGCATCAGCAGATGCAGCAAATCAAACTCTACTGTGGTAAGGGGTAACGCCTGTCCCTTTAAATATGCTTTACGATCCTTTAGATCAAGACGCAGGCTGCCCGAGGAAAGTTCAGAGCGAATAGCACCTGCCGTTTTGATTCTGCTTTCCACCTTCAGCCAGAATAGCTGAGGTGCAACATCCTTTGTAATATAATCCATCCCTCCGGTCAGGAAGCCCTTGGTTTGATGCTCGTTGTCCGATAGAGTGCTTAAGTAGAGGATTGGTGCACCGGTGAGTTGCTTAAGCTGATCGCAGAGGTCAAAGCCACATATATTTCCAAGATTTACATCTAATAACACACAATCAAACCGTTCCTGCACTGCCAGGGAGAGGGCTGTTTCTTTGCAATCTGCAGTTCGTACGATACAATCATGTGCTAAAAGCACCTGTGTCCAGCGCAGGCGTTCTGATTCCTCATCATCCACTAAAAGAATGGTATAGCGATCACAGCTGTGATCAGCTACCTGCTTCTTCCGTTCCTCAGGATTCTCTGCCTCGGGCAGTAAAAGGTTGCCAAGATAATCTTTCTTTAGCTGGGGATAGAGATGCTTTGATACCGGTACCCAGCTGTCCGATTTTGTTAAGACACCCTCCGCTGTCAGCTTGGCAATGTGACGTAAGTTGACAATATATGCCCTATGTACCTTGATGAAATCAGGCCATTGTAAAAGTCTGGCTTCATAATCGGAGAACGTACCGGGGATTTCCTCCTGCTTTCCACCCAATAAATGAAAAACGATGCTTCTGCCGATGACCTCTACATATTCAATCTGTGAGAAAGCAAGGTGCAGCACACTATTCTTTGTTTTGATTACCATACCTGTCTCATCTTTGTGATTGATCTCTTCCAATAGTCTGTCCAGTACCGGAAATAAAAATAGCGCACTGACCGGCTTGGGCAGGCAATACCAAAGATTTTTCGCTATATCTACCGCATCGTCCCGAAAGGGAACAATCCCAATGAAACGAATCCGGCTGTCCTTTTGCCGGATTTCTTTGATGAGACTGTCGGTTTTATCACCGTCCAAAAATATTGCGTCATATTCACCGGGGATGAAATCATACAGAAAATCTATATCATTGCTATAAAAACGATAGGAAAATTCAATTCCCTTTTTCTGTCGATATAATTCAAAAAGCTGGGACAGGAGTTCAGTGGTTTCTTTATTGTGGAAGTAAGCTGCTATTCGCATAATAGACCTCCGTTCTAGGAATACGATATAGCTTTATTGTATCATAGTCTTACTTCGGCTTCAACGTTAGCTATCTCCCTTTCATGCAGTTTCCTCGCCCTCTCATGCAAGGTACGGTTTCAGGAGATATTTTATGTTAGAATAGCAGACAAACAAATACGGTTCATACGGTAAACGGTTTTTGTGGACAAAATGTGATATTTTTATTATGAGCGATATTGATTTCATATCCATTTTGATGCCGTAGCAATCGAAGTTACGGCATGCTATTTGAGTCTTTGATTAGTATTAGGTTACAAAGAAAAATAAAGGAGGAACACAAAAGTGAAAACAATAAGGAATAAAAGATTTCTAAGCGTATTGATGGTACTATGTATGATGCTTACCCTACTGCCGGTGAGCAGTAAAAGGGAGATCGCTTATGGTATTAATGAAGGTATTGACTATCTTGCTGTGAAAGGATACGATCAGGTAACTCATCAAAACACCACCCAAAACGTCGCCCATAATGAGGAAACGGTTTTAACAGGCCCAGGTATTGGAGGTACAATCATCTTCAAACCCGCCACTGCTCAAGTCCCCCAAACCCTTATCTTGAGCGGTGCTAGTATCTATACGAATAACCACACGGGAGCTATAATTTTTTCTCAAAATAAGCTGAATATCGAACTGATAGGCGATAACACGATTACTGCGGAAGAGATTTTTAATGATCTAGGTGAAGAGGCTCATGGGATTTATTCCCTTGAAGACATAGCCATATCTGGCACAGGCAGTCTCACCATAAACATGTCCTACCTAGACGTATTTGGTTGTACAGCTACAACTAAGGGAATTAAATCTAATAAGAATATTACAATCTCAAGCGGAACGATTACTCTCAACTGTACTTCACGAGGTGATGGTGATGATTATAATAGTAATCTTAGAAGAGAAGCAGTGGGAATACAGGGGAAAAATGTAACGATTTCAGGCGGAACGGTTAAATCTATTTGTGAGGCAGAGCTTATAGATGCTACACCTAAAAATGAGGCTTATGGAATTTATAGCGAAGAAGATATTATAATTTCAGGCGGAAGTGTTGAAGCCTCCGGTACTGCCGGCACTACAGCAGCGGGAATACAGGGAAGGGCGGTAATGATTACCGGTGGAACTGTTAAGGCTACCGCAAAAGCGTGTGCTGCTGTCGGTATCAATGGAACGATTAATACCGGAAGTTCAAACAGCCTCAGCATCACAGGTGGAACTGTAACTGCCGACGGTGTGAGAAATGAATTAGTAAGTCCATCAGCATATGTATATGTATATGGCATGTCAGCTGCCACTCAAGTTAATAAAATAAGTATTTCAGGTGGAACGGTAACGACTAAAGGACAAGGGCAAGCTATCAACGGAACATTTGAACATTCGAATGGTATGATCACCGCCAGTACGGCTTACGTAGGTTCTACCCATGAAGCTTATAATCAGGCTAGCTTATCCAATTACAAATACATACAGTATGAGTCAGTTCCTCCTACACCTACTCCCGGCAACGGAGGTTCCGGTGGAGGCGCAAGCGCACCGGTAATAAAAGAAGGAAAGCTTGAGAAGGATCAAAAGCAGGACGGAAATGCCCCGACAGCGAACCTACAGGACAGCACGGAGGAACTGAAAGCTAAGATATTGTCTGCTGCGGAACAGGAGCAGGTAGCAGCAGGAAAGGACGCAAAGGTAATCTTAAAGGTCCAGGATATCAGTACTTCTGTCAGCGCTGAGGATAAGAAGCGGATTGAGGACAAGCTGGCTGCGGAACAGCAAAATACAGCCAATCCAGCACTGCTTTATGTTGATATCTCCCTGTACAAGCAGGTCGGTGACGGACAAGAGACCAAAGTAACGCAGACGAGCGGCAAGATTAAAATCAGCATCGAGGTGCCGGAAAGCATGTGGAGCACCGAGGCTGGGGCTAATAGAACCTATCGTGTGGTCCGTATCCATGATGGAGTGACAGAGATCCTGGACGGAACCTATGATCCGGCTACCCATCTCTTTACCTTTGAGACAGATCGCTTTTCTACCTATGCCCTGACTTACCAGGATGGTAATACAACACCTGATTTGAATAACGGAGGTACCTCGGATCAGCTTACGATAGTTAAGGATTTTAGACATCTGCATCTTACTGCCAAGGCTGATAAGACCTCACAGAAGCTATCCTATGCCAAGGTAGCCGGTGCTGATGGTTACTTGATCTACGGAGCACAATACGGGAAGAAGCTGAAGAAGCTGGCAGATGTAAAAGGAACAGTCAGAAATTATACGGTGAAGAAATTGAAGAAAGGAACCTACTACACCTACCAGGTAAAAGCCTATAAGGTTGTTGACGGTAAGAAGGTAACCATCGCCGAATCAAGCCTGATTCATTCGGTTACTACAAGTAAGACCTATGGTAATCCGACAAAGCTTATCATAAAGAAGTCTTCCATCACACTGGCAGTAGGGAAAACTAAGAAAGTAACCTACCAGGTAGTATTACCGGAGAACAAGAAGAGCAAGGATAGCATTAGTTCGGCTCGATTTGAAACAACAAATCCGGAGATTGCGACAATCAGTAAGAGTGGAACAATAACCGCAAAAGCAAAAGGTACCTGTGATGTCTATGTATATGCACAGAATGGTGTCTATAAGAAGATTAAGGTAACAGTGGAATAAGAATTTGCTGCTTTCCAGTAGAGCTGACAGAGGAAAAACTGTTACACCTTTGTGTTGGTAAACACATAAGATATAGCCAATTTACTTAATATTGAGGAATAATAGATGTGCAGAGAAGCTTAATGTAAATTAAGCTTCTTTGTATTTGTACACGTGTCCAGCGAAGCTGACCATGCTTGTCGGCATGGGTGTAATCACCCTTTCATGCAGTTTCCTCACCCTCTCATGCAAGATACGGTTTCAAGAGGTGATTTTATGCTATGGTAACATCCGAAGATAGCATAATAATCCGTTCAAAGGAGGAGAGTGAATGAAGGAAATTATCATGCTGGATCTTGCAATTGCCGGGATGGCCTTTGTTCTAATTTGGATATTCTTCTCACTGCGTCAAATTCGCCTATGCAGAGAAGATATGAGAAAAGCAGCGAAACAACTAAACTTATATCGCAAACAGCAGGCCGGTGTAAAGAATGAAGAAGAAGCTGAACTTCGGCTACAGCAGGTCGAAATTAGTGAAGCTATCTATAGGAGTGCAGCCGATGCCTATCATCGTACTTTACTAAAACCGATGAATCGCATACCGGCATATATTCTGGGTTTTGCAGGTCCAGACAAAGCAAGGAACGAGCCTGAGCGTATGTTAGGTCATTAAGAACAGTAATAGATTACAGGACTATTATTGTTAAAAGTGATTACGAATTTCCTGTAAATATTAAGATGATAGGAAGAGTGATATGAGAAAAAAGCGGATCAGTGTTTTAATAACTCTATTCATGGTATTTTGCTTGTTTCCGATGACAGCATCGGCAACAACTAATTTAAGAAATGTGTATGTAGGTGGCACGAAGGTAAATACAGGTAGTATTACATATTGGATATCGGACAAAAATGGAGGCATTACCTCTTCAGGTGCAGATGCCACAAACTACGTGGTGAAATACGAGAAACTATCAGGTAATGTGCCGGAATTAACCCTGAGAGGAGTTAATCTGACAGCAGTATATAGTTATGGCGATGGTAATTATGGTATATATGCCGATGGTGATCTGAACATTTATCTTGCTGAAGAAAAAAGTAATAATGTAACCGGTGCAGCGAACAGCGGAATGAATAGCTATGGTATTTATGTCGGAGGAAGCTTTGGAATTTTTGGATCCGGAAGCCTCACTGCCTCAGGAGGTAATGCTAACACCAGCTGTGGCATGTATACCACAGCCGGTGTTTTAATCAGCGGCTCATTAAACATCAGTACCATCGGTGGTACGGCGAATGAAAGTTATGGTATACAAGCGACAAACTACGTCATGCTTACTGGTGGAACGGTAACAGCAAAGTCTACCTCACCATCGGGAACTGCGCAAGCGATAAAGGTACCTTCAATCATAGGCGACCCTACGATCACAGCCAGTAGGAATGCTAGCGGAAGTAGTCCTGAAACTTATTTAAGTCAAAATCTTAATTTATATAAATATATGAATTTATACGTGTATATCGATCCAAATACCGAAGTGGTGAATTACGCAAAGAAAATGATAGAGGCTGGTAGCTACAGCTTGATGCAGGACGCAGCCAATACAGAGATAGCAGTGAAGACCGCATTGGCGACACAAATCAATGCTTTGCCCGGTATGAACACTACAGGAATTACAGTAACAGCTTCTAATATTATTGTGTCTTCCTTTAAGGCAGCTACAACAGGAACCTCCGCTAAGCCGGAAGGAACAAACGGCAGCTTTACCTTCACAGTGTCCTTGACGAAGGGAGAAATCACTCAAGCCACGACAGATAAATCAGGAACCATTACCGCGACAGCCTTTTCAGATACTATGGCAGTGGCGGCAGCAAAGACCGCCATCGTGAATGGAATAGTTACAGTGGACTCTGATGCAGACCAGACAGCAAAGACAGCAGCAGTTCAGAATTATGTGAACAGTAAGCTCACTGGGGATGCCGCAGGGGTAAACGCAACTGTTACCCATAGCAGTGATAACACCTATCAGGTGGCACTAAATAAAGGAGCAGTGAACGACAACACAACAATTACCATGACCATCAACATAGATTCAAAGGTTGCTGAAATCGAGGGTACAAAATACAAAACATTACAAGAGGCTGTAGATGCAGTTCAAAGTGGGAAAGAAATTAAAATGCTTACGGACACCATCCTGACAACTGCAGTTACTGTAAGCAGCACTACAAGTAAAAGCTTTGTTCTCGACCTAAACGGCAAAACAATTGACGGGGGTGACAACTCTGCAATTATAAAAACATGTATGGGTACGTTGACAATCACTGATCGCAGTGACGGTGCCAAGGGTAAGATTACCAGCAAAAAGATAGGCAGGGAAGATAGCTGTGGCACAATTTACATGGATTACGGAAAACTTGTTCTAGAAAAAGGAACCGTGGAAAACTCATATGTTGATACAAATCCAAATTACAGCTATGCAATTTATAACTTCAGATCAAGTGATGTAACGATTTTAGGTGGCGAAGTATTGACTACAGGCAATGGAACTTCCACGATTTGTAATTACTCTGGTGGTACCATGACTATTTCTGGCGGCACAGTGAGTGCCACGGGAAATAAGTCATCAGCAATTCAATACTATCGATGGGGTACCCTGAATATCACTGGCGGTGTGATAAGCTGCTCCGGTTCACAAAGTCAAACAATTAGTGTTAGCGATTCCCAAAACGTATCTATTCAAGGAGGCACTATAACCAATACAAATAGCTCCGGTGTTACGATTAGCAGCGAATCGCAAGGAACCATTAGTATTTCAGGTGGCACGGTAAGTGCTCCGGGCGGGGGTACTGCAATTAGAGTAGATAACAAAGGTAAAGTCAATATTAGCGGTAAAGATACACGCATAAGTTCCAACGGATCCTTCGGAACGATTAGAATATACGGTGAATCAGTCGATGTTACTGCTCTTGAGATCAAAGGCGGTACCATAGAAAACACACAAGGTCTCTATACGATTGAAAATAAGGGCTCAGGTAAAGTCTCTGTTTCAGGCGATTCTATCATTAAGGGCGCAAAACAGGCGATGACTACGGCTCCGGAGCTGAGTGATAGTATAGAAGTTACCGCTAGTATGAATTACGATGGAAGCTCACCGGTAAATGAATACATGCCGGAGCAAATCAAGAACTACAAGAATCTTATATTTGAATATAATCCTGATATTAGTCCTGTGAAGAAGGCACAGAAAATCATTGTGGACAGCACCACTTATACCGTGGCGCAGGATGTGGCAACTACTGAGGCAGATCTACGGACAGCGCTGGCGGCACAGATCAATGCCCTGTCCAACATGAAGGCTACGGGAGTTATGGTAAAGACTTCTGATATTACACTGACTAAGTTTCAGAAGGCGGTGGCAGGAACCCCATCAGATAAGGAAGGAACGGACGGTAGCTTTACCTTTAATGTATCCATAGAGAAGGGCACAGCAAAGCGAACTGTAACAGGTAAGACTGGTAGCATTACAGCGACAGCTTATACTGATACGGTGGCAGTAGCGGAGGCAAAGACAATCATCGAGAAGGGCAGCTATACCGTGACACAGAGTGCTGCTACTCCGGAGACAGCATTAATAGCTGAGTTGGTGACACAGATCAATGCTCTGTACGGCATGAGCGATACAGAAGTAACAGTAGAAGCTTCTGGTATTGAAATTATCACATACAATGATGCGGTGGCAGGAAGCTCCACCGACAAGACAGGAACGAATGGCAGTTTTACCTTCCGGATAACTCTAAAGAAGGGGATAGCAGAGAAAATCACAACAGACTTAGCGGGAACCATTACTGCGACAGCTTTTAATGATACGATAGCAGTAGCTGAGGCAAAGACAATCATTGAGGGCGGCAGCTATACTGTAACGCAGAGTACTGCTACTTCGGGGACCGCAGTAATTGCTGAACTGGTAGCACAAATCAATGCCCTGCCCGGCATGAGTACTACAGAAGTTACGGTCGAAGCTTCTGATATTGAAATAACTACATTTAATTCTGCGGTGACAGGAAGCTCCACCAACAAGACAGGAACGAACGGCAGCTTTACCTTCAGCGTGTCTCTGGAGAAGGGCAAAGCAAAGCAAACCTTAACGGGTAAGACAGGAACCATTACTGCGACAGCTTTTAATGATACGATAGCAGTTGCTGAGGCAAAGTCAATCATCGAAGCTGGCAGCTATACCATAGCACAGGCTTCCGTCAGTACAGGAGGAGCGATTACGACAGCGATTGCTGTGAAGATTAATACCCTGACCGGTATGAGCAGTACAGCAGTTGAGGTAACAGGATCTAGTATCACTGTAACCGCCTACGAAGCGGCTCAAGAGGGAACTCCGGGAAATCCGTCAGGAACGAACGGCATATTTACCTTTAGAGTAGCTCTTACAAAGGGAGTAGTGACTACAACTGCAGGCAGTATCACAGGCACTATTACTGCGACTCCCTATACCGGATTATCAGATGTAGCTGCAGTTGATGCAGCAAAGACAGCTGTTATCGGTGGAACAGTTACAGTGGATTTTGGTGCACAGCAGACAACGAAGACAGCAGCAGTTCAGAACTATGTGGATAGTCTGCTCACAGGTGATGCAGCAGGGGTAACCGCAGTCGTTACCTGTAACAGCGATAATACCTATCTGGTCAGTCTGAGAAAGGGAGATACTACCGATAGCAAGACCATCACCATGACCATCAATGAAAATGCTAATCCGGATACTGCACTGGTGGAGGAAGCAAAGACACTCGTTGCGGGTGGAAGCTATACTCTGTCACAGGCTGCAGCTAACACTGAGACAGCAGTGAAGGAAGCATTGGCGGCACAAATCAACGCATTGCCGGGTATGAGCAGTAAAGGCGTGATAGTGACAGCTTCTGATATTACTATAACCCAGTTTACAGCGGCTGTGGCTGGAACCTCCGGTAATAGCTCAGGAACGAACGGCAGCGTTACCTTTAGCGTATCTCTGACCAAGGGTCTTGCAGCTACAATCATGACAGGAAAGACAGGAACCATTAATGCGACAACCTATGTAGCTCCTGATGGAGGCAATAATCCTCCGGCTACCCGTGGCGGTGGAGGTGCTGGCGCCCCCGTAAAGAAAGAGGGCAAGATCGAAAAGGATCAAAAGCAGGAGGGCAATGCCCCTACAGCTAACCTTATGAACAGCACGGAGGATCTGAAAGCAATCGTCTTATCTGCTGCGGATCAGGAACAGATGGCAGCAGGAAAGGATGCAAGGGTAATCCTAAAAGTCCAGGATATCAGTGCTTCTGTCAGTGCAGAGGATAAGAAACAGATTGAAGAGAAGATGGCTGCAGAACATCAGAATACAGCCAATCCGGCACTATTATTTATAGATATTTCGCTGTTTAAGCAGGTTGGAGACGGTGAAGAGACAAGAATTACTGAGACGAACGGTAAGATTAAGATCAGCATTGCTGTACCGGAAAGTATGTGGAACACTGAGAACGGAACAGAAAGAACCTATCGTGTGGTTCGTATCCATAACGGAATAACAGAGATTCTTGAGGGTACCTATGATCCCACCACACATCTCTTTACCTTTGAGACAGATCGTTTTTCTACCTATGCTTTGACCTACCAGGATCTGAATATGATATCTGTAGATACGGAGCAAAGCCAATCAGGCCCAATTGCAATAGTTCAGGATTTTTATCATCTTCGTCTGACTGCCAAGGCTGATCAGTCCTCGCAGAAATTAACCTATGCCAAGGTGACCAGTGCAGATGGGTACTTCATCTACGGAGCACAATACGGGAAGAAGCTGAAAAAGCTGGCAGATGTAAAGGGAATTGTCAGAAACTATACAGTGAAGAAGCTAAAGAAGGCAACCTATTACACGTATCAGGTAAAAGCTTATAAGATCATGGGCGGGAAGAAGGTAATCGTAGCCGAATCACGTATGATCTACTCGGTAACTGCAAATAAGACCTATGGCAATCCGATAAAGATTATGATGAAGAATTCCTCCATAACGATGGAGGTTGGAAAAACCAAGAAGGTGACTTATCAGATAGTGCTGCCGGAGAACAAGAAGAGGAAGGAGTTCGCTAGTTCGACTTGCTTTGAAACGACGAACCAGGAGATTGCGACTATCACTGACAGCGGAAAAATAACCGCAATAGCGAAGGGCACCTGTGATATATATGTATATGCACAGAACGGAGTATATAAGAAGATTAAGGTAACGGTGAAATAATTCCCTTTCATGCAGTTTCCTCACCCTCTCATGCAGGCGACGGTTATTAGCCTAAGTCTGTGTTAGTATAAATCCATGGTATTAAATGTAATGTCAATCATTTAATTAATGAAAGAGAGGATGGAATCAAAATGAAAAAAGTAATCTCATTATTATGTATGTGTTTAATCCTGACATCGCTAGGAGACATCAATGTAGCTTCTGCAGAACAATATACTAACAATTGCATTGAAAGCTTTGCTGAGAATGGCACTACAATCGTTTTTGATGCAAATGGCGGTAAGGGTACAATGGAAAATGGTGCCGTCAGCGACAATTATAAGCTGCCAAAAAGTAAGTTCAAAAAATCAGGTTATAAGTTTGCAGGCTGGTGTACTGCAAAAGAGAACCCGAACCCGGATAATTTCTATAAGGTTGGAACCGAGGGATATTATTTAAATTTCCCTGATAGTACTTCAACTCTTTATGCTATATGGGTGAAAAGCAAAGCATATAAGATCAGCTATGATTTAGGTAAGGGAATGAAGTTGTCAAAATCCGTTAAGACATACACCTCCGGAAAGGCAACAAAACTACCGAATATAAAAGATTCAGATGCATTTAATGGCTGGATGATCACAATTAATGGTCAGGAATATGGTCCGATTTATGAGGTTCCTCCTTATATGACAGGTAAAATCAAACTGAGACCCTTGATGATTGGGTTTGAGGGATAATATAAGTTTAGCAGGAGGCGTGTTTCAAGACTAACATTTTTAGTTAGGATTGAAACACGTTCTTTTCAGTTACGGTTCGTGCTGTGAGAAACACAATTCGTACGGAAGATGCAATGACAGATGCGAATTTTTACGAGACAGTAATAGGGATCAATTTAAGTTTAATTTACCAAATAAGGAGGAAGCACAAATGAAGTTAAAGAAAGTAATGCACAGAGTATTATCAATCATACTCTCGACTACTTTAGTATTATCACTGGGAGTCGTGATCCCAGCGAAAGCGGAAGCATCATCCAACGTGGATAAATACCCTTACTACACAAACGAGGGCGTTGACACCATCGGAGTTAACACGCATCTTATAACGGGACCCCAGAAAACCACTTACCAGGTTGGCGAGGGTTTTGATACCACCGGAATGTACGTGATGTATAATGACAATGGCAAGGAAATTGACGTCACTGATAAAGTTACCTTTGCCTGTGGAAAGACTGTAGTAACACAAGGTACTTCGTTTGATACTCCCGGTCAAAATCAGATATTAATATATTATGAGGGACGTCTGATCGGAGGACAGGTAATTACGATCGTTGCGGCTAAAATCAAACCGACACCGACGAGCGCTCCGACTGATAATCAGGGTGATGGCATAACCTGGCTTGGTTCTGAGACCGAGTATAAGAAGACGCTGGAGAGCTATTTTGACTCAGGCCTACGCGTTGCACCTGTGGGCGATTACGATTCCCATGGGAATCTGAACAATGTCAAATATGGACTAGTCGACCGTAATGGTGTGTGGGCGGCGAAGCCTGTCTACGACAAAATCGAAGCATACTACTGGAATGATACTTCTCATAGTAGTGCCCCGAAATCAGAAAATGAAAACAAGCCAACAGAATCCATATTCATCAAAGGGTATGTTCAGGCAGTCAAAAATGGAAAGATGGGCTTGCTTGACAGTACGGGCAAGGAAGTCATTCCTTGTAGGTATGATGCAGTCGGATTACCGTCCGAGGATATGTGCCGTCTCATTGTGGGTTCCAACATTGGCTATTGGAACTTAAAGACGGGCACGGAAGTCGTCGCTCCTGGCAGGTATGTCATCTCAGATAGCCGATGTCTGAGTGCCGCCGGATATGGCTGGGGGGCAAATGACTACTACTTTACAGCCTACAATTTCCACGATGGGTATGCATTGGTGGATACAGGAAAGACGAAAGAGGTAATGATAAAGCAAATCGTCGGTATCTACGGCAAACCGAGTACCTATTCTGAAGACAAACAACAATCGTATCCCGTAACATTAAGATATGCTCAAATTATTGACAAGAACGGTAATGAGATTCTGCCCAAAGCGTATCTCTATAATCCTGGTGACAGTTACCCTCAGGCAGGACCGTATATGACATATTATGAGGAAGCGAAGGAAATGATGCATATGAGGTCCGATAGCGGAGACGATATCATGTTTGCATCACATTTTGTGACCGGTGTAGTGGGAAAGAAGGGCATTGTATTACCCGCGAAGTACCATGCCGGTATCGTGGGTAGCTCTGCGAGAGGCTGGCACCTGGATAGCACAAATATGCAGATTATACCCGAATTATCTATGGTTATTACCAGTAAGGCAGCATTAACGAATCTCCACGAAGGCGATGCTTCACGAGAAGTCGTAAGCTTAAGCGGCAAAACAATTATTCCTTTTTCAGGGGATATCACAACGAACGAAATCGAGTATAATCCGGTAGAAAAGGTGTTTGTCAGTGGTGGTGCGATCTTCAATGAAAAAGGAAAAATCATCTCCGGTGCGAAGACCAAGGTCGTCGACAAAAAGGACAGCTATACTCAAGTATTCAAGAGTTACCCTGTAAACGGTTATGTCACAATGACCGAAGCCCTCAAATATTATGACTTTCGTGAAGGTAAGATCAAAGGTTTAGGAGTTGTATCTGTAAAAAATGGAACAGTATATAAAAATAAGAATCTGTTAGGTATCGCTGCTTCTGATGTTAGCACCAAGAAAACACTCTGGGTGAATCAAGGGACTTTAGACAAACCTAAGTGGGGACTTGTCAATCTTAAGGGCGAGAAGCTTCTTCCCTTTGAGTACGAGGAGCTCAATGCGGGAAGCGACAGAAACATATATCGTAAATATCCCACCTGGACTCAGGCAGAAAATGCTTATGTACTGGTGAAGAAGGATGGCAAGTGGGGTATGGTTGACACCTCAGGCAAGATTTTACTGCCGTGCAAGTATAGCGAGATTCGCGATCCCGAAATGGATTATTATGTATCCATACAGGATGCCGATAGTGGTAAATATGGTGTATTCAGCTTCAAATCGAAAAAGATTACTATCCCATGCCAATATGACAGTTCGTTAAGTATTAGATTCTACGAATATGATCGTGGTTCTATCAGTGGTGTTATCGCACAATCAGTTGGCAATAATATGAATGCTCTTTTTGATCTGGAAACCGGTAAGCAACTATCCGAAGGAATTCAGGGTCTGCATGCAGCAAAAAGGGGCACTTTCATAGGTTCAAATAACTTTTACGGACCGGATGGAAAGATATTATATCCTTTCAAATTAAGCGATGATTGTACCCTTATCGTTCGTGACGGCAAGGTTGGCTATGTACACGCTTCCAAGCTCGCAAGATAGGAAAGAACTTAAGAGCGTATTAATATCACAACATACAGAAAATCATCTTCATCATGAAGATGCTAGTAGGAAGATTAACCAACACCTTAGGCAAACCCGACAAAAGCCTGCCCTTCATACTCGAAGGGCAGGCTTTTGTTAATCATGCCAACCAGGAAGCGTAAAGAGAATTAGCTGATTGCCAATACCTATTTGCATAAAGATCAATGTGATATCTGATAGGATTTTATACTGTACGACTATGAGAATAGATGGTATGATATAATCATTACAATACAGAGGAGTTAGTATATGAATAATGAAGATTTGAAACCGATAGGTGAAACCTTCATATTTGAAGACAAAGCCTCACCTGTAGTTGAAGTGAATAACATCAATATTAAAAAGCTTCAGGCTGCAATAGATTACTTGAAAACGAATTTCCCTTCGTACAGAAGTATATGTATATTTCAGAAGGAGACTTTAGTCTTTGAGAATATTAATCCGGACCCATATGAATCATTCCTTTCAAAAGTAATAAGGAAAGTAAACGCTTTGCTAATATTACGATCGCCAAACGGGACCTTAATAGAAGAAAAGGCAGGTCAGTGGAATATAAGATCAGCAACAAAAAGCATCCTATCTCTTTTGATCGGTATTGCAATACAAGAAGGATTTATTAATAGCATTGAAGATAATTTGGGACAATTTTTTTATGATCACCCTAGTTTGAGTTCGGATGATACTAAAAAAAGCATAACAATAAGGCATCTTCTTACTATGAAATCAGGTTTCAGTTCAATTGATAAGGGCGTAGAACCAATAAAATTTATCAAGAGCAAAGACTGGGTAGACCATATTTTAAAGAGGCCGTTGCAGAGTTCACCGGGAACTATTTTTGATTATAATTCGGCTAATACACACATACTTTCAGCTATTATAACGAAGACGACCGGAATGAATGCTGCAATGTTTGCCAAAAAGTATTTATTTGATCCCTTGGGTATCAATGATTTTATATGGGATAATGACCCGAACGGGAACAGCTTTGGCGGCGGAAATTTATTTCTTAAGCCGAATGATTTGGCAAAGATAGGATTTCTATTAACCCATAACGGTGAGTGGAAAGGGAAAGAAATAGTATCTAAAAATTGGATTAGTGAATCCCTGGAGAAAAATTATTTATGGGGTTACGGCTTTCATTATGGATACCTATGGTATATTAAGGATGAGACGGATGAAGTAACCGGTAAACAATATGTTACATATTCAGCAGCCGGTGCGGGTGGCCAGAAGCTATTAATTATTCCTGAACTGGATGTGGTTCTTGTTGCTTGCTCACACGTCGATTTTGTGAAAGATAAGAGTTACCATCTAAATCTAATGATTCCGGAATTTATATTGCCGGCATGTATAAATACAAACGTTGAAGTATAAAATCATTCTGAAAGTACCTGAATGATCCAGAAATTTGAAACCGCCAAATTTTACCATGGAATAGTATGGAACTTATAGTGGGTCAACCCATAAACAGAAATACTAGAAAGAGTGTAATAAATAGGCTCTGCTTACACAGTACTTACTGTGTAAGCAGAGCCTTAAATACATGATACAGAAAAGTTTACGAAGCAAACTTTTTTGAATACATGATACAGAAAAGTTTGCGAAGCAAACTTTTTTGAATATGCCCTGTGGGCGTTTATTCTATAATATCAATAGTGCATTATCATAGTTTTTAATTTGAGATTATTCAGCGTCTGCTTCAGCTGATATAGATGCAGCAGCTGTTTCCTCTACAGGTGTTTCGTCCTTATCACCGATGGAGAGAAGCAGATTAAATACGATACCAACAACGGCTGCAGTAGCGAGTGCCGGGAATTGTGTACCGAACATCGGGATCATACCCCCCTCAAACCCGAAGCTTCCGCCAAGGCCAACGATTAAGATGATGGCGATAATGGCAAGGTTCTTGGATTTGAACATATCTACCTTACGATCCATCATAATGGTTACACCCTGTGCTGCGATAACACCGAACAGATAGATGGAAAGTCCGCCGATTACCGAGGTAGGAATGGAATATACGATATTGATCAAAGGTGTGAAGCAGGAGATAATCATAGTGATCAAAGCTGCTGTAATCAGTACAGGGATCGAGAATACCTTGGAAATCGCCATGGTACTGATGTTCTCGCCGTAGTTGGTGCCTGCGGGTCCGCCGATCATACCGGATACGATATCGCCGATACCATCACCGATTAAGTTCAAGCCCAATTTATCAGCGATGCTGTACTTCTTTTCGGATTTCATTTTCTTAGCGAGGTCATTTACATAGATATCAAGCTGATAAACATGTGCCGTTGACTCGGGAATGGTTGCAATCGCAATTGGCATGATTGCAGCAACTGCTGCAAAGGAAGGCTTCGGCAAGGTAAACTTAGGGAGGGCAAATATGGATGCGCTCTCAATGGTATTGAAGTTTACAAAAGGGATACCGGTAACCCATCCGATGATTAAAGCAGCGACATATCCTGTCAAAAGGCCAAAAAGAATAGGCAACTGACTCAGCTTGCCCTTCAAGTATACGGAATATGCAATTGTTGAAATAAGGGTGATAATAGCGATAACCCATGCCATGTTAGAAGCAAGAGCTGTCTTTGTTTCCTCAACGGTAGGAAAAGCTGCTGCATTACCCATCGCATTAGCTGCAAGGGATAAACCGATGATCATTGCAATACTACCAGTAACTGTGGGGGGAAGAATCTTATCAATGGTTTTTCTGCCTGTACGCTGGATGATAAGACCTGCGGCGATAGAAACGAAACCTGACATTACGATACCAAACTGTGCAACAGATATTTTCTGATCTAAGGAATAATTAGCGAATTGTTCTGCTGCCATGATGGAAGAGATTGCTGCGATGTAAGAGAAGCTGGAGCCGTAATAGAGAGGAATCTTTTTACCTGTAACAAAGATGAAACAAAAGGTTGCCAAGCCGCTGGCAAAAATTGTGGTTGATACGTGGAAGCCGGTGATTAATGCAACAAGAACGGTTGCGGGGAACATTACAACGATCTGCTGCAATGCAAATAAGATCAATTCCACGATCGGGGGTCTTTGATCCGGCAAATAGCCGATGGGTTGATTCTTTGAAGCCATATTAAATTTACCTCCTGGGATTTTTTTTATTTTGACATACTTTTTAAGATTTGTAAAGTGGGAATCGTGTCAATCGAACAAAAAAATTGATAAATTAGTTGGGAATATTAACTTTTTTAAAATGTAGCTTTCAGTGTAGCTTTCATCAATAGATTAGACTATGTACATATTATACAATGTGGTACAATAAAGAGGAAGCAAGGAGAAATGCTGCACCCGATACCATAAGCAATTCACTGATAATAACCGGAGCAGCTTATGTGGTCCGATGTACTTATAGGACCGGAGAAGGTCAGATAATCAGCAAGGATAAAATAATTCCTATTAAATCCATAGAAAAAGTATGGTAAGAAATTGCGATTTATGCTACACTGATTTTCAGATCACGGTAGGCATACCGCTGATCATCTATTTTAGCTAAAGGAATAGTATGATGAACATGATGAATAACGGAGAAATCACGACCCGGCAGTTGAAGACATTATCTGATCAGGAATATCTGTTGTTGGATATCCGGGATGAAATTTCATATAACCATGGATTTATCCCGGGTGCCGTGAATATGAGCCCTGCAGAGCTTACACAAAATGCTGAGAAACTGCCGATGGATCGAAAGCTCATCCTATACTGTATGAAAGGAATCATCAGTAAGGATGTAGCCCAAATGCTGTCCGAAAAGGGCTTAAAGGCTTACAATCTGACAGGGGGCTACGGAGAGTGGCTGAAGCAGAGCTTTGATGAAGTGAGCCACTGTGAAGAGATTGAGCTGAGTATCAGAAAGAAATTCCACAAGAATATATTTACGAGATTTGCGAAAGCAGTCAATGAATATGAGCTGGTGAAGGAAGGTGATAAGATTGCGGTCTGTATCTCCGGCGGTAAGGATTCCATGCTGATGGCGAAGCTGTTTCAGGAACTTAAAAGACACAACAAATTTCCCTTTGAGGTTGTCTACCTGGTGATGAATCCGGGCTACAGCGATTTCAACCGGGAGATTATCGAGACCAATGCCAAGCTTATGGGTATACCTATCACAATGTTTGATACCAATATATTTGATGCGGTATTTGAGGTTGAGAAATCCCCGTGCTATCTCTGTGCCAGAATGAGACGCGGACATCTGTATCGGAAGGCGCAGGAGCTGGGCTGCAATAAGATTGCCCTCGGACATCATTATGATGATGTGATAGAGACAATTCTTATGGGAATGCTGTACGGTGCCCAGATTCAGACCATGATGCCGAAGCTTCACAGTACGAATTTTGAAGGTATGGAGCTCATTCGTCCGATGTATCTAATCAGAGAAGAGGATATTAAGCATTGGAGAGATTATAATCATCTGCACTTTATCCAATGTGCCTGCCGTTTCACGGATACCTGTACCGTCGGCAGCAGTGACGGTAATACCGGATCAAAGAGACAGGAGATCAAGCAGCTGATCAAAAGGCTGAAGGAAACGAATCCATATGTGGAGGGTAATATTTTTCGAAGTATTGAGAATGTGAATCTGGATACAGTAATCGCATATAAACAAAAAGGAACTCAGCATCATTTCCTGGAGGACTATGACCTATGACTTTACAACAGTTAAGATATGCCGTGAGTGTGGCCAATAATAAATCGATGAATAAGGCTGCGGCAGAGCTTTTTATCACTCAGCCCAGTCTGTCCAGCACGATACGTGATTTAGAGGAGGAAATCGGAATCGAATTGTTTGTGCGCTCTAACCGCGGGATCATAATTACTCCGGAGGGAGAGGAATTCCTGGGACATGCCAGACAAATCATCGAGCAATATAAGCTGATTGAGGAAAGATACATAGACAATAGAAAATCGAAGAAGAAATTCAGTGTTTCTATGCAGCATTATACGTTTGCGGTTCAGGCATTTATCGAAATGGCAAAGGAATTCGGAATGGAGGATTACGAGTTTGCTGTCCATGAGACAAAGACCCATGAGGTAATCGACAATGTCAGAAACCAGAAAAGCGAGCTGGGGATACTGTATCTGAATGAGTTTAACCGTAAGGCAATGGAGAAGCTTTTCCGGGATTATGAGTTGGAATATAAAGAGCTGTTCCAGTGTAGTATTTATGTGTATCTATGGAAGAATAATCCTTTGGCTGACAGGAGCGTAATAGATTTTGAGGATTTGAAGGATTATCCCTGCCTGTCCTTTGAACAAGGGGACAATAATTCCTTTTATTTTGCGGAAGAGGTATTCAGCACCTTAGATTATAAGCAAATCATCAAAGCGGATGACAGAGCAACCCTGCTTAATCTGATGATCGGCTTAAATGGCTATACCTTATGTTCGGGCATCATCTGTGAAGAGCTGAATGGTGATAGCTATAAAGCAGTCCCTTTAAAAACGGAAGACAAGATGAGTATTGGCTATATCAAAAGCAGCAGGCTGCCGATAAGCAGATTGGGTGAGAGATATATTGAAGAACTGCTAAAATTCAAGGATAAGGTATTATAGACCAGCCGGAAACCGATTTGTAACTCGAAACAAGTATATTCTATCAATTATGTGAGGAAATAAAACTATGAATGCACAGGAAAAACTGATCCTATTACAGGATAATTTAAAGCAAAGACAAAAGATAGCAATCGCTTTTTCGGGAGGAGTCGACTCGACCTTTTTATTAAAGGTGGCACATGACTTACTGGGAGATAACGTGATTGCAGTTACCGCAACCTCCTGTTCCTTTCCTAAGAGAGAACTGAAGGAAGCAAGTGACTTCTGCAAGAAGGAAGGCATTAGGCATATCATCTGTGAATCGGAGGAGCTGCAGATTGAGGGCTTTTCTCATAATCCGGTGAACCGTTGCTATCTCTGTAAATCTGAATTATTCACAAAGATATGGGATATTGCAAAGCAGCAGAATATTCTCTATGTGGCGGAGGCCTCCAATATTGATGATAACGGGGATTATCGCCCCGGCTTGCAAGCAGTGAAGGAGCTGAATGTACTAAGCCCGTTAAGAGCTGCTGATCTAAATAAAAATGAAATTCGGATATTGTCCAAGGAGCTTGGACTTTCTACCTGGAACAAGCAGTCCTTCGCCTGTCTTTCCTCAAGGTTTGTCTATGGAGAAGAGATTACCGAAGAGAAGCTGCATATGGTGGATGAGGCAGAACAGCTGCTGCTGGATTTGGGCTTCCGCCAGGTCCGTGTCCGCATGCATGATAAGATTGCAAGAATCGAGATTACCAAGGAAGAGTTCCCTAAAATGCTCGATCTGTTACATGCTCAGGCTGTCACCGAGGTGATTCACCAAAAGCTGAAGAAGCTTGGCTTCTCTTATGTAACCATGGACCTCGGAGGATATCGTACAGGCAGTATGAATGATTCAATATTGCAGAATTAGTACATATATTTATTAGGTAAGGAGTAGCTGGTTATATGATGTTCTTATAACCAGCTATTAATTTTATATAATAGTCATGCTACCGAAGCGATGCTATAATAGCTGTTACATTAGCAAAGAAGAGTATGTTAATCAGTTAAAATTATAGTGAAGGAATGCTTGATCATTGAGGAAGCAGAGGGGTAGAATATGGGATATCATTTTTCAACAAGGTGTATCTATGGGGATGGGCTTCGGCCGGATTGTGATAGATCGGGGGCGGTCAGCTTTCCGATTTATCAGACGGCAACCTTTGCCCATGTAGGTGTGGGTGAAAGCACGGGGTACGATTATAGCAGACTGCAGAATCCGACCAGAGAGCAGTTGGAGAAGGTGGTAGCTGCTCTGGAGAACGGCATAGATGCATTGGCATTTTCCAGCGGAATGGCTGCCATCACCGCTTTGATGGAGATTTTTGCACCGGGAGATCATATTATTACAGACAGCGATCTGTACGGAGGTAGTATTCGCCTTTTTAATCATATCAGTAAGAAGAACGGGATCACCTTCAGCCATGTAGACTGCTCGAGGGTTTCTATCGAACCCTATATTAATATAAATACAAGGGCTGTACTAATCGAGACGCCCTCCAATCCGATGATGAATGTGACAGACATCCGTAAAATTGCTGAGATTGCAAAAAAGCATAAGCTCTTATTCATCGTTGATAATACATTTCTCTCACCATACTTCCAGAACCCACTGGAGTTGGGAGCAGATATTGTCCTACATAGCGGAACGAAATATCTTGGAGGCCATAATGATACAATTGCAGGCTTTGTGATTACCTCTTCGGCAGAGATTTCTGAAAAATTACGATTTATCATAAAGACGGTGGGCTCCGGCTTAGCTCCCTTTGACAGCTGGTTGATCCTTCGGGGAATCAAGACGCTTGCCCTCAGAATGGAAGCCTCACAGAGAAATGCAATTACCATCGTGGATTGGCTTCAGCAACAGAAGAAAGTCACGAAGGTATACTATCCGGGGATTCCGGGGACTGAAAGCTATGAGATCTGCAAGAACCAGGCCAGGGGCTTTGGCAGCATGATTACCTTTGAGGCAGAAACAAAAGAACTGGCTCAGAAGATATTAAATCGGGTCAGTCTGATCCAATTTGCAGAAAGTCTTGGAGGGGTAGAGACACTGATTACCTATCCAATCACACAGACTCATGCGGATGTACCGAAGGAGGTCCTGGCAGCGAACGGAATTACTGACAGAATTCTTCGTCTGTCAGTAGGTATCGAAGCCATAGAGGATTTACTGGAGGAGTTAAGAAGAGTATTCTACGAAGGTGAGGAATAGGATGAGCAACGGATTAACCGATAAAATAAATAACGGAATAAGTGATGGATTAAGCAATGGAAGGAATAGTAGATGGAGTGATGGAATGAAATCAGAAGCTATTAATTTTGATGAAATCATTGACCGTAGAAATACGAACAGTCTGAAATATGACTTTGCTGTACGCCGCGGCAAGCCGGAGGATATCCTGCCCTTATGGGTAGCCGACATGGATTTCAGAGTATCTCAGAAGATACTGGATGCGATACAGGAGCGTGTCGAACACGGTATCTTCGGATATAGTGAAGTACAGGAGGGTTATTTTGAAGCATTGCAGCAATGGATGAAGGAGAAGCACGGTTGGAATATTGACAGAAGATGGTTAGTGAAGACCCCGGGTGTGGTATTTGCACTCGCAATGGCTGTGCAAGCCTTTACGAAACCAGGAGACAGTGTCCTGATTCAGAAGCCGGTGTATTACCCCTTTGGTGAGGTGATTGCGGATAATCATAGGAAGCTTGTGGATAATACGCTGATCTTAGGTTCGGATGGTGCATATCATATGGATCTGGAGGATTTTGAGCAGAAAATCATAGATAATAAGGTGAAGCTGTTCCTTTTATGCAATCCGCATAATCCTGTCGGAAGGGTCTGGACCGTAGAGGAGTTGAAAAGCCTGGGAGAGATTTGTATCAGGCAGGATGTAATTGTAATCAGTGATGAGATACATATGGATTTTGTGTTTCAAGGATATCGGCATCAGGTATTTGCAGATATTTGTGAAGAGTTCAGAAGCAGAACGATTACCTGTACTTCGCCGAGTAAGACCTTTAATCTGGCAGGACTGCAGGTGTCCAATATCATCATTTCTGATCCTAAGCTGCGGCAGCAATTCCGTAAGCAGATCGACGCAGCGGGCTACAGTCAGCTGAATACCCTGGGACTGACTGCCTGTGAAGCTGCGTACAGATATGGAGCACCGTGGCAGGAAGAGCTAATGAAATACTTAACAGATAACCTCGGCTTCGTAAGAAGGTTTCTGAAGGAGAACCTACCTCAAATCAAGCTGATTGAACCGGAAGGCACTTACCTGATCTGGCTGGATTTCAGGGGTCTGGGAATGACAGAAGAGGAAAGAGAGAACCTGATTGTCCGAAAAGCAGGACTATGGCTGGACAGCGGGATAATGTTCGGACCATCCGGGGAAGGTTTTGAGCGGATCAATATCGCCTGTCCAAGAGCAATCCTGGAAAAGGCGTTGGAAAAGCTGATCAATGCAATTTCGGAGTTTAATCAAAATCATTAAAGGATTTCTAATTGACAGTCATGAGAAATTTTATGGAATTAATTATTTCTGAATTGACATAATACAAGTGATGTTGTAAACTTAAAGCGTAATTTCATAAGGCCTCACTATCAAAGGTGAGGTAGAGGCGCGATATTTAACAGTCTGTAGAGGAGCTTGAGAAGCTAGGATGCTGCGGAGAAGGAAATATCGCCGAAGTGTGTGATATACTCGTTATCACATGCTGGGTCTGCAGTTAAGAGCTGCAGGACTGTCTTGGTAAGCAACCCGGCTTTCCAAGTTGTGCTATCTCATTAGGGATATTGGGGACTTAGGCGGACAATGAAGTATAACCTGAGTGAACCTCAGGTTTTTTTATTTCATGGATCTATTATCTATGAATTAAGGATACTCAGGGTACATAATTACAGATACTGATATTTGAAAGCTCCTGCCCCATAGGAATTGGCAGAAAGGTCTTATAGAAACAGATTAAAGTAATGGAGGATAATTTTATGAAGAAGAAAATTGCAGTAATTCTCGTTCTTGCCATGGCAGCACTGATGCTTGCAGGCTGTGCTAAGAAGGACGACAACAAGTTCCGCGTCGGTATGGAATGCGGATATGCACCCTTTAACTGGACTCAGGCAGATAACGCAAATGGCGGTGTAGCAATTGAGGGTGGTTCCGAGTTTGCAGGCGGTTATGATGTGGAGATCGCAAAGAAAATTGCGGAGGGCTTAGGAAAAGAGCTGGTAATCGTAAAGACCGAATGGGATGGTCTGGTTCCGGCTTTACAGTCCGGTAAGATTGATGCAATCATCGCAGGTATGTCACCGACGGCTGAACGTAAGGAGACAATCGACTTTACTGATAATTACTATAAATCAGATCTCGTTATGGTAGTGAAGAGAGGCGGAGCATATGAAGGCGCTACTTCCATCCAGGATTTCTCCGGAGCAAAGATTACAGCGCAGCTCAATACCTTTCACTATACAGTAATCGATCAGATTAGCGGAGTGGACAAGCAGCCTGCTATGGAAAGCTTCCCGGCAATGAGAGTTGCTCTGGAATCCGGTGTGATTGATGGATATGTATCAGAGCGCCCCGAGGGTGTCAGTGCTTCAGCAGCGAATGATAACTTTGCTATGGTTCAGTTCACAGAAGGTTTTGAGACTTCTCCCGATGATACAGCAATTGCTGTAGGTATTAAGAAGGGAAGCGACCTGACTGCAAAAATCAATGAAATCTTAGCAGGTGTATCAGAGGAAGCTCGTATTAGCATTATGGATACTGCAATCGCTAATCAGCCTGCAGCAGAATAATTGTGAACCTTAGAGGCTGTCCAATCTGAGAATCCTTTGGGCAGTCTCTATATTTTATGTAATAAGGAATAGATCCTATTACAGAATATACTTCATAGGATGTGCACTTCAGCGACGAAGCGCCTATTGTATCAGTGTATTAAAATGATTGCTTCTATATAACAGAAAGGCTTGGTGTAATATGTCTTGGGATTGGTTTGTTCAAATCGTTACTGAAAATTGGCCTATGTTCCTTCGTGGAGCAGGGGTAACCTTACTCATTTCTATCATAGGTACTATCCTCGGTTCCTGTATCGGCTTACTGATCGGTACGATCCGCACAATACCTATGCCGGATAAGGGCTTCAAAAGAGGCTTATTAAATGTTGTCAATGCTATCTTAACCGCGTACGTGGAATTCTTCCGTGGAACACCAATGATTGTTCAGGCGATGGTAATCTATTACGGGTCTGCCATGGCACTCGGTATTAATATGGACCGTACGGCAGCAGCAATCTTTATCGTATCCATTAACACCGGTGCCTATACAGCGGAGATCGTCCGAGGAGGTATCATCTCCATCGACAAAGGGCAGTTTGAAGCAGCTCATGCAATCGGAATGAACCATATTAAGACCATGCTGAATGTCGTATTACCGCAGGTGCTTCGCAATATCCTGCCGGCCATCGGTAACGAGTTCGTCATCAATATCAAGGATACCTCCGTATTAAACGTCATCTCCGTATCGGAATTGTTCTTCCAGGCGAAATCCGTGGCAGGTAATAACTTTAGATACTTTGAGACCTTCACCGTTGCATGTATCATGTATCTGGTAATGACACTTGCGGTTACAAGAATACTTCGATTGATCGAGCGCAAGATGGAAGGACCCGAGAATTTTATCGTCATTCCAGGTAATCAGATGCAGGTAGAGCGCCCCGAGGATCAGGCGAAAAAGCTTCGCGGGTAGAAAGGAAGGATAGCATGGAAAGAGTAATTGATGTTCAACATTTGAAAAAATCCTTTGGCCAGAATGAAATACTGAAGGATATAGACTTCTCCGTAAATAAAGGGGAGGTGGTATGTATTATCGGTGCCTCCGGCTCCGGTAAGTCAACCCTTCTCCGTTGTATCAACCTATTGGAGAAACCAAGCGATGGTGCAATCATCTATAATGGTGAGAATATTCTGGATGATAAGCATGATGTATATGCTTATCGTACCAAGCTCGGCATGGTATTCCAGCAGTTCAACCTGTTCAACAATCATAATGTACTCAGCAACTGTACTGTCGGACAGATCAAGGTACTGAAGCGTTCGAAGGAAGAAGCGGAACAGATAGCCAAGAAGTATCTCGCTGTCGTAGGAATGGATCAATATGTCAATGCGAAGCCAAAGCAGCTTTCCGGTGGGCAGAAGCAAAGAGTTGCCATCGCCAGGGCATTATCCATGGAGCCGGATGTGCTACTCTTCGATGAACCTACCTCCGCACTAGACCCGGAGATGGTAGGAGAAGTATTGGCAGTCATGAAGGAGCTGGCGAAAAGCGGTCTGACGATGCTGGTCGTTACCCACGAGATGGGCTTTGCGAAGGAAGTGGCTAACCGTGTCGTATTCATGGATAAAGGAGTCATCGCTGAGGAGGGAACGCCGGAGCAGATCTTCAATCATCCTACCCAGGAGAGAACCAAGGAATTCTTAAAGCGAGTTCTAAAGGAACAATAATTGATATACTGAAATAAAAATATACAGGGTACGCTAAGATATCTGATACTTATCTAGCGTACCCTGTTCTAGGATACCCTCCCCCGGTACCCACCGATGGATTATTGTTAACTGTAACAGCTCGATGTAAGTAAGGATTATAAGATACAGTTCTGACTTGTTTATTATGTAAGTCATGGAAGGATTAGGAATAATTATATAGCATGGTGGTAATCGAAGCAGTATAATAAAGTAAATAATTAATTGATTTCTGTGGTTATAATCTATTGGCACAAGAAAAGGGGAGGAGTATGAATACAATATCTGAGATTACGATTGAGGAGCTTCAGCAGCAGTATCGACTGAAGACGGTATCTGTCAGAAAGACAGTCGAAGAATATATCAGCCGAATCAGGGAGGTTGATCAGGGAGAGGACGGGCTGAACAGTGTATTGGAGATCAATCCGGATGCCTTACAGATAGCGGATAGGCTGGATCTGGAAGGAAGGCAGGAGAATCAGCTGTTATATGGCGTCCCAATCTTACTCAAGGACAATATAGACACTGCAGATCGGATGCATACCTCAGCGGGTGCCTTAGCATTAGCCGACTCCTACGCCTTGGAGGATGCAGAGCTGGTAAAGCGATTACGGGAGCAGGGAGCCGTCATTCTCGGAAAGACAAACATGACCGAATTCGCCAATTACATGACGGAAGGAATGCCGAACGGCTACAGCTCCAGAGGCGGGCAGGTACGGAATCCTTATAATCGAAGGGAAGATCCGTCAGGCTCCAGCTCCGGTTCCGGTGTTGCGGTTGCGGCCAATCTGTGTGTTGCGTCGATTGGTTCCGATACCTGTAATTCTATCATAGGACCGGGAACTGCGAATGGCATCGTAGGCTTTCGACCGAGTATGGGTGCGGTTAGTCAGAAGGGGATTATCCCGATCAGCTTTACCTTGGATACCGCGGGACCATTTACCAGAACAGTACGGGATGCAGCGCTGATGTTTGCCGGTCTTACCGGGAAAGCCTTAGTTCAGGATATCGATGAAGATATCAGAGGAAAGGTGGTCGGCTATAATGTGTGGAAGTCGAAGGACAGCGAAGAGTTGCTTCCCTATACGGAGCAGGCGGTAGCAGCGCTTGAGAAGGCAGGAGCTATCATCAAGAGAATCAGTATCCCTGAAGCACCCCAGATCATGGAGATCATGAGATATGAGTTCAAATCGGCGATGAACAGCTATTTAAGCCGGCTTCCGAAGGAATACCCGATTCGTACCCTGGCGGATATTATTGAATTCAATAAGATACATTCCGAGCAGGCACTGAGATACGGACAAAGTTTGTTAATCGATGCCCAGAAGAATGCTTCGGGCAGACTGGATGAGGCTGAGTATCTGGCGGTACTCAGGGATCGGCAGGTAAGGCTGTTAGAGGTGCGGGAGCAGCTGCGAAGCGTGGATTTCTGTCTGATGTACAGCTATAACAGTATACTGATGTATACAGGCTTTCCGGCAATTACGATCCCCTATGGATGGAAAGCGAATGGTATGCCCGCAGTGCTTCAGATGACAGCGATCAGTGACGAAAAGCTTCTTCAGCACGCTTATACTGTAGAAAGATTACTCGGTAAAAGAGTGAAACCAGATATCTAGACTTATGGTATCAGATATAGTAGAATTGATTAATCATAGAAATAGAAATTATAAGGAGAGCACCGATTTCATAAGATAACCTGATATCGGGCGGAGGGAGTAGAACTATGGCAAAGTTATTCTATCAGGGACATGGCAGTTTTCGAATTATCAGTAAGGATCACGTGGTGATCTATTTTGATCCTTATGCCGGGAAAGGCTATGACGTACCTGCAGATATCATTCTGGTCACACATCAGCACGGTGATCATAACCAGATCGGATTGGTTACAAAGAAGTCTTCCTGTACCATCCTCCAGGAGGCGGATGCCTTACAGGGCGGCAGATACAATGCCTTTGATGTACAGGGTATTCATATACAGGCAGTTCCTGCATATAATAAAAATCATGGCGAGACTGAGAGCGTAGGTTATGTGATCACAGTTGACGGTATCCAGATATACGGTGCAGGGGATACCTCCACCACCAAGGAAATGAGTGAATTGGCTGCACTAAACCTGGACTATGCGCTTCTACCCATTGACGGTATCTATAATATGGGACCGAAGGAAGCCACTGCCTGTGCAGAGCTGATTGGAGCAAAGCATACGATACCGATTCATATGAAGCCGGGAGAACTGTTTGATCTTCATATGGCGGAGCAATTCACAGCCAAGAGCAGGCTCATTGTGGAGGCAGGAAAAGAGATAGAATTATCATAAGGAAAGCTAAGTAGGGTGTAAACCTACAGAGAGAACGAACTTTGAGATGACTCATAAAGTTAGACTTTATTGAGATACTTCAGAGTTCGTTTTTTGGATGCACACTTCAGCGTATCGGAGAGGTTTGCTCAGTTAAGCACAAAAAATATATATGATTACTTTTTTAGATAATAGTCCATGAATCACCAGTAGGATAATTAATAAATTTATTTCGAATATTTTTTTAAAAAAGAATAAAATAATGTACGAAATATGACATTCATAAATCACTATATTCTTTAAGTATAACGTACATAAATAAGTTGTTAATAACATACATTTTTTATAATCTTATGAATTATATTATTTTCACTATACCCATCAGTGTTAAGTCTATAAAAACCAAGTTAAACGGATCTAGTATTATTGCGTACAATTTCTTATTTAGTGGGCAGAGAAAATCTGTCCTCTTTTTTTAAATATTCTATATCACAAAAAAACGCAATATGGTATACTTAGTATGTCTGTACGTAATATTATAATGCTTACAAAAGATATTTGCTAAGGGAGATAACGGATATGGCGAAGAAGGAAGTTAAGACTGATTTATGGGTGTATGATTTATTAAAGGATGCAAATATCGAACTTGACCCGCAAGGAAGTTCAATTGTAGAAATTAATGAAGCATTGAAAACCGCATCCAAAAAAGGTACAGGGAATGTTGGATTTCCAGAATATATTGGAACCGTAAAAGATTATCTACTTGTTATTGAGGATAAGGCAGACATTAATAATCATGTTAAACTCGACGAAAACGGATTACTCTCATTAGAAACTAAAGCTGTTACCGATTATGCAATGAATGGCGGTTTTTTTTATGCCAAACATTTAGCAAGTAATACCTCGTATAAAAAAATTATAGCATTCGGTGTTTCCGGAAATAAAAAGAGACATAAAATTAGCCCTATGTTTGTTGACGAGACGGAGTATTATCGTGAATTACCAGACGTCGAATCTTTCATTATGTTCAATGAAGAAAACATTGATGAATATTATTTAAGAGAAATTTTGAAAGAAGACACCGATATTGAAAAAGAAACTGCTGAGATTCTGAAAGATGCAGCAACATTACATGAGGACTTGAGAAACTATGGTAATCTAAAAGATATTGATAAACCACTTGTTGTGTCTGGTATTTTACTTGCTCTGCGTGAAATGGAGAAAGGTAACTTTTCTATTACTGAATTAACAGGAGATACTGTTAAAACAGATGGAAAAAAGATTTATGACGCGATTTCAGCAAATCTTCAAAGGTCAAATGTAGTCCCAGAAGTGAAGAAAGATAAAATACTAAGTCAGTTCGCAATTATTAAGAACACTCAGATTTTGAATGATAAGAATTTGAAGTTAGCAAAAACCCCACTAAGGCATTTTACGGAGTTTTTGGATACACACATATATAAAGCAATTAAGTATACCAGCTCTTCTGAGGACTATCTTGGTAGATTTTATGGAGAATTTATGAGTTATTCTGGGGGAGATGGACAAACGCTAGGAATCGTTCTGACACCAAAGCATATTACGCAGCTTTTTTGTGATTTGCTTGATTTAAAAGTAGATGATGTTATTCTTGACCCCTGCTGTGGAACGGCCGGATTTTTGATTGCTTCCATGCACAATATGCTAAAGTTGGCTGAGACTCCAGAAGAAAAAGAGAACATTCGACAGAACCAACTCCATGGATTTGAGTTGCAGCCATATATGTTTACAATTGCAACTACAAATATGATTCTAAGAGGAGATGGTAAGAGTAATTTAATTAATGCTGATTTCCTTAAACAAAATCCTAATAAATTGCAGTTAAAAGGTTCAACTGTTGGAATGATGAATCCTCCATATTCACAGGGGTCCAAGGACAATACTGATTTATATGAAATAGCCTTTACAGAACATCTATTAGATTCTCTTACTGTCGGGGCAAGATGTGCTGTGATTGTTCCGCAGTCAAGTATGACAGGCAAAACTACAACTGAACAAGGAATAAAAGAAAACATATTAAAAAAACACACATTAGAGGGGGTAATTTCTCTCAATCAGGATACATTCTATGGAGTTGGAGTTATTCCTTGCATAGCTATTTTCACAGCAGGAAAGCCTCATATAAAAAATCATGTATGTAAATTTATCAATTTTGAGGACGATGGATTTAAAATAGCTCCACACATTGGACTTTTAGAAACTGAATCTGCAAAGGATAAGAGACAACATTTACTTGATGTTTGGTTTGACCGGATGGAAGCAGAATCTAAATTTTGTGTCAAAACCACGACTGAAGCGGAAGATGAATGGTTACATAGCTTTTATTTTTTTAATGATGAAATTCCATCAGATGAGAATTTTGAAAAATCTGTTGGAAATTATCTATCTTTTGAATTTTCAATGATTATGCAAGGAAGAGAGTATCTCTTTGAAAGTTCGGAAGGAAAAGGTAATTAATATGAAATTAACAGACAGAGAATGGAAAGAATTTGTAATCGAAGACATATTTGATATATATACTGGTGCTACAATAAAACAGGATGAATTTCAGGAGGGCGCAATTCCGAGAATAACTGCTAGTGATGCAAATAATGGTGTTTCGATGTTCACAGATAACTTAGGTTCTCAGAATTATCGTAAAGTGACTAATTTTATAAGCATATCTTTTTTAGGAAGTGTATTTTATCAGCCATGTGAAGTTAGTTTAGATATGAAAATACACGGAATTAAATTAAAGAATAGAGATTTTAAAGAAAACTTAGCATTATTCTTAATTCCGTTAATAAAACAATTTACATTCAAATATAATTATGGATACCAGTTATCATCTTCTGTTTTAAGAAAGCAGAAAATCATGCTTCCAGTTGATGATAATAAAAATCCTGACTTTTTATTTATGGAACAATATGTCGCAGAGCAAACAGTAATTAAAAAACAAAAATACATATCATTCGTTAAAGAAACATTAGAAAGTTTAGAAATTTTACCAGTTGTTCCACTTTCCGATAAGGAATGGAGGGCGTTCTGCATAGAGGATATTTTCAATATATCCTCCGGGAAGAGATTAATAAAGGATGATATGAAACCAGGCGTGACTCCATTTATTGGAGCAACTGATTCCGGAAACGGTATAACACATTACATATCAAACAGAAATACATCCTTAGATAAAAATGTCCTAGGTGTTAACTATAACGGAAATGGTGTAACAATCGGTTTTTATCATCCGTACGAATGTCTATTTACGGATGATGTTAAGCGATTTCATTTAAAAAACCATGAAGATAATAGATATGTCCTTTTATTTTTTAAGACAATCATTCTTCAACAGAAATCAAAATATAATTATGCCTATAAATTTAACGAACAGCGTATGCGTAGGCAATATATCATGGTTCCGGTCAATGATACTGGTGAGCCAGATTATAGTTATATGGAACAATATATAAAAAATATTACAATTAGCAAGTATCAAGCATATCTAAGTTATAGTAAAGCCTAACAATTTAATGAAATAAGTGGCCTTCCTAATCGGAGGCCATTTTTATGCCTTAATCTATTCGGTACCAATAGCAAGGAAGGAAAATAAAAGAGTTGATATCGACCACTCACCTTTATTAGATATTATATTCAGGAGGTTATAACTAATTGAGAGTTTATTTTTTCCCATCTATAGCAAAGATTATATTAAGCTAATGAGTACAATATAGGCCATACCGTCCGTGTGATTTTCCTCAATATAGATCGGAATGTTTTGCATACGGTTTTTATCTTTTCCATGGTTAGATAAAGTAATAGGTTACCAGAATTAAAGTGTTTTGTGAAACATGGAGTACTACAAAATAAGATCTTATGATTATATTAGGTGATGTAGGAATTACATACACAACCAAAGAATTATTATCAACTATAATCACCATGAGTGTCTCCAGGTTACGAATATCATAATATCACACACCTTTTAATGTATTTTATGAGTTCTTATTAATGACCTTATTCCTTTTCCTTCGAATGACACTTATAGTCTGTAGACACATAGTATGCGTACTTCCTATAATTTTACACATGGGGGTGCTTATACCATGGATATTATTGAAGTTTTTGGAAACAATGTTTGTAAATATAGATGTAGTTTAAATATTTCTCAAGAGAAGTTTGCTGAAATGTGTGGTTTGCATAGAACATATATAAGTGATATTGAATGTTTTCAAGAAATGTATCAATCAATAATGTACAAAAAATAGCAGATGCACTAGGTATTGAAACTTATAAGTTATTTATACCTTAAGTGAGGAATTAATAATATAGAATGATTATATATTATGTAATAAAAGGAATATTGAAGTAGCTTTATGTTACATTAAAAGATTTATAAAATGTATTGATGAAGCGGTAAGAGATGCATTGTCCAAAATCTAAATATTGCCATCGGTATCTTTAGAATCAATGGCGTTGTATAATCTCAACTGATTAGAATAATTAAAGTTTGCAAAATTTACAGAGCTAAAAGATTGGTATATACCTAACTTTTAGCTCTGTTTTAATGCATATATTACCATTAATAAAAATCACAAGGTATAATCTGGTAATATTGTTTGGCTTGTATTATAATGTAAAATAAAGAAATATATCAAATTTAAACTACTAATTATAGCGAGAAGTTATCACAACAGTAGTTGGACGGATTGATAATTTTTAAGATAAAACATGTACAAGAAAATCCATAAACAATAATAGATTTAGGCCTGCAGTGCAGGAGTATCAGAGTTGCTCGGTCATAGTTTTATGATTCATAGTCCAAATCTTGATATGGAGGGAAATATGCTGCTATCTAAAATCTCAATTAGAAATTATCGCTTACTTGTCGATGCCGAGTTAAATGTTGATAAAACTATAACATTGATTGTTGGTCGTAATAATACTGCTAAAACATCATGTATGGATCTTATTGAAAAGGTTCTTAAGAACGGGTCTCTATCTTATAATGATTATCCTTTGAACAAACGCAAATACGCTAGTATTCTGCTGGCACAACTCATGCGCCGAAAAATGTCATTTAGTCGGTTTTGTGAGAAACTACCTACAACATCCATAGACTTTTTGATTGACTACTCGTTGGATGATCCAGATGCGAATCTAGGTGCGCTCTCTCCGTTTATTATTGATATCGACGTGGATACCACTACTGCTGCAATTCGAGCAGAGTACAGGCTCAAAATAGACGAGGAGTCGTTACGAACGATATTTGAGCCTTGCTTTTATGCAACTGGTACCTTTGCGCTAAATTTTGACGAAACACGGGATGTTTGCATTGCGAACTTTTCAAAGATTTTTGGGTTAACTATATACGCAATTAACCCGAAAGATGAAAAGGATATTCAGGTAAAGAGTCAGAAAGAATTAGCCGAGTTATTTCCATTTTATATTATACCCGCAGAGCGGGTTTTAGGCGAAGCCGGCGGGCAGAATAATAGTTCCCTTGGTTCGCTGATTACCAATTATTTCAGTGTTGACATTGAAAATCTTGATCACAAAATAGTGACAGAAGTGAAAGTGTTACGGGATACCGTCGAAACAGCAAATAAAGCTATACAGAGGGAAAGTAGTGCCATCCTTAGTTCAATTGTAAGCAAAGCTGTTGGATTTGGCTATCCCAATACGGAGGAACTTCAGCTTGGTGTTAATACCAGACTGCAAATCGACAATCAAATTAAAGATCAAACAGAGCTTACCTATACCTCCAAGTTGGGGGGAGAATCGCTGCCCAGTTCACACAATGGTTTAGGCTATAAAAACCTGATAAAAATTGAGTTTCTGCTTGCTGATTTTGCGGAGAAAATCAAGCAGGGTAGTACATCGTGTATCCCGGTGCTATTTATCGAAGAGCCAGAATCGCATATGCATCCGCAGATGCAACATACATTTGCTAGCTACCTTGAAACATTTCTGAATAAGATCTCGGATGTGCATATTCAGACATTTCTGACCTCTCATTCTGCACATGTTGCTAATACCGTTGATTTCTCCAGAATTCGATATGCCCAGAAAACCACGAAGGGTGTGAAATATAAAGATCTGAACACCTTCGGTCAAAAGAACACTTACAATATGGACTTCATTAAAAAGTATCTTACACTTAGTCGTTGCGATCTTTTTTTTGCAGATAAGGTCATTTTTGTGGAAGGGGCATCCGAAAGGTTATTGCTACCAGACATGATAAGAAAATGCGATGAAGACCATCTTTTTAATTCTCAGACTTATAAGCTGCCGGCACAGTATTATGCTCTGATTGAAATTGGTGGAGCGTATGCCTACAAGTTTATTTCTTTTGTAAATTTCTTAGGAATTCCCTGTCTGATTCTCACTGATATAGATGCTATGCTGGATGGACGTACGAAAGCGGTTGTTAGCGAAGGGAAAATAACATCCAATTCGACGCTAAACTGGTGGGTGCGAAGGCTCAAAAATCTTCCTGACGAAGATACAAGTAAAATTGATTTGTCAGAAATAATAGCACTATCTACGGAACAAAAGACGCTTGGAAAATGTCATGTGGAATTCCAGGTAAAGGAAGATGGCTTGTGCGGAAGATCTTTGGAAGAAGCAATCCAGAATGTTAACAGAGCTCATTATGGTCTGAATGATCCTGTTTTAGAAGGGGACCTGAAATTTACAGATAAGAGCAAAACCGACTTTGCACTAAATCTGATTTGTGAAAAGCCGGACTACATAATCCCTAAGTATATTACAGATGGATTGGTGTGGCTTAACGATCAGAAAGTTCTTATATAAGGAGGGAGTTGCTCATGAGCGAAGTTAATGAGAAAACAAACTATCAAATTGCGAAAAAAGAAGCAGATAGAATAGATGCTCAGATCATAGATGTGCTCCAGCAGGGACACAGCTTCCGTGTTGAGGCTGGTGCAGGCTCTGGAAAAACCTATTCGCTTAACAAGGTGATCGAATGGATTCAAGCAAACAAATGGAGTGAATATCGCCGCAGAAAGCAGAATGTAGTGTGTATTACCTACACCAATGCAGCAGTGGATGTGATAGCTGAACGGCTTGCTAGTGACTCATTCATATTGCCTTCTACAATACACTCATTTGCTTGGAATGCTATAAAGCAATACCAGAGCACGCTAATCAGCATTATCAAAAAAGACGAAAAGTTTCAATCGAAAGAAGGCGATTTCACAGAAGTCACTGAGGTACAGTATACTTTGGGACATCGATATATAGAAAATGGTGTACAATACCTTTATCACGACGATGTTATCACGCTTTTCACTACCCTTTTAGATAGTGCAAAATTCCGCCATGTGTTTAGTGATAAGTATCCCCTAATTCTTATTGATGAATATCAGGATTCTTTTAAGTCAATTATTGATCGCTTTGTCGAATACTTTATTTCAAAAGGAGTTGGCCCTCAGCTTGGTTTTTTTGGAGATGCTTGGCAGACAATCTATCAATCAAATAAAGCCTGCGGTTTAATAGAGCATGAGAATATTGTGGAAATAAAGAAGGGTTCCAACTTTAGATCTGCTCCGAAAATCGTAGACTTACTAAATGCTATTCGTCCGGATCTTCCGCAACACTCGGCTATCAATGATTTTGATGGAGAAGTTGTAGTCATTACTTGCGATGATTACTCTGGTGTTCGTCGGACCGATCGGAATTTTAAGGATGATCTGCCTGCAGATGAACTCAGGATCCGACTCGCAAGACTGACAGAGTACATTAAAACAGTTCGTATATCACCGAAGGAAAACCTCAAGGTACTGATGATTACGCATAAAATTTTGGCTGTCCAACAAGGTTATGATAAACTTCTGGACATTTTGGCTGATGGGCTCCGCGATAAGGAAGACTCATTTCTGTTGTTCTTTATGGAAAGGATCGAACCGATATACAAAGCACTTGAAACCACTGATATGCAGTTGTTATTCGATACACTGGGAGTACGAAGATATCCAATAACAAAGAAAGCAGAGAAGGCAAAATGGAGTATACTGAAAGAACACCTTGCACAATCCCGTAATCAGAAGAGTATTGATGTGCTCAAAGTTGCGATTGAATCGAAACTTATCCCAATACCCCAGCAAATTCTGGGATATTTTGAATTGTATCAAAACGCTCCGGATACATGCTATTCTAGTACAACGATTAAGTTTTTCTTGGATTTAGAGTATGCACAATTCTTGGCAGCCATCGATTTCTTATATCCTGAAGCAGAGTTTTCAACCGAACATGGCGTTAAAGGTGAAGAATACGACAATGTCGTTTTTGTCATAAGTAAGGGATGGAATCAATATCAATTTGAGACATATGCACCGATGATTAAAAATGGCGTTCCACCGGATAAGGAAGCATCTTATCTTCGTAATCGGAACCTCTTTTATGTATGCTGTTCCAGACCCAAAAAAAGGCTGTACTTCTTTATATCCGTTCCAATCGACGATACATTCCGAAAATTCTTAAAGGGACTTGTTGGTGAAAAAAACATTTTTACTTACAACCAATATGTCAAAGTTTGAGCAAGGTTGAAGAGAATTCTGACAGGTATTTTGAAATAGTAAAAGGATAATGAAAATGAAGAGCTGTTCATAACTTGTAACTTTATAGATATTAAATAATGTATTGAAGAAAAACCTATAAAGCTGCTAAGGAGGAAGTTACATGTCCATAGACATTAATAGATTACGAGAACTGATACGTACTGGGGAGTTTCTTGAATCTAATCTAAATGATGAAAAAGTGAGGAATCAGTGGTTGTTTGACGTGGAGGATTATATAACATTACTTGAACCGCGTTGTAGAAAGATTTTATGTAGAAGATTATTTTATTGGTTATTTGAGATCGTGGTTTAATCTGGATTCCGAGAGATAGGGCCTAAGATCAAAAATGGAAGTATCTAAAGCTAAATTTGCATTAGATCAAATAAAAATTAGGGAATAACGATATTAGGAAGTCAGTGATAAAAATCAATGATTTTATTGGGAGGTAAAATGGGTAAAAATAAAATTGATTGGCAACGTATTGCTAGACTAAATTTTAATAAAGAAATATTTAAAACATGGTGTGAGATTGAGATAAAAGCTGGACGTACCGAATATTACAATACAAATATTTTAGTACTGGAACAAATTAACAAGCCTATTTTAAATGTAAGCAGAGAGGATTTGCAAAATTACTTTAATAACGATTCAGGAAAATCTAATACAAAAAATAAGAAATTAGCGGCTTTACAAGCATTTTTCAAATATCTTAAATCAACTCCTGAATATGGGAGTATAGATTTGGGAATTTTTCCACAAAGATATTCTAAAGAGAAAAATGAAGAACTTAATAGCGGTAAACAATTAACAATAGATGAGTTTATTGATTTGCGGAACATGATTATGAAAAAGAAGAATAACCAAAAATGGGCCATAATGCTCGAACTATTTTATGTGTATGGTTTTAAAATTGGTGATTTGAAATTGTTTACTAGCAATACATATGATTATAAAAGTGGATGTTTTATAAAAGAAGGGAAGCAATACAAATTAAGTGATACAATGGTAAATTTATTAATTGATAATCCAACATATGTTGACTTGGTAGCCAACCAAAATGTTCATACTGCGTTTCAAATGATGAGTCAAAGATTTAGCCGGAGCATAAAATGGCAAGATATAAATGAAATGCACAAAATGGGGATGCGTTGTCCTATATGTGGAGAAAAGTATGCAAACGATTTAGATTATTGGGTTATTGCAAATAGGCCAGATGATGTATTAGATAAAAAATGGTTGATCTGCTGCAATTGTTATGAGAGGATTAAGCATAATGGAAAAGTTTAAATTTTACAAATGGAATATAAAAATGGACTTGGTTAAACTCAATTCTTTTAATTTAAATGAAGCCAAAGTTATTAGTATGGAAAATGCTAATAATAATACACATCAAGATACAATATCAGCCATCGAGAAGAATATTATTCCAAAATGGGTCGAGAAATTAGGAGAAACAGGGCGTAGAGGAGAAATAATTGCATTAAATTATTTAAGTACAATTTATAATATGGTGGAATGGGTATCAGACAATGCTAGATTGGGATATGATATTGTAGCAGATGACATTAAATTTGAAATTAAAAGCACTACAGGTAATAATAACACATTCTGCATATCAAAACATGAATTGTTAACTGCAGATAAATTTAATGAACAATACAGGCTATTTTTTATTCGATTTGATAATCAAATGGTAGAAGGCTATTTGTTTAACAATCTTTATGAGATATTGGGTTTAAGCTTTAATGAAATAATTAAGAGTTCAGCTGTTAAAGTTAAAAATGATTGTTCTATTACGGCTATTGATTACAGAGTTATATTATCCGATGAAGTTTTAGGGTTTGCTCAATATATTGATTTGAGTAAATATGGTATTGTATAAGGATCCAAAACATGAAGATAAAGACGAACTATTATCAGAAATCGAAAAGAACATACTTGTTGAGATGGTAAAGAATAATAAAAAGAAGAGTAATTTTTTGGTGGAATTTGATTAAGTTACAATTTTACAAATTCCAATTTGTCGAGGAGTTGTAACTTCCCATTATGTTTATAAAGTCATGATGTTCAGCTGATGTATGATTGGGGGATGTAAAGTGAAATTAAAAAAAGATAGCGAGTTATATTTAAAAATGTATCCTGAATTATTAAAGTGGATAAATCAGTGCCCTATATGTTAAAGTAAAGGATATAAGCCTGAAATGCCTGAACACATTAGTAGAGAACACTCTATAGCGGCATATAATATTCGAAAATATTTTAAACCACTTGAAGTTGATGAGATAGGTCTTTGTCTACAATGTTCAAAAGTTTACAATCAAAAAAGACAAAGTGATAATGAATAATTAGTTCGATTTTTTATAAGTTGGATCAAACGATAGGTTCTTTAGGCTAATTTAAAATGAGAAATGGAGGCTATAGGTTGTGAAAGTCAGTATGTATATTAGTGGAGCGGTTCGACAATTCAGTTATTGGTTTGCACATGGAACATTGGGATACCCAACTTTAGAGGGAATTGATTATATCGACTCCACAATAAAAGAGGAAAGCAGTTTCGTTGAACAGGCTTATGCAATATTTATGAATAATTTGGAATTAGACGATGATGGAAGTGTTATTAATTACAAATATTGTGAGCGATGAGCTGCACAATATGGTTGACATTTACAGTCAGTAAAAATTACAATATAAACAAATAAAGGAACCGAGATAAATATGATACAATGCAATATCATTGAGGTGTAGATTTTAATCTTTAGTTTCTATTAGTTCTAGCAATTCTAATAAAATCATTTCATCTTTAAATCCATAATCTTTTATCTATATCTCAATTAGTATATTAAAATGCAGAAAACTACACGACTGCAGGGCAATGGCGAGGCTATAGGATTTCATTCCTGATAGACTCGCCATTCGTTTAGTTTATATTAATGTTTTATCTCAACTGTATTATATCAATTCCTTGATCTTATCCTCTACGATGAATAGATCCTCGGTAGGTTCGAAACGCTCCACGACATTGCCCTTACGATCAATGAGAAACTTGGTGAAGTTCCATTTGATGCTTGGTTTGCTGGCAAAATCGGGATCAGCTGCAGATAGGATCTCATTCAGCTTCGGGCCAATCGGATGGGCTAGATCGAAGCCAGCAAAGCCCTTCTGTGAGGTGAGGTATTGATATAGGGGGTGTGCATGCTCACCGTTTACCTCGATCTTAGAGAAGGTAGGGAAGGTGATACCATAATTGGCTTCACAGAAGGTATAGATATCCTGATCTGTCCCGGGAGCCTGATTACCGAACTGGTTACACGGAAAATCAAGGATGACAAGGCCTTCGTTGGCATATTTCTCATAAATATCCTGGAGGGCATCGTATTGAGGTGTAAACCCGCATAGCGTAGCGGTATTTACGATCAAGAGGACCTTGCCCTCATAATCCGATAAAGATATTTCATCTCCATACTTATCCATTACTTTGAAATCATATACATTCATAGTGTCACCATGTATCCGGCCTTGCCGTGATACTTATCCTTTCTGAAATTATTCTATAACATCTGTTACCAGCTGTCGTATCATGAGCGCTCATAATCACAGATAAATACGATGGAAGTTCTATAACAAAGCTTCCAGGTCCTTCTCGATGCTCTCCGGAGTATCGGAGGGAGCGTAGCGCTTGATTACGTTACCTGAGCGGTCAACTAAGAACTTCGTAAAATTCCATTTGATTCTGTCCCCCAGAGTGCTGCCTTTTTGTTGCTTTAAGTATATATAGAAGGGATCGGCTTCCTTGCCGTTGACCTTAATCTTCGCAAATCGCGGGAACGTGGTTCCATATCTCGTAGTGCAAAAGGTCTGAATTTCTTCTTCTGTACCTGGTGCCTGCCCTGCGAATTGATTGCAGGGGAAATCAAGAACCTCAAAGCCTTGGTCTTTATATTTATCGTACAACATCTGCAAACCTGTATATTGGGGTGTAAATCCACAGCCGGTAGCAGTATTGACGATTAAAAGTACCTTATTCCGATAGTTGCTGATGGAAACATCCTTACCCTGATTATCCTTTACAATAAAATCATAAAGACCCATGAACTTTATCCTTTCTCGTTACGAATATTATTTACAATTAGATTGTATACAATTTAAGCAGAATTGTCAATAGGAAAAATTGATTTATACTATGACCCAATGGTGTTTTGTAATATCGTAACAAAGCACAATATCATTTCGGTAACCATAAGCATCATAGGTGCAATGAAATATTTTCACGGAGCACTGATCCTCCTTAATTGCTTTGATAGAACTTACCTGATACTTGAACAGCTCTTCTGTATCATCCTCAATGCAGAAGGAACGGGGGACGAATTGTCCGATGGTGTTGAAGGCAGCGCGAACGGCTACCGGATGACCGATGGGGTGTCTGATGATTGGCTTGTGATCTGGGTTAAGAAATGGCATATGGTCAGCTCCTTTAGATTAGTAATCTTATTTAACAACAGAGATAAGTCATCTTACGTCTAAATTATTAAAAACCAAATATTACCAATTATCCACATTATCAACATATCGCCGTGGATAATTTACAAATTAAGTCAAACGCTTTTAAATATGACCGATGAAGCAGTCGTTTATCGTAGTATCTGCACTCTAGGAAGCATTTATTGAAGAACATCTGACAATTCGGTACAATATGCTACGGACAGCCAAAAGAAAAACGTGAATTAATTTGGTAGATAGACTCCATCTGTGAAGATTGGCATAAAAAAAGGAACGTTCATTGAGACGTTCCTTTTATCTTTATTCTTCTTTTTCTGCAGGCGCAGCTGACTCATCCTTGATTAGCATGTGAACCTTGTCCACACGGTTCTTATCTACCGAAGCAACGGTAAATACGATGTTGCCTTCAGTCACGGACTCACCCTCCTCCGGAAGATGATCCAGGAGGTAAATAACATGTCCTGCAATAGAGTCATAGTCATCGGATTCTAACTCGAGTTTGAACACTTCATTTATCTCGTCAAGCTTGGTATAACCATCTATCATATATTCGTTCTCAGACAACATCATGATGCTGTCTTCTTCGTCATCATCATATTCATCGCGGATTTCTCCGACGATTTCCTCCAACAAGTCCTCAATCGTGATCAGACCGACGGTTGCACCGTATTCATCCAATACAATTGCCAGTGAGATAGAGCTCCTACGCATCTCAATCAGCAGTTCGGAGGTTTTCTTATACTCGTAAGTAAAGTAAGGGTCCCTTATGATATCGACGATATTGAAGTCCTTTGAATCTCCTTTGTAGAAGAAGACATCCTTCAGATTGACGATACCGATGACGTTATCACGGGTTTCAGAGTAGACAGGCATACGGGTGTATTTCTCTTCTGAAAATGCCTGTACCAATTCATCGTAGGTAAAATCGACATTGGCGAAGGCCATATCGGTACGGGGTACCATAACATCCTTAGCTAGGGCATCACCAAAATCAACTACATTGGTTATCATCCTACGTTCTTCACTCTCTATGACACCTTCCTCATGGCTGTAATCCAGCAGATTTCTCAATTCGGACTCAGTAATTGCAGCGGTTTTGGCTTCTGCATCGATATGGAATAACATCATGATACTATTACATATCTTGTTCAGAATAAAGGATAATGGTGTCAGCAGCTTGGTGACTAAGTAAATCGGACCTCCGATTGCTAGGGCTACCTTCTCAGGATAGATTGTAGCTATCGTCTTAGGTATAATTGATCCGAAAATTAGATACAGAAGAATAAGTACGCCGATGGATAAACCCACCCAAGCATTACCCCAATATTCAATTGCCATAGTGGTTGCCAGAGCGGAAGCTGAAAGCTTCATTACATTCTTGCAGATCAGGATGGCACTTAACATCTTTCGGGGTTCTTCTATCAATTTACTTACAGTTTTTGCACCTCTTACATCGTCGTCCTCCAGAGTGCGAATCCGTAGCTTATTCACACCATTGAGTGCTGCTTCCGAGCAGGTAAAAAAAGCGGACAGGATAAACAGGATAATCAATATAATCGGTTGCGTGGCGTCTTCGAGGCCCACAAAATCATCTCCTAATATAATCGGTAATTTGTTACTCATACAATTTCACATCTTACAGTAAGACGGCTGCAATGTCAAGTTTTCTGGGTTTATTTTCATATTAATTTAATAGATGAAGCGTCAAAAGCACTGAGGGTGCTTTTCTGAAGTTATAGGTTGCTAAGCAAGCTTACTTGTAATAGCATCCGATTGCTTCAAAAAGAAGTGCGAAGCACCTTTTGACCCTTTCATCTTATAAATCAACCATAAGAAATATCGAAATTTTCCTGTTTAGCTAAAAAATGCTATTCGGTTATTGTTGATTCCTATTGTGAAAATTACGAAAAAGGTTTATTATTTAGGACAGAGTGGTTTTGAGTTTCATTCTTAACTTCATTCTATAGATCGATCTGATGTTTTTGTTCCAAGGAGGATATTAGGTGAGAAAAAAATCACATATTTCACTTGCGAAGTACCTGATGAATAACATGAATGTGCAGGACTTGAGTGATCATAGGAAAGCTTTTTATATCGGAAGCATACTTCCGGATTTGAAACCATCGTTTTTAACAAAGAGACATACGATTGATGAGACCTTTGAGATTCTGATTGAAGAAATCAGAAAAATCACCGTTGATTATGATATCAATCGGGGTATCAGCAGTTATTATGCAAGACATCTCGGAGTAGTAACCCATTATCTTTCAGATTATTGTACCTTTCCCCACAATGCAATTTTTGACGGAAGCTTTACCGAGCATTGCTTTTATGAGAAGGAATTGAAATATTCCCTGAAGAATTATGTGGAGAGTGATGCTTCAAGAAGAGAACGAGCACAGAAGAAGAAATTTCATACCATAGAGGAAATCAGTCATTTCATTATGAAAACCCACAAGGAATATCTGAAGGCGATTAAAAATGTAAAAGGCGATATCCATTATATCATTGAGCTGTGTTATAAAGTCGTGGATGCTATCCTTATGTTTTTTGAGATAACTCTGGAGAAGCTGGAAAATGAATTGGTACAAAGGCACAATTATCAGGCAGAATCAGTTTCTGTTGTGCTGTAAGGACCTACAGGAATAGTAAGGATGCATTCTTTCGGTAACGGAGGAAGGCATCCTTTTCTAATGTCTTTGTATTGCTATTTGGAAGAATTTATACTATGATACGGTAGAGGATAAGTTCGGATAGAATAACGGAGATGGGCAGATGGAAAATTGCTGTTATCAGGGGAAAATATTATGTACTTATGAGCTGAAGGATGCTTCCGGCTATTATTATGAGGATAAGGTGATTGATTGGAAGGAGGCTGCAGCAGGACGAAAGTTGACCTGTGTGGAATGTAGTGCTCCGGTTTATCTGGCGGCCGGTCCGATTAAGGAACCCTATTTTGCACATTATGATACTGAAGCCTGTGATTATGGCAGTGGTACGGAATCGGAGGAATTAAAGAAGGGTAAGAGGCTGTTATATCACTTGCTGGAGAGAAGCTTTCCGGGAAGTAATATTCAGGCGCGTTACCGAATGATAAACGGAATGGTTGCTGCCCTGTACTGTACGGATGGAGAGCATAGAATGGCTGTGGATTACCGTCTACAGAATACAAGTCTTGATAAATACCGGGAAAGGGATAACTTTTATCAGGAGAAGGGTATCCCTGTCATCTATATACTGGGTAAACGCCTGGATAAGAAGACGAAGCAACCTGATTGGTATCAGACCCTGATTCAGAATTCTATGGGTTATCTGGCTTTTCTGGATACGGATAAGGAGACCCTGACTTTTAAGAAGAGTATCAGTTATCGACTAAGCACTGAACGGAAGTTTCAATGTGTTGAAAAGACTTACCCAATCAGAGAAATAGAATTCGATTGGAGCGGTATGCCAAAAGGCAGCTTTGCTGAGGAATGTATCAAGCTTTCTCGGACGATTGAGCAGGAAAAGCTGAGCTATCAGAAGAGGCAGGATCAGCTCAATAACCTCCAGAAGGAGAGAAGGCAGCTTGAGAAGACGGAGCAGGAGAGGATGTTAGCCTATCGTAAAAAGATAGAGCAGGAAGAGCGGGAAGCCTATCGGCTTAGGATGGAACTGTCGGAAACGGAAGCCTATCATAAAAAGCCGGAACTGTCGGAGGTGGATTCTCAAAACGATGATCAGTATAATACTATATCAGAGGAGGAACTGATCGTTATGGGCTTAAATCCAAGTCTTTACCGGAAGTGTCTTGCCATGGTCAGAGAGGGCAATTCTCTGCTTGTAGCAGATAAGTACCTTGAGGTAATTATGCGAAGAAAGAGTAGCTCTGAGAACAGTAATCCAGAATAGAGCGATTTCAGAGTTTTATGATATAGCTTATTGAAACAAATACCGATCTCAGAAACAATGGATTACAAGGGGTTCTGAGAATGATTGAAGCCTTATCGCAAAAAATATATATCATTATTAATATCATTATTATTAATTAAAGAATGGTTAATTTAACTTAACATATATAACATAATTTATTACAGAAAGAAGGTTCACCATGGCTATTGATAAGGTTAGAAAGTACTTGAGCAAGTGGGGAAGAGAGCAGGATATTCTTGAATTTGAGACATCCAGTGCGACAGTAGAGCTGGCAGCCAATGCTTTGGGTGTGGAGCCCGCAAGAATTGCAAAGACTCTGTCTTTCAAGACAGAAGAGGGAGCGATGTTATTAATTGCGGCAGGAGATGCCAGAATAGATAACGGCAAATTCAAGGCGGAATTCAATAGAAAAGCAAAGATGCTGACTCCTGAGGAAGTACTCCAATATACGGGACATGCGGTCGGTGGGGTATGCCCCTTTGGTCTGGAGCAGAAGTTACCCGTCTATGCTGATGTATCTCTGAAGAGATTTGAGACAATCTATCCTGCCTGCGGTAGCAGTAATTCTGCTATCGAACTAACCTGTGAGGAATTACAGGAATACGCAGACTGCACAGCCTGGGTGGATGTATGTAAGGATTGGGAGTAGCAAGGTATGCTCCGGATTTGTTACAGTTCCTCACGATAATCCTTTTTGTATTTCTGCCGCTTTTTCTTGATTACAAAAACAGCTGGACGATATTGGATGCCGCAAGAAACCCTTTTCTTGCGATCCTCCTGAGATTCTCTTGTAAGCATCAATGCTTTTGGTTTTTTGCTTTTCATAGTTAGTCTCCTTTACAATACTTTAAGGTGGTTGATATTTGTTCAAAAATAGGCAAAAAAAAGCCCGGGTGCATTACCCGGGCTTCAAAACGGACTGAAACAAGTTAAATTGTATTGAATATTTTACTTGTTATGAACCGGAGGCGTTAAATAACGTCATGCCGTTTCAGATTGCGCGGATACCATTTACAGTTGTTTGTAATTGATAAATTATAAAGCATGACGTCACCTTCCTTCCTATAATTTACTATCAATAAGGTATCATGAGTAAGTATGTATGTCAAGGGTCATAACATCTCATATGTCATTAGATCATCAGTAAATATTCTTTAATCAGTAGATTTCATATGCTGATAGAGATCATTTATTCATTAATACATCTCTTTCTCAGCAAGCTTATAATCAGCAATGGACAGCTTTCTGATTATATCAATATGATATGGGCATTTTGGCTGGCAGTCACCGCAACCCGTGCAGCGGTCTGCCTTCACCTTTAGGGCGGAATATCTCTTCATCGCCATATTTTTGTTGCCAAACCAGAAGCGTAACCGTTCTTTGAGAGCATAATCAGAGGCATTGGTTACAATACCATCTGCCATCTGGCGATCAAAATAGCCTTCATACCGGAATATCTCGGTAATCGGTACTCCTTCAGGACAAGGAAGGCAGAGGCCACATTGTCGGCATACATAGGTACCGAGCTCCGGGGCATTTTCGTATAACTCATCAACCTCCTTGGTTGTCATAGGAGTAAAATGTTCTGCGTAGCTTAAATCAGCTTCCAGGATCTCACGGTTATTGATTCCTGCGACCACGAGGGATACAGGTTGGCTGAAGGCATACCTAAAGGCTATCTCGGCAGAACGCCACAGAAGACCATCACCTACCGGCTTCATTAATATTATAGCTGAATTATGTGATTGCGCCAGAGGCACCAGTTCTGACTGGATTTCCGGAAAATTAAAATGATCGTAATAATTAATGGTGGTCATGACAGCATCAAACGGAAATTCCTTGAGTGCTCTTATAAGTACATCCGGCTGACCATGCATGGAGATACCGATATGTTTAATCTTACCTTCACTTTTAGCTTGTAAAGCTCCCTCGATTGCTCCTCCCGGAGATAAGAGCTGATCCAGCTCTTCCATTGTACCGACAGCATGCATTATAAATAAATCCACGTAATCGGTTCTTAAATTCTCTAAGCTCTGATCAAGTGATTTCAGACATTGTTCCTTCGATCTTTCCCCTGTTTTCGTGGCAAGGATATATTCACTTCTTCTGCCTGATACACATTGTCCGATTTTTCGTTCGGACTCTCCGTTCCCATAGCTTGCAGCCGTCTCGATATAGTTACCGCCTGCATCCAGATAACGGTTTAATAAGTAGTTAGCTTCAGCAACCGGTATTTCTAATAAATGAAAACCACCAAAGCCTAAAATAGTAGTTTCTAAACCTGTATTACCAAATGCTCTTTTTTCCATGGTGTCTCCTTTGAATTGTTTATTATTTAGTCGTATAACGGCTGATATCATCAACCATATTTTTCGCTATATTAGATAACTGCTTCGCACTGTAATTCATATCAACCCCATTGCTATACCAACCCCAAGTGATAACATAAAATATTTTATATTATGCTTTTCTTCATTATTTTATAATCCCCTCTATGTAATAATCAAGGATAGTTAAATTTTACTTCAGTAAAAAATGACTGTCAATTATATTCTGTAAAATCAACGTAATTCTGTAAAATCAACGTAATTCTAAGAAAATAATTCTATTTATTATTTCGCAAACCTAGGATTATTCTAATAAAGACGATGAACAGAAGGATGAAATGGCCGCTTCAGAGCTTATACCGACATATGATGCAGATATCAATTATTGTGAAATATTGGATGCCAGAGAAAGGAACAATCTCTCTCACATGCAACTCAATCATAGGATATTTTAAGGGAGGATTAGCGTTCGTCACAAATATGATTATATATAAAATTGTGATTGCATTATATTAATATTAGTACTATAATAAAGCAATAAAAATTATATTATCAGATAATTGCATTTCTTCTCATCTGGTATTCAGATTAGCTCTATTTTACAGATTGAATATTAGAAGGAAACGAAGGGGTTTCAACAGTTATCAATGATTATCTAAAATGGTGATCATTGATAAATATTGAAGCCCTTTTTTCATTACTTTTTTATTGTTTTCATTATATTTTCTTTCACAAAACGATTAATATATCCAAAGGAAACGAAAGAGTTTCAACAATTATCAATGATTATCTGAAAAGGATAATCATTGATAAGGGCTGAAGCTCTTTTATATTACAATAATATGGAGGTAGAAATTTATGAAAAAGAAATTGTTATCTTTGGTACTTATTACTGCCCTGATCGTATCAATTCTATCAGGATGTAAAAGTACAACAAAATCAGAAACATCGGATACTCCAACAACTTCAGATGCTTCTTCAACTGAAGTAGCTTCATCAACATCAGGTGAAGAAGACAACATTGTCCGTATCGGAGTTGTATGTACGATCACAGGCGGTAGCGCTATCTATGGTGAAGGCGCTAAGAATGCAGTAACCATGGCAGCAGATGAAATTAATGGAAGTGACAGTAAGATTAAAGTTGAAATCGTTAAAATTGTTGACGATGCCAGTGATTCTAAACAGGCAGTGAATGCCTACAATAGTCTGGAGCCAAGCTCACCGGAAGCAGTTGTTGGTGCATTTTTCTCATCTGTTACCTTACCTATGGCCGAGATAGCAAAAGAGCAAAATATGTTATTACTTGCAACAGGAGCTACGAATAAAAAAGTAACAGAAGTTGGACCTACAATTTTTAGAGATTGTTTTATTGATCCTTATCAAGGCAAGATGGCAGCACAATTTGCAAAAGAACAGGGCGTTACAAAGGCAGCTATTATTTATGCAAAGGATGATGATTATTCCAATGGTCTTAAGGATGCATTTGTTGAGAATGCACAGGCAAACGGGATTGAAATTGTATATACCGGTGAATGTACTACGAAGGATACCGATTTTACGGCACAGGCTTCACAGGCAGTTGCAGCTGGCGCAGATTTCTTATTCTATCCTGCCTTCCTCGATACAGTGCCATTGTTAGTACAGCAGGTAAGAGATGCCGGATATGAAGGTATCATTATGGGTGGCGATGGTTGGGATGGTTCAGACACAACAGGTCTGGAATCCTACTTTAATAAATGTTACTTTACAAACCATTATTCATCCGAAGATTCAGCACCTGCTGTTCAGGAATTTGTTACGAAATATACAGAGAACTATGGTGTTGAAAGCTTAACTGCTTGTGCAGCACTCTACTACGATGCGATATATATGTTAGTTGAAGCAGCAAAAAATGGTGGTGGTACGGATACGGCTTCTTTAGTAAAAGGTATGACTGGTATGACATTTACCGGAGTGGGGGGCACCTTTACGATGGATGAAAATCGTAATGCTATCAAGAGCGTTGTTATCAATACATATGATGCTGGTAAGGTTAAGTGGTTAAAAACTTTAGAGCCGTAGAACAGTAAAGAATAAAAATAGAGTATACAATAGCATACAACGCAGGAATCAAACTGCGTTGTATGTTATTAATTTATATTCGGAAAGACAGGTATTTGATATGTCGTTATTGATTCAAAGTATGGTAAATGGCCTAAATCAAGGGGCAATATACGCATTAATAGCTCTTGGGTATACCATGGTTTATGGTATTATTCGTATGATTAACTTTGCACACGGTGACTTTATCATGGTTGGTAGTTATACATTGTTTTATACGATACCATTAATGATTCATGCTGGTATGCCGCCCTGGATGGCAGTATTCATCGCTATTGCTGTTTGTACTGTAGTCGGAATTACTGTTGAGATTGTAGCATATAGACCTGTACGTAAAGCGGGTTCTATGACAGCCTTGATCACTGCCCTAGCCATGAGCCTTTTCTTAGAGAATTTGGCAATGGTAGTATTCGGAGCTAATCCAAAATCAGTACCAGCCATTTTTAATCGTGCATCCATTGATATTCTGGGAGCCAAATTACAAGCGAAATATCTGCTTACCTTGGGTATCGGTATCATCATGATGATTGCACTTCAGATGTTTGTAAAAAAGACAAAATTAGGTAAGGCCATGAGAGCAGTTCCACAGGATAAACAGGCAGCTACTCTAATGGGGATTAAAGTAAATAATATAATTACGATTACCTTTGGTATCGGTTCTGCACTTGCTGCAATAGCTGCGCTTATGTATTGTAGTACTTATCCAAGATGTACAACGGATATGGGAAGTATGATGGGATTAAAAGCCTTTGTTGCAGCTGTTCTTGGCGGTATAGGAAGTATTCCGGGTGCTATGATTGGTGGTTTGATCGTTGGGCTAGTAGAAATTTTCGTAAAGGTATATATCGCTCCCGGTTGGTATGAAGCGATTACCTATAGCCTTTTAATCATCGTATTAATTGTAAAGCCATCTGGTATACTGGGTAAAAATATTGGCGAGAAAGTGTAGGTGGAAAAATGAATATATTCATTAATAAAAAGTGGACATATTTAATTAATTTTATAGGAATTTGTTTGATCTTTTTTGCGTTTTCGATACTTTTTAATTCAGGAGTATTGGGAACTAGAACCAACTACATAAAAGGTGTATTTACTACAGCAAGCTATACCATTATTATGGTAACTTCGCTTAATCTATTAACAGGGTTCATGGGTGAATTTTCACTGGGCCATGCCGGATTTATGTCTGTGGGAGCCTACAGCTCAGCAATTGTGACAAATATGCTGGTGGGTAAAGGAATACCGAGTATCGTACTTTTTGTTATTGCGTTGCTGACAGGTGGTATCGCTGCAGCAATCACAGGAACGTTGGTTGGGATACCGGCACTAAGACTTAGAGGAGATTATCTGGCGATTGTTACTATTGCATTTGCGGAAATTATTAGAGTTGCGTTTTGTAACTTTGAAATCACCGGAGGAGGAAAGACGATGAGTGGTATTACAAAGCTTTCTAACTTCTACTGGTGCTTTTGGGTTATGGTAATTTGCGTGACCTTTATGTATATGTACGTGCGCTCCAGATTTGGCCGCACGGTAGCGGCTATTCGTGAAGATTACATTGCTGCAGCTTCCAGTGGAATTAATGTTACCTTTTATAAGGTATTAACCTTTGCAATTTCAGCTTTTTTTGCCGGAATAGGTGGCGCAATGTATGCACATTATATGACCGCTATGATACCTACGAATTTTAATTTCATGTATTCAGCAGAATTTCTGACGGAGGTGATCATTGGTGGTACCGGATCATTAACCGGTTCTATTATCGGGGCAGCCTTCTTATCAGCATTGCCGGAGGCAATGAGAGAATTTTCAAATTATCGTATGCTTGCATACTCGATTATATTGGTATTGGTAATGATATTTAAACCAAGTGGTATTTTTGGAACCTATGAATTCTCTTTAACAGGTACTCTTTCTAAATTATTTAGTAAAGCTAAAAAGAAGGAGGTAAGTAAATCATGAGTACAGAAGAACCTGTATTAAAAGTATCACATTTAGGGATTTCATTTGGAGGACTTAAGGCAGTAAGTGATTTCAATATTGAAATAGGAAAAAGCGAATTGTACGGCCTCATTGGTCCAAATGGTGCCGGAAAAACAACAGTATTCAACTTGCTTACAGGAGTATATAAGCCTACAGAAGGTGCTTTTTTCCTGAATGGTGAGAAAATGAACGGAAAAAAGACACATCAGGTAGTACAGTCAGGCATTGCAAGAACTTTTCAAAATATACGTCTTTTTAAGAAAATGACTGCGCTTGACAATGTAAAAGTTGCTATGAATATGAAAATGAATTATTCGGTTTTTTCGGCAATTTTTCGGTTGCCGGGTTATTGGAAGGAAGAAGCAGAAATTGATGCAAAGGCAAGGAAATTGTTAAAGGTAGTGAAGCTTTTAGATAAGGCTGATGTGGTGGCTCAGAACCTTCCCTACGGACAGCAAAGAAGGCTTGAAATAGCAAGAGCTCTTGCTACTGATATGAAATTACTGCTTTTAGATGAACCTGCGGCAGGTATGAATCCTACTGAGACAGCTGAATTACTTGACATTATTAATTTCATTCGAAAAGAATTTAATATTTCTGTATTACTGATAGAGCATGATATGAGCTTAGTTATGAAGATTTGTGAAAAAATTCAGGTGATTGATTATGGTGAAACAATAGCCTTTGGTACACCGGAGGAGATTGCAAATAATCCCAGAGTAATTGAATCTTATCTCGGTAAAGAGGACGAATAAGGGGGTGAATACATATGCTATCTATTAAAGAGTTACATGTTTCCTATGGTGCTATTCATGCGATTCATGGAGTAAGTCTGGAGGTCAAGGATGGAGAAATTGTTTCCTTAATCGGAGCGAACGGTGCCGGAAAAACAACTATTTTACATACAGTTACAGGTCTAAAGACCGCAAAAAGCGGTACAATTACCTACGGAGAGCTTGACCTATGTGTAACGGATGCGAGCAAATTGATAAAATATGGGATTAGCCATGTTCCGGAAGGAAGACATATTTTCCCGGATATGACTGTTTTGGAGAACCTGGAAATGGGAGCTTACTCTTCGAAGAAAAATAAAAGTGAGCTTGAAAAAAACTTCGGGATGGTATTTGAACGTTTTCCGAGATTAAAGGAAAGATACAAGCAGCTGGCAGGAACATTGTCAGGTGGTGAACAACAGATGCTGGCAATGGGCAGAGCATTAATGGCAGATCCTAAAATATTATTACTTGATGAGCCTTCCATGGGACTATCGCCGATCCTGGTAAAGGAAATATTCAGTATCATTCGATATTGCCATGATATTGGGATAACAATACTTTTGGTTGAGCAGAATGCAAAAATGGCACTTAGTATCGCAGACAGAGCATATGTTTTGGAGACCGGAAATATTACAATTAGTGGTAAAGCCAAGGAACTGCTGGAAGACGACAGAGTTCGAAAGGCATATCTTGGTCAATAGTCTCGCAAATAGCCTGTGAGTTATTTGTGATTAGCGATGGCGCGTTTGGGCGGCGGAATGGAGATAAGTATGGAACATTTTATTCTCGCTATTACGAGAACCTGCGGAAGTGGGGCAACCACTATCAGTAAAATGCTTGCAGCAGAGTATGGAATTGCACTATATGACAGGCAACTTTTACGCTTGGCTTCAGAAGACAGTGGAATTAATGAAGCCTTATTCTTGGAAGCAGACGAAACGGTAAAAAAGACTATTTTGTATCACGTTTCTAAAAAGGTTTATAACGGAGAATTGATACCTCCGGAAAGTGATAATTTTACTTCAGATAATAACCTTTTTAATTATCAGGCAAAAGTACTAAGGAATCTTGCTGAGATAGAATCCTATATTGTAATTGGAAGATGTGGTGATTATATTTTGCGGGATAGAAAAGATATGATCTCCATTTTCCTCACAGCGGATGAAGATATTTGCACTCAACACGTGATGGAGCGGCTTGTCTGCAATAAGAAAGAAGCTAAGAAATATATAGCTAAGAATAATAAATTCAGGAGTGATTATTATACTTATCACACCGGTAGAAAGTGGAGAAATCCAGATAATTACGATTTGTGTCTCAATACCAGTAAACTGGGGTATAAGAAAACAGTTCAAATTATTAAGGACTACGTTACATTAAGAATAGGTGATTAGGATTGAATAAAATTATTAGAAATCAGGTGCAGATGAATGGAGAATTTAGGATACTACGACGGTAAATATGATTTAATTGAAAATATGACGGTGCCTTTTGATGACAGAGTGCATTACTACGGAGATGGAGTCTATGATGCCACCTGTGCCGGTAATCATATTATATTTAATCTGGAGGAGCATGTGGAAAGATTTTTTAATAGTGCCGGGTTACTGCAAATTAAAATTCCGCTGACCAAGGAGGAGTTGAAACAGACTCTGATTGAGATGGTAAATAAGGTAGATGGAGACGAACTTTTTGTCTATTGGCAGGTTACCAGAGCGGTTGCTCCCAGAAAGCACGTATTTCCTGATCAAGAAGCGAAATTATGGATTATGATTAGACCATCCAAGATAGGTGATCCGAAGCAGCAATTAAAGCTTATTACGATAGAAGATACAAGATTTTTACATTGTAATATAAAGACTCTGAATTTAATACCGAATGTCATGGCTTCGCAAAAAGGTGAATTGGCTGGCTGCGATGAGATAGTATTCCATCGTGGAGAAAGAGTAACTGAATGCTCGCATAGCAATCTACATATTATTAAGGATGGAAAGTTTATTACACCTCCGGCAGATCACTATATTCTGGCGGGAATTGCCAGAGCACATTTGATTAAAATGTGCAAGCAATTAACTATTCCGGTAGAGGAAACGGTATTTACGGTACAAGAAATGATGGAGGCAGATGAGGTTATCATCAGTTCTTCAAGTAATTTCTGCTTGTCAGCGTATGAGATAGATGGTAAGAAGGTCGGAGGTAAAGCGCCGGAGCTCCTTCATAAATTACAGGCAGCGCTAATGGATGAATACTTAGTAGCCACAAATCAGAAGGAGGCCAAATGATCCATGACGAAAGAGGAATTGATGATATATCACATGGGTGAGAACCTGGACACACTGATGAATCTAGATCCCAGAGGTTATGGAGTCTGTCGTATTCTATATGCCGGTAGTAGGGCATATACGGGAGAGCCACTAACAATGCACTGTGCAAAAAAAATGGTTGAGAATATAAAGAACGGTGACTTTGTTTTTATTCTCACCGGTTTCATATTACTTCCTCATAGAGCACCGGAAATGGATGGAATTGTAAGCTCCATGCTGCTTGCCCGTGCCCTGGTGCAGGCTTTTGATGCAAAACCTGTGATCATTTGTCCCGAAGATAACTTCGAAGCTGTAAAAGAGTGTGCAAGAGTTGTCGGGCTTCATTGCTATGAGGATTTGGATAAGGTTGCGACACTTCCTATTTCCATGGGAGTAATTAATTTTACGAAGGATAGTAGTAAAGCGGAGGAACAAGCGGAACAAATTATTTCCGCAATACTTCCAAAGGCTGTGATTGCAATCGAGGCACCCGGAGCGAATGAATGCGGAGAATATCATAATTCAATTGGCATAAATATTACCGAGCTTGAGGCAAAGACTGATGTTTTGTTTCAGAAGCTAAAGGATAGAGGAGTGCTCAACTTTGCCATAGGTGATTTGGGAAATGAAATTGGTATGGGTACCATAGCAGAGCATATCAAGAAATATATTCCTTACACTTCAAAAAATCAGTGTAAGTGTGATTGTCATGGCGGGATTCTGTCAAAAACAAGTGCAGACAATATTATCACTGCAACGGTGTCTGATTGGGGCTGCTATGGTCTCATGGCTGCTATTGCTTTCCTTAAAAAAGACCTGGATATTTTCCATAAGGGAGAAATGGAAATGGAAGTGATGCGAGTTGCTACAAGAAATGGGGTTATTGATATGACAGGTTCCCTAATTCCCGGAATTGATGGCTTTAATACGAAAATGAATGTGAATATTGTTGAACTCATGCGTCAGTGTGTAGGATATGCAATGAAGCACGAAGGAAGAACGGATCACTGGTTTGACAAAGTCATAGAGAAGGGATTCTTTCAGAAAGAGAGGCAGTAATGAGGATATTACCGGCAGGAGATTTAGCACTCGTTGTGGAATTTGGTAATGAAATAAGCACAGCCTGTAATGATCGGGTCAGGCAGTTGAATCAAAGCTTAAGAAAGAATGAAATCAAGGGTGTCATTGAAACTGTTCCCACATTTCGTTCCCTATTAGTGTATTACGATCCTTTAAAAGTTACATATAAGAAGCTATGCAAATATATTCAGTCTGTTGCTAAGGAGACGGTAGAGCTTAATACAAAGACAAAAAGGATTATTGAGATACCTGTATGCTATGGCGGGCAGTACGGTGAAGACCTGACAGATGTCGCCAAGCATACTGGATTGAGTGAAGCAGAGGTGATTCGTATTCATTCGGGTGTGAATTACCTGATTTATATGTTGGGCTTTTTGCCGGGATTTCCTTACCTGGGGGGACTGGATAAAAGATTGGAGACACCAAGGTTATCAAATCCTCGAACATCGATTCCCGCCGGTTCTGTCGGAATAGGAGGAGAACAGACGGGTGTTTATCCAATTGTCTCGCCGGGAGGGTGGAGGCTGATCGGAAAAACTCCAGTAAAGCTTTATGATAGTGAACGCGAAAACCCAACCCTTTATCAAGCCGGAGATTATATTCATTTTAAACCAATTGATGAAGCTGAGTATATACGTATTGAAGAGTTGGTTAAAAATGGACAGTATCGGTGTAAGGAGGCGGAATAGGGCTAAATATGAGTATTCAAATAATAAATCCGGGTGCATTAACCACAGTACAGGATTATGGAAGAATCGGATATGGAGATATAGGGTTTTCACCATCTGGAGCGGTAGATACGATGGCGATGGAAATTGCCAATTACTTGGTTGGAAATGAGAAGGGAGAAGGAGTATTAGAATGTACCCTTTTTGGCCCCACAATTCATTTTACGAAGGATAATGTGATAGCTGTGACAGGTGCTGATATGAAGCCAAGGGTAAACGATCGGGAAATTCCTATGAACACCGCTGTATCTGTAAAGGCGGGAGAGGACTTAGCACTTACGTTTGCAATAAAAGGTTGTCGAAGCTATATTGCTTTTGCAAATGGCCTGGAGATCAAAGAATACTTCGGAAGCAAATCTACCAATATAAAAATTGCAATCGGTGGATTTCATGGCAGGCCTTTAAGACCAATGGATGAAATAGCATTTGTAAGGCCGATAAGTATTTTGCCTGATATGGAGAAACGAACCTACCAATACTCCGACACCGTTGCTTCACCAAAGATCCTCAGGGTAGTGATGGGACCTCAGGATGATTATTTTACCAGCGACGGTATACATACCTTTGAAACAGAAAGCTATCAATTGACAAATGATTCGAACAGGATGGCTTGTAAGCTTTCCGGACCGATCATTGCCAGCAAACAAGCTACGGATATTATATCGGACGGAATTGCACTGGGTTCCATCCAAGTTTCATCAAACGGGCAGCCCATCATAATGCTTTCGGATCGACAAACTACCGGAGGATATGCAAAAATAGGAACGGTCATTTCTACGGATATACCAAGGATTGCGCAGTGCAAACCAGGAGACGAAATAAGATTTCAAAGAATTACATTAAAGGAAGCTCATAAGCTTTATAAAAAACTAAGAAGAGATATGAGCAAACTCCAGAAGAAACTGAGATAATCATAGAGTGTGTCATCGATGGCGGTAAAACGGAGGTAATTATGGATTATAGATATAATACTCCCTCAGAGGTGAGGAGTCTGATTAGACAGAATAAGATTACATCTCCTACAGCAGGTATGTGTGGTGGTTATGCACAAGCAAATCTGGTAATTTTGCCGAAGGAGCTTGCCTATGATTTCCTGCTTTTTGCACAGAGAAATCCGAAGTCCTGTCCAATCCTAGAGGTGCTAGATGCTGGCGACAGAGCAGTGAAATATATGGCTAAGGATGCCGATATTGCCTCCGACCTTCCAAAATACAGAGTATATGAATATGGAAAGGTAACCGGTGAATATACGAATGTGGAACCGTTTTGGAAACCTGATTTGGTAAGCTTCTTAATCGGATGCAGTTTTTCCTTTGAGGAGGAGCTGCTAGAAGCAAATATTACAGTAAGACACATCGAAGAGCATTGTAATGTTCCGATGTACCTGACTAATATTGAATGTGAAAGAGCCGGAAGCTTTTCAGGAAATATGGTGGTAAGCATGAGACCTATTCCGCACAGGGATGTTCCCAAAGCAGTTATAGTCACTGCTGCGATGCCCAGAGTCCATGGTGCGCCTATCCATATCGGAAGTCCGGAAGCAATAGGTATCTATAACCTTGACAAGCCTGATTTTGGAGATCCGGTAACTATTAAGGAAGGTGAAGTGCCGACCTTCTGGCCTTGTGGCGTAACACCTCAGGCTGTACTCATGGCTACAAAACCCGCTTTCGCCATAACACATGCGCCGGGTCATATGTTTATTACCGATGTTAAGAACGTAGCATTAAAAGTATAGAATATAATAACCTAGTATTCATATGGAGGAAAATCAATGGATCAGATCGATTTAAATTGCGATTTAGGAGAGAGCTTTGGAAGATATACACTCGGTTTGGATGAAGAGGTTATTCCTTATATATCATCTGCAAACATTGCTTGTGGGTATCACGCCTCCGATCCTGTCATTATGGAGAAGACAGTACAAATGGCAAAGGCCAACGGCGTACACGTTGGAGCACATACTGGTTATCCGGATTTACTTGGTTTTGGACGAAGGAATATGACTTTGACACCGCAGGAGGCGAAAACCTACACCATGTATCAAATTGGTGCTCTGGAGGGTTTTTGTCGGGCTGCTGACGTATCACTCTACCATGTCAAGCCCCATGGTGCTTTTTATAATATGGCAGCGAAGGATTATGAATTAGCATATGCAATTTGCGAGGCTATTGCAGCAATGGATGCTAATATTGTCTTATTGGGACTTAGCAACAGCCAGATGGAAAAAGCCGCAAAGGCAGTAGGAATAACCTTTAAAAATGAGGTTTTTGCAGACCGTGCATATGAGGATGACGCAACCTTGGTAGCAAGAGGTAAACCGGGAGCAATGATTGAGAATGAAGAATATGCGATTAGTCGGGTTATCCGTATGATAAAGAAGGGGTCAATCACATCAATAAATGGAAAAGAGATTGCAATTAAGGCTGATTCAGTATGTGTCCATGGAGATGGAATAAAAGCATTGGATTTTGTAAAAAGAATTCGTCAGGCACTCAGAGAGGAAGGTATAGAAGTAAAAGCTTTTTAAAGGAAAGGAATTAAAACGTTAAAAGAATGCTAATATCGCCCGGTAATAAGCTGATAGATAAAAACAGCATCTGCCAGCTTATTACCGAGCGATATTTGTTTTTGGGGGCATTACCTTGTGGCCTGTAAAACCTTAGTGACCTCTGCGATATACAAGATATGATAATCCTTACCGGGATACCAGGTGCTATTTAGCTTCTCATCCAGGATGGAGTCCTCCTGCATGGCCTGCTGGAATAATTTTTTGCATATTAGGACGTTGGTGGCCTCACCGAAATATGGGGTTCCCTCAGAGAAGGCAAGAGTAAGACCTGATTTATGGATCTTATCTTCGTTTCTTCCGGATACGGTACCCAGATAGTTTAAAGCAGCCCTATATTCTTTATCGAGAAAGCTTAATGAAAAGGTTGTTTCCCGATCGAGAAATTCTTTGGTGTAACGTTGCGGACGAACTACGATATATGCTACATTCTTCCCATACATGACACCAAGACCGCCCCAGGAGGCAGTCATCGTATTTGCCTTATCTTCATTGCCTGCGGTAATGAGCATCCATTCCTTGCCGATCAGCTGGAAGGGATTTTTTCGAAGTACCTCGGGTAAAATCTCTTTAAAATGATTCATTGCTTTCCTCTTTTCTGTCTTTTCTTATTATCCTATCAGGTTCTTCTTCCTATAACCATTAATGAATGTTGTTGTGCATTTTTTGACATTCAAGTTATGGTTATTAGTATTATACGATAGGAAATGCCTTCCTGCAACGCTGTATTGAAGATTTCACCATCCGTAGTACCCGGCATATATTAATTACAAAGCTTTGATGAGTCAAAGGATGTTGAATATGACGATACACACAGTGCGTGCCGGTGATACTCTGAGTTCCATTGCTGCCCAATATGGTATATCCCGAGAGCTGATTATTACTCAAAATGAACTGCCCAATCCGGATAACCTTTTAGTCGGACAAAACATAGGAATTCGTATCCCTTCGACCACCCATACAGTTGTACAGGGAGATACCCTGACTTCCATTGCTAATCAATATAATACTACGGTTACCAGTCTGTATCAGCATAATCCAAGGATTGCCGCCACCAGAATTCTGATACCCGGACAGATTCTGGTGATTAGTTATGCCAATGAGGAACCGGTAGATACGGTTATCATCAACGGCTTTACCTATCCATTTATTCAAGAGAATGTACTGAGGCAGACCTTGCCGTTTCTGACCTATCTCTATATCTTTACCTATGGATTTACTCCAACCGGAGAACTCGTACCTATTGAGGATGAAGAGGTGATTGCGATAGCCGAGGAATATAATGTGTCACCGGTCATGATGCTGGCCCCGATGAGTGCTAACGGTACCTTTGACACGGATATTGCTCATCAGATGTTTGCCAATCCGACAGCACAAACCACGCTGATCAATAATATTGTGGATAATATGAGGGCTAAAAGATATGTCGGACTGGATATCGATTTTGAATATGTATTGCCCACGGACCGACAGAGTTTTATAGACTTCATAGCCGCTGCTCAAACGAGACTATCAGCGGAAGGTTATTTTGTGTCAGTGAATCTGGCACCGAAGACCTCCGGAACTATGACCGGTTTGCTATATGAAGCACATGATTATCCGGCAATCGGAGCAGTTGCTGACAGGGTCATGCTGATGACGTATGAATGGGGTTATACCTACGGGCCGCCAATGGCTACTGCACCGGTAAACAATGTCCGAAGAGTGATTGAATACGGGGTATCCGTGATTGATCCGGATAAAATTATACAGGGGCTTCCGAATTATGCTTATGACTGGCCGCTGCCCTTCGTCCAGGGGGAGACATCAGCAGAAAGTATCAGTAATCAGGAGGCAATAACCAGAGGAGTTCAATATGGAGTGACAATTCAATTTGATGAAACCGCGCAATGCCCTTTCTATAACTATACGACAGTAGAAGGTGTTCAGCATATTGTATGGTTTGACGATGTCAAAAGCATGACGGCAAAGATTACATTAATTACTGAATTTGGCTTGGCCGGAGGTGGGATCTGGCAAATCATGAAATTCTTCCCGGGATTATGGATGGCAGTAGATTCCAGATTTACGATTATAAAAGTGTAATTTATGTTATAATAAAGCAGAGGGAATATACATAGACCTGGCAGCTGAAAATCTGCCTAAAATGGATATTCCTTCTTTCTTGTTTACAAAGAAACGCACGAAGCGTATAATGCTTATATGTTCTGCATTTTATTACATTAAGGGGATACAGGATGAGCAGGAGAATTCTGAAAGAAATAAGCAGCTGGATATTGGTATTCGTTGTTGCCTTTGCTTTGGCAACCCTAATCAATAAGGTTATTCTTTTAAAGGTAGAGGTTCCCTCGGGTTCCATGGAGAATACCATAATGATCGGGGATAAAGTATTTACTTTTCGGTTGGCCTATCTGATCAACGACCCCAAGCGGGGAGATGTGATTGTATTTCCCTATCCCGATGATGAAACGGTGGATTACATCAAGAGAATAATCGGTCTTCCGGGCGAGACGATTGAGGGAAAGGATGGTTTGGTTTATATTGATGGCAAACCCTTGACGGAACCTTACGTCAGAGATAAAATCGATAGTGATTTCGGACCTTATATTGTACCGAAGGGCAGTTACTTCATGATGGGAGATAATCGCAATAATTCAGAGGATTCAAGATATTGGGAACATAAATTTGTATCAAAGGATAAGATTAGGGGAAAGGCTATTGTCAAATATCCGCATCTGTCCTGGTTCGGTACAATTCATTATTAGCGAACTTAAGGGAGAGAACCATGAATAGGAAAGTACTAAAAGAGCTTTTGAGCTGGGTCATCATCATTGTCGTTGCTTTTGCACTGGCATTTGTAATTAATCGGTTTGTCATCTTAAAAATCACTTCACCGACACCTTCTATGGAGAATACGTTCCTGATAGGAGAGAAGGTGCTAACCTATCGTCTGGCGTATGTATTCTCTGAGCCAGAACGTGGGGATATTGTAGTATTCCCTAATCCGGATGATGAATCAGAGGACTATATTAAACGCATCATCGGACTTCCGGGTGAGGTGATTGAGGGAATAGAAGGTGTTGTTTATATCAATGGTGATCCTCTGACAGAAAATTATCTGAAGGAGCCTATGGAGAAGGAGAATTTCGGACCATATGAAATTCCTGCCAACTGCTATTTTATGATGGGAGATAACCGGAATGATTCGCTGGATGCAAGGTTCTGGGAGCATAAATTCGTAGAAGGTGATAAGATCAAGAGTAAAGCAATATTTAAGTATCCTCATATCAAATGGTTTGGGAAAGTTAATTATTAAGGTATACTTAATATCATAAAATAAGAAAAGCGGGGAGATTGTCTCTTCGCTTTCTTCGTGATAAGAGAAACTTAGCGGATGGATTGGAATCATTGAACTTCCGGCAGGTGAATTGAGCCTGTGTATATAATAGCAAAGAATGAGGGATGATTATGAAGAATATGAAAAAAGATATCATGTTTATTCTACATATGGTGCTAGTGGCAGTTACAGGTGTTTTGAACGTTTATGGATATTTTCGACTGCCGGATACGATCGCGACCCAGATTAGCTTTACCGGTGAAAGAGTCAATTCCATGCCCAAAGCACTCTATCTGTTGCTTAGCTTTGCGATACTACTGATACTGGCTGTTGTGAACAAGAGAGGCAGAGTAGAAAAGAAGCTTACCACAACGATAGCTGCGGTACTGGTATTTATCGGTAATATTTTCGTGATCATGACACAGCTATCATAGGGTAAAAGGGTAATGAACCATTATGTAACGTAATCAGTTGATAAAAATAGATCAATAAAATAGATCAATAAAATAGATCAATAAAACAATCAATAAAATAATCAATAAAAATAATCAATAAAATAATCAATAAAATAATGAATAAAAACAATCAATAAAAAGATAAATATTAATTATTAAAACAGAAAGGGTACCGACAGCTCAGACTGCCGGTACCCTTAAATTACCTACGAATGATTCATAACTATTAAACTATCTTAATTTTCATTCTGCTTCTACGTTCCAACTATCTTTATGCTTCTTTCAGATATTCCTCATTCAGCTTCAGAATTTGCTCCATGGCAGCCAGCCCGGGTGCACCGATGGTATTTCTCTTGTTTACACAGGTTTCAAGGCTGATGGCATCATAGATGTCCTGGTCAAAGACAGGGCTAATGGCTTGAAATTCAGCGAGACTCATGGACTCAAGGGAGATATCCTTCTCAATGCAATACAATACCAGCTGTCCTACGATTCCATGTGCATCACGGAAGGGAACCCCTTTATTGACAAGATAATCAGCGGCATCGGTGGCATTGGTAAAGCCATTTTTAGCGCTTTCCGCCATCGCATCCTTGCGGAATTTCATTGTCACTAGCATACCTTGAAACAGAGCGAGGCAGCCCTTCACCGTATCAATCGCATCAAAGGTAAATTCCTTATCCTCCTGCATGTCCTTATTATAAGCAAGAGGCAGTCCCTTCATCACAGTGAGGAGTGATATGAGCGCTCCATAGACACGCCCGGTCTTTCCTCTGACTAATTCTGCGATATCCGGGTTCTTCTTCTGAGGCATGATGGAAGATCCGGTAGAATAAGCATCATCCAGCTCAACAAAGCGGTATTCATTACTGTTCCAGAGAATAATCTCCTCACTGAAGCGGCTCAGATGCATCATAATAGTAGATAAAGCGCTAAGCAGTTCAACCAGGTAATCACGATCAGATACGCCATCCATGCTGTTCAGGGTTGGACCGTCAAAGCCAAGGAGCTCTGCGGTATATTCCCGGTCCAGCGGGTAGGTGGTTCCGGCAAGTGCGCCGGAGCCTAGCGGAGATAAATTCAATCGTTTCGAAATATCATAAAGCCGACTACGATCCCTTTTAAACATCTCGAAATATGCACCGAAATGATGTGCAAGAGTAACCGGTTGCGCTTTTTGCAGATGTGTGAAGCCCGGCAGGAAGGTTGTTGTATTCTCCTTCATGATGGATTGAATAGATACCAGCAGGGCTTTCAGTAATGCATCCAACTCGGTAATCTCGTCTTTGACATAAAGCTTCATATCCAGTGCAACCTGATCATTACGGCTGCGCCCTGTATGCAGCTTCTTCCCGGCATCTCCGATACGATCAATCAGATGAGCCTCCACAAAGCTGTGAATATCTTCATGCTGAGCATCAATTACAAGGCTGCCGTTCATAATATCCTCCAGGATTCCTGACAGACCGGCTATGATTTGGTCTTTCTCGTCATCAGAGATAATTTCCTGCTTTGCAAGCATCGTAACATGTGCGATGCTTCCTTCGATATCCTGTTTATAAAACTTCTGGTCGAAGGAAATGGATGCATTAAAATTATGCACCAGCTGATTGGTTTCCTTTGTAAAGCGTCCGCCCCAAAGCTTCATTTATCCTACCTCATTTCGTTTTTTGATTGTATCCATATTAACTCGTTTTACGCAAAGATGCAATAAGAAATTAATATTTATGCAGAAATAAGTTTAAATATTAAATGCTCGACTTCGGATCAACGATAAGAGCATTGATATACATGGCTCGCATAAGCTGCCGTTCAGGAGCAGATATCTAGAGATCATACAGCTTCGAATATTTTTCCTTCAGATAATTCACGTAATAATCAGCATTGAATTCTTCTCCGCATACATCCATCAGGATTTGATTGGTGTTCTTAACCGCTCCGTATTTGTGGATATTATCCCGAAGAAATTCACGGATCGGGGTAAGATTACCTTCTCTCAGATATTCGTCGATTGGCATCTTATCCTTCATACAGCTGTAAATCTGGGAAGCAACAGCGGTTCCGATGGCATAGGAAGGAAAATACCCGAATTCACCATAAGACCAATGGGTATCCTGAAGGATTCCCTCGGTGTCTGTGACTGGTGTCATCCCCATATATTCCTGATACTTCTGATTCCAGACCTTGGGAAGCTCATCAATATTGATCTCATCATTGAAGATTGCCTTTTCTATTTCATAACGAACAATAATGTGTATGCAATAGGAGAGTTCATCAGCTTCGGTTCGGATCAGGCTGGGGGCAGCTTTATTGATTCCCCGAATAAAATGGTCCAGCGAAATCTGACTGAGATTCTCCGGGTAGGCAGCCACCAGCTTGTCATAAATCGGAACCCAGAAATCGCGGCTTCTGCCAAGAATATTCTCATAAAAGCGGGACTGGGATTCGTGCATACCCATAGAGGCACCGCCGCCAACCAGAGTCTGTGTTATGGCGTCATCAATGTTCATTTCATAGATTGCGTGACCGCTTTCGTGAATGATAGAGAACATGGCGCTTTCTAAATTATCCTCCATATAACGGTCAGATATCCTGACATCATGATTATGCAGCTGCATCGTAAAAGGATGAGCACTTTCCCCTATCACACCCCGGTTAAAATCAAAGCCCACATAACCGCTTAAGTATTTACAGAACTCCTTCTGCTTCTCTATATCATACTTGAGATAATTATAGCTCTTATCGACAGTCTCTGCTTTTTTTGCAACCTCCTTCAGAAGGGGTACAAGCTCTGTCTTGACTTTATCAAAGAAGGCATCCAGCTCATTTATCATAAAGCATTCATCATAGTCACTCAGCAGGACCTCATAGGGCTTCTTATCCCCTTTGACACGGTAACCCGCAAATTTCTTCTTGTATTCTATGATTTTTTTGAGATACGGGGCAAAGTCCTCATATTTGTTGTCTTTTCTTGCCTTTGCCCATTTGCGATTGGCAACGGAGGAATACTCATGAAAGGCTCGATATTCCTCCGGAGGGATGCTCTCCAGCTGCTCATAGGTCTTTGTAAGCTCCTTTACGATTGCCTTTTGTGTGGAGTTCAATTCCTCCTGTTCATTATCCTCTTTAAGCCTTGAGAGCAGGGATCGCACCTCATCATTGATCAGGCTTTTCATATATTCATCGGATAGGATTCCGATTACCTTCGAAGTATATTCGGCAGCGCCGAAGGGTGCCGTGGTCTGGTCGTCCCATTCAAATAGATTGCGGGCAGTCTGAAAAGCCATAGCCCGATCCAGGTGGGGCTGTAATTGTTCAAATAATTTACTCATAAAAAACTCCTTCCCATATGTGGATTTGCAGATTAGCTTATTTCTATAGTATATCAATTTTTACTATGGTTAACAATTGGTCAGAAGACAAAAATTCGCACATCCCACTTGCACCCTAATAGAAAGTTCGTTAAAATGAATTATACATAAGAACCATAATTTGCATGTATGTGATTCAAATCACAGCCTTTTCAGAAGAATGACGGGTATACTTCATCTTAGAAACCGAATATATTCCATCATTGGGGAAATAAATATAAAAGAATAACTGATGATTTTAACTCACGGAAAGGAAGGTCTTTTTATGAAGAATATGACAATTGATAAAGTGATCGGAAGAGAGATACTGGATTCCAGAGGTAATCCGACGGTAGAAGCAGAGGTTACTTTGGCGGATGGAAGCTTTGGCAGAGCCAGTGTACCATCCGGTGCCTCTACGGGAGCCTTTGAAGCAGTGGAGCTGCGTGACGGAGAGAAAGGCAGATATCTTGGCACAGGTGTCAGGAAAGCAGTAGATAATGTAAACCATGCGATAGCTTCCGAGGTGAAGGGAATGAATGCTCTTGACCAGGGAGAGATTGACGCGAGAATGATTGCTTTAGACGGAACACCGAATAAGGGAAAGCTGGGAGCTAATGCCATCCTTGGTGTATCCCTTGCAGTAGCCAAGGCGGCTGCCGCTTCCTTGAATTTACCCCTTTACCGTTATCTTGGGGGTGTAAATGCGAAGACACTTCCTGTGCCGATGATGAATATCATCAATGGAGGTAAGCATGCAGACTCGAGTCTGAATATTCAGGAATTTATGATCATGCCGGTAGGAGCCGACAGCTTCTCTCAGGCGCTGGAGCATAGTGCTACGGTATTCCATACACTGAAAAAGCTATTAAAGAATGACGGTTATGTAACCGCAGTCGGAGATGAGGGTGGCTTTGCCCCGAAGTTCACAAGTGATACTCAGGCGCTGGACTATATCGTAAAAGCGATAGAGACAGCAGGCTATCGTCCCGGCGAGGATTTCTATATTGCGATTGATGCTGCCTCCACAGAGATGTATGACGAGGCTGAGAAGGCTGGAAGAAAGGGAGATTATCTCTTCTGGAAATCCGGTGAATATAAGACAGTGGAAGAGATGGTGGATTTCTGGGATCAGGTATGCAGAAAATATCCGGTTATCTCTTTGGAGGATGGTCTGGCTGAGGAGGACTGGAAGGGCTGGAAGCTCCTGACGGAGCGCCTCGGGAATAAGATTCAGCTGGTCGGTGATGACTTATTTGTAACGAATACGAACCGAATCAGAGAAGGGATTGCTCAGGGTATCTCAAACTCCGTACTGATTAAGTTTAACCAGATCGGCTCCCTGACAGAGACCCTGGACGCCATCGAAATGGCAAAGAATAACCGCTGGACAGCAGTTGTTTCCCACCGTTCCGGTGAGACAGAGGATGTTACATTAGCAGACATCGCAGTTGCTACCAATGCGGGACAGATTAAAACCGGTGCACCTTCCAGAACTGACCGAGTAGCCAAATATAATCAACTGCTTCGAATCGAACAGGAGCTTGGCAGCTCTGCAAGATATCTCGGTAAGGATGCTTTCCGGATATTCTAATCCTGAAACTGAAGCTTTCGTGAAAATTTTACAGAAGTAGCTATAATTACATTTACGGAACAAAAAAAGAGAGAAGGTGATAACAGTAAGTTATCACATTCTCTCTTTTCACGCTCAATAAAGTTCAATCTACCTTGTGACTGCAGAGGTAAATAGCTGTTCCTGATCAGCCTTCTGTCTGAAGCTCATAAGGCTCGCTGTGTCCGGAATAGACAGTATGAATATGATGCTTTCTAATCATATCCCAGCTGTTCTCAATCACAATATCATCAAATGCTTCAACCAGATGTGGTGAGGGAAGATCACCGACGAAGGCACAGCAATCATTGATCACGAGGCTGATGCTGTCATCACTATGGCCCGGCGTAGAAAGCAGCGCTCCGTCAATACCGATGGATTTCAGCAATTCTTTGCTCTCCTCCTCAGTAACCACAATATGATTGGAAGAGGTGATATCCCTGAAATTTGCCTTCGGGTTCTTCTTAAAAAAGAGATTCAGCTTACTGATATAAGGGATCTGATACTCATGTATGATCAGATTGGTTCCCAGATCCTTCAGTATCTGAACGAGTCCCGCATGATCGGGGTGAAAATGGGTCACAACCAGGTAGTTGATTTCGTGTACAGAGATATGGTTCTGGTTTAATTGCTGGAGAAGCTGTGCAAAGGTATCCGGCCAGCCGGTATCCACCATGAGCCATCCTTCCTGTAGGGGAACAAGATAGCAATTGATGGATTTATGTGTAATCGTAATTATATTCAATTGTTTCACCTCAGTATATTAATCGTGCTTTATCTCAACAGTCTCGATGACATTACAACGGTATCCCTTAATAATATTCCCGGTAACATTCCTAAATACCCGCTCGACATTCAAATCGGGATCCCAGATATACGGCATATTGTCATACATGAACCAATGATCCCAGGAAGAATCGTCATAAGGCTTCATTTGGGTGGTCATTACAGCAGTATTTGTTTCCATGCCAGCACCTCACAAAGAATTTGTCCTTAATCCACTATATAACGAAACAAGGTATAATTCAAGTGAATTACCTATTGGAAGCTGTGAATTTCGTACTATTTTTTCGACTTTTTATGCCTGTCTGTCAGGAGCTTCTGTAACTCTACAATCAGAATCGGAGCCATAGCAAGGAGCAGGGTCATCGCCCATTGCCTGAAAGTCAAAGGTACAACCTGAAAAATCTTTGCTAGGCCAGGTACCATAATTACGATCATCTGCAAAAAGGTGCATATGATAAAAGAGTATACCAGCTTCCGATTGCTGAAGAGTCCAATCGTGGCAAGAGAATGTTCGCTTCTCATATTAAAGGAATGAAACAGCTGGGATAGGCTTAAGACTGCGAAGGACATGGTACGGCCAACCCAGGGAATATAGGTATTGGGAGCATTGCTGCCCTGAAGGGAGCGCTGTAGAGCCGATGTATCATAGTAATGAAAGCCGATCAGGAATGCAAGGAGTGCGAGGGAGCCTATCATAAAGCCTTCCAGAACAATCCTGAGTGCCAGCCCATTGGCGAACATTCCCTGTGACGGTGGAATGGGTTTCTTCTTCATGATATCCTTATCAACAGGCTCGACACCGAGGGCAATTGCCGGCAATGAATCAGTAATCAGATTCACCCATAACAGCTGAACCGCAACAAGTGGTGTCGGAAGACCCAGCAGGATGGAAACAAATATAGTAAGTATTTCACCGATATTACTGGATAAAAGGAAATGCACTGCTTTCTTAATGTTATCATAGATACCACGCCCTTCCCGAACAGCAGAAACGATTGTGGCAAAATTATCGTCCGTCAAAATCATGTCGGCTGCATTCTTGGCAACATCTGTACCTGTGATACCCATTGCACAGCCAATATCCGCAGTATTTAATGCGGGAGCGTCGTTAACACCGTCTCCGGTCATGGCTACGACCTCACCTCTGGCCTGAAATGCTTTCACAATCCGTACCTTATGCTCAGGAGAAACCCTTGCGAAAACACTGTAACGGTAGATATTCTCTTCGAGCTGCTCATCATTCATTAAAGTCAGGGCATCACCTGTTACTGCCTCTTCTCCTTCTGCCAGTATGCCAAGCTCCGCAGCAATTGCTTTTGCTGTTAGCACGTGATCGCCTGTAATCATGACAGGCTTGATTCCTGCCTGACGGCACATAGCAACTGCACCCTTCACCTCTTCCCTAGGCGGATCAATCATTCCGATCAAACCAATGAAGGTAAGGTTCTGCTCAAGCTTATCCTCCTTACGAAAGCTTTCGGGAAAATTACGATATGCAACTGCAATGACTCGGAGAGCCTTTTCCGTCATGGTATTATTCAATCGAGTCAGCTGCTTCTTATCCTTACCCAGAAGAGGATGTTGTTTTCCGTTCAAATAGTAATGTGTACAGCGTTCCAGCATAAAATCAAAGGCACCCTTAGTAATGCTGCGGTAACCTTCCTCTTCGGAGCAGTGAACGGTGGACATCAGCTTACGCGAAGAATCAAAGGGTATTTCATAAACACGGGGATAATCCTCATCGAGTTTATTCTTGTTTAGACCTGCGTGGTAGGCGGCCAGTACTAGAGCTTTTTCTGTTGGTTCTCCATTTAATACCACGGTATCCCGGTCAAAATTCAGAATGGTATCATTACAGAGTGCTGCATGGGAGAGTAGAAAAGTCCCGAAGCTTGAATTCGATTTCTCGCTTCCTGTGATTGAGCACAATTCTGTCACGGTCATGACATTCTGTGTCAGAGTACCGGTCTTGTCGGAACATATAACAGTCGCACTGCCGAGTGTCTCTACAGCGGGCAGCTTACGAATGACAGCATTCTTTCTCGCCATTCTCTGAACACCGAGCGAAAGCATGATGGTTACTATAGCCGGAAGACCTTCCGGGATAGCCGCAACAGCAAGGCTGACAGAGGTCATGAACATATCAAAGGCCGGCAGTTTTTTAATGATTCCCATTACAAAAATGATCGCACAGATGCTTAAAGCAGCAATACCGAGGACCTTTCCTGTCTTAGCCAGACGCTTCTGAAGGGGGGTCATCGGTGTTTCGTCCTGCATGATCAGCTTTGCAATATGACCGACCTGGGTATTCATACCGGTGGAGGTAACAACGGCTATCCCTCTGCCATAGGTGATTGTGCTGGTAGCAAGCACCATATTTAATCTGTCCCCCAGGTTGGTTTCAGGGCTCAAGACAATATCAGCATTTTTCTCGACAGCACTGCTTTCACCGGTCAGGGACGCTTCCTCTGCCTTGAGGTTTACTGCTGTGATTAACCGGGCGTCTGCCGGGACAAAGCAACCTGTCTCCAGAATCAAGATATCCCCGGGAACAAGCTCAGATGAATCAATTGTACTGAGGATACCGTCCCTTATCACATGGGCAGTGGGTGCGGACATTTTTTTCAGTGCTTCCAGAGCTTTTTCCGCACGGGATTCCTGGAGCAGACCAAGGGTAGCATTGATCATGATAATACATAATATGATAACCGGATCCAGAAAATCGGGTTCCCCGTCCAGATAGGACACGATAAAGGATACGGCAGCAGCTAAAATCAGTATGATAATCATGAAATCAGCAAACTGTCCCAGGAATCTGAACAGGATGTTTTTCTTCTTCGTAACCTCCAAAATATTGAAGCCATAGGTCTGCTGTCTTTGCTTGACATCCTTGGAGGATAAACCCTGGTTATGCGTAACTCCAAGTTGGTTCAGGGTTTCTTTGATGGATAAACTATGCCACTGCATCGTGGTACTCACTCCCGGTAAGCTAATCTTGCTTTAATTATATGAAACATGCATTGGAATATGATATACGAACGAAGGTTTGGTTGATATGACATCATCAGGATGGAAAAAAACATTTACTAAATCTGTATTTTGTGTATAATACTACAGTAAACCCAAAGAGTAATATGGAATAAAAGTCTACAATATTCGTACATGCGAAATTAATACATACGAAATTACTACATAAGCACTTAATCAATACGTATCTGTTTCAGTAAGGTATAATTCTGCAAGGTTAATATCTGCAAGGTAAATTCGGCAAGGTTAATATCTGCAAGGTTAATATCTGCAAGGTTAATTCTGCAAGGTTAATATCTGCAAGGTTAATCCTGCAAAGTTAATTCGGCAAAAGGTCCGGCTGACTAAGTCAGCCGGATACATACCTCAGAAAGCCTCTGGAAAGTTCACTTTCCGAGGGCTTTCTGAGGTATGCTGATCCTGTCACCATAGGTGACAGGACCTTTTGCAATTTATCGCCCACAGGCTATATGGCTTTTTGCAATTTATCACCCACAGGCTATATGGCTTTTTGCAATTTATCGCTCACAGGCTATATGACCTTTTGCAATTTATCGCCCACAGGCCATATGACCTTTTGCAATTTATCACCTACAGGCATATGATCTTTTGCGGTTTATAGCCTGTAGTTAATATGACCTTTTAAAATATATTACCCGTAGTTAATTAAACCTTCTACATTTACTATGTTTTGTCATAATATCACCATTAAGCAAAATTAAGGAGAAAGAATATGGGAAAATCAATCACCAGGGATATGACAAGTGGGTCTCCTGCAAAACTAATTATAAAGTTTGCTATTCCTATGCTGATAGGTAATCTGTTCCAACAGTTTTATAATATCATTGATTCCGTCGTGGTAGGAAGATTTGTCGACAGTAACGCTCTGGCAGCTGTGGGAGCTACCGGTTCGCTTGTATTTATGGTGATCGGTGTATGCTTTGGCCTGTCTGCAGGTATCTCTATCGTTATCTCGCAATATTTTGGTGCCGGTGATTACGAGAAAGTCAGAAAGAGCTTTGTTACAGCCACCTATATAGTCATAGGAGCGGCGATACTATTGGGTATCCTCGGGTTCTGTTCCACAAGGGTTTTGCTTGAGCTTCTGAATACTCCCGATACGATCATAGAGCAATCGGAAATCTTCATGAAGATTACCTTCGCGGGTGTACTCGGTACCGCCTGCTATAATGGAATCGCAGCGGTATTAAGGGCTTTGGGAGATTCAGTCACACCTTTGAAATTTCTTATGGTTTCCTGCGTCATTAATGTTCTGCTGGATTTACTTTTTGTGATTGTATTTCACTGGAATGTACCTGGTGTAGCCTTTGCAACAGTGATATCTCAATGGATATCAGCCATTGGTTGTATTATTTATGCAATGACGAAGGTGAAGCTGTTAAAAGTTCCGATGAAAGAATGGAAGCCTGATTGGGAGATCTTTGCGAAATGTTTTCGATTGGGTATTCCGGTAGCTTTGCAGAATTTTCTGATTTCCGTATCTATGATAGCCTTACAGAGGGTGATTAATAATTACAATGAAACAGTAATCGCAGCCAATACAGTTGTAAACAGGATTGAACAGCTTGTACTGCAGCCGGGTATGAGTGTCGGGGCGGCACTGTCCGCATTTGCCGGACAGAACATAGGTGCAGGAAGGATTGATCGTGCGAAAGCCGGATTAAAATCAGCTTCAGTGATCATCATCGTATTCAGTCTGATCATGCTTCCCGTGATGTATTTCGGCGGTGAATATATCATGCTGTTATTTACGAGAAAGGAATTCATCGAGGTGGTTAATACCGGTGTTCGTGCAATACATATTACCTGTTTCTTTTATAGTGCGGTAGGTATGATATTCGTTACACGTAATTTCCTGAGTGGAGCAGGTGACATCAATATCCCGATGGTAATGGGTTTTACAGAAGTGATTTGCAGAATAACCTTTGCTATTCTGCTTACAGCCTGGATTGGTTATACCGGCATATGGTGGGCAACAGGATTGAACTGGTTTTTGACTGCCTTGGTAGGCATCTTCCGCGTACTATCGGGAAAATGGGAGAGTAAATCCATTATCAATGCTTCTCGGTAACCGTTTTCTTTTTCTTGTTATGTTGATAAATAAAGTTTCCCAGAAGCAGTGCAAAAAAAATGATTGCAACAGGTCGCAGATTATGTTTATACTGTGAATAATAATCAGCAACTTTGCTATAATTAGACTGTAGAGCATAACCGAAGCCGATTAAAAGCGTATTCCATACAGTAATGCCGAGAGCAGAGGCTGTAAAGTAGGTTACCGGATTCAGCCTGGCAGCACCCGCCACGAGAGCGATGTATGTTCGGATCAAGGGAATGACTCTGCCGATGCAGACGGCGTAAGCTCCATTGTCATTGAATTTGGCTGTTGCAGATGCGATTCCTTTGCCTGCCTTAGGAAATCTTCTTGTAATTGCAGATAGGATTGCTCCGCCACCGAACCAACCGACAGAAAAGCACAGTCCGGTACCAAGTAAGCCGGCGAGAATACTCAGCAACAGAATGACAAGAAAATTGGTATTCTGCAAGGCACTGATTGCTCCGGCGAAGGGCAGTACGATCTCACTGGAGACGGGAAAGCAGGCATACTCGAGCAGGATAATAATGAATAAAGCGACAAGTCCGTAATCATGGATAAAATTCGTGAATAGATTCATGAGAACTCCTATACTCCGGTATTGAATACAAGAATGCCTTAGATATTCTTATTGCGAGGCTGTTTCATTTCATACAAGAGTCATCTTACGTTTGATACATATATATGCGGGGGTAATAGGAGTTTTGATATTAAACTTTCATCTATCCTAAAATGAGCAAATGTGTTAGAATTGTAATCAATATGGAAGCATGCGACTACAATAATCTGGGGGGATCATAGGTATGAAATTGGTAACAAAATTTTCCAGAAAAGACCTTTGGAGTATTCCGAATATTTTATGTTATATTAGATTTTTATTAATTCCGGTCTTTGTAGTTACTTATATTAGGGCAAATGAACCGAAGGGATACATTCAGGCCGCTGCGGTAGTGTTTTTATCAGGATTGACTGATTTTCTGGATGGATTTATAGCAAGAAGATGGAATATGATTACAGAATTGGGTAAATTAATTGATCCGTTGGCTGATAAACTAACCCAGGCTTCTTTGATATTTGTTCTGGTGGTGAAGATCAGATGGATGTTTTTACTGTCTATTTTATTCGTCATCATGCAGCTGTTTCTGTTGGTGGCAGGACTTGTAATGCTGAAGAAGGGAACGAAACTGAACGGAGCTAAGTGGTTTGGAAAGGTATCAACAACGGTATTTTATGCAACTATGCTGGGTTTGGTGGCAGTACCGACCTTGAGCCATAAAGTCACCAATGGTCTTTTGCTGGTATGCGGAGCATTTCTTCTGTTGTCCTTCCTGATGTATATAAATGAATATGTAATCATGTATCATAGTCTGAAAGTGAAGGCAGCGAAAGAAGCCTCTACAAAGCATAATAGTTAGTTGATTAAAGTGTCAAAAGCACCTTTGGTGCTTTTGACACTTTAATCATAGTAATATAAAGACAATAAAACAGGCATCCTGTAACTGATCACGAATTATTAAGCGGATCAGTTGCAGGAGGCCTGTTTTATATTAATATTTTGATTATAGTCAGATGTTATACAAAAGCTTTATTATTTCCTACACGGACCGGTACTTTGCCTTTGGATGAACTTAGCCCGCAGCAAAAGCTTGCTGATGGATACGTTATGAATTAAGCCATCCAGAAGCAGAAAAGCACTCTTGCCTAAGTCGGTACGGTCTTGCCGTATTGTTGTCAGTGGAGGATGAAGGGAGCCGGCAATCGGCAGATCATCAAAGCCTATGACACTGATATCCTCCGGCACCTTCAGTCCCTGTTTATGGAGCTCTGCGATTACTCCGGAAGCGATCAGGTCACTGGCACACATGATCGCTGTTGCTCCCTTTCTTAAAAAGCCAGGGACATGATCCTTCGCGCAATCCGGTACATAATAACCATATTCAATCAGGTTCTCGTCAGCAATCAGGCCATGTTTAGTCATACTGTTAACAAAGGATTGATGTCTCTGTTCCGATACCATGGAGTTTTTGGAACCGTTCAAAAAGGCAATGCGTGTATGACCCATATTTTTCAGATGATCTACGGCAAGATCTATTCCTTCATAATTATCTGTTCCGACATATCCCACATGGTTGTTGTGTTCAATATAATTATCCAGCAACACGGTTGGAACCGTGGTCTTACTCAGCTGCCATACCCAATCGTCATGCAGGGTAAAACCGAGGAGGAAAGCTCCGCTGTAACCGTTTTTCAGCATATAGGTATCAAATTTTTCCTCTGTCTGCATATTTAAGTTGGTAGGAACGACAGTAACATCCCAGTGCCTTCTTGCAGCGGACAGCTTAAAGCCTACAACGATTTCATAACCAAACTGCTCTATATTCTCATAATCCATATTCTCAATAAAAATACATACCTTGCGGGTTCCGGTAGCACTCATTTTTTTGGAGGCATAGCCCATCTCTACTGCGGTGTCTAGTACCAGCTGTCTCATCTCTGCACTGATATCACTGGCACCATTCAACCCCTTTGATACGGTGCTGACTGCAATGCCCAGCTTGTTCGCTATATCCTTTATCGTTGCCATGGATTTCCCTCCCAAAACATCATGCGTAGTATACAGATAGCTTAGATTTATTATAGAATTAATCTGAAATTCTGTCAAACAGTAGATGGATATACCAGATTCTATAGTGCTTCATATTATGAATGTATAAAGGAAGAATATAGGAAGAACATAAGAAGAATAAAGAAAGAATATGGGAAGAGAGCATATAGTCTATTCTGTGACTGAGATCATAGAAAGGGTATCTATTGACAAATATAATTAAAAATGGTATTCTAAGAGTATATATTTCGAAAATTTCCGAAAATTATTTTGATATGAGAATACATATTGGAAGATATGGCAGACATATTTCAAGACGTAACTGATGGGAGGTAACAATGGACAGTAATTTTAAATCATATGTGACAACGATACTTGAGCTTGATTATGGTAAGACGATGAAGGATGCGAATACGATTGAGCTGTATCAAGCGGTATCAAAAGCGGCGATGAGGAGTCTGCCAAAGGATTGGAGTTTGGAAGCAGAACAGAAGAAGGTATGTTATCTTTCTGCTGAATTTCTGATCGGTCGTCTGGTTTATAGTAATCTTTATAATATGGGCTTATTCAATCAGTTTGTAGAACTGATGAGCGAAAATAATCTGGATATCCGCATGTTTGAGGATATTGAAGATGCGGCGCTCGGTAATGGCGGACTCGGACGTCTGGCAGCCTGCTTTTTGGATTCCGGTGCTACCCTGGGGTTGACCCTGAACGGATATGGTATCCGGTATAAATACGGTTTATTTAAACAGTATTTTGAGAACGGTTTTCAGAAGGAAATTCCTGATGATTGGCAGCGCTTTGGAGATCCCTGGTCCGTACGCAGGGAGGAAGAACGAGTAAGGATTGATTATAAGAGCCAGTCTGTTTATGCAGTACCTTATGATACACCGGTCATCGGCTTCGGGGACAGAAAAGTGAACACGCTTCGGTTATGGCAGGCAGAACCTTTGGAGAACTTTAACTTCGAACTGTTCAATGAACAGAAATATGATAAAGCGAACAGAAACAGAAACGAAGCAGAAGCCATCTCAAGCCTCCTTTATCCTAACGATAATACGGATGAAGGCAAGAAGCTCCGTCTTAAGCAGGAATACTTCTTCTCATCAGCGACACTGCAGGACATCATCGGAAAATACAAGAAGAAATTCGGCAATGATTTCAGTCGCTTTTCATCGGATTATGCGATACAGCTGAATGATACCCATCCGGTTGTAGGTATTCCCGAATTCATCCGCCTTATGATTGAAAAGGAGAAGATGAGCTTTGGAAAAGCGCTCAGGATAGCGAAGGAGACCTTTGCCTACACGAATCATACGGTTATGAGTGAAGCACTTGAGAAATGGAATGCTGGTTTATTTAAGGCAGTAATTCCTAAGGTATATAAATATATTATCATGATACAGAAGGCTATGCTGAAGGAATTGGTCTCCTTTGGAAAGGTTACGCCGGAAGCCCAGAAACCTTATCTGATCATTGATAATGATACCATTCATATGGCACGCCTCGCAATTTTTGCGAGCCATTCAACCAATGGTGTAGCTAAGCTTCATACGGAAATACTGAAGAAGGATGCCCTGAAGGAATGGTACGAGCTTTATCCGGAACGCTTTAATAACAAGACCAACGGTATCACACAGCGCAGATGGCTTGCATTAGCAAATATGGAGCTGGCTGGTTTTATTTCGGATAAGATAGGCGGCTCCTGGATCACCGATTTGAATAAATTGAAGGAACTTGAAAAATTCGCGGATAACAGGTCTGTAATAAAAGAATTCGGTGATATCAAACGGATTAAGAAGAGACAGCTTGCAGATTATATTTATAAGCAGGAAGAGAAATTGGTTAATCCGGATTTTATCTTCGACATTCAGGTAAAGCGTTTGCATGAATACAAACGTCAGCTTTTGAACGCTTTTTCCATTCTGGATATTTATTTCGGTCTCAAGGACGGAAGAATTAATGAATTTAATCCGACCTGCTTTATCTTCGGTGCCAAAGCAGCGCCGGGGTATTACAGAGCAAAGGGTATCATTAAATACATCAATGAAATTGCAGAACTTATCGACAGAGATGAGTCCGTCAAAGATAAACTACAGGTAATATTTGTATCGAATTACAATGTATCCTACGCTGAAAAGCTGACCCCGGCAGCTGATATCTCTGAACAGATTTCAACGGCGGGAACGGAAGCTTCCGGTACCGGTAATATGAAATTTATGCTGAACGGAGCGGTTACTTTAGGAACCTATGACGGAGCAAATGTCGAAATCGTAGAGCAGGCCGGTGAAGAGAACAATTACATCTTTGGAGCCAGAGTCGAGGATATTGAAAGAATCAAGTCTTCCTACAATGCCAGAGCATATTATGAAGAAAACCCGAGAATTAAGAGAGTTATGGATACATTAGTGGATGGAACCTTCAGTGATGATGGAACAGGAATGTTCGCAGAGCTTTATAATTCCATCCTTTATGGAGCTCATTGGCATAAGCCTGACCACTATTACCTGCTGCTTGATTTTCTGCCCTATTGTGAGGAAAAACTCAGGGTAAACAAAGAGTATACGGATACCTATGCTTTCCGAAGAAAATGCTTTATGAATACCGCTAATGCAGGTCAGTTCTCCAGCGACAGAACCATTAAGGATTACGCAGATGAAATCTGGAATTAGAATATGAGAAAGAGCCGACTGCAATACCTATGATTTATGGGATTGCAGCCGGCTTTGCTTTTCAAACCATCTTATGGCTTTTTTGTTGATGCCATCATTTTTCGTATCATTTCAAATTGCATTTTTTCTTTTTGAGACATGTTTTTTGATAGCAGTTCAATCATCAGATCGCTTTCCTCTTTGGAAAATACCAAATTCTGTTCCTGCAGACGTTTATTGGTGCGCATTAACATGGGCAGCACTTGATCTAATGGTTTTCCTTCTGCTTCCTTCATTAATTCAATCAATACAGTAAGTTTTTTGGGATCGATATTTTTTAACTTCGGATTGCTACTCCAGGACATATCAGCCATCTTTCTGCTCCTTATGATCATCGGATTTGCTATTATTATCATATGACATAGCGCTAAAAAGCATTCTTAAGTTGTCAAAGGTACTTTGCTGCTCCGGAGGAACCATTGTCTTCAGCATATCAAACATGGCCTGATTTGCAAAATTGCTGTCATTTGACTCAGCAGTATGCTCCTTATCTGCTTCGGACGATTCTTCCTCACCACTATGCGCAGACTCCTGTGAGAAGTTGCGAAAGATGGAATCAAAATTTGAGTCAGAAAAATTACCTGTGACTGTGTCCGTATCGTATTTGCTTTCTTCTCCTCCGAAAGGAAAACCTCCGAATTCTTGCATGGTTTTCATCATATTCATAAAATTATTATACATTTCGAACATTCTCTTCGCGTTAAATATATTTAAAATCCGGTCAATCGTCTCTCGTTCCCTATGATCGCATATAGGTCGTATACCGCTTAAAAGTCCTTCCACATCAATATTAAAAGTTCCGTAGCCACAGGCAACCATACTCTCTCTGCCGAGGATATTCAGGCTTCCCATCAGATCAAAAATCTTGCTGACGAGTTCTACTTTGCTTCGGGTTCTGTCATCAAAGTAGGGTAAGGATGCTTTCATTAATTCGGCTGTGTGCATGTAGTTTTGGTTTGCCATAGCTTCTCCCATTATTCATACTCAATACAGTATATTCAGGGAATGTGCAAAAATGAACTTTCATCTTCCTTACACTTATTTTAGCTTATGATTAGAAGGATAATTGATGCTTGGAGAGAGAAGCAGGGGGAAATACCAGAGGGGCAGATTGGGGACTGCCAATGGCCTGTTCGCAACAGCTCGTTTAATATCAAATAAATATCCAAACTATAACAGATCTGTTGAGTAATATAGTTATAATTATGTAATAAGGTTGTTCTTTAAATCTTTAGCATGTGAATTTATGGAAAATAAATCTATACTTTTTAAGGGACATATGTAATAATAATTATGCGTTAATAAATTATACTAAGGAGGCTTTCTATGATTAGTGTTATTATATCGATTTCATCTGTACTATTATCAGTAATATCATTATTGATATCTTTTTATATTTATAGGGCTTCTCGTGTAGATACTTCATATCTTGAAATTGATAAACAATATACAGAGCTTCTTAAAATCGGATTAAATGACCCAGATTTAAGAGATTACGAGATGACATCTTCATTTTATAAACCTAGTGCCGACAATGCTTTCATAAAAAAATATAATATATATGCGTATATGTGTTGGAATTTAGTTGAAACAATTTATGATCGGCAAAAAGATAAAAAGGGTCGATTTAAGCTTTCCGAGACATGGATTCCTGTATTATTTGAAGAAAATCGATTACATTATACATGGTACAAGCATAATTTAAGACTGTTTAAACCCGAATTTCAAAGATTTGTTACAAGTGAACTAAATGATATTGAAATAATTGAAGGTGCTATTGATGACTTAAAAGAAGTATATGCAAGATTAAAAAAAGATTTTGCTTCAGATGAAAGAAAAGATAAGAATCATATAGAAATGTTAATGGTAAAGAAAAAATACAAACTTTTATTAGCAAAGCATAAAATTTTTAACGAAATAATTGGATATGCTTTCATATATGAGATTGAGAATTTAAAAGTATTATGGCTTGACTATATGTCTATAGATATTAAATTTCAAAATGCAGGTTATGGGACTCTTTTATTTAATAAGATAGCCGATTTAAAAAAAGATGGAATTTTAGGTATCTTTTTCGAAGTTGAAATCCCCTCACCTGATAGTCCTTGTTACAATGATCAAATACGCAGAATTCAATTCTATGAACGATTAGGCGCTCATAAACTTGATTTCGAATATATATTTCCATCGGATAATGGTGGATTACCTATGTATTTATATTTTAAGCCTGTTTCTAACGGTAAATTACTACCAAAGGAAATTATAAAAGAATCCATTTCATCAGCTTATGATTATATTCATTCCGATGTAATTCAAAGAGATAATTTTTTAAAAACTTTTTTATTTAACGTACCGGATACATATTTTCACTAGGAATTTATTACTTGTCATCAGGTTTAGTATTAATAACAATTTGAAAAGTGTCTATAATATATTAGTTGATCTATAATTTCAGTTATCTCTTGCATAGAAGCAAAAAAGGAGTGCTTATCGGATGCAATAGTTATTCCGAAAGGGAAAGTAGTTTCCGGACTCCGCTACAGTACAGTACGACTTCGTATGCTCAATCTGTTGGGTATACATAGAAATGAGGAAAAGATTTTGTAAATAATTTTGTGCAAAGGTAGGGAGTATCCCAAACTTTAGGATACTCCTATTTATATACAAGCATGGGCAAGAACCACCGAAGAAGGCCTTGCCCATAAATTACGATTAATATTTTCATGTAAGTTTTTTGAGTTTACACGGAACTTGAAACGCTCTTTGCCCTGCCTGTAGGCAGGGCTTTTAGCTCTGACTTTATCTCGACATACTGAATTTCACTGCGGGTCTTCAACTAGTTCGCATGTTCCGCCACGATCAGTAAAGTAGTCTTCAATCTGGGCTATCAGGATATTGGCATCATTATATTGTTCTGTCTGAACATGATTTGCGATCCACGCATCCCCGCCTGCTACAAGTATCTGATACTGCTCATTATAGGTAATACCATAAATATACTCTTCACCCTTCAATGTACAATGAAGTTCAACAGAGGTGGTTGCACCTGATGATCTATGAAATCTGAAGAGAGAGAATGCTACCAGGTTAATGATGATACTAATCAAAATCAGTGTTGCTATACTTACTAATACAATCTTTAATATCCGCTTTCTAACACGGCTCTGCTTGGCCAGTTGCTCATTCAAAATAGCAAGCTGATTTGCCACTTCATTCGTGTCTATAGTAACATCTAAATCCGGCACCTTACCTCCGAGGAGATCGCTTACAGAAACCTCAAAGAGATCTGCAATGCTACCAAGAATTTCTGCATCCGGTACAGATATTCCGTTCTCCCATTTTGACACTGTCTGACGAACAACATTTAACTGCTCTGCCAATGTTTCCTGTGAATATCCCTTTTGTTTTCTGAGTGTCTTAATATTCTCTCCCAGCATATGATTAACCTCCTTACTATGGCAGCATCATATAGCTGAAGTGCCCGTTGCCACAAGCAACGCAAGTTAACATCTTTAATTTTGCGAAAAATATAAGCTGTATGCATAAAGTCTATCACATGTAGTGATTAATGGAAACTGTTTTGTGTATTCAAAACGAGGCAAGCAGTGGTATGGTTCCATCGGTTGCCTCGTCTATTATTTTAGAGATTATCATAAATTAATGCAAACACTCCACGGAGAACCGGCAGCACAGAAGAAACAAAATGTAATGTGGTGTTGATTTATCTATGATTGAAATTCATCGCTATAGAGATTACTATGGTAAGTTGGATACAGGAGCTTAATTAGGATAAATTAAGTTGGCCTCTGTAATTTTATACAGGACCTCGTCCAGAAATCGCTTTGCATAGAATTTTGCCATATCGAGGTTCATATCGGAATAATTACCGCAGTTTTCCGGGGTTGCACCTGGGATTTCACCGGTAAATTCACGGATAAACTCATAGGTTTCGATGATGAGAGGAAGAATATCCTTGGAGGTATAATCACCGCCGAGTAGAAGATAGAAACCGGTACGGCAGCCCATAGGTCCAAAGTATACAATCTGCTCACCATATCTTGCGTGATTACGGAGATAAGTGGCAGCAAGATGCTCAATCGTATGAATCTCACCGGTTAACATCACCGGTTCGAAGTTCGGTCTGGTCATTCTGATATCAAAGGTCGTAATGGTTTCATTACCGATTTTATCTTTTCTGGATACATATACTCCAGGAAGTAGTTTTAGATGGTCAATGGTAAAGCTTGCAATCTGCTGCATATCATTCCCTGCCTTTCCTATAGCTCAATTGTTATTTTCAATCGATGTTATGGCACTGCGTGCCAGGATGTGCACTCACTTCGTTCGGCACTGTTATAATATCTATCGATATTATAACATAGATAGTCTATAGAATTCCATGCATTTTTACGGATTAAGGCACTCAATAATCATTTCAAAATGAGTTTGTACGATATTTTTTGTAAGCATCGGTTACAGGGTTGACATCGGAGTTATAATTAGGCATTATAGTAATAGTGACTTTTAACTGAAAATAGATAACAGAGGATGAACAGATGATTGACGGTATTATTTTTGATTTGGACGGAACCTTATGGGACTCAACCGAAGAGGCTGCCAGGGCTTTTAATAAAGTACTGAAGGATAAGCATCCTGAAGTTAAGGAAGTGGTTACATCTGAACTCCTGCAGGGACTCTTCGGACTGCCTCTGGATGTGATTGCGGTCAAGCTTTACAGAAGTGTATCTGAGGAGCAGGCAATCAAGGTGATGAAGGAGTGCTGTGATTATGAGGTTGTTTATCTAGCGGAGCATGGTGCCACACTATATGAGGGTTTGGAGGAAAGTCTGAAGAAGCTTTCAGGATTATGCAAGCTGTTTATTGTAAGCAATTGTCAGGAGGGTTATATTCAATGCTTTTTTGAAGCTTATCCGCACTTGAGACAGTATTTCGTGGATTTTGAATATCCGGGCCGTTCGGGTAAATTAAAGGCAGACAATATCCGTCTGATAATGGATCGCAACGGACTGAAGAAACCTGTCTATGTGGGAGACACGCAGGGAGATGCCAATGCAGCAGGAGAAGCGGGAATTCCCTTTATCTTTGCACGCTATGGTTTCGGTGACGTCACCGAGTATGAGGCGGCAGTGGCTTCTCTACCTGAGCTGGTGGATTTAATTCATAGTAAGCATTGACATTTGACGGCTTTCTTTATATATTGGAATATAGATTTATTGATTAACTGCAGGACTCTGAAGAAGAAATGTGATATGTAATTCAATGGATTTTATGCCGCAATTCTTCAGAATAATTCTGGTCTCTCAGAATTATCTTCATACTTTGGGGACTTGACTACTGAATAGGAAGTGATTGTATGCTGGATGGAAAGAAATCATTATTTAGCGGAATGCAGGCTACAGGAACCCTGACTTTGGGTAATTACTTGGGGGCCTTGAAGAATTGGGTGGATTTTGAAGATGAGTATGAGACCTTCTACTGTGTGGTTGATATGCATTCGATTACAGTTCGCCAGGACCCGGCAGAACTTCGTAGAAGAGCCAGGGCACTTCTTACTTTATATATAGCAGCGGGATTGAATCCAGAAAAGAATTGTATCTATTACCAGTCCCATGTATCTGCTCATGCAGAACTCAGCTGGATTTTAAATTGCTTTACCTATATGGGTGAGCTGAACCGTATGACACAGTTCAAGGATAAGTCAGCAAAGCATTCGGATAATATTAATTCCGGTTTGTATACTTATCCTGTATTGATGGCTGCTGATATTTTATTATTCCAATCAGATATCGTACCGGTAGGGGTAGACCAGAAGCAGCATATTGAGATAACCCGAGATATTGCAGAACGTTTCAACGGTATTTACGGCGATGTGTTTACGATACCGGAGCCATATATCGGCAAACAGGGTGCGAAGATCATGAGTCTTCAGGAACCTGAAAAGAAGATGTCCAAATCAGATGAGAATACCAATGCGACCATCTATCTGATGGATGATCCGGACACCATTATTCGTAAATTTAAGCGGGCGGTTACAGATTCAGATAATACGATTCGCCACAGTGAGGATAAACCGGGAATTACAAACCTGCTTGAAATCTACTGTGTGGCAACCGGAAAGACCATTGCTGAAGCTGAGAAGGAATTTGAGAACACCGGTTACGGTGATTTTAAGCTGGCTGTCGGGGAAGCAGTGGTTGGACTACTGAGACCCATCCAAGATAAATATCATAGTCTGGAGAAGGATAAGGACTATATTGATTCGATCATTAAGGCAAATGCGGAGAAGGCAAATTATTACGCAACGAAGACTCTCCGTAAGGTTCAGAAGAAGGTTGGCTTCCCTGAGCGCATCAGATAATCGGAAGCTTTGCTATGGTAGATGTTACTAGATAGCTGGTTGTAGTAGACGTAACAGAAATTGGGTAATAGGTAATACTAACCTAAATTAGACAGAGCACTGGTGTGGAAGCTACCCATATCAGTGCTCCTATTTACTTATTTGTATTCCTTGCAAATATGACTGCGGCAGAAAGGATGAAGTGTTATGAAAATAGTATTTATGGAGACGGACACCTTAGGATCGGATGTGGACTTATCTATGTTTGACCAACTCGGAGAGGTGGTGAAATATCCTTGTTCCGATACGAAGGAAAATGCTGAACGGGTAAAGGATACAGATGTTATCATCGTGAATAAAATTCCTATGAATGAAGCTACCTTAAGTAAGGCAGAGAAGCTGAAACTGATCTGTATCACAGGAACAGGCACCAATATCGTAGATTTTAATTATACCAATGCAAGGGGAATCACAGTTGCCAATGTGAGGGGGTATTCCACCCAGTCCGTGGTTCAGCATACCTTTGCATTGTTCTTCTTCCTGTATGAAAAGCTGAGCTATTATGATTATTTTGTAAAATCCGGAGAATACATCCGATCTGATATCTTCAGCCATTTTGTGATGAAGTTCCATGAACTGGCAGGAAAGACCTGGGGCATCATCGGCTTAGGCGAAATCGGAAGGGGAGTAGCAGAGGTTGCACGTCTATTCGGCTGTAATATCCGGTATTACTCTACCACGGGGAAGAACAGCAATCCTAATTACCGACAGGTAGACTTAGATACCCTTCTAAAGGAGTCTGATGTGATCTCCATTCATGCACCCCTCAATGAGGCGACGAAGGATCTGATTGGCGAGGCCGAACTTAGAAAAATGAAGAAAGAAGCCATTCTTCTTAATCTGGGAAGAGGTCCTATCGTGAACGAACAGGCTCTCTACAAGGCCTTGAAGGAAGAATGGATCGGTGGAGCGGGCTTAGATGTACTTACGGTTGAGCCGATGAGCGCCGATAATCCGCTGATTCATATCCAGGACAGCTCTAGACTTGTGATCACCCCTCATATCGCTTGGGCAACCATTGAAGCCCGCCAACGTGTGACAGAAGAGGTCTATAAAAACATCGTGGCTTTCAACAACCACGAAGAGCGGAATGTGGTCAGAGCGTAGAATACAACCATATGCACATGAGCAACAAAATATAAAAGCATTATATCATACCGCACAAGCGGCGTTTACTAATTCCTACATGGGAAGATAGAAACGCCGCTATTTTTCTGCCCGATTGTCATGTAATAGGGCGAAAAAAGCCTTGCATCATGCGGCTTTGCAGACTGAAAAATCGTTGGTGGTATTTTAAATGAGATATAAAACTTCCAACATTGCTTGACAGAATTGAATGTAGGAGCTATAATCCAAATAACATACATACGTATGTATAGGAGGTGATCATATGCCACGTCACGATCCAGACCAAAAAACCAAGCAGGATATATTAGAAGCTGCTACGCGTCTTTTTGCTGAAAAGGGACTGGAGAATGTGAAAGTTGAAGATGTTGTAAAGGAAGTTGGTGTAACACGGGGAGCATTTTATCATTATTTCAAATCCCGTGAAGAATTGATTGCAGGAGTTATGTACAAAGCCTTTGAAGAAAATGATGACAACCCATATATACTGGCTTATAAACAAAAAGGACTTAATGCTCTTGAAAAACTTCGCTTTGCAGCCAAACTTAGTTTGCGCACCCACTTGGATACCAGCGACAGTATGAGAGATCAAATAAAGAAGTTATCGAGTGACCCTATTGTTTTTAAAAACGAGATGATTTTTCAAGTAACCGTAATGGCTACTTACATTGAAAAACTATTGATTGAGGGAAACAAAGATGGTTCTATGAATGTGGGTTTTCCGAAACAGGCATCACAAACTATTGCATGGCTTGTTGGCTCATGGCTCAGTCCATACTTATTAGAAGTGTCTTATGAAGAATATATAGATAAAATTTCGTTCTTTGAGCAACTCTCAACATCGCTTGGTATTCATATCATGGATGAGGAAATGAAAGAAATCTATTTTGCACTTGGTAGGAGTGAATTTAAAAGAGAATAGAGTTATATTTTACTGCCTTTCTATAGGCAGTAAATTTTACGCCAATAACATACATACGTATGTATAATAAAAGGGAGGATAAATATGTCAGAAAAAATAATTGAAGTATCGAGGTTACAGAAATCCTATAAGAATAACCTTGTTCTGAAAGATGTCAGTTTTACAATTGACAAAGGTAGTATCTTTGCCCTGCTCGGTTCAAATGGCGCAGGAAAAACAACAGTCATCAAAATTCTTTCTACATTACTGAAATCCGACAGTGGCAATGCTGTTATTAACGGATTTGATGTAGCAACCAATAGCGACAATGTGCGTGAGTGCATCAGCCTAACAGGGCAATTTGTAGCGGTAGATGAAGTTTTGACAGGCAGAGAAAACCTAACGCTTATCGGACAACTGAAACGTCTGCCAAACCTCAAAAGCAATGTAAACGAGTGGCTGTCTTTTTCGAGATTAGAGGATGCAGCCAACAAAAAAGTGTCTACCTATTCGGGAGGTATGCGACGTAGGCTTGATATAGCAATGAGCCTTATGGGAAACCCTGATGTGCTTTTTCTTGACGAACCGACAACTGGGCTTGACCCACAGAACCGTATTGCCATGTGGGAGTTGATAAAAAAACTGGCAAAGAAAGGGACAACTGTGATTCTAACAACACAATACCTAGAAGAAGCTGAAAGTCTTGCTGATAATATTGCTATTTTACATGACGGTAAAATCATCGCAGAGGGTACACCAAAGTATTTAAAAGAAATATTGCCCGATAGAGGTGTACGACTGAATTTTGATAGTGACATAAAGGCTAATATAGCGATAAAGCTCTTAACCGAAAATGGAATTGTTGCCGACAGTATAGAGCAAAATTTACCCTCTTTAGAAGATGTATTTTTAACGCTAATCGATGAAAAAAAGGAGGACAGTCAACATGAGAAAAAATAATAGAAATATACTTTTTGATGCATGGGTCATGTTCAAGCGTTGTTTAATTATATCTTTGCGAAATCCTGAGACGCTTCTAACGGCAACAATAATACCATTTTTTTTAATGCTTTTATTTAGTGTGGTATTTGGAAGCATCTCAGATGTAGGAAATTTCAATTACATTGACTTTATTGTACCGGGAATTATCTTGCAAAGTATCGGTCAAGCATCTCAATACTCGGCAATGAATGTTACAGTTGACATGACAAAGGGTATCATAGACCGTTTTCGATGTATGTCCATTTCAAAATCTGCTGTTCTGATAGGTCATACAGGTGCAGGTATGATAAGAGGGGGCATTTCTAATATTGTTATTATCTTAACCGCCCTTATTCTTGGATTTAGACCACAGGCAGGGTTTATAGATTGGCTTTTGGTTATAGCACTCCTTTTGTTAATTAATATTACAATCACTCTAATTGCGGTACTATGTGGGATGATTTCAAAGTCGGTAGAAGGATCGAGCGGACTACTGATGCCACTGTTTATTCTACCTTTGCTGAGTTCGGGATTTGCTCCCGTTGACACTATGCCAGGTGGTGTTCGGTGGTTTGCAGCGATGCAACCTATGACACCGATGATTAATAGCTTGAGAGCCTTGACACTTGATTTACCTTTGGGAAATAGTTTGTGGTTGACACTGGTCTGGTGCATGGTATTAAGTATCGTAAGCTTTACTATTGCAATGAGGAAATACAATTGAAAATAAGCGTAAATGTAAACACGAAACACTAATCAACATTCAACAACTAAATATGTCAGTTATCAAAGAGCCAGACGCTAAGACGCAGAGCCGATTACCAGAGTGAATTACTCGTGGTGATCGGCTCTTTCTTTTTTGGGATAACTGTTTTGACTAGGTGATTCCTGACATCCTGCAATTTGAAACCGTTGCTTGTTAGTATGAACATGCCAAAAATGAACGGCAGCGATTTTGAGAATACAATCAAAGCTGCCATTGGCAATTTAAGAGCCTTTCAATGGCAAACATAACATTGAAAGGCTCATTTTTTGATTGATTAATAAGTTAAATTACGGTTAGTTGGACTTTACTTCATTCCACTTATCGATGTAGATAGCCTCAATATCTGCACCCAGATACTGAAAGGTACTGCAGCGATCCAGTACCGACTGCTCAGGGAAAGCAACCTTGCTGTTTTTGATGTCCTCATCCATAATCATTTCTCTGGCAGCCTTGTTCGGAGTGGAATACGTGATGTATTCAAAGTTCTTTAGCGCAATATCCGCATCACACATATAATTGATAAAGGCCTCTGCATTTTTCTTGTTTCTGCAGTTCTTCGGAATGACCCAGCCGTCAATCCATACATTAGAGCCCTCCTTCGGAACAACATATTCCAAGTCGGGATTCTCTCTCTGTGTGAAGATTGCCTCTCCGGAATAAATGACACCGAGTGCGGCTTCTCCACCAATCATCTTATCCCTGACCTGATCCACGACATAAGCCTGTACCAGCGGGAACTGTTTCTGCAGTAATTGCTTGGCTTCCTCCAGCTGTGTTTCATCGGTCGTGTTCAGATCATATCCCAGATAGGACAGGGCAATGGCAAAAGCATCGCGCACACTGTCGATCATAAGGATATTTCCGGAATAAGCTTCGTCAAATAAAGCTCCCCAGCTGTCAATCGGAGCACTGACCATATTCTTGTTATAAAGAATGCCGAGGGTTCCCCAGCAATAGGGCACGCTGAACTTATTCTCCGGGTCGAAGCTCTTTGAGCTCTCCAGATAGGTAGAATCGATATTAGCGATGTTGGGAATGTTATTAAAATCAATCTCAGCTAATAAGTCCTCATCGATCATTTTCTGTATCATATAATCTGAGGGACATACCACGTCGTATTGTACGGCGTTGGCCTTGATTTTTGCATACATTTCTTCATTCTGTTCAAATTCGTCATAGATGACCTTAATACCGGTCTCTGCTTCAAAGGCATCCCGGACCTCAGGGTCCATATACTCGCCCCAATTATAGACATAAACTTTTTCACCCGTATCCTTGCTGCAGCCTGATAACAGACCAAATACAAAGATCAGTAGGGTTACACTGATAAAAAGCTTCTTCATCTTCTCTCTCCTCATCTTTTATAATTTCCTCATCGGTGCGTTTTTTCCTGCATTTCTGCGGTTTATCAATATTAACAGTATTAATACTGTCATGAACATAATCGTGGAGAGGGCGTATATCTCAGGCTTAATACCCTTACGCACCTCTGTGTAAATCTTTGTGGACAGAGTGTTAATCTCCGGACCCTTGGTGAAATAGGTAATAACAAAGTCATCGAGTGACATAGTAAAGGCAAGAAAGAAGCCGGACAGTACTCCCGGGAAAATATCCGGAAGGATGACCTTGAAGAAGGCATAGATGGGGGAGGCCCCTAAATCCAGCGCAGCTTCGAAGGTATGCGGGTTCAGTTGCTTTAGCTTCGGCATGACACTTAGGATGACATAAGGTATATTAAACGTAATATGTGCAAACAGTACACTGGTAAAGCCCAGGGTAAAATTCAGCGCGACAAAAATCAACATTAGAGAGATACCGGTTACGATATCCGCATTCAACATCGGTACATTGGTAACTGCCATCAGGATAGTACGCGGTGTCTTCTTCATACTGTTAATTGCGATAGCAGCGGCAGTCCCCAGGATAGTTGCAATCAATGCGGAGGAGAAGGCAATAATCAGCGTGGTTGATAGTGCCGCCATAATATCTTGATTGTGGAACAGCTTCTGATACCACTGTAAAGTAAAACCGCCCCATTTTGCCCTGGATTTAGACTCATTAAACGAAAGGACAATCAGAATGGCAATTGGTGCATATAAAAAAAGAAGTATTATGCCGATGTAACATCGGCTGAAAAAGCGTTTTACCATAAACTGCCCTCACTTTCCTTATCGTACTTTGAAAGGATTGCCATACATGCCAGTATAAAAATCATCAGAACCAGTGAGAGGCCGGAACCGGTATTCCAGTTACCCAGTCTGAATTGCTGCTCAATCACATTACCTATCAGGACGATTTTGCTTCCTCCCAGAATAGTAGAGATAACGAAGGTAGTGAGTGAGGGTACGAAGACCATGGTGATTCCACTAATTACTCCAGGCAGACTTAATGGCAGGATGATCTTTCGGAAGGTCTGGCGGCCGTTTGCTCCAAGATCTCTTGCTGCGGCAATGACATCCTTATCAATTTTAATCAGAACATTATAAATCGGCAGCACCATAAAGGGGAGAAAATTATACACCATACCAAGGATGATGGCTGCCGGGGTGTTGATGATGTTAAGGGCAGGCAGATGAAAAAATCTGAGGACTGTATTCAGTACACCTGACCTCTCCAGAATATTCTGCCATGCGATGGTTCGAAGCAGAAAATTCATCCACATAGGAAGTATAATGATCAGTACGGTAAAACTGTTGCTTTTTAATTTGGAATTATTTAATATCATTGCCAAAGGGTAGGACAGAACCAGACAGATCAGGGTACTGACGACAGATAGTTCTAATGCCAGAAGCAGCGCCCTTCTGTTAATGGGATCGGAGATCAGTGCAATATTCTCCAGAGTAAAGCTTTTATCCGCATTCGTCATCCCGTAATATACGATCAGGATTAATGGAATGATGATAAACCCTATCATCCAGACGATGTAGGGATAGGAAAGCCATTTTAGCTTATTCACTTTTGTAGATTGGATACCGTTATCAGATTTCTTTCCTGATTGGCGGCGTAATGTATTCATACCTAACATAGGACTCATCTCCTGATATGTATTCCTAAAAGCTACGGTAGTCGTTGATACTATTCCCCGATCAGAGTAGCTTCCTCATCCTCGGATTCCGGTTTGTTCATGATCTGGATATCATAAGGATCAACCTTAATACCGACCTCACTGCCTACCGGGGAAAGATCAGTGGAATGTACCAGCCACTCCCGGCCCCCAGCCATAACCTCCATCTCATAATGAACTCCCTTGAATAGGAGAGAGGTAACATGTCCTGTAAGAACACCCTCCTCGGGCTTCACCAGATCAATATCCTCCGGTCTGATTACGACATCCACAGGTTTGTTGCGGCCGAAACCCACATCCACACAAGCGAAATTCGCACCCAGGATATTGACCAATTTATCCTCCATCATAACAGAAGGAATGATATTACTGTCACCGATGAAGTCAGCTACAAAGGCATTCTTGGGTTCATTGTAGATGTCCTCCGGAGTTCCGATCTGCTGAATATAGCCTTGATTCATGACTACAATGGTGTCCGACATGGTCAATGCCTCCTCCTGATCGTGGGTGACATAGACGAAAGTAATACCCAGTTCGTTCTTCAAGCGAATCAATTCGTACTGCATGTCCTGACGTAGCTTCAAATCGAGCGCTCCCAAAGGCTCATCCAATAGAAGAACCTTGGGTTCGTTTACGATTGCCCTGGCGATAGCAATTCGTTGCTGCTGACCACCGCTTAAGGAATCGGGCATACGATTCTCATAGCCCTCCAGGTTTACAAGCTTAAGTGCGTATTTGATTTTATCCTGTATATAGGTTTTGCTCTTCTTTTTGATTTTTAAGCCGAAAGCAATGTTCTCGGATATAGTCATATGCTGAAAAAGGGCATATTTCTGGAATACTGTGTTTAACAGACGCTCGTTGGGAGGGAGCTTCGTAATATCCTTTCCCTCAAAAATCACCTTTCCCTGATCAGGGGTTTCGAACCCACCGATGATACGGAGTGTAGTTGTCTTTCCGCAGCCGGAGGGACCAAGGAGAGTCAAAAATTCATTTTCCCGGATATATAAATTCAATTCATCAAGTACCTGGGTATCACCGAAGGACTTGGATATGTTGACTAGATTGATTAATTTGTTATCTGTCATCTGGGGGTTCCTCCTATCTGTTAAAAGCTTGGCGGAGTTGATACCCATAAGAGGGTAGCACCTGTCTTTTCCGAAGCAGTGATATAGTGCTGCTTATTTGCGGTAAAGTAAAAGGATTCTCCTTTTTTTACTTTAAAGCTTCTATTACCAATATGTAGGGAGATGCTTCCGTTCAGTATATATCCGAACTCTTCCCCCTCATGGGGATTATCGGGGTAGGTCGAGCCACCTGCATCCAGAGTCAGCAGGATGGGCTCCATAATATTTTTCTGAGCATTGGGAATGATCCATTTCACCTCATTCTTCAGTTCAGTATCATACTTTTCAAAGTAGTCTGACTTCTTGAAGACTACCTGCTCGGCAGTCGTTCCACTGAAAAATTCCTCAAGATTAGTACCCAGACACTGAAGGATATCCACCAGAGTTGCGATGGAGGGTGAGGTTAAGTCACGCTCCAGCTGGGAGATAAAACCCTTGGATAACTCTGCACGGTCAGCCAGCTCTTCCTGTGTCAGGCTTTTCTGAATACGTAATTCCTTGATTTTTGATCCAATATTCATGAGGCGCTTCCTTTCAGATTCTTACTGACAATAAACTTAAAGTTTAGTTACGCTAAACAGCAACAATATAAATTATACTAGCATAATTCATCTTGTCAATAACTTTCATAAAAATAGCTAGTGAAATAATATACAAAAATTTTTTCATAAGATTTTTTGATTCCTCCAGGAGAACAGGAAGACTATGGGTTATATATAATACTAATAAATTTAGGCTGAATTCATTTCCAGTAATGCTCTTAGAATCTATAAACACCATAGTAGTAGTCATAACATAACAACAGGTGTATAATTAAAATTATGAGAGAGTGAACGATAAAAGTGGCTGCCTGCTTTTCGTTATTTTATATAATACAAGGGATAGAACAGTTGGATAGCAGTAATGTATAGTCTAAAGTTTATACCGAATGGAGGAAAACTATGCGGACAGAGCAGGAAATGCTGGAGCTGATCTTGAATAAGGCAAAGAGTGATGACAGAATCCGAGGGGTATTGCTGAGTGGCTCCAGAGTAACAAAGTCGGCAACACATGATAAATACAGTGATTTTGATATCATTTATATCGTTGATGGTATACAGAGCTTTACCAAGGATAAGGACTGGTATAGGATTTTTGGAGAAATCCTGATTATGCAGCTGCCGGAGGACTGGTATGGCCACCCATATGATTACGAGGGAAATGAGAATTTTGCATACCTGATGCAGTTTACCGATGGGAACCGTATTGATCTTACTCTGGTGGACAAAAAGAATTTATATATGCTGGATCGGGAAGAACCACGTAAGGTTTTGCTTGATAAGGACGGATATATGGAGCTATATGATATTCCGACAGAGGAAGCCTATCATATCAAGCGTCCGGGAGAATTTGAGTATTTTAATTGCTGCAATGAGTTCTGGTGGCTGACACTTTATGTGGCGAAGGGACTCTGTCGGGATGAATTTTATTACGTCAGGACCATACTCGATCAATTTATGATGCCGATGCTTGTGAAGCAGCTGAACTGGCGGATCGGGATGGAACATGATTTTCTTGTAGCAACCGGTCACTACTCTAAATATCTGAAGCGTTTCCTCAGTGAGGAAGAGATGCTTAAGTTCAGGGGCCTTTATTCGGGAACTTGTAATGAAGAAATCTGGACGAAGCTGGAGGATATGATGGACTATTTTGAAGAGCTTGCTCATTGTGTAGGAAAGCGGTTCAATTATTCTTATAATATAGAAGAAACGACTTTCATCAGACAATATATTCGTAAAATGAAAATGGAGGCAAACCTATAGAGATATAATTCGTTAATAGATAGAAGAAAAGAAGACTGACGGTATAAACGATCTCCAAGCGTTAGGTATTTTGGGTTTTACCTTTTGGAGCGGTTCAGAAACCATCAGTCTCTTTTATTTATTAAAGTAAGAGGGCCTGAGCTACATTACTTTTGGTAGAAATCCTTGATTTTGTTTAGTTGGGAGGTCATTCCCATAAAGAGCTGATCTACCAGGGTAACTGCCACCATAGCTTCCACTACGACCACAGCACGTGGAACAATGATGGGATCATGGCGTCCCTGAATCTGAATTTCGATGTTTTCATTCTTATTATTCACCGTATTCTGAGGACGAAAGATGGAGGGAGTCGGTTTGATTGCTGCTCGGAGAACGATATCGGAACCATCGCTCATACCACCGAGAATACCGCCAGCATGATTACTGACCTTCATCACCCTCTGACCGTCAGGACTGACAAAAGCATCATTGTTATCTACGCCCGTAGCAGCGGCACTTTGAAAACCATCCCCGATTTCCACACCCTTTACTGCCCCAATGGACATCACAGCTTTGGCTAAAACCGCATCCAGCTTGTCAAATACAGGTTCTCCGATTCCGACAGGCATACCGGATACGATGCATTCGATGACACCCCCGACGGAGTTATGATCCTTCATCTGTTCCAGGAGATATTCCTCTGCCTTTGTGGATGCGTCCGGATCCGGTATAGAGAGTGGGCTGTTACCGGCATGTTCGATATGGAAATTATTCTGATCAACAGTAATGGGACCGATGGATCTTGTATATGCATGAACCTTAATTCCAAGTTCCTTCAGTATGGCGCAGGCTATGGCACCGGCTGCAACCCGCCCGATAGTCTCTCGTCCGGAGGATCGGCCACCGCCCCTGTAATCTCGGAAACCGTACTTTGCATCAAAGGTATAATCTGCATGTCCCGGACGGTAATAAGACGCAATCTTGGAATAGTCCGCGGAACGTTGGTTCTCGTTAAAAACAATCAGAGAAATAGGAGTACCGGTGGTCATACCTTCGAAGACACCGGAAAGAATTGCGACTTTGTCCTCTTCCTTTCTTGGAGTGGAGTATTTGGTCTGTCCCGGCTTCCTTCGATTGAGATAGGTCTGTATATATTCGGTATCCAGTGCAAGACCGGCAGGGCATCCGTCCACGACGACGCCGATACCTTCTCCATGGGATTCTCCCCAGGTGGATATCTTAAATATGGTTCCGTAAGTTGATCCTGACATAGTTACCTCCCTAAAGCATCCTTATACTATTGTGAATAATTTCAAAAAACTTATGAATAGTATAAAGGAAAGTGTATTGAGTTTCAATCATTTTAACGGACATTTATGTAAAATTATCATATATTGAAATGACTATATCATTTGGGGCATAGTATGGATAATAACAGACAGCATTCCGGAATCCCCTCCGGCTTTCAATATGCTAAGCGGAATAATCCGAGACAGATCAATACCGGCACCAGACAAAACATAAATAACACCAGGGATAATGATGATGATCTGATCATTGAAGAGAATACAGTTTATGAGATAGATCGGGAATGTTATGAACGCATGAAGAAGCAAAAAAGCAGGGAAAAGTAAACAAAGAGTCTGCAATGCAGGCTCTTTGTTTCTTCTAATTAACTAGAAGTGCATATCTGTGTAGGTTTTTCTCTTCTAGAAGAAGCCACCGTTGCCGCCACAGCAGCAGCAGAGGATAAGGATGATTAAGATACAGCTACATCCGTTCTCAGAGCCTCCAAAACCGCCACCAAAACCACTGTTGCCGCCACAGCAGCATAATAAGAGAATAATGATAAGAATACATGAACAATTATTATTACTCTCAAATCCTCTTCCTGCTTCGCCACAACCTGTTGCTGCTAAATCACTCATTGAATGTTCCTCCTAATAATAATTACAATGTATCATATGAAGTAGTGCTTGACAGATTTCCTGATTTGCTCAGAAGATTATTGATTTTTTTAAGATGGAAATTATTTTATTGTAGCTTAAGCTACAAATCAAAAAGAAAATTATGATATAATTGCCATACCAGTTGTAAAATAAAAAATTTGCAGTTTGCGAGAAAGGAAAGATAACTATGGAAGAGAACAGAAAATATAAGCTTAAGAATATCGAAGTATCAAAGGTGTTGAGGTTGGAAGAAGAGATAAGCTATCAGAAGGGACAGGTTGTCAGCAAGACGTTGGTCCAAAACAAAAATGTAAGCTTGACCCTGTTTTCTTTTGATCAGGGAGAGGAGATCAGCGCTCATTCCTCGGACGGGGATGCTCTTGTTACAATACTGGACGGAAAAGGCAGATTTACGGTTGGAGATCAGGTGTTTTATCTGGAGAAGGGGGATACTCTGGTTATGCCGAATCAGGTTCCTCATGCAGTTTATGGGGAGGAGCAATTTAAGATGCTCTTGACAGTTATCTTCTAATTTGCCATATTTCTTTTTGATTTTGTTTACAAGACATCTGCAATCCATTATAATTATTAAAAAAAATAGAATGAATTGCAGGTGTGATTTATGTCCTTTGATACATTAGGTTTTAATTATTATCCGAATCATTTGTTTCCCGTTTCTGTGACGGAGGGGCTGTCAGGGCTTAAGGAAAGGGAAGCTGAGAATTTTTTTAAAGTTATATTCATTAAGAGTGGAAGCTGCCACTTCCTATTGAATGGAAAAGAATTCATATTAACCGGCGCCAGCACGATCTGCCTGAACCATAAGGATGAGATTAAATTCCTTCAGATATCAGAGGAATTGGTCAAAATTCTTTGGTTTCGGCCTATCGCGGTGAACTCCGTCTTCACTCTGGAGGTTATAAATAACCTTTGCCGTAAGCTATCCGCCACGGAGGGACAAGACCTGTACTTCATGATGCAATTTCTGTCTGATGCCACTCCAAGCCTGAAGATTTTATCCTTACATACGATCGATTCCACGCTGATAGAGCATAAGCTACAGCTTTTGAAGGAACTACTTACCAAGCAGGACACTAGCTACTGGCCCTGCCGCAGCAGATCCTACCTGTTCGAAATCTTATTCTGCCTGGCAAGACAGGAGGAGGAAGAAGAGATTGATACGCTTCAGCCTTACAATGCATATTCCAGGTTGGCAGTGAATGTGATTTATTATCTTCAATCCTGTTATCATCAAAAAATTACCATAGAGCAACTGGCGGATGAGTTCCATACAAACCGCACCTCACTTCTGAGTGATTTTAAGAAATATACGGGACAATCTGTAAACCAGTATCTGATTCAATTGAGACTTACCATGGCTTCAACGTTGCTTCGTGATACCTCGCTTACTATTGATGAGATCTGTGATCGGACAGGCTTTCATGATATCAGCTACTTTAGCAAGGTATTCAAGAAGAAATTGAATCATACTCCATCCGAGTATAGAAAGATATATAACCAGGTAGAATAAAGATTTAGCCCTGAGAATAGGATGATACAAAAAGCGGCTCAGGGTAAAAGTGGGATGATCAGAAGACATAAGGTTCAGATAATCATTCACTGTGAGGAATATGATAAACGGCGGCACTCAATTGAGAACCTCGGACAGATCAAATATAGACTTCCTATGATAAATTCTTATGTAATGGAGGTTGATGAACAGCTCCTGGATGTGATCAAAGCGATGGAGGGATTGCTCAGTTATGAGCTGGACACCCACATAACAGCCCAGATGAATCGGGTAAATGATGTCATCGAAGCTCATTGGGCCCATGAGCATGGCTATTATGGGACAGAGATCGGCGTTGCAGTCGTTGACACGGGAGTCGCTCTGCATAAGGATTTTATGGAAGGCGGCAAACGTATCATTGCTTTTGCTGATTTTATAAATCACAGAAGCGAGCCTTACGATGATAACGGACATGGAACTCATGTTTCGGGAATTATTGGAGGAAATGGCTACTCTTCCAAGGGCAAGTATATGGGTATCGCTCCGGAATGTAATATTATAGGGATCAAAGTACTGGATAAACGCGGAGATGGTAATATTTCCGATGTTCTCGCCGGATTGCAATGGATCATCGATAATCGTAAGAAATATAATATAAGGATTGTTAATATATCGGTAGGCACCTCTTCGAAAGACAGCCTGGATGAGAATTCCCTATTGGTTCAAGGGGTCAACGCAGTCTGGGATAGTGGCATCGTAGTCGTAGTGGCAGCCGGGAACAATGGACCGGGACCTATGTCAATCTCAACACCCGGAATCAGCAGGAAGGTCATTACGGTTGGCTCCTCGGATGATAATACAGCAGTGGAGGTATTTGGCAGCAGCCGTACCAAGGATTATTCCGGTAGGGGACCGACGCCCTTCTGCATCAAAAAACCGGATATCGTCGCACCCGGTTCGAATATCATATCCTGTAATATCAGCAGATATCCCACCAGGGGAAAAAATGGAGAGATACATACTGTTCCTGCGGAGTCTCCTATGATGTATACTGTAAAAAGCGGTACCTCTATGGCTACTCCGGTAGTCTCGGGTGCAGTGGCGTTGCTGCTCGGAGTTCACCCGGAGCTAACGAACAGAGAGGTGAAGCTTAAGTTGCGCGGTTGCGCTGTAAATCTGGGACTGCATTGGGAAAAACAGGGCTGGGGGCTGTTAAATGTCAGAAAATTACTGGAATAGTAAAGAGACCTGTAAAGAACTTTTTTATAAGAATTGCAGCGCTGTCCATTGATGTCAAAGAACTGGGGATGTCTGAGGGAAAACATCTCATACAAATGATATCGGGTGAGTCGGTAGATTATTAATCTCTGATCAACTATGAAATTGTTTTAAATAGATCGACAAACTGATTGAAATTAAGGGACTGTTTTTAACAGTCCCTTTTCTGTGGTGGTGTGTCAAGTAAATCTGGACCACACTTGCAAGCTTAGACTACTTTATTACTTAGGCCGTATCTTATGGATTTGAACAATGTAACACCGGTATCTAAAAGATAAAGCAATACCAGAAAGATTACAAATTTAGAGGTGATGGTATCCCAGATATCTGCTACTGTCTTATCAGTGAGCTTGAAGATACTGTTTACCTGATCGGCAAAATGTGGATTCCAAACCTCAAATCTGGTAAAGATGATGATCACAAGCAGAATACTGATGGTATTGATAATTGTGGTAAAGATACCGTAGCGCAAGGTATATTTTCGTTCGGCAAGTTCCCAGAAGTGCTGCAGCAGTCCTAATCCTAGTACAAGCAGAAACAGAGGCAGTACGACAGGAAGCTTCTCCAGATTAAATATTGGAATGGAAGTGGTGCTTCCGTTACTGGATAAGTATACACCAAGTACCTGCGGTGCTATCATGAATAAAATCATTACCACGATAGTAAAAATAATTCCTATAATGGGTTCTGCAATAGAGATAGAAGCCTCTTTCACAGGAATGGGTGGAAGTGAGGAGACCTCCCAAGGCCCGGTCAGCTCTTTCAGCTTGATGCCCCTCCATTCAAAAATCGCAAATATGATTGTGACGGAAGCAAACGCAGATAATAAGCCACTGACGGCATTAGCGATCAGGTCCCCGATAAACTGATACCAGATAGAACCTGAATTTGTTAAATAATCAAGTACCGTAACGACACACATGCCGAACAGGGTTGCTCCCAGCACGATCTTTAGTAAAAACTGGTAACGGGGAAAAAGCTCCGGGCCGATCAGAAATTGATTGGTGCTCCGATATTTATCTGCCATCTCTGTAGGATTCCCCAGTTCGCTTAAGACTGCATCAATATCTTCCTTGGTAACGGTATTGCCATGGGTACGGTTCTCCAGCATATCATCAATCAAAGTCCTCAGTTCGTTCTCAATGTCCTTACGGTTTGCTGTTAAATGCTTGGTGACCTGATAGATATATCTTCCTATCATATCCTCCCCATAATTATTCGTCGTCTGTTTCATCTTATCATTCCTCCCGCATCAAATTTTTCATATTTTGTACCATGTTATTCCATTCCTGCTTCAACTGAAGGTATACTTCATTGCCAAGCTCTGTTAGCATATAATACTTTCTGGGTTTGGTTCCGGTGGTTTCCCATTCACTTTTTAATAGTCCCTGAGCTTCCAACCTTCGAAGCAATGGATACAGGGTATTGGCCTCCATCGGAATATGACTGTCGCTCAGCTCCTGTACCAGTGAGTAACCGTACGTAGGAGAGGACAGCTGGCACAGTACACTGAGTACGAGGGTACCACGCCTCAATTCCAGTAAAAGACCGGATAATATGTCATCCTTATTCGCCATTGAGATCTTCCTTCCTTCTGTATGCTAAAACGTATATCGTTCCTCTAGTGTTATTATACTGTGTGTCACACAATAATGTCAATATAAAAATAATATATTTTTTAAAATGTTTTATTTATAACGAATTACAGTATTGCTATTGCAAGCTCACTTACATTTCAATACAGCAATTCGGAAAGCTGCAAGTCACCTTTTGATACTTTTATCATAGTTAGTTTAATTAATTTACAAATTGTTGTTGTATTTTTTGGAACAAGGATTTATAATAAGAATGGGAAGTTTATTCCTATTCTTTTATTGGGTTGATTGAACAACCCTTGGGATTTTACATCATCCTAAACATAACTCATAGGAATTTATAATACTTTTAAGGAGGATACAAAAATGTCTTATTTTAATGTTGGAAAAATCCAATATGAAGGACCTCAGAGCAAAAACCCGCTTGCATTCAAGTACTACAATCCAGAAGAAGTTGTTATGGGCAAGACCATGAAGGAGCAGCTTCGCTTTGCAATGTCATACTGGCATACATTAACCTATATGGGTAATGATCCGTTCGGTGGCTCCACAATGCACCGTGATTGGGATAACACAGAGGATGCCATGAAGAAAGCTAAGGAAAGAGTTCATGCAGCATTCGAATTCATGGAGAAGATGCAGATTCCTTTCTTCTGCTTCCATGATCAGGATATCGCTCCCAGAGCAGCTACACTGGAAGAAACAAATAAAAGATTAGATGAAATTGTTGCAGTAATTAAAGAAGAGATGGCTCGTACCGGAATCAAGTGCTTATGGGGAACTACCAATGCATTTGGCGATGACAGATTCGTTCACGGTGCAGGTACCTCCTGCAACGCGACTGTATTTGCCTATGCAGCTGCACAGATCAAGAAGGCTATGGAAATCACCAAGGAATTGGGCGGTGTTAACTACGTATTCTGGGGTGGTCGTGAAGGTTATGAGACCTTACTCAATACCGATACCGGTTTAGAGCTTGATAATCTTGCAAGACTTCTCAAGATGGCTGTTGATTATGCGAAGGAGATTGGCTTCACTGGTCAGTTCTTAATCGAGCCTAAGCCGAAGGAACCTACAAAGCATCAATATGATTTTGATACTGCAACTGTTCTTTCCTTCTTAAGAAAGTATAATCTGCAGGATTACTTCAAGATGAACATTGAAGCAAACCATGCAACCTTAGCTCAGCATACCTTCCAGCATGAGCTCAATATGTCAAGAATCAACGGCGTGCTCGGCAGTGTTGATGCCAATACAGGTGATCCGATGCTTGGCTGGGATACTGATCAGTTCCCTACCAGTATCTATGATACCACCTTAGCTATGTATGAAATTCTGTTGCAGGGAGGCTTAAATAAGGGTGGTCTGAACTTTGACTCCAAGGTTCGTCGTGCTTCCTTCCAGGATGATGATCTATTCTATGCATACATCGCAGGTATGGATGCTTTTGCTAAGGGCTTAAAGGTTGCTGCTAAGCTTCTTGAGGATGGCGTATTTGAGAACTTCAAGGCTGAGCGTTATGCCAGCTATCAGTCAGGTCTGGGTAAGGACATCGTAGAGGGTAAGGTTGGCTTTAAGGAGCTTGAGGCATATGTTCTGAAGAACGGCTCCACACCCAATACCTCCGGTAGACAGGAAATGCTGGAAAGCATCTTAAACCAGTACATTCTTGAGACAAAATAATAAGCCTGGTCGATCTTAATATGATCCGTCAAGGTTAAAATAGAAAAGCACCTCAGCCTCCGTAAGTTCGGTGGCTGAGGTGCTTTTCTTCATTCTCCTGCAGCAGAAGATAGCTGTTAAAAAAGCATTAGAGAACCAAAGAGGGGGGAGCATACATTCTTGCCTTCATTTCACTGTCAAGAAGATACAGACCCTTTGGATCACCCGCAAACAAATCATATTTCTTCACATTATCATCAGAATTCTTTTCCTCTTCCACCTGCTCCTTCAGGAACCAATCCAGGAACTGCATAGTCTTGAAATCCTTTACCTGATAAGCTACATCATAAATATGATTAATAGAAGCAGTCACTGTCTGCTCATGTTCATATGCCAGAACGAGAGGGTCACGGAAGTTAGAATAATTCTGTTTCGGAGCATCGATGGCATCTAAGATTACGGCTTCGCCATTATTCAGGATAAATTGGCGGAACAGTAGGGCATGATCTCTTTCCTCCTGCATCTGTATAAAAAACCAGTTTTCAAAACCATCCAGACTGTGTTCAGAGTAATAATTAGCCATATCCATATAGAGATAAGCAGAATAGAATTCTTTTGTTATTTGTTCATTGAGTAATTTAGATACTTCTTTGTTTAACATGTGGTACCTTCCTTTCTAAGGTATGTAATCAAGCTTCAATTAATATAACGGATACCGGGCAACCTGCTTCCGCTTCTTTCGCTGCGGTTTCAGCATCCATAGGAACTGGTGAGGTATAAACCTCGGCCAATCCTTCTGCATCCATGCGAAATACGGCGGGGCAGGTATCAGAGCACAAACCGCAACCGATACAGCCATTACGTTCAACATATGCTTTCATTAGAATACCTCCATTCATCTAGATTAATTCAAATTATTGCTACCAAATTATGATTGATTTGGTAACAGCTTAATTATACCATACTTAGGTTTTTTTGTAATGGTAATTTTTCTTTTCTTTGTTGTGATTTTTCATATATTGTGTTATATATAATTATGTAGTGACAAATCAAATAATAAGCAGATGGAGGTATAATATGAAAAAATTTGAATGTACAGCATGCGGTTATATCTATGACGAAGCTTTAGGCGATCCTGACGGCGGAATTGCTCCCGGTACAAAATGGGAAGATATTCCTGAGGATTGGGTTTGTCCGGTTTGCGGCGTAGGCAAGGATGGCTTCGAAGAAGTTTAATCATGATGATGCAAGCTGTCTTAGCAGAAGCTCCGAATAATACGGAGCTGGCTAAGGCAGCTTTTTTCTTGTCTAAACGATAGGATAATATCCATTGACATAGTAGGAATTAAGAATTATCATATATCTTTGAAATGACATGAGTTATCTGCATCCCTTGGTTTGCAGGCTATAAGAAAGGCATGGTTTTATCGATGAATCAGTTTTCAAGAACAGAGCTTCTGCTGGGAGCAGAGGCCATGGATAGATTAAAGAATGTCCGGGTTGCCGTATTCGGTATCGGAGGAGTTGGTGGCTATACAGTTGAGGCGCTTGCCAGAAGTGGGGTAGGTAGCTTGGATATCATCGATGATGATAAAGTGTGCCTAACCAATATTAATCGGCAGATCATTGCCACCACAAAGACGATCGGCAAATTTAAGGTGGATGTGATGAAGGAACGTATCCTTGAAATCAATCCGAAGGCAACGGTAACAACGCATCAGTGTTTTTACTCTCCTGAGAATGCCGATCAGTTTGATTTCTCACTGTATGACTATATCGTAGATGCGATAGACACGGTATCTGCAAAAATAGAACTGGTACTCCGGGCACAACAGAAAGCGATACCAATCATCAGCTGTATGGGTGCCGGCAATAAGCTGAATCCGACAAGCTTCGAAGTAACTGATATCTTTAAGACCTCTATGTGCCCGTTGGCTAAGGTTATGAGAAGAGAGCTCAAGGCCAGAGGAGTAAGGAAGCTGAAGGTGGTATACTCAAAAGAACCGGTAAGAAAGCCCTTGGAGGACATGTCCGTGAGCTGCAGAAGTAACTGTGTCTGCCCTCCCGGTACGCAAAGAAAATGCACGGTTAAGCGTCAGATCCCCGGAAGTATTTCCTTTGTTCCTTCTGTAGCCGGTCTGATTCTTGCGGGGGAGGTCATCAAGGATCTCACCGGTATCCGATGATTGAGGCGATAATTATCTCAAAGATGATTTATTTAATGAATGTTTCAATAAATAACAGAAGGGATGAGAAGAATGGGAAAGATGCCTACGAGACAAGAAGCATGGGAATTACTGACTGCATATAATGAAGAGGAATTCCACCTTAAGCATGCAAGAGTTGTGGAAGGAGTCATGAAGTATTTCGCTGTTAAGCTGGGTTATGAACAGGAGGCTGAGTTCTGGGGAATTGTCGGTTTGCTGCATGATCTGGATTTCGGTAAATATCCGGAACAGCATTGTATTAAGAGTCAGGAAATCATGCGTGAAAGAGGAATCGATGAAAGGATTGTCCATGCGACAGCAAGCCACGGTTATGGAATTACTGTCGATATTGAACCGGAGCATCAGATGGAGAAGGTTCTATATGCCGTGGATGAATTGACAGGCTTAATCGGGGCAGTTGCAATCATGAGACCCTCTAAAAGTACTATGGATCTAGAGCTAAGCTCAGTTAAGAAGAAATTCAAGACTCCGAAGTTCGCAGCCGGCTGTTCCAGAGAGGTCATAGAAAATGGTGCAAATATGCTTGGCTGGGACTTGGACGAGCTTCTGCAGTATACGATTGAAGCTTTGCGGGAAGTAGAACAAACGACGGGACTGGTATAGACAAATGATTGGATTGGGTACATTGGTTAATATGGCAGCAATCGTAATCGGAGCGAGCATCGGAACCTTGCTTCAAGGGGTGCTGAGGGAGAGATTTCAGACAACTATCATGAACGGACTTGGTCTTGCCGTTATGTTTATCGGTATCAGCGGAGCACTTCAGGGGATATTTGTTGTTGACGGAACAAGGCTGGGTACTGCAAATATCATGCTGATGATAGTATCTCTGGCGATAGGCGGCTTCTTCGGAGAATGGATCGATATCGAGGCAAGACTTGAGAGGATGGGAGAGAAGCTGAAGATTAGACTTAAGGTAAAGGGAGTAAAGGGACAGAATTTTGTGGAAGGCTTTGTCAGCAGCTCCCTGCTGTTCTGTGTCGGAGCGATGGCTATCATCGGTTCACTCAAGGACGGTCTGTCCGGTGACGCAACGATGCTGTACGCCAAAGCATTTATCGATGGTACGACAGCAATATTCTTTGCCTCGACTCTGGGAGTCGGTGTATTCTTCTCCATACTGCCTCTCGGATTATATCAGGGACTCATTACGATATCGGCAAGGTATATTGAACCGTATCTGGGTGATGTACTGATTTCAGAGATATCCTTGATTGGCTCAGTGCTGATCTTTGGTATCGGAATTAATATGCTTTTCGGAAAGAAGATTAAAGTAGGAAATCTACTGCCAGCAGTCCTGGTTCCGGTATGTTTTGGGATGATCAAAGGGCTGTTGTAACCGAAAGCAGGAGTGATAACGAAGAAAGAGGATTAACAGACAATAGAGAAAACGTGCTATTGTATTTCGCCATGCTCGGCGGATTGCGAATGCACGTTTTTTGATTCATGAAGTATTTCTATATAAGGAATTTCAGCATCGTCTTTATCCAATTAAATTGTTAGTGCATCGCAGAAAAAAAGTTTGTTTATGTATTGACAATACCAGTATAATTGTATACAATAAAACAAATTTATATCTAGAAAGAATGGAGAGCGATATTATGGATGAGAGAAAAGTCTTTATCAACCCACACACGAACCTGCTGCAGCTGGAGGAACCGATCTATAATTTGGTAGATGTAGACCAGCCGAATACCTTCCGTGGATTGTTTCCCTATAACGAGATACCGAAGATAGCATTCAATGATCGGATCGTACCTCATAATCTGCCTGACGAGATATTCATCACAGATACTACCTTCCGTGACGGACAGCAATCCAGAGCTCCCTATACAACAGAACAGATTGTAACGATGTTTGATTATTTTCACCGTCTTGGCGGACCGAAGGGCCTGATCAGACAGAGCGAATTTTTCTTATATAGCAAGAAGGATAGAGACGCGGTCTATAAATGTATGGAGCGCGGCTATAAATTTCCGGAGGTTACCTCCTGGATCAGAGCAAGCAAGAGCGATTTCCAATTGGTGAAGGACCTTGGTATGAAGGAAACCGGAATTCTCGTCAGCTGCTCTGATTACCATATCTTCTACAAGATGAAGATGAGCAGAAAAGAGGTTATGGAGCATTATCTGAGTGTCGTCAGGGAGTGCCTTGAGACCGGTATTGCTGCAAGATGCCATCTGGAGGATATTACACGTTCTGATATCCATGGATTTGTCATTCCTTTCTGCCGTGAGCTGATGAAGCTGAGTAAGGCATATAATATACCGGTGAAGATCAGAGCCTGTGATACGATGGGTTATGGTGTGAATTTCGCCGGTGCGGTTATTCCCAGATCTGTACAGGGTATCATCTACGGAATCAGGACACACGGCGAGGTTCCCTCTGAATGGCTGGAGTGGCACGGACACAATGACTTCTACAAAGCTGTTTCCAATTCAACAACAGCCTGGCTGTACGGAGCAAGCGGAGTAAACTGCTCCTTATTCGGTATCGGTGAGAGAACCGGTAACACTCCTCTGGAGGCTATGGTATTTGAATATGCGCAGCTGAAGGGTACGTTAGACGGTATGGATACCACAGTAATTACTGAGATTGCAGAGTACTTTGAGAAAGAAATCGGTTACCGTGTACCTTCCAGAACTCCCTTCGTAGGAAAGAATTTCAATGTGACCAGAGCCGGTATCCATGCAGACGGTCTTCTGAAGAATGAAGAAATCTATAATATATTTGATACTGAGAAGTTTTTAAATCGACCGGTTTTGGTGGCTGTGTCCAATACCTCCGGGCTTGCAGGTATCGCACACTGGATCAACACCTTCTTTAAACTGAAGGGTGAGAAGGCAATTGGTAAGGATCATCCCATTGTTCAAAGAATTAAGATTTGGGTAGATGAGGAATATGACAGTGGTCGTGTTACCGTAATCACGGATGATGAGCTGATCAACATCATCTCGAAATCAGAGCAGGAGTTGGGCATCAGCATCAATCCTTCAAAGGCCTAATCCGTCCTTCGCAAGTGATTGAAGGCCCGGTGACGCTACATAGGAATTGACAAGCCGGGAAAAGCAGAATACAATGGTATTTGGCAGCGTTTCGTACGTTAAAAGCTTATCACATATCTTATACATTTATGGAGGTTACAATGATATCTGCAGAGAAAATAGAAGCGGCAAAAGAGAAATTCGGGTTATTGTTGGAGGAGCAATTAAAAAGAGTTGAGGTTATGAAAGCTCAGGGTGACTTTATCAATTACCAATCCCTGGACAAAATCATCATAGGCGTATGCGGCGGTGATGGTATCGGTCCTGCAATTACGGCACAGTCTCAGAGAGTTCTGGAGCATCTGCTGAAGGATGAGATTACAGCAGGAAAGGTCGAATTCAGGGTCATCGAAGGGTTGACGATAGAGCGCAGAGCTGAAGAGCATGCGGCTATTCCTCCGGCAGTACTGGAAGAATTGAAGAAATGTCATGTTATTCTGAAAGGACCTACCACGACTCCCAGAAAGGGCGATCCTTGGCCGAATGTAGAAAGTGCCAATGTTGCCATGCGAAAGGAGCTTGATCTCTTTGCAAATGTCAGACCGGTAAGAATTCCCGAGCAGGGTATCGACTGGACCTTCTACCGTGAGAATACCGAGGGTGCTTATGCTGTCGGCAGTAAGGGTGTTCATGTTACGGAAGATCTCGGTGTGGATTTTACGGTTGTCACTACCCAGGGTACTGAACGTATCATTCGTGCAGCCTTCGAATTTGCCAAAGCAAACGGTAAGACGAGAGTCACAGCCGTAACCAAGGCTAATATCATTAAGACTACTGACGGCAAATTCCTGGATATTTTCCGCGAGATCGCAAAGGAATATCCGAATATTACCGCGGATGACTGGTATATCGATATCATGACCGCGAAGCTAGTAGATGAGAAAAGAAGAAAGGACTTCCAGGTGGTGGTTCTTCCGAATCTTTACGGTGATATTATTACCGATGAGGCTGCTGAGTTCCAGGGCGGTGTAGGAACCGCAGGCAGTGCCAATATCGGTAAAAGATATGCAATGTTTGAGGCGATCCACGGCTCCGCTCCCCGTATGGTGGATGAGGGAAGAGACATCTATGCTGATCCCTGCAGTATGATCCGCGCCGGTGCGATGCTCCTGGCTCACATCGGATATAACAAGGAAGCCGATAAGCTCTACCATGCACTTGATATCTGTACCGTGATTGAAAGAAAGGTTATGACAACGGGAAGATCGAACGGAGCAACCGGAGCACAGTTTGCTGATTATCTGATGGAAACGATTGAAGCGATGAAATAATGTGGCTTAAGGAGGGAATTCCTTGGAAGATTTTGATCTTCACAAAGAGGTGACAGATAAGTATTCCTTACGTGGACGTGTTTTTAATAAGTTAAGAGAAGATATACTCTCCGGTGTCTATCGCGAAAATGAGGAACTGAAGGAGAATACCATCGGAATTGAGCTGGGTGTGAGCCGTACTCCGGTCCGTGAGGCATTAAGACAGCTGGAGCTGGAGGGACTGGTTACCATGATTCCCAATAAGGGTGCATATGTTACCGGCATTACTCAGAAGGATATCCATGATATTTATGTCATTCGTTCCTATCTTGAGGGTTTATGTGCAAAATGGGCTTGCGAGCATATTACTGAAGCCCAGATTGAAGCACTGGAAGAGATATTGTATCTTTCTGACTTCCATTCCAGGAGGAGTCACTATGAACAGCTGGTGGAGCTGGATAATAAATTTCATGAATTAATCTACAATGCCTCAGGCAGTAAGATACTGGAGCATGTGTTGTCTGATTTCCACCATTATGTAGAACGGGTCCGTAAGATCACACTTGCCATGCCGAGCAGAGCAAAGAAATCAGGTAAGGAGCATGCTGCAATCGTAGATGCCATCAAGAAGAGGGACGGAGAGCTTGCAGAAGCTCTGGCACATGAGCATATCATCAACACCATTAAGAACATTAGTGAACAAGGGTTATAATGAGACGACAAAGGGGCTGTTGCAAGACACTCTGATAGCCAGAGTAAGGATACAGGCATCTCGTCATGCACTGTTTGCCGGACAGCTTGTCGATATTGTTTGAACAGAAGCGAACATTTATGTTCGATTATGACAAACAATATCGGCAGGATG
>JAEZGK010000021.1 GCA_023437365.1 Bacillota bacterium
GCACTGGTGGGCCCCAACGGAGTGGGTAAAACGACGCTACTGCGCATATTGGCTGGCAAACTTATGCCGCTAAGCGGCAGCGTAACGCTGGGCGCAGGTGTGAAGATGGGCTATTACGACCAGCTGCAGGAGGGCTTGAATGAGCGCTGCAGCGTGATCGAGGAACTGCGCGGGACGTATCCGTCCAAGACGGACGGCGAGCTGCGCAATATACTGGCGGGGTTCCTGTTCTTCGGGGACGACGTGTTTAAGCCTGTGACGGCGTTGTCGGGCGGCGAAAAGGGACGGCTGGCACTGCTGAAGCTTATGATGGCAAAGCCCGCGCTGCTGCTGCTGGATGAACCCACCAACCATCTGGATATGGACAGCCGCGAGGTGCTGGAGGACGCGCTGATCGATTTCGACGGCACGATACTGTTTGTCAGCCACGACAGGTACTTCATCAACCGTGTGGCCGCCAGCGTGCTGGAGCTTAAGGATGGTTCGCTGACCGCATTCGAGGGAAACTGGAGCGACTATCAGACGGCGCTGGAGGCGCGCAAAACGGCGGCCGCCCAGCCGTGCGCGGACGACGGGCTGACACGCACCGAAGCCACTAAACGCCGGCGTGCAAGCCGTGAGGAGGAACAGCGCGCGAAAGCGCAGAAGCTACGCGTGGCTCAGATAGAGAAGGAAATCGTACAGGCGGAAACGCGTCTAAAGGAAATAGAGCAGACGCTGGCCGATCCGTCGGCACTGGGCGAGGTTGAAATCGTGGCACTGTCCGGCGAGCATGAAGCCGTCCAGCGGCAGATTGAATCGTTGATGGAGCAATGGGAAGAAGCTAACGAGAATGCTTTAGGATGCTAATGAATGTCAGCTATGATCTTGCTTCACAGGATGTGGATACGACAGCGCCGGTCCGATAATAGAACGTGATATATTCGTCTGATGTTTTTGTTATGGTCGAACACATGTTGATGCTCACCTTCACATTGGGATATATAGCCTTAAGTACATGCAGGCGGGCATGACTGAGTGCATCTATTTTTTTCATGACAACTTCGAGCTCCGACACAGCCTCGGAATATTGCTGCTGGAACTGTTCTTTAGCAGCGGTCAGTTTCGGCAGAAGCTGCTGGCGGCCGGCTGCATCGCTTTTAGCCATGAGGACCCGGGTTGTCATGGCCACTTTGTCAAGCTGGGCCTTAGCCTCATCTCTGTTGGCTGTCAGCCTGGTACACTGGGCACGCATCTCGGCTGAAGCGCCAAGCTCGATCACTGTAAGCTCGTTTGAAGTGGAACCAACTGTATTAGCGGAAATGGTCCGACCGGCACGGAGAACGCCTCCGAGTATCCGGGCCCATTTACCCTGCATTTTAATAAAATCACCTGCCGTCACGCTGCAGTGTACGATGGAATCGGAAAACAAGCCGCCTCCTGCTTCTACAGTGCTGCGCTCCAGAAATCTCGCTACGATATTGCCGCCTGCCTTAAGCTTACCCTTGTCCATGCCCTGCATACCGTTTTTTAGTATGATATCTTTGCCGGCGATAATCGTGGATGCTTCCACATAGCCGCCGACTTCCACCGTGCCGGTTGCTTCTATGGTGAGCCCCGATATGACGTTGCCCCTGACGGTAACATCACCGTCAAACAGTATATTGCCTACTCCCATATCGACGTCGCCCGGAATCAGGTACACATTTGCTACATCAACGTGACCGTTGATATAGTCGACACGCCCGCTTTTTACGGCGATGAGACTTTGGCCGTCTTCCGAAACACGGACGTTTTTACCTTTGGGAAGCTTGGCTTCACGGCCTTTTTGAGCGGGTACTATTTGGCCTTTTACAGTACAGCCATCCACCCCTTCACCGGGCATGGTCAGCGCCGCGACCGCCGCGCCTTCCTGAACGCTTTCGAATACATTCAAATTTTTATAGTCCGCGCTGCCGTCTGCCGCGATCTTGGGGGCATAGCTGCGCTTTGTATTGAACAACAGGACAACCTTGCCATCCTCGCCTTTCTCCGCGGGTTTGCCGTTTGCTATATTGATTTCCTGATAAAACAGTCTTTCCGCGACCGCTGTTCTGACAGCGTCCTCATCCAGCCCGAAAACGACGCCCCATTTTTCCTGTATAACTGCCAGCAGTTCATCCGCATCAAGATCTCTGCCAGCCCCGCATGGGGGCAGCAGTACCATTTTGGCCGACATCTCATCGCGCGGGATAGTTATATAAACGGTGGTATCGGACGGCGGCTCCGGCTGCGCGTCCGCAATACGGATAACCTCCTCATACCGCCGTATGCGAAGGAGCGGACCGCCAATATCTGCGCCGGCAATGTTTCTTCGGCTGAGGTCGTATGATAAAACGGCAGGCTGAACAGGAATACCGCCTGCATCTTCATAGTCTACATTAAGGAACACGCCGTCTTCGGCGTATTCTACGGCATAAGATGCGTTTTTCACCAAGGTTTGGTCCGCATTGCCATCAGTGTTTTGAACATCAGTGTTTTGATATTTTTCTTCAAAATCAGGCATGTGGTTTCTCCTGTCAATCCCTATATATTAAATATCGGTAAAAGTACAGGATATGTTTAGTAGTTTAAACAATACGGTAAGTTAGGAGGTGAATATCCGGCGAGCCTAAATCATGATACAGTTCTTGCCCGCATCCTTTGCTTTATAAAGCATGTCGTCCGCGCGCTGGTAAAGCTGTTGGAAAGACTTGCCCCGGCCTGTTGCAAGCCCGATGCTGACAGTGACATGCAGCGGCTGTTCCTGAAATTCGAAATCATGCCCCTCAATACCGCTCCTGAGAATCTCCGCTGTTTTAAGGGCTTCATCCGGGCTGATCCCGCTGATGAATATGGCAAACTCTTCACCGCCGATTCGGCCCAGCAAATCCTGTTCGCTGAGCTTTTCAGCGACACAGTCACAGACCTCCTTGAGCACATAATCGCCAGCTATATGACCAAAGCTATCGTTAATCTGTTTGAAATCATCGAGGTCAAAGAATATGAGGCAGACTTCGCGGTCGTGCCGTGACAGCCTTCGACAACACATAGGTATCGCATTGCATGTGGTATGCCTTCCCGTCTAGTGTTTCAGACAACTGAAGCGAGCCGGCCTGGCATTGATCCAGCAGTCCACGCCATTCGGGATAGTGGGCCGCCAGCAGCCGGTTGATGCCGGACAGACACTCGGATCCGCCGGTACAATGTACGGCGCACAAA
>JAEZGK010000063.1 GCA_023437365.1 Bacillota bacterium
AACCACGGCAATCCGGACGCGACGTCCGAAGCATTCGGCAAAGCGGCGTCGCCGGGGACGGCGGTGATATCCACCAGCACATTGGAGGATGAAGACTCGGCCAACCCGCGCGTGCTGGCGGCGCTGAGCGGCGCGGATATATATGTGACGCAGGACTTTGAGGCGGGCGTGCTGCTGACAGCCAAGGACGGCAAGCTGGCGGTGGAAAACCCGAAGCCGCAGGCGCCGGAGGTGACTGTCAGCTTGGATATCGACACGAATGCGCAGACGGTAACGCTCACAGGCGATCAGGATACCGACATCTCCGGCTGGCTGATATGGTCCGAGAAGGGCGGCGAGCTGTTCTCGTTCCCGCATGGCGCGGTGCTCAAAGCGGGCAAACCGCTGACGGTGGTGTGCCGCGGTGAAGGCGCGGGAGACTTCGTCTGGGACGACAAAAAGGTGTGGAGTGACAAGGGCGGCGAAGCCGGCGTGCTGCTGACAAGCGGTGGCGCAGTGGCGGCGCGTCAGCCGGTTTAGTCAGCTGGCGATTATGGCAAAAAAAACTTGGAACAAAACGTGTTTAAATTGCGTCAATATTAGGACGGTGTAAAAAACCGTATTGCACGGGCAATAGCTGATTGGTTATAAGCCTAGAAATTGACAGGAGACAGACGAGAACATGGACAAGTACGACGGCAAAATGATCATCAATGATGACCAGATGCAATGGAAAAAGCCGCAGCAGCCTAACAAAAGCAGAAAGCCGCCGAAAAGTAAAGCAGTGCGCGTTTTAGTTGCGGTATTTTGCGTTTTGCTGGTCGCACTGGTGGGTGTGGGCGTGGTAATGTATCTCAATGTATCGCAGATATGGGGCCGCCTTGATCCTGATGCTTCGATTGCGCTGGAGGATGAGGGGGCGGACGATGTTGAGGGTCTGCCTGATGTGACTTTCAACAAGGGCAACGTGTCGGATATTAAAAAAGCAGCGGCAGAGACGGATATACTGCTCATCGGCGTGGACAACCGTAACAGCAGCAAGTTCTCAGGCCGCAGCGATGTGATGATGTATCTGCGTGTCAATACGGAAAAGAACACCATCAAACTGGTTTCGTTCATGCGTGATACATTGGTGGAGATTGACGGACACGGCAAGAATAAGCTGAACACAGCGTATGGCTTTGGCAGCATCGAGCTGGCAAACAGAACGTATTACCAGAGCTTTGGCCTCAAGCCCGATTATTACATGGTGGTCATCTTCTTCGGTATGGAGGATATCCTTGACGCGCTGGGCGGCGTGGACGTCAAGATTAAAAGTGACGAACTTAAGAGCATGAACAAGAGCATCAAAGAAGTGAATGAGCTTGACCCCGACGGAGAAGCATCCCGTATCGAGAACGAGGGCAAACAGCATCTGAACGGGCGTCAAGCCGTGGCTTATATGCGTGTACGTCATCCGGGCGGCGATGCTGGCCGTATCAAGCGCCAGCAGACCGTGCTCAACGCGCTGTTCTCTGAGATGAAGAAGGTGAGTGCAGGCGAGATACCCGGCCTGATCAATGCAATGACAAAATATGTACGCACTGATATGCCGCTTGGCACTATCATGGATCTAGCGACAGCGGTGAAGGGTATGAACAGCAGCAAGGACCTGGAGACATTCCGCTATCCTCAGGATTACGTTAACGGCAACTATAACAGTATGTCTGTTGTGCAGCCCAAAGATTTTGACACGGAGTTCAAGAAGCTGAGCGATTTTCTGGCGGGCTGACATATTAATTTGCGGGGCGCTGTGATGACTGAAACAAACAGCTATACCGGCAGCGAAAAGGGCAGAGTCTTCTATGGCTTTGCCTTTGTCATTTACGGCATGCTGCTGGTTGGCATGCTGATCGGAGCCGCAGGTATGAGTCTGCTGGCGGAGCCTTATGTGAAGCCCGAGCTGAACACGCTGCGGCACATAATCCCGCTCCTCTACCTTCCGGCAATAGTGTTCTATTTTGCTAGGGTTCGGGTATACATCATCGTGTTTAGCGCAGCGTGGGCGTACGACCTGTGGTTCCGGCTTTATACCGGCCTGCCGCCGGTCATGCTTCTGACGGATAATCCCGTCTGGACGGCGTGCGTGCTGGTCACCGTGATGTTCGGATTGCTGTACAAGGGTTTCCGGTGGCGCTGGTGGTTCCGGCTGCCGCGCCATGAGCAGCGCAACGATTATCTGGATGGATGAGCAGCCGCTGAACAGAAGTTCCCTCGACCGGCCTCCGCAGGAGCGGATGAAAAACGATTTTGACGAAGATGTATGGGAGGAGATTGATCCGGGATCCTCTTACTAAGGCCATGCCATCTCAGCTGGGTTGCTGATCGTTCTCTTTGGCTGCTTTCTCTTTTCTGAGGTTTCGTACCGACATTCTAATCAGCGTACCGATAACGTGCGACAGTATCTTACGGGAATCCGCCTCCAGACTGCGGTAGGTGCCGATCATCTTGACCGCGGATTTACCCCAGGTTTCAGTCAGGTCCGCCAGCGATTGTGCCTTCGTCGTTTCGATGAGCCGAAATATCGCTTCCACCAACTGGCGGCGCTGCTCGTCCGACATGGACTCCAGCCATTCGCTGAGCGTCCGATGCATATACAACGCCCCATCCGTCAGCTTCTCGGCATATACGAAATCGCAGTTGGTAACCGCCCATGTGAACGCGTCGTGCTGCATTACACCAAACCCGGTGCTTTCCACCACGCGGTAATTTTGCGTGTCGGCCAGCAGCATCCCCACGAACGATGATTCAGGCAATATCTTGCGCACACGGCTCTCGATGGCGCGATATTCGGGGGTTTCCAGCACGCTGCTGCGAAAGCCGGGGCCGTCATGGTTGTACACCTCGAGTATGCGGCGCTGCACGGACGGGCTGCACTTCATTGCGGCATATACCGCGAGGTTGCCGCCCTTAGAGTGGCCGCCTACGCGCAGCTTCTGCTTGAACGGCAGGCGTTTGCCCACCGCGTCCAGATACTCGGCCGCTGCCTGCTGCGACGGGACGGGGGAGAGGTAAGCCATATTGAGGTCTTCCTTCCAGCCGACGATGGACATATCCGTGCCGCGAAAAGCAACGAAGGCGGTATCGTCCTCCAGCATGAAGGTAACGGCGGAAAACTGCTGCTCCCGCTCGATATCGAAGGCGTCGGCATAGAAGCGCACGCGAATGTCTCGGAAGCGCGGGTTGGCCGCTGCCGCGTACAGCAGCGTGTGCCGGTTGCTGGTGCCGTATATCACGTGGTCCTTGGGCTGAGCAGTGATGGAGGGGGGCGTCGGGCGAAACATGTCGCCGAACAGCTCAGCGCGGTACAGCTGACGGAGCGGCACCGTTTTTGCGAACAGCCGAACGCCGGACACCGCGCTGCCGAAGTTGACGTACGCCAGCTCAGACAGTACGAGGCTGTCTACCGCGCAGAAAGGCTTCTCGGTCATCGTCCGCATTTCCGTTTGCACATAGGTTATGATGTTTCCCATAGAAAACGCTCCAAAACAAAGAAGCGCCGGAGCGCCCCTTAAAAATCGATTTACAGCACCTTGGCCAGAAAGCTTTTCAGCCGGTCGGATTGCGGGCTGTCGAACAGCGCCTTCGGATGGTTCTCCTCCACGATGCGGCCCTCGTCCATGAAGAGTACGCGCGTGCCCACCTCGCGGGCGAAGCCCATTTCGTGAGTTACCACCACCATCGTCATGCCGCCCTGTGCGAGCGACTTCATTACGTCCAGCACCTCGCCGACCATCTCGGGGTCGAGCGCTGACGTCGGCTCGTCGAACAGCATCACGTCCGGGTTCATGCACAGCGCGCGCACAATGGCAATGCGCTGCTTCTGGCCGCCCGATAGCTGCTTGGGATAGGCGTTTGCCCGGTCACCGAGACCCACGCGATGCAGCAGCGCCATGGCGTCCGCCTCCGCTTCCTGCTGCGTCTTCTTCAGCAGCTTCATGGGGGCGAGCGTCATGTTTTTGAGCACGCTCATGTGCGGGAACAGGTTGAACTGCTGGAACACCATGCCCATCTTCTGGCGGTGGATGTTGATGTCCACCTTAGGGTCGGTGATGTCCGTGCCTTCGAAGAATATCTGGCCGCCGGTGGGCGTCTCCAGTAGGTTGAGGCAGCGCAGGTATGTGGACTTACCGGAGCCGGAAGGCCCGATGACCACCGCCACGTCGCCTTTTTTGATCTCGGAATCGATACCGTCCAGCGCTTTGATTGTACCGTAGTGTTTTTCGAGGCCCTGTGTTCGGATGAGCACGTCGCCCTTGTTATAATTATCGCTCACTGCGGTTCAGCCTCCTTTCAAGCAGAGAAACGCCGCGGGAAAGCAGCATGACAAACGCGAGGTATATAAGCGCCACTGCGATGAGCGGCATAAAAGCGTCAAAAGTGCGGCCCTGTATGATGCTGCCGCCGCGCGTCAGGTCCTGCAGTCCGATGAAGCCGCAGACCGACGTCTCTTTCAGCAGCACGATAAATTCATTGGCAAGGGGCGGAACGACGTTTTTGAATGCCTGCGGCATGATGACGTGCCACATCGTTTGCGTATAGTTTAAGCCTAGACTGCGCCCCGCTTCAAGCTGTCCGTTATCAATCGACATAATGCCGCTGCGGAATATTTCTGCAACGTAAGCGCCGGAATTCACACCGAAAGCGATCATGGCCACAATGGATTTATCAATATCCACAGAACCGAAGATGACAAAGTAGATAATGAGCAGCTGTACCACCACGGGCGTACCGCGGATAACCGTGAGATAAAACCTGCATATGGCATTGAGGATTTTCAAACGGCCCGTTTTGTCATGAGTTGAACGAACGACGGCAATAAGGAAACCCAGAACGAGACCCATTATAAGCGCAAAAAAGGTGACCTTGAGCGTGATACCAAGACCATCCAATAGATATTTCCATCGATCATCGGTGATAAAATTGTTCACAAATTTTGCGACAATACTATCCCACCATTCGGACATGTACAGTAACCTCCCATCAGATAAATCACTGGAAAAGCCAGTGATCAAAAGTAAAATTCATAAGCAGCTCAGAAAGCCAAAAACATAATATCTGAATTATTATATAGTATTCTTTATATCAGCACAACCGAAAATGGCAATAAGTTTGATGCTTATAATAGAATATATATGGCAAAAAACAAAAGGACCGCCTTGAAACAGCGGTCCTTAGCACTTGCTAACAGATTATGATGCGCTGATATATTTGTCGATGACGGCTTTGAGTTCACCGGATTCCGTCAGCTCAGCCAGCGCGGCATTGATGCCATCAAGCAACTCGGTGTTGCCTTTTGCAATAGCAATAGCATAATCTTCAACCGCATATTCAGTTTCAAGAATCTTGAGACCTTCGTTCTGCTCGACAAACACTTTGGCCGGTTCATTGTCGATAACGACAGCGTCTACCTTGCCCTGAAGCAGAGCCTGAATGGCATCCGCGCCTTTGCTGTAACGATCCATAGCTTCGTCACCGAACTCGTCAGAGCAATAAATATCGCCCGTGGTGGAGAGCTGGACGCCGATCTTTTTGCCAGCCAGGTCTGCAGGGGCCGCAATTGCCGAATCTTCCTTTACGATGATGACCTGCTTACCGGTGGCGTAGGTGGTGGAGAAGTCCACGGAAACCAGACGTTCTTCGCTAACTGTCATACCAGCCATGCCAAAATCCGCTTTGCCGCTCTGAACAGCAGCCAGAATAGAATCAAATTCCATGTCATCAATCTTGAGCGTCATACCGAGTTTCTCAGCGATAAGGGCTGCGATTTCGGCGTCGATACCCACGATTTCATTTCCCTCGTAGAACTCGTACGGCGGGAACGCTGCGTTGGTAGCCATCACAAGCTCTTTAGCAGCGGGTTCTTCAGCAGGTTGTTCAACGGCAGGCTCTTCAGCTGCGGGTGCTTCTGTAGCAGCGGGTGCCTCGGAAGGAGCGGATTCCTCAGGAGCCTTCTGTCCGCAGGCGCCGAATGCAAAAGCCACGCCCAGCACGAGCACGATGGCAATAATGATTCTCAGTGTTTTCATTCTCGATCTTCCTCCAGATTCAAATATTTAATGCGTCAATTATAATACACGATGAATAATTATGCAAGATTTATTCATAGAAAGATACGATTATGTATCAGGTTTTCTCCCGAATTGCCGACTGAAGCTGCTCAAAAAGCGCCCGCGTGCCGTCTTCGGATTCCGCGGACAGATAGTAGACTTCGCCGCTGCAGCTGAAACGGATGAACACCGGCGCTTTCTCATCGATATATAGGCGTGCCTTGACGCCGCCTTCCAGCGTATACTGACCTTTTTGCATGCTGCCGATGCCCGCCCCGTTGTCCTTGTTTATGATCTGCGGCACATCCTGCGTCAGCTCCGGATTTTCGATTTCATCCAGCGGCACTGTGATACCGAATGAGCAGGTGATATTAAGGGCGCTGTCATCAACGCTGAACTGCGCGTCCTTGCTGTCATTTGTCATCATGAGCGCGACCACGACGATAACGGCTGCGGTAAAGACTACGCCTGCAATAACAGCCCATTTAATTCTCATGCTTCCCTCCTGAAATGAAGGATTCCGAAACGATGATACAGCATGGATAGCGGCATGGCAACACCATCTGAAAGTACATATTTTACTTTCACAGATATATATATACCGCCTCTGAAGAATTATATCGGTTTCCGCATAACGACGCAAGAAAAAGGCGGCCTATAACGGTATACTGAAATAACATGGAACAAAAAGATGAAGAAACAAGTCAATAGAATAGTAAAGAATGTGTACAGGGCTGGCAGCAAAATGCCGATAGATTCATTACCGGGGGCTGCGGCTTCTGGCGACAGAGGCATCGGGAGATAAGCACATGGATGAAAAGCTGAACACATTATATCAGTTGGGCATGAGCCTGTACGAGGCGCGGGAGTATGTGCCGGCGGCATTGTGCTTTAAGGAGGCGGCGGAGCTGTTCCACCCTGCATCGCAGTACTGGTATGCGCGCTGTCTGGAATGGGGGCTGGGCGTGTCGGCGGACGCGGGTGAAGCATTCGCGTGGTATGAGCGGGCAGCGCAGCTGGGCGATGCACAGGCCATGTGCCGGCTTGGCGAGGCCTGCCGGAACGGCGAGCACGGCGAACCGGATATGCGGGCGTCGTTCGGATGGTATAAGCAGGCGGCGGAGCAGGGACATGCCTCCGCAATGGAATATGTGGGCAGCTGCTATTTTTTCGGCGATGGCGTGGAGAAGGACCTGGCTCAGGCGGCCAAATGGTATGAAAAGGCTGCAGAAGAGGGCGACACCCGAGCGCAGTACAACTACGCGCTGTGCCTCAAATACGGCAACGGCATAGAGAAAGACGAGAAAGCCGCGTTTGCATGGGTTGAGAAAGCGGCGGAGCAGGCCCATCCGGATGCGCTCAACGAGCTGGGGCTGATGTATTATCATGGGGTCGGTACGGATCAGGATACCGTCGAAGCGGCGGACTACTTCCGGCTGGCGGCAATGAGCGGGCATGCAGCGGGTCAGAACAACTACGGGCAGAGCCTGTATTACGGGTGGGGCATAGAGCAGGACATGACGGAGGCAGCGGATTGGCTGGAGAAGTCCGCGGAGCAGGGGTATGCGGATGCACAGGTGAACCTTGGCATGTGCTATTGCCGTGGTGACGGGCGTGAAATGGACGGTGCGCGGGCGTTGTTCTGGATCGAGAAGGCGGTGGACCAGGGAAGTCCGGCAGGAATCAACGCGCTGGCGATGCTGTACTTTAACGGCGTTGGCATCCAGCGGGATTACGAGAAGGCGGTTGCGCTGTCGCAGTTGGCCGCGCGCAAGGGCAATGCGGACGCGATGCATCGCCTTGGCATATGCTATGCCGAAGGGCTGGGCGCGGAAACGGATCAGGCGGAGGCGTATCGCTGGTTCAAAGCAGCCGCTGACAAAGGACACGCGGATTCAATGGCTAACGTGGGCGAGATGCTGCTAAACGGCAAGGGCGTGGACAAGGACGAAGCTGCAGGCGCGGCATGGCTGAAAAAGGCCGCACAGAGCGGCGACAGGGGAGGCATGAAGCGGCTGGCGGACAGTCTTGAACAGGGCGTCGGTATCGAAAGGGACGTGGAAGCGGCTGCGGTGTGGCGCGCAAAGTCTGAGGAATAATTAAAACAATAAGATATACCGTTCCGAAT
>JAEZGK010000080.1 GCA_023437365.1 Bacillota bacterium
CCTCTCGTCGGCTATCTGGTCGCCGGAATCATCGTCGGCCCTTTCACGCCGGGCTTCGTCGCCGACGGCGGTCTGGCCACGCAATTGGCTGAAATCGGCTTCATTCTTCTGATGTTCGGCGTCGGGCTCCATTTCTCGCCTTCGGACCTTCTGGCGGTCCGCAAAATCGCGATCCCCGGAGCGGTCGGCCAGATCGGCCTCGCCACCGCGCTGGGCGTCGGGCTGGCGTGGCTCTGGGGCTGGAGTCTCGGCGCCGGCCTCGTGCTGGGCCTCAGCCTGTCGGTGGCGAGCACGGTCGTGCAGCTGAAGGCCCTGGAAGAACGCGACATGCTGAACACCGCCGAAGGCCGCGTGGCGGTGGGTTGGCTGATCGTCGAGGACCACGCGATGGTCCTGGCGCTCGTCCTGCTGCCGGCCCTGTCGGAGGTTCTGGGCGGCCATGCGCCGGGCGCCGCGGGCGACCATGGCCATGGGGCCGGCTCGGACGGGCCGATCTGGCTGACCCTGGCCATCACGCTGGGCAAGGTGGCGGCCTTCTCCGCCCTGGCGATCCTGCTCGGCCCGCGGATCGTTCCGGTGATCCTGACCAACGTCGCGCGTACCGGTTCGCGGGAGTTGTTCACCCTGTCCGTTCTCGCCATCGCGCTCGGCGTCGCCTATGGCTCGGCGGTGCTGTTCGGGGTGTCCTTCGCGCTCGGCGCCTTCTTCGCCGGCGTGGTGCTGAACGAATCGCGCTTCAGCCACAAGGCGGCCACCGACTCGATGCCGTTGCAGGACGCCTTCGCCGTTCTGTTCTTCGTGTCGGTCGGCATGCTGTTCGACCCTTCGATCCTGCTGCGCGATCCGCTGGCGGTCATCGCCGTCGTGGCCCTGATCGTGGTGGGCAAGTCGCTGATCGCCTTCGGCATCGTGATCCTGCTGCGTTTCCCGGTGGGCATGGGCCTGGCGGTGTCGGCCAGCCTCGCGCAGATCGGCGAGTTCTCCTTCATCCTCGTCGGGCTCGGCATGTCGCTCGGTCTGCTGCCGCCGGAGGGTCGCGACCTCGTGCTGGCCGGCGCGCTGCTGTCGATCACGCTCAACCCGGCGGTCTTCATGGCGGTCGGCGCGCTGCGCAAGCATCTCCAGGCCAAGCGGGCCGCCGGCGTGCCGCCCTATGGCTGGGAGCAGTTCGAGCAGCTCCAGAGCAGCCTTGCCGACGCCCGCCACCAGGCGGAGGAGCGGGAGAAGGAGCACAGCCTGCAAATCCAGGAGCTGACCAAGACCTTCCCGGTGCTGTCCCTTCTGGACGCGCATGAGCAGGAACGGCTGGTGATGCTGTTCCGGTCGAAGTCGGTGGTTCCCGGCGAGCGGATCATCCGCAAGGGCGACCGCGCCAACGCCATGTACTTCATCTCTTCCGGTGCCGTGGAGGTGCTGACGGACGGCCAGACCATCCGCCTGGGCGCCGGCACCATGTTCGGCGAGATGGCCCTGCTGAGCGGCGAACGGCGGAACGCGGACGTCGCCGCGGTCGATTACTGCCAGCTTCAGGTTCTCGACCGGCGCGACTTCAACCAGTTCACGGCCCGGCATCCGGCGCTTCGCACGGCCCTGATCGACATGGCCGCGCAGCGGCGCAAGATGAACCAGGACGACACCACCGACGAAAACGCCTCCGCGCCATCGGAGACCGCTGTCTGAGCGGGACTCTTTTCATTCGTCCAGGCAGCCCGCGCCCCGGAAGGAGCGGTCGGGCATAGCAGCGGGGAGCTTCACGGTCTCCCCGCACTGCGCCCTCATTCTACCGCCGCAAGAATTCGGGCGAGTTCCACCGCCGTCTTAACGCCCATCTTCTCGAAGACATGGGCACGGTGAACCTCGACGGTTCGCATGCTGATGCCCAACTCGTCGGCGATGACCTTGTTCAGTTTCCCGGCGACCACCAGTTTCATCACCTGCCGTTCACGCTGGGTCAGGGTCGCCAGCCGGGCGGCCACGCCGGCCTGCCCCGCCTGCCGTTCCCGCTCCCCGGCGTCGAAGGCCAGCGCCTCGATCACCCGGTCCACAAGGTCGTTGTCGTTGAAGGGCTTCTCCACGAAGTCGCGGGCGCCCTTCTTCAGCGCCGACACGGCGATGGGCACGTCGCCATGGCCGGTCAGGAACAGCACGGGCATCCGGCAGCCCATGGCGCTCAGCCGGTCGAACAGCTCCAGCCCGCTCATCCCCTCCATGCGGATGTCCAGCAGCAGGCAACCGGCCATGGCGGGGTCATAGTCGGCCAGGAACGCCTCCGCCGAAGGCCAGGAGACCACCGGCACGTTGCGCGACTGGAACAGCCAGCCCAGAGCGTCGCGGATCGCCTCGTCGTCATCGACGATGTGCAGCTTCGGCTCACGCATCTTCCGCTCTCTTGTCCTGGGATTCGGCGTCGCCCGTCCCCGACGGTTCGGACAGAACCGGCAGGGAGAAAAGGAACACGGTGCCACCCTCCGGAGCGGGCTCGAACCACAGGCGTCCCTGATGGTGTTCGATGATGGACCGGCAGATGTTCAGGCCCATGCCCATGCCCTCGGTCTTGGTGGTGAAGAAGGGGGAAAACAGTTTTTCCGCATTTTCGGAAGAAATGCCACAACCGCGGTCCCGTATGCTCGTCAGAAGCGCACCGTCCACCGCCCGCACCGTGATGTTCAGCCAGCGCCGGTCGCGCCGGGTCGCCGCCATCGCCTCGATTCCGTTGCGCATCAGGTTCACCACCACCTGTTGCAGCAGGATTCGGTCGGCCATCACCGCCGGCAGGCCGCCGCCCATCTCCAGCACCAGCCTCACCCCCTGCTGGCGGGCGTCGGCCTCCATCAACGCCACGCAATCCTCCAGCACCTGCGCCAGACAGCAGGGAGCGACGTTCGGTTCGCTCTTGCGCACGAAATCGTGAATCCGGCGGATGATCTGGCCGGCGCGCTTGGCCTGTCCGGCCAGCTTGTCGAGCGCCGTCGCCAGCTCGTCTGGCCTGATGCTGCCGGCCTGAAGGCGGTTGAGACAGCCGGTGCAATAG
>JAEZGK010000002.1 GCA_023437365.1 Bacillota bacterium
TATTGTTTGTCATAATCGAACATAAATGTTCGCTTCTGATCAAACAATATCGACAAGCTGTCCGGCAAACAGTGCATGACGGGATGCCTGTATCCTTACTCTGGCTAACAAAGTGTTTTGCAACAGCCCCATTCTTAATTCCCGATCATTTACTCAAAAATCACAAGATAATCGGGAATATCGCGTATCTCTATCTTATGGTCATAGCCCTCGAACGTATCGAAGCCGGAAATCCCCTATGCTGTATGATATAATCAATGCTTTAATTAATTACTTCTCTTTTGATCATACGTTATCCTCTATGATTATAACTTCTGCCATGCTCCGGTCTTTTTGATACCGATCACATTGTAATCCTCTAGTACAGCTCCATAAGCCTACTTTCCCATTCTTCTTCCAGCATTGCATATACATAATCATCACACCATTTATTATCCATAAAAAAGCTCTTAATAAAATGAGCTTCTTTTCGAAAGCCGAGCTTTTCAAGAAGTTTGATTGACTGAGTATTATCCGGATCCACAGATGCTGTTATTCTATGTTTTTTCCATTCAGAAAAGGCATAATTAATAACGGCTTTCACTGCTTCAAGAGCATATCCGCTGCCTTGCTGATCAGGAGATAAGGTATATCCAATTTCAATCTGATCATCATCTACAAAATGAATTCCGATGTCTCCAATCATTCGTCCTTCCTTTAAGCAGACTGCCATTTGAAGCCATGCATTTACTGTATTCGGACAAACCTGGGCATTTTTAATAATGAATTCCTTGATTTCTCCGAGGTCCTTCGGCCTCCAGGTTTGATATTTATATACCTGGGGGTTGGAGCGGTACTGAAAGAAGTCCTCCATGTCTTTCATCTCAATCGATCTGATTAATAATCTGTCCGTGTAAATCAGAATATCGTTGCCCATATATTAGTTGGTCTCCTTTATAAACATTGAATTACTTTAGATATGTTTTATTTAGGATCAGCTTTCCTAATCAACTCCTGTAGAAGGATTTTCTTAATACCATTATAATCATCTCTTCTTCATTTTCAAAGGATTAGTTAATCGACGTTATTTAGAGCAAATCTTGCATTCATCTAAGCTCTCCCCGTGTAAAGGGTAAATCACTCTCCATGGTCCAAGTCGATTGGTTCGGCCTTTTATAAACAAATCGCAAATACAAGAGTCCTAACAATAATACACAGGTCACCAGAATTCCTCCTTCAGGGCCGTAATTTCCACCAGTAAGCAATTCGTTTGTACCTAGTTTTGTATCAATCACTGCCGTTTGCGAATTACCGGAGACATTCATGCCAAGTATGTCACCTTGAAAAAAATTCCATGCTATGTGAAAGCCAGAGGGGAGCCATACCTTTCCGGATTTAATAAACATATAGGCAAAAAGCATACCGGCCAGGAAGGTATTAAACAGCGACAGAAGCGAAATGCCAGGATTCATGAGATGGAAAAGCGAAAACAATATCGAAGGCGCCAAAAATATTACCCATTTATTTCTGGTTGTCTTAAGAACGGTCATTAGGTACCCACGCATGAGAACTTCCTCAGAAAATGCCATCATACCAACACTGAGGAACTCAATAATCATTGAAAATGTTAAGAGTTTGGCCTTGTCCACTCCTAACACCTTGGCCTCTCCCGTTAAAAGCAATACAGCATAAATCAATCCCATTGAGACAGCACCAAATAGAAATCCATAGAGTAGCCCAGTCAGCCACCCTTTAGAGGCAAGTCCCATTTGACACAATCTGCGCTTGTAAATTATTTTAAAAAGAAATACCCCTCCACCAATGGTAATTAGGCTATAAACCAGAGTTACTGCAACTTTTAAAGCAATATCTGCCTCTCCCCCATCCTCCGGTATCATAGAACTCGCCACACCCAGACCAAGAATGGTAAGCAGCAGCAATACGGATACTGACCATCCCGAGCGCAGCTCGCCATAACGATTCTTAAAAATGTACATGAATACGACCTCCCTGACTCATTATTTATACTATAACATTTTAGCATATTATGTGATAGACCCTCAAATCGATTATAGCTTTATAACCTTACAGAAACAAGTACAAGAGAATATGCTAATTTAAGCCTCCATTCCGAATCATGGACTCCTTCCTCTGTCACTCTCCACAAAATACCCCTCGATATGCTTTTATAGAAAAGATATCAAGGGGTAAACTCAAGTTATATACCGGCTGAAAATATTAAAATGTAATCTGTTGTCTGGAATCAAATCCATTCGTCTTAAATTCCGAGAATAGAAGCTCCATAGTTTCAGGAATCAGCTTGATCAGATACATCGGATGGGAGAGTTTTTGAATTGTACTTTCCTGGATTTTCTTATAGGCAAGCACCATGCTATACTCCTCGGTACCGAGCTCAATTAGTTCGATCTTTCCAGACACTACAATACTAGCTATCTTACCAAATCCTTGATATGGTTCAAATACAGCAAGACATACATTTTTGTTTTCGGCAAGCGCTTTAAATTTCATACCACCTTCGGAAAGCATATAAAAGCTACCGTTGAGCCAGTTGTATTCAATGGGTGTACAACGTACAAAATCATCATAACCGGTAGCCAGTGCTCCGGTATTGTGCTCTGAAAGATAGTTGTCTGCATAACTTAGAATTGCACTGCGTTCCATTTTGATTGCTTTTTCATCATGGATTTTCCAATAATTCTCTGCCTTACTATACTCACTTCGCTCCATACATCCGCCTCCATTTGAACTATAGCATTGTATTCATTGTCTTCTCTTAGCCTTCTGATTATGTCTGATCCTATGAAACGTATACAGCTCAGCTTTGTCAGGAGAAAATGATTCTTTAATAATATATGTTACCAATTCCGTTCTTATCTTTTCTTTTGCCTTATTTAGAAATTTTCTCTGTCCTTTTATTCAAGTGATAAATTGGAAGCAGCGGAATGATAATCGGTGTTTTATCTGCATATGTATTATACTCTGCCTCATTGATGTATCGCTTCATCTGGCGCTTTTCAAGGCGCTTTGCACCATCGAACATAACATATACAATGCAGGCGTATGAAATAATCGCAGTTATGAACTGACCCCAGCCGCTGAAAATATCCAATCCGGATACAAACACACCTGTCCAAAACAGAATTTCCCCGAAATAGTTTGGACAGCGTACCATTTTATACAGACCGCTCATTGCAACCATATCCGGGCGAATACGCTTCTGCATACCCTTTTGCCGGTCAGCTTCCATCTCAATAATAAATCCCACGGTACTGATGATAAGTGCTACCCATGCAATTGCAGAGGATTTCCCACCATTATACATTCTGAAGAACAAGGGGGAGGTCTGACCGACATAGAGAAGTGAAACGCAAACCCAGATTGCTATTTTAACAAATACAGGCATTTTGGCTTCGTCACTTGTAACTTCCTTCAGGGTTTTACGATATATGACGTTCTTCGTTTCTCGAACCGCCAGAAAAACCGAAAGTCGCGTACCATATATAAATAGCAGAAAGAAAAACAGATAATGCAAAACTCCGGCTTGAAAGGTTCCATTTATGCTCATAACTGTAAGGGTGATCCCGATGCCTGCAACGGCAAAGCCATACCCTATTGAAATAAAATATACATACTTATAAAATCCAACCGTACATATCATTGCGCTGACCAATAGCAAAATCCATAGATACTCGAATCCCATGTCAGAAACCCTCCTGATTAATTATGAAAATTATCTTTAATGTATTGTCTGAAGCTCTGTGTTCCATAACAAACAGAACCCACCATTTCTTCGGTAAGCGTCCATTTTGAAAACTTCAGTATGGCTTCCTTTCCATTCTTTTTGTATTTATTTACTATTGCTAGGATATCAAATAAAAAGCTTGGAGCACGCTTTATATTCGCCTGTTTACCTGCGGCTTCAAAACACATTTTTGCAATTTCCTCATAGGAGTAGGTTTCTGTTCCGCCTATATCATAGGTGACATTTTCCTCCTCCATATGACTAACGATATAATCTGCAAAATCCTCAGTAGCAATTACGTTCGCATGTACCGGTTTCTTCCCGAGAAGCGTTACTTCTCCTTTTTCTATCATCGGTCTAAATACCTTCACAATATCGTAAAAATATCCGGTAGGCCGTAAAATCACATAGCTTAATCCGCTCTTTTTCAGCTCCTCCTCAAAAAGATATTTTGCATGGAGCATCGGAATATGCGGTGCCCGATCCGCTTTCAGAACCGAGATATACACAAAATGTTTTACTTTAGCTGCTTTCGCTTCGTTGAGAAGATTTAGGTTTCCCTGGTAATCGATCTGATAATTTGTCAATGTCGCAGATGCCTTTGTAAGCCCAACTGTACTAATAACACAGTCCGCACCATCACATAGACCTTTTAAAGAAGCCTTATCAGTTACATCCAGCTTTTTGAATGTAAAATCACCCACAAGACCTGGCTTTTTCTCGATGATATCGGCCGCCACAACTTCATGGCCATCCCTTAATAGCTTACGTAGAATATCACTGCCCAGATTCCCATATGCTCCTGCAAGTACCACCTTCATTTTTGTTCTCTCCTTTTCTTTATTCTTTTTGAAGCGTTAACACGAAGCCAGTATTCTTACATTCTTCTGTCTCTTTGTCAATCCGTTTTATCTTATAGATTTAAAATACCTCGAAACCCTCTGGAAGCATAATAAGATACTCACTGAATTCTTTGTTACCATGTTAATAATACCATGTTCTTACATGCCGTTCAACTTGTATATCTTAAAGCAATACTAATCAGCGAACTATAAAGATGTTATGGTTACCGATACTCTATCGAAATGGTACCGTATTTGCAATCAGCCCTATTCTGTGATATACTAACTTTTATTATATATGCCTAACCATTGTATACATTATAACATGAGGAGGATTTGTTAATGGCAAAAAGCGAGTCTCAAGAAAACTACTTGGAAACAATTTTAATGTTAAGCAAAGTTCGTCCAGTAGTACGTTCTGTAGATATATCTAATGAACTCGGCTTCAAAAAACCAAGTATCAGTGTCGCTATGAAACACTTGCGTGAACAGAATTATATTACTGTTACTAATGAAGGCTTTATATACCTGACTGATGAAGGTAGACAAATCGCAGAAATGGTTTATGAAAGACATAAAACTCTGACCACCTTCCTTGAAAAGTTAGGGGTTCCGTCTTCAACTGCTGAGGATGATGCTTGCCGAATTGAACATGTAATTAGTTCTGACACTTTTAGAGCAATAAAAAATCATTTAGGAACCTCTCTCCTAGATGATACAGCCAAATAGCAATAAAATGCCAGACCAATTACGGACTGGCATTTTATTTCTCATCAATGAGTATTATGTTTTCCTTTTTAACAATTCTTTCATATACTTATTACCTTCTTTCACAACCGCCACAGGAACAACTTTGTTTCTCTTTGTCCGCAGAACAATTGCAACCATCAGGACAACCAATACATTTCTTACCACTCTTTTTTGCCTTTATAATGTACCAGCCTGCCAAACCGCTGATAACAAGAATCATTCCAATGATAATGATATCTTCCATACTACCTCCATTCAGAATTAATTATTTAGAAGACAAAGCATATTCTGCCTTCAGATCTCTGTTTGTATTTGATATCATACCAATCACAGTAACAATCATGACAAGTACTGCAATCAATCCAGGTACAAATCCAACACCCACACTTCCGGTTGTAATAATAGTTCCAATCTGGAATGCAAGATATCCTATAGTGTAACCAATACCAAGCTGGAGAGCAATGCCACCCCAGAGCCATTTTTTGCTCTTCATTTCAGAATTCATTGCACCAATCGCAGCGAAGCAAGGAGGTGTGAATAGATTGAACATCAAATAAGCAAGCGCTGCTACCTTAGTAATAGCAAATGCTACCGCGACTTCCGAACCAGCTCCCTCTATAAGAGCAAGTTCTTCAGTATCAATTAGATTCTCAAGACCTACAAAGCAAACTGCTAATGTACCAACAACGTTTTCTTTTGCTATAAAGCCGGTAACAGCCGCAGCTGCTAACTGCCAAGAAAGAACACCAACAATAGAAACCAATATGTACGCAAACGGTCCTGCAATTGAAGCAAGTATAGATGCATCAGCCGTTTCAGCGACCTTAAGGTTCCAACCAAAGGTCTGCATAACCTGAACCGCAGTATTGCAAAGAAGAATAATGGTAGCTGCTTTTACAATAAATGACCAGCCACGAGAACACATAGATAAGAATGCTCGCTTTAAACTCGGAAACTTATATTCAGGAAGCTCAATAATAAAGAACGACTTTCTCGCTTTATAACCAGTAATCTTATTTACAAGTAACGCTCCAAGGAGTATAAGAATAATTCCTATCAAATACATAGATGTACCAACCCATGCCTGATCATCAAAAAACACTCCGGCAAACAATGCGATAACCGGAAGCTTTGCACCACAAGGCATAAACGGAGTCAACATCGCAGTTGCTCTGCGCTCACGTTCATTACGAATGGTACGACAAGCCATAATACCAGGGATTGCACATCCTGTACCAATAACAAAAGGAATAACTGACTTACCGGAAAGACCAACCTTTTTAAAGATCGGATCAAGTACCACAGAAACTCTTGCCATATATCCGCAATCCTCAAGTAAAGCCATGAAGAAATACATAACCATAACAAGCGGCAAAAAGCCGATAACTGCAATTACACCGCCAATCACACCATCAACAAGCAACGACTGTACGATGTCTGATGCTCCTGACACCTGTTCTCCAGCCCATCCCTGAAAACTTTCCAGCCACGCTACTAATGTATCTGCAAGCAATGGTCCCAACCATGCCTGTGATATCTGAAACACCAAAAACATAACTACAGCAAAGATAGGAATACCTACCCACTTATTGGTTAGCACTGCATCCATCTTATCCTGAGAATTCTTCTGTTTTGTAAGAACCTTACGGCTCTCCACCTTGGCAACCAGTTTATTTACAAATTCATAACGTTTTCTATCAGCAGCTTCCACAGCAGACTTCTCAGTAAGGTCGATATCTCCCTGTATATATGGAGCCTTTTGCTTATTTCCCATTAACAACGAAGCAGCTTTAACAACCTCTGCAAGATCAGTGTGTCCGGCGGCAGTCGATACTGTTTCAAAAACCGGACAACCAAGTGTATCACTAAGTGCCTTTACATCTATCTTAGTTTCTTTTTTTGTGTTGATGTCGCTCTTATTAAGAGCAACCACTACAGGAATATTCAGTTCCAAAAGCTGGGTTGTGAAAAACAAGCTTCGACTCAAATTTGTCGCATCCACGATATTGATAATCACATCCGGATTTTCACCTTTTACATAAGAGCTTGTAATACTTTCTTCCGAAGTAAATGGTGACATGGAATATGCACCAGGCAAATCAACAGCAATTAGTTCCTCCGTTCCTTCATAAATGCTTTTTCTGATTGGGGCCATTTTTTTGTCAACGGTTACTCCTGCCCAGTTACCAACACGCTCATTCCGTCCAGTCAATGCATTGTACATTGTTGTCTTACCGCTGTTTGGGTTGCCTGCCAAAGCAATTCTCATTTTAGTTCCTCCTATTGTTATAAACATTATTCCAGACAATGTCTGTCATGGCTTACAGTAGTTATACACAGCTAACCATATATCAAAAAAATAATCGGCAGACCTGCCAACATTTTCTTTAGATTAGTATTGCTTCTGCTAATTGATTATCAATGTTATATCTGCTATCTTTGATAGATACAACACAGCCGCCTTTTAGGTGTGTAATAATGGTAATGCTCTCTCCGCTGTAGCAACCTAGTGAAAATAAAAATGCATTTAACTCATCATCATTAGTTTCGATTCCACGGATTATGTATTCTTTTCCTTCTTCTGTCAATTTAAGATTCATATCTTCACCTGATTTCTTTAAATATAAATTTATGTGATTTGCAAACACAGCTCCAATAGTAATAAGTTAGCGATATCTAAATTACGTTACTATACATTGTTCTAAATGCTCTATCAATATTTAAATTTTCTTCACATTCACATGTTTTGGCGATAACACTTCGAACGCTTCTGTTTTTTAAGTAACCGCAGGAGCTCAGTCCTGCTTCTATTACTTGATTCCAGTCCTGTGCAGATATTTCCGTTGTTGTATTATCATCAAACTCTACAATACACATATTTTCATCTGAGTAACTGTCACCACACGCAATTCTATACATATTCTTCCTACAAATTGCTCCTATCTCTTCCAAAGTATTAATCATACGATATACCGTAGCTGATCCAACTTTAGAATCCATACGTGAAGCTTTATAACAAATCTCTTTACAACTAGAAAATTCCTCCTCCAGAATAATATCTAATAACATTAGGCGCTGTTTTGTAATTCTGTAACTACTATCCTTTAGTTTTTGAATAATGAGATCTTTCTGCATTTTTGTTCTATGATATCTGCAAGACGCATCCTTATCCTTCAACAAGCGTCGCATTTCCAAACCTCCTAACCCAAATTTTAAACCATTTATCAGTTAGTATATTCTAACATATATAAGTTGTCAATAACAATATTGATAAAGTTTATCAGTAAGAGACATTTCGTACCCCTTCCAATGTGAATAATCCTTGATCGATATATCAATTAAAATAGCCGTACATTTATCTGTACGGCACTTTAATATAGATATATTCCACAACTATTTCATATTGATTACATGATAAATTATTTATTTAAAATTGTATTTGATCTATGATAGTATCTATTTTGCTCTTCGCTCTTTCTATTGCTTCAGCTTTTTCTGTATCGGTAGTCCCTGTACCATCTATCAAAAGTTCTTCACATTTATCTATTCCAATAAACTTCATAATATCTTCCACATAATTCAATCCTTTATCCAGTATAGGCTTCATGATCCATGGAATATTAGCACCGGAGGATTGAACATAAATAAATGTACGTGGTCTATCATTTAATAGCCCTTCCGGTTTATTATTATTAAAGGTTATTGTCTTTTCCGCCTGAATAATGCAATCTATATAATCTTTAAGTATAGCCGGAAAGGATAAACTCCACATAGGAGAAGTTACAATATATACCGAGGCGGATACAAACTGATTACACAGCTTTGACATTTGTTGCACATCATTTTGTTCTTGTGCTGTCAATTTTGTTAGAGCATCCCCACTTACCAAAGTACTTCGACTACTAAAATAACTATATTTTGGACGTGGAATATGCTCATTATATAAATCCAACTCTTCCAGGCTTAAATCCTGATATTTATCCATAATACTATTAACTAATGCTCTGCCTACTGTTTTACTTGATGATATTTCTTCGGGTTTTGAATTTGCCACAATATAAAGTAATTTATTCATTCTTATTTCCTCCTTCTGAGTTATAGATTATTATCTGTACTAGAAGTAGGAAATATTCAACTTATTTTAAATGCCATTGCTCCGTTATAAATTTTATTATGCATCATCCTCTACAGCAATCTTTTGTACATCTCGCTTTATATTTACTTATCACTTCATTCTATTCTCGCCATCTAGTAGTAATAATGCTGCAAGTTGGGGTTCTTTATCTACCAGACCAATTGCATAAACCGTATAGTATTTATCTGCGGACAGATTAATATTAGGTACCGTAAGAACAACATTGGGAGTCCCTGCAACTCTTACCTGAAGTGTATAATTCATTGGGGCAACATCAATATAGGGTGTAATGTGTTTGAAGGAAACGTTACTAAAAATAACTGTTCCATTTGGCAATGTAATGTCTACTGCCGGAGCATTTGGAGAGAGGTGTAAAAAACGTATCATAGCCTTTCCCCGCATTCCATTTTCATTAGCATCAGCAATAGCCAGTAATCCTATATCACTAAGAGTTCCAACTGCAGCTACTGTTAATATAGCATTTCTATTCACGGTTAGCATATTAGATACAACAGCAGAATCCTTAGTTCCGGCCACATATAAAGATATTTTATATATTCCTTCAGGTATAGATAAATAATCTGTATAGTCTCCATACGCAAGATTATTTAATATAAGTTTATCGTTAGCATATACATCAACATTAGGTGCATCTGGTACAGTGTGTATGATACGTACGTAACCCATTGACATTTCTCTTTGGGTATAGATGGAATCATGATACATGTCTTGTTTCTCCGCGATTAAGGTACGGTATAATATATGCTGACATAATAATTATGTGACGTTTCATCTTCAGAGCTGTTTAACGGCAACAAACGTGTAAAATCTTTAAAAGGTCTAGTTCATCAGGTTATATCGTTGTTATATAATAAAATACAGTAACGGGTGTGGTAATTCCACCGCTGATTTGAACAACTCCGTATCATGATTATCCGAGTCTAACATATATTGGTTTGTTTACTGTTATCTTACACTCCAAAACTGTTTACCAACAGACAAACCGAAGCTTATAACTTTTATATTACTCTTCGAACATATCAACGTTTTTAGTGCTATCGGGGTTGAAGAAAACATATCCTGAATAAGTATGCAGTTACTTTTGTAAACGGAAAACCGGGTACAAACGCTTAAGCTTTACAAACTTTCCATACTTTACAATCTCTTTTGGGCTCCAGAACGGTACAGCAGTCCAAATAACACAAACTCCACCCTTTTTTAAGATCCGAATCATTTCCTTAGATAAATTACTTAATGGTATAAACGGAGCGGGAACAACTCCATATAAGATAATCATATCAAATTTATTATCCTCAAAGCTTGTATTTGTAGCATCCTCAATTTGAGGAATTACATTTGTCATTCCCAAACGCCCGATTTTCTCTTTTATTTCATCAATTGCAATCGGATGAATATCTGTTGCATATACTTCCCCCTCATCGCCAACCTGTTTTGAGATTTCTTCCGTAAAAAAGCCTGATCCACAACCGATTTCAAGAACTGTTTGGCCTTTCTTGATATTTGCTTTTGAAACAAGTTTTATTGGATCATTCAATCTTTTTCTTGCGGGGCTATCTAACCACTTTAATAATTTTTGATACCATTTTGCGAAATGCTCGGATAATAATACATTTTTTTTGTCATGATAAACTCCTTTTCTATTAATGATCATGTGTTCATTTTTAAATATAGTAAAATGATAATCAACTTGATTATCATTCTGTACGAGGTACTCACTATCCAACTCTTTACAGTTAGTTATTTCGATTTCTCAATTCTTTTGATGAGATATAATATGAACCAGAAAAAGCTAAACCTGTTAGTTATTTAAAAAACCTTTAATTCCATCTGCATGATAATTCATCATACATTCTAAATTATGTTTCAGTTGTTCTTTATCCTTATATTCAGTTGCAATAACTATAATTCCTTCAATCAAGCCCTTTGCAAAAACATGCGCTAATAATTCTTTATTATGAATTTTACTATTCATCTGAGTTTGAATATGTCTCTTTAATTCTTCGATTAGTTTAATCTTAAAGCTTTCATATTTTGTACCTTTGCTTTTTTCTAAAACAAGTAGAAGCTTGCAGCGGTTTGACTTGATCAATTCAAACGCTATTTGACTTAATTGTGCGCCCATATCATCAAATTCTTTCTTATGGTTGAGAAACAGATCAAGGCTTTGGGTAAAATATTGAATAAAAGGATCAGTTATTGCAGAGTATAATGCTTCCTTATTCTCATAATATAAATACAAGTGACTAACACTGATACCCACTTGCTTTGCTATCATTCTTGTTGTAGTGCCAATAAACCCATACTCAAAAAACAATTGTTCTGCTGTCTCTAAAATCTGCTTTCTTATCTCATCTTTTAACACCTGCACAATAATGAACCCCCGTTCTTTATTACACTATCATAGAATTATTTCTATGTCAATATATATTTCCTTCAACCTATACAGGATTTCTTTCAACCTATTCAGGATTTCTTTCAACCTATTCAGGATTGTTTTTATCTTTGTCCTGTTCAGAAGGCAAGTAACACATTACTCTATACCACTTGCAAATGCGATTCCATAGCAAGACAGATTCGTCATCGCGCTTCTCATTCACTTTGTCTTCGAGGAGCCTCCACTTTTCTGACAGTTCAGCAGGCATTTCTGTGGTATCAGCTTCCTCGATACATGTGCAAAGAAGAGAAAGCGCAGTAGTAAGTAGTTCGAAATCTTCCTGTTCAAGAACTATTTCTATAGCCGCAGGTATTAAAGCAAAACTGCTATACTTAAAATTCTGCAAATCATCAAAAATACCAAATGTGCCGCCTTCAACAGACATTTGATGATACTTCCAAGCTACTGTCCTCAAATTGAATATTTCCTTTAGCAGTTCAGGCTTACAATTCAATCGGATTTCATCGACCAAATCTTTACCAACATTCATAATATCCTTCACAAATATTCTCCCAACAATTTAGTTTAATAAAGACATTTTTCACTACCTATCTTTATGGCATTTATTGCATCGAAATTCTTGCCCAATTTACTCAGAATAAGACCTTCCTCTTATAAGCAAGCTCATATATTTCTTAGTGATGGAACAGACGCATTCCTGTCATGCACATCACCATTCCATGCTGATTGCAGCATTCTATTACCAGATCATCACGAATCGATCCTCCCGGCTGTGCAATGTATTTTACCCCACTCTTGAATGCACGCTCAATGTTATCAGAAAACGGGAAGAATGCATCCGAGCCAACAGTTACGTCAGTATTGCTTGAAAGCCACGCTGCCTTTTCTTCCTTTGTAAACACCTGGGGCTTCACCTTGAAAATCTTCTCCCAAACACCATCTGCAAGAACATCCATATAATCCTCGCCAATATAAAGGTCTATCGCATTGTCACGATCTGCACGACGAAGGGTGTCAGCAAATATAAGATTTAGAACCTGCGGTGCCTGACGAAGATACCAGTTATCTGCTTTACTGCCAGCCAGTCTGGTACAGTGGATACGTGATTGCTGTCCGGCACCAATACCGATTGCCTGACCATTTTTTACGTAACATACTGAATTAGATTGTGTATACTTTAAAGTAATCATGGCAAGCTTCATATCAATCACTGCCTGCTCCGGAAGTTCTTTATTTTCAGTAACAATATTTGAGAACAGCTCGTTGTTGATTTCGAAATCATTGCGTCCCTGTTCAAATGAAATGCCGTAAATTTGCTTTGTTTCCAGCGCCTGAGGAACATAACTTTCATCTATCTGAATGATATTGTAGGTGCCCTTTTTCTTTTCCTTCAGAATTGCTAATGCTTCTGCTTCATATCCGGGTGCAATAATTCCATCTGAAAATTCGCGACTGATAATGCGTGCCGTATCGAGATCACAAACATCAGACAAGGCAATAAAATCACCATAGGACGACATACGGTCTGCACCTCTTGCTCGTGCATAGGCACATGCAAGCGAAGAAAGCTCACCCAAATCCTCCACCGAATATATTTTTGCAAGAGTTTCTGTCAAGGGATGACCGACTGCTGCACCGGCGGGTGAAACATGCTTAAATGATGTTGCTGCAGGCAGTCCGGTTGCTTTCTTTAATTCCTTCACTAACTGCCAACCATTGAATGCATCCAGAAAATTGATATAACCGGGCTTACCATTTAATACCTCTAAAGGAAGGTTACTTCCGTCCTGCATATAGATACGAGAAGGCTTCTGATTTGGGTTGCATCCGTATTTTAACTGAATTTCTTTCATTGATTTCATCCTCCATTTTGATTATCTCATAACATATAAAAAATCCGGGCAAGGAAACACTACATAAAATGTACTGTTACACATGCCCAGACGGTCGACCATCAATATTCGTTACACTTCCCATGGGTACTCCCACTCAGTTTCCTGCTTCCGTCAGTAATGTAACGTTCTGATGATATCATATATAATTTATTGTAAAAATGCAAGAAATCATAAATATCTTAATATTATTTCTCTTAATAAGTTTTTAACAATATCTTATACCTCTTTTGACATACTTTAGGTAAAGCCTTACCTGGCACAGGTGGAAACAGAGCTCAATAAAACAAGGGCTTTAGAAGATGGTGGAACCAATGTAATTGCCGGTATACCCACAAACTACTGGAGAAGCCTCAATGCAATTGATAGTGTTGCTATCGTAAAGAAGTTAAAAGTTCCTTTACTGATACTACAGGGTGCCAATGACTTCCAGGTTAGTACCTGAAATTCCGCTCCTTTTCTTTTGCGGTAATTTTCAGCATTTGGGAACCCTTTTGAAAAAAAATAAGGCTCAATTAATAATCTCGCCCTTATTTTGGGCTAAATTATCACGCCATTTGAGTCGCTCCGTATCAGTCAGTTTTATCCACTCTGTTTCTTCACCAATAATTCTTAATGGTTCTTTTGAGCGATAAGAGCGTGTTAAGTTACCCGGGAATTTTTTATCTGTCACATTTGGATCGTTTTCAAATTTACCTGTTGGCTCTATGATATAGACACGTTCTCTTCCTTCTCCTTTTGCTAATGCCGCTGCAAGCCCTGCACCATTTGCATTAGCAGTAAAATAAATATGGTTCATCGTAAGCCCAGATTTGTAATTTGAATTTCCACCCGCTGTCAGCAAATCACCAACCTTCAGATCAGCCTTTGTCCCATGATAAAATGGTCCTTCATCAGAAGGCGCACCCTTATATGAATTTGATAATTCATAATTTCTTTTTGCATTATTAGAATCACTCAACTCCTCATAACACTTGGCAATGTCAAAGTATAGCGTTGAATATGCACTTTTGACATTATCATCATTTATATTTAGAGCACACTGCAAAGATGTTTCCATCCATTTCAATTTGTCTGTAATACTCTTTTGTTGTCGAGTCAGATGATAAGCTGCAATAAATCTTTCATAATCGTCTGTTGCTTCCTGCCATGCTTTTTGAAAAATTGTGATTGCATCTTCAATGTTCCCACTACCTTCTAGGTTCATCCCGTTCATACAGAGTTTTATAACTGTATTATTTGGATCAAATCTTATATTCATATAATCTTACCTCCAAAATAGTGAAGTTTCATTTCTTCAAATCTAGTTGTAAGTCGCATTTAACCAGTAGTTGTCAATACCATGCATCATAAGTGCATGGTGTGGTATCAATTATAATACTATATAATTATTTACTAAAATCAATAAATTTGTTGTCTACCAGTTTATCTAGCCTTAGGTGTATTTCTATCACAAGTTTTCATTTATACTCATTTACCTATAACTAATTACAAGTTGTATTGCACACTCATTGGCAGATCAATTAATAACTATATACTCATGATCTCTTCCGCTGTCATAACTCGTGCAAATGCAAATCTTAATATATCTAGTTCCGCTTTTTGCATCTCACAATCATAGGTTGATGTGATATCTGAGCCAAAAATCACATAATAACTTCTTTCATAAGCCTGCCGGGCAGTTGTACCGCAGCAGCAATTAGTCAGTGTACCGCAAATTATTACTGTGTCTTTTCCCATCTGTCTTAGAATCGTATCCAGAGGTGTATCATAAAAAGCTCCATAGGATGGCTTATGTATCACTATCTCTTCAGTTTGTGGTGCTAGCTCATGCCAAACCTTTCCTTCAGAAAACCAACCATCCTCTGTACCCAACTCAGGAAACCTGTTTGGCATATAACGGCCACACGCTGAGCGAAGGGGTAAAACCAATATAAAAGCTTTAAGAAAAGTCTATCTGCATCCATGAAAAGTTCGACGCAGATCTTCAACCCATTTGTCCGGTATTTCCCATGGTATAAAATGCCCTCCCCGGTCATGTACAGTGATATTAATATGATTGTACCAGCAAGCACGATCACTGTTTAAAAAGCTTTGAACCCTATTTTCAGTCGTAACTCCTGGTGGATTTTCATAACTAACGAGGGTTATTCCGGTAGGAGCTTCGATTACTGGCCACCGGTCATGCGAAGGTTTCCAAGGATAGCGGTTTGCATTTGCATAGTATCTGATTGTACTCGAAATAGAATTACTCGCCCAGAAGATAGTAGCATGTGTTAGTATGTCATCTTTAGAAAATACATTCTCTATATTACCTTCATTATCGCTCCATCTTGCCCACCGCTCAAGAATCCATGCCAGCATTCCTGCAGGTGAATCACTTAATCCGAAGGCAAGTGTACTTGGGTCTAGTACATGTGCTGCAAGATGGGATGCAAAACGACGATCATTTTCCAGAATTTGAGCTAACATTTCAGACGGAATATTGTCAGGAATAGGCCGTCCACCGGAAAGATCCCATGCCCGTTCGCCATTGAATAAGGTTAACTTTTGACCAGAACCAATGTGAATACCGTATAGTTCGTCGCTGTATTTATGACCTAGCTGACCTGTTACAAGGGCTCCTATGTCGCACCCTCCTGCTGCGTACTTATCATAACCAAGGATATCCGTCATAAGTTTATGCCATAAGTCCGCAACTTTCCAAAAGTTCATACTCGGGTTTGTCAGAGGAGTTGAAAAAGCGAAACCTGGAAGCGATGGGATTATTACATCAAATGCGTCATCAGGGTTTCCGCCAAACGCACCTGGATTTGCAAGAGGATCAATAGTCTTTGACCAATGCCAGAATGTCCATGGCCAGCCATGAGTTAATATTAATGGTATTGGATTATGACCTATCCCAGATTTACGCATAAAATGCACTGGAACACCATCGATATCTACTTTGTAGTACTCATATTCATTGATAGCCTTCTCGGATTTGCGCCACTCAAAATCATTTATCCAATAGTTCACTAATTTTTCTAGATAGTTTCGGCTGACGCCATAATGCCAATCATCATTATTTTCATCCATAGGCCACCTTGTTGCTTTCAGTCGGGCAGTAAGATCCTCGAGCACTTCATCAGGTACATAGATAGGACTTGGTTTAAGGTTGAACATCCCTTTTTCCATAAATATTCCTCCTTTTCATTAAAAGATTATGTTAGGTTTGCAAAAATTCATACCGTGGTAATAATATTTTATTATCTATTATAGTTTTTATTATATTCAGTCATAATATATGTGTCAATAGTCATAATTTAATTGTATTTTGATCAAACTATGCTATAATAATTACATTGGAGGGATATAAATGAAAGAAAAAACAGATGACCTTATTTTAAAAACTGCAATTAATTTATTTAAACAAAAAGGTTATTCAAATGTTACAATGAATGAAATATGTGAAATGTGTAATATAACGAAAAGTACCTTTTATTACCACTATAAAACAAAAGACGATTTAATTTTACGTTATTATAAGCAACTAAGTGAAAATGTTGTTGAGATTATGCCAGATCTTTTAAAGGATAAACCTTATCTGGAAAAAATTTGGATCTGTTTTGAATATGTAATTGATAATATGATAAGTCTCGGCCCAGAATTAATGAAAAATTTAATCCAGGTTGATATGAATACTGGCTGTATGGTATTTGCTCAATTTTATTATGGTTATTCAGAAGAGAAAAAGCTCTTTGCTGAAATGATCGTAGAACTTATTCGGCAGGGACAGCAAACAAACGAAATAAGGAATGATATTGAAGCAGCCGATTTACTTACATTATATTCCTGTGCTTTGATGGGCGTTGAAATGCACTGGGGTTCTACTGGAGGAGAATACGATCAGAAAAAGAGTTTAAAAAAATTATTTAATATAGTATTCAAAAAATAGTACTTTTCACTTAATAACACCAACCTTTCATTTTTTATATGCACAACATAAAAAACACGCCCAAAATGGACGTGTTTCCTTATGTATATATTTATTCAGAATAATTAATAAAGTCTTTTTCCTCGAGTTCGTAATCAATTGAGGATTGTAATTCCCCTAGTTGATTTTTCCATGCATCTACATTTACACGTCGTTTTTTAAATCCTAGTTTTTCATACACGTGTTGAGCTCTAAGGTTATTTAGGTTCGTATCTAAAATAATCTTCTTATAACCTAAATCTTTAAAAAGAGCATTGATTAACATTGAAAGCAACTTCTTTCCATGGCCCTTTTCCTGCTTTGAAAAATCACATATCTTTATGCCTATTTCTGCAATGTTATTACCTTTGTTTCTATAATTCATTTCTCCAGTAGGCACTCCATCAACTTCAATTATAAGACGTCTATGAATTTCCTCTGTATCACCCGAAAGCTGTTGAATTATAATTTCTTCTGATGTACCGAGTCCATTAGGGAAACCAGCATGAGCCATAACTCTTCCATCATTCCACCAATTACATAAAATAGAAGCATCATTTGAAGTTGCATTTCTAATAGTTAAATTATAATTTTTTATAAACATTTAATATCCTCCATTTTTTTCTGGAGGGTTAAATTATTGTCGCCCTCCTTAAGCTTGTTAAAATTACTCTAATATTATTTCTCATATCATATCACCCTTTCTCAATTATTCTTAAGCATTAATGGTGGTATAATCACTTATTGATTATGCCATTGATATTCTATCATATATTTCTTTAGATAGATAAAAAAATATTATTCCCAAAGTCCGGTTCCAGGCGGGGCTTATTAAAGTGCCTCTAATCCATGTAATGCTACTCTTATACAATTAAAAGCGGCAGATTGGCACTTTGATAAGGTTTACTTGTCTTTCAACTGCAATTTGCGGAAACTCAAGTAAGATTCCACCTCCGTAACTATTAATTTTTATCAAATTGAACTTATTTGAACATTTCCATAAAGACCTGGAATTCTCCTTCTTTTGTTCCAAGTATCCTCTCGGCATTGCATAAAAATGCCCGGACCTTTACTGGATATTCTTCTGATTTCCACTCAAATGTATCACAATCAAACATCATATGCCCCATAAGTAACAAGGATTCAATACATTCTTTAGGATAATCCGTATGAACAATACCTAGTTCTTGGGCTTCCTTCATTGCCCCCTCTAAAACTGATATCATTTTTTTCAACATAGTTTTTCGATATAACTGCTCCAATTTGGCATTTTTCACTTTGTGCATTTCTTCTGCCAAATCAAGAGCTCCTTCAAAATCGGGAGTTTGAGCCATCACAGCCATTACAATACGGTTTAACACAGGGAAGGATGTATCCTGTAAAATATGTTCAGCCCTGGTAACTCCTTCGTTCACAATATCCATAATAATTGCCTCAAGCACTTCTTCCTTTGAAGAAAAATAATAATAAAAGGTTCCTTTCGCAATATCTACAATTTCTAATATGTCATTGATTGATGTCTGATCATATCCCTTCTGCACAAATAATTTTCTTGCTGTAAGCAGAAGTTCCTTTCTTCTTTCTTCTCCGTCTTTAATTGTTCTCATACATATTTTAACCTCTTTCGAAGTATCCAACTATACCTGATACTTATTTATATAACTTGTCTTTATGCTACCATATTATAATACATTACTATTTCCAGTCTATCCATCTTATGGTATTCCATGTGTCTCATAATGATTAAATCATATTACATCACATTATTTGTTGCCAGAAATTACAACCCTTTCAACCAGTTATCCAGCACTAAAATCCGGTCAGCCTCTGTTGTAAATTCCTTGCAGGCAGCAACCTGACCATCTCTTATATAAAGGATTCTTTTAGCTTTTGCTGCAACTCTTGAATCATGTGTAACTATCATGATTGTCATTCCATCGCGGTTTAAATCTTCTAAAATTTCTAGAACCTGATCTGTAGCCTCCGAATTCAACGCACCCGTAGGTTCATCCAAAAAGAGGATTTCAGGATTGTTTATCATAGCCCTACAGATAGATGCTCTCTGCAGTTGTCCGCCTGATACTTCATTAATATCACGATTTTCAAGGCCTGTAATCTCCATTCGCTCCATCAGTTTGGAAGCACGTTTTCTAATTTCCTCTGCCGGTTCTTTCTTTGCTACAAGTCCAGGCAGAATAATATTATCAAAAATAGATAGATTTTTCAACATTTGTGCATTCTGAAATACAAATCCCATCTTCGTCAGCCTAAATTCGGACAATTCACTTTCCCGCAACAGGGTTATATTCACACCTTCAAATATTACACTGCCTTCACTTATGCTATCCATTCCGCTAACGCTATATAAAAGGGTTGACTTTCCTGATCCAGAAGGTCCCATAACAGCAGCAAAATCTCCTTTTTTAACTTCAAATGATATATTATTTATTACCTTTAAGTCCTTAAAGGACTTACTAATCTGTTCTATTTTTATCATGGCAGGCTCCTTATTCCATTATTTGATCTCTTATATGATAGGTTCTTATCATCTTAGTTCCAATAATTACAGTAATAACTACTACTAATAACTGTACAGCCGGACAAAGCAGATACGCGCCGACCGGTTCTACCAACATCTTAATTTTGGCCACACCAACAGAAGAAAGCATTCCTGCAAATATAACTTCTCCTAACGTATTGGCAAGAATGGTACCTGCGATAATTGCTAAGAGCTGTATGATAAAAATTCTAATTCCCAGCTGTATCCGAATATCTTTGGATGAAAATCCAAGAGCTTTCTTAATTGCAATTGCACTGTGTTCCCTTGCTGTGATAAGCTGTAAAAACATAGCTGTAATCAAAATAGATAATAGTAAAGAAATTCCTATTGCTACACCTTCTACCAGGCTCATATTTTCCACAATACCGCTTAGTGTCTGGAAAACAAATTCATTAACAGGGATTATTGTACTATCAGGCAAGGCTGTTCTCATTTCAGTAACCTTTTTATCAATGTCGATTCCCTCACAAACATTCAAATAAAACATATATCCTTCTATATCCTTAATATTATAATCTATGGCTGCTTTTGCCGTTTTCCCACCATAAGTAATATCCTGATATATACCACTGACACGAAATAAAATTTCTTTCCCCTGATAAGTCACCGTTATGGGATCACCTACTTTTTTCCCTAAATCAACGGCATTCATATAAGAAAGAGCCATATCGTTTTTCTGATTAGAGGCATTTCCTTCCAGGTATTCTAATGGAAAGATAGAATTATCTCCATTCTGTACACGAATATATTCCATTTCTCCATCCGTATTCTGAGACTGTACGTAACCATTCTGGTAGACTGCATAACGATCAATTTCCGAATCCTTATTCAGGTAAGTCATAACTGCCTTATATTGTTCAATCAGATTCTCACTGTATTGAACATCAATCCTGATGTCGCTTTCCCCAATACCCATATAGGTTAAAAAAGAAGGATTATTAATCGTGTTGTTCATATTCATGGGAAGCAGAATCAGGAAAGAGGAAAATATAAATATTAATAAAATTACGAAGTATTCCTTCCACTTACATTTTAGTTCCCCTAAAGCCATTGTAAGGTTACGGTATGTAAGTCCACTTGAAGGGAGTGAATAATGACCTTCTTTTTTTATTTTCTCTTCTCCACGCATTAGCTCCATGACCGTACTCTTCAAATTCCGTCGAATAATCCTATGACATCGGAACATAACAAAAAGACTAAGCAGGATAACTCCCACAAAAGGAAATATCCATTTCATCCACTGACTGCTTCCATATCCGCAATACTTGATTACCGTTTTGGAAAAGAAATCTCCAAAGGGAATGGAAGCCAGATAGCCTATAATCGCTGCTATCAGTGCAAGTATGATATATTTCATTTGATATATTTTTTCAATATCCTTTTCAGGAATTCCAATTGCTTTCATTTCTCCAATCGAATGATTTTCTTCTGCCATGGTAGCCCGGATTATATAAGACAAGCATAAAAGTGACATCGCAATCAACAAAAGACTGACCGCGATAATTACAATCGCTATCAATCCATAAGAAAAAGCGTTGATCATAGTAAAAATCCCTGCTGTAACAGCAACACCATTCGATGGCATTCCAGCATCCATGTATTCATTTTCTAAAACTGTAGTAGATGTATTTTCACTTAATAGAAATTCAAAGCAATACTCCCACTCACCCATATTTAGAGCCAATTCATTCTGATCGTTTTGACTAATAAGAAATCGTTTTGAATAGGAAAGAGCTGAATTCATTGTAGAATCACGGATAATAGTAGCTACCATGAATTCTTTTTGATAATCTCCCTCCCGCAGGGTGATTATATCTCCTGTCTTTATATTCAAATCCTCCGCATAGTAAACCGGAACTCCTATTTCTCCGTCCTTAACTACTGCGATTTTATTACTTTGATCAAGAAGATAGTCAAAGTTATTATTCTGAGTAACAAATCCATTCTGCATCAGACACTCTTCTAATGTTTCTCCCTTGTAGACTATATGTCTATTACTAATATCAAGCATCTTGACAACTAACGCATCTTCTATATAATCCTGACTCTCCACAAAACCCTTAAATGCTTCTTCCTCGTATTCTCCCTTGTGCATCTGCACATAGTCTGGCGGTACTGCAATCTTATTCAAACCATTTAATGAAGATATCATGATACCCACAACCCTCAGCCCTCCCGCCATAAAAACAGCGGATAGAATCAAAAATACTGCCAGAGCCGTTGTTATAACCCGGTTTCTTTTAAAGTCCTTTCGTACAAGGTTCAACAAAAGTTTCATATTTACATTTCCCCTATTCATTATTCTAATGTTTCTCGACCGTAGGTCGGTAGTGGGTAAAATTAATACCGACCCACGGTCGATAATGGTATTCTACATTCCCTGCTTGCATATGTCAAGCAACTTTTGAATTTTATTCTAAAAGAGCCAGCTGATATCAACTGACTCTTTCACTAACTATGTTATATCTATTTCGTTATAACATCCCAAAATTCAGGGATAATCTCATGTGCATTCTCAGAAGTAATTTCCTTAACGTAACCTACAATACTGAGTTCTGACATGTTTTTTACTTTGCATTCAATCTGGTTACCGCCCTGCACAGATATGTTTATTTTAGGTGGCAAAAATATCTGAATTGCAGCTCCGTTTCTTGCCTGAGTTGGATTGCAGCCGTGAAATCTGGTAAATGCCTTTGTAAAACTTTCTGGAGTCTCAGAACCATAGTCTAATGCAATGTCAATTACCTTTTTATTCGTTTTTTGTAATTCACAGGCGGCTAAATATAATCTTCTATTTCTGATATATGAGGTAATTGTATAGCCATACATTTCACAATTTAGAACATACTTCCATCCACCCCCTGCTTTTCTATAAAGACCTTTTATTCATCCTGAGAATTCTTACAAAACATACAATTTGAATTATACATATAAGACTACCTAAAATCTTTTCTAACCAAGTTTTACCCAGTAAATTTAGAATTATATTGAAAGCAAAATATATAGTAAATATTCTTAAAACTGTATTGGTAAATTTCTTTCCCTTTTCTAAACGAATGATATCTGATGATACCCCGATACAAAGAGCAATGACCACTTGTATTATAATGCTAAATCCAGCAAGTGCTGCAGCCTCTTCGTATGTATCTAACCTTCCACCTCCGATAATTGAATATGGCAATACCTTAGCAATAACTAACAATTCCAAAACTGTCATGCTTAAATCGGATACGATAGCAATAATACCTAATTTTTTTATGCTTATTTTTCTCATATAAATCTCCTTTTCTTCCTCAGTAATTAGACCTGATCAATATACTTAGAATACCAATTAATTTCAAATTCTATTGCTTCGATACCATACTGTAATGTTGCTTGTTGATATTTATACACATCAGAGATTGTATCCTCTATCTTACCAGAGAAAATAATTTTTTTAATCCCCTCTTCATTCCACTGATCACCTCCTACAACTTCGGTACCATGATTAATAATATCATCCATATTTAATGTAGTCCTGTCATATATGATTTTTAGCTTTGAATATTCTTCCTTAAGCCCTTTAATATATTCCAAGATTAAGTCTTTTCTCTTCTTAGGATCTGAAAGTCCAAAGAAAAACATTTTACTAAGTTCCATGTTTTTTGCCTTAGTGCAATCCATCGGCTGTAAAATCCAGTTATTAAATAATTCTCTGCCCTTTGCCGTAATATAATAAATTTTCTTTTTATCTTTTTCCTTATAACTAATCAATTTCTTTTCCAGCATTTTGCTAATAGCTGTGTGTATACTACCTGAACTGTTACTACACATAGAATCCAAATTGTTATCAATAAATATCTTCATCTCATAAATAGTCAAGCCTCTCATCATAAGCATACCAAGTATAATTTTTTCCATAATCGTCTCCCGTAAAACAAAAAATAGAATGAAATATAGTAACATGGGTCTAATAGACATATCTATTATATGTCTATTAGACCCATGTGTCAACACAATCAAGTAATAATTAATTATTAAGCAATATGATCGGTAAATTTGATTGGCTAACTGCCAAGTATGTGGAGGTGCTATAGAAGCTATAACTCTTAGGGCATATCCCTTCCAGAATCTATCTCAAGACACAAGGAGGTGTTAATGGTATACTAATATCAGCAGGGATAACACATAGTCTTACGACCGTAAAATACTTGGCGAAAGGTTATGTGTATTTCCCACGAGATGCGAGAAAAAGGCAAACCATGTGAAAGCATGGGACGCAAAGCCGTGGGATCTAAAGCGAAAGCCATGGTAGCCCGGTTGCCGGTGTTTCGATGACACTTTTCTTTATGAAAGGAGCTGAAAACATGGCAAAATTTTTCAAAAAACTCTACGTATTTCTTCTTATTGGAATCATGTGCACCAACATGCTCAACGTACAGGCTTTTGCCAAGGAGACTCTGGAGTCCGGTAATATCTGGTACGGAGATGAAGTCTCTGTCGATGTAACTGTCGGTACCGAGGGCTATACCTACATGACATGCTTCCAGACTCCCCGTCATGCTTATGAGATCAGCAATCATGCTGTGAATAATGCAATTCCCCAGACGTTTGTTTTGGTCGACACGGTCGCATATGATGGCAAAACCTGGACTCCGGATGGACTTTATGTCAGCGGACAGAGCAACTATGAAGTTGTCTACTGCTGCGACATCGACACCGGAATCGAAAACGGTGTCTACTACAAGCGCATGAATCTGGAAGACAGCGAATACTACAGTGCTAAAACAGCTGCCCGTATTCGTGCAATCATTACCAATTCCTATCCCTATGTTTCCCTGGAAGAAATGATCTCAAATCTGGCTGCGGATGATTTTCCCAACGCTGATAAGCTCACTCGCGCTGATATCATTGCCGCTGTACAGGCTGCTGTCTGGACCTGTGCCAATGATACGACGGTACAGTATTTAAAGTCCCACGATTTCGCTGCTAATCCTAGATGGGGTGGCGTGATGCACGATTACAGTGCAGAAATGGGAAAATTTGCAGATATCCCCACAGGAAAGTTTATCGTGGATGAAGAAGTCGGTGCACGTGTGAATAACCTAATTGACTATCTGCTTGCACAAGATGAAGTCTATGCAAATAAGAAGCAGGTCGTGATCACCGATCTCCAGATGGTGGGTTCTCCGGTGCTCACGGATAAGGATACCCAGACCTATAAAATCAAACTGACTGTTACCCTCAACAACAGTGGCAGCGGCTATGATGATAACATCAACATCACTGTGACTGCCGGTGATTCCGAAATGAACAAGGTGGAGCTCCCTGTTGTTTACGGTACCGAGAAGTATTCCTTCGAACTGGATGTTAAGCGCGGCGATGAGATCAAGGCCGTGGTGTCTGGTACGCAGGTCCTCCCTAAGGGTGTTTACTTCTACGCTCCCAAGCCCGCTGACGTAAACGGCGATGGCATTGCCACCGGACGGGAGGTATCTCAAAACCTGGTGGGCGTTTCCATGGGTGAGACCCCCGTTTATTTTGAGGAGACGCTTTCTTCAACACCACAAATCCCAGTTACAACACCAACACCGGGGCCAACTGACGAACCAACTGATGAACCATCAAATACACCAATACCTACAATATCACCAACACCGGTAATAACAGACGACGATGAAATACCGGGTGGAAGTGCAAATATTCCAACACCTACTCCTATACCTGAAGTAAAACCGACAACATCGCCAACACCTACAGCCACACCTAAACCTATCCCCTCAGTTGTTCCACCGGAAATCACACTGGACGATGATCCAATACCCGGTGCACCAGCTAAACTTCCAAAAACAGGAGGAATACCGCCTTTGGTTTACTACGGACTTGGAGGCATCATGCTAGGTGTCGGACTACTTTGGAGAAAGAAAAAATAAAGAGTCAGATAAATTAATTATAAACATGGGGCTGCCGCAAAATGAATAGATTCTAAAGATTTATCACTACGTGAAAGAATGACAAGTGTAAAAGTGTCATCTTTAAGTGCAAACGAGAATCTTAATGGATTTGAAAAGTGCAAATACATTATGCAACAGCCCCCATGTTTTAACCTTATACTCTTGTGCTCGCGCGCGTTAAGGGGTGATTTTAGTGAAAAAACTTAGAATTATAATAGTACTGGTTGGCTTGGTCCTTATAGCATACCCTATAGCCGGTAAGCTTTATGCTGAAAAAATGCAAAAGTTTATGTATGAAAATTTATATAAAACAGCTAATACAATTGACATAACAGAAGATGAAAGCCTTCTTGCGTCAAATGAATACGAAGAGCTGCAAAGGGCTTTTGAGTATAATAATTCAGATATAATAAATACGAATGGCTTAACTCCAGATCCTATGCATGAAGGTAAACCAGACCAGCCAATAAAGACAGACAGTCCTGATAATGAATCCAAGCCGGTCATCCAATCGGGTCAGGTTATGGGAAGAATGCTTATTGATAAAATAAATATAGATATTCCGATTGTAGAAGGTGTTTCTCCAGAAAATCTGAAGATATCTTTAGGGCATCTACCGGGATCTTCATTAGTAGGGGAAATAGGTAATACAGTTATTGCCGGGCATAGAAGCCATACTTTCGGCTACTATTTTAACAGACTTGATGAAATGGATGTAAATGATGAGGTTGTAATAGATACTGGATCTCGAACCTACAGGTACGTTGTGTACCAAAAAAAGGTGGTAGAGCCAACAGACACTTCTGTTTTGAAAAGAAGTAAAACCCTTGGCATATTGACTCTTGTTACATGCCATCCCTTGTATTCCTCAAAGCAGAGGCTTATAGTTCATGCCTATCTTGTTGATTGATATGAGTTATAAATTATTTTTTGTAAAGTAATTGACGAATAATAGCTTTTATGTTAATTTTTTTATATATAAATAGAACTTTTCAATGATAACGGCAAACCTGTCGAAAGACAGGGACGCAAAGCTATAGGGCCTTTAAAATGGCAGCCTGGCCACCAAGTGAAGAGTTTTTTGTTTATAAAAAATGCGGACAAGTTAATATCTAATTAAACTTAAGATAAATAACTTTTAAGCGATAACGGCAAACCTGTCGAAAGTCAGGGACGCAAAGCTATAGGGCCTTTAAAATGGCAGCCTGGCCACCGAAAGGAGAGTTTAATTATGCGTAAGATAATTGCAATGCTTACAGCATTATTTATTGTAATTGCTAATTCATCGTTGGCAATAGCTAAAACAGCAGATAAAGATCAGACATTAAATATAGATAGTCATAAAAACGGAATAGTTGAATTATCTTACCGCTCCGAAGATGGTAAAAGAGTAAAGGTTCTCATTGAAAAAGAAGGTGTTAAATACCAATACAACTTGAACAATGAGGGAAAATTTGAAGCATTTCCGCTTCAAATGGGGAATGGTACATACAATATAAGCATACTGGAGAATACCGAAGGAAATAAATACTTGCCGGTCTATACTGAAAAGAAGGTACTTGAGGTTAAAAACCAGAATACGGTGTTTTTAAATTCAATTCAACAGATAACCTGGGATAGTGAATCTGAAGCCTCTAAGCTAGCAAGTGATATTACAAAGGGACTCAAAACTGACGATGAAAAAGTTTCTGCAATATATAACTTTGTAGTAAATAATTTTAAATATGACCATGAAAAGCTTGCAAATCTTCCATCAACATACTTACCGGATGCAAATGCAATGCTTAATGATAAAACTGGTATATGCTATGATTTCTCATCGTTGTTTGCAGTGATGCTAAGGAGTCAGGGAATACCGGCAAAATTGGTTAAAGGCTATACGGATAATGTAAAAGGGTACCATGCGTGGAATGAAGTTTTAAATAGCAAAGGCCAATGGATTGTTGTTGATACTACATATGATGCTCAAATGCGTGAACACGGATATAACACAGCAATAGAAAAAAAAGCTGAAGAATATACAAAAAAATTAGAATTTTAATAATGATTATCCAATAGAAAACATGGGTAAAAAGTTGTAAGTAATACTTTTACCCATGTTTTTTATTATCTCAGATTATTGACAGGACTACAATTAGCAATTAGACTTCTTCTATTTCAGCATAGTACTATTGTTAATTACAAGTGTGCTGTATAGAAACAATACATCCTGCTTATCAAAAGTGATGAAGTTTTCTAAATAATCGCTTTTGATATACCGTATATCAATCATTGTAATTTTACTGTAAGCTTCCACAAATAGCGGTGTAATGCTGCTACCGAAGGAATCTCTGAAAATCACTAATTCTTTATTGGATTCTGCGTTTGGATTTTCTATTGTCAAAAGGGGGACTGCACCCGAAAGAAACAACTCATATGGATCATTGCCTTTGATCTTTTCCAGATCATAAATATCAGAATATTTGTCCGTTTCGTAGTTATATACCTTGCAGCTGTTAGTAACATCGTTAGTCAGATAATAAATGTCATCGGCCTCCATTGGTAAAGCCGCCTGCCCATAGTATACTCCGTAAAAAGAATTGACCTTGTTAAATTTATACTTTCCTGTCAGTTGTTCAAAAAAACCCATCTCTTTGGATAATCGTTCCACTACATTAGTGAGTTTTTCTTGGCGCCAATGGGAATCGGTTGAGTAATAGTCTTCAATTGAAAGGCAATCGAATATATTGATGTACTTCATACTATCTAAGTTTTTCTTTATAAGCGAAACGAGCTTTTCATAATCCATTGACGGATATCCGTGTGACTTCGCGATAAAATAATTTTTATCCGGAATAATTGAATAATATACAGACATATCCTTGCCTGACAAGTAAGTATCATACAAATCCTTAAACTTGTTGGCAGCATTTATAACAGAGCTCTCCTTCAGAGGGTATTCTATTTTCGACACCGTTTTATCAACGATGTAGATACCGTTGTTATCTTTTTTATGGAAAACTGAAAGCTGTGTGACAGCCTTCAGTTGCCTAAATTTATCACGAAATGGAAACTGGTCAAGTATATATTCGTCAAATTCCTCCATGTATTTTAAAGAAATAATATTTTCCATTGAGAGTTCAGGTAGCTGAGCCAGTCTCCTTCTCTCACTTTGTGATATTTCATTGGGTTTATGAAAAACCAAAAGTAGCGTGATAATTGAAAAGTATACGATGAAAGCAATGGTGACTGTTATATTTTTACGTCTATCGCTCATCTTTACCTCCTAAAATCTAAAGTATAAGAATGGATTAAATGAGCCATCTACGAGGTATGCTGTTATAACAATAAGAAGCACAAGCATAACCACAGGCTCTGCAATATTGAGAATTCGTTTTGCAACAGGATACTGCTTTAATCTTTGTATGGCATCTTTGATAAACGGTGTAGAACCGATTATAGCAAGCATAATCACCACAACATAGCTACGTAAATAGTACAGCGTTTCCACTGTGACCAAAGGGATATGCTGTGCACCGAACATAGCTCCTATATCACTAACTGCCTCCTTCATTCCGTTTGCATTAAAGATTACAAAGCTGATGGCAACTAGCATCAGTACATAAATTCTGCTAAGAACCGATGGAACTTTTGTAAGGAGCCTGCCAATCCACAGCTTTTCAAGTATGAGAAAAAAAGCAAAGAACAAACCCCATACAATGAAGTTCCATTCCGCCCCATGCCAAAATCCTGTAAGTGCCCAAACCAAAATAATGTTTAAGAACCATCGTGATTTTTTTACACGGTTCCCCCCCATAGGGATATAGACATAATCACGAAACCATGTACTCAGTGACATATGCCATCTGCGCCAAAACTCTGTAATGCTTTTTGAGATGTACGGATAGTTGAAGTTTTCCAAAAAATGAAAGCCGAAAATTTTACCCATACCAATTGCCATATCGCTGTATCCCGAAAAATCAAAGTAGATTTGAAGAGAGAAGGCAATAGCATATACCCAAAAGAACAGCACTGATTTTTCATTTAGATTGCGAAAGATTTGACACAGCTCTCCAAGAGCATTTGCTATCAAAACTTTTTTTGCAAGCCCGAGTACCAAACGATGTAGACCATAAGCGAAGTTTTCACAACTATGTGTTCTGTTCTTTAGCTCCTCTTCAACGATTGTATACCTTACAATTGGGCCTGCGATTAGCTGTGGGAATAAAACTACATAGGTTGCTAGATTAATCAAGTTTTTTTGCACCATTGCATTTCCACGATACACATCAATGGTGTAGCTGAGTATTTGGAAGGTATAAAAGCTGATACCTATGGGAAGTGCAAGTTTTAGAAGTGGAATAGAAGAGCCAAATACAGCATTTGTATTTTTCACGATAAAATCTGCGTATTTGAAAAATCCCAGCAATGCAATACACATTGCTGACGAGGAAACCAAAAAAATCTTAGATGCTGTTTTACCCCTAAATTTATCAATCAATATGCCATGAATGTAACCAAGCAAAATTGTGAAAATAATCAAAAGTGTATATTTCGGCTCACCCCACCAATAGAAAAACATACTTGCACTAAGAAGAACCATATTTTTAATCTTTTTGGGAGATATAAAATACAAGAGGAGAACGCATGGTAAAAAATAATATAAAAATATAACACTTGAAAATATCATAACAACTCCTTAATTAACATCTGGTATTACATCAGAAGTACCTTGATTTGCACGAAAATGAACATGTTATACTTTGATATTACTTCTTTAACTCTAAGTCAAAATCTTTACCACGCACCTCTTTAAATGCATCAACAATTTCTTGTGATGTAACAGAATCTTTAAGTTCTGAGGATACCATAATAAGCATGACTAAATCATCCTGTGCTACTATTTGAAGATCATCTGCCTCAACACAAATCCACTTTCTTGTATCTATTCCCTTTAACATCTCATTCGCAACGGTTTCTGCATCCTCTGCATTATTTAACTGAACAAGAACCAATGAGTATGCTTGAGAACCTATCATAGCTTCTGATACTGCAACGTCCTTGACTTTTGATGTATCAGAAAGACCAGTATAATATTTCATTGAATCCATATCATTTAAATCAACCGGAACATCGGCAACAGACAATCCCGTATCTTTTATATCATAAATTTTTTCAACTACACCAGAAAGCACACTCCCTGTTATTTGTTCATTGGAATCATTCACATCTATTTCTTCATTACTACCGTCAAGTATCTCGTCTGTTTGAGGGTTTTCTTCTTGTGTTATATTATCAGATGAAGTCGAATTATTATTTATAATATCTCCTGACGTTTCATTTTTTCTACAGCCAGAAAACACACCAATGGCTACAACCAAAACTATAATTAGTACTATGTTTTTTCTCATTTTAATCCTCCAAATCATTTTATACAACAATTTAAATCAACCTTATATCTCATATTTATCTACAGCATTATCTCCGTTCTCCTTTCTGTATTGCAATCATCTTTTAAATACTATTTTTTATTTGCTCCTTTCTTTAGACGCTATATTCAGTATCAGAGTTCCCCTTTACTATAGTTTCTATGTCATCTGTATTCTAGCCACTTATGTCTTATCTTTAGCTGTATTAATTCGCTCAAATCATTCTCAAAGGTATTGATATCCGCTGTCAGCTTATCAATATCCGTACTTACTTATTTTTTCCCGATGACCTTTTCCACATTATTATACAAGCTTCGAAAAAAAGAGCCCTTATCCCTGACCATATCATTGTATAGTCGGATAAAGGCTTCTTTCAATTCCACATCTTTTACTGCTTTACTTGGACAGCGGTTTCCATCATGGTCAATATAGCTTTTGCATTGCCATACGATACTTTCCGAAGTCAAAAGCCTGCCAATTCAATCTAATGAAAAACATTGAAAAACAATCCTGTCACCACAACACTATGCCACTTCCGAACATAGATAATGTTTTACAAATAAAAAAAGAATTTCCAGTATCCAGCAGCCACCTGCTAAATGCAAGAAATCCTTTGTTACACTATTTCTGCCTCTTTATTAATCTTTTCTTGATATCAAACTCCCGTCTTAACATGATACATATCAGAAAATATATTCTTAATTATCTCCGCGCATTTATCAATCTCTGCGTAATATTATACCTATTCTCGCACTTGTCTGTAGGAACAGAACTCCCTTGCAAAGTGTTCCAAAACCGCCTGCGGGAATCCCTAAGAAAGCGCCCTGTTTACGGGCTTTCTAGCCCTTTCGTGATAGCAAACAGACTGTCTCCACATGCACTGTCTCCGGAAACATATCGACTGCGCACACCTTCTCCACCTGATATCCCTTAGCCTGAAGCACCTCTAAATCTCTTGCCAGTGATGTCGGCTTGCAGGAGATATAGACGATCCTATCCACATCGAAGTCAATAATCTTATCCAATGCCTTCGGATGGATGCCATCTCTGGGAGGATCAAGAATAATGATGTCCGGTTTATCCTGCAGGGAATCTACCACCTTCAGCACATCTCCGGCGATGAATTCACAATTATCAAGACCATTCACAGCAGCGTTCTCCCTGGCAGCCTCCACTGCTTCCTCCACGATCTCTACACCGGTCACCTTTTCTGCCACGGGAGCCAGCAGCTGGGCAATCGTTCCCGTTCCGCTATAGAGGTCAAAGATACGCTTGTCCTTCGTATCTCCGACATATTCCCTAACCTTAGAGTATAGCACCTCAGCACCTAAAGAATTCGTCTGGAAGAAGGAGAAGGTAGATATCTTAAACCTCAGTCCAAGCAACTCCTCTGTGATATAGTCCCTGCCGTATAACACTATAGTTCGGTCACTCTTCACCACATCCGCCTGGCTGTCATTATAGGTATGCAGTATGCCGGTAAGCTTTCCGCCCAGGGGTAAAGCCAGTAATCGTGCCACAAGAGGTTCAAATAGATCCGGGATCCTCCCCGGCTGCTCATCAACCTTAGAAGATGTTCTCTCTGTGCCTTGTGATTCCTCAATGAATTGTTCCTCTATCTTCTTTGCCAGCTCCTCCTCTTGAGAGGTCGTGATGATATTCACTAACAGTTCTCCGGTCTTCACTGCTCTTCTGATCAGGAGATGCCGCAGATAACCCTTGTGGGTTAACTTATGAAAATACTCTGCTCCCAGCTCCTCACCATACTTTAATACACAGCTCAGGATAAGATTAAAGTCTTTATCCACAATAGCGCAGTCCTTCGTGGTAATAATATCATGAAAGCTTCCCTTTTTGTGAAGACCAAGGGCAAGAGGTCCGTTCTTATATTCATCCCCAAAGGAGAATTCCATCTTGTTACGGTAGCCCCACTCCACAGGACTTCCTAGGATGCCTTCAAAGCTGTATTCTTTACATACCTGGTCGATCAGACGCTTCACCTGATCCCGCTTCATCTCAAGCTGGCTTTCATAAGCCATGGTCTGATAGCTGCAGCCTCCGCAGTCTCCAAAGCAATGGCAGGCCTTATCCCTAACCTCGAGAGGGGACCTTTCCAGTATCTCCTTCAGATTTCCTTCCGACCTCTCGCTTCTGATTTTGCTTACGGTAAAGCTCACCTTCTGTCCGGGCATTGTATTCTTTACGAGGACCTTTCCCTCTTCATGTTCAATGACACCCTTATTAGGAAAATCTACTCGTTTTACGGTGCCTTCATATAGCTGACCCTTTTTCATTTATCTGTTTACATAACGCTGCATTCCCTTAGCTTCTGCAACGATTATGCTTTACCTCCTATCTAAGAATAAAGTGTCAGCCCTCTGACACTTTCGATTGTGCTAATATCGAACTTGCATGATCAATCATCGTATTTGGATAGCAAGAAGCTTTTGCACTTTCCTCCTACGAATAAAATAATGACTCGTTTACCGTATCATATTATAACGGGAAACGAGTCAAAAGTCTACCTCAGGTTCTTGATTCTCTTTGCCAGCTCTTCGATATGCTGCTCATCCGTACCACAGCAGCCTCCCAGAATCTGAAAACCATGCCCTGTATGTAATTTCATAATTTCTTCTGCCAGCTCAGCCGGTTCGGAGCTGATGATCTCACAGCTGCCGTCCAGCTCCTCGGGTGTTAAGGGTGAAGCATTGGCTTGAATACCTTTAAAACGATTTCTTACAAGCTCGGTTTGATTGAAATTCCAGGCAAGTGCTTTCCCGACATTGACCGGATGGACACAGTTCGTCATATAGAAAATAGGTTTTATCTCAACTGAATTCTCGATTATCTCAATTGCAGCATGGATCGTGGTTCCATCGATCATCCTTCCGTTCGTTCGGATCATCAGACTGATGATATAAGGTAAACCGGTTTCCGCCATAGCCTCTGCCATACCGATTGCCTCCGGTAGTGTCGGCATAATGGCAGCATAGAGATAATCGACTTGGGCCTCGGCAAAAAGCTTAGCCTGCCAGGAATGATATTCATAAGCTTCGTTGGCATTCAGTGCTTCGGTACCTTTGTACGCATCTCCCTTACAGCCCATCATCCCACCAAGGTAAATCTCCGTATGCGACGGATCCTTTTCCATCGCTTCCCTCTGCAGCTTACGATAGAACTCAACATTATCCTTAATCAGTTCTTCTCCGTAAGAGGAATTCCTCACATTGTCTCTGCTCGCCCTTCGGGTCGGTGTCATAAGCATCATCGGAATCTGATATTTGGCAGCGATATCTAGATATTGATTTGTAATTTTAGTGATCGCCCCTCTTGCATCCTCCCGGTAGATGAGGCTTGCATTCGCCACCTCAGAATCATATACGATACCATACTCGTTTCTCAGACGAATTCCCAGTGCCCCCTCTGTCAAAATAGTCCGTCCAGACTGATAAGCTTCCCTGAAATTCATATTTTTCTCCTATCTTACACTTTATTTAAGTCATTCTGCTGATAACCTGTTCTCCTGCTTATAATCTTTATATCAGACTGATGATCTCCAATCTAAGCACATGGTATCAGTCAGCCCCCCGGCTTTAAGTTTATGCGTTTTGAATCAGTCCTCTGATCTCCTGCTCCAGCTTCTTCTGGTTCTCGAGATTAGCTTTCTTCAAGGCACTAAGCTTATACAGTACCTCCTGTACCTGCCCCCTGACATTTTTGACACTATCCAGGGATTCTCCAATTCTCGATTGCATGCACCAGTCAGCAATCAATCCGTCAAAGAAGAAATCGGCGAATTTTCCGAATTCATCCATCGAAAAGGTTATCCCCTGATTGATTTTGACATCCGCCAGCTCCGTACGAAACCCGGATAGCTTCGTCTGAATGATCTCTGCTTCTCCCTTGGCATCATCGATATGGGAATGCTTTGCCAGATCCGAGATCAGGCCACCACCCAACAGATCAAAGGTTCCCCAGCCCTCTGCACTATCCAGACTGTTCAAGGCACGTTCAATATGTTCCATGACCTCATTTCCAGCGGCTATCGCTTCTTCCAGCTCCTTCTGATTATTTTTCAGAGCCGGGAGTTGTGAAGACAGCTCCAGAAGCCTTTGCCCGGTTTCTGAATTAGCTTCAATAATAAGCTCTCTCTTCTTCTCATATAAGCTGTCATATTCGCTCTGACAGCTCTTATATTCCAGCAGTTCCTCTCCCAGCTCCTTGATTCGCTTCTCAATCTGAGTGAACTCAGCAGCTGCCTGTTCATACTTCAGGGCTGCGGCCAATGCTTCCTTCCGTTCTTCCTCTACCCGTTCTCCGAGCTTTCCAAGCATCGAATAGAACAGATGAGGCAGGCTTTTCTTCTCTAACTGATCTACATCTGCATTTTCCTTATCAAGAACAGCTTGATATTCTTCCAGTTTAAGCTTCAGTATCTTCTGTTGTTCCATCAAATCCTCCAGCATGGAGCAAAGCTTCTTACGGCGGCAGACCTTATTCATTGCCTCCTCCAGCTGAGCGTTAATCTTTTCATACATAATTCTGTAACCTCCCGATTTCGATCCCTTCAAGCCAGTCTCAGTCGGAGATTGTATACCCACTGAGACTGACTGATTAAACTCACCAGCTTAGAAGTGAGTGATTTCTCCGACGAGACCGTATCTTATCATGAATTATATAATATATGAGAAGAAATAACATTAAAAAATGATGAAAATATACAAATGTAAGATAAATTTAATGTGCTTCGGATATTGACAATTAAATCAGGTGAAGCAGCTCAACCACCCAGCGCATCGGACTGACATAGCTAATCATACGCAGCAGCCAAGGCATCGACTCTACTGCCACGAATGTTCCTCCAAGCAGTGACATCAATACAGCGACGGAGGATCCAAGTACACCAGCCTGTACCTCACTTTTACTAATCAGACATATCACAACTGAGACCAGAGTTGCAAATACCGCGATTGCCAAAGCAAGAATTCCGAACTCTGACAGACTTAAGTGAAATCCGTTGGATAATTTCGACAGCAGAGCCATACAGAACAACACCTGCAGAAATGTCATCAAGAAGACGGAAGCAATATGACCGGCTATATAACCTACTTTCGTATTTTTCGCATATTGATACCTTAGATAAGTTCCTGATTGCTTATCCCTTATAATCAGAGAGGCGTATAGTATAGTAAAAACCATGAACAGAGTCAGCAGCATTGTGATACTGCGCTCTGTTTCCTGTAGTCCTTTCTGCTTCAACCCCTCTAAGACCAGCGGTTCCCGATTGATCACTGCCGCCGTCACCGCTTTTTGCAGGAAGTTGGTATACCTCTCAGGCTTGTTGGCTATTATCCTAAGTTCACTTAAGCTCTCTCCGCGGCAATCAAATACCACTTGATAATGACCGGTCATCAGATCCATATTCAGACTTTCTTCCTTTGCCGGGGTAAAGCTTATTCCTTTGGTTTGGTCAAGTACCTGAGTTAGGATAGCCCGATAGTCCCCTTCTTCGGGTTCAGAGGAGGTAGTTCCCTCCCCTGTCGTAAGTACCCCCACCCTGAGAGAAACCTTTTCAAAATCAATGAAACCGAACAGTGTACATAGAATTAACGGCAGCAGAAAGGTAACTGCAAAGAGTGGTTTATGCTGAAAATACCTTTTCAGATTATTTATTATAACCGGGAAGCACCCCATAGATATATTCCTCCTTTTTAAATAGTAGTACGGCCAACACAGTAAAGCAAAGTCCAATGATCAGACACAGCAGGATAGTGATCCATAAAAGTCCTGCTTTACCGTCATAGATGCAGCTGAACATGCTGCGGTTAATCCAGGTCAGAGGTGACACTCTGATCACAGTTTCCCAAGTAGGGTTCAGGCTCCCGAAGGGATAGAAGGCCCCTGCCAGAATACCTGCTGCCATGACCGGAATATTTATCATGTTCTTAACCATCAGGAAATTTTTGATTCCATATCCGATGAACAAACCGGCACTACACACGGTAAAGCTCAGTGCAGAAAGCAGCATCAGTATCTGCAGGAAATCCTCCTTGATTGGCAGCTTCAGCACCAGCATATTAAAAAGGAGCACTACCAGGTTACAACAGCTTAAGATAATCGAGCAGGACAAAAGCCTGGATAGTATCAGCTGGAACTTAGAGATCGGAGTAAACAAGAAGCGAATGGCAGTTTTTTTATAAGCCTCTTCCTTGGCCGCATAAGCAGCCGTGATGATTGACAATGCGATACAAAAGGGAAGGGTTACGATACTGTAATAGTGATAGCCGGTAAAAGCGTTCCCATAGCTCTCCGAGGACAGATATCCCAGGATCACGGTCAGAAGCACCGGGAAGATAATATTATAACCGATAAAAAATCCATCCTTTGACCTTCGTCTTAAATCTTGCCCCAGCAGGCAAATAAATGTATTCATATTACTCTCCGTTCCGCTGCCCTTCGGCAGCAAATATTATCAATCGCAGGATCCTTCAAATTATTCATCCCGCAGCTCTTTACCGGTCAGCTGTAAAAATATTTCCTCAAGACTATGGCAGCCCTGCGCTTCATATTTCTCCTTGAAGGCTTTTTTCTCCATATCCTCAAGCAGCGTTCCATGATCCATCACAACGACCCGGTTACAGATTGCCTCTATCTCCTCCATATAATGGGACACATAGATGACAGAGGTTCCTCGTCTGTTCAAGCTTTTGATGGACTCCATAATATGATTTCTGGATTGTGGATCAATTCCTACCGTTGGCTCATCCATAATCAAAAGCTTCGGTGTATGGGCAATAGAGCAGGCAATATTCAACCTCCTCTTCATCCCACCCGAGAACTTGCTCGGCAGCTCCGAGCGATGCTCCCACAGACCGACAAATTCCAGGGCTTCTCTGGTTCGCTGCTTCAGATCGGTTCCCTTATGACCGTATAAGGAGCAGAAAAACCTGACATTGTCATACGCACTGATATCTTCATAAACAGCAATATCCTGAGGTACCACTCCGATAAAGCGTTTGAAGGCCTTTAAATTTTCCTTAGTTCTTTGACTTTGGAACAGGATATCTCCCTCGCCTTTCTCCTCTACATCGATAATCATTTTAATGGTAGTGCTTTTCCCCGCTCCATTGGGTCCAATGAAGCCCAGGATATCCCCTTCTGCAACTTTCAGGCTGAGTCGGTCCACAACCTTTTTCTCACCATAGCTTTTTGATAAATTCTTTACCTCCAGTAATGCATTCATTTTACTTCCTCCTTTTTCTCAATTTTATTATAATTTTATCCAATATATTTTATTTAACATTATAATACTCAATATTGGATATATTGGTGATAATATAGAGCTTGCATCGTGATTTTTTAATCACGATAGGCAAACTCTTTCCATCTCACATAAGCTTACAAAGCTTTAAAACCGATGAGTTCTTATCCTCTTCACCCTACTTCTTCTTAATCTGGCTCTCCAGCTCATTGATGATTTTATCCAGGTTTACGACAGCATTTTCCGGATCTTTCATAATCTCATCCTTAAGTCTCATCGCATACTGTAATCTCAGCTCCTCCTCGGATACGCTGTTCTTTTCCTCCATCCGATTAAAATCTATGGTCTTAATAAACTGCTCCGTCCCATGGCTGGCTTCAATATATTGATCAAGATTAGCCAACAACTCTTCATGCCAGCGAATCTGAAAGCTGATATTCTCAATGGTCATCTGAAAGCTGAGTTTAGACAAATCTGTAATATCACCCTTGATGTCATACCATTTTCCCCAATATTCCTTCTGCTCCCGTAGCTTGGCGATGTGAGACGTGATACATATCTCCAGCTCTTCCTTGGAAAGTGTTCCAAGAATCGGATCAGTATAAAACTTAAAGGAACCGATATTGGTAATCGGTGTGTCCATGGCCTCAAGCATCTGTCTGCGGAGCTCTTCCCGGCCGCTCTCGGTAATTTCATAGATCTTTCGTACTCTCGACCCGGTACGCTCTTCCCTTAGCACACGGATAAACTGATCCTTCTCCAGCTTAGTCAAAGCGTAATAGATGGACCCGGATAATATTTTCGTCCACTGTTCAATATTCGAAACCTGAAGAAACTTCTGGATTTCATAGCCATGGGTTGGCTTCATATTCAAATAATACAAGATAAATGCACTGATCATTTGGTATCCTTCCAGACTGATTGTCTCAATGTATTTCAGAATTTCACATCCGTTATCCAATCTTGAGTATATTATATATTCAACATTGGATAATGTCAATACTTATGCTTTCAATTATATATCATCTTAAGGAGAATAACTTCTACTCCTGCTTTGCAACTATCTGTCAGTTTTGCCCAATCTTTTGCATACACCCTTTAGCCTGCGCGAATCATTGAGATGAACCACCTGGTGCCTTGTTATCGGCATCAGGAGAATTCCTGCTACGTTCTTTCTACCCCAGAAATCCAGCAGCCAGGCAGCCTCAGGACGAGTTGAAACACCGCCGGCTTCAGCAATTCTTCGGATACCCTTCTGAGGAACCTTTCTCTTTAAATCTTCGAATTGTAAGTCTTCCAGAATCTCTTTGACTCTTCGGCCTACCTCATTCCGATATTGACATAGTGCATCCCTATCCACCTCATTACTAAAGCTGATGATTTCCTCATCCGTCATCGCATTCCCGGTATCGGTCACCATGGTATTCAGCCTTCTATTCCAGGTTTCCTCCAACACCTGTTCGCGGTCTGCAATCAGATAATTTGCTGTAAGATCTTCAATTCTTGTGATATGCCAGATATTCCAGGCAATCGTATCATCCTTTGTCGTCGGCATTGTACGAAATACAGTATCCTCAAGGTTCTCCCAGAGCTCGTCCATATAAGTCGGTTCTGTTCCTGCATATACCTCCCGACAATGAACCATTGAGTGCATCTGCAGTAGCAGCGCCCTCATATTAGCAAAATCTTCCTTCTGCTTCATAAGCTCCCGAAGCCTTGCCTGCATCGGATTCCAATCGATTTTATCGTTTGCCACGCCATAACCCCCTTACTATTAAGATTAGCTATCCTCCTGTTTTTGTTATCTAAGCGCTCATTATTTTCTTACTTCAATTATCTTATCCCACTCTTAACCATTTGTAAATCATTCCATAACCAGATATTTTATATGGCCCATAACTATGCCTTCCGTCTGCTCCGCACTAATTCGTCTACAATTTAAAGTGCGAAAAGCCCCGGTACCTAGGACCGCACACCTGTCAGCTCTTTCGTCTGGCCTGGCATACAGCTCATACCGGGGTTCTCTGTCTTCTTTAATATAAGGCCCGTCTATCAGCTTACTTCTTCTTTTGGATTGGGATCCATATCTCGCTTTGGTAATCTGCTGCGCTTCCGTCTCCGTCACTGTACCATTCTATCTCGGCAGTTCCTGCATGCTCATAGCCTGAGGAGGGGAACCATTCACTGTAGATTCGCTTCCATACTGCCTGAATAGCATCCGGCATCGGACCCACACATTCGAATACCACCCAGAGACCTGCAGCTACCTTCAGCTCCTCCATTCCCTCCGGAATGTCTTTGTCTGTGGCACTGGCTATAAAGTAGTCAAAATCTGACTCTCTGAAATTGGCGCAGATACCCATTACTCCGCTTGGCTCCTGATTCGACAGCGCCATAATCTGAGCATAGGAACCATCCTTACACAATTCCTCCCAAATCTGAGGTACACGTGCGAAATTAGCTCCGCCCTTATTGGTTATGGCTTCTTTCTTTCCTACGAACCGCATCGTAGGTTTTTCTTCAATTCGATACTTCATCTCTTTTCCTCCTAGAACAGATAAATGAAAGGTTATTCGGGGAAAGGATGATAACGGTACTCCATGTACCCTGATCATGCTGGGCGCTATACCATGCATATTAATGAATGCTCTGGTAAAGGCTGTTGGCGAAGTATAGCCATACTTCATTGCTATATCAATGATCTTCTCCGAGCTGTTTAGCAAATCGAAGGCAGCCAGTGTCATACGTCTCTGTCTGACATAATCACTAAGTCCCATCCCTGCGACAAAGGAAAACATCCTTTGAAAATGAAAGAGTGAACAGCAGGCAATCTTTGCCGCCTCATTATAATCTATTTCATCCTCCAGCCTCTCCTCGATATAGTCGATAGCGGCATTCATATGATCCAACCAGTCCATATCATCACCTCCCGATGAATTAAGTCTACACGATTCTAATTTTACAATCCTCTCTTTTTCTGTTCTTTTATGAGAGAAAAGAGTCTTGGCAAAGCTTACTTTGGCTCAGCCAAGACCCCATGATTCCAGTTTCACAATATTATTTATGTATTTGAAGGTGCTGTACTGTGACTAAGTATACACCTTAACTCATATGATTACTTTATTGTGCACAGCAGATTTGAATCAGTTTAGAAAAGGTGAAAAGGCTATAGGTTGCTTCGGAATAACCGAACGCATCACCGATTGCTGCACTGTCCATACCTGCAGCACGAGCTGCATCAATACCGGCTTTGGCATCTTCAACTACGAGGCACAGGGAAGGATTGATATTAAGGAATTCTGCGGCTTTTTGAAATACCTCCGGATCCGGCTTGGACCTCGTGATATTATTACCATCAGAAATAGCGTCAAAATAATTATAAAGACCGATTTGTTCCAGAATTAGTCTTGCATTTTTACTGGACGAACCGATGGCTAGGTATAGGCCTCTCATTCTAAGGTGATCTAAGGTATCCTTGATCTCTTTGCTCAAATCCTTTTCTGACATCTCATTCAACAGCTCTTTATAAATTACATTCTTCTCCTCAGCCAACTGTATCTTTTCCTCCTGTGCCAAAGGAGCACCCTGCCATTTCTCCAGGATGATGTCGAGGCTGTCCATACGGCTGACACCGCGAAGTCTGTTATTGATTTTCTCATCAAAATAAACTCCCAGCTTGTCAGCCATCTGCTTCCATGCCAGATAATGATAACGGTCGGTATGACAGATCACTCCATCTAGGTCAAATATAATTGCTTTATATTTCATCCTTTTTCACCTTTCTATCCAATGATATCTATTATTATGATATCACGTTCGGCTACATTAGACAATATTCCGTCACAAATTTATGGAAAGTCTGTCCTTCAGTTCATAAGCGGAACCATATACATGGACTTGCTTCGCCGCCCCTCTGATCAGGGTAAAGGTACTCTCCTTTTCCCTGATCTCAACCTTGATCTGACTATCCTCATAATTAATACGGAAACTATACTCCTCCCAGCAATGCGGTTTGATAGGTGCGAAGAAAATACCGTTTTCTTTGATTCTAAGCCCGGCAAAGCCATAAACGATCGCCATAAAGGTCCCTCCCATATTGGCAGTATGGATTCCATCTTTGGTATTCTTATGGGTATTGAACAAATCGAGCTTCGCGGAATCTCCAAAATATTCGTAGGCCTTATCCACCCGTCCTAGCTTAGAAGCTATGATACTGAAGATACAGGTAGATAGTGAAGAATCATGTGTTGTAACCTTCTCATAATAATCAAAGGATTTTCTGATCGTATCAAGAGACTGGGCATCCTCATAGATGAAGTGTGCCAGTACCGTATCTGCCTGCTTGCAGACCTGATGACGATAGAGATGAAGAGGATGATAGTGCAATAACAAAGGGAAGTCCTTCTTTGGTGTATTCTCAATATCCCATACTCTTTTCGTCAGGAAGGAGTCATCCTGAGGGTTAATTCCAAGCTCCTCATCATAGGGTAGATACATCGACTCCGCCGCTTCAGCAAATTCAAGTATCTCGGTTTCTGTCAGACAGAGCTTTTCTGCCAATGCCAAAAGCTTGCCCTTCTGTTGCAGAAGCTCATATAACTTTACTGCCCAGCGCAGATTAAACTGTGCCCCGGCATTGGTAAAATAATTATTATTAACCATACAGGTATATTCATCGGGTCCTGTAACCTCATTAATTCGAAAGCTTCCATGATAATAATTGCCGAGATCCATCCAGAGCCTGGCTGTCTCAAAGACGATTTCAGCGCCCTTCTCAGCGATAAAGTCCAGATCCTTTGTTACCAGATAATAGGATATAACAGAGTATGCGATATCTCCATTGACATGATATGCGGCAGAGCCGGAGGGAAAATATCCGGAGCACTCCACACCCATAATGGTTCTCCAGGGAAACAGCACTCCCTTCCTGTGTCCGAGGATACGTGCATTTTCTCTTGCCTGTTCCAGAGTGTTGTAACGAAAGCTGATCAAATTCTTTGTAATAGACGGTTCTGTCAGGTTAAAGAAGGGTTGGATATACATCTCTGTATCCCAGAAATAATGTCCCTCATAGCCCTCTCCGCTTAAACCCTTGGCGGCTATATTGCAGTACTCATCCTTCCCTACTGACTGCACCAGCTGATACATATTATAGTTCACTGCCTTCGTCAGAGCATCGTCCCCTTTGATTTCCAACATGCAGTTATCCCAGAATTTCTTTAAATATGTTTTTTGATCTTCATAATGTTGTTCCAGGGGAAGCTTCAGCACCTCTGTCAGCTCTCTTAAGGCAGCTTCCTGACAATCCTCATGTCTGATGGAATCACAAAAAACAGCATATTTAGTCAAGGAAACACTTTCATTTTCACGGATATCGGTCTCAATCTTACAGATAGCACTGTGTTCCAGACCAACAGTAACTATGCTACCCTCCTTAGACAGTCTGTGTGCTGCACTGGTACAGACAGTCAGCTGCGATTTTGAGGTCTGTGAGGTCAGGTAGGATGCTCCGTCTATGATTTGCGCCTTGATGGGATGAAGATATTTCCTGACATCCTGTGCCATTCTCGGATCCTTCGCATTGCTATAGTTATTTACCTCCCCAAAATGATAGGAGCGGAAGTTAATCACCCCCGAAAAATTCAGTGCCTTCACTCTGTATTCAATCGTAAACAGAGGCAGGTGACGAAAGGAGGTCATCCTACGGATCTCTATCTCTACCTGTCTTCCTGCGGGAGAGCACCAATGGATCATACGTCCGGTAATCCCTGCCTCCATGTCAAGCCATCGCTTACTTTTTATAACCTTTCCCTCAAACATACTGAAAGCTTCTCCGTCGATCAGCAGATGGATGGTCTGCATGTCGGCGATATTCAGCATTGCCTGTTTATCCTCTACCAGCCCGTAGAGCTTTTCTGGCTGTTTCATATCAGCTATATCATAAAAGCCATTGATGTAGGAGCCCCTGATTGTATCATAACCGGTCGGGTAGCCCTCCTCATAGTTTCCACGGATGCCTATATAGCCGTTTGCATTATGGAATACAGTTTCATTAACCATCAGGTCATTGTTGTCTTTACTTAAATCAACTATCTCATATATCTTATGTTGAAAATTCATTCTATCCTCCACTATTGAGCCAATCTATACTTACAATTCCACCCTCTATCCTATGCTCTTACGTCTATGATTTTACTGCTCCTGCTGCTACACCCTTGACGATGTATTTCTGAGCTGCTAAGTAGAAGATAATCACAGGTATAATGGTAAGCATAAGCCCTGCCATAGCCAGGTTCCATTCAATCGTAAACTGACCGAAGAAGGACGCAGTTGATAACGGAATCGTCCGAAGTGTTTTACTGGAAAGCGCCAGAGAGGGAAGAAGATAGTCATTCCAGATCCAGATCACATCCAGTATCATAACCGTAACTGTAGTGGGCTTCAGTATCGGAAATACGATCTTCCAAAATACACCGAATTTATTGCAGCCATCTATTGTCGCAGCCTCCTCCAAGGATATGGGAATTGACTTGATAAAGCCATGATACAGAAAGACAGCCATGCTGGCACCAAAGCCGACATTCATGTAAATCAATCCGCCTAAGGTATTGATCATCGGTATATGCAGACTATCTCTTACCCATCCCATAACCTGCATCAACGGCATCATAATGGTCTGAAAAGGAATGATCATAGTTGCCACGAATATCATAAACAATATATTACTGAACCTATCGTTGGTACGCACCAGCATCCAGGCAGTCATGGAAGCCAATAGAATGATAAATCCGATGGAGACACAGGTGACAATCAACGAATTACCGAAGGCTCTTATAAAATTCATCTTTTCCATCGCCTTACTAAAGTATTCCAGCGTAAGCCTGCTGGGGAGTGCCATCATGTTCTCATATAGCTCCTGCCTGTTTTTAAAAGCATTCACAAGTACAATATAGATAGGGAAGAGATAGAAGGCACAGAATACGATTACGATTATCTCAGTCAGCAGTTTGACAAGCTTTTTCATTACATCTCCACCTCTCTCTTCTTTGTAATAGATACCTGAATCAGGGTAATGATAGCTACAGCGATAAAAAAGATGATTGCCTTCGCCTGCCCGTAGCCGTAATGATTCAGAGAGAAAATCTCATTATAGATATTGAGTGCCATCATTTCAGTCGCATTATTGGGCCCGCCTGAAGTAAGCGAAAAGTTTACATCAAATATTTTAAAGCAGTTTGACAAGGTTAAAAAGAGGCAGATTGTAAAGGAAGGCATCAATAACGGAAATTTAATTCTGAACAGGTTCTGCCAGAAATTAGCTCCATCAACCTTACCTGCTTCAATCACATCCTCTGGCATCGACTGGATTCCATTGATATAAACGATCATGATATAGCCCGCCATCTGCCAGGTCGCAACAATGATCATCGCAACCAGTGCATAATTGGGATCAAGAAGCCAGCTAAAAAACAGCTTTGTCGCTCCGGTCATTTCCCCAATGGACTTGAATACGTCAGTAAAGATAAATTTCCAGATATAACCCAGAATCAAACCGCCGATTAGATATGGCATGAACAGCATTGCTCTTGCAGTATTTCTAACCCTCAGGGAACCTGTTACCACAAGTGCAAAGCCCAGACCCAGAAGATTAATGAAAAGTACGGCAAATATAGTAAACAAGATTGTATGACCGGCAGAACTTAAGAATCTGGTGTCCGCAAACAATCTTGTGTAATTATCAAAACCAACATACGTTTTTGGGTTCAGCGGCATTCCGTCCCAGGAGATGAAGGAATAACCGATACCAATGATAAACGGCAGAATCACAACAGTAATAAATACAAATAATAAAGGAAATACAAACAGACTATACCAAGCTCGATCCTTTTTCTTTCTCATACTAACCTCCCATTTCCTGCACACAGTCATACGCAAATGAAGCTCTACCCAATCGAATATTCCAAGGGCTTCCACGAAACGCCTCGCAGAAGCCCCTGAGAGTATAGAAATTACTTTGCGGCACCTGCCTGTACAAATGCCTCGTTAAGTCTCTCCAATAGCTGTTGTCCTGTCATATCGGTGGTGAAGAATTCCTGCATAACCGGTACCATATAAACATCTACGATACCTGCCGGCCAGTATTTCATCGGCCAGGAGATGGTCTTTCCTGCTTCAGCATAATCAGCTACATTCTGGGAAAGGGGGTCCAGCTTGGAGCTGGTCATCGTGGAAACTACCGGGATAAATCCGAACTCTTCCATCATATATTTCTTTCCTGTCTCACTGGTGTATAACCAATTTAAGAAATCCTTGCCTGCCTGGATCTCCTCGGGTTTCGCCTGGGAATTCACATACCAGCAGGTGGGAACACTGACTGCGAGCTTATCATTACCCATCAGCGGGAATGGCATCATACCGAGATCAAAGTTCAGGGTATAATCCTTGAACATACTATAGCACCAATTACCCTGATGAATGGAAGCGGACTTACCGGTTGCGAGATCACCGATCTCCTTATCATAAGTAACCTCCAGCGGATTGTTGGTGTACTCTCTGATTGCTTCCATAAACTTTGCAAATTCATCAAATTCCGGAGTACCCTGCAGCTTGACCTCCCCGGCTATCAGCTTACTGATAAAGCCCTTGGGATCTGCCTGCAAAGCAAAAGGTGTATTCAGTATATGCCCAATCAAGAAATAGCTTTCCTGTGATAAGCTGAAGCCATTGATACCTGCTGCCTTCTGGTCCTTCAGCATCTGTACAAAAGTATCATAATTATTTACCTTTGCGGGATCAATCAGGCTTTTGTTATAAACGATACCGAAGCCCTCCATAGTATAAGGAATACCGACCGTCTTACCATCGATCACATCCGCCATATTCGGTGTAATATCCTTAATAAAAGTCAAATCACTTAAGTCCTGAACATATGCTTTCAATTCCTCCGATTCCGCACCGGGTGCCAGTGAGAATACAGTGGGCCCCTGGTTATTACCCAGCTTAATCTTCAACTGCTGCAGATAATCATCCCCTGTAGTTGACCAAACCTCAACCTCAGTACCTGTTTCAGCCTGATATTCCTTCGCACACGCTTCAAACTGGTCAATAATCTCAACCTTGGACTGGAATACAATGATCTTCTTCGCTGTCTGCTTGTCACTTCCGGTATTTGTATCGGCGGTACTGTTAGTATTTTCATTTGTATTGGTACCATCTGTGTTGCTGCCTTCTGTGTTGCTGCCTTCTGTCTTGCCGCAACCAGTCAGAAGTATACTCATCACCATAACAGTTGCAAGTAAAACCCTTAAAACTTTTTTCATTCTCATATCGCCCTCTCCATAATGATATTAACGTAATAAAACGTTACACTAAAGTAAATTTTTATATCATATTCTTTGTCAATATTGTTACTTTTATTCGTGCTTTATTGTAATATTTTTATGCACTATGTATATTTTTTCGCAGAGCAAAGTGTCAGCCCTCTGACACTTTCGCGCCCGATGGATTGCGAAGCAAATCGCAAAGCAAACTTGTTCGCTATGCGGAGCGTTTTTATGTAATAGGACGCACTTTCCTCGTATTACATAAAAAAATCACGTTATTATCAACATTGTTAATATATATTTCAGAAGTTTGCTTTAAACCACAAAACAAACTTCCGAAATTTATTTCAAATATCGATAATAACGTGATTTTATGTAAAACCACTAATTATTTACTGTTATTTTTCTATAAAATTCTATTCTCTTGCCCAACACTCTCACGGAAGATAATCTTTGCTACGATTTCGAAGGTCTCCACCTTCTTCTGTCCACGGATATTCTCGATAAGATATCGTACTGCAATATATCCCTTTTCATAGTTTGGAATAGATACCGTGGTCAAGCCCATGGTTTCAGTCAGATGAAAGAGAGATATAATAGCAGTGATTCAAGGGTCCGCTCCCTTTTCCCAGATTGAGTCCTGAGCTTAGTGCTCCTGTCAGAAAATCTTTAGCAAGTAATATGCTTTCCGGGATATCGTTGCCAAGTGCAAGATTACAGGCTATCGCGGAGGATAGAGTGCAGCCTGTCCCATGAGAATTCGGATTATCGATGCGTGGAGTCTCATACCAACGAAGTACACTCGATCCATACAGCAGATCATCGCTGCTACCGGTAAGATGACCACCCTTGATCAATATCGCCCCATGATAATATTCGGCAATCCTTTGCGAAGCTTCTACCATCTCTTCCTTTGTATTCACTGTAAGACCGCTCAGTGCCTCTGCCTCCGGAAGATTGGGTGTAATGACATTTGCAAGTGGTATCAGGCGCTTTCTGAGCACTTCAACTGCTTCTCCCTCGATTAGCCTGCTTCCGCTGGTCGCAACCATGACAGGATCAAGGACTATATTCTCAGCATGATATTGTATCAGCTTATCGGCAATTACCTCAATCGTCTGCCGGTTGGAGACCATTCCTATCTTCACAGCATCCGGGCGGATATCCGTAAAAACCATATCCAGCTGTTCTGCCACGAAATCCGGACTGACCTCACAAACTCTGCTTACCCCTGTCGTATTCTGAGCAGTAAGCGCGGTAATCACACTCATGGCATAAAGCTTATGTACTGTAATAGTTTTTATATCTGCCTGAATTCCGGCTCCTCCGCTGCAGTCCGAGCCGGCAATCGTTAAAACTGTTTTCATTTCACATCATCCTTTCAACCGTTGCATATTTTCCATGCATATTTTCCGTTGCGTATTTTCCATGCATATATTCCGTTGTCTATTTTCCGTTGCATATTTTCCGTTGCATATTTTCCGTTGTCTATGATCCCTTATTTCTCTCACTTCCAACGAGCATATGCTTATTCGTCATATTGTAGCTGCATTATTTTATTCCTATATTGGGTTTCATTGTAGCTCATCAGCTTTCCTCTATTACCTGTCGTGCTAATCCGACTAATTCCTTTGTTGCCTTACCTATCTCCTGTCTGGCAAAGATTGCGGAGATCACTGCTACACCGGCTATACCTGTTCTCTTCAGCTGTAGGATATTGTCCTTTGTAATCCCGCCAATCGCAACTACCGGTATGGTTACGGCACCGCATATGTCCGACAACGTGCTAAGAGAAACTGTATGAGCATCACTTTTCGTCGTGGTTGCGAAGACAGCTCCTGTCCCTATGTAATCCGCTCCATTATCTTGGGCTCTACGTGCTTCTTCCACTGTATGTGCAGATATCCCGATGATTTTATCTTTCCCCAACCTGGCTCTTGCATTACCAAGCTTCATATCCTCTTGGCCAAGATGGATTCCTTCGGCTCCTACAGCGAGAGCTAAGTCAACATTATCATTGATAATTAGCGGAACGCCATACTGCATTGTTATTTCATGAATCTCTCCGGCCAAAGCTACAAGCTCCTCAAAGGGCATATCCTTTTCCCGAAGCTGTAGCAGTGTAACACCGGCTTCCAACGCCTCCCGCACCTGCTTGGCCAGACTGTCTCCTTTCAACCAGCTCCGATCAGTCACAGCATATAATAAATAATCTTTTCTCAGCATATATCTCTCCGGCCTTTCTAATCTTATTCGTCTGCTATTTCTTAGTATAGTTATTACTTGCATCTATCATTTTTATGGTTATTATTTTGGGGATATTCATTTTATTCCTTCTCATAGTAGTCAATTCTACTCTATAAGATATTGCTGCAGCTTAGCCCTCTGCTCCAGCATAGCTCCGTCTATCAGACTCATATAGTCAATCAGATAGGTACGGAAGGTCCCTGTCCCTTCCCCCATTTTAGCCACCTTCTCATATGCAAGCTCGCCGCATATTCCCATGGCAGAGACGGCTGCCGTACAGGCTTTGGTCAGATCCTTGGTATTGGCTGCGCTATAAGCACCGAGTACTGCGGTAAGCATACATCCGCTGCCCGTGATTCTGCCCATCATCGGATGTCCGTTTCGAACGATATATGCTATCTCTGCGTCTGCAATGATATCAATCGTACCTGTAATCACAATTACCGCTTTAGTCATCCGAGCTAACTCCATAGCAAAGGTAACCGTACTATTCAGAGTGGCCTCCGAGACATAATCAGTTACACTGGCATCCACACCCCGACCTTGAGTAATCCTTTCCTCTACTTTGCCTTCTGTTGCTTTGTCTTCTTTTGCTTTGTCTTCTGTTGCTTTGCCTTCTGTTGCTTTGTCCTCTGTTGCTTTGTCTTCTTTCGCTTTGCCTTCTGTCGCTTTGTCTTCTGTTGCTTTGCCTTCTGTTGCTTTGCCTTCTGTTGCATTGTCTTCTGTTGCTTTGCCTTCTGTTGCTTTGTCCTCTCCTCCTTTGCTTGCCTGTACCCTCAGAGGAGAATCACTCCTCTCCAATCTGTCCTGCATCACCCGGTAAATCATCTTGATCTCACTGATGTTGCCGCGGATGACACTGAACTCCAGCTCTGTAAGAAGTCGTTTTGCTGTGTCGGTTCGAAGGACTGACGCTCCGATTCCGACCGGATCGAATACGATCGGCCGGCCTTTCTGATTTGCCATCTTCCCTGCAGCAAGCATGGCTTGAATGGTCCGCTCGTTCAAGGTACCGATATTGATTACAAGGGCGTTACAGATAGCTATGATCTCCTCCACCTCCGAGCTATCATCCGCCATAATCGGTGAACCTCCGCAAGCCAGCAGAATATTGGCACAATCATTGACGGTTACATAATTTGTTATATTGTGTACCAGAGGGTTCATTTGTCTGACATTCTCAAGCATATGTTTTAACATATCAATCTCCTTATTATGTATGATGTGGTAGTGTAGCTTAGTGCCTGCACTTTAGTAAGCAGATACCGTAAGAATGAGGTTTGACTAGTGCCAAAGAGCATATCACCGTATCTCGACCTTCTCGCCGCTTAATATCATATTCGTGGTTCTCATGGCGCACATCTTACCGCACATAGAGCAGCTGTGCTTGTCACTGGGCGGTACGCTTTCGAAATATTGTCTTGCCTTCTCAGGGTCGATTGCACAGGTGAACATCTCTTCCCAATCAATTCTTCTTCTGGCATCACTCATCCGGTCATCAATTTCTCTGGCTCCGGGAATACCCTTTGCGATATCTGCCGCATGAGCCGCAATCTTGGAAGCGATAATTCCTTCCTTCACATCTGACAAATCTGGAAGTCTTAAGTGTTCTGCCGGTGTCACATAACATAGAAAATCTGCTCCGCTCATGGCGGCAATGGCTCCTCCGATGGCAGAGGTGATATGGTCATAGCCAGGCGCGATATCCGTGACTAGAGGTCCCAATACATAAAAAGGAGCGTTGTGGCAAAGTCTTTTCTGCAGAGTCATATTCGCTGCAATTTCGTTCATTGCCATATGTCCCGGTCCCTCCACCATAACCTGAACCTTCTTCTCCCAAGCTCTTTCGGTAAGCTTCCCAAGCTCAATCAGTTCGGCAATTTGTCCTGCATCGGTACTGTCATGAATACTCCCCGGTCGAAGCGCATCTCCGAGACTGATTGTTACATCATACTCACGCAGAATATCAAGGACCTCCTCGTAATATTCGTAGAAGGGATTCTCATGTCCGGTCATCTGCATCCAGGCAAATAATAATGAACCGCCGCGGGATACGATATTTGTCATTCTCTTCGATCCCAGAAAGCTCTCCACGGCCCTTTTGTTAATCCCGGCATGGATGGTCATAAAATCCACACCCTGTTTGGCGTGAGCCTCCAACACCTTAAGAAAATCCTTAGCTTTGATATCCATCAGATCCATTTCCAGATAACCGATGGCATCATACATCGGAACTGTACCGATCATGACAGGTGAACAGGCAATCAGCTCCTCCCGAAAACGGTTGGTCTTTCCGTAGTTGCTCAAATCCATAATAGCCTCAGCCCCGAATTCTAATGCAAGCTTCACCTTCTCCATCTCCATGGAATAATCAGCACAGTCCCCCGACACTCCCAGATTGACATTTATTTTCGTTTTCAGACCTTCCCCGATTCCCTCCGGCCTTAGAGAAAGGTGCTTCTTATTTGCAGGAATAACAATTGTTCCTGCTGCCACCCTGTCCCTTAACAGCTCAACACCGATTCCCTCCTTCGCCGCCACAGTCTTCATCTCATCTGTAATCAATCCCTTTGCTGCTGCATCCATCTGCGTACTGTAATTCATAATGCTCCATCCTTTCAAATGTGATCAGGTTTTTACCGACTGGCGTGGTCCAAATTCGCTGGACTCACGATGCACGGAATAAAAAATGGGATGTACCAAAATAGGTACATCCCACTAAATTACGTGTTTTCATGCTATTCCCTACGTTGGCATTATCCAAATCAGGTACGGTCGAAACTATTGTTTCCTCTCAGCCTGCACACAAGCTCCCGACGATATTCATTTTGTTATATTATAGTATTCCATTGATACTCTGTCAACGATAGCTTCTGAATATCCATAGTTATTTCGTACCAGAAAACCATAGTTACGATTGCTCATGCTTGATCGTAAGAGAGGTTCATAGTTCTGAAAGCTCTCTGCGCAGTTTTCTGTTATGATGATCTTTTTTTAAGAACATCTTTACTGTGTATTGCCCAGCTTCATCACAGTATCGGATGCTGCTCTGTCCATGTTCATCTGAGCCTCAGGATCATATGCGTTATAATAGCCCTTATTCATCATATAAGTGGATACCTTGTCCTGCATACTGATCGCATCGTTCAGTTGCTTGTGAAGTGTATTTCTAACCTCGGGTGTGGTAGTCTCAGAAATGGCTGCAGCATAATTCTTGATTGCAGTCTTAGTCCCAAGCAGTAGATCAGTTGCTATGACCTGTTCTGTCATATCACCCATGCCTGCCATATTTTGAATGATTCCTGCCATAACTTCACCTTCCTTTCTTGTACTTATGCGTTCTTACTGGTACTGAACCCTAATTAACCTACGGTAGCCTTTGATGCTGGATGAAATGCTGTACTTGCACCTACCATCAGATTATTCAGCTCCTGGATGTGTTCCTTGGCTGTATCAAAATCCTGTTGCAGAATGCTTTTCAATTCTTCATCCTTTACTAAGGCCGACATTGTTGCCGCTTTCGTGGCGCAGACATTCTTAAAGGTTACAAGCTCGTGCAGCTCCAATGCCTCATGAGGCGCGATGGTATTACCTATTCTCATATTTTCACCTCCGATAATTCATACACTTGACAGACCTGCCTTCTATTCGAATTACAACTGCTCAATCATTATCTTCAAATGCACCTGGTTCTATTCGAATGTGAAATGTTTAAGTATTGGAAAACTAATTATTCAAGCCTTCTACAATAGCACCATAGGTAATTTGAGTAACCGTATCCTCTTCTACAATAAAGGTTAGCTTGGTCTCACCCTTCTTATATACATATGAGGTTCCCTCCTGAGTGTAATCCTTTCCATAGGCTGCAAGAAGCTCCTCCAGTGTTGATCCAAGCGCGATTCCCTGGTCAGTGGAGACAGTATCATCCTGTAAATTTACATAAGATACAAAATCCTGATCTCCTTTGGGATAGGTTCCAAGCTCAAAGCCATTATAATAATATTGTTTGTCCAACCCCTGGAAGGCACAGCTTGCTGCTTCAAAATAATCTATCGGTTCACCGAGCGTTTTTACAATCGGTGCTGCGTCCACATTCATAGGAATGACCACCTGGTTATATACAAAGGAGAATCCCTCTTTGTTTGTCGACCCATCAGCTAAAGCGGAGTCCTTCGTATCGGCAGCAGCAAAATTCGTAGTAGGGTCCATTCTCTTTATCTCTGTATCCGAAGCTTTTCCACAACCTGTGAAGAACATCAGGATGCATAATAGTACTATTAGTTTTTTCATTCTTTGTTATCCTTCCTGTTACTATATTAGTTATTGTAGATACTTGTCATCCATCTTGACCTATTCCTTATTTCTTAATGTTTCTGTATTCTTATTTGTTAATTATTCTTACCTTTTCTGTATTCTCTTCATTTTTACCTAAACTTTATCTCTGTATTAACATTAAATCTTGAATTTCCTTTTATTCTTGTAATTTACTTTTACTCCTTTGTTTCCTTTTTCTTGTGATTCCTTATATTTTTGTGATTCCTTATATTTTTGTGTTTTCTTTTTTCTTGTGTCTCATTTTATTCTAATGATTACCTATATTCTTGTGTTTTCTAGATACTCATCTTATATTTCTCAATACAAGTTATTTAACCATTATTTATAAATTCACTTGTAGAGTAATCTTCATATATACCAATATTCTGCTACTCCTGATTCTTTACCTGCGCCACGACCCCGCAGCTTTTTAAATACCCGTATTCCGTCAGCTCTCCTTCCTGCTTTTCCCGCATGGCTTCATAGAAGATAACCTTCTTTTCCCATAGCTTGGCATACTTCTCTTCCTCCCTATGATCCGGCAGAGAGAACTTCTCACTGAGTATTCTACCGAAGTATCTGGAGAACTTCTCAGCTCCGCTTAGGTTGAGATGAAGACCGCCGTCAAAGGTATCTTTGCTATAATCTATCCCCATCTTCTGCACCTCGTCCAGAAAATTGATATATGTCAGTTCATTTGTCTTTGCATATTCTGACATCTGTGAATCCCATTCCTGATACCAATACGGATAAACACTTGGTGATTTGATCAGAATGAGCTTAATATTCTTTTCCTTGCAGAGCTTCGTGATACGGTCTAGGTAGGCATATGCTTTGTCACCGAACCGATAATCCGCAAGCTTTTTACCTTTGGGAATCATATCCACAGGCTTACAATCCACCCGCATCAGATAACCATTGTGTGACAGGTTATCCTTATGGAACAAATATTTAAAATCCTCAGCTGTCAACTCATTCCATCTAGAGTGATACCGTAACAGCGGAAACAGATAAGTAATCACCGATTCTCCCTCTGTTTCGGAGGCCTTGATTGCCTTAAGCTTTGCTACAGACAGCTTCATGCCGTCCAGGGTCAGGCGATTATATGCCTCCTTCTGAGGTTCGTTGTATTTCATTGCCAGAACATTGAAGACAACCACCTTAGGCTTCTCATAAAGCAAGGTATCCTCCAGCAGATAGTAGGACTGCCAGATCAGCTGCTGGGCGCTGCCTCTGATGTAGCTGGTAATTCCATATTCCTCCCACAGTGTTACTGGCGATATGTTGGAGAACACCTCGCAGTCCCCAATGAAAATCACATCATGAAGCTTCTTCTCTTTATAGTATTCTTCTACCAGATTGCCTTCATGAATGCTGGACATATATTTAGGTTTCAATAACGCCTGCAGGAACGCCAGAGTGAGAATGAACAGTGCCACTACAGCTACATTGAATATTATCTTCTTCATTTCATCAACCTTTCATAACAATATAACTAACACAGCCAACTCTTCCGTGTGATCTCCCCATTCTTAACAGAGCCTTGGCTTTCCTCATCCATCAGCTCAAAATTGGCTGTAGATAAACTGACTGGCATCATAACCGACTCCATAGGCTCCAAAGATCAGGATGCTTATTATCAGAAGGAAACAGGATGCATAGCGAAGCGGTAAAGGCTTCCTTGCCAACCTTTCGCGAACACTCCCCGCTCTCCCGAGTAGGCTTGCCAACAGCAGCACCAACACCGATGCTGTCAGTACAAGATAATCAGCGGGGCCTAAACCTAGCTGCATCAGTCCGCCCTGAAGCAGCTCCCACAGATTGTTCCTCGTAAAGATCGTTCCGAACATCCGAAAGGTAGTACCGACATCACGGTAGCAATCAAAGGTTCGCAAAAAGCTCATTAACCAGAAGGTCCGAACCACCTCGAAGAGACGGTACCAGAAGTATTGCTTTACATGAAATCTTGCATGAAACTTTTCATAAAGAGGACTACATTCCTGCGATACCAAAATCACCAGACAGTTACCCAAACCCCAGACGACGAAATTCCAGGCTGCCCCATGCCAGATACCTGTGACAAACCAGACAATGATGGAGGCGATGTAGATAGCAACCCTTCTTCCGAGCCATTCTCCGGTTCTCTTTTTACAGCTTCGCGACAGCTCCAGCATTGTCTTACTGACTGAAATGGGATAAAACATATATTCCCGAAACCAGCTGCTTAAAGAAATATGCCACCTACGCCAGTATTCAGCGATAGATTTTGAGAAATAAGGCCGGAGGAAATTCTCCTGTACCCGAATTCCCAGAACCTCCGCCACTCCGATTGTAATATCTATTCCACCGGTAAAATCAGCATACAGGGTGATTGCATAGAAAAACATGCCCGCAAGAACATAGGCTCCCTGATACTGCTCCGGATTCCCTACAATAGTATTGACCGCAATGAGCAGTCGGTCGGCAATGACCAGCTTCTTAAAATATCCCCATAAAATCCTCTGAGCGCCAAAGGATACATTTTTCATGCTAAAGGGATGTTTGGAATACAGAGTCTGACTCAGATCATCAAAACGGCTGATCGGACCCTGAATCAGCTGCGGAAAGAATGATATGAACAGTGCCAGCTTTGCAATGTTCCTTTCGTAAGGATATTTCTCCCGATACACATCTATGAGATACCCCATGGTCTGAAAGGTATAGAAGGAAATACCCAGAGGCAGTACAAAACCGATCAGAGATATCGGTTTGGCCTGGAACAGCTTTAATAGCCCGTTGACATTCATGATAGTAAAATCACTATATTTCATGACTGCCAGAATGCCAAAATTAAATATCATGCAGAGGACCATCCATTTTCTCTGCCTTCTTTTCATTCGTGCTTTATAAGCCTTCCGTTGCTCCCTTTCCATGGAAGCCTTATGTTCGTTCAAATATAAACTCTGAATCGTCTGCAGGAGATTCAGCCTCCTGCTGACAAGATAAGTCGTTACTGTGGTAGCCAGGATATAGATCAGATACTTAAGTCCTGCAAAGCTGTAGAATAGATAGCTGGCTACAAGCAGCAGCATCCATTGGAAGCGCTTCGGAATAATATAGTACACTACAAACAAAATAAGTATGAATAAGATAAACCGATAGGATGTAAAAAGCATAAATCACACCGTCCTGCTATTCTTCCATCAGCCGTTCGACCATCGCATAAAGGGCCTTTGCTGAATTAAAATTCTTAGGTACGATTTCTTCCACCGGGATAGTAATATCGAACTCATCGCTGATATCTGTTACGATTGATACTATATCAAAGGAATCTAATATCTTATCATCAATTAAGGTATCGCAGACTTCAAAATCCACCTCCGGGTGTAAACCGCTTAGAATCTCCAGAATTGTCTCCATGTTTCCTCCTTTCGTGCCTCGCACGATCCATATAATTATTTACGCAATTCATACCTCACTATTCCCGATTATCTGAAGTCCTTCTGTTCGGCTTATCTTGCCTGATCTGAACTCATTCCTTTAGGCTTATTATTCCTGTTTCTTTTCCTTCAGGAAGCTTTCCTTCAGCAGCAAGCGGTTGATTTTTCCATTTGCTGTCAAAGGCATTCTATCCAGTACTTCAATGACATTGGGAAGCATATATCTTGGAAGCTTATCCTTCAGAGCTACTGCCACCTCAGCCGGTGTCAAGGTTCCCACATAGTACAGGATGATTTTCTTCCTCCGGTCATCAAAGATGGCACAGGCACTTCTCATAGCGTCGATGGAGCTGACTGCAATCTCTATCTCACCCAGTTCTATCCTGTGACCCATATGCTTGATCTGATTGTCCTTACGAGAGACGAACATCAGCTCACCCCGTGCATTATACCTGCCGATGTCACCGGTTCTGTAGATCAATTCCGGATAAGCCTGGTTCAGCGGATTCTGTACAAATACCTCCTGGGTCTTCTCAAAGTTACGAAAGTATCCAAGCGTCAAGGCTGTACCCCTGATGCAGATTTCTCCTTCCTGACCGGCTTCCGGAACTTGATTATGCTCATCCAACAGTAGGATCTCCGTATTTCTGAAAGGTCGGCCGATCGGGATTGATTCATCCAGCTCAAATTCCCGGTTTACCTCATAATAGCAGGACATGCCTGTTGCTTCGGTTGGCCCGTATAGATTGATAAAACGGGCTTCCGGAAGATGTTTCTTCCATAATCGGTATTGTTTGATCGGAAGCACCTCACTGCCAAAGGCAATCGTATGAAGATAATGCGGTATGACCTTTTCCAGCGTACCAAAGGCAGAAATCATCGTCAGTGCAGATACTACCCAGCAGATTGTATTAATCTTATGTTCGTTTAAGAATTCCGTAAGCTGTAACGGAAAAGAAAATAGGTTCTTTGGAATGATGTAAGCGGTAGCACCGAATTTCAGGACAGGATAGAGCTCCTTTAAGCAGGCATCCACAGTAAACGGTGTCTGGTTGCCAAATACCGTATCCTCGTTTACCTTTAACACCTCCGACAGGTTGTCGATATAGTCGATGACCGAGCGATGGCAGGCCACCACTCCTTTGGGTATTCCGGTGGAGCCGGAGGTAAATACAATATAGATGGGATCGGTATCAATCTGTCTGTCACGGATTACACCTAGTACAGCATCGTCGGGCTTCTTCTTAATCATTTCCCGGTATCGGTAAATCTTCCCCTGAAAAGAATACTCAGATAGTTTTTTCTCGGTAACCTCATCGCAGATAACAGCCCTCGGATTCAAATTCTCAAAGATCAATTCAATCCGATACTTCGGAATCTCTTCATCAATCGGGACATAATAGCAGCCGGAATAAATCACTCCATAGAAGGAAATAATGGTCCGCGGGTGTTTTTCCATGAATACTACAATGGGTTCCCTAAAATAACCCTCGTCATGAAGAAAGGTTCCCATCGCCCTTGACTGCTCATATACCTCGCGAAAGGTAACTCCTGTCGTCTCATTCGCGTATGCTGTTTTTTCCGGCACCTGATTTACAATATGCTCCAGGTACTCCATCACATTCTTCTGCATTGTCACTTACCTTTCCTTACTCCTCATTTTGTGATTAAGAAATCATATTCTTCCTTCAGGTTCGCTTCACAGAGCAATACGGCACGCATTGCCAGAACCTCCATTGCGTCAATAAATCCGGGTCCTAAGTCGAAGTCCCTTTTGATCAGGGATAATTCGGTGCAGCCCAAAACAATAACCTCAGCTCCTTCCTTCTTCAGCTGGTCAGCGACAGTTTGAAAGCTATGAAAGTCAATCGGTCTGTTTGCTTTGATTCCCTGATAAATAAGATTGGACAGCTGTTTCTGGTACTCTTTGGAGGGTACAACTGTCCTGATTTCGGACAAGGCTAGTTCCTCTTGGAAGAGACCACTTTGAATGGTCCCTTCCGAAGCCAGGATGCCTGCACAGCGAATCTCCTGTACCTTCAGATAGCGTGATAGCTCCTGAACCGCATGAAGCACCGGTGCCTTGATTCCCTCGGATAAGGAATCATGAAAATAATGTGCAGTGATGCAGGGTATTGCAATATAATCCGCACCTATACCCACCAGCTTTCTTCCGGTCTCCAGCATATCATAGAGAGGATTCTCACTGCTTTTTCCAAGGATATAATCGGTCCTGTCAGGTATGGTCGGTTTACTGAAAATCACCGTCTCAATATGCTCCTGATCTGACTTCGCATCTGTCATTCGTACGACTAATTCATAAAAATACGCTGTCGCCAACGGACCTAAGCCGCCAATCACACCCAGACGTTTCGTACTGCTCTCCCCTCTCTGTCTTACATATTATTTATCCAATATCCCCTTCTGCATTTCTTAGTTCTCCTTCTCATGTATTTTCTCATGTATTTTCTCACGTGTTTCTTAGTTATCCCGCTAACGTATATTTCTTACTCACCTTTCTCGCTACTTTCTTACTGTACACAGCCAATCTTTCTTACATGACCTAAGAATTATCTTCCTACTACTTATACGCTCTTGTGTAAATCGGAAGACTATGATATTTCTCTCTACTCCGGAGTTACAGTATATAGGCTTTTATCATAGTCATAATAATGATTGCCTCTTTCTTTGGTTAATGCCTCAACCTGCTGCTCGGTCAGCATAAAGGAAGGCTTATGATCCTTGTTCGGACAGGCATCAAAATGATACCAGCCGTCACCACAATTAATCAGATTCCAGAAGTGCTTTGTTCTTCCTCCGACTCTTCTGACCTCCATATTATCAATGCCTGCTCTGGTTAACAATGCTTGTGAAACAGAGAAATAGGTAAAGCAATCTCCATACCGTTTGGTCATTCCCCGATAGGCTTCCGCCAGCCAGTCTGACTTATCGGAATCTCCGCTATAATCAATATGACTTCTGACCCAGCGATAGATTTCATAGGCGATTTCCCGCTTGTTCATGCTCTGATTAGTGATTTGTTGTAGAAGTTCGTCACAGAGCTCATTTACCGTATCTTCACTTACGTCAAAAATCTTCACATCTATCTTCGCTGTCTTCACTGCCTGATTGCCTGCAGCATCCTTGGCAGTATAGGTAACTGTGTAGGTTCCCTCCTTCTTCAGATTCACTGTACTGTTGTCTACAGAGAAGGTAACTTTCTTATCCCGATTATCTGTTACCGTGACACCCTTTTTATAAGATATTGTATCTCCGATAAAAACAGTCCTATCGCTGACACCGGAGAATACCGGAGCTTCTTTATCTTCAACCACCTGTGCTGTAACCGGGAGCTCTGTGATATTTCCGGCACTGTCCTTAAGGATGACGCGAAAGGCTTCCTCTCCGGGCATCGTAAAATCCGGTTTTTTCTGGTAGCTCACCGTGACCGGAGTCGCATCCGTAATATCCTCCACAAAATCTTCCGCTTTAGGTGTATCCCCGCAGAAGATGATATTAGTCTTTACAGATGCCTTAGGAGCGACAGTATCAACTACTTCCACAGTTCCGGTGACACGCTTTCCGTTGACCTCCAGCTCTACCGGATATTTACCGGGCTTATTGGTATTGATAGTCTGTAAATCCGTGATCATAACAGCATCATTCTTATTGCTGACCCAAAAATCCTTTACCGAAAGCTTCCGTTGAGCACCGGCCTCCACCCTAAGCTTGCTTCTGATGTCCAGCACAGTCAGTTTCGCCTTCTTTTCCGTGACATTGCCGCTGCCATCCTGCAGCAGTAAGGATACCTCCTGTACTCCCGGAACATTAGTATCCGGAATATGTCTGAAATAAACCTTAACCTCAGAAGCATCCTTGATATTGGAGATAAAGGAATTCGGATCTGCAGGTTCCCCTCTTAATAAGAACTGATCACTGACATCAGCCTTAGGGGGTACCGTGTCAACCACCTTCAGAAGTGAGGTATGAACCCTTCGCCCTATCTGAATCTGCACCTTATAGTTCCCCGGAATACTGGTATCCAGCTTCTTCATGTCTGTTACGAAGGCACCTTGGCGATTCTTATATTTCAAAAAACTATTTACAGTAAGCTTCTTTTCTCCTGCTTCCAGGGTAACTGCCTTGACCACCATCGGCCGAAGCTCAAGGTAAGCTATTCCTGTAAGGATCAGCAATATTTCTATACTTAGGACCAGAAGGATGACTTTCTTCCTGTAGCCCCTGCGTCTTCCATACCTTTTCATAGATCTCTCCTCAGATAATCAAATAGACATGTAATTGGAATATTTTTACATTCCAACTGTATGTATATCATATTCTCTCGATTAATGATTGTCAATATCTGTTATTTTAAACCAGGATACTATGCCTCCCTCTGAATCTTCACAGTATTTCTACTCTAAGTTAGTATTGACAAAATGCAGGATTTTACACAAAAGCATATAATTACATTTTTCACCATTATTCGATTATTTCATATATTGATTATTGAAAGGAGTTGATATCTATGGGATGTTACGGACATGGCTGCGGGCCATACAGAGATTACGACTATAATCGAAGAAGAGACCGTGATGTTAACTGCGGGTCGCCTTTCGGTCCTCCCTGCCACAGACGCAGGTATTACCGAGATGATTTGCGAAGACATCCTTCGGGAGGAATTTTCTTTGATTTTCCAAGGTTTTATTAATCTTCCTCTAACCTTTGGACTATGAAATAATACTTTACTTCATTAACTTAGAGTGTTAAAATTATACTGTGTGAAAAAGAATAAAATCACAAGCAGATGAAAGGAGTCCTACCGATGAGTAAAAACATCAGAACCACTGCTGTTGACCATCTTTTCGAGGCAATTTTAAGTTTAAAGGATTCGGAGGAATGTTATACATTTTTTGAAGACATATGTACTGTGAATGAGTTATTATCCTTATCTCAAAGATTTGAAGTAGCTCGTATGCTACGTTGTCATAAGACTTATTTGGAAATTGCAGAAAAGACCGGTGCTTCTACCGCAACCATCAGCCGAGTCAACCGATCTCTCAATTACGGTAATGATGGCTACGATATGGTCTTTACCAGAATGAACGATCCCTTTTCGGATAAATAATCATCAGACGAATTATGAGCTCATAACCAATCGGTTGTGAGCTCATTTTATTTCAATAGTATGATATTAAGCTTCGGACTTCTTATCCTCTTGCTTCTTCTTATTCTCTTTCTTATCTTCAGTCTTGCAGGCATTTACCTTATTGTGATTGCTTTCACCCATCAGGGCATCATCAATCATTTTCTCAATCATATGCTTTCTCATATACACATCAAAACAAAGCATACTGATAAAAGAGAAGGAGGTCAGAAAATCATGGTCTTCCTTATCGGTAACCTCGGGAAAGGATTCCTTTGCTTTCGTCATTTTACGAATCATATCCTTGGTAAGAGCATCCGTTTGTTCCTTTTCCAAGCGGAATATCTCCTCGTATATCTCTTCCAGCTTTATCTTGGATTTATCTCCGTAATAACGTTCCGTCAAAGGATTAAAGATGCTCTGGATATCACTGATTGAGAGGATATTCTTAAAATAATAGATAAAAATCAAAAGGAACATGTGCTCCTTGGTATATTTCTTCTTACTGGGCGGAGGTAACAGCTCATTCTTCGTGTAATTATTGATCATCGTCTTGGTCAGCAGCTTATCTTCACTGTAACGCTTCGAAGATTTCAGATGCTTATCCATAAAGGTCGTTACCTGATCCATATAAAGATCTATATTTGGTATATCGTCGGGCATGATATATTTCACGTCCTTCAAGCTGTCGATTAAGCTCTTGATATACTCCTCTTTCGTCATATCCAATTATATCACCTCTATTTCATTATATAGTATCCGTTACTAGATGTCAAAGCGAAAATAAACATATGGATAGCAGCATTTGCTAATTCGGGGGCAGGAAATGCGGGATTGAATCTGCCCCTGTGCCATGCTATAATAAACATATGTTTGTAGTGGGATGCCATGAATAGCCAGAGGTTTCTAACATGAATAAGGTAGTGTATGAATTCATGATTTACTCCTCGTTATAGCTTTTTGATGCCAGGGGAGAGTCCCGTGAAACAGTATTATGTTCGAGTAAACGGATATCTGCTGCCACAAATTTACATCATGAGAAGATTATTTAAAGCAGCTTGAGCGGATATAAGGTAATAAGACATTTTATGAAAGAGTTCTATAGAACAAAATATGTTTATGTGTGTTACACATCGATTTTATCCAGTTTTTAGACAATGGCTAGATTCTGAACGGCACGGATGGCTGGATAGGTTGATGTTCTAATAAAAATTTTTGGAGGTTATTATGAGTATTTATGATACACTGAATCCCGAACAGAAGCGCGCTGTGCTTCATGACAAGGGGCCGCTTCTGATCTTAGCCGGGGCAGGCTCCGGAAAGACGCGTGTTCTGACCCACCGTATCGCGTATCTGATTGAGGAACGAGGAGTAAATCCTTATAACATATTGGCTATTACCTTCACCAATAAAGCGGCCAAGGAGATGCGGGAACGTGTCGACAGGATCGTGGGCTACGGTTCGGAAAACATCTGGGTCTCCACCTTCCATTCCACCTGCGTCCGGATCTTACGCAGATACATAGATACCATAGGCTATTCCAGAAGCTTTACCATCTATGATTCCGATGATCAGAAGACCCTGATGAAGGAAATCTGTAAATACTTAAATATCGATACGAAGAAGACCAACGAGCGAGCCATCCTATCGGTCATCTCCAAAGCGAAGGATGAGCTGGTCTCTCCCGAAGAATTTGCCCGGAATGCAGGCCGTGACCTGACGCAGAACCGATATGCTCAAGCCTATGCTGAATATCAGAAGAGACTTCGCCAGAGTAATGCTCTGGATTTTGATGATTTGATCTATAAGACCGTTGAATTGTTTCAGCTGAATTCAGAGGCCCTTGCTTACTTCCAGAACCGTTTTCGCTATATTATGGTGGACGAGTATCAGGATACGAACACTGCTCAATTCCGTCTGATTCATCTGCTTTCCTCCGGTGTGAACATTTACGGAGAAAGAGAATATAATCTTTGTGTAGTGGGTGATGATGACCAGTCCATCTATAAGTTCCGCGGTGCGAATATCTATAACATCTTAAACTTTGAGAAATCCTTTCCGAATACAGAGGTGATTAAGCTGGAGCAGAACTACCGCTCCACGAAAAGCATTCTGAACGCCGCCAATGAAGTAATCTGTAACAATCAGGGGCGAAAGGATAAGTCACTCTGGACTGAAAATGAGGAAGGGGAGCCGGTTCATTTCACTCAGTTTGAAACTGATTTTGAAGAGGCAGATCATGTCACTGCCGAGATTAGAAGAATTGTGGACAGCGGTGCCGCGAATTATCAGGATTTCGCCATTCTCTACAGAACCAATGCTCAGTCCCGTCTGTTCGAGGAAAAGCTGCTGCTGCGCAACATTCCCTATAAGATCATCGGCGGTGTGAATTTCTATGCCCGTAAGGAGATCAAGGATATGCTCGCCTACTTAAAGACCATTGACAACGGTCTGGACAGTCTGGCGGTCAAAAGAATTATCAATGTACCCAGAAGAGGCATTGGTCTGACTACCGTGGATAAGGTCAATGATTATGCCGTAGCTAACGACATGAGCTTTTATGAGGCACTGACCAGGGCTCATTATATCCCGGGTCTGGAACGCTCCGCCTCCAAGATTGCTCCCTTTGTCAGTCTGATTGAGGGTCTGAAATCCAGAATAAAGCAGGAGGGCTATTCCCTTCGAGAGCTGATTGATGATATTCTGGATGCCACCGGATACCTAAGAGAGCTGGAGGAAGTGAAGGATGAGGATGCACAGGACCGGATCGGCAATATCAACGAACTTGTGAATAAGCTTGTCACCTATGAGGAAAATGCCGAAGAGCTTCCCACCTTAAGCGGGTTCTTAGAGGAGGTTGCTCTGGTTGCCGATATTGATACCCTGGAGGAAGGGTCAGACCATATTGTCCTGATGACACTCCACAGTGCGAAGGGTCTGGAATTTCCTTACGTATATCTTTGCGGTATGGAGGAAGGGATCTTCCCCGGATATATGTCCATCTTTGCAGATAATCCGGTTGAGGAGATTGAGGAGGAGCGACGCCTTTGTTACGTCGGTATCACCCGGGCGATGAAGCAGCTGTCGCTGTCTGCGGCAAGGCAGCGGATGCTTCGAGGCGAAACCCAGTACAATAAACCCTCCCGGTTTGTGAATGAAATCCCAAGATATCTGATTAAGATGAATACCCCTGGGACGAGAAGATCACAATTTACCTTTGAAGAGGATACCTCTTCATCCAAACGTTCCTTCGGTCGTTCTTTTGACAGCTATGACAATGAGATTAATTTCGACAAGCCCCATGCATCCACCAATGCAAAACCTCAAGCTAGTTATAAGCCTTACCTTACCGAGACAAAGCAATTCGAGGGTAAGCAGATGGGTACCTTGAATTACGGCGTCGGTGACACGGTAAAGCATATCAAATTCGGTATCGGCATCGTAACAGATATCACGAAGGGCGGCAAGGATTATGAGGTTACCGTGGACTTCCCGAACTTCGGCATCAAGAAGCTTCTGTCCACCTTCGCTAACCTGATAAAAATTGATTGATAAATAGTACAGCAAAGGTAACTCAGCTTAATGATATGTCCTTTGACACTAATGTCCTATTTATGAATAAATTTGATTATCCTAAGAAATATTATAGTAATGACAAATAATTTGTGCTATACTATAGCCAAAGCAAGCAATTGCCAATGCATACCATTTTCTCCGGAATACATTTCATATTGTGTATGCAATATTCATATCAGCATTACAAGGAACTATTGCCTTGTCATAAATATCAGAAGGGAGTGTTTTCATGGGAAACAAACTGGAAGAGCTTTTAAGCACAATGAAATTAGGTGAACTGGTTCACAAAAAGGATTCCAGCGACAAGAAGAAGCATGTGGTTCTGTGTGTTCTCGCAGTAATCGGCGGTGTCGCTGCTGTCGCTGCAATCGCCTATGCAGTATACAGATATATGAACCCCGACTATCTCGAGGATTTCGATGATGACTTCGATGATTACGAGGATGATACCGATGCTACCGATGAGGAAGAGACCTCCTCCACCGCTTCGGAAGAATAAATAAGATAAAAGTAACGGGTATTGCATCGCTTGGTGCAGTACCCGCTTTTTATGCTATTCTATTTAAGAAACATAAGCAATGATCTGTGAGCTTTGGATCATGATTTAAATCATAAGTATTGATCTGTGAGCATCAGATTATGATCTAAATCATAAGCATTGATCTGTGAACTTCGGATCATAAATTAAGTCATAAGCATTGATCTGTGAGCTTTGGATCATGATTTAAATTATAAGCATTGATTTGTGAGCTTCGGATCATGATTTAAATTATAAGCATTGATTTGTGAGCTTCGGATCATGATTTAAATCATAAGCATTGATTTGTGAGCTTCGGATCATGATTTAATTACATATTGGTAATATTTACTATATAGATATTATCACTATCTCTTCCGGTTACTACACTGGCTGGTTTTGCTATTTTATTTATTTCCTGTAAATTCCGTATTTACAAACTCCTGATATTCTACTCTGAAAGGCAGCATCCCCGCGTCCTCAAGGATATCCTGCAGGAAGCTTAAGCTTCCTTCTTCCAGAGTTAAATTCTTCTTCCAGGTATCCTGTTCCTGATATCTGGCAATCATGATTGCCAGCTCCTCCTTGGTTGTATCGGGGAATTGAGGCTTAATGCTTCGCGCCACGTCGGCAGCAGAATGAGAATTCACATATTCCAAGCCCTTTTGAAGTCCCTTCATAAAAAGCTTCAGCTGCTCCTGACGATTAGCCGGACAGTCCTTTCGTATGCAAATCGCTGTCTCTGGGATTCTTCCGCTCTCATCACCAAGGGCTGCTACTACCTTGCCGCTACCCTCCAGCTCCAGAGTCGTCGCAGTAGGTTCGTAGACTAGAGCGTAATCCCCTTTACCGGAGGTGAATTCCTTAGCGACAGAGCTTAATTCCACATCAGACAGAAGGCTAAGCTCCGTCTTCCCCTTAACTCCATGCTTTTTAAGGACATATTCCAGTACTGCTTCCGTGAGCTTCCCTCCGCCGTTCATCACTGTCTTTCCCTTCAGCCGATCCCAGGTAAACTGCTCCACCGCATCTCTGGAGACCAGCAATTCTTCCGCCCTCTGGGTTAACTGACCGATGCAGATCAGTCCGTCCTTCGCTTTTTTACTATCAGTTAAGGTAAGCGGCACCTCGGTTCCAAGTATCCCAATCTCGCATTTTCCTGCCAGCAGGGCATCCTTGGTTTTTTCAGCCCCCTGTCCCCCTGTCAATTGGACATGTAATCCCTCGTTTTTGATATACCCCTTCTCAATTGCTACATACAAAGGAGCATAGCTAACCGAGTGGGCAGCTTCATTTATCACAAATTCAGACAGCCCAAGCTCTTTGCCACAGCTGCCAAACATAACAGTCATAAACAATATGACGAGACATCCCCATAGTCTTTTCATGAATTCCTCCGAAGCTTTCATTTATTCAATAGTAAATTATATTCCGGGGGTTTGGTCTTATGAGTATTGTTCGTACGGAATTTACCAAGCACTCCTCAGCTGAGATATTCCCTGTCCTGCCTGCTTTGACTTTTCAATATTATATTATCAAGCCCTCTACACCATTATTATGAATACTCTCTATCATTAATAATGAGACCCTTATGAAAATGAGATCATTATGATATTATTTCTGGTTGATTAAGTTATTTTAAATATATAAAATCAGAGAATTCTGCTGTTCCTCCCAGCTCTTTTGTTGCATATTGGAATAGTCCGAACCTGCAGCCCGTAAAATGATCCATCTTGAAATAAAGCTTATGGGTGATCCCAAGCTGCTTAAAGTCTCCGTCTTCCTGATAATAGAAGGTCGCTTCATCCATCCCGTCCGTGAAATCTATGGATACCTTCAAGGTTACCTTGCTGCTGTCGATGGGTATTCGTGCAAATTCCATTCCCGGCTCAGTATCACCGGGTAAGGCGTAAAATCCTTCATTCTCCGCTACTCTGGCAAGCATGGCAAGATAATATCTATTCTCCTCCCTGGTAATCGCGATCAAGCCGTAACAGCCCTGAAAAGCACAGATCCCGGCATAGTCTCCGCTCTTAATATTTCTTCCCTCTACCGTGATAACTGCTTCACACTTCGGATATACTGTCCGTTGTGTTAAGGTATTGACTGCCAGTCCGACATTGTTACTGAGCTTTCCGGTACGAATCCGAAGTACCCCCGGCGGCTCCGTGACTGACCAAAGATGTTCCTGGGGGGTATGATTCCACTGCCAGAAGCTTTTCAGCTTCACCTTTCCATTCTGGTCCGATTCATACCTAAAGTCATCGCTGCCCTCCAAGGGCTCGTAGTTGTAATCCGCTCTGGTACTCTTCACGGATAGGTCCAGAGGAGCCTTTCCCGCAATTCCAAGCACAGGAAAATCCTCTTCCCAATGCATCGGAACCAGCACCGGGATACGTCCGACCGCCCCGTGATCCTGAAAGAGCATAGCATACCAATCTCCCTCCGGAGTATCCACGATTCCTCCTTGCGCCGCACCGCAGTTGTGATATCCTAGATCATCGTCAAAGATATCTCTTCCAATGAATTCCCCTTCGAGAGAGTCCGCTACAAAGCAAGCCTCTGTCCTTCTGCCCGGTGCCTCCATCGGCCAATGTATAAGAAAAAGATAGTATTTCCCATTGATTTTATACAGGTGTGAGCCTTCATAGCCCAGTATTACCTTTGATTTATCCTTCTCTGACACAATCAGGCGGTGTAATCCATCAGGCTTCGGTCCTGTAAAGTCAGCCTTCAGTTCAATCAGATAGATATCCGTATTACCATAGACGATATATACTCTGTCATCATCAAAAAGCAGGGAACAGTCATGGTAAAAGCCTTCGACATACTGCTTTCTCCAGGGACCACAGATATCCTCTGCCTGATACAGATAGGTCTTATGCGTATCATTTGCCACGAAGCACACATAGAAGGTGCCTTTATAATACCTCAGTGATGCAGCCCACATACCCTTTCCATAGATGCACTGATCCCCTTCGAGACACTGCGCTGGTGTATCATCCAGACTGTCAAAGATATAGGTTACGATCTCCCAATTAATCAGGTCGTAGGAACGCAGGATCACTCCACCCGGCAGGAAGTGCATCGTCGTACTGATCATATAATAAGTGTCCCCCACCCGGATGACATCCGGATCGGGATAATCGGATTTTAAGATAGGATTGGTATTCATACTTGAACCTCGCTTCTGATCATTATAAGGATATCTCAGTTTTATAACTGCCTACTTATGCAGTATTATGATTACTTACTATTAGACAATTATATTATTTCTATGAACGAGGAACAATGATCAATCCTCTCAGATCATTGATATTTTCTATAAAAATTGTTTACATTGGGATACATAAAAGCTTCAGTCTACCATACAGCATGATTCTCTTCTCGCCATCCCATTCAAATCTTGATACGGATAAGGCAGTTTCACCCGCCTCCCAGCATTGTGTCGGGAAATGATGCTTTGCATATTCTGGATTACTCCTATGACTTCAAGTAGTTTACCTAATTGCTCTCTGCTTCCTTCGTCAGTAAAAGTATCTTCCTCTCTGATACCTAAATCCTGAATAAGGCTAAATACCCCGGTATTATCAACCAGATTAATTAAATCGTTATCCTCTTTTAAATATGCGTAATACATACTGTCTGCCCCCTCTCCCAAAATCTTAAAGATTTTGGTTTCCTAAAATATAGTACCTATAATAGATTTACGAATGCTTTCCCATAATATTTTCCAGTTTATCTTTAATTCTTAATTAATGAAAATACCCTTTATAAATCTCTTTATCATAAAAGAAATGCACGAACCTATTACGGGAAAAATCACAAAATTCTAAGTTTTGTTGTTCCAAAGCTATAGGATAATGACTATTCAAAACCTCTCTTAACCTACTAATCCTCCTTTACTTTAATGCTTCTAACTGATGTTAGCATCTAAATAGTACAAAACAAAATGAGACATTCCCTTGAAATAATGTATAATAACAAGAGGAGGAACTCATTATGCCAAGAAAATCAAAACAACACACTAAACAGTTCAAGTTGGATGCTATCAACTATCGCAAGGATCATCCTGATCTTACTCAGACTGAATGTGCCAAGAATCTCGGAATAGGTTTAAGTACCTTAGCCAAATGGGAGGCTCAATTCCGTGACCACGATGGTGACATTCCCGTTAGAGGTTCCGGTAACTACGAATCAGATGAACAAAAGGAAATCGCTCGTCTCAAACGTGAGCTCCGTGATGCTCAGGATGCACTTGATGTGTTAAAAAAAGCCATCGGCATTCTGGGGAAAGATTAACAGAAGCTATCTATACTGAAGTTTCTGCTAAGGTAGAGGCATCTAAAGTTACAAGACGCCGAGTCTCTACTTCCGGAATGCTGAAATTTTTAGGCGTGTCCCGCTCTGGATATCATGCTTTTCTGAATCGAAAAGTCTCTTCCTCTAACCACGTAAAGAGGCTGTCAAAAAGGTATTCGTAACTACAGCCACGCCTATAAGCTTGTTTTCGAATATATCGAAACCTTTTATAACACCGTTAGGATTCATAGTCATTGTGACTATTTGTCTCCTAACAAATATGAGAAAATGTATGAGAGGGCTATGTCTCTGCCTGCTGCTTAACAGGCAGAACTTCTCATTTTATCTTGTACTAAATCTTGACACAGGACCATCCGTTTTTTTGCAATATTAAGACCTGCATTATAATTCTTATTCCTCCTCCCAATATACTTATCTTATGTCCCTCAAAATGTGTCCAACTTTCTTGATATATGTCATATTTTTCTTAACTGCAGAAATTTTTAATAAATAGAAAAAGGTCACAACAGCCTAAACTGTGTGACCAAATTCTTTATAATCGACCTAATCCCTTTTCTAAGTTATAACTCATTTGCATAGTACTTTTTTTCATAAAATACTCTGCTTGTTGTAATATAAACTTATCATCCCCAAGTCTTTCCAGTACAGTGCAAGCTAATACTTCTTTTACTTTCTCGTCATCAGATAAAGCCATTAGTTCAAAAAAATCAAAGATTCTTTTCAACAAATCTATATCGTCATTCATTTTTAACTTTTCAATTAATAAAGGATTTAAAATATCACCAAAAACTATATGCGCTCCTGGTGGTTCACCATCCCACCAATCTAATTCATTTATATAGGACTGTTCAATTTCAGGTATAGTTTGCAATAGGTTATCAATTAAATGTAAATATGTCATTTGTTTACCCCTTTCAATGCGTTATTTAAATCATTTAATAGATTTTGTGCTAAACTACGGTCAGAAGGACTTAGAGTTTCCTTTTTTAATATATTTTCGAGATTTTTAGCTCTTTCTATTCCTTTCTGAATATGAGATTTACCCCCTACCAATTGTCCAGTACTCAACTCATATTTTATGGCGTCTGCAAGACCTCCATCTCCTATAGTGGCTCCCGGGCGATACATTTCATTTATAGCATTCTTTAATTTAGTATTAGAAGCAGAATCTAATAAAGTATCTCTTACACTCTTACTCGCTCCCTTGGCATTAACATTACCAAGCTAAAATAAGAATCCAATAAGCTCTTTCCCTTATAAAAGAGCCTTGTCTCGTTATATTACCGCATTTCCAAATCTTCCTTAATTATATCACATTGCCTTTACTTTGGAAACCTCTGGCATTCGATACTCTGTTTTATTCTTAAGCATCCCATAGACTATGTTAACCAATCTTCTCATAATACAGATAATTGCCTGTGTCTTTGATTTACCCTCCGCAATCTTTCTCTGGTAATACTCATAAAATACAGGATTTCTTGGTATCCCGCTACCTCTTGCAGTCTGAGTCATTTGTAATGCCAATACATAAAATATTCCGTGTAATCTACGATTCCCTTGCTTAGAACTTTTCTCTTTACCCTTTCCAGCTGAAGAAAACTTTATAGGTGCAATACCTGCAAAGGAAGCTAGTCTGTCTGGATTAGGGAATCGGTTGATATCACCTATTTCTGATAGTAACTTGGCTGCTGTAACGATATCTACCCCACTTATACTTGTAAGAGTACATTCAAACTGTATCAGTATTCGCTCGATTTGCTTCTCTATTTCAATAAGCTCTTTATTCTGAAATTCCAGTGCCCTCACTAGATTTTTTGTGACGTAATCTCTTTCCTCTTGATACTCTCGGTAAGTCTGCCCATCCGAAGCAACCAGATCCAAAATCTTCTTAGCACGATTAATTGAACACTGATTATGACTGATAATCTTTAACTCCTCTGCCAGTTGTTCTGCTGTAATACCTGTAAGGCATAGAGGTGAAGGATATGTACCCCAGAAATACAGAGCGGTAGGTCTGTCTATTACTGTAAAGAAGTCTTTATACCTTGGATAAGCATGTACCAACTGTTCATGCAATTCATTCTTAAGTCTTGTTAATTCTACTACAATATTTTCTCTACGATTAACCAGTTGAGCTAATGTCCAGTAATCGTCTGCCGGCTTAGCGTCTGGAAGTTCGTCCAGTAAGTTAATTAGGATTGTGGCTACACACTGGGCGTCATACGAATCGTTCTTCTTAAATTGTGGCGCACTTTTTCTCTGTAAATGTGACAGAGCAGGATTCACGTCCTTAACTTTGTATTCGTTTTCGAGCAGATATAGCGCTAGGCTTCTACCATAGCCATAGCAATTTTCCAGCCCATAAACTGGTTCATAGGTAATACCTTTGTCATTTTCCTTACTGAACTTCTCACAAAACTTGTTCACCAACTTTTCCAACTTTGGAAACTCTGCTGGTCTGTTATCAAATGTAATCTCGTCCACAAACTCATTCCAACAGTTTAATATTACTGCTGTATGTGTTTCCTTATGCAGGTCTACCCCTACATATAAATAATTCTCTTTTCTTCTCATATTCCTATTCCTTCCCTAACTATATTTATTTAAATACCTGCTATATCAACATAGATACCGGCAACCTCAGCTGTGAAGCGTTATCATGGGATATATGGTAATTGTTCTTATAACCATATCATGACCGCAAGGGAGCGACAGCCTATCTATCAATGCTCATATATATCTACAGGCTTACTTCGAATCAGGATTCTCGTTTTTCATTGCCAACAAGCTACTTCTATTGTCGGTATAACGGATTTTCCTACTGAAGTCGAGTCTAATCTCATATATATTTTTATAACTGTCCAAATTTATGTCCTATTTTTTGAAATGTGTTATGAATATTAATTTTTATGTCTACCCTTGACCCCATATATGTTATATTGCTCAGTTAATAGTAAAGGCTACGGGTACACTGTCTCCCGTAGCCTTTACTATGTTAATTTAATTTTCTTTTATGTTTAATAGATTACTTTTTATGACCCTTTTATTTTCAAATAACGGTATAAGGTAGAAGAAGATACCCCTGCCAATTTTTCTATCTCTGCAACGGAAAAAGCCTTAGTATTATATAGCCTAATAGCTTTTTCAATAGCTTCCGTCTGCCTTGGTCTACCTACTGTTCCAGCTTCCTTTGCTTCACTATAACCCTGTCTTCTCTTTCTCTCCAGAAAAGTCTTATGAATACCCACGAAGCCTTTCATAGCCGTATGATACTCTTTGCCACTTAAGAATGGCTCCAAAATACTAATCATTGTCACTTGTCGCTCTTGTAATGCTTTTAAGATAGCCAAAAGTTCCTTTGCGTCATCTGTTAAGTCTACAACTGAACGGAGGATTATGTAATCTTCCTCTCCTAAGAACTCAAGTAGTTTACCCAATTGCTCTCTACTTCCTTCGTCAGTAAAGATATCTTCTTCACTGATACCTAAATCCTGAATAAGGTTTAAAACCCCGGTATTATCCACCAGATTAATTGAATCGTTATCCTCTTTTAAATACGCGTAATACATATTGTCTGCCCCCTCTCCCAAAATCATAAAGATTTTGGTATCCTAAAATATTTTTCTTATAATGATTTGTGAATGCTTTCCCATAATACATTTCAGTTTATCTTTTATTCTTTACTAATAAAAATTACCCTTTATAAAGCCTTTTATAGAAAAAGAAAATACACGAACTAATTATGGGAAAAATCACAAAATTCTAATTTTAACTGTTCCAAAACTATAGGATATTAAAAATTCCAAAACCTATCTCTTAACTAACAACTCCTCCTTTACTTCAATGCTTCCAATTGCTTTTATTGATCCTAATGACTTTTATTTTCGTTATGATTAATATAATTAATTCTGTCTCAAATAACAGTGTATATGTCTATGGAATATGAATAAATTTTTATTTCTGTTCCCCTTGTTTTTTATCTACTGTACATTTCGTATATTCTTTTTTCCGTTATCTTCTCTTTGTCCATTTTTTCAGGTAATATTAACGTCTCTAATACTATTCTTAAATCTCCTCCCAATATACTTATCTTATGTCCCTAAAAATGTGTCCAATTTTAATAATTTATGTTAGAATTTTTCATATCTGTAGAAAATGTATATCTATAGAAAAAAGGTCATAACAGATTAAACTGTATGACCTTTTAGGGGTTATTTTGATATTGCTTTTAATATATCTTTTAATTTAGAAATCAGAACGTCCTCGCCAAAATAACAACTATGTTCTTTGCGAAGTTCTTCTAGTGGTTCGAAATATCCAATATCTGTATACAATTCCTCAAGTAAATTAAACTCATTTTCGTTCAAAGCGTCTTTATCTAAAATATCATTAAACCAATCTTCATACCATTGAACGAAATTTTCTAGCGGTATTGCATTATCAATAGCACTTCTTAATTTAGTTAATAAAGTTTCCATATCTTCACACTTCCTTACTTTGCTATCCAACGACTTGTTGGATTGTTTTGTGTTTGTACATTTACTATTTGTCCTGATTTAATATCATATGACACAGCTATTCCATCTTTAAACTTTATATTTGTATTGTACTGTGGGTCATAATACAATTTACCATTGTTGTATACGTCTATTGTATTTTCTACAGTAACTCCTCTACTTGAACGACCTAATACACGATTAAGCCCATGTTCAGTAATATCGACACCTTCATTGGCAAATTGATTATAAGTTGATTGCAATTTATTGGTATATTCTGGACCATATGTTCCTTTTAATTCAATACTCTTACTCGCTCCCTTAGTTACAGAATTCGTCCCACCAGAAAATAGTGCTGCAACATAGGATGTTAAAATGCTTAATCCCCCAGCTGCTTGCCCCCTCTCATAACTATCTTTAAATCCATAGGTATATTCTTTGTTATAATCAATAACATACTGGGTAATTTCTTGTTTACCCATAAGTCCATTTATCATATTCCATCCACCTATAACAAAGCCTCCAGTACAATCATCAAATCCTATTATAAAGGCTGTTTGTGGACTTATGGATGATGGAACAGTGATTTCTATCGTATCTTCACTTGGCATCGTTATAGTAGGATCCGTATCCGTCTCCTCTTTAACTGAGTTATCTGATATACCATTTTTTGTATTTCCTGTTTTGTCGATGCTCCCAGTACTATCTACATCTTTAGTAGATTTTTTCGGAGTAACGGTAGGTTTAGGTGTTGGCTTCGGTGTTGCTTTAGGTGCAGCTGTCGGCTTAGGTGTTGCTTTGGGAGTGGATGATGATTTATTTGCTGTATTTGAAGTATTAGTGACGTTGTTATTACCTGTCTTAATAGGCGCCGAGGAATTGTAATATTCATCATATACGCGACTATGGCCGCTTGGATCAGTATACATAATCGGTTCATTATGACAGTAAGTATACAGATTTAAGCTCAACGGGTCATTCCTCTGCCCGATGTATGTATCTTCTGTAAGGAATCTGGCAGTAACACTATCATAATATCCTTAGTTAAGTAATAAGGTGGGTCAAAAAAATATGTAGTTATAACAATATCTGTAAAGATTATATCATCCTGCATCCTTCTTGGGAAGAGTTGGATTCCTGTATTCACTTTTATTCTTCATCATCCCATAGAGGATGTTCACCAGCCTTCTCATAACACAGATGATTGCCTGATGCTCGGTCTTTCCTTCGGATATCTTCTTCTGGTAGTACTCATAGAAGATATCATTCACAGGCTTGTTCCTGTTTCGGCCTCTGTTTATATTTCTTGCAGCCAAGGCATGAAACAGATGGTAGAGGGTTCGGTCTCCCTGACAGTTACTGAATCTTTTATCACTTTCACCGGAGGAATAGGTAACTGGGCTAATCCCTGAATACTTTGTCAGCTTATCGGCACTGTCAAACCTTTCAATGTCCCCTATCTGTGAAGCAAATCCGGCGGCGGTAACAAGGTCTATACCAGGAAAGGTTTCAAGCCGGTAACCTGACCGGGACATGAGCTTTTTCATTTCTACTTCTATCTTTTCCATTTCCCCGTTATTCTGCTTCATCTGCCGGATACAGGTAGACACTAAGAAGTCTCTGCTTTCCTGATACTCTGTTCTGGTGTCCCCATCCTTCTTAACCAGCTCCAGTATCTGTCCAGCCTTTTCTACTCCGAAGAAGCCGCTGCTTGGCTTACACAGGAAATCTCCAAGCTCTTCTATTGTGACATTCTTCAAGCTTGTCGGTGAAGGGTACGTCTCCCAGAATTCCAGTGCTGTCTTACAGTCGAATACGGAAAAGAATTTCCTGTAGCTGGGGTAATGCTGCACGATGTAGGAATGAAGCTGCTGTTTGAGAGCTACATTGGATTTCACCAGGGCAGACCTGCGGCTTACCAGCATTGCCAGTGTCCAGTAAAGGTCATCCGGTTCGGCATCGGGAAGGGTGTCGTAATTGTCCAGCAATACCTTTGCAATGCAACTGGCATCAAAGGAATCTGTCTTGTGCAGGATGGGCAGCTTCTTCCTCTCATTGAAGGTGTAATTGGCGTTCACTTTCTTTACCGTCTTATTCTTGCCCTTAAGAAACGTAGCTAATGTCCTGCCGGAGGAGCCGGTGTCCTCTAATCCAAAAGCAGGAGTTATTCCCTTGGCAGTGTGTTTCTTTACCTCTTCAAGGAAGGGAACAAAGGCACATGGCCTATTCTCAAAGGTGATCTCTCCAAGCTTTTCATTAAAGCAGTTGATAATGACTGCGGTGTGGGTGTTTTTGTGGGTATCCACACCAATATAGATCCTTCTCATTTTCGGGTGCATAAAATACCTCCTTCATTTTATTAGATTTTCAAAGTACAGCCCTGTTTTACCTCATGGAAAAGAACAGCATCCCTAATGTGCGTAGCGTAAAGCCCCAGCCAGTTTGTTCCTTGGGTAAGACTTCGCATAGATATAAAAGCTAATTTCATCCAATAAGCAGGGTACTTACAGCCAACACCTGAGCGGTCAGGTATTGCTTGTAAATATCCTGTTTTTCATACCTTCCGGCAATGGATAACGGCACTCGCATTGTAGCGTAAGCCCGAAAGCCCGGCCCGCATGGATATTAACTGCCAGTTTATTCAAAACCGGAAGGGTTCATGAAAACTTCCTACGGTAAAGCCATAAAGGCCTTCATTCCGTAGTGACATAATGCCTCTGAACCGCTGATACATCAAGCTAATAAAGCCCTCTAATTTAGGTATAATTATGGGTTTCAGCAGTATGAGTACCACCTCCACAGAAACTTACACAGTGAGGGATACTACCATAAACTTGATTATTCTCAAGCTAAATTATCTTGCTTCCAGAGCCACCGCCCAGGAAAGTGTATTTCCGTTCTTCGGTGTTACAGGCTTATCCCAAGTACCCTGACCATCCACACGAACGATTACTCTATAGTCGGTCATATCCTCCATCCAGCCGGGTACATTGGAGCGGTCAAGTGCGATTTCTTTTCTCATGCCGATGGCATACTGGGAGAGGTCTGTAAGGATTAAGTCCCCCTTAGAGCCCAATGCAGGGCATTTCTCAGTGAAGATGATTTCCTTGCCAAGAAGGGTAAACCTACTCGCTTCCTCTTTGAACACGGGGATTTGAGCGCCTCCAGTGCCAATCGTGATGGTCATTGTGAGCAATTGCGGTATCACTGAGGGATTGGCAAGCCAGATTGCATTGGTGAAGCAGGAAGGCGCCAGTCTTGCAAACATATTGACCACGTTATTGTAATTGATGGTGGCAGCTGCTTGTGAAGCCTCTTTAGTAACGGTTATCAATGCAGGATCAGCCAGAATACCAAGTGGCTGACCTACTCCGGTACCGTTGATGAAGGCATAATCCATATACCATCCCAAGCCTTTTATTAAGGCATAAGCAAGCATTTCCTCAAAGGACATACCATCTGCAATCAGTTCATTGGATGCTTGGGAGAAACATGCCAACTTCTTGGCTTTCAACTGGATCAGTCTCAGTTTTGCGATCTTTCGTGTGCCTGTCTGTCCTTCTTCAAGCCATTCTCCCGAGATGCCACCAAATAAATTGGTACTGCGGTCTGCTCCGTCAAATGCTGGTACTTTCTTTGTTTCACTGCCCATTCCCCATACCGTAGCCCTTGGACGGATGATTTCAGTTTCTAAGGATTTATCCATTAGGAATGCACCGTATTCCTCCGGCACAGAATAACCACCGAATTCGGGAATACCTTCTACCATGCTGTCATTTAGAAGCCTGTGATCGGCTCTACCCGAGTGCAGGGTTTTTAAGAATTCATCCAAGGAATGAAAACCGCTGTTACTAAGTTTTGCAGTTTCATTACCGTAGAACATGCCTCGGAAGGATTTTGAGACTGCCTTAGTAACCATCGGGTATTTTGCTTCATCCACACATGCCATAGGATTATGCGGCAAATTTAAGATTGGCTCGGAGGTTCTAATATTTAATAATTCCTCATCAATGTCATCATTAATACTCTTTATTTTATCTGTGTAGTGATTAAACTGTCTCTCCTGTTCCTTTGTCAAACTTCCACCTACTTTTTCCGCTTCATGTAGAATTGCTTCTGCTTTTTCTACCAGTTGCTTTCTTTCATTTACCATATCTGCTATAAATCTCATGTTAATCCTCCTCTTTGATTGATTTTGATAAATTTTGAATTATGGGGCTAATACCCCGTTTGAATTCGCGACTTTTTGTGCGTGACTGCCTACCCGGTCTTATGATATTTGCTGGTAGGGATTCACATCCCCCCAATAGGCATCAAACCCAATTTTTATAATGCTCACCACCACTCACAATGCTAACAAACTCACAATGCTCTCGAAACCGTTGATTTTACTACATTTCACGCATCAGCCTTTGTGAGTGGCTTAATTATGACCACTCACAAACTAACAAAGGAAGTCTTCAAATTCGTTAGCGTTGTTAGCAATGTTAGTGATGTTTGCATTGTGAGTATTGTTAGTGGTAAATATATTGTTTTTTACCGTGGTATCTTTGGTCACAGTCGCCACTTCATCTGCCGGAAAATCATCCTCGTTAGTGTTGTTAGCGTTGTGAGTGATATTTGTATTGTTAGTGTTGTGAGTGGTAAATGTATATTTTCCTCTGCTTATCATTCCAATGTCTCCACGCTTTGCCATGTCAGAGAGCAGAAATCGTGTACTGGCTTCTGTCTTTTTCAACAGCCCTGCAATTTCTTTCGGTGACATTGCTCCATCAGCCTGTTTTAATAGGTCAATAATATCCTGTCTTTCTTTACTTTTGCGATATTCCTCAGCATTCCCAAGCTCCATCCAGCTCATGGTCAGATTATTAAATTGTAAGGCTATCTCTTTTTCCTCTGCATCCCTGCCTGTGGCATATAGCACAGCATCTGCCCGGCTACGTTCTTTTTTCAGTATCATTATGGTATCTGCTGCTCCTGTGATTCCTGTAGTACCGCTAATTTCATCCAGCACATCATCACTGGTCATTTTTCTAAGATGGTGAACAACCACCACTGCCACGTTGTATTTGTCAGCAAGGCTTTTCAAGCCACAGACCGCCTCATAATCATCTGCATAAAGGTTACTATTGGCTTTCTGCTTCTCCCTGACCTTGGCAAGTGTATCAATAATTACAAGCTTGGTATCTGAGTGTTCCTGTAACCAACCGTCAAGTCGAGTGATGCCATCTTCCCCTTTCTGCCACTCGATGAAGAAATGTAGCTTTTCAGGTGCATTGCCATTCAACAGCATGAGATTCAGACGCTTTTTAAGCCTTCGCCAGTTATCCTCAAGGCTTAAATACACGACATTACCTGTGGATGCCACGCTTCTCTTACCAAGGAATTTGCCATTGGATGCAACACTAAGAGCCAACCCAAGTGCTAGCCATGATTTACCAACCTTCGGTTTTCCTGCAAGGATAGTCAATCCTTGTGCAATGAGTTCATCTACAATCCACACAGGCTCCGGAAGTTCCAAGTCAATGAGTTCCCTTGCGTTATAAAACTGTGGCAATTCATCTCGAAACTCTGAGACCTCCGGCTGATATCGGCAGATACTTTCTGCGATTTTTCTGACTTCTGCATCATTCAGCGGAGGACTCAAGCGGGCTTCATTTTCAGCCATGAGTGCGGCAACAATCCCAGCTTCACTCATGCCTCTGCGCCTCATTGTTCCGGCATAGCTTGCAAGGGTACTATTACGGCTACCTTCGGGAATTAGGTTATCAGGCTGGGAGTTATGATTGCATTTATAGCTGTCAGTCTTATTGCCTTTACACATTGCTTCCAAGAGCCACTCAGGAGCCTCTGCCGGCTTCATATTGGCAGGGTTATGCCCTTCCATCCATTTGTACCGATTACCGCTGATATGAAGGCTTGGTGAAACCACAATCAGTCCGCCACTTGAGCGTACATCAAGACCCGACGCAAATTTGGTCTTATTGGGAATACTTCTACCCTTTGGGTATTTGTAAATATAATGGTGACCACCGCTACCAGTAACAGCGGTAACGGTATCGGGCAGCTTGCCATGAATAGCTTCTAGTTCTGACAAGGTTTCATCGCCGCCCTCATCCACATCAAGCACCAACCAGCCGGACTTCTCGCCTGTAGGCACTCCGATATTGGCAAGAGGAGTTTCTGTCCACCATTTTTTGATTTGTAGTGTATCAGTAGTGGAATATTTGTACCAGCCACTATAAAGTGGATGCTTTCCCTTGCTGTCGCAGTTCCTGCCAGCCTTGCAGGAGCAAGAGCCATCCTCACAAATCCAGTGTAACGGCATAACTGGGATATTCAGTTCTGCATATTTTAGTGCTGCTTCCATCATTGTGATTTTCACTTTCCCTTTCACCTCCTGCTGTGCCGGAATAAAATAAGAGCCCGACAAATAGTTTTTTAAGACTATCTGCCAGGCTCTATAGGTGAGTCATCTGCTCCCTTTGTGGCTCTGTGCCAGATCTATTCAATTTTCACACCGCCCTCTCCAGTTTCACTTCGAAGACTTTCCTACACTTAGGGCATTTGATTACTACATCTGCATAATCGGCATCAAATACTCTGTGCTTGCAGTGAGGGCAACGTACGATATACACTTTACTGCTTTTCGTCATTACCTTTACCTCCTTTGAATTTCTCCAAAGCTTCTGTTTCTGACATCTCACTCTCCCAGTATGCAAAGGAGTTCTCGTCCTGCTCTCTTGTAACACTTCCGTACTTGTAACGGTACTTTTCATAGAAAGCCTTATCATCATTTCTAAGTGATAATCCGGCACCAACCTCTCTTTCAAGAGCAGCAATCCGGTCTTTCGCTTCTACATCAAAAGCCATCTGATATGCCATTTCATAAAGTTCCTTTGGCGCGATTGTTCCATCTTCTGTAGTTGAGAACTCAATAAGTACCTCGGGATTACTTCCCCACACCGCTGTTTTGGCAGCGTCCTGTGCCCAACGCTTAATAGTCATGTTCTGTAATGCTATCCACATAGGAACCTTCATCTTCTCGCTGTATGCCTCCAGCTTCTTGTAGAACACCTTGTCAAAGCTGATCATCATGCCAACAGCCTTGAGTATCATTTCATTTCTTGACATACCGAGTGCTTTTGCTGCTTCATCCATAGCTTCTATTTCTGGACTATCTTTTGTGAGGCGAATGTTGATTAAATCAGGCATTCATGATTACCTCCATTACTATTTTATATAATAAGTATATCATAATTACCATATATTTGTAAATATTAATTTACATAATATGTAATACGTTTTAGTGAAATTCAAAAAAGAAAGGTCACAGCAGCCGAAACTGTGTGACCTTAATGATTTTAATACTTAACAAAGTCTGGCTTTAGCCATAATGCGATAATCTTCTGATTACATATTACTGCTATAGTATTTGTAGCAAATTCAACTGCAATAGCTTCGTCATTATTAGAATAATTTCCGATACAAATCCATCCTGTAACTGGATCATGATAGGTACTCCAGTCTTTGCTCTCTTCTATTCGTTCAATATCATCAATTTCATCAATCATCATAAGTTTACCTTTAGCAACATTAGGAAGCTCTAAATCTTTTTTTATCCACCCACCATAAGGATTGTAACCCCAAACCTGTCGTGCATATAATTCCCAATCAAATGCTATATTCAAGTCTCCAATTAAAACTGAATAACTTGAACTTTGTTTTGGTTCAAAATCAAAAGAATATTCATTTTTTATATACACTAATTTACCTTCATATATGTTTTTATTCTCTTGTACTGAAAATCTCATGATAGTATCTCCTATATACTCTACTTAGGGTTAAATAAGAAGTGAACAACGGTATTAGTGTCTTTATCTACAACAAGTTCCCATGTTCCGGCCTTACCATTAAACTGCCCTGCTACATCCCAACGCAAACCATTTTTTAGAGCTTCATCTGGCTTAGGAGTTCCACCAGCCATAATTTCATCCATTAACGTTGTTGTTCCATTTGAATTGACATAAGGTCGCTGCGATTCGCCCTTAAAAGTTCTGGTAATTTTTCCTTCGTCACCAATTTTTATTACCGAATCCCTAGGATTTAAATCATAATAATGATTTTCAACAGTTTTGGTAAAATTAAGTTTAGAAGCATCGATTCCATACTGATTAGCGTTTGGCTTTCCCTTAAATAAATCCATAAAGTTTTTAAATAAAGATTGAAAACTATCGGATTTGGCTATCGCGCCTGTACTTATAAATATACTAGCACCTTCAATAATTTCCATACCACCATTTTCAAGCCATTTTGGATTTCCCTTGTATACATCATCAAAATAGCTGGTAATAGCATTAAAGGTATCCATATTAACGCTATGGTTCCTTTCACTATAGTCTAAACCATACATAGTACTTATAACTTCCATGTGCAGCAAAGTGGAATCATCATAATATCCAGTTCTTAAAGAACCTGTTAGTGCCTGAAGAGCATACATTCTATTATTAACTTCACCATAAGCATATCCCATATTCCCATTAAGAGGTATCGGTCCATAGTTATCGATTTCGTATTTAAGAACTGCTCTGGCTACCTGCAACTTATCATAATCCTGCCACCATTTTGCATCAAGATAGGATGGATTATTCCAAAATGTACGATTCAATACAGTATAATCAACCTGATTATTTGCTAGCGATTGGATTTGATCTGTCCTTTTGGTTGGCATTCCTCCTGTAGATGGAGTTAGTACCCCAGTTGCATCATTGATATCATATGCAGGAAGTTCACAATAAATTGGTGTTGTTGGAAGTGAAATCGGTAACGTACTCTTAGGAAGCTCAACCATAGGAGCTATAATAATTGTACCGCCTTCGGCCAATTTCTTTTTATGTCCGCTCGGATCGCTATATATAATAGGGTTATTTTGGCAGTAGGTATACAAATTCAAGCTGAGCGGGTCATTCCTCTGCCCGGTGTAACTATCCTCTGTGATAAACCTCGCTGTTACACTATCATAATATCTAGCATTCAGGTAATACAACCCACTCTCTTCATCATACTGATATCCCGCATATCTGATTGAGTTATCTGCTATACCAGTCTGTCCCTTGATATTACCAAAGGCATCATAATCATAGCTGACTGCGATGTTACCTGACATATCTAACAGAGATGATACATCTCCATGGGCATTATAGAGGTAATAATAACTCTGGGCACTGCCGCCCACATCTCCATTCGCTGAGCGATAGAGAAGGTTGGTACCATATACCTGGAAGGCTGTCTGATTATTGCTTCCGTCTGTTTCTAGTACAACTTTATCATACTCATATAAGTATCTGGTGGTTTTGCTGTTTGTCTTTTTCTCTACTCGATAGCCCTGGGCGTTATATCCATAGGTCGTGGTTTTGTTTGCTACTTTAAGCTTAGTAAGGCGATTATAATTGTCATAGCTGTAGATTGTAAGCTGCTCCGTTCCTGTTCCACTTACATCACCTTTATTGATAATCAGATCAAATTCAGGGAGCATCTCCTGGGACAATTCTTCTGCATTGATGGTTTCTATCTTTCCTGCAGATTTGCTTACTAGATTTCCGTTCTGATCATATAGGTATCTTGTATCCGTACCATCTGAGGATACGGTAGTAACGAGGCGGTTACACTTATCATAGGTATAGATTGCTGCTGAGGTTAGTATACCAACAGCCACATCCTCTGACCTACGATTGCCGGCTGCATCGTAGGTAAAGCTTATCTTCTTCCCCTCAGGCTCGGCAACTGTACTCAAGCGATTATTACCATCATAGGTATAAGTTGTAGTACCCTTGCTTTCCTTCTTGGACAACTGATTGCCTGCTGCGTCATAGGTATAACTAAAGGAGGATATGACAGTACCATTTCCCCTAGCATTGATAAGCGTAGAAACACGGTTGACCTTATCATAGGTATAGCTTTCAGTGGTACCATCAGGATATGTAACACTTTTTCGGTTACCGTTGTCATAATAACTATACAGTGTCGTCTTTCCATCCGCTGTTACCTTTGACAGTCTTCCAACCTTATCGTAGGTTTTCAGTGTTATATTCCCCTTGGGATCTGTAGTACGCTCGGAATATTCTCCGTCAGAAGCTGCAAGATCATACTCATAAATACTCTTCCCTATCAAAGGGACATCCTTTGAAGTATTCCGATTCAAGGTATCATAAGTTCGTACGGTAGCCCCTGTTCCATCAGTCATGGTAAGCATGTTACCATTGCCATCATAGGTATAGCTTTGTACCTGTCCACCGGCATCCTCCTTCAGGAGTCTGCCAAATACATCGTAGACATAGGAGGTTACAATACCATTACGGTCGGTCTTCTCTTTCATCTTACCGTTGGCATAATAGGTATAATTCTCCGCATTCCCTGCTGGGTCTATCTTAGATGTTACCAGCATAGCGCTGTTATATTGATAGGTAGTGGTATTCCCATTACCATCGGTCTGAGTAAGCAGATTCCCAGCAGCGTCGTAGGTGTATACTGTACTATTTCCCATAGCATCTGTCACCTTTGTCAGGCGGTTTTCCGCATCATACTGATACGAGGTAGTATTCCCTTTTCCATCCTTCTTCTCACTGATGTTACCACGCAGATCATAAACCATCGTGGATGTATTCCCCATGGCATTTGTTGTCTCGGTCTGACGAAGATTCTTGTCATAGAGATAAACTGTTTTATTACGCAGAGCATCATAAGCTGTTATCTGAGTATTGGCATCATTATATTCAAGCTGCTTTATGATGCGATTATACGCGTCTCTGGTTTCTACCAGCCTATTAATTCCATCATACACATTTTTCGTAATATTGCCAAGATAATCTTTCTGTTGGGTAAGATTCCCGTTTTCATCATAGGTATAGGTAGTCACCTGATTGAGCGAATTCGTAATTGATGTGTTTCTGTTTATCGCATCATAGGCATAAGTAGTCGTGTTAAGGTTTCCATCGGTCTTCGTCAAGATATTTCCATTCAGGTCATAGGCTGTAGAGGTAGATATCGTCGAAGTACCCTCTTCATTCTTGACTGTCTGACTTAAATTCCTTCCAAAGCTGTCATAGGTATAGGTATTAATTGCCCCCATACTGTTCTTGGAGTAGACGAGGTTAGCAAGCTTATCGTACTGGTAAGTTGTCTGTAAGCTATCTATTGTAGTATCACCCTGAGTAGTGGTTTTCGATAATTTATCAAGGTTATTCCATAGCTTCCTAATAGTATTGCCTAAGGCATCGGTGACTAATGTCTCTCTTCCTGCTAAGTCATAGGTTGAGGTTGATTTCATAACCCCATCTATTTCGGTTCTAAGAAGCTTTCCTATTCCATCATAGGTATAGAAATAGGCGGCACCCTGATACATCTCCTTTACCTTCTGACCAAGTCCATTGTAATCATACTTTACCGTAAATGCATTGCTTCTTGCTGCGGTTTCAGCGTCAGTCTCCGTCTCAATCATACCGGCAAGATTATAGGTAGAAGTTGATGTGTTCCCCAAAGCATCCGTGGTACTGATGACATTACCCATCGAATCATAGGTATATCTCTTAACAGGTATTTCTGACCATACTTTATTCATTGTACCTGTCGTGCTCGGAATAAGCTTGTTATACAATTCCCTCTGCTCCAGCACTCTTCCGACAGCATCATAGACAAATACTGTTCTTTCCATCGTGGAAAGTTCAGCATTCGCTGTATAGTTCTTCGGAGCTACAATTGCCGTATTTCGTCCCAACCTGTCATAAGCTTTATAGGTAGTTTTGCCAAGTGCATCCTCTATCTTGATCTGATGGCCTTGGGCGTCATAGGTGTATTGTGTCTTATTACCCTTTGCATCGGTCTGTGTAGCAACCTGTCCATCCCAGGTATAGGTCTGGGAGGTTGTAACATCGGTTGTTCCCTTATCGTCCATAAGCTTTCTTTTCGTTTCAAGAAGGCGGTTAAGCTTGTCATAGGTATACTTTGTAACATTACCGGCTGCATCCGTGCTACTGTCCATATTTCCGTTCTTATCGTAAGTATTGGTTTGAACCAACTCTGTCTTGGTATTATCCTCGTAGCTGTTTCCGCCAAGATCACCGAGGCGGACATTCACTGATACGGATGTCATATTTCCGCGATAATCATAAAGTGTCTTGGTGGTTCGGCTATCTGAGGATGTAATCGCTTGGTTCTTGGTTGCTACTCTACTATCGCTGTCATAGGTATAGGCTATACTTCTTCCCTCAGAATCAGTCTCTTTCGTTAACAGTCCTTTCTCATAGGTGAACTTCTTCGTAAATAGATCCGCAGTTGTCTTCCCATTATCCACTAAGGCTCTACCCTGCTTTTCCTCAGTCACATTACCAGCTTTATCGTAGCTATACCCTGTCCAAGAGAACTTAGGACTTCCTTCGTTATCTGTAATCGGCTTCCAGATATCGGAAACACTCCCAAGCATATTATACTGGTAATAGGTAGTGGCACCATTCGCCGCACGTCTCTCTTTGATTGTTCCGTCCAGGTTGTAGACTGTAGCTATTCTGCTGTAGTCCCCGTATTGTACAAGTACTTCTCGGTTGGCATAATCCTTAACGGTAACTGTAACTGCGACATCATTTTCCTTGTCTGATATATAATCCGTGGCTGTGATCCTAGAATTTCCGTTTTCTATAACTCCGTATTCCATCGCTCTAAGCAGAACTTCAGCACTCGCTTCTTTTTCTTTGAAGAAGGTTTTTGCCAGACGATTTAAGGAATCATATTCATACCTGTAGATAGAACCATTCGGCCTCGTCTCAGTCTTCATATTACCGTAGATATCCCAAGTATACTGTGCTTTATTACCTTCAGCATCAGTTACCGATTTCTGATACCCGTTCTCATACCATTCGTATTTGGTTCCTTCCGTTCCGGTATAGGCATTTGTGGTAGTATTATCCTTTGAAGCATCGTAACTATTCGGACTGACTTCTAGGATAACTTTCCCTGTAGGATCATATACATAACGCTTAATACCACTATCCGGATAGATTTCCCGAATGACCTTACCATTCTTATCATAATTATATTGAGTCTTATAGTCCATAGCGGTAGTCTGTGATAATTTCTGACTGATTGAGTCATAGGTAAAGGTTGTGACTTTACCAGCCGAGTTTTTAATGGATGCTATATTACCACGATTGTCATAGGTATATGTGGTATCATTATTCTCAGGATCTGTTACAGTTTTAAGTAACCCGGCAGCATTGCACCCAGAACTGCTTTTTGGATAATAGGTATAGGTTGTAATAGCATAATTCGCAGTATTGCTTGTACCTTCTGTATAATCATCAGTTCCATTTAAGGGTTGAACCTTCTTTAATAGGTTGGCACCATTAGAATCATAGATGTAGAAAGTTCTATATCCAACCTCGTTTACTTCTTCAGTTACATTATTATACTTATCATATTTGTAAGTTTTATAGCCATGATCCGGATTGGTAACCTTAATGATATTACCGGTAGATTTTTCATCTATTTTTTCATATTCATACTCTGTACGATTGCCGTTTCGATCAATACGTGCTGTGACATCACCATAATATTTATTATGGTAGGTGTAATCATACTCCGTATAGGTGTAGCGTCCATCCGGCTCCTGAGTCTTGATGGTATACATATAAGCATCAAACCAGTAGGTCCACTTTCTGTCATCTTTGCTTGTGATCGTAGTTTGGGTATTACCCATATCATAGACATAGGTATAGGTCTGTCCGGCAGCGTCTATTGATTCTATTACCTTATTCTCAGCGTTACCCATATTGTGATCATACTTTAGGTTCTGGAAGGTATATCCCTTCTGATCAATCTGCTCCGTCAAATAATTGGATGCATCATACTGATATTGATAGGACCCGCCTTCCGGGTCTGTCACTTTCGTAAGCAGATTAGCTGTATTATAGGAATACTGTACTGTTCTTCCGGCAGGATCGGCGACTTTCTCTAGCAAACCGTTTGCATTATAGGTGAGATTATATTCCCTTCCGACCGTATCCGTGATCTTTACCAGCTTCGCGCCATCATAGCTTAAGACGATACGATTACCGTTCTTATCCTCCATATAGGTCATCCTGCCTGAAGTTGTATTAAAGCCATATTTGTATTGGTCAGTTGTTGTCAGGATATCTACCCCGTTCACATTCTTAACAAAAGAAGCTCTTGTTCCTTCACCAATATACTTATCACCTTCTAGGCGAAACACGTGACCGCTACCATTCGGCAGACTGATTTCTATAGAATCTCCCCTGTCAATAACCAAACCTTCAAAGCCAAAGGTCCAGCCACGTCCAAGCAAAGTCTGTCTGAAGTTTCTTGAATTATAGGTTCTGCTAACTTCAACTTGAAATCCCGGTGCTGGGATACTCATATCTGTACAGGTAACAGAATAATTACCGGAGGAAGGGTTGACACCGCCTTCCCCATAATGAAACCGTTCTATATTTCTCGCAAGCTCGCCAGTGATATACCAGGAATCAGCTCCTCCTACTCCATCTGTAGGTACATTATCATTTACCTCACTTACACCCACGTAAGTATCTTCTGGTTGAGTCATACCGGTCAAGGCTGCATAAGCATCCACTCTACCCCCCGTTGTCACCTTACCAGAGAGAGAGGTGCTCTTTGTGACATTATTCAGTATTCTATCCTTCATCGACTCTACCGAAGCCTTCGGAAGGTAACTGTGTACTAATCCGGCTATACCGCTGACTATAGCCGCTGATATCGAGGTTCCGGAATAATACTCATAGCTTCCTCCCGGTGCGATACTCATGATTGAGGTACCAGGTGCAGCTACATCAACACTGCTTCCATAGCTTGCGAAATTAGGTACCAATCCCTTGCTGTCGATTGTAGTAACAGAGATCACATTATTAATATCAAAGGATGCCGGATAAAAAGGTTTATCAGTAACATCTGCACCTCTGTTACCTGCTGCACAGACAAACAATATCCCACTGGCAGCCATAGCATCCTTAAGTGCTTGATTATTATCAGTACCACCGAAGCTGCAGTTAATGATATCTACACCCATATCCATCGCATATTCAATTGCTTCAATTGCATCACTGGTATAACCAGTACTTCCACTGATGAATTTCAGAGGCAGGATCTTCGCTTTTGGAGCAACACCTGCGATACCGCCGTTATATGTTGAGGCTGCTATAATTCCTGAAATGTAAGTACCATGAGCATCAACTGAAGTAGAATCATAAACTGTGGCATCATCATTCGAAAAATCCCAACCATTGACATCATCTACATAGCCATTGCCATCATCATCAATACCATTCCCTTTGATTTCTCCTGGGTTCGTATAGATGTTATCCTTTAATTCTTTATGAGTAATCTCTACACCTGTATCCAGAACGCCTATTACAACATCTTCACCCATGGATTTATCCCAGGCATTAATCACGTTAATGTCTACTGTCATTCTTCCTGCATATCCATTAACTTTCTGGCCGCTGTTATAGATTGACCACTGCATATTTAACTTATCATCTGTTGGGGAAGCGGCAGGCTTTAGCTGATAATTCGGTTGGGCATACACTACCTCCGGATCATTGTTCAGCTCGCTAATAATACCATCCAGATCATCTGTTTCGCTTATTTCGTATATCCCTACTCTTTGCTTCTTAAAGTAAATTCTCTGATTAAACTTACCTGATTTCGCCATCTTTCTGGCTTTTTTTGTTATCGTGTCTCTCATTGAAGCATTTCTGTACTTGATGATTATGTCAGTCTTTCGATTGCTTCTCCCACGCTTAATTCTTTCTTCCTTTGTTTGAATAGTCCTATTCTCTTTGTTAGCTGCAAAAGCTTCCGGAACATAACAGTTTGTTAATGCAATCAAGATAGCTAATATACATGCAACAATTTGATCCCCCTATGATTTTTCTTCAGCTAATAACTATACTTTTATTATCATAAAATTTAATTCATTTTTATGCCTATTTTAAAGTGACTCCGTATTTTAGAGTGGCATTCCCTGTCTTTTTGCTTCGGAAGCGCATACTGCTTACGATTCCGGTCCAATTGGTTTTCTTATCATCATCCACTACAAATGTAATACTGGTTATGGTTCCACTCTTCGACTGGATCATATATACTCCTATATCTTTTAAGTATGTCGTTCCCTTCTCAGCTTTCGGTGTGCTCTCATAAGCATCCAGTAGCTCTAGTTCCTCTGAATCAAAGGTAAGTGTAAACTTATACTTATTCAAATTCACTTTCTTGACCGGCAGGATAACGGAGAATTCTTCATTATCATTTACGCTTATCACCTTAGGTAATGGCTGATTATATAATAGCTCTTCTGACCATTCGCTCTTGATAGTGTCGTTGCATGCTCTTACCCTGACTGCTCTCTGTGAATAAAATACCTGATATGCAAAGTCTTTCGCCGGATTGGTAGTGGTTGCATATACCACTCCGTCTATCTCTATCTCATAGGTTTTCGCACCTCCTACACCATCCCAGGACAGACGAACCGTCTCATTCTCCACCTTGAGTTTTATGTTCTCGGGTACGGTAACTGTGGGGATGAAGGATATCTTACTGCTCCATGGTCCTTTTTCTGTAGTATTTATAGCCCTGACTCTAAAGTCATATCGTATTCCGGGCTGTAGGTTATCTATCATAATTTCATTTGTATTACTTGAATGGATAGTCCCACTCATATCTTCCACTTCATATGAAGCAGCACCCACTACCGAAGTCCAGCTGATCCTGATTGCACATCCGGTCGCCACACTTGTGGTAACTGCCGCTTTGACTGTGATATTAACCGGCACTCCTTGTACCCCTTCATTCGTCATGATTGTGGATATCTCTGACCAGCTTCCTTTTCCAGCGGAGTTGTATGCCCTGACTTTGACAGGATATGAAGTTGATGGTTTCAGATTTGTGATGGTATAGGTCTGCTTATTCTTTACATCAATGATCTGACCCTCGATATCGATATCATAGCCGTTCGCTCCCGTAACCTCATCCCAGGATAACGTTATCTTATCTGAGGTCGCTGATATATCGCTGATTTTAGGAATTCCAGGCAGGTTACTCGGTGCATTGAAGCTCATCTCATCCGACCAGTCATATACGGTCTTATCACCCTCCTGAACCAATGCAGCAATCCTTACCCTGTACTGCTTATCCGGTATGGTTGGAATACTGGTCTTAGTACTTGTTAATTCCTCTTCTAGCAGTACTCCATTGACTTCGATCCGATACTTACTGACATTTGAACTACCATCCCAGACTATCGCAGTGGTTGTGCTATCCTCACGGTAATAGGTAAGATTTCTTGGTGTGGTATTGTTCAAAGAGGCAGTCGTTACCTCGTAAGGAGTGCTCCACTCACTGTAGCCACCGATATTACCTGCACGTACTCTGTATTGATGCTTACTTTTTTCTTTTAGCCCTCTATGAACATATGTAGTGTTGGTTCCGGTATATACAACTTTACCGTCTGCCTCTACCTGATAATTCGTTGCTCCTTCAGTCTCATCCCAAGAGATATTGATGATGGATGCACCTGTTACACAGCTTGCTATGACTGGTGCAGCAGGAATAGTAATGCTTTGAGGATTACTTTCTCCTGTAATCGTAGCTTCCGATACTTCCGACCAGTCGCTGACATAACCTTTATTCACTGATCTTACCCGTACAGTATGAATAGCAGCCCCTGTTTCGACTTTGGTAACTGAGTGCAGATATTCTGATGCCTGGATCTGATAGTAAACTGACTTATCAATCTCTACATCGTAGGAGGCTGCATTAGGAACAGACTTCCACTTGATATATATCTGATTACCATTAGGGACTGTTGTGATGCCGGATGGTATGGCAGGTGTTACAGGTGTAGTCATAGCATTCACCGGTTCACTCCAAGCACTGTATCCGATACTACTCCTGGACCTTATTCGATAAGTATGCTCTTCTCCTGGTGTTAAACCTGTATGATCAAATGAGGTACCCTCAGTGGTTGTATACTTTTCACCATCAACCTCGATATCATAGCTGGTTGAGCCAACGATTGGATTCCAGGCTAGTGACACACTGATACTGCTTCCCGTGGTAACAGTTACCTGCGGAGCCGCGGGCATCGCACCAAGCTTGGCCTTCAACTCCGTACTCCACTCACTTGTTCCGGTGGTATTCACAGCCCTTATTCTGTAGGAATACTCTGCACCTACAGTGACATCTTTATCAGCATAGGTACTGCTTGCTAATCCGGTAGCAATGATCACTTCGTTTCTTTCAATGTCATAGTTCTGAGCAAAGTTGACCGGGTTCCAGGCAATATTTATCCTTGCCGTTGTAGAGCTTGCTCGTAAACCATCCGGAACTGCCGGGATATCAATTAATGTCATGCAAGTTACTCCATCTGACCAGGAGGTTTCTTGTTTAACGGAATTCAATGCTTTTATTTTAAAAAGATAATCAATACTTGGCTGTAGACCCGTAATGGTACAGGTTAATTTATCGTCTTCCAAATCACTATCGGTTAAGGTTACCTCCTTTACCAAGGTATTCATGGAATAGATACCAAGTACATATCCTACAGATTCTGGATTACCTTTTGCATCCCAGGTAACTGTAGCTGAATTGTGAGTAACTAATATCTCACTGATTGAAGGTTTTTCAGCACTTGTATAACAGCTATATTCTTTACTCCATTCACCTACATTACTCCATTGATTGGTGCCACTTGGATTACTCTCTGAGCACTTATTGTATGCTCGTACTTTGATTCTGCACTGGCAATCATATTTTTCTGTATCAATTGAATAATCTTGCTTACTTACCTTATAGCACTTTGTTTCACCATCATAGGAAACTTCAAGCTCATAACCAACCGCCCCAGCAATAGATTCCCAGGAAATATTTAACTTGCTCCTCTCAATATCTGCTCTCAGCCCAGTAACCTGCTCAGGTGGCAAAGGTTCTGTCTTTACAGTTAATGGTAGAAAAGACCAAGAACTATATTGGGAATATTCATTTTTACTGCGTATGCTATAGCGATACGTCTGATTAGCTGTTAAGTTTGTATCATTATAGCTTGCTGATACAATATCTTTAATTATTCCACTAGATTTTACGATTCCGTCTGAAGAAAGCGTCTCTCGTTGAAGCTCATAACTCACTGCTCCTGGAGCATTGTCCCAAGACAGCTTAATACTCGAAGTTGTTACATCACTTTCAGAAAGATCCTCTGGAGCAAAGGGAGCCGTAATTATCGACAAAGTATTACTATTACATAGATTACCTGTTACAATTTCTTTTGCTGATACTGTTATGTCATACTTTGCATTATTTCCTAATCCAGCTATTATTAGCTGCTTTTTATTAGTCAAAGGATCCTGTACTAGTGTATACTCGCTGCGTGCCTGAGAAAGCATACCATTTTGGTCAAAAAATTGATTTCCGACTTTAACACTATATAAAGTATCAGCCGGATTAGAATCTTCTACTAATATTTCTATTCTATTATCCTCCAGTGAATTGACTGTAACTAAAGGAGTATCTATTTTAGTATAAGTAGTACCTTCATATGGAAGAGAAGTATTCCCAACACTATCTCTGACTTGAACTTTATAAGAATAAGCAGTATTAGGAATTAAGTTACTCACCATATAGGAAGCAGATGATAACCAATCTGTATCATTCACCGTTTTATTATAAGCTCCGGTTACAGATCCTATTGTATATTTATATCCATTTGAAGCTAGTGATACATTATCAGTAGCTGAGGCATTTATCCTGAGGCTATTAATACTACTGAGTATATTAGCTGAAACTGTAGGAGAAGTTTTATCAAATATAACAGTAATGTTATCTTTTTTTTCTTCCGTTGTCCTGGCATTCCCATAAAGGCCTTTATATGTAAGGGTTACTGTCTGCGTTCCTTCTAGATTAGGATTAAAGTTGCTAGTTAAGCTAATAATTCCAGTATGACCGTCGAGAAAGGTTGCTGTAGTTGTTGTTCTAAGTGCGTCATTTCCTGTTATGATTTGGTCGGAATTTGCCATATGTATACTTGTTACTACCTGATTACAAATCGGGTTTTCATCCTGTGCTTCCCCACATGAATAGTTTGCACCATAAACACCGCAATAAGGGCAACCGATATAAGGGAAACTATAATATTCCCTGTCAGGATATGTATACCACCCATACTCAGGTAAAGCATCTTTAAAGTTAAAGTTATAGGTTCTTGATGAATTCGACATCTTATATTGTGCTATTCTTTCATATACTGCTCGTGAATATGTATTGACAAGACAATCAAAGGGATAGACGTTAGGATTGCTACCATCATAATAATATGCTACATTGCTTTTTGTAGTAGATATTACTGCCCCGTTGCTATCATAGTGACGATATGTAACAGTGTAATGTATTTGCTGACCGGTAAAAGACGAACCCAGTGTAGCTATAATATTATTACACTTAGCACAATCTATATTTGTCCAAAATCCATTTACAATATAACTTCCAATGTTTGTCGCATACACCTGTCCGTCCATATATCCTGCCGGTATGCAGCGGCTCGAATGTCTATGCCCAGCGTAACAACCAGCTGTATGTAAATGAGCACCTGAGGGCTGTAGCTGAGTAACATTCACTGTACAGGTCCTTGTACCTGTTGTTTTAGCATTTCCAACGAGGCCACTATAAGTAAGATTTACTGTCTGAGATCCACCAATATAAGGGTTGTAATTATTGGTACAGTTTACAATACCTGTGTGTCCATCAAGATAAGTTGCTATAGCTATGGTAATCATACTTTCATTTTTATTTATTGTCAGTTCTGGATAGTATGGTGATATACTTGTTACCACTCTAGCACAAATAGGGGTTTCGTTCTGAGCCTGAACGCAATCCGAATTGTGCACGTGAGGACCAAATGACTTAATTTGATTATAGTTGACTGATAATAATGAGATTTCAGCATCATTTTCTCTATCGCATACTTCTTCAGAACTTTTCAAATCTATTATATTTCCTCCATTAATTACGAAATCCCTATTCTCTTCAGATTTAATACCCTGTGATAAAGCCTTTTCATCATGTATAATTGAGAAGATAGATTTTTCACTTAGTGTTTGTGCTACACATTGGAGCGGTGGCGAAACTGATAAAATAATTGTTGCTAAAACAGCTACTGCATTACCTAAAACGTGCATTTTGATCCCCCTATGATTTTTCTTCAGCTAATAACTATACTTTTATTATCATAAAATTTAATTCATTTTTATGCCTATTTAAAGTAATTCCGTATTTTAGAGTGGCATTCCCTGTCTTTTTGCTTCTGAACCGCATACTGCTTACGATTCCGGTCCAACTGGTTTTCTTATCATCATCCACTACAAATGAAATAATGGTTATGGTTCCACTCTTCGACTGGATCATATATACTCCTATATCTTTTAAGTATGTACTTCCTTCTCAGCCTTCGGTGTGCTCTCATAAGCATCCAGTAGCTCCCGTTCATCTGAATCAAAGCTAAGTGTAAACTTATACTTGTTCAAATTCACTTTCTTGACTGGTAGGATAACGGAGAATTCTTCATTATCATTTACGCTTATCACCTTTGGTAATGGCTGATTATATAATAGCTCTTCTGACCATTCGCTCTTGATTGTGTCGTTGCATGCTCTTACCCTGACTGCTCTCTGTGAATAAAACACCTGATAAGCAAAGTCTTTCGCCGGATTGGTAGTGGTTGCATATACCACTCCGTCTATCTCTATCTCATAGGTTTTCATACCTTAAAACAATTGCAGTTAGTACAGCTGTTATCTTTCTTGTAATATACATTTTCTCACAAATATGACTTCTTCGTTTGTAAAATATCATATTCCCCTTTCCTTTAATTATTTCATCTTTTGAATATATAATTAAAACAGCTCACTATTTTACGGTGACATTATTTAACTCCCTTCATCTGAGTTGTAATTACCAAAAAACACATAAAAATAACATTGATTTCCAACCCACATTTAGTGTATAGTAACTATAGAAATTATTCAATAGTGATTTTCTATTATTCCCTATAATTTTCTTTATTTTGTTACATTAATAGGAAGGAAAAGTAATTACCTTATCATTAAATAACCCTTATTGTAATGTAAAGAATATTTTTATATTGTATTGTTGTATTAAAATATCAATATCACATTTATACTTAATCACTCAGAGTAAGTATAATGGTATAAATAATCAGGAGGTTCAGCTAATGCCAAACCTCCTGCATCTATATCTCATATTCTATTCAAATCAATCTTACCTAATTACTGCTTCTCTCCAAGTGTTACATTCAGTGTCTTCTCTGTATATGCACCGCCTTCAATCACCTGGACTGTCAGCTTCACGTCCTGACCAGCCTTCTTATACTGGAGTGCATTCTTCAGATCTTCAATGGTCTCAACCTTGACACCATCCATACCGGTAATAATATCTCCCTGCATCAGTCCCGCTTTCTCAGCCGGGGAGCCTTTCACAACGTCATTCACATAGATACCAATTGGCATGTTGAACCTCTGAGCGTAAGCATCTGTCACTTCCTGTGCTGTGGAAGTATCGATGCCAAGGAAGCCCTGTTCACTTGCTGCAACCACTTCACGGTTCATCAGCTCGTTAATCATCGGGACAGCATTTGTAATCGGGATTGCATAGCCCATGCCTTCTACTTCCTGAGAAGCGAATTTTACGGAGTTGATACCAATTACCTCACCCTTGGTATTGATTAACGCACCGCCGCTGTTACCGGGGTTGATGGCTGCATCTGTCTGTAGAAGAGTCATCTTCTGATCCTCAATGGTAACCTCACGGTTAACTGCACTTACGTATCCTACGGTAACAGACTGTCCATAGCCAAGTGCATTACCGATGGCAACTACCATCTCACCGGGTACCATGGTTGAGGAGTCACCTAAGGTTGCTACCTTGATGGCTGCTGTGGTATCCTGATCCAGCTGGCTCATATCTACAGAAAGAACCGCCAGGTCCGTATTTGCATCAGATCCCTTGACTGTCGCAGTCGCCTTCTTCTCATTGGAAAATAGGATCTCTATGGATGTAGCTCCGTTAATCACATGATTATTAGTCACAATCAGAAGCTTGGAATTATTCTGTGCAATGATAATACCGGAACCGCTGCTCTCACCCTGCTGTTCATACTGCTGTCCGAAGAAATCTGTGGTTGTCTGTTTGACCGTGGAATTGATTGCAACGATGGAGGGCATTACCTTAGCCACCACATCGGATACATCTGTTACAACACCTTGTGTAGCCGCATCAGAGGTAGGGATGGTACCGTTCTGATCTGCGTTCTGTGTCACCTCAGTAACCTCAATCTTATTACCGTTGTCGGTAAGACTCTGTTTCGAGTCTGCCGGCCAGGCGAGATAATAATATGCCTGGAAGGCACCACCTGCTAGGATACCGAATATTAGAGCAGCAGCTGTCAGCTTTGCAGCCTTCGCAAGTCCTTTTCTGCCCTTTCTTCTCTTCTCTTTCTTCTCCTCCGGTGTAGGATGAAGCGTCTGTCCGTAATTATTTGCACCAAAGCCTTGATTATTTGTTGAATAATAATTAGCTTGACCGAAATTGGTCTGACCATATCCGGTCTGATTATAATTTGTCGGACCATATCCTGCCTGACCGTAACCGGTATAGCTGTAATTCCCCTGCCCATAACTGTCGGTCTGGGAATTGCTCGGATGACTATCCTGAATTATGCTATTACTTGTATAGGAATAAGTGGTTTCTACATTCTTGTTCTCTGAGGAAGTTTCATTCAACTGCTCCTGTTGGTTCGAATTTTGAGTATTGCTATATTCGCCCGTTTCATTCTTTTCAAATTCGTTATTCATAAAGTACACTCCTTTCAAAATGCTGTCTAATTGTAATCGGTTGCCTGATTGGCTAACCTGTGATTTCCTTTTGATAAGGACAGTGTAACAGTAAATTATGTTTACTTTGTGTTCTGTCTTTGAAAATTATATGAATTTACTTATGCATGAACCGGAATGTAGCTACCCAGAATCTTCATCTCCAGCGCTTCCTCACTGATACAGTGCAGCGCATTCTTCACTGCGGGGTTCTCCAGTCCTCCCTCGATATCCACATAGAATCTGTAAGCAAATGCTTTGCCTGTAATCGGCCTTGATTCAATCTTGGTCATATTGATATTATTATAGATAAAATGGGAAAGCATATGATACAGGGAACCGCTCTTATGGGGAAGGGCAAAGCAGATACTGGTTCGCTCTGCGGTCTCGCTGTATATCCTCTGATTGGAAATGACGATGAAACGTGTCGTATTGTGATCCTCATTGTGAATTGCTTCCTGAAGCAGCGATAATCCCAGATATTCTCCTGCCCGTCTGCTGGCAATCGCTGCCTGCGTGACATCCTGTTCCTCCAGTACCTTTCTTGCACTGCCGGCAGTACTGCCGCCCACGATCTGCTGCATCAGCGGATGCAGGCTTAGGAACTGTGAGCACTGCAGCAGACCCTGCTTATGGGAATAGACCCGTCTGATTTCGGAAAGCTTCGCTCCGGGCATCCCCCACAGGTTATGTTCTATCTTTACCATATGTTCTCCAATGATATATACATTATATTCAGACAGCAAGTCAAAGATATCGGCAAGCGTTCCTGTCGAAGAATTTTCAATCGGTAGGACACCATATTCTGCCTTTCCATCCTGAACAGCCTGCATCACTTCCTCAAAGGTCACCATTGGAAGACCGGATACCTCAGTCTGAAAATATTCCAGCATCGCCTGCTCAGTGTAGGAGCCCTTCTCACCGTAAAAGGCAATCTGTGTATCCTTATTTCTCGAGAAATGCTCTACCTCTTTAAAGCCCAGGCTTTCCTGTTCTTCGAGAAGCATATACTGAAGTCTGCGGCTCATGGACATGATTTGCTTGAACAGATCGGCTACTGCTTTCTTATTGAATTCACTGCCGGCCATCGCTCTCAGTGCCGTAAGCTTTTCCTCTTCTCTGGCAGCATCAAAGATTGGTTTTCCGACGCTTTTTTTATAGTCAGCAATATCCATTGCCAATTCCATCCTCTTTTCAAACAGCTCCACCATCTGTCGATCAATCTCATCAATTTTTATTCTGCTTTCGGCTAAATCTATCATTCCTATTCCTCCATATACAACTAGGTTTTACCTAGTTGGGTCTACTATATTTATCTTACCTAGTCGGATTTACCCTAACTTGCTTACCTAATTGAGCTTACTTTACTTGGTTTACCCAGTGATTTTACAAACAGATCTTGGTTTACCTTATCTTCCTTCACTAAGTTGGGTTTACGAAATCTTTGTTTGTCCGACCTTTTGGTATATTATACTATTATCCTCCCTAAGATGCAACAAATAGCTTTAACACTTTAAAGCGTTTAATTGCTCTTGTAGACTTGTACCATTTGCATTATTGCAAACCTTAACTTGAAGTAATATAATAATATCATTAAGTACATTAATAAACAGCATATTACCAGGTTAATCTAATGCTTGCAGCTGCGATACTACTTTCTTTGGAGGTTACCATGATAAAAACAGTCACAAAAGTACTTATATTTCTTGCCGGTGTCACGATTATAGCAATACTGGCAATCATTGTGTATTCCTCCGGCCGTACATATTATAATGACGAGGATGAGATCGGCAATACCCCCGGAAACATCTATAACGGAGGGCTTTTCTGCGAGCAGAACGGAAGAATCTATTTCAGTAATGATGCTGCGGATGGGAAGCTCTATGTGATGAATCTGGATTGTTCGAATATAAAGAAGGTTTATGATGACAAAGCTGTATTTATCAATGCAGATGGCAATTATATCTACTATGTCCGTGCCAATAATACTCGGGAGGATTCCAAAGGAAGCATCATGATGTTCTATAACACAGGGGTTTTCCGTCTCAATTACAATGGCAGTAACCTGCTGGCTTATTCAGCGAATCCCGGAGCTTATCTGATGCTGCATGGCAATTATCTATATTTTCAAAGATATGATGCGAAAATCGGGTTGTATCTTTACAGATATAAGATAGACGGTAAGGAGGAGCGTCTTTTATTAAAGGATGCGGTTATTCCATTCACAGTACAGAATAATGCACTTCTTTATACCGGTTATTCAGACAATCATAATATCAATGCCATGGATTTAAAGAGCTTTACATCACGTACACGCATAACCGGAAATATCACTTATCCAATCTATACAGAGAATTTCATCTATTATCTCAATATGGACGATAATTATTATATCTATCGTATGAACTTAGATGGGTCAGATCCCGTACCCATTATCAAGAAGCGCTGTAGTACCTATAATATCACCAATGACGGGAGATACCTATTCTATCAGGTGGACGACACGAAGCAGAACGGCATCAACCGTTATGATTTGAAGACAGAGAAGAATGATATTCTGATGGATGGGAATTTTAAGCAAATTCATGTGACCACGAATTATGTATTCTTCAAGGATTATGATAATACGAATACCTACGTTCTCGGAACCGGAGCCGGTAAGAATATCAGTACCTTTCATCCGCCGGATCTGGATGCTCCTGATATGAAGTAATAAGCTCCTTCAGTTCTCCGAGGAAGGAAAGTGAGCCAAAGGCTAGGATGATATCCTCCTCTCCTACCGCTTTATAAGCATAAGCTACCGCCTGCCTGACAGTCTTGGCATCAAGTACTGTCGGGCAGTATTTTTGTGCCTCATGTGCCAAAACCTCTGAGGAAAGAGCCCTGCTGTTCTCCGGTGTCAGGGTAATGATTTGATCCGCCAAAGGTGCTGTCAGCTCTGTCACCCTGCGGTAATCCTTATCTGCGAAGATACCCATGATATAGATTACCCTGCGTCCCCCGAAATATAGTCTGACAGCCTCAGCAAGCCGCATGGCCGCATCCTCATTATGTGCTCCATCGATAATGACATACGGCTTGCGCGCGATCATCTCAAGTCTGCCGCTCCATTTTGTCATGGATAGGCCGGTCTGCACTGCTTCATCAGATATAACGATACCCTGCTTTCTGAGTACATCTATAGTATTGATGGCGAGCACCGCATTGATGATCTGATGTGTGCCCAACAACTGAATATGATATTCTTCTTCCTGATATCGAAAATCCGTGCCCTCCGGGGTAAAGGATAATGTAATTGCATTTGCAGCATCCGCAATTGTGAGAAAGGCTTTCTTCTCATGACTAACCCTTTTTAGTACCTCAAGCACCTCAGGCTTCTGACTACAGGTCACAACCGGACAGCCATTCTTAATTATTCCTGCCTTTTCCTCTGCAATGAGTTCTAGCGTACCTCCGAGGAACTGCATATGATCCATGCTGATGGAGGTTATGACACTGCAGACAGGCTTTCTGATGACATTTGTAGCATCCAGCCTTCCGCCAAGCCCTACTTCAATCACTGCAAAGTCCACTCCAACCTCTTTAAAATACAGCATCGCCATCGCAGTCTCTATCTCAAAAGAGGTCGGATGAGCTAAGCCTTCAGCCAGCATCGCTTCACAGGTCCTTTTTACCTTTTCGATAGCATCGCTGACTCCCTGCCTACTGATATACTCCGTCCGGTAGGGGCACCCTATTTCATCTGTTCTCAGAAGTATCCTACTCTGCTCTTGTTCACCGTTCCCCTTCTTACAAGGATAAGAGATCTGAATTCTTTCACGATAAGAAAAAACAGCCGGAGAGATATATCTCCCCACCCGGTAACCTGCTGCTGCCAGGCTAGATGCGATAAAGGCACTCGTCGAACCCTTGCCGTTCGTTCCTGCAATATGGATGAGCTTCAGTGCCTCCTGCGGATTCCCCAGACGCGACAAAAGCCCGGTCACTGTCTCCAGCCCGAGCTTACTTCCATATTGATTCGCTTTCTCTATAAAGCTTCTAGCTTCCTCATAGGTCATATACATACCGCCTTATTTCTCATTCACTACCTGGAAGATGAAAAATTTCAGATAATAGGATTCATCCGCTGCCCAGAGAATAGGATGGTCCGGTGCCTGGGTACGGTATTCTACCTGCCGAACTCTCTTTCTTACATTCTTTGCCGCCTGCCCGATGGTCTCCGTAAATAAATCCGGAGTCATAAAATGAGAACAGGAGCAGGTTGCGAGATAGCCCCCATCCTTAATTAACTTCATCGCACGTAAATTAATCTCACGATATCCTTTCATCGCATTCTTTACTGAATTCTTGGATTTTGTAAAGGCTGGCGGGTCCAATATGATGACATCAAAGAGCTCTCCCTGCCTCTCATACTCCGGCAACAGATCAAATACATCCGCTGTGATAAATTTCACCCGGTCTGATAATCCATTCAGAGCTGCATTCTCCGTAGCCTGGGCAACACCCAGTTCAGAGGCATCGACTCCGATTACCTCGCGTGCTCCTCCCATGCCCGCATTTAGAGCAAAGGAACCGGTATGGGTAAAGCAATCCAGCACCCTTGCACCCCTGCATAAGCTCGCAATAGCAGCACGGTTATATTTCTGATCGAGGAAGAAGCCGGTCTTCTGACCTTCTGCCACATCCACGATATATTTTACTTGATTCTCGACAATCTGAACCTTAGTATCGAAGGGTTCGCCGATAAAGCCTTTTACCCGTTCCATTCCTTCATTCAGACGAACCTTCGCATCGCTACGTTCATAGATACCACGAATTGTGATACCCTCCTGAGTCAAAAGCTCCTTGAGAATATCCAGAATCGTAAGCTTCAGCCTGTCTATTCCGAGTGCCAGAGACTGTACCACCAGCACATCCGAGAATTTATCTATCACGATACCGGGGAGGAAATCAGCCTCACCAAAGATAATCCTACAGCTGTCCGTATCGACTGTCGTCTTACGGTATTCCCAGGCAGCCCTTACACGCATCGTGAGGAAAGCATGATCAATCTCCTGCCCCTTTACTCTTGACATGATTCTGATTCTAATCTTCGAATTGGAGTTAATAAATCCACAACCCAGATAATAATCGTCAAAGTCATGCACATAGACCAGGTCTCCATCCTCATAATCCCCGGTGATCCGGTCAATCTCATTGTCATAGATCCAGAGACCGCCGTTCTTTAAGTTCCTGCCTTCTCCCTTTTTCAGTGTTACGATTGCTTTGGCTCTATTTCCGCTCATATCTATATCAGTGCCTTTCTTAGTGTTCCTCTTATTCTTTATCAGACTAATTACTTCTTTCTCCGCGCCAACTTACCTTTTTACTATTCTTCATGCATCGCTTATAAGCTTATTCTCCAAGACAGAAGAGCATTCTTATACTTCCATACTATCCAATCTTATTCTTCGCGATTTCTGTTAAATATATAAAGCTTACTGAATACATAATTCAGTATGATTACAATCACTGCCAGACCAGCCTTGACGATAAGACGGTAGAAGCCAAGCCGGTCTACAAAAATATACATACCCAATTGCTCAACGACTAGGGTTACCAGCCTTGCCCCAAAAAACTTGGTCAGTTTAGTCACTTCTTCCTTGGTACCGGAGCTTTTCGACATAAATACATTTCTTTTGTTTACGATATAAGCAAAAGTTACTGCTATCACCCAGGCCCAGCCATTTGCCCATAGATTGGACAATCCCAGTCGATATAAACCCTCATAGCTGACGAAGTTCACGATTGTCGTCAGAACACCGGCTATGATATAGGATATGGTCTCTCTGTTTACTGCCACCTGCCACAGCTTCCTGATTAGTATCTTAATTTTTTTATCCATTCCGTCCTCCAATGTAAGCATTTCAAATGATTATATCATGCCTGTCCCAAGAAATCCAGTAAAAAGAGTTCACATGAAGCAGAGGTCTACACATCATCCTTGACGAAATAATTCAGCTTTTTCTCCATAGCCTGAATGTCCTGGGAATAGAATAACGCCTGTTCCTTAGTGATTTTTCCGAATAAATATAGCTCATAGATCGCATCATCCATCGTCTTTATGCCCTGACGTTTATTGGTCTGAAGATAGGTTGTGATCTGTGCCAGCTTACCCTCTCTCAGAAGGTTTCTCAGAGCAGGATTGGATAAGATTACTTCAAAGGCAGCTACTCTGCCTGTCTGATCAGCTGTCGGGATCAGCTGCTGTGAGATTACTCCCTCCAGTACTGAGGACAGCTGGACCCTTACCTGCTGATGTCGATGGGGAGGAAATACATCAATGACTCTCTCCAGTGCGCTGATTGCTCCAATCGTATTCAGAGAGGTCAGCACCAAATGGCCGGTCTCAGCCGCACTGATGGCTATATCCATCGTCTCGTAGTCCCTCATCTCCCCAATCAGGATGACATCCGGGTCCTCTCTGAGCACTTCCCTTAGTGCGTTGGAGAAGGAAAGGGAGTCCGTACCGATTTCCCTTTGATTTACTATAGACTTATTATGCTTGTGAAGATATTCAATCGGATCCTCCAAGGTTATGATATGACGATTCTGATTATTATTGATCAGGTCAATGATTGTCGCAAGGGTTGTAGATTTACCGCTGCCGGTCGGACCGGTAACCAGAATTAATCCTCTCTTTTTCTTGGACAGTTCTATGATGGAAGCCGGCATTTCCAGCTCCTCAGGAGTCGGTATTGATGTATAGATAATTCTGATAACCAGGGCATAGGAACCGCGCTGTTTGAACAAATTGACACGAAACCTTCCCACATTCATGATGGCATAGGAGAAGTCCACTTCTCCATTATTCTGCAAAGTCTCCATTAACCGGTCAGGCACCATGGGCATAGCAATCTCTGTCAGATCAGCGGGGCTAAGTGTATCATACCCCATATCCACTAACTCTCCGTTGACTCTGCATCGCGGTGATATCCCCACCGTCAGATGTAGATCTGATGCTCTTCTTAGCTGTGCATCCTGTAATAATTCATCGATTGTAGCTTTCATTCCTTTATCCTCCCCTATATACGCATTCTATGATTAAGTCCGTACCAAGAATTGCATAGGCACTTATTTATGATGTCATAAGCTTAATTATAAATAGCTATCCAAAAAATAACAATAAATATTTTAACAAATTATAGCAAAATAAAGAATCAAGGGATGCTTTGCACCTTTTCCGGAGCTAAGCCTTTGTCATTGCCAGTATGCATAGCATAGAAATTTATATTCATAGGGGCACTAAAGTAATGGTCTGTAAATTTGACACTTTCATTCTATTAAATATTTTATCAAATTGAAATAAATATTTTATCAAATTGAAATATTCGAATTGTCTTTTTGTCATACTTCGTGTAAAATTATGAGTTGCAGTGTAAAAATAACCGATCTATGTGAAAGTCTTTCTGCCTTAACATCGATCGAATAATATAAGGAATGAGGTATTTATGAGTATCTTAAATGTAACAAATCTCAGTCACGGCTTTGGAGACCGTGCCATCTTCCACGATGTCTCCTTCCGTCTGCTGAAGGGCGAACACATTGGTTTGATTGGAGCCAACGGCGAAGGAAAATCCACCTTCATGAATATTGTGACCGGGAAGCTGATGCCAGACGAAGGTAAGGTAGAGTGGTCCAAGCACGTCCATGTCGGATATCTGGATCAGCATGCGGTATTGGAACGGGGGATGACTCTGCGCAGCGTTCTGCAATCAGCCTTCTCCTATCTCTTCGAATTGGAGGAAAAGATGAACCTGATCTGTGATACCATGGGAGAGGCTGAGGGTGATACCTTAGAAGAAATGATTGAGGAGCTTGGAACAATTCAGGAGCTTCTGGCGATGCATGATTTTTATATCATCGACAGCAAGGTGGAGGAGATTGCTCATGCTCTGGGCTTGGATGATATCGGTCTGGACACAGATGTAGCAGATTTAAGCGGAGGACAGAGAACAAAGCTTTTACTTGGCAAGCTGCTCCTGGAAAAGCCTGATATCCTGCTGCTCGACGAGCCGACTAACTACCTTGATGTTCAGCATATCGAATGGCTGAAGCGTTATTTGACGGAATATGAGAATGCCTTTATTCTCATTTCCCATGATATTCCGTTCTTAAATAGTGTCATCAATATCATATATCACATGGAGAATCAGGAATTGAACCGCTATGTCGGCAATTACGAGAAGTTCCAGGAGGTCTATGAAATGAAAAAAAGGCAGCTGGAGGCTGCCTATAACCGCCAGCAGAAAGAAATCGAAGAGCTGGAGGATTTTGTTGCAAGAAATAAGGCCCGGGTTTCTACCCGAAACATGGCCATGTCCAGACAGAAGAAGTTGGATAAGATGGAGGTCATCGAACTCGCCAAGGAAAAGCCGAAGCCGGAATTCAACTTCAAAGAAGCCCGCGCAGCTGGCCGCTACATCTTCCAGACCGAGGATCTGATCATCGGTTATGAAGAACCTCTGTCCTCTCCCCTAACCCTGTCCATGGAGCGCGGGGAAAAGATTGTCCTGGTAGGAGCCAATGGCATCGGTAAAACCACCCTGCTCAAAAGTATCCTCGGCTTGATCCCGTCCCTCGGCGGTTCCGTCGCCCTCGGTGATTATCTGAGTATCGGATATTTTGAACAGGAGATGGCACCCGGCAATACCACCACCTGTATGGAAGAGCTCTGGAAGGAGTTCCCCAGCTATACACAGTATGAGGTGCGCTCTGCACTTGCCAAGTGCGGTCTTACCACGAAGCATATCGAAAGTCAGGTCAGAGTATTGAGCGGCGGCGAGCAAGCAAAGGTGCGTCTGTGTAAGCTGATTAACCGTGAGACCAATATCCTGCTGCTCGACGAGCCCACCAATCATCTGGATGTGGATGCGAAGGAAGAGCTGAAACGTGCCTTAAAGGCATATAAGGGCAGCATCCTTCTCATCTGTCACGAGCCTGAATTCTATGAAGAGGTAGCTACGAAAGTTTGGGATTGTTCCAAATGGACCACCAAGCGGTAATCCTTATCTTCCGAAGGTCCCCTGCCTGATTTCCTTAAATGCCTGGTCCAGCTCGTCACTGGTATTCATGACGATCGGTCCGCCCCAGGCGATAGGCTCACGAAGGGGCTTGCCAGCAAATACAAACATACGAAGCGGATGCTTTCCGGCAGTTACGACCAGTTCTTCGCCCTTTTTGAAAAGAACGGCTCGTCTGGCAGGAAGCATCTGTTTATCTATTCCGCCGAAAAATCCTTCACCGGAGATAATATATACAAATACATTATCCTCAGGGTTGGTTGCCCATTCCCAGGTGAAGGCTTCCGTAAGCTCCACATCCAGGAAAGTTGCCTTCACATAATCTCCGGCAGTTGCTCCCGTAAGGTCCTTGTAGCTACCGGCGATGATTCCAATCCGGCACCCCTCTTCTTCCACTCTTGGTATCATCTCAGCTTTCAGATCCCGATACTGTGGGGTAGTCATCTTGTGCTTCTTCGGAAGATTGAGCCATATCTGTATTCCCAGCATGCGGTCAGATGGCTTCGGCATCTCCTGATGCATAATTGCTCTCCCTGCCGTCATCCACTGACAGCAACCGTCACGAATGACTCCTTGGTTACCCATACTGTCTCCGTGTTCAATCTCACCATGAATCAGATAAGTGATGGTCTCAATGCCTCGATGGGGATGCCAGGGAAAGCCCTTGATATAGTCCTCCGGGTTCTCGGAGTCAAAGGCGTCCAGCATCAGAAACGGATCAAAGTCCCATACGTTGGCATAGCCAAGAACCCTCACCAGCTTCACTCCCGCACCATCCGTCTGGTTGGAACCGGTTACTACCTTACTAATCTCACGTACGCTCATAGCTACCTCTCCTTTCACTGTGTAAACTGGAAACTGATAGATAAATGATCTGTTATTTACATTATACACCATAAACCCGGATGAATAAATGGTTTTTAGGAACGGTAATTGCCTTGATCATTCAGTTATGGAAAATTTCTTTGGAATATTATAGAGTTGAGACTTAAAAGGACTGAGCCCTGTCCGATACAGAACTCAGTCTCAAGAGGTTGCATAATAATACTGTCCAATAATTTGGGTTCAGTACATTTTCCTTTGAAGTTTACAGTTTATAAAGAATGTGTCATGAATATAAATTATTATACGTTTTTGTTCCCTTGCTTACCAATGAAACTTAGAATAATACCGATTACTATTGAGAGTATGAAGATAATTCCCCATATTTTCCAAGCATTATTTGTTCCTCCTCCGCCTTGGTCTATACCATCGGTATTAAATATCATGGCAAGAACAAATCCTCCCATATATCCTACAATAGTAGCTAGTGGAACTATTTGATTTCTAAATACCATAGAAATAATAATTGCTATTAAGCCAACTATTGCCAATACATTTGGCCATTGCTTCATTCCGTGTAGTCCAAAAAATGCATATCTACATAGCAAATATGAAAAGCCGTAACATCCAAGCATAATGAAGCTTAATATAAATTGATTCTTTGTTTTTATTAGTTTCAATTCAAAATACTCCTATTCTGCAATTGCCTAATACTTCAAATAATACAACTACTGCGTATCCTCGTTCCTCATTAAAATGCTTTCAATCATTTCTTTACTGTTCTCTACCTGTAATTCTGCAAGCTATGATAATTATTCTGCTGATCATTCATCAGGTAGCCACTACTTATTACTCCTCTGTGTCCGGCGAAGCATCCTCAGCCGGATATTTTACATAATCCTTGGAGAAATGGTATACTCCCTCCTTATCGCTATAGAAAAACAGGTAGTCAACAGCAGCGGGATTCAAAGCTGCATTGATGGCTGCCCGTCCCGGGTTGCAGATGGGACTTGCTGGTAATGAGGGACACTTATAAGTATTGTAGTAACTATTGTAACGGTTGATATCACCCGTAATATAAGGTTTAATATAACGCTCTACATAATTTCTTGTACATTCATGTTCAAGCTTCATCTTAATCTTTAGTCTGTTATGGATCACAGCAGAAATATCAGGCATCATAGCCTTATTCCCGGCTTCCTTCTCAATCATAGAGGCGATGGTCAGTATCTCATTGATGCTGTAGCCCAGCTCTGCTGCCTTCTGCTTATCGGCATCGGTAATCTTGACCTTACTGTTGCGCAGGAATTTACCGATGGCATCCTCCGGTTTACTTAACAGCTTAAATTCATAGGTATCCGGATAAAGGTATCCCTCCAGCTTAAAGCAACGGTTCGGATTCTCAGGAAGCTCCTTGATCAGCGGATAATTTACAGTATAATCATAATTTGCCATGGCATCATAAAGTCCGGCTGTTGAAGTACAGATTCCCTTCTTAACCAATAGTTCGAAGATCTGTGCCACAGAATATCCCTCCGGGATGGTTATCTTTACCGTGGAAGGAATTCCATATACCCTGGGAGCCAAGGGCAGCTCGGTAACTGCCTGCTTCGTATTATAGACAAATAAACCGCTGTAGGTATAGGTATCATAACCCTTCTCCTGCATCTGGGAGGGCTGATAATATCTGTAGCCTGCCGTTGTACCCATGATATATTTGAGTGAATTGGCAGGGACCATCAATGCCCCGCTTCGTTCTGATACATAAGTAGCCTCTGATATCTTCTTCTTCGAAGCTTTCGCCTTTGCGGAGGAATAATAATTCAGATAATTCTTTCCGATTGGATATACCACTTTCTTACCGTTTAGGGTATTGGTAACCGTCAGGGTCTTCTTCGCTTTGATATATTGATAATTAACACCGTTCAACAACTGAGTTAACTCAACAATCGGAACCATGACCTTACTATTCTCCGTAACCTCGATTGCTGCAGTATCCTCTGACTGATCATTCATATCATAAAAGGTGTATCCTCCGGCTGCCCTGGACGTCATAATTCCATACTTTAGCTGTACGGTGACCACCGGCTGATCCACCGTTGCTTTACCTGCCGAATCCGATGTCTCCGGGGCAGCTGCCGATACGGCGGTGATTGGGGTCATAATCATACAAATTGTCATCAACAGGGAAATAGCAGCGCGTAAAAACAGCTTCCTGCCGTAAATTCCATCATTATTCTCTTTATGTAATCTCATATTGTCTACTCCTGTCTTTTATAGCAAGTGCCTCATATTTAATCCATACTATAATATTTTTTCAGATTATGCAACACATCTGTACTACCTTAAGGAAATCTTAAAAACTGCTGTCTCTTCATGCAGAGACCTGTTAATGCTGGCTTATGAATAATGTACTGTAGAACAATAGTGAATTACTTTCTTATTATAAAGAAAGCCGCTCATTGTCAAGCGGCTTTCTCCAAATTATGTTCTTTTGATAAATTCTGCTTTACACTTCGGGCAGGTGATGCAAATCTTCCCTTTACCACGGGGAACCCGAATCGTCTGTTTACAATGGGAGCATTTATAATACGCATGTGTTTTCGTTCCCACTAAGGATAACTTAAGATTATTGATCCTCTTCTTCACCGTATCTGCCATCCTGCAATAAGCCATATTCTCCCTGGTTCTTCGCTGGATATCCTTGGATATCATACGATAGAAGACATAAATCAGCGGAATATAAAGAAGCAGTGTCAGCCAGCTTGCCCGAATGAATATGGTAAAGACGGACAGCAGCAGCGATACCACCACCAGCGCTCTGGAGAGTTGGTCAAAGCCATATCTGCCATACATAAAATTACGAAATCGATTCATTGTGTTCTCCAATCTGCCAAATGCTTCGGCACACAGTCTTTATTCTTTGTTGTCTCCTATCATACAATATTATTTTTCATTTTCCCATTAAAAAACTATTAAATTTTATAAAAAAGATAGTTAATGTAAAAATGAGGAGCTGTTTATCAATATCTAGCATCCCTCTCTCGGGAGTGCCGGATAAATGCTGGTGCCCCTCATTCATCTATTCACTTAAGTTGTGTTGATTGTCCGATGACAAGCTCCGCCTCAAAGGTCTTGCTCTCGTGCTGGATTCTGCCGTCAATCAGGTCAAATAGTATTCTAATACTCTCTTCAGCCATCTCCTCTACCGGTTGGCGGATCGTCGTGATGGAGGGATGATAATAAAAGGAGATATCCATACCGTCATATCCTGCAACAGAATAATCCTCAGGAACTCTGTTACCCAATTCGAATATTGCTTTGCAGGTTCCCACGGCCATACTGTCAGAGATTGCATAGATTGCGGTACAGTCCGTTCCAGCCTGGATTAATTCCTTAGTAACCTCATAACCATATTGCATGGAGAATGCCTCTATACCCGAGTCCTTTCGATAGAAGACAAGCTCCTGTTCGAAGGAAAGTCCGTTATCCTGCAGCGCTCTTCGATAGCCGTCCAGACGTAGCTTTCCTATATTCTCATCATCCGGGGGAGCTGCTATGATTGCTATCCGTCTATGTCCAAGCTTACAGAGGTAATCTACCATCTTGTAGCTTTCCCGAAAGTCATCCACGGTAACAAAAGAGTAGTACTCTTTATTAATCTGTTCGCCGATACCGCCGGTACTCAGGATGAATGGAACATTGAGCTTATTCAGCTTATCCTCAGAATGACTGAAATAGCCTCCAAGAAATACGATCCCCTTCAGTCTCTTTTCCTTCTCCAGTAATAAGGCAAGGTCAATCTCGTCCTCATGCTCTTCCACACGATGCAACAGGAAAGAATATTTCCTTTTCTGAATCTCATTCTCAAACACCTTCAACATATTATTGAAGAAAGGATTGCTGATGCCCTTGATTAATACCGCTATGGTATTCGATTCCGAGCGTTTCAGATTACGGGCACTGTTATTGGGAATATAGTTATATTCCTTGATGGCCTGCATAATCTGATTTTTAGTCTCTTCATTAATGTCGGGGTGATTGTTGATGGCTCTGGATACAGTGCTTACAGCAACACCGCAAATTCTTGCTATATCTTTGATTGTTGTTTCCATTGCTATTCTTCCTCTGCAAATGAGTTACTTTATTATCCTAAAGCATTATATCAGTAATGGTATAAAAAAGCAATATTACATACCACGCCTCCATGTTATCTTCCGTAAACAAGCGTAATCTCTTTAATCTTTTGTGCCAATTCCTCTGTCAACTCTTCGTTGCTGACACGCCATTTCCAATTATTACCCAAAGTCGAAGGAATATTAATCCTTGCTTCCGAGTCGAGTCCGAGATAATCCTGAATTGGAATGATACAAAGCTTAGCAACACTCTGTTGCGCAAGACGAATAAAATCCCAATGGATATTCTCCATGCTCTTCTCTTTAAGATTCAAATATCTGCGGGCAAGCTCATAATCAGCCTGATTGATGCTCTTCAGCCAGCCGATAATGGTATCATTGTCATGTGTGCCGGTATATACAATGCAGTTCTTATCATAATTATGAGGCAGATAATCGCTTTCTTCCCTGGAATCGAAGGCAAATTGCAGTACCTTCATTCCGGGATATTCAGTCTTCTTCAGAAGATCCTTTAACGACTGGGTGATATATCCCAGGTCCTCAGCAATGATGTCCGCATCTCCTAGCTGTTCCTTTAAGATCTGGAAGAATTCATAACCGGGACCCTTCTCCCAATGACCGTTGATTGCCGTCTCTTCTCCGTAAGGTATGGAATAATACTCATCAAAACCCTTAAAATGATCTACTCTGACTACATCATACAGGTTAAGGCTGTAGGAGATTCTCTCCAACCACCATTGATACCTCGTAGCGGAGTGCTCTTCCCAACGATACAAGGGGTTTCCCCACAGCTGTCCTGTGTTAGAAAATGCATCCGGAGGGCATCCTGCAACCGCAATCGGATTCTGCTTCTCATCCAGCTGAAAGAGTTCAGAACGCGACCAGGTATCCGCACTGTCAAAGGCAACATAAATCGGCAGATCTCCGATAATTCGAATTCCCTTCTTATTGGCATAGCTCTTCAGGGCCTTCCATTGGCAATGGAATTGATATTGTATGAATTCATAGAATTCAATATCATTCTTAAGTTTCTTCTGATAAGCTTCCATCGCCTGTGGTCTGCGAAGCTTAATATCCTCGTCCCACTCTATCCAGCTTAGTCCACCGTAAGAATCCTTGATAGCCATATATAAGGCATAATCCCCAAGCCAGGAGACATTCTCCTTCTGGAAGCTTATGTATGCGGCTTCTTTTCGAAAGCCACTTCTATCATAAGCCTTACGCAGCATATCAAATCTTGATAAATATATCTTTTCGTAATCAACGTATCCGGCATCCATGCCAAAATCGTAGCCTTCACATTCCTTGGTAGTCAACAGCCCTGACTCTATCAGCTGATCAGGGTCAATAAAGTAGGGATTGCCTGCAAAGGTTGAGAAGGACTGATACGGGGAATCCCCATAGCTTGTCGGACCGATGGGTAATATCTGCCAATACTTTTGTCCTGCCTTTTCCAAAAAGTCTATAAACTGATATGCACTTTTTGAGAAAGAACCTATTCCATAGTTTGAAGGAAGACTGGCAATAGGTAATAGAATTCCGCTTCCACGCTTATTCATTCCGTCACATCCTTTATCTAATCTATATACACCTGTAAATTCTTTCTCAACCCTTGACTGCTCCGGCAACAACACCCTCAATAATGTACTTCTGACAAGTCAGATAGAATACCACGATCGGGATAATCGCCAGAACCAGCATCGCCATCATCGCACCCATATCAATGGAGCCGTAACCGCCCTTCAGATATTGGATAGCAATCGGGATTGTCTTATATTCCGTACCGATAACCAGATAAGGAAGCAGATAATCGTTCCAGATCCACATCGTATTCAGGATGCCGACTGTCACGGCAATCGGCTTCAATACAGGCATAACCACACGAAAAAAAGTGGTCAGCGGATTACAGCCATCAATCATCGCGGCTTCTTCCAACTCCAGCGGGATGGATTTTACAAAGCCGCTGAACATGAATACGGATAGTCCGGTTCCAAAGCCCAGATAGATAAAGATAATACCGATTGGATTATCCAGATGAAGTACATTCGCTACCTTGGTCATAGTGAACATTACCATCTGGAAGGGTACGATCATGGAAAATGCAAATGCATAATACAGTATATTATGAAATCTATTTTTTACTCTTGTGATAAACCAGGCTGTCATCGAAGTAAATAGGATAATTACTGCCACAGAACAAATCGTAATAAAGAAGGACCATCCTGCTGCTTGTATAAATCCGGTCTTTTCAATTCCGCTGGTGTAGTTTTCAAGTTGAACGAAGGTCTTGCCATTCGGCAATTCAAAGGGTGTTTCGCTAATAAAGAACTTTCCTTTTAGGGAGTTAATGAAAACAATCAGTATCGGAGATAAAAACAGGATGCTTAATGCCGATAAAAAAAGAAATAATATCACCCTGCCAAATCTGCCCTTACTTCCTTCTATACTCATTAGTTTTCCACCTCCTTGTTGCGAGTTATCCTAAGCTGGATAAATGCTACGACTGCAACGATGATAAAAAATATAACTGCTTTTGCCTGTCCGATGCCTTCACTGCCAACAGAGCCATAGAAGGTATTAAAGATATCCAGGGCAAGCATCGCCGTCTTCTTGGACGGTGCACCTGCTGTCAAAGCCAGGTTTTGATCAAATAGCTTAAAGGAATTTGACATGGTAAGGAATAAGCATATTGTAAAGGATGGCATTACCATGGGAATCGTAATCTTTCTTAAAATCTGCAAACCGCCTGCACCATCAATCTTCGCCGCTTCGATGATATCCTTCGGTACGTTCTGGATGCCGGCTATGTAGATAACCATCATATAACCGATCATCTGCCAGTTCATCAGGATGATCAGACCCCAGAAACCGTATTCCGGTTTGAAGGTCAATGTCACCTCGTATCTAAAAAGTACTCCGTTGAGTAACAGCTGCCAGATGTAACCCAGTACGATTCCTCCGATCAAATTCGGCATAAAGAAAACGGTACGAAAAAGGTTCGTGCCTTTAATCTTTCTTGTCAACAGCATAGCCAGCAAGAAAGCAAATACATTGATTGTGATTACCGCTACAACCGCAAACCTCACGGTGAACCAAAGTGCGTTCAGGAACTCCTTATTTTGAAATACTACTGCATAGTTCTTAATTCCTACCCACTTAGCATCAATTACGGAGGTAAACTCAGTAAAAGAAAGGAATATACCAAGGATAAATGGGATTACAAAGGCTATTGTAAAAGCAATCAAGGTTGGAAGTACAAATATGGGAAAATATTTTTTATTGTGTCTTTGCATAATAATCTCCATTCTAAGGTCAAGAAGAGGTTCAGAATGAATTACCAGTGGAATACATTCAGGAGTTCTTCCTGCGTGAAGATGATTTTCCTTCACGTTTCCTTCGGGATGCGAAAGTGCATCGATTATCCATAAAACATCGGGAATGCTCCAAAACTCATATACATGATTTTCGAAGCATTCCCTGTTGATGAACAGTTTACTTCATTATTTTGCTTTTTCAGCCTTCCAGGAATCCTTCACTGTAGCTGCAACATCTTCCCAGGTCTTGCTGTCCTGAACATATTCCAGTAAAGCATCACCAAAGGCATTCTTGAAGTCCTCGCTCGGGAAAGCTGCGAAGGTCCAAGCCACTGAGCTTACGCCGTCCTTTGACATCCATGCAAGCACTTCTTTTGCGAGCGGATCAGCCGGCTTCTCAGCATCGGTAAAGGTATTGAAGGGAGCGATGAAACCTAACTGGTTAGTAACATAAGCTTTACCCTTATCACTGGAGAACAGCCACTCAACGAAAGCGACGGAAGCCTTCTGCTTAGCATCGGATACCTTACTGTTGATAGCAAAGTAATTCTCAGTACCAACACATAAGCCCTGCTTCTCTTCTCCTGCTACACCGGTATAGATAGGCATAAACTTAATATCCTCAGCCTTAACTTCATTACCGTCTACACCGCTGATCTGTGACCATGCCCAGTTACCGTTCTGAACCATAGCGCACTGTCCAAGTGCAAACTCAGCCATGGAGTCATTTACAGTTTTACTGCCGAGCAGACCTTTTTTAGATGCGGAGTTATTTACATATAAATCAAAAATATTTCTGTAGTTATCACCATACTTGAACTGGATCTCATTGGATGCCAGGCCTGCAAGAACAGTGTTATCAAATGCTGTGTTATCCTTAAATTCATAGTATAAAGGAAGATTAGCAAGATGTGTCTGCCATCTCCACTGCTCGCCTGCACTTAAGGAAGTAGAAGCGAATACGCCTTCAATACCAAGGTCAGCCTTATGAGCTGTCATATCCTCAACAACAGCCTTCAGGGTTGCGAAGTTATTTACTTCATCCATGGAAGCAACAGTGGTTGCTCTGTTTGTTAATGCGAAATATTTCTGCATGATAGCGTTATTATAGATAATGCCGTAACCTTCTACAACGTAAGGAATACCATAAACTCCATCACCGCTTGTAACTGCAAGGCTCTTATCGGATAAATAGCTGTATAACTGTGTGTCTTTTAGGTTGGCACAATAATCCTTCCAGGACTCGTAGCCAACAGGTCCGTTAATCTGGAAGATTGTCGGAGGATCTGACTTAGCAACCTCTGACTTTAAGGTCTGCTCGTATGTACCGCTTGCCGCTGTCACAACCTTAACCTTAACACCTGTCTCTGCCTCGTAATCAGCTGCAATCTGGTTATAAACCTCTGCGATCTCCGGCTTGAAGTTCAGGAAATAGATTTCATCTACCTTCTCTTCTTTGGCGGTATCTGCAGCAGGTGTAGCTTCTGCTGTATCCTGAGTTTTAGCTGCGGGGGTGCTCTCAGCAGGATCCTGTGCTGCTTCTTTTTTACCGCATGCCGCGAAAGAACCTACAATCATCATAAGAGCTAACAGGATTGCAAATACTTTACTAATTTTTTTCATGACTACCTCTCCTTCTCGTTGTGGTTTAGCACAAGAATGCCGAACCAATTTGTTTATAATTTTCTTTGGATACGTTGCCAGTAACGTTATCGGTAACGTTTCCATAAATAATATTACCATAATTTCAAAAAAATGCAAGTCCTTTTTATTAAATTTTAACAACATACTTAAAATCGAGTAGGAGGCGGTGACTAACCGCCGTCCTCTCACAGCACCGTGCGTACCGTTCGGTACACGGCGCTTTCAATAGTTGATGTGCACGGACTGATATGCAGTGGCTAAATCATAGAAGCCATTG
>JAEZGK010000009.1 GCA_023437365.1 Bacillota bacterium
TGGCATCGAGCCACCTTGATTTTAAGCCAAAAAGAGAACCTCTGGCTCATAATTGTCCGATAGAAATTAAATAAAAAATGAAGGTAACAAATAAGTAAAATCTGTCAACCTTATTCAGGGATCGTCAGCTTGAAGCTTGAAGCTTGAGGCTTGAAGCTTGAAGCTGCCTATGGAACATATTCACTCACCAGCCGCACCAGCAGATCATTCAGTTTTTCAACTTCAAATTCTCCGATCGTGGGTTCCAGGTGTGCATTGCCTACGCCGCTGTGATCGGTTATAAATACATAGGTGCCATTGGTCAGGATGGCAAAGTTGCGCATTAAATATTCTGTCGATTTATCGATGCCCGAAGCGGTGACAGGTATGATTTTAATACCTTTTTCTGCTGCCCTTATGATGTTTGCTTCTATACTGGATATGACCTCCTGCGTGTAATGAGGCGGAGCATCCAGTACTAAAAACAGGATCCGGGCAGAAGCATCGCTGTTCCACGAATTTTGCATGATGGCAACATCCAGTGCAGAATGTACAGCCTCAGGGTAATCGCCCCCACCATCGGCCGACTGTCCGGATATAAACGAAACCAAACTGTTTTCATCACTTGTAAACTGAAATGGCCGGGTCACATATTCATCCCCCTCATCCCTGTAAAACACCGACCCAAAACGCATTTCCAGTGCCGGATTGTTCTGTTTGATGCGTACGATTACATTTTTTAATTCTGCTTTCAGATAATTGATTTCATCGCCCATTGAGCCGGTTGCGTCGACTGCAAAACAGATGTCGATGATCTTTTTGTTTTCTATGGACCTGTCCAGGTACACCTTGTTGATTCCCCTGGTATGATCCACAGCCTCCATATGTTCTTCGGTATCTTCAAATTTGATGCGGGCAGTCAGTCCGCTCAGGTTCAAATCCGACCACAGGGTAGCTTTCCCTTTATTGTCTGTTTTTGATTTCCAGACTTCCGTTCCTCCTGATATAAGGCTGATTTCAGCATTGGCAACCAGTGATCCCTTGTTGTCTTCAACAACAAAGCTGTATCTTGTAATTTCTTTGAGTTTCCATCTGTTCACATCTTCATGGTACTCCTGGTTTCTTAATAAGTTGATCCAGAATTCCCAGTTGTCGAGGTCATTCCATTCGCCGGCAGTCATGATGCCGGGTTCGTACTGGCCGTTTGGACTTCCGTCACCCCAGTGGCCTGTACCGGTATAGGATGCTCCTCCTTTGGATCCTGAATATGAATCGGAAGAAAAACCTAAAAATCCCTCTGCTCCGGTACCTCTTTCAGACGATTCAGGTTCGGTAACTTTTTCAAACAAACCTGTTCTGCCGGTTGCAGTTCTGTTTCCGGGTGTATCCTGCCAGCAGCCCCATAAAAATAAAGAAATTGCGATGAAAGCCAGTTTTAGTGATTCGTTGATCCTTTTCATAATGCTGTTTTTTTAGTGAGATGTAGTAAAAGGAAAAATGGTTGCGTAGCGAGTTGGGAGAGGAGAGTTTTTCTTTTGGTGCCTTTTGTTGGATTTTGGAGTTTTGGTGGTTGAATTTTTTTACCACTAAGGCAGGCGAAAAAGTTAAAAAGAAAGATCGCGATATAACACCGGCCGGGATCAGGAAGCTTCAGGATTTTAGCTTCAGGTGAAGAGTTGAGAAAAGCCACAAAGGCGCAAAGGCACTAAGAAACACAAAGCAGAACCACCTTTGTAAAAACTTCTCTGCGCCTCTCCGTCTTTGCGTTTTGTGAGCATTTAATATCTGCCTGCGCACAGGCCCCCGCACCCGTTCGTGTAATTCGCCCTGATTCGTGTAATTTAACTTCTGTGGAAAATTACCCCATTCTGCGTCTGCCGGTCCACGGTTCCTGCTGCAGAAGCTGTAGTAAACAATGGTTTTTTACCTTTTCCTGAAAATGGCTTGAGTTTTGATTTTTGTCTGTTTCAAATGAATTCCAATGAATATGAAAGATACTACTCAGGCCTCCAATGGCAAAAACTTTAAAATCATCCTGGTGATCTTTCTGATTACCGGCAGCCTTTATTTCATCATTACCGGACTGGTACTTGGAAAAACCTTCCTTGTCCCCGTGGTGACTGCCATCATTCTGTCGATGCTCATGTCGCCCGTGGCAGCAAAATTTCAGCAGTGGGGGCTCGGCAGGGGACTGGCAGTGTTGCTGTCAGACCTGATCATCGTTGCCTTCATTGCCTTTTTGGTCTTTCTGCTGGTGGCACAGGCAAACCGTATCGCCGGCAACTGGCCTGAAATCGAAAAACGCCTCCAACCCAAAATTGAACAGGCACAGGACTTCCTCAGCAACAAACTGCAGATAGAAAACCTGGGTGGACAGCAATCTCAGGAACAGGAACAGCAGCAGGAACATCAGCAATCCGGACAGCAGCAGCCTCAGCAGCAATCCGGAACACAGCAGCATGATCCGCAGCAGGGAGGACAGCAGTCGCAGCAGCAGGACGAAAAACAGCTGCCGCCATCACAGCAGCAGCTTCAGCAATCTGACCGGGATAATCAGCAGCCGAATAATCAGCAGGGCAATAAGCAGCAAAGCGGACAGGGTGGCAGTTCCCGGCAGGGGCAGCAGGAGTCATCTCCCCTGTCCTTCAATCCGGAGATGATAAGAAGCCAGCTCACCGGCATCGTTTCCAATGTGTTTTCATTCCTTACAAACCTGTTGCTGATGCTGGTTTACATCTTTTTCTTTATGTACTACAGCGACAAGTTTAAAAAAGCTGTCACAGGTCTTGTCAAAGAGGAGAAACGTACCAAAATCAGGAAGATCATGGAAGAATCTGCGCAGACAGCACAGCATTACCTGTTTGGACGGTTTATCCTGA
>JAEZGK010000104.1 GCA_023437365.1 Bacillota bacterium
CATGGGCGGCGACGAGTTCGTGTTTGTGCTGGCGGGCCTGGCGGACAGCCGGGAACCTGCCTTATTTGCCGGGCAAATCATCGAGCAATGCAGCCACCATATCTATGTGGACGACTATGTGTTCAGCCCGTCGCTGTGCATCGGCATATCCATATACCCGCTGGATGCGGAGGACGTGGGCACGATGATGAAAAACGCGGACATCGCGCTGTATCACGCCAAGGAGCAAGGCGAGGGACGGTTTGCGGTGTTCAGCAGCATGATCCGGCAGAAGTCGCAGCGGCGCAACACCATCGAGATGCTGCTGCGTTCCGACGATATCACCTCCGAATTCAGCGTGCATTATCAGCCGCAGTTCTCGATACCCGATCGGAGGCTGATCGCGGCGGAGGCGCTGATACGCTGGCACAATGCGGAGCTGGGTACGATATCACCGGCTGAGTTCATTCCCGTCGCGGAGGAGTCGGGCCGCATCAATCACATCGGCATGTGGGTGCTGGGCGAAGCTACGGCGCAGGCTGCCGCATGGAACAGCCGCTACAGCGGGGATCTGGTGATCGGCGTCAATATATCGCCCAAGCAGCTCAACAGCTCGAGGCTGATGGAAAAGCTGCAGAGCCTGTCGGGCGGCGGCAGCTTCAACCCGGCGTGGCTGGACATCGAGATTACTGAAAGCGTGGCGCTGGAGGGGGAATACCGGCTGGTGCAGATATTCAACCTGTTCAAGTCCATCGGCATGTCGGTGTCCGTGGACGATTTCGGCGCGGGCTATTCGTCCGTTATGGCATTGAAGCAGTATTCGTTCGACCGCATCAAGATCGCCAAGCCGCTCATCGACTCCATTACGGCGAGCGACCGCAATGAGCAGATCGTGCGGGCGCTGGTGCTGATGGCCAAGTCCATCAGCATGAAGACCATTGCCGAGGGCGTGGAAACGCACGCTCAGCTGGCCAGGCTGGTCGCGATCGGGTGCGATCAGGTGCAGGGCTATCTGCTGGGCGAGGCGGTGACGGCGGACCGGTTTGAGCAGCTGTATTTAGAGCCCGCGGAGGAGAGGCTGAACGCCGCGATCCGCTGATTCCGGAGTGCGGTAGAGGGGCATACCGGGTGGGAATTGGAAGTAAATGCTCGTTAATTCGGAAGGATTATTATTAAGTAATTAATATAACGCACGATTATATATACAGAACGCTGCGTTATCGCGGTTTATAGATAGCATCATGGCACATGGAATAGGTGAAATAATTTGAAGAAATCAGTGTTGATTTTGCTATTAAGCCTGTTAGGCGTTTACCTGCTGGTTTATTCGTATACCATAATTTCGGGGGCCGAGGTGCTCCCTTATATACTATCGCCGCTGGGCGCGTTTATCGCCGGTTCCGTGACGCTGTGCGTTTTTTTAAAACCGCTGAAGCCGCGCGCCGTCCCCGCCATATGGCTGCTGCTCAGTATCTCGTTTTTTGCCTGGACAGCGGCGGATATACTCCGGGCGGTGTGGATACTGGGCCTTGGCATAGACCCGTCGGGCAACTTGCTCCAATTGCATCTGTATTTCATACCCAACGCGCTGATACTGGTCAATGCGATACTGTTCATCACCTACCAGATGAAAAGATGGAACCGCGCCAAGCTGCTGCTGGATGCTGTAATGTTCTCCGTTATGGTGCTGATGGTTCTCTGGTTATTGCTGCTGGACAGGGATATCACATTCATAGACATCATCTTGCAGGACGGTCCGTTGTCAGCCGCGAGCATTTTGGTGAATGTGCTGACATTCATGGCGCTGTCCATATGGCTCATGTCCGTCAAAAGCGGGAAGATTGATTTGCACATCAAGGTGGCTATTGCCGGGTTCACGGCTTTTGCTCTCACGGATCTTTATTACTATCACGCTAACTTTAACGGCTGGTACAGCGCTAATTCCGCCATTGATGTGCTGTATATCGGCGCGATGCTCGTCACCGCGGGCGGCGGCCTGATTCGGATGTACAGCAGAAAGATCAGCGTTGCGCCCACTGAGAACGTATTCGGAAGCACCGCGAGCCGGATTGTCAAGTATGCTGTGCTGCTGGCGGGCCCGCTGGCCGCAATGGCAGCCACCCATTTTGATATATACGAACTGCTTGGCTATTATGCCTTCGTGGGGGCTTATGCGGCCCTGAGCTTTTACTTCAGCACCTCCATCAAAAAGGAGACGCTGCTGGCAGAGGAGAAGAGGATCAACAGTGAGCTGGAGCAGATCATCGAGTGCCATACGAGGGATCTGCGCGATGTGAACGAGGCGCTGCGGCTGAAGAACGAGGAACTGAGCAAGAAGAATGAGGAGCTCGCCTTTATCTCCAACCGGGACATGCTGACCAACCTGTATAACCGGCGGTATCTGCTGGACTGGCTGGAGGAGAAGATAAAACGGGGCGCGGCGGGCGGCGGGCACGTTACGCTTATGTATATCGACATAGACCGGTTCAAGCTGATCAACGATACGTACGGGCACGAGATGGGCGACAAGGTGCTGATCGAGCTGGCCAAGCGCCTGTCTGTAATGAACTGCGACGGCTCCATACTGGCGCGTATGGGCGGGGATGAGTTCGTTCATGCCTACACGGGAGACTGCGACGGCAATAAAGCGATCCGTCTGGCGACGCAGATTATCGAATACTGCAGTCAAAACATATATATCGACGGCTATGAGTTCAGCCCCGCGCTCAGCGTCGGCATATCCAAATTTCCTCACGACGCAACGGACGTGGGCGGGCTGCTCAAGAACGCGGATATCGCTCTTTACTACGCGAAGGAACAGGGCATCAGACGGGTGGCCATGTTCAGCGAAATGATTCGCCTGAAGACGCAGCGCCGCAACGCTATCGAGTTTCTGCTGCGCGGCGAGGATGTCACGCGGGAGATGATGCTTTATTATCAGCCGCAGTTCAGAATACCCGACAACGCTCTGATCGGCGCGGAGGCGCTGATACGCTGGAAGAACGCCGAGTTTGGCATGATATCGCCGGGAGAATTCATCCCCATCGCCGAGCAGACGGACAGCATCAACAACATCGGCATATGGGTGCTGCGGCAGGCGGCGGCGCAGGCTGCGGACTGGAACAACCGTTATCAGAGCGGGCTGGTGGTGGGCATTAACGTGTCGCCCAAACAGCTGAACAGCACAAGGCTGGTGAACGAGCTC
>JAEZGK010000037.1 GCA_023437365.1 Bacillota bacterium
GCTTACATAAAATAATTTCTGCTTCTAATATCACTTTTTCAAGGCAGCTTTAAAGGTGCTTTATTTGTCATGCGATTTTCAATGTACAGTTTCTAAACAGTTACAACCAATATAAATTAACTACTTGACATAGTTAGTCTATTAGATAGAAGAGCATCTATATCCCCAGTAATCAGAAAAAAATAAGGCTGCCATAGGGCAGCCTGTCATTACTTCTTTATGCAATATTATTGATAGCCTTGGATAAACGGGATACTTTTCTGGATGCTGTATTCTTATGATATACACCCTTTGAGCAAGCTTTATCGATTTCGGAAACTGCTTCAACTAAACTAGTCTTTGCAAGTTCCTTGTTTCCTGCAGCAACAGCAGCATCTACTTTCTTAATCATCGTCTTAACCTTGGACTTAATTTGCTTATTTCTAGCAGCCTTTGTCTCGTTAACTAAGATTCTCTTCTTAGCAGATTTAATGTTAGCCAATTCGTACACCTCCAAATATAAAATTATTATCAACCACAGTGCCAGATACACCAAATTGAGAGTGAGATGTAAGCTGGGTATGATCGCTCGAATACTTTGTTTCATTAAATCCGGACACGGACGTTCTAATGGAAACATACTATTATATAGTAGTCCATCGGATTTGTTCTGTCAATACATATTTTTAAAAAACCTTGTAAAAAATAATGAAGAAATAATGGAAATATATTATTCTGGAGGGAAATACAGTGAATAAAAAGATCAGAACAGACCTGGCTTTGGAAGTGAGAGAGAGCTTTCCTGAAGATGATGTGGAAATCAAAGGGGTCGTATTGAAAGAGAATTATGATGAAAAGAACGATATCAGAGTATCGGTGGTAAACATCAAGGATGAACGCGGAGCAAAAGCGATGCAGAAGCCCATCGGGACCTATATCACGATTGAAGCCCCGAAGATGAATCAATCCAGTACAGATTATTATAAGCCGGCCTCGGAGGAAATTGCCAGACAGCTAAAGTCCCTTGCAGGTAGCTTAAAAAAAGAAGAAATTCTAGTGGTCGGTCTAGGCAACCGGGAGGTTACACCGGATGCGCTGGGACCGCAGGTGGTAGATAATCTGTTTATCACAAGACATCTGATTAAGGAATATGGGGACGAATTTAAAGAGAAGAATCATCTGGGCAGTGTCAGCGCAATTTCTCCCGGAGTGATGGCACAGACGGGTATGGAGACGGTAGAAATCATTAAAGGAATTATAGATGAGACACATCCGAAGCTTCTGATTGTAATTGATGCCTTGGCATCCAGGAGTGTCAGTCGAGTTAATACAACGGTACAGCTCACCGATACCGGAATCAGTCCGGGATCAGGAGTCGGCAATAATCGAAAGGCATTGAATGAAGCTACCCTGGGGACGAAGGTGATTGCCATCGGGTGCCCAACGGTTGTGGATGCAGCTACCATAGTTTCAGATACTTTGACAAAGTATATGGAAAAGAGCGGCTTTGAGGATGAGGAAATTGAACGGTTTATTACTGAAGTAAGAGAACAGCAGATTGATAATATGTTCGTTACTCCGAAAAATATTGACGAGTCCGTGAAGCAGATCAGCTTTACGATTTCTGAGGCCATCAATACCTGCTTTGCACAGAGTGTATCATAGTATTTTGAAAGACTGTCGTCGGACTAGCAGAATTCAATATATTGTCACATGGGTCAATGTGACAGTACACTAAATTTCTCGGAAAATCGCTTTCAGATGTTATCCGTGCCAAGGTATGACAGTGACTGGAAGGTATAAATGAACAGGCGCCGCAATATAATGAATCAGGCTTTTGAAGAAGCAGCCTTTGAATAAGCAGTTTTTGAAGAAGCAATCTCTAAAGAAGCAGTCTTTGAAGAAACAGCCTTTGAAGAAGCAGTCTTTGAAGAAGCAGCCTTTGAAGAAGCAGTTTTTGAAGAAGCAATCTTTAAAGAAGCAGCCTTTGAAGAAGCAGTCTTTGAAGAAGCAATCTTTAAAGAAGCAGTCTTTGAATAAACAGTCTTTGAAGTAAACAGTCTGGAGGCGCAGCAATGAAAAGACATCATGCATGGTATTTGGCAAGTAGACCCCGATTTACAGGTCTTCGCCTGAATATCTACCTTATCCTATGGACCATAATCATTATCGGCTCTGTGTACCTCTTGGTTCGATTTGCAGCTATTTCCTTCTCCAATGAAATGGGCCAAGCAGGGGGATATCAGGATGCAGTTTATTATTATATCAGTAATAAGGTGATTGAATCCGGCTCTTCTCTGATCAGTTATTATGCCGATGGAGAAGAGGCTGCGATTTTTCCGCTCAATATGCTTTCAAGGCATTTCCCATTAGCGTCCTTTATTAAGGACCAGGGTTTTTTAATCAGCGATGCAGAGAAGAACCTGCAGAAGACCTATGCAAAGGAGAAAGTCGAACGGTATCTTCTACCGGAGGAGGCAATCAGCGAGGCCTATCTGCTTTCCAACGGTATATATTATAATGACCGCCAGGCAAGGTATGCAGGTAATACTACCCTCGGAAGCGACGAAACAAAGCTTTCCATCAATTCAGTGGAGGGTGATGTGACATATCAGGAATCCGATGAGGAGCCCTGGCCGGAGCCGGAGGCAATCGAAGCCTCCAATCCGGGCAATGTGATTGACTATACGATGGAACAGCTTAAGGATGTCAGCTTCCTGATAAGAAATTTCTATATTGTTGATCCTGCGACAAAGGTAACGGATGGATTATTTGATGCAGAAAAGCTTCTGGGTGAGGATTTAAAAATAAGTCAAAGAAATGATAAACCGCAAATATTGATTTATCACACCCATTCTCAGGAGACCTATATTGACAGCCGTGAAAAGGAGAAGGCTGATACGGTTGTAGGTGTCGGGAGCTATCTCACACAGATACTGGAGGATAACTACGGTTATAATGTGATTCATGACACCACCTGTTATGACATCATTGACGGTAAGCTGGAACGTAGTAAAGCTTATAATATGGCAAAGGATGGAGTTCAAACAATTCTTGACGACAATCCGACCATAGAGGTAATTATTGATCTACATAGGGATGGAGCTGAGAATAGAAGAACGACAGTGATAAATGGGAAGGAAACAGCACAGATTATGCTTTTCAACGGCTTAAGCCGTGACCAGAACGGACCCATTGCTTATCTTGAAAATCCTTATATCCAGGATAATCTTGCGCTGAGTTTGCAGATGCAGCTGAAGGCAATTGAGCTTTATCCCGGATTATTTTATAAGAATTACTTGAATTGTTATCGTTACAATATGCATCTTAAACCGAAATGTATTTTAATGGAGCTTGGAACGAATAAGAACACCCTAGAATCAGCAAAAAATGCCATGGAACCCTTCGCCAAGGTATTGAATGCTGTTCTTCAGGGGGAATAAAGACTAATGTATGGTTGTATTGCAGGAGCTGACTTATGAAAATGTATTATCTTGCTAGCATAAAAACTGTGTGATATAATAAGGCGAAGTGAGCAAACGTAGCAAGCTACGTCTCCGTAGCAGGCTACGTCCATGCAAGCTTGCTTGCAATTATGCGAGCGCAGCAAAGATCATGAACCTGCTTCTGTTCATATACAATCATATATAATTCGACAGGTAATCGCTCCGTATAGACAATCGGAGATTATATACTCAGGAGGACGAAGATGGCTTTAGACCAAAGTAAAATAAGAAATTTCTGTATTATTGCACATATAGATCATGGAAAATCGACGCTGGCCGACCGTATTATCGAGATGACAGGTCTTTTAACAAGTCGCGAAATGCAGGCCCAGGTTCTGGATAACATGGATCTGGAACGGGAGAGAGGAATCACAATAAAAGCACAGACTGTTCGAACCGTATATAAGGCTAAAAACGGTGAGGAGTATATCTTCAATCTGATTGACACTCCGGGACATGTGGATTTTAATTATGAGGTATCCCGCAGCCTTGCAGCCTGTGAAGGTGCGATCCTTGTAGTGGATGCCGCACAGGGTATAGAAGCACAGACTTTGGCGAATGTCTATCTGGCCCTGGATCATAACTTAGATATTATGCCGGTCATCAATAAAATTGATCTACCCAGTGCAGATCCGGAACGTGTAATAGCTGAAATCGAGGATGTCATCGGACTGGAAGCCCATGATGCTCCGCTGATTTCCGCTAAGGTCGGAACCAACGTTGATCAGGTACTTGAGCAGATCGTAAACAAGATACCGGCTCCCAAGGGTGATCCGGAAGCTCCGCTGCAAGCGTTAATTTTTGACTCTGTATATGATCCCTATAAGGGTGTCATTGTATTCTGTAGAATTAAAGAAGGAAAGGTCAGAAAAGGTACGGAGATCCGTATGATGGCTACTGGGGCGACAGCCGAGGTGGTAGAGCTCGGTATCTTCGGACCCGGACAATTTCTGCCTGCCGAGGAATTGACTGCGGGAATGGTAGGTTATCTTACCGCCAGCCTAAAAAATGTGAAGGACACCCGTGTGGGTGATACGGTTACAGATAATAAACGTCCCTGTGCACAGCCGCTTCCCGGCTATAAGAAAGTAAATCCGATGGTTTACTGCGGTATGTATCCGGCTGACGGAGCAAAGTATCCCGATCTGCGGGATGCACTGGAGAAGCTGCAGCTCAATGATGCTTCCCTTCAATTCGAACCGGAGACCTCAATCGCCTTGGGCTTTGGCTTCCGCTGCGGCTTCCTCGGACTGCTTCATCTGGAAATTATCCAGGAACGACTGGAGAGAGAATATAATCTGGATCTGGTAACGACAGCACCCAGCGTTATCTATAAAGTACACAAGACCAGCGGGGAGGTATTTGATATCACCAACCCTACCAATCTGCCAGATCCCTCTGAGATCGAATATCTGGAGGAGCCCATGGTCTCAGCAGAGATTATGGTAACGACGGAATTTGTGGGCTCTATCATGAGCCTTTGTCAGGAACGCCGTGGAGTTTATCTTGGTATGGAATATATGGAGACCACCAGGGCGCTGCTGAAATATGAATTACCCTTAAATGAGATTATTTATGATTTCTTTGATGCATTAAAATCCCGTTCCAAAGGCTATGCTTCCTTTGATTACGAGCTGAAGGGCTATGTACGGTCAGATCTCGTGAAGTTGGATATTCTTATTAATAAGGAAGAAGTGGATGCCTTAACCTTCATCGTCCATGCGGAAAGTGCCTATGAGCGAGGAAGGAAGATGTGTGAAAAGCTGAAGGATGAGATACCGAGACAGCTTTTTGAGATACCGATCCAAGCGGCTATCGGTAGTAAAATCATCGCAAGAGAGACAGTGAAGGCAATGCGTAAGGACGTGCTTGCCAAGTGCTATGGCGGTGATATCACCAGAAAGAAAAAGCTGCTGGAGAAGCAGAAGGAAGGCAAGAAGAGAATGCGTCAGATAGGTAATGTGGAGATCCCGCAGAAAGCATTTATGAGTGTTCTGAAGCTGGACGAAGACTAGACAGTAAGGAAGGGAAGCTGTTTTGATGGACTAACATTGGAACAGCTTTTTCTATATATATAGGAGAAACAGGTGCTGCCATGGACGTGATGAATAATTCGGATAACAGTAAGATCATAAGCTCTAAGAAAAAGGAATTGGGTTTGTATATTCATATCCCTTTCTGTGTCAGAAAATGTGATTATTGTGATTTTCTGTCCGCTCCTGCCACAGAAGGAGAAAAGAAAGCCTATGTCGATGCCCTGCTCCATGAAATAAAAAGCTATGAGGGACGCCTGGAGGATTATATCGTCCCTACCATATTCTTCGGAGGTGGAACTCCTTCCTCCTTAGGACAAGGAGAGCTTGATCGTATTATGGAAGCTTTGAAACAGGTCTTTCCTATGGATTGGGCTGTGATGGAGGCTACTCTGGAAGCGAACCCGGGTACGGTTACCAAGGATAAGCTGGAGGAATATAAGAAAGCAGGCATCAACAGATTAAGCTTCGGATTGCAATCTACAGAGGACGTTGAGCTTAGAAGGCTTGGGAGAATACATGTGTATCAGGAGTTCCTTGATAATTTCAGGTTGGCCAGGGAGCTCGGCTTCTGCAATATTAATGTGGATCTGATGTCGGCACTGCCGGGTCAGACCGTAGCTGCCTGGGAGGCTTCCTTACACAGGATTGCAGGTCTCGCACCCGAACATATCTCAGCCTACAGTCTGATCATAGAAGAAGGAACGCATTTTTATGAGCGTTATGGGGAAGGTACACCCGGAGCAAAGGAATTGCCGGATGAAGACAATGATCGGGCTATGTATGCTAGGACAAAGGAGATTTTGAAGCAATACGGATATGAGCGGTATGAGATCTCCAATTATGCCAAACCTGGTTATGAATGCAGGCACAATAATTCATACTGGATCGGTACGGAGTACTTAGGCCTTGGCCTCGGGGCTTCCTCCTTATTCGGCGGTACAAGATTTTCGAACGAACCGGAGTTGAAAAGCTACATTAAGCTTTGTAATCAGTATCAGATCGGGCAGACTGGCGGTGATGGCGGAAGCAATCAGGATAGGCTCGGTATCCGCAGGGAGGTTACTAGATTGACACAGAAGCTGAGAATGGAAGAATTCATGTTTCTGGGACTGCGGAGAATGGAGGGGGTCAGCAGAAAAGACTTTCTTCAAAGGTTCGCCGTCCTGCCGGAGGAGATCTTCGGTGACCCCTTAAGAGAGCTGAAGGAGAAGAAGCTGATCAATTGTGACGGGGATCGGATACGATTATCTGAATACGGAACAGATATCAGCAACTATGTGTTTTCGGCTTTTCTTTTGGACTGAAGGCAGTCCTTTCTATATTATAAGAGATGAATTTTATCAGGCTTCTGCAGAACAGACCAATGTTTTGCAGAAGCCTGACTCAGCTTATGAAACAATCAGTATCGGCATCGGATTGTGAGTTTGCTGATAGTTTGAGCTACAGGGAATATTAAGATATGATTAATTTCTCAAATTAATCATAAAATGCCTTGACAAAAGAAAATGATAGTGATATTTTAATTTATAGATGTTAGCACTCTATCGAGACGAGTGCTAACAATAGTAAAAATGGTTCAATGGAGTTCAACTTACATCGGAACGAGGTAGTATATGCAGCAGTTGGATGAAAGAAAACTGAAGATATTGCAGGCAGTAATTCGAAATTATCTTGAGACGGGTGAGCCTGTAGGTTCAAGGACAATATCAAAATATACGGATTTGAATCTAAGCTCCGCCACCATTCGTAATGAGATGTCCGATCTGGAGGATCTTGGACTAATCATACAGCCACATACCTCTGCAGGCCGTATTCCTTCGGATAAAGGTTATCGCCTTTATGTGGATATGCTGTTGAAGGATAAGGAGCAGGAAGTTGAGGATATGAAGGAAATGCTGCTAGAGAAGGCAGATAAACTCGAGAATCTTTTACAACAGGTAGCAAAGCTTCTGGCTGTGAACACACATTATACCACCATGGTGTCTACACCACAGTATAAAAAGAGAGTCAAGTTCATTCAATTAACTGAAATGGATGAAAATCAGCTATTGGCAGTCATAGTATTCGAAAGAAATATTGTGAAGAATAAAATCATTCAGGTATCAGCATCCTTAAATAAAGAAATGCTTTTAAAGCTCAACATAATTATCAATACATTTTTACAGGGCTTGGATCTGGGAGAAATCAATCTTCCTGTCATATCCCAGATGAAGGAGCAGGCCGGTGATTACAGGAATATTGTCAATGATATTCTGGATGCGATCATGCAGGCTGTGAATGAAGAGGAAGATATTGAAATATTTACTTCCGGTACGACCAATATCTTGAGGTATCCTGAGCTGAGTGACAGAGAGAAAGCAGCCAATCTCCTCTATACCTTAGAAGAGAAGAAGGCATTGACGGGACTGATCCAGGATAAGATTGAGGATGAGGAAAGCAGAGGCATTCAGGTTTATATCGGAGACGAGACTCCGGTTGAAGCCATGAAGGAGTGTTCCGTGGTAACAGCAACCTATGAAATTGAAGAGGGTGTATACGGAAAGGTTGGTATTATCGGACCGAAGAGAATGGATTATCAGAAGGTGGTAGATACACTGAAGTCCTTGATGAATCAGCTCGACGAGATATTCAAGAGAAAAACATAAAGGTTCATAAGAAAAGAAAGGTGGTAGTCATCGTTTGGATAATAAGGATAAAGCAATAGAAATTATGAAAGCCGCCATGGAGAAGGAGAAGGAAATGAAAGATAAGACAAAGGAAGCTATGGAACAACTGATAGAGGATCAGGTGCAGAGCCCGGAAGAAACGCAGACAGATGAGGAGCTTCTCGATACTGAAATTTTGGGAGATGTGGAAGACGAAAATTTATCGGAAGTCAGCGACGGGGATAAGCCTGAAAAGAGTAATAAATCCTTTTTCAAGAATTCCAAATCTAAGGAGCTTGCAGCAAAGGATCAGAAGATTGAGGAGCTTACGGACCGGCTGATGAGAACCATGGCTGAATTTGATAATTTCCGTAAGCGTTCCGAAAAAGAAAAATCGTTAATGTATGATACGGGTATCAAAGTCTTTATCGAAAAGATACTTCCGATTGTCGATAACTTTGAGAGGGGCTTAGGCACCGTTACAGAGAAAGAAAAGGAGAGTGGATTTGCCCAGGGGATTGAACTGATTTACCGTCAGCTTATGACCGCACTCGATGAAATCGGTGTGAAGCCGATTGATGCAGTTGGAAAAGAATTTGATCCTAACCTTCATAATGCAGTAATGCATGGCGAGGATGAAAGTATGGGTGATAACCTCGTAACCGATGAATTTCAGAAGGGTTACATCTATAAGGATATGGTGGTTCGCCACAGCATGGTAAAGGTAGTTAATTAAATTAAATTAGGAGGATAAATCCTCCTGATCTAATCGTTACAAATTCTATATTATTATAAGGAGGTTAATCCTCCTGAGTAACTATCGTAAAACAATAATTTATCATAGGGAGGAAAATTCCTCCTGAGTCAATGATCAAACATTGTTAATTATTATAAGGAGGATAAATCCTCCTTAGCAACCATCGTAAAACAATAATTTATCATAGGAGGATTTGAACATGGGTAAAATCATAGGTATTGACTTAGGTACAACTAATTCATGTGTAGCCGTAATGGAAGGTGGAAAACCCGTAGTTATCGCTAACACAGAAGGTGCGAGAACAACACCCAGCGTTGTTGCATTTACAAAGACAGGAGAGCGTCTCGTTGGTGAACCTGCAAAGCGTCAGGCTGTAACCAATTCAGATAAAACCATCTCATCCATCAAGAGACATATGGGTACTGATTACAGAGTAAAGATTGATGATAAGAGATATTCTCCTCAGGAAATCTCCGCAATGGTTCTTCAGAAGATGAAGGCAGATGCAGAAAGCTATCTCGGAGAGAAGGTGACAGAGGCAGTCATTACTGTTCCTGCATACTTCAATGATGCTCAAAGACAGGCTACCAAGGATGCTGGTAAGATTGCAGGTCTGGATGTAAAGAGAATTATCAATGAGCCTACTGCTGCAGCACTTGCATACGGTCTCGACAATGAACATGAACAGAAAATTATGGTATATGACTTGGGTGGTGGTACCTTCGACGTTTCCATTATCGACATCGGTGACGGTGTTATCGAAGTACTTGCTACCTCTGGTGACAACAGACTTGGCGGTGATGATTTTGACGAGAGAATCACCAGATATATGATTGACGAATTCAAGAAATCTGATGGAGTTGACTTGTCAACCAATAAGATGGCTCTTGAGAGATTGAAGGATGCGGCTGAGAAGGCTAAGAAAGAGTTATCCTCCTCCACCACTACCAACATCAACCTTCCCTTCATCACTGCTACAGATGATGGACCGAAGCACTTTGAAATGAACTTGACACGTGCAAAATTTGATGAGTTAACTCATGATCTTGTAGAGAGAACTGTAGTACCGGTTCAGAATGCTCTTCGTGATGCTGGTCTTTCACCTTCAGATATTAAAAAGGTATTATTGGTAGGTGGTTCCACTAGAATTCCTGCTGTACAGGATAAGGTAAGACAGCTGACAGGCCAGGAACCTTCCAAGACCTTGAATCCGGATGAATGTGTAGCAATCGGTGCTTCCATTCAGGGTGGTAAGCTTGCAGGCGATGCAGGCGCTGGAGATATCCTCCTTCTGGATGTAACACCGTTGTCACTTTCTATTGAAACTCTGGGCGGCGTAGCTACCAGACTGATTGAGAGAAATACCACTATTCCTACTAAGAAGAGCCAGGTATTCTCAACTGCGGCAGATAATCAGACTGCTGTAGACATCAATGTTGTACAGGGTGAAAGACAGTTTGCAAAGGACAATAAGAGCCTCGGACAATTCCGTCTCGATGGTATTCCGCCGGCAAGAAGAGGCGTTCCTCAGATCGAGGTTACCTTCGATATTGATGCCAACGGTATTGTAAATGTATCCGCTAAGGATCTTGGAACAGGCAGAGAGCAGCACATCACCATTACCGCAAGCTCTAACTTATCCGATGGCGATATCGATAAGGCAGTCAGAGAAGCAGCAGAATATGAGGCTCAGGATAAGAGACGTAAGGAAGCAGTAGATGTTAGAAATGATGCAGATTCCATGGTATTCCAGACTGAGAAGGCATTAAACGAGGTTGGTGATAAGATTGACGCTGCTGCAAAATCAACCGTTGAGGCTGATCTTGCAAGATTAAAGGAACTGATCGAGAAATCCAACCCTGAGGTTATGAGCGAGGGTGAGGTTGCTGATATTAAGGCAGCTAAGGATAAGCTGATGGAGGACGCACAGGCATTATTCGCTAAGCTTTATGAGCAGAGTGGCGCTGCAGGTGCAGGCGGCCCAGGTCCTGATATGTCAGGCTTCGGTGGCCAGGCAGGAGGAGCTACAGGCGATTCCACCAGTGGCTATAATGATGATGTAGTGGATGGAGATTATAGAGAAGTATAAGGTATAGTAACCGAGAAACATAAGCTTCTCGGTTCCATTCAAAGAACACTTACCATGAAATCCATCGGATTTTCATGGTAAGGTTCATGAAAAGCTTAATATTATGGAAATTATTGAGTATTCATGGTAAGGTTCATGAAAAGCTTGATATTATGAAATTTATTGAGTTTTCATGATAAGGTTCCTGATAAAGCTTGATATTATGAAGTCTAAAGAAGCTCCTGGTAAGGTTTTTGATAGATCGTTCTGAAACTCGGATAGCGCTACAGGCTTAAGTTCCTAGGATTTGGGCTTGCGGTTCTTCCATAAAAATTAATAGAAAGGTAAATGGGCGGTCAGTATTGACTGCCTGTTTGCCATTGAAAATCATTCACAACTATGCTATATTATATCATTGGCTGGGTTGTGTTAAGCGATAGATAAGGCTATGAAAGGTGAAGAATAAAATGGCAGATAAACGTGATTATTATGAGGTCTTAGGTGTCAGCAGGTCAGCGACGGATGACGAATTAAAAAAGGCATATCGACAACTCGCAAAGAAATACCATCCCGATACCAATCCAGGGGATAAAGCAGCGGAAGCCAAATTTAAGGAAGCTTCAGAAGCCTATGCAGTCTTAAGTGATGCGGATAAGCGCAGACAGTATGACCAGTTTGGACACACAGCTTTTGATGGAAGTGCAGGTGCCGGAGGCTTTGATTTTAGCTCCATGGATATGGGAGACATCTTTGGTGATATCTTTGGTGATCTGTTTGGCGGTCGTCAAAGACGTGCCAATAATGGACCGATGCAGGGGGCAAATCTCAGAACTTCTGTCAGAATCACCTTTGAGGAAGCGGTATTTGGAACAGAAAAAGAGCTTGAGCTGACCCTGAAGGATGATTGTGGAACCTGTCACGGGACCGGTGCAAAGCCGGGAACATCAGCTGATACCTGTACGAAATGCGGTGGTAAAGGTCAGGTTGTATATACACAGCAATCCTTGTTCGGTATGGTACGTAATGTTCAGACTTGTCCGGACTGTAAGGGCACAGGAAAGATTATCCGCGAGAAATGCTCTGACTGCTACGGAACAGGCTACATCAGCAGTAAGAAAAAAATCAAGGTATCCATTCCGGCAGGTATTGACAGCGGGCAGAGCGTAAGAATTAGAGGAAAAGGAGAACCCGGAACCAATGGTGGTCCGAGAGGTGATTTACTGGTCGAAATCGAAGTCAGCAGACATCCGATCTTCCAGAGACAGGATTACGATATATATTCAACAGCTCCGATTTCTTATGCAACGGCTGTACTGGGCGGAGATGTTAAGATCAGTACTGTGGATGGGGATGTGATTTATAATGTGAAACCGGGTACCCAGACAGATACGAAGGTTCGTCTGAGAGAAAAAGGCGTTCCCAGTCTTCGAAATAAGTCTATGCGTGGTGACCATTATGTGACTCTGGTAGTACAGGTTCCTACGAATCTTAACTCGGAGCAAAAGGAAATACTGAAAAAATTCGATGATGCCATGACGGGAAAAGCGGAACATAACGATAGTACCGAGAATGAAAAAGGCGGAAAGAAAAAATTTTGGAAATAATTTAAAGAACATACTACATCCGGAGGGGAAGATTTCAAGCATATGATAATCCATCCTTCGGATTGCTTTTTGCAGGAAAGGTACGGTAGCGATATGAAGTGGACGAAGTTCACATTGGAAACAACTACGGAAGCAGTAGATCTGATCAGTGATATGCTAAATGAGCTTGGCATAGAAGGAATTGAAGTATCCGATAAGATCCCTTTATCAGAGGAGGATAAGAGAAAGCTATTCATTGACATTCTGCCGGAGCTTGGCGAAGATGACGGCCTGGCTACTGTAAGCTTTTATGTCGAGGTTACGGAGGACATTGATGAGCTTTTAGAAAGGGTCAGGGACGGACTGAAGGAGCTTTCAGAATATACTGATATAGGGAGCGGTATGATTGCAGTGGATCAGACTGACGATCAGGATTGGATCAATAATTGGAAAGAATTCTTCAAACCCTTCTATGTGGATGAGAATATTCTGATTAAGCCTACCTGGGAGGATGTCACAGATTTAAAGGAGGAGGATATTGTGATAGAAATCGACCCCGGAACCTCCTTCGGAACAGGTGCCCATGAGACAACAAAGCTTTGTATTACAGGGCTGAAACAATATCTGAAACCCGATACTGCTGTACTTGATGCGGGCAGTGGAAGCGGGATATTATCCATCATCGCTAAAAAGCTCGGTGCAAGGGAGGTCCTGGGAATTGATATTGATCCGAATGCCACACTTTCAGCCATCGAGAATGCTGAGGTAAACAATCTTAGGATAGAAGCAGGTGATTTGGGTTTTGTCACAGGAAACATCATTGAAGATGATGGTATCAGAAATGATATCGGGAAAGAAAAATATGATCTGGTGGTTGCAAATATCCTGGCCGATGTAATCATTCCTCTGTCAGAGGTGATTGGGGAAAACTTAAAACCCGGTGGCATCTTCATCAGCTCAGGTATCATAAACATGAAAGAGGAAGCAGTCAGGGAAGCACTTCTTAAGAACAGCTTTACAATCCTTGAAGTGAACAAAATGAAGGACTGGGTATCCTTTGTAGTTCAAAAATAAAAAGCTCCCGGGAAATACTCCCGGGAGTTAATACGTAGACAAAGTTATTTATAATGACGTGAAATACTAGCAAATAAAGGGGAATATAACGAATGATAAGGAAAATCATCAAAATAGTAAGGTGGTTTGGTATTGTTTTTTTATTACTTGTTGTGATTGGACTATGCTTCCCTACGTGGACACCAAAGATAGCTAATAAAAACAGTATTAGCGAATTACGTAAAGCTCTAGTGAATGAAACTTCACTTGAGATTATGATACGGGGAAATAACAGAGACAATCCGGTTGTGATCTTTGTTCACGGAGGTCCTTGCTGTTCTGAAATACCGTACGTTCGGAAATATCAAGATTTACTTGAAAAAAGCTTTACTATCGTCCATTATGACCAACGCGGCAGTGGAAAATCATATCAGTTTGGTAAGGATTATTCAAATATTGACACATCAATCCATGTGAGTGATTTGATAGCATTAACGGAATACATTGAAGAATATTTAGACAAAAAGGAAGTAATTTTAGTAGGACACTCCTTTGGAACCTATATTGCTACAAAGGCTGTAGCGCAGAAACCTGAATTGTATCGTGCATATGTAGGAATAGGACAAATGTCAGATACCATTGATAGTGAATTAGATAGTTTGCAGAAATGTATTCTTGCGGCAGAGGAGGCTGAAAACAAAGAGGATATTACTTATTTGAAAGGATTGGAGAAATCTATTGCACAAGGCGAGTATATCACACCGCGGGAATATGTGAGAAAATATGGATTTGCTGCGAGAAATATTAACGAAAGTGAAGATTATCTTAAGGGATTTGCTTTTAATAGGGAATATAACTTATTGGATATTGTTCGATATAGTATAGCAGCAATTAAATACCAAGATGGTTTAATTATGGAAGCACTTACAAATCCAGTTTCTGATATTGTTACAGAGATTAATAAACCGGTATATTTTGTAATGGGAAAATACGATTGTATGACTTCCCCGGAAGCTGCAGACCAATATCTTAACAGCTTACATGGAAAAGGAACCCGTGAACTGGTTATATTTGATGACTCAGCACATTATCCTCAATTTGAAGAAAAAGATAAATTCTATCAATGGATGTGTAATACTTTCCTAAATGGAGAATAAAGAATTCTTTTATCTGAAGTTTATACAAAAACATACGGCATTTAGCTTTCCATTGCAAAATGCCGTTACTTTGTGTCTGTCTAATTTTATGGTTGATCTAATTCCGAAATCGTGAGTCCGTATTGACATAGATAATAGCTACTAGGGCGGTAAGGATCAAGAGAGCAAGAATAAGCTTAACAAGCCAGATGATTTCAAAAATTCCGCCAATAATGGCAAAGATAAGAAGGAAAGCAATAACGAATAACAGATTGCCGGTAAAGCGGCACAGCTCTTTTTCATTATAGCGGGCCTTCTTTTCCTTAGAAAGCATATTGTAGCCTGAGATAAGAAAAGCTCCTCTGCCGGAACGAAGAACAAACCCAAGAGATATCAATAATAAAAGGACAAAACAGCAAACAACAATACCTGAGACATCTTCCATAAATTATTCACCACTTTCCATTCTCAGATTACAGAATGCAGCTTTGCGGCATCTGAACTAATCCGATTATATTAAGAATGATAATTCCGTTCTTTTCAGAATTATCATAACACATATAGAATTATAATAGCATATAAAGCTTTTGTAAACTAAGCTCATTTAAAAAAAATATTATAAAATGGTTAAATTTAGTTGAACATATGTTCTTTTTGCGTTATAATAGATATGGCTTTTGAAAATGAACCAAGGAGATAATTATGCCGCGTTTTTATGTTGAACCTAGTCAAATTTCGGACATGGAGATCAGAATTACAGGTTCGGATGTCAATCATATCAAGAATGTGCTACGAATGAAGCAGGGCGAGGAAATCGTAATTTGTAATGGACAGGGAAAAGATTGTTATTGTATAATTAGTAGAGTGTCAGAGCATGAAATTCTTGCCAGTATTCAGTCCGTACAGGAGACTGGGACAGAGCTTTCGGCTAAGATTACCTTATATCAGGGATTGCCGAAGCAGGAAAAGATGGAATGGATTATACAGAAAGCTGTGGAGCTTGGTGTGACCGAGATTGTACCGGTCCTGACCCGGCGTGTGATTGTGAAGCTGGATGATAAGAAGAAGGAAGAGAAGAAGCTGGAGCGTTGGCAGGCAATCGCAGAAGGTGCATCAAAGCAGTCAGGGCGCGGTATTATTCCGAAGATCCGACCGGTGATGAATTATCAGGAGGCTGTCAGGGAAGCAGTTCAGTTGGAGCTTGGCCTAATCCCATATGAGAATGCAAAGGGAATGGACTTCACCCGTGACATCATGCATGGACTGAAGCAATACAAAACGATAGGATTATTTATAGGACCTGAGGGCGGCTTTGAAGAAACGGAGATCGAGTATGCAATCGTGAACAAGATACAGCCGATTACCTTAGGCAGGCGTATTTTGCGCACTGAGACGGCAGGACTCGCTGCCTTGTCCATGATGGTGCTTATTCTGGACGAAGGATGACAGAAATGCTTTAAAGATTTCACAATGGTTATTTGGGAGGTAAGCAGGAATGGAAATACAACTTTGGAGAGAGATACTTGATCCTTACGCCTTGGCTGTCGACGAATTAGTGATTAAATTTAACCATATTATAGACGAATATAAGCATGTGGGTGCATATTCTCCGATTGAACAGGTTACCGGCAGAGTCAAGACAATTTCAAGTATTTTAGAGAAGGCTCAGAAGAAGAACCTTGAACTTACCAATTTTGAAGAAAAGATTGATGATATTGCAGGTATTCGTATCATCTGCCAGTTTGTGGAAGATATCTATAAAGTGGTTGATATCATAAGAAAACGTTCAGATATGAGAATTAAGAATGAGAAGGATTATATTAATAAGATGAAGAAGAGCGGATACCGCTCCTATCATCTGGTTGTATATTACGATGTAGAGACCTTGAAGGGAAAGAAGGAGCTGCAGGTAGAGATCCAGATCAGGACCCTGGCAATGAATTTTTGGGCAACTATCGAGCATTCTCTGCAATATAAGTACAAGCAGAACATGCCTGAGAATATTAGAGAGCGGTTGTCTTCCGCTGCGGAAGCCATCCTTATTCTTGATCGGGAGATGTCTGTAGTTCGTGATGAAATTATGGATGCACAGAATTCCTTCACGATTAAGGCCAATATCGTAGCAGATATCCTTACGAATATACAAAACCTGTATAAGGTAGCAAATAAACAGGAGGTAGTGTCAATTCAGGATGAATTTTTCAGAATATATCAAAACGGTGATCAGGACGAATTGACACAGTTTTCTAAGGAACTGGATCTGATATCGGCAAGATACCGTGCACAAAGTCTTAGATAAAATAACGGAGTGAGAGAATGAATTTACCTAAACTATTTGAGGACAGAATGAGAAAGCTTCTGGGAGAGGAGTTTGAGGAGTATTTGACCTGCTACGGGAAACCGCATTTCGGCGGTCTGCGGGTCAATACCTTGAAATCCTCACCGGAGGAATTTGAGCGTATCTGTCCTTTTTCCATAAAAAGAATTCCATGGGTACGAGGTGGCTACTATTATGACACACAGCAACAGCCGGCGAAGCATCCCTTTTATTATGCAGGAGTTTATTACATTCAGGAGCCGAGTGCGATGACACCGGCTAGTCTGCTTCCAATCGAACGAGGAGATAAGGTGCTGGATATCTGTGCCGCACCGGGAGGTAAGAGTACAGAGCTGGGAGCAAAGCTCGCAGGGGAGGGAGTTTTGGTATCGAATGACATCAGTAATTCGAGAGCGAAAGCATTGCTTAAGAATATTGAGCTGTTCGGAATACGGAATGCTCTTGTGCTTTCCGAAGCACCCAATAAGCTGGCAGATTATTTCCCTGAATATTTCGATAAGATTTTAATTGATGCACCCTGCTCCGGTGAAGGCATGTTCAGGAAAAGCCCTGCGATTATGAAAAACTGGGAGCAGTACGGAGTGGATTATTATAATAAGCTTCAGAAGGAAATCATACTTTTTGCAGCAAAGATGCTGAAACCGGGAGGAATGATGTTGTATTCCACCTGCACCTTTTCCCCCGAGGAGAATGAAGGTACCATCAGCTTTCTGCTTAGGGAACATCCGGAATTTGAGGTGATTTCTCCGTTTCCGGAAGAAAAGCAGCAATTAGCAGCCGGAATTTCCTATGACGGCTTTGATTGCGGGAAACCGGAATGGTTAATACAGCTTCCGGAGTGGCAGAAGGCAGAGAATGAACGATTGGACGAGCTTAAGTTTTGTGTCCGACTATGGCCTCACAGAATTGATGGGGAAGGGCATTTTATCACCTTACTGCACAAGAGGGATTCGAGTGACTGGGAGGAGAGAGTTATTTCCCCTGCTAATAGGACAGATCGTAATCCTGTCAGAAGAACTACTTTGTCAGGCAAGGAGAGGACTGAGATTTCGGACGAGGCAATGGAATTTCTTAAGTCTTTAAAATTTCCTATAAAGCCGGAGCTTCTGCATGTTCATGAAGACAGACTTTATCTGCTTCCGGAGGGCTTACCGGACTTGAAGGGCCTTCGGATTCTTCGGCAGGGATTGCTGCTTGGTGAGATGAAAAAGCAGCGTTTTGAACCATCACAGGCCTTGGCATGTGCTTTGACGGTAAAGGATTATGACAAAATCCTGAGACTGGAGGAGGATGATCCTAAGGTCATCCGTTACTTAAAATGCGAAGCTATCGAACCGGAGGGTATACATGAGGACGGTTGGTATCTGGTATGCGTAGGAGAGTTTCCTCTTGGCTGGCTAAAGGCCGCAAAGAATAATTATAAGAACAAGTATCTGCCCGGCTGGAGATGGGTATGACAGTACTTTATTCTTGATGAAGATTGAGCTGTGGCAGGCAGAGAATAAATGAGATGATAGCAGAAAGTTGGGAATGGTATGGCAGAACAGCTCAGGCTGGACAAATATCTTGCGGATATGGGTGTCGGAACCAGAAGCGAAATCAAGTTATATATTCGAAAGGGAAGAGTGAGGCTGAATCAGGAGCTTTGCACTAAGCCTGAGCAAAAGGTACAGCCGGGAAAGGATAGGGTTACCTTTGATGATTCTCCGGTGGATTATATCAAATATCAGTACTTCATGCTGCACAAGCCTGCGGGCGTGGTATCTGCGACGGAAGATAACGTAAGTACTACGGTACTGGAACTGATTCAGGACAGAAAGTGCAAGGATATGTTCCCGGTAGGGAGACTGGATAAGGATACGGAAGGCTTACTTCTGATTACCAATGACGGTGAGCTGGCACATCGGCTGCTGTCGCCGAAAAAGCATGTAGATAAGGTCTACTATGCCAAAATAGAAGGCAGGGTAACGAAGGAGGATGCAGCCGCCTTTGAACTGGGAGTGGACATCGGTGAAGAAGCAGTCACACTTCCTGCTAAGCTGAAGATTCTAGTATCAGCTGATATTTCGGAAATAGAGCTGACCATACAGGAAGGTAAATTTCATCAGGTAAAGCGGATGTTTGAGGCAGTAGAGAAGAAGGTCCTCTATCTGAAGCGGCTCTCAATGGGGAGTTTGGTGCTGGATCAAGCCTTAAAGCCGGGGGAATATCGTGAATTGACGGAGGAGGAGCTGGCTGCTCTAAAATCCGAAAACTAGAAAAAAAACATATGATACGCGTGGATGATTACTTGAAGAACCGAACATCAGTTATTCGGAAAATGAAGGAGTTTAAATGTTAAAAGATATAAAAGCAGTAATTTTTGACTTAGATGGAACCCTGGTGGATTCTATGTGGATGTGGAAGAGTATTGATATAGAGTACCTGGCTAAATTTGGGCTGGAAATGCCGGAGGACCTGCAGCATTGCATTGAAGGAATGAGTTTTTCGGAGACTGCAGCATATTTTAAGGAGCGCTTTCGTCTTCCTGACAGTCTGGATCAGATTAAGAGCGACTGGAATGGGATGGCCTGGGAGAAATATCGGAATGAGGTTCCACTCAAGGAAGGTGTGACAGAATTTTTAACCTACTTAGGACAGAACAATATTCCCGCCGGGATTGCTACCAGCAATTCCAGGGAACTGGTAGATTTAATCATTGATAGGCACAATATGAAAGGATATTTTTCCTCCATCCGTACCTCCTGTGAGGTTGCGAAGGGGAAACCCTCTCCGGATATCTATCTGCTGGTGGCAGAGGATCTGGGAGTGCCACCGCAAAATTGTCTGGTGTTCGAGGATGTCCTACAGGGAGTAATGGCAGGAAAGAATGCCAATATGAAGGTTTGTGCCGTATATGATGAATTTTCGGAGAAGGATTATGATGAGAAGAAAAGACTTTCCGATTACTATGTGAATTCAATTAGTGAGGTACTGGATTTTTTTCAGTGAGTTTTAGATCTTGGTGTACTGGATGGAAGTATTCCTTTGAGTAAAAGTCATAAGGTATACAGAAAAATATTATGTTAACTTTGGAGAATAAATATGAAGCAATTCTATGTACAACAGAATGAGGCAGGACAGAGACTGGATAAGCTTCTGGGTAAATTACTAAATAAGGCACCGAAAAGCTTTATCTATAAGATGCTGCGTAAGAAGAACATCACCCTGAACGGAAAGAAGGCAGACGGCTCGGAGAAGCTTACAGTTCAGGATGAAATCAAGCTGTTCCTGTCTGATGAGACCTTTGCTCAATTTTCAGAAGAGATTGAGACTACAATTGTAGAAGAGAAGTTGGACATAATCTATGAGGACAAACATCTCCTTATCGTCAATAAACCGCTCGGTGTTCTCTCCCAAAAAGCTGAAAAAGGGGATGTATCCATGGTAGAGCATATTCTATCCTACCTGTTATCCTCTCATCAGATGACGAAGGAGCAGCTGCTCAGCTTTAAGCCCGCAGTTTGTAATCGCCTAGATAGAAATACCGGCGGAATCCTGATCGCCGGTAAATCGCTCATGGGATTGCAGGAGATGGCGAAGCTATTAAAAAACCGTTCACTTGAGAAATATTATCTCTGCATCGTGAAGGGAAAGGTAGAAGAGAAGAAACGAATCGAGGGCTATCTAAGTAAGGATGAAGAAAAGAACCAGGTTAAGATTTACCCAAAGCAGATGGAGAATACGGAATATATCTGCACAGAGTATGAACCGCTTGCCTATTCCAAAGCTGCAGTCAAGGAGAGAACAGAATTGGCAGAGGAGGAAGCACTCGGCAGCTATACACTGCTTCGGGTGAAGCTGATCACCGGCAAGTCCCATCAGATTCGTGCCCATCTGGCCAGTATCGGACATCCGATTGTCGGAGATTTCAAATACGGAAGTCAGAAGACCAATCATTACTTTAAGAAGAACTACGGCTTGACTTCGCAGCTACTGCATTCACATCAGATTATCATGCCGAAGCTTGAGGGAGAATTATCTTACTTATCAGGTAAAAGCTTTACCGCAGAGCTTCCGGAACAATTCGAGCGGGTTAGAAACGCATTATTTACTGAACTGTAGGACATTCTTACAAGAAAGTTAAGGTGTCAAAAAGAGCTTTTCATATATAGTTACAATTTGCAGCACTTTTAGTATTTAGCAAACGGATAGATAAGAATATAAAGCGTGATTATATAAACTATAGCTTCAAAGGATCATATTTATTTTTACAGAGTATGATAGCTATTTATGGAACATTGCATAATTGGAGGGACCCTATATGCCATCATGGAATTCCCGGGGCTTACGTGGCTCTATGCTGGAGGAAATGATTAATTACACGAATTTGAAATACCGAGAAAAGGGACTGGCCTTAATGCAAAAGGTTCCAACTCCGATTACTCCGATTAATATCGATAAGGAAAATCGCCATATCACACTTGCATATTTTGAGCAGAAAAGTACGGTGGACTATATCGGTGTGGTGCAAGGGATTCCGGTTTGCTTCGATGCCAAGGAATGTGCTGCGGACACCTTCAGTCTTAATAACGTCCATGAGCATCAGATAGCCTTCATGAAGGAATTCGAAGAGCAGAACGGGATTGCTTTTCTACTGATTTACTTTAAGAAAAGAGAGATTTACTATTACCTAACCTTTGATAAGCTATATGAATTTTGGGAAAGAGCCATGAATGGAGGTAGAAAGAGCTTTCGCCTTGAGGAGCTGGAACAGGAATATATTATTCCTTTACAGAGTGGGGCCTGCATTCATTACCTTACCTTACTTCAACAGGATTTGGAGCGGAGAGAACAATGATGAAATCAGAGTTGGAGGCATTACATAGCAGGGGTTATGTGGAAGATTATGATTTTGAAGCTTTCAATTCATTAGATAAGGTGCAGCTTTTCAAGCTGCTTCATGATAGGGACCCGGTTAAGCGTTCTGCTGCAGTGCGTGTCATTTCACAGCGTTACGGAGTAAAGGATCAAGATATTTCAGATATGCTATTGCAACAACTTAGTATAGAGCAAAAGCTTTATACCAGGTTAGAGATATGCACTGCCTTAGAGAAGGGTAACGAGACAACAGCTAGGCAAATGATTACATACATTGGGAAGATAGGTTCAAATCAACATAAAACGATTCCGGAATGTCCTTCTTTCAAAAAGAGCTATCCCTTACCCAGAGATATCATTGCCAGAAGTTTGGGAAGAATGGATCATAGAATTATGTCTGTATTAATCGAAGCGTTAAACACAGGAGAACCGGGTCAGATTCCTGAGATACTTGATGCAATTGGTTATCTGGCATTTTATAAGGAAGCAGCAGCCCCAAAAAGTTACATGAATATAGTGATTAAGACAATTATGGAAAACCGGGATAATCCTTTGATTGTATGGAAGGGAATTCTATGCCTTTCAGGATTTCCATTTGAGGAAAGTATTGACTACCTGCAGGATATTGTGAAACAGAGAGAAAATGAATTATTTGCTCTAGAGGCACAGAGGGCAATGAAATTGATGTTAATGAAATCACCGTTTCTCCAAATTGTAGATTGAAACAGCGGATCTTGTTCAATGGATTTATGGAAAATATATGGTTTCAATTCTTTAAAAGAAAAGGATATGAAGCTCATTTGGATGAATATATTCATCTCGATGGATGATTTTAGACATATTCATCTCATATTCATCTCTATGGATGATTTTAGACAAACTCATCTCTATGGATGATTTTAAACATATTCATCTCTATGGATGATTTTAGATTGACATTCCTAAAAAATTAAATTATAATGTTAAATATTTAGTATGGTAGCGAATTATCACGTTACCATACTAAAGTAATATTTGGGACAACGATATCCAATATAAAATAAACATAACGAAAGGCTTGGTGTTATTATGAAGGACAAATTGCTACATACACCGGAAGGAGTCAGAGATATCTACAATTCAGAATGCGCTACGAAACTAATGCTGCAGAATAAGCTCCATCATGTACTGAAGCATTATGGCTTTCGTGATATCCAGACCCCAAGCTTCGAATTTTTTGATATATTCAGCCAGGAACGCGGAACTGTAGCTTCTAAGGATATGTATAAATTCTTTGACAGGGACGGTAACACACTGGTGCTTCGACCTGATATTACGCCCTCTGTGGCCAGATGTGTCGCTAAATATTTTAAAGAGGAAGAGCTTCCCGTCCGACTTTGCTATATTGGCAATACCTTCATCAATAATACCAGTTATCAGGGGAAACTCAAGGAGGCGACCCAGCTGGGGGCCGAGCTGATGAATGACGGAAGTATCGAAGCTGATGCGGAGCTTCTGGCACTGACGATTGAATGTCTCCTGCAGTCCGGATTAAATGAATTTCAAGTGGAAATCGGTTATGCTGACTTTTTCCGGGCACTGATCGAGAAAGCCGGAATCACAGAGGAAGAAGAGATTACGAATTTACGTCTTCTGATCGCAAAAAAGAATATGTTTGGTGTGGAAGAAATTATAAAGGAAAAGAAAATGAGCGAGGAGCTGAAGGGGATTTTCCTAAAGCTTCCTGAATTATTTGGATCTCTCGATATTTTAAGCTATGCAAAGGGTTTGACTGCCGATACAAGAGCTGTCAGCGCCATTGAACATCTTGAGAAATTATATGAAATCATGGCGGAGTACGGTTACGAGAAATATATTACTTTCGATCTCGGTATGTTGAGCCAATATAATTATTACACCGGTATTATTTTTAAAGCCTATACTTACGGTACAGGAGATGCAGTAGCTACCGGTGGCCGATATGATAATCTCGTCATGCAGTTCGGTAAGGAATGTCCGGCAATCGGCCTTGTCATCGTCATTGACCAACTGATGCTTGCCTTATCCCGACAAAAGCTCTTGGAGGAACCGGAGGCGTCTGATACATTGATTCTCTACCGGAAAAATTACCGCAGACAAGCAATTACATTGGCGAAGCATTTTCGAGAGGGCGGCATCAATAGCATTCTACAGATGTCGAATGACACCTTTTCTCCGCAGGATTATATTTCATATGCGAAGCGGATGAATATCGGCGGCATACTGTATCTGGATAACGATGATGAAATTAAGGTCATGGATATTTCTGCCGGAACTATACAGGCTGCGAAGATGCATGAATTTCTGCAGTAAGGTATGGAGAAAAGCCTCTATAAAAGAGTGAAGAATAATTATCAATAAAAGAACGGGAGGAGAAATACTCCGATAAGCATGGGAGGTTAAATCCTCGAATAAGTATGGGAGGTTAAATCCTCCAATAGGAATGGGAGGAGAAGTCCTCCGAAAAGAGTGGAGGTTAAAGCCTCCGAAAAGAGTGGAGGTTAAGTCCTCTGAAAAGAATGGGAGGTTAAATCCTCCGAAAAGAGTGGAGGATTGGTATGAGATATATTACGCTGGCACTGGCGAAGGGACGCCTTGCATTAAATACGCTGGAGATGCTTGAAAAAATAGGGATTACCTGTGAAGAGATTAAAGATAAAAGCTCTAGAAAGCTGATTTTTGTAAATGAAGAGTTGAAGCTGAGATTTTTTTTGGCAAAAGCCAATGATGTACCGACCTATGTGGAATATGGTGCAGCAGATATCGGGGTCGTCGGGAAGGATACCATACTTGAGGAAGGTCGCAAGATGTATGAGGTGGTTGATTTGGGCCTTGGGAAATGCAGAATGTGTGTAGCAGGTCCGACTTCTGCCAAGGAACTGTTAAAGCATGGGGAACTGATCCGTGTGGCCACGAAGTATCCGAACATTGCTAAGGATTACTTTAATAATAAGAAGCATCAGACGGTAGAGATTATCAAGTTAAACGGTTCTATTGAGCTGGCACCGATTGTTGGTTTGTCGGAGGTGATTGTAGATATCGTAGAGACAGGGTCAACACTTCGCGAGAACGGGCTAGAGGTACTTGAAGAAATCTGCAGCCTTTCTGCCAGAATGGTAGTGAATGAAGTAAGCATGAAAATGGAGCATGAGAGAATCACAAAGATCATCAGAGACTTAAAGGAAGCTATCGCAAACAGACCGATATCATGAAGCTTCTGAAATGATCGAATAGTTTGAAGGCAATAAATTCATCAGATAAACCGAATTATTTAATGTACCTAAAATTTAAGAAAGGTGGCAGAACCTTATGAAAAGAATAGAATTGAACAAGGATACAAGAAAGAATATATTGGAGAACCTTCTAAAAAGAAGCCCCAATCAGTACGAGGAATATGCCAAGGTGGTAGCTGATATCCTGAATGAGGTCAGAACGAACAAGGACGAGGCAATATTTGAATATACCAGACGTTTTGATAAAGCTGAGATATCCAAGGACACCCTTCGTGTGACGGCTGAGGAGATTGAAGAGGCCTATACTAAGGTAGATACTGCTGTAATCGAGGTAATCCGAAAAGCGATTGTCAACATCGAAGCCTATCACAGTAAGCAGAAGCAGTACAGCTGGTTTGATACGACTGAGAATGGAACCATCCTCGGCCAGAAGGTCACTCCGATTGAGGCAGTCGGTGTCTATGTACCGGGCGGTAAGGCAGCATATCCTTCGTCAGTATTAATGAACGTAATTCCTGCCAAGGTGGCAGGGGTGAAAAGAATTGCCATGACCACACCCTGCGACAGAGACGGAAAAGTCTATCCCGGAACACTGGTAGCCGCAAAGGAAGCCGGTGTAACCGAAATCTATAAGGTAGGCGGAGCGCAGGCAATCGCAGCACTTGCCTACGGTACTGAGAGTATTGCCAAGGTAGATAAAATCGTAGGCCCCGGAAATATCTATGTAGCATTGGCGAAGAAAGCAGTCTACGGACATGTCAGCATCGATTCTATAGCCGGACCCAGTGAAATCCTTGTGTTAGCCGATGAGACGGCTAATCCCAGATATGTGGCAGCTGATCTGCTCTCACAGGCAGAGCATGATGAACTAGCTTCCGCAATCCTAATCACCACCAGCAAAGAGTTGGCGGATCAGGTATCAAAGGAAGTAGATTTGTTCGTGGCACAGTTGTCCAGAAAAGAAATCATTCAAAAATCACTCGACAATTACGGCTATATCATGGTGGCGGAAAGCTTAGAGGAGGCTGTGGATGCAGCGAACGAGATTGCCTCCGAGCACTTAGAAATCATGATGAAGGATTCTTTCATGGTGATGACAAAGATAAAAAATGCAGGTGCTATCTTTATCGGAGAGTATTCCAGTGAACCCTTGGGGGACTATATGGCAGGACCGAATCATATCCTGCCGACCAATGGAACCGCTAAGTTCTTTTCACCCTTGGGAGTAGATGATTTTATCAAGAAATCCAGCATCATCTCATATTCAAGAGAGGCATTGGAACCAATTTATCGGGATATCGTTACCTTTGCTAATTCGGAAAGCCTTACTGCACATGCCAATTCTATTGCAGTAAGATTTGAATAGGATTTGACATTTATTTCACTTAATGTATAATTATATCATCGGCGGGGGCAACCTCCTACCGGTGAGATTTGCCTTAGAAGAGAGGATGGGACAGATGAGCACCAGAGATGCTGTAATGAATCGTAAGACTAAGGAAACGGATATCAGTATGGAATTTAGCATAGACGGTACCGGAAAGGCTCAGATTGAGACAGGCATCGGCTTTTTTAATCATATGCTGGAGAGCTTTATAAGGCACGGTTTTTTTGATATGAAGCTGACGGTTAAGGGTGACTTATATGTGGATTCCCATCATACCGTTGAGGATACCGGTATTGTTCTGGGACAGGCCATTAAGAGTGCTCTTGGCGATAAACAGGGAATTAAGCGTTATGGTTCCTTTGTACTCCCTATGGATGAGACTTTGGTTCTTTGTGCGATCGATTTGTCCGGTCGTCCTTATCTGGCTTTTGATCTTGACTTAACGATTGATAAGGTGGGGTATCTTGAGACGGAATTGATCCGGGAATTCTTTTATGCGATTTCCTATAGCGCAGGTATGAATCTACATATTAAGAAGCTGAGCGGAGACAATAACCATCATATTATCGAGGCTGCTTTCAAAGCCTTTGCAAAAGCACTAGACGAAGCCTGCACCGTAGATGAACGTATTCAGGGTGTGTTATCCACAAAAGGCTCGATTGATTAATAAATATATATTACTGAAAGGCTAAGGTAAGTGGCAATGAAATTGTTTCCGGCTATTGATATTAAGAATGGACAATGCGTCAGACTAAGACAGGGAAGCTTTCAGGAGGTACTTGTATATTCGGATATACCTTTAAATATAGCAAAACAATGGGAAGCTTGCGGAGCTTCCTTTATCCATATTGTGGATTTGGACGGAGCGCTTGTGGGCCATTCCGTCAATGACGAGGTAATCAAAAGCATCGTAGCAGAGGTTCGGATTCCGGTTCAGGTGGGCGGAGGAATTCGTTCCATCAAGGATATTGAAAACAAGCTTTCTCTTGGAGTGAACCGTGTCATTATCGGTACGAAAGCAGTAAAGGACCCAGGCTTTATCAAGGAAGCGATAGCTTTATTCGGTGCTGAGCGTATCGTCATCGGTATTGATGCCAAGGATGGAAGGGTAGCCATAGAAGGCTGGGAGAAGGTCAGCAATTATCAGGCAGTTGCCCTCGCACTGGAGATGAAAAGCTATGGTGTAAAGACGATTGTTTATACTGACATTTCCAAGGACGGCATGCTGCAGGGACCAAATATCACGCATACAAAAGAGCTGGTGGAGACCACCGGCTTGGAGGTCATTGCCTCCGGCGGTGTTTCCTCTTTTAAGGATTTAGAGCAACTTGAGGAAATCAAGGTCTATGGAGCTATCGTAGGGAAAGCTTTATATGAAAACAGGATTGATTTGGCAGCTGCCGTCAAACTGTATGAAAAAGAATAGCAGAAAGTAATATATGTATGATATCATATACAACTAAACCTTTATTCGGTTTATCCAAATAATAAAAAATCTAAGGAATTATTCTCAGGAGGTAACAGCCATGTCTTACAAGAAAATCATTCCCTATATCAATGCAGAAAATGAAATCGCCGCCAAGGTCATACAGCTGGCGAAGGATTATTCCTATGGGGGAGCGGATGAACTGTATGTTTATAATTATTCAAAGGATGAAAAATCCAGAGAAGAGTTCCTTACCTTAGCCAAAGAACTGATTAAAGAAGTCGATATTCCTTTTTTGATCGGCTGCTACACCGAACGACTGGAGGATATAAAAAAGGCAGTTTACACCGGTGCTGAGTCAGTTGTTGTCAAATATGCGCTACTGAATAATAAATCCTTATTGAAGGAAGCAGCGGAACGCTTTGGTTCTGTTAAACTGATTGTAGAGATGGATATGCTGGAATGCATGGACTCGAAAGAGGATTTGTGCCATACACTGGCAGAGGATAAGGTTGGAAAGATCTTATTGAAACACGTTGCTCTGTCTGAAAATACGAAGAAAAGGATTGAGCTCTCACCAATTCCGGTGATTATCCGTGACAGTCTGATACGGAATGATATCAGCAGTCTGCTTGGTATATCTAATGTCATCGGCTTATCCACCAATTTCTTTGAGAATAAGGATATCATGAAGGCAAAGCAGGCGGTGAAAGCAGAAGGCATCGAAGTGAACTCCTTTGAAAGCAAGTTGGATTTTAAGGATTTTAAGCAGGGCGAGAACGGCCTCGTTCCTGTCATAGTACAGGATTATCGTTCAAATGAAGTATTAATGCTTGCGTATATGAACGAGGAAGCATATAATAAAACTGTTGTGACCGGACGAATGACCTATTATTCAAGGAGTCGTCAAAGCCTATGGACGAAGGGTGAGACCTCGGGACATTTCCAGTATGTGAAGGAGCTTACACTGGATTGTGACAAAGATACCATACTTGCCAAGGTACTTCAGGTCGGACCAGCCTGCCATACCGGCAGTGAGAGCTGCTTTTTTACCGAACTGGTGAAAAAGGAATATAAAAACATTGATCCCTTCCATACATTCAAGGATGTGTATGAGGTAATCCTTGATCGCAGAAGGAATCCCAAGGAAGGCTCCTATACCAATTATCTGTTTGACAAGGGTATAGACAAGATTCTTAAAAAATGCGGTGAGGAAGCTACAGAGATTGTAATCGCAGCCAAGAATCCCGGTGCGGAAGAGCTTCGTTACGAAATCGCGGATTACCTGTATCATCTGATGGTATTGATGGCGGAATGCGGTCTGGACTGGGAGGATATCACCACAGAGCTGGCTCATAGAAAATAATAAAATATGCTTTAGGGAGGATGCTGCACGCAACCCGAAAAGCCAAGGAAAAATAGGATATTAGGAGGCAATCTACGTGCAAACATACGGTGTAAATGAGTTAAGGAGAATGTTTTTGGAGTTTTTTGAAAGCAAGGGTCATCTTACCCTGAAAAGCTTTCCTTTAATTCCTCATAATGATAACAGTTTATTATTGATTAATTCCGGTATGGCACCCTTAAAGCCATATTTTACAGGACAGGAGGTTCCGCCGAGAAAACGTGTTACCACCTGCCAGAAATGTATCCGTACCGGAGATATCGAGAATGTAGGTAAGACAGCAAGACACGGTACCTTCTTCGAAATGCTCGGTAATTTCTCCTTTGGAGATTATTTTAAGCATGAAGCAATTGCCTGGTCCTGGGAATTCATGACCGAGGTAGTTGGACTGGATAAAAATCGCCTGTATCCGTCCATATATGAAAATGACGATGAGGCCTTTGAAATCTGGAATAAGGAGATCGGTATTCCGGCGGAGAGAATCTTCCGTTTCGGCAAGGCTGATAACTTCTGGGAGCATGGTGCAGGTCCCTGCGGACCCTGTTCTGAGATTTATTATGACCGCGGAGAGAAATACGGCTGTGGGAAAGAGGGCTGTACCGTAGGCTGTGACTGTGATCGTTATATCGAGGTTTGGAATAATGTATTTACCCAGTTTAACGGCGATGGCAACGGCAATTATACAGAGCTGGAGAATAAGAACATCGATACCGGTATGGGTCTGGAGAGACTTGCTACCGTGGTTCAGGATGTCAGCTCCATCTTTGATATAGATACCATGAAGGCGATTCGTGATAAAGTTTGTAATCTGGCGAAGGTTACCTATCAGACCGATGCAAAGAAGGATGTATCCATTCGTCTTATTACGGATCATATCCGTTCCGTGACTTTTATGGCTTCCGACGGTATCATTCCGTCCAACGAAGGCAGAGGCTATGTGTTCAGAAGATTGCTTCGTCGTGCCGCAAGACACGGTAGGTTATTGGGTATTCAGGGAACCTTTTTGGCGGAGCTGTCTAAGGTAGTCATAGCAGAATCCAAGGACGGCTATCCGGAGCTGGAGGAGAAGAAGGAATATATCTTAAAGCTCCTTACAATCGAAGAAGAGAAATTCAACAAGACCATCGACCAGGGCTTAATGATTCTGTCCGATATGGAAAAGGAATTAGAGAAAGACAAGAAGAAGGTTCTGTCGGGTGAGGAGGTATTTAAGCTATATGATACCTATGGCTTCCCGATTGATCTTACCAAGGAAATTTTAGAGGAAAAAGGCTTCGAGGTAGATGAGAAGGGCTTTAAGGAAGCAATGGAGGTTCAGAGGGTAACTGCAAGAAGTGCCCGTGGAACCACCAATTATATGGGTGCCGAGGAGACGGTTTATCAGCAGCTCGATGCCGATATTACCTCTACCTTTGTAGGCTATGACCAGCTTTCTCATACCTCTGAGATTACAATTTTAACAACAGAGGCTGAACTGACGGATGAATTGGTTGCAGGGCAGAAGGGAACTATCTTAGTAAAGGAGACACCTTTTTATGCCACCAGCGGCGGACAGGCTGCCGATCGTGGTTTGATTCGCAGCGGTGAGGCCGAGTTTGAGGTAGAGGATACGATCAAGCTGCAGGGCGGTAAGATTGGTCATATCGGTACCGTAACCAAGGGAATTTTCAAAAAGGGTGATCAGGTGAGCCTGGAGGTGAGTGCAGCACAGAGAGCTGCGACTGCCAAAAATCACAGCGCAACCCATTTGCTTCAGAAAGCACTTCGAACCGTAATCGGATCTCATGTAGAACAGGCAGGTTCCTTGGTCAATGAAGACCGCTTACGTTTTGACTTTACTCATTTTTCCGCACTTACTACTGAGGAGCTGAGTAAGGTCGAAGCTTTGGTAAATGAGCAGATTGCGAATAGCTTACCGGTGTCCACGAAGGTCATGAATATCGAGGAAGCAAAAAAATCCGGTGCCATGGCATTGTTCGGTGAGAAATATGCGAACGATGTCCGCGTCGTATCCATGGGCGAGTACAGTAAGGAGTTATGCGGCGGTACCCATGTGAATAATACAGGTGTGATTACCGTATTTAAGATTTTGTCCGAGACCGGTATCGCAGCCGGAGTCAGAAGAATTGAAGCACTGACCGGCAGCGGCGTCTTTGCATATTATAAAGAACTGGAAAATGAGCTGGCAGCGGCATCAAAAGCTGCAAAGACCGAGCCTGCACAGCTTACAGGCAAAATCGAGGCTTATCTTGAAGAAATCAAGGCACTGAAGTCTGAAAATGAGAAGCTGAAGAGCAAGCTTGCCAATAACTCCTTGGGAGATGTTATGAACCAGATAACTGAGGTGAAGGGCGTAAAGCTTCTGGCGGTAAAGCTGGCAGATGTGGATATGAATGAGCTTCGTAACCTTGGAGATCAGTTAAAGGAGAAGCTGGGTGACGGCGTAATCGTGCTTATCTCCGCTATGGCTCCGGATAAGGTTAATCTCCTTGTCATGGCTACGGAGGGAGCGATGAGCAAGGGAGCACATGCCGGCAATCTGATCAAGGAGCTGGCAGCAATCGTTGGCGGCGGCGGTGGCGGAAGGCCGAATATGGCACAGGCAGGCGGAAAGAATGCAGCAGGTATGGATAGCGCCATAGAGAAGGCGAAGGATTTCCTGGGGAATCAGCTGGCATAGCTTTTCTGAACTCAGCTGCTGTTAAAAGCTATGACTTGTGTGCTATAAGATCATAAGGCGTATGCAGCTATGACTTATTACAATAATAGACACATCATTTTATGATGTTTCCTTTTGACACTTTAATCAAGTTATCTGTAAAATATGATTGACAAATAGCTACCTCAATAATATAATCATTGTAGTGCTATTCAAAAAATACCCAAACAGTTGTCTACGCACAATATACAACTGGAGGGAGGTTAGGTGTGAGAATATGTCAAATGTAGTTGTTAAAGACAATGAAACATTAGATAGTGCTCTCCGCAGATTCAAAAGAAACTGCGCGAAGGCAGGTATCCAGCAGGAGATCCGTAAGAGGGAGCATTATGAGAAGCCAAGCGTAAGACGTAAGAAAAAGTCTGAAGCGGCTAGAAAGCGTAAATATTAATTCATGAAAAGAGACTTCCAGTAGATATCTGCTGGAAGTTTTTTATGTAATAGTAAATTGCGTCCTATTACATAAAAACGCTCCGCATAGCGAACAAGTTCGCTTTGGGATGCGCACCTCAGCGAATAAACGCTTATTGCATAAGCGTTCGGAAGTTATTGCTTCGCAATCCGCTCGGGCG
>JAEZGK010000057.1 GCA_023437365.1 Bacillota bacterium
GTAGTGAAAATAAGCAACGGTGATGTTGTAGAAGGAATTGTCTTGGGTGTGAAAGAAGATGAGATCATCTTAAATATAGGCTACAAGTCGGAAGGTATCATTACAAGAAATGAATATACCAATACACCTAATCTTGATTTAAGAACCGTAGTAAATGTTGGCGATGTTATGCAGGCTAAGATTCTTAAGGTAAATGACGGCGAAGGACAGGTTGCATTGACCTATAAGAGACTTGCCGCTGAAAAGGGCAACAAGAGATTAGAAGAAGCCTTTGAGAGTCATGAAGTACTTACCGCAAAGGTTGCTGCAGTTTTGAACGGCGGCTTAAGCGTTATTATCGACGAAGCAAGAGTATTCATTCCTGCCAGCCTGATTTCAGACAGCTATGAGAAGGATCTGGCTAAGTATGCGGGAGAGAAAATTGATTTTGTTATCACAGAGTTCAACCCGAAGAAGAGAAGAATCATCGGTGACCGTAAGCAGCTGATCGTTGCTAAGAAGGAAACCTTAAAGAAGGATTTATTCGAAAAGATTAAGGTTGGTGATACCGTAGAAGGCACTGTAAAGAATATTACAGATTTTGGTGCATTTATTGACTTAGGCGGTGCAGACGGCCTGCTTCACATTTCTGAAATGAGCTGGGGCAGAGTTGAGAACCCGAAGAAGGTATTTAAGGTGGGCGATACTGTAAAGGCGTTTGTTAAGGATATCCAGGGCGAGAAGATTGCATTGAGCTTAAAGTTCGAAGGTGCTAATCCTTGGATCAACGCTGAGACTAAATATGCAATTGGTAATGTTGTAACAGGTTATGTTGCACGTATGACTGATTTCGGTGCTTTTATCGAGTTAGAGCCCGGTATTGATGCACTGTTGCATGTATCTCAGATTTCCAGAGAGCATGTTGAGAAGCCTGCTGATGCATTAAAGATCGGTCAGGAGATCACTGCAAAGGTAGTAGAATTCAATAAAGATGATAAGAAGATCAGCTTAAGCGTAAAGGCTCTGGAAGCTCCCGAACCTGCAGCTGAAGCTTCCGAACCCACTGCTGAAGCTCCCGCAGAAGTAACTGAAGAATAGTAATATACCTACGATAAAGGAGATTTGACTTGCTGGATAGTTATGAAACCTTTAAACAATCTATTTATGATATGACAAAGATTGATCTGAACGCTTATAAGGAGCGTCAGATGAAAAGGCGCATTGAGGCTTTAATCAGCAAGCATGGAATTGTATCCTTCGCTGAGTATGTCAAAAAGCTAAAGTCAGATAAAGCTGCCTTCGATGAATTTATCAATTACATCACTATCAATGTTTCGGAGTTTTTCCGTAATCCGGAGCAATGGACGCTGCTTGAGAAAGAGGTATTCCCTTATCTGATCGAGCATTTCGGTAAGGATTTGAAGATCTGGAGCGCGGCCTGTTCCACAGGTGATGAGCCATATTCCTTGGTTATGCTCTTATCAAGGTTCTTACCCCTGAATAAAATTAAGATTATTGCTACGGACATCGATAAGCAGGTTATGGCAAAGGCTCAATTGGGTCTGTATCATATCAAGAGCCTGAAGGGTGTACCTGAGGATTTGTTGAACAAGTATTTTACCCTGGTGACTGATAAGACCTATCAGATATCCGATCAGATTAAAGCTTGTGTGGAATTCAAACAACATGACCTGTTGCGTGATGCTTATCCGCCCAATTGTGATTTGATTGTCTGCCGAAATGTACTGATCTATTTTACGGATGATGCGAAGAATCAGATCTACGCCGACTTCCATAAAGCCTTAAAAAAGGACGGGCTCTTATTCGTAGGAAGTACCGAACAGATCATACAAGCGCAGCAGATCGGCTATAGTAATTATAAATCTTTCTTTTATAAAAAGGCATAATAAGTATCATGAGACCTCCGATTATACGGAGGTCTTTTCTATATAACAGGAAATTGCGTCCTAATACATAAATACGCTCGGCATAGCGAACAAGTTCGCTTTGGGATGCCTGCAAAGCTGACATCAAAAGTGCCGGCATACAGTATATTTATACAATTTTATATACACTGCTTTTTTCGAAAAATGTGGTTGATTTTTAGTATAATATCGAGTATATTGTTCTATAGATTAGCTTACAATTACATAGTAATACTACGTATAGTAAGGTGATAACAGGATGAGCACACCATTTAGTCATTTTGGCTGTGTTTGGGCCGCTAGTAAAGCGGCGGAATGGAGACTACTATGCAAAATATGATTACGGTTGCTGTTGACGCAATGGGCGGTGACAATGCCCCCGGTGAAATCATAAAAGGAGCAGTGCTCGCAGTCAAGGACAAATCGGATATCAAGGTGGTATTGGCCGGCGATCAGGAGGTCATTCAAAAGGAGCTTAACGCCTACGAATATGATAAGGAGCGCATCCAGGTTGTACATGCTCCGGAGATCATCACGAATTGTGAAGCACCCGTCCTGGCAATCCGCCGAAAGAAAGAATCTTCTATTGTTGTTGCTTTAAACATGGTTAAGAATAAGGAAGCCGACGCTTTCGTATCAGCCGGCAGTACCGGAGCCGTTCTGGCAGGAGGGCAGCTGATTGTTGGAAGAATTGCAGGTGTAGAGCGTCCTCCGCTTGCTCCTTTACTTCCGACGATGAACGGAGTTTCTTTATTGATTGACTGCGGTGCCAATGTAGATGCCAGATCTTCCCATCTGGTTCAATTTGCTAAAATGGGTTCCATTTATATGGAGAATGTTTTGGGAATAAAAAATCCCAGAGTAGCAATCGTGAATATTGGTGCCGAAGAGGAAAAGGGTAATCTTTTGGTGAAGGAAACCTTCCCTCTGTTAAAGAACTGTAGTGATATCAATTTTATCGGAAGTATTGAAGCCAGAGAGATACCGAACGGAGCAGCAGACGTCATAGTTTGCGAAGCTTTTGTCGGAAATGTCATTCTTAAGCTCTATGAAGGACTTGGAACTGCATTAGTAAAGAAAATCAAGACTGGTCTCATGAGCACGACCAAAAGTAAAATCGGTGCGTTACTATGCAAGCCTGCATTAAAGGAGACTTTAAAGGATTTTGATGCTACCAAATACGGCGGTGCACCGCTTTTGGGTCTGAATGGTCTGGTTGTGAAAACTCACGGTAATGCAAAGTGTACAGAAGTGCATAATTCCATCCTTCAGTGCGTAACCTTTACCGAGCAGAATATTAATGATAAAATCAAGAATAATCTAAACAAGAATGAATAATTCAGAAAAGAAGGGTGAATGATTATGGAATTTGAAAAATTACAAAAAATTATTAGTGAAGTACTGAACGTAGACGAAGATGAGATTACAATGGAGACTACCTTTGTTGATGACCTTGGAGCTGATTCACTGGATGTTTTCCAGATTATCATGGGTATCGAAGAAGAATTCGATATTGAAATTGCAAATGAAGAAGCTGAGAATATCGTTACTGTAGCAGATGCGATTGAACAGATAAAAAATGCTTTGAATTAATTACTATTTGGTATAGTGTGGATAAGAACATATTAGCACTAAATATAAAGAGATGCTGCTATGCGGCATTCTGTAGTATTTGTATGAAAAAGCCCTAGGAATAAGGTCAGCCTTATCTATGGGCTTTTCATATAGCATGAGAAAATTAATACAATTCAGAGGAGGTTATCGAGTGACAATCAAGATACGCAAAAAGACGGATGCGGCGATACTTGCATTGGAGAATAAAATTAAATACCATTTTGCTGATGCTTCTATACTGTTTCATGCTTTATCCCATAGCTCCTATGCCAATGAAATGAGGATGAATAAGGAAAAAAGCAACGAACGACTGGAATTCTTGGGCGATGCCGTTCTTGAGCTGGTGACAAGCGAGTATGTCTATAAAGAATATGTGAATTTATCGGAAGGTGATCTGACAAAGCTGCGTGCCAGCATTGTATGTGAGCAGACACTTTCAACCTGTGCCAGAGATCTTCAGATTGGACAGTACCTGTTCTTAGGTAAGGGGGAGGATATCTCCGGAGGAAGAGAACGAGATTCTATTCTTTCCGATGCTTTGGAAGCGGTAATCGGAGCAATTTATCTTGACGGTGGTTTTACTAATGCAAAAGAGTTTATTCAGAATTTTATTCTGGCAGATGTAAAAAATAAAGACCTCTTTTTCGATAGCAAGACTATCTTACAGGAAATCATCCAGAATGAGGATAACAGCCAAAAGCTTCGCTATAAGCTGATCTCAGAGGAAGGACCGGATCATAATAAAACCTTTACGATTGCTGTCTGCATCGGGAATGATGAAATCGGTAAAGGGACAGGCCGTACTAAGAAGGCGGCCGAGCAGGAGGCAGCATATCAGGCCATCCAGAAGCTAAAAAAAGAATAATTCAGGATTTATGGGCTCTTTCACTCTGCTCGAAGGCTTCGTATAAGAGCGGATGGAGGCATGTATTGATATTGATTAAGACATAAGGAAGATGGGAGACATTGAATGTATTTAAAAAGTATTGAGGTTCACGGTTTTAAATCCTTTGCCAATAAGATTGTTCTGGAATTTCATGACGGTATCACCGGTATCGTCGGACCGAACGGCAGCGGTAAGAGTAATGTTTCAGATGCAGTTCGTTGGGTACTCGGTGAGCAAAGTGCAAAGCAGCTGCGTGGGGCCAAAATGGAGGATGTCATTTTTTCGGGTACACAGACCCGAAAGCCTCTGGGCTATGCCTTTGTTGCTATCACTCTGGATAATTCCGATCACAAGCTGCCGATTGAATATGAAGAGGTAACCGTCGCACGTAGGGTCTATCGTTCCGGAGAAAGCGAGTACCTGATTAATGGTTCTCCCTGCCGCTTGAAGGATGTGAATGAACTGTTTATGGATACCGGTATCGGCAAGGAAGGTTACTCCATCATCGGTCAGGGTCAGATTGATAAGATCCTAAGCGGAAAGCCCGAGGACAGGCGTGAATTATTCGACGAGGCTGCCGGAATCGTTAAGTTCAAACGAAGAAAGTATGCAGCTGAAAAGAATCTGGAAGAAGAACGTTTGAATCTATCCCGTATTACAGATATTATCAAGGAAATCGAAAAACAGCTGTCTCCCTTGGAAAAGCAGTCAGGTGTCGCTAAGATTTATCTTAAATTGAAGGAAGAATTAAAAAGCCTTGAGGTAAATCAGTTCCTGAAGGAATTTGATAAGCTTCGTTCCTCGAAGGAAGCATTGGAGGAAAAGCTGACAATCGCTACGGCGGATTTCGAGCAGTCCAAGCAGGAGTATGAGAATACGAAGGAAGAATACCTCCGCCTGGAAAAGCAGCTGGAGGAATGCGATCTTGTCATTGAAGCAGACAAGAATACATATAATGAGTTAAAGCTCGGCAGAGAAAAGGCTGAGGGCGAAATCAAGGTCTTAAAGGAACAGATCAGCTCTCTTTTACAGAATGATGTCTACATTGAAGGGCGCATTGCAGGCAACACCAAGGATATTGAACTAAAGAAGACGGAAGAGAACGGTTATCTTGAAGAAAAAGCAGGTATAGATGAAAAGATTACCAATACGGATGATATTCTGCAGGAAGCCCTGTTCGAACTGAATCATATCAAAGAGAATATTACTCGTTATACGAAAGAAATCGAGGAATGCAATAATGGGATCTTCGAGTATCTGAACATCAATTCCGGCATTAAGAGCAACATGCAGCGTTATGAGACGATGCTGGAGCAGAATACCCTTCGTAAAGCTGATTTGAATCAAAGAATTCTTAAGAATAAAAGTGAAGAATGTCTTTATGATGAAGCAATCAAAGCCTGCCAGGATACTCTGCAGTCTGTCAACGATGAAATTATCGAAAAGACTCAGGAAAGCAACCAGCTGGAGCAGCGTATCGATGATACCCAGTCTGAGATAGATACCATCAATATTAAGCACAATGAGCTTCAGGCCAGCTACCTTAGCGAGAAGTCCCGTCTGGAATCACTGATGAATCTGACGGAGCGCTATGAAGGCTATGGCATCAGTATCAAGAAGGTAATGGAAAGAAAGCCTCAAATGCCAGGTATCATAGGTGTTGTAGCAGATATCATCAAGGTGGAAAAGACCTATGAGACAGCGATTGAGACTGCACTCGGTGGTTCCATCCAGAATATTGTCACAGATGACGAGGTAACTGCTAAAAGTCTGATTGCTTATCTAAAGCAGAACAAATTCGGACGTGCAACCTTCCTCCCGCTGACCAATTTGTCCTCCGGTAATGGGATGACGAATGATAAGGTATTAAAAGAAGCAGGTGTTCTTGGTGTTGCAAGTAATTTGGTGGAAGCTGACAGAAAGTTTAATGCATTAATCGACTATCTTCTTGGAAGAATCATTGTCGTAGATGAGATTGATCACGCTACCGCCTTGGCAAAAAAATATAATTATTCCCTTCGTATCGTCACTCTGGAGGGAGAACTTCTGACACCCGGCGGTTCTATCTCCGGTGGAGCTTACAAAAATGCCAGCAACCTGCTCGGACGACGCCGAGAAATCGAAGAAATGGAACAAAAGGTCGCAGCTCTAGAGCTTCAGACCGGAAAGCTTCTCAAAAGGCGTGAGGAGACCAGAGAATTAAGAGCAAAGCTTCGTCAGGATTTAGAGGATTTAAAGGCTGCTCTACAGGAAAAATTTCTCGAACAGAACACTGCAAAGCTGAGCTTGGATCGTGAGATGGCAAAGAGATCTGAGGCAGAGGCTATCTATCAGGAATATACCAAAGAGCTGCAGGAGATAGAACTACAGGCGAGAGATTTGAAGGATAATCTTGCAAAGCTTTCCGAAGCTCTGGATCAGAATTCTCTGCTGAATAAGGATAAGGAAGTTCAAATTGAACAGCTGAACCGAATGCTGGAGGAGGAACGGCTGAAGGAGCAGGCTGCCACCGAGAAGGTTTCCACACATAAGCTGGAATTATCTTCTTTGGAACAGAACAGCCAATTCATCCTTGAGAATTTAAAGCGTGTCAAACGGGATATCGAAAAGCTTTATGATGAGGAAGCTTCTCTAAAAGCAGATATTACAAAGACCTCCCAAGTCATTGACGAGAAGCAGGCAATCATCGAAACGACTCAGGAGCAGGTTGCAGCTTTAGAAATGCAAATCAGTGAGCTGGAAGAGAAAATCCGCCAGAAATCCTCAGAACGTGAACACATTACCAGCATTCATAAAAATTTCTTTGCAAAGCGTGAAGACTTGTCTTCCCGTATGACAGAGCTGGATAAGGAGTGCTTCCGTCTGAATGGTCAAAGGGAGAAGCTCCTCGAGCAGACCGATCTTTTAACCGGTTATATGTGGGAGGAATATGAGCTGACGTATACTACGGCAGCGGAGTATCCGATTGATGATGTAATCAGCCTGACTCAGGCAAAGAAACAGATTTCTGAAATCAAAGCTAAGATCAAGGAGCTCGGTGATGTCAATGTGAATGCCATCGAGGATTACCGCAATCTATCCGAACGATATGAATTCTTAAGTACCCAGCGGGAGGATCTGATTAAAGCTGAGGAAGCGCTGCTACAAATTATCCATGAACTGGATTCAGAGATGCGCATCCAATTTGAAGAGAAGTTCAAAGCTATCAATGAGGAGTTCAACCTCGTATTCAAGGAGCTTTTCGGTGGTGGTCAGGCAGACCTAGAGCTAACCGAAAGTGAGGATATCCTTGAGGCAGGCATCAGAATCAATGCACAGCCTCCGGGCAAAAAGCTGCAGAACATGATGCAGCTATCCGGTGGTGAGAAAGCGCTGACAGCAATCTCCTTGCTGTTTGCTATCCAGAATTTAAAGCCGTCCCCCTTCTGTCTGCTGGATGAGATTGAAGCCGCACTGGATGATTCCAATGTAGGACGATTTGCAAAATATCTGCATAAACTGACTAAGGATACCCAGTTCATCATTATTACGCATAGAAGAGGAACTATGGCTGCGGCGGATATCCTATACGGTATCACCATGCAGGAAAAGGGTGTCTCGACTCTGGTTTCTGTCAGCCTGATTGAAGGACAGCTGGATAAATAAATTTAAATTTTACTTGCCCAGAGCAAAAGGAAATGCTATGATAAGCTTTAATGATTTAGCATAGCAAAGCCTTCTGTATTTATTATATATGCTGCCGGCCAGAGGATAAGCTTTATATTCTCATCGGTCTTCAGTTTCAACAGAATGGAGAGTATCATGGGAGAAAATAAACAAGGTTTTTTTAGTAAGTTAGTACATGGTTTATCAAAGACAAGAAACAGTATTGCACATGGAATTGATAATATTTTCAGCGGCTTTTCAAGTATTGACGATGATTTTTATGAAGAGCTGGAAGAAATACTAATTATGGCCGATTTAGGAATCAATACCACCACGGCAATTATTGAGGATCTCCGGGAGAAGGTAAAGGAGAATAAGATTAAAGAACCTTCCCAGTGCCGCGAGCTGCTGATTAACAGTATGAAGGATCAGATGCGTCTTGGAGACACAGCCTATGAGTTTGAAAACCGCAAATCCGTCCTGTTATTGATTGGTGTCAACGGAGTAGGCAAGACTACCTCCGTTGGTAAGCTTGCCGGACAGCTGAAGGATTCCGGTAAGAAGGTTATGGTTGCCGCCGCCGATACCTTCCGTGCGGCTGCGATCGAGCAGCTGACTGAGTGGGCACACAGAGCCGGTGTAGATATCATTGCTCAAAAGGAAGGCTCTGACCCTGCGGCAGTGATCTATGATGCAGTAACAGCCGCTAAGGCCAGAAATGTAGATGTACTCTTATGTGATACCGCGGGACGTCTTCATAATAAGAAGAACCTGATGGAGGAGTTAAAGAAGATCGACCGAGTCATAGAAAGAGAATATCCCGAAGCATATCGTGAGACGTTGGTTGTGCTTGACGGTACCACCGGTCAGAATGCCCTGGCTCAGGCTAAGGAGTTTAACGAAGTAGCTGGCATTACCGGTATTGTATTGACAAAGCTGGACGGAACAGCAAAGGGCGGTATCGCTATAGCAATCCAGTCAGAGCTTGGAATTCCGGTAAAATACATCGGAATCGGAGAGAAGATCGATGATCTCCAGAAATTCGATGCGGATGCATTTGTAAATGCACTGTTTTCAAAAACAGAATAACGAAATATGAAAGAAGGATTTTACAGATTGCGGCTGCGCCAATCGGTAAAATCCTCTGCATATATAAATATACTCGTGCGTATTAGCACAAAGATGGAGGGTACTACAATGATGACACTGGATAAGTTTGAAGAAGCAACAGATGCGGTCAAGAAGGTCATTCTGCGTACAGAATTGGTATATAGTGATTACTTTTCCGATACGACAGGTAACAAGGTATACTTAAAGCCCGAGAATATGCAATTCACCGGTGCATATAAGGTGCGTGGTGCGTATTACAAGATCAGCACTCTGACAAAGGAAGAAAGAGAACGTGGTCTGATTACTGCCTCTGCGGGAAATCATGCGCAGGGAGTTGCCTATGCAGCGAAGCTCTACAATGCGAAGGCTGTTATCGTCATGCCTTCCACCACACCCCTGATTAAGGTGAATCGGACCAAGAGCTATGGTGCAGAGGTAATTCTGTATGGTAATGTATACGATGAGGCTTGCCAGTATGCGATAGAGCTTTCTCAGGAGAAGGGTTATACCTTCATTCATCCCTTCAACGATGAGGTAGTTGCAACCGGTCAGGGAACCATCGCAATGGAAATTTTCAAGGATCTTCCGACAGTCGATATCATCCTGGCACCAATCGGCGGAGGCGGACTGCTCGCCGGTGTTGCCACCTTAGCAAAGATGCTGAACCCCAATGTCAAGGTCATCGGAGTGGAGCCTGCAGGAGCCGCCTGTATGAAGGAATCGCTAAAGGCCGGACATGTTGTTACACTGCCTCATGTGGATACCATCGCTGACGGCACCGCCGTGAAGACACCCGGAGATGTTGTGTTCCCGTACATACAGGAATATGTCGATGATATTATCACAGTAGAGGATCAGGAGCTGATTGTCAATTTCCTTGATATCGTTGAAAATCATAAGATGGTGGTAGAGAACTCAGGTCTGCTTACCGTTGCGGCTTTAAAGCATTTAAATTGCAAGGACAAGAAGGTGGTCGCCATCCTAAGCGGCGGTAATATGGATATCATCACGGTATCCTCCATCGTTCAGCACGGATTAATTCAAAGAGGCCGTGTATTCACGGTGTCCGTATTGTTACCTGACAGACCCGGGGAATTGGTGAATGTGGCTTCCATTATTTCCAAATGCCAGGGTAATGTCATCCGTCTCGACCATAATCAGTTTGTCAGCATCAACCGCAATGCCGCTGTGGAGCTTACCATCACCATGGAGACCTTTGGACACGAGCATAAGCAGGAAATCGTTCAGGCCTTAATCGAGCACGGGTATAACCCGAAGTTATGCCAGCCAAGCAAGGTGTATTAAGTACCTTCGTCTTTTTTTATATAATCAGCCGGAATTTTCGTGATTATTCCGATAGGCCTTAGAGTTTACAAATGCGCTTCTTACTGTTATAATTCGAATATATCTTTATATTCTACAGTTAAGCAATTTGTTCACTATCTTGTATTTCCGGCCTATTTCCGGTAAAGCATCCTGCTAAGATATCCTAAGAAGAGCATAGTTTTTATTAAAATGTGAAAAGCACCGTAGGTGCTTTTCGAGTAGATTATATTGCTATGCAAGCTCGCTAGCAAATAGCAATATAGTGTACTCGAAAAATACGCAACGTCTTTAACATTTCAATAAAAATAATTTGATCACGGCATCGGATGTCCGGTATGTATGTTAGGATTGCTATATCCGGTCAGGCAGTAATGATTTATGTATTGACATTGCATCGGAAATAAGTTAAGATGAAACAAGAACATTAGTTCGTATTTTGGAGACTGAGCGTCTTCATAAAAAGGGAGATTGGATATGGCAAAGGATGATAAGATAAGAGCATTAGAATCTGCATTGGCACAGATTGAAAAGCAATATGGCAAGGGCTCAATCATGAAGCTTGGCGATACGAATGCCAATATGAATATTGAGACAGTACCGACCGGTTCCATCAGTTTGGATATCGCCCTCGGTCTTGGCGGAGTTCCCAAGGGAAGAATAATTGAGATTTACGGTCCTGAGTCCAGCGGTAAGACTACCGTTGCTCTGCATATGGTTGCAGAGGTACAAAAGAGAGGCGGTATTGCCGGCTTTATCGATGCAGAGCATGCGCTTGATCCCGTCTATGCGAAGAATATCGGTGTAGATATTGATAATTTATATATATCACAGCCGGATAACGGCGAGCAGGCTTTGGAGATTACTGAGACTATGGTACGTTCCGGAGCAGTCGACATCATCATCGTTGACTCCGTTGCAGCTTTGGTTCCGAAGGCAGAAATTGACGGCGAGATGGGTGATTCCCATGTCGGTCTTCAGGCAAGGCTTATGTCCCAGGCACTGAGAAAGCTGACTGCCGTCATCAGCAAATCCAATTGTATCGTGGTATTTATTAACCAGCTCCGTGAGAAGGTTGGTGTTATGTTCGGTAATCCAGAGACTACTACCGGCGGACGTGCTTTAAAGTTCTATTCCTCCATTCGTCTGGATGTCAGAAGGATAGAAGCCTTAAAGCAGGGCGGTGATGTTGTAGGTAACAGAACCAGAATCAAAGTTGTTAAGAATAAGATCGCACCTCCTTTCAAAGAAGCGGAGTTCGATATCATGTTCGGTAAGGGGATTTCCAAGGAGGGTGATATTCTGGATCTTGCAGCAGAAGCTAATATCGTCATCAAGAGCGGTGCATGGTTTGCATATAACGACGCAAAGATTGGGCAGGGACGTGAGAATGCGAAGCAGTACCTGATGGATAATCCCGCCATCTGTGATGAGATCGAAGAAAAGGTACGTGAGAAGTATGCGCTACACCCGGCAAAGAATTACAATGAGAAGCTGGATTAGGTAATTAAATTAATGCTACGGTGAACAACCGGATTGAATAAAAACAGAGCTGTCCTTGATAGAAATGGTGAACAGGATGCCGCTTAGCAAAGGCATCCGGGAACCGATCCCTCGGGGACAGCTTATTATTAAACCTGCAATGGAGTGGAGGTTCCTATGCAAATTACTCGTCTGGAGGGAATAGAAGGTTCCAAGGTCAGAGTTTATATTGATGAGAGCTTTGCGTTTATTTTGACAGAGAGGGAGCTTGAGCGTTATCGTCTGAGGGAAGATATGGTCTTATCTATTGTTGAATATGAACGAATCCTTGAAGAGACCATATATCACAGAGTACTGGATAAGGCAGTGAATATTCTCAAATTTGCCGATCGTTCGGAGCATGAATTAAGAAGAAAGCTTACACAGGCGGAATTTCCCGATGCCCTGATTGACCGCGCTGTTTCTTATGTCAAGATGTATGGATATCTGGATGACAAACGCTTTGCCTCAGCCTTTATCAGAAGCAGGATGAATAGAAAGAGCAAGCTGATGATTAAAAATGAGCTTATGCAAAAGGGAATATCAGATGAAATACTTGAGGAAGCATTATCTGAGGCCTATGCAGAGGAAGAGGAGGATGCCGAGCTGACAGCAATCAAAAAGGCGATTGCTAAGAAAGCCAAAGAACCGGAAGCCCTAACCTATGAAGATAAGCAGAAGCTAATTGCTTCCTTATATCGAAAAGGGTTTGATCTGGGAAAAATAAAGCAATGTTTATAGTTTTTTCAATGCGGAGAATGCTTTGGTGAGAAGTATTTTCCGCATTTTTGTTACAGGCTCGTAACCGCCAATAGTCCTTATGTCTGATTTGTACTATTTTTATTGTAAAAAGGGTAAATATGGCTTAATATAAAAGAGTGATGAATAAACTCTTAGAAAAACCTCATAGCAGCCTTAGCTTGCAGACAAGCTATTCATGTGAAAGGAACGAATAAAGTATGCATTTTCAGTATATCCCGTATATTTGGCCACTGATTATTTCTGCTGTAATCACCATATCGTTGTGCCTTTTTGCCCTGCTCAAACGAAGAAAATCGAAAGGGTTAACCAGCTTTATCATAAGTATGCTGGTAGTTACCATATGGTCTATAAGCAATGCCTTCGAGATGTCAGGAACAGACCTCAAAACAAAGCTGTTCTGGGCAAATATACAGTATATTGCCTACTGTTATTCACCAGTAACATTATTGTCTTTATGTATGGAATTTACCGGCTATGATAAATGGCTCCGCAATAAAAAAATATTATGGGCTGCAGTAGTACCTACCATCGTTTTAGCCCTTGTATGGACGGATAGTTTTCACGGTTTAGTAAGGTATCATATGAATTTGAAACACATCGGTAATTTTATTGTGATTACGAAAGAATATGGGCCTGTATTCTATGTTCATGCGTTATACTCCCATTTCCTTAATATATCCGCCGCGATCATTTTGATCAGAGAAGCTCTATTCCGGAAGACGATTTACAGAAAACAGGTAATTGCGCTTTTGATCGGTGTAGGTCTGATTATATTTCCGAATATCCTATATATCACAGGTTTGAGCCCAATTAAAGAATTCGATATTACCCCAATTTTCTTCGTCCCGGCAGGTTTCATTATTTACTATGGAATTTTTAGCTATAAAATGTTTGATTTAGTACCATTAGCACGTGCAACGGTGATTGAAACAATGACAGCAGGAATGATGCTACTTGATTTACAAAACAGAGTGCTCGATCTGAATGCTGCTTTCGAAAAAATAGGTGGTATCTCTTCAAAAAGAGCATTAGGTATGAGGGTAGAAGAAACCTGCAAGGAAATTCCTGAATTAGTGAAGGCTTGCACAGATGATACCGTAAGCTATTCAGAATTTACCGTTCAAACCAATGCTATTTCCAGAATATATGAAGTGTGGCTTTCCCCTCTTACCAATAAACGAGGTATTCCATTAGGTAAATTAGCCGTAATCTATGATATTACAGAAAAGAAGCAGGCTCAGCAGATTTATTTAAAGCAGCAATGGACACAGGCTGTGAGTGAAGAAAGAGAACGATTAGCCAGGGATTTGCATGATAATCTCGGACAAATTCTAGGGTTTATTAATCTTCAGACTCAGGGAATCAGACAGGAGCTTTCCACGAATGCAGCTAAGGTTGACAACGTATTAATTGAGCTGAATAAGCTGATTAATGTTACGCAATCGGCACATACCGAGCTCAGGGAATATATCAGTAATATCAGAACCACCTCCTATCTGGAAAAAGACTATGCTTTGGCTATCAGAAGGAAATTATCTGCATTTGAAGAGCAGTCAAAGGTGAAAGTGAAACTGAAGGTCAACGGAGAATTGAACGATGATAAATTAGATTGGAATATACGTATTCATGTGATAAATATCTTGAATGAGGCTTTGAACAATATCAGAAAGCACGCAGAGGCAGAACTGGTGACAGTTACCTTCATACATACTACGGAGGAATTGTTTGTTTCTATTGAGGATAACGGAAAGGGGTTTGAACCATTGAAGATACAGGATGCAAAAATCACCTTTGGTTTGGATATTATGAGAGAGCGTGCATCAGAAATAGGAGGATGCATCAATATTAGTTCAAGTCTTGGGAAAGGAAGTCGGGTTGAGCTGAAGGTTCCGATCAAGGAGGAAAAGGGGAAAAATGAAAAAGAAACTAATGCTGGTTGATGATCATTCGTTATTTATTGAAGGTCTTAAATACCTTTTAGAAACCTATGGCTTTGACGTTGTCGGAAACGCAAAGGATGGTAGGATGGCAGTAACTAAGGCAAGGATTCTAAAACCGGATATCATTTTAATGGATGTCAGAATGCCGGAATGCAACGGTTTGGAGGCATTAAAGCTGATAAAAGCTGAAATGCCCGAGGTCAAGATTATTATGCTGACTACCTCTGAGGACGATGCAGATTTGTTTAATGCAGTGAAGTATGGGGCATCAGGATATCTGCTGAAGGACACGGAGGCCAGAACACTGATCAATATGCTGCGTGATCTTGATCATGACGATCCCCTTCTTTCACCGGGTCTTGCGGCTAAAATTCTCAACGAATTCAGACGTAGCAGTATACAGGCGAATATGTCCTCACAGCAATCATCGGATGAAAAAAAAGAAAGTCTTACTGATCGGCAATTAGAGGTATTGGAGTTAGTAGCAGCAGGAAACACCTATAAAGAAATCGGAGACTGCTTAGGACTGACAGAACGAACAGTAAAATACCATATGGGTAGAATCCTTGAAATATTGCATCTGGAAAACAGAGCGCAGGTGATTGCATATGCCAGTCGTAAGGGGCTGATTGACGAGAACATCTAAATAATGAATAAACACTGTCTTAAAGTACAGTCCCGGCTTTTTTCGGACTGTACTTTTATTTTTTGTAGACTGTACCACGATACATTGAGAGATTTTGTCAAAAGCTATATAATAATAGCAGATTATGACTGTAGGATGATAAATGAATATGAAATAGAGGTACCGATGATGATGCTGAATGGGGAAGAGGTTTATATCCTGCCATATGAAAAAGAAGCAGATAAGAGATTACTTTATTCGCCTATCCGAGGTTTTGTTGAACTGATTGATCAAAAAGATGCATTTGCTATTGAGAATAGTATCAATAATTGTAAAATTAACATACAGCACATTGGAAGTATAGATCAATTAATGGAAGCAATGATAGAAACGCCAGTGAAGGATTTAAATATGTTTCAGAATGGGTTTCCGAGCTTGAATATTGATTTAACGACTGGCTGTAATCTAAGATGTGTCTATTGCTATGCCGGCCGTGGTGCAGCATGTGTCACATATCAAAAAGAAGAAAATATTGATCAGATCATTGCTACTTATTTTCAGTATTTACATCAGCAGCCTGAATATCACTCAAACTCTGTCTGTCCAATCGTGTTTTCTAATGATGCAGAACCAACCTATTCACCGGAGCTGCTTCAATATACTGTGAGCAGGATCAAGGAAAAAGCATCGGAGTATTACTTAAAGCCTCAGTTTTATATGCCAACCAACGGTGCTTTTCGCCATGACCTATGTAACTTTATCATCGATCATTTTTATGGCGTCTCAATCTCCTTTGACGGTCTGGAGAAAATACAGAATCAACAACGTCCTTATGTGAATGGAAGCCCTTCCTATGAGAGGGTATATCGGAATGCAAAGTCTTTATATAACAGTAATCTAAAGATAGGGTTTAACATAGTAGTAACAGCAAATAACCTGGACAATATGAGAGAGACCGTGGATTACTTTGATCAACATTTCCCCGGTGCAGCTATATCCTTCAGCCCGGTTAACCTTTCCGGGAGAGCTCTGATAGAAAAGGCAGAGCTAATGATAGATTATACAGAATACCAGAGTAAGCTTATGGAATGCTTAGATTATGCACAAACGACTACCATCAGAGTCAATGATAAAAACTATTGGAGCTACCATCATCCAAGAAGGCATTATTGTTCCTCTACTGCCAAACCAAATTGGAATGTCAATTTGGAGGGTGAAATTTTCGCTTGTATGGAATCAAAAGAGGAGGCAATGCGAATAGGGAGGATTGATTTTAATTCGGGTGAGTTGAGTCTTGATGATAAACACATTCAATCCCTGAGGACATATACAGTTGATCAAAAATGTAATTGTCGGGATTGCTTTGCTAAATATTTATGCGTCGGTGGGTGTAAGATCAGAGCTTTGTCACAGGGAAAAGAATGTGACCGAATCCGTCTAAAGTGTGTGCGCCTGATTAATCATGCTTATGAAGAAGAGCAAATGTTTAAGACAGGGCAGGCATTATTTAGAATAAATTAAATCCTAAGGAGGACATAGTATGAGTGAAGCTATCAAAAAGCTGGTTGAGGAAGTAAAAAAGGATGAGGGCTTAACAGTAAAATTCAAAGCCTGCAAAACTGCTGATGAGCAGTCAGCACTCGCAAGTGAACTTGGTTATAGCATTTCTGCAGCTGAATTCAAGGAATTCAGCAAGAGTATACCGGATGATCAGCTGGATAATGTAGCTGGTGGTGGCGGTTGCATAATTAATTTATTTAATTAAGACTATACATTATTTTCATAATTTAATTTTACAGGAAAATATTTATCATTCTAAAGGAACATTATCATCTGCCTTATAAGCATGCATTATCAGTAATGATTATGCTGGGATGGTAGTGTTCCTTTCATCATTTGCATTATGTTTCATCAGGAAAGGAAATGGATGATGTAATCAAGGAAACAGCGTGCCGGATCAACTATAAGAAACTGTTTGTTCCTTCGTAGTTGTAATAATAATGTCATAGCATTGGAAATCGAAGGAGAAAGTTCTGGAGATTATCGGATAATTTGGAGGTTAACATGACTATTAACAAGAGTAGTAATGCCGGGAAGCTTATAATCAATCTGGAGGGAAGACTTGACACAACGACAGCACCCCAGCTTGAGGCAGAGCTTAAGACTTCCCTGAATAATATGACAGTTCTTGAATTTGATTTCTCCGGTTTGGAATACGTTTCTTCTGCCGGACTTCGTGTCATTCTTGCAGCACAGAAGGTAATGAATAAGCAGGGTCAAATGATAATCAAGAACGTAAATGACACAATAATGGAAGTGTTTGAAATCACAGGCTTTGTAGATATATTATCGATAGAATAAGAAGGATACCATGGAGCAAGCTGCTTTGAGCTTTACAACAATAGAATTATCTCAAAAGGATAGAATAGATAGCATAAGAAGGAGCTACGGGCATACGTTATCCTCCCATGCTTTTTCCTCCCTTTATCTATGGAAGGATAAAATGAAGCTTAAGGTCTGTCTTTCTGATCAGCTGTTTTGCGTAAAATGCGAACAAAAGGACACCGATGAATATTTCTTTCCTTGCGGAGCAGAGGAGGAAAAGCAATCTGTTATCTCTAAGCTGCTGGATCAGGATCAGCTTACTTTCCGGTATCTGCGGAATGAGGATATAGAATTTCTTCAAAAGTACTTTCCGGGAAGGTTTTATTTTGAAAGTATCCGTGAGGATTGGGAATATATCTACGACAAAGAGGAGCAGGTCAGACTGAAAGGAAACAGCTTTAAGCATCTGCGTTCCAAGGTACATAGGGGAGAACAAAGCCATCAATGGACAATCACTACGTTATCTAAGAATACTATTCCGCTTGCCACAGAGATTACCGAAAGGTGGCAAGCAGAAACAAAGCATAATGGGGAAAGCGTAGATATGGATGCCACATTGAAGGCACTTGAATTCTTTGAAGAGCTTCAATTGTCCGGTATTCTTATGATGGACGGTGAAAAGCCGCTTGCGTTTGCCTTAGGAACAGCAATCACAGAGGACACCTTTGATCTTCATATATCCAAAACACTTGAGGAGGATATTGACTGTTATCTGAAATGGGAGCTTTTCAGACAGCTTCCGAAACATATCCGGTACATAAACAGAGAAGAGGATCTGGGAATAGAAGGTCTGCGATTACACAAAACAGAGATGAAACCGGTCCGATTTAACGAGCTTTGGAAGGGATGGACCATAACAGAATGAAAAGCAGAGAGTCAGTGGAAAAGAATAAATTCTTTACAAGTCGTATGTTCTACCGCTTCCTAATTCCATCGATGATGGTATCCATAGGATTATCTCTGAGTAATATCGCGGATGCCCTCGTAGTAGGTGCAAAAATGGGTGAGACAGGTCTGGCTGCGATAGGTCTGGTTACACCCATCTTTATGATCTTTAATGTAATGGATTTGGGTATCGCAATCGGAGGTTCGGTCAAATACAGCAGACTATTGGGAGAAGGTAAGGCACAGGCAGGAGTCCGAGATTTTAATCAGATGCTGTATGCGTCCTTATTGATCAGCATTTTGATGGCTCTTCTGGGGTGTATGTTTCTTCCTTCTATTATGAGGTTGCTTGGGACTGTTCCTTCGGATGGAGCTCTATACATGGCTGCTTCTTCCTATGCCGGAATACTATTTATGTCAGCTCCGCTTTTCTTTCTGAATTTTCTTTTCTATTTCTATATTCGGTGTGATGATAATCAGAAGCTTGCTAGTATCGGTCTTTTTATCGGGAATTCTGTTGATATTATTTTAAACATTGTATTTGTGATTTTGTTACATATGGGAGTAGAAGGTGCTGCTTTTGCTACGGTAATCGGAAAGGCCGCAGCAATCTGTATTTATCTTCCTCATCTGCTTCGTAAACATAGAATACTTCGTTTTGAGTTAACCAGACCGGACCTAAAACTGATCCTGAATAATTTCAGGAATGGCTTTTCTTCATCGTCAAGATATTTATTCCAGTTTATATTGTTTATTATCATGAATAATATGTTGATGCAAATCGGCGGTGAGGACGGCTTGGCGATTTTTGACGTTACCGTTAATTTCTCCTATATACTGTTTGCTGTTTATGAAGGCATCGGTTCAAGTATACAACCGTTAATCGGGACCTTTTACGGGGAGAAGAATAGAAAAGCTATCCGGATCACACTTTCTTTGGCTCTTCGCTGGAGCTTTCTACTGGGCACAGCTGCGGCTTTGACGGTGGTATTCATGGCAGTACCAATCTGTTCCTTATTTGGACTGTCAACAGATAACCTGGTACTTGGTAGTATTGCAGTCCGTCTGCTTTGTATCAGTACAGTCTTTGGTGGCTTCTCTGTTGTAATGGGTTGCTATTATCAGGCGATCGGGAAGGAAAAGCTGGTACTACTGATCAATTTCTTAAGAACCTTTGCTCTCTATCTGATCTTTGCCTTTCTATTTGCGGCACTCGGTATCAGAAGCGTCTGGTGGATGTTCCCTGCAACGGAATTGGCTTCTTTCATCGTTTGGGGATTATGGAAGGGTTCCATGGATAGGACGAGTCCTATGTCCTGGGAAATGCTCAAGGTAGAACGAATTTTGAGCCAGACGATTGAAAAAAAAGAAGACTTCAGCTTACTGACTACAGAAGTAGAATCATTCTGTGATAGATGGAGTGCAAGCCCGACTCAACAATATTACGTTAACCTTATGGTGGAGGAGATCTGTCAAGCAATTATTTTATATGGTTTTACAGAGCTGGAGAATGGTTATATTGAGCTTACGCTGATCGCGAATGAGGACAGTACCTTCGAGCTTCATATCAGAGATAATGCAATAAAATATAATCCGTTTGACATGAAAACCAAAAGGCTTGAGAATGACAGCGATGAGGGAATGGAAGGGATCGGTATCCTTATGGTAAAAAGTAAAGCCAGAGAATTCTTCTACCGTAGATATCAGGGCTTTAATACATTGACCGTGAAGGTGTAAGAGGAGGATGGGATGGACTACCGTATCGTTTGGGCGTCGCAGCTTATGGCCGGACATAGCGAAAGGAACAGTTTAAAGGAAATCAAATTGGATAAGCTGCAGATCCTGTCCGAACTGAAAGCGATCTGGAGGGAGAGCTTTCGGGACTCGGAAGAGTATATCGATTTTTTTCTCGAACGCCGTTTTATTGCAGACAATACAATCCTTGCGATTTCTGATCAGCTGATCATCGGAATGATATATTTATTGCCTGTGACAATTCATACAGAACAGGGAGAGCTTATGGCTGTTTTTGGATATGCACTCGGCGTACGGAAGGCCTTCAGGGGGCAGGGAATTGGTAAAAGTATCTTTGATCTGGTCTGCCGGTATTGTGATGAGAAGCATTTAAGCTTTTTCTTTTTTCCAGCCAATGCAAAGCTGTCTACCTATTATAAGAGCCTTGGATTAAAAGAAGTCAGCAATATCAGAAAATGTGTGTTTCGCTATTCCTGGAAGCATCCCATAAGGGATATCAGGATTACTGATATTACAGCTAAGGAATATACCCACTTACGGAATAATTTTTTTGAGAATTCCATTTACGCAAAATGGGACGAAGCTGCGATTGGTTATGCATTAAAAGAAAATCGATTCTGTGGTGGCTTTTGCATAAAGCTTGAATTTCGGAATATGGAATACGCCATACTGGGGTGTGTCATAGGAGATATGTTGATCATTAAAGAGGCAATGATTCCGGATCAATTGATATTAGAGCTATTTCCGAGAATTGCGGCGTATTTTGGGACCCGGGCTATCACTGCATATTTACCGGAGGACAGTAATTGTGAGGGCAGTGTATTACCCTGGATTATGGGATATAGGGCAGATATCCTGAAGAAGGGATACTGTAGTCTTTTACTAAACTAAGCTTATATCGTGCTTAAGAGAGTTGAGGTCGAACGTATGAAAATGTCACTAAAGTTAAAATCCATAGTAATTATGCTGCTGTTTGCAGCACTATTGTCCTTTACGGCAATCCTGATCAGCTATGGGGTTTACAGTTCTGCCATGGATGAACATTACAAAGCAAATGCCATGAATATTGCGAGGACAGCAGCATCCCAGATGGACGGGGATAAAATCGGTGATTACATATCTCAGTTGGATGCACTTAATCAAACAGCCCCGGATTATAAGGAGCAAATTCAGAGGATTAAGGACGAAGAATATTACCGAATGCTTAACATCCTGTTTGATATCAAAGAGAACAATGATGGCTTATATCTATACGTTGAAACAGTCTCGTACGAAAAGGTGGTATATATCCTGGATGCCGATGTGGAGGGCTCAGCCTGTGAGCTGGGGGATACCTATCCGCCAGCAGAAAACAGTAAAAAATACTTTGACTCACTCGAAAACGGGATCCCTGCCTTTATCACGAATACGGATCAATTCGGCTGGCTGTGTACGGCAGGTGCCCCTATTTTTGACAGCAATAATAAGGTGGTTGCCCTTGCCTTTTCCGATATATCCATGGATGAGGTTATGTCCGACCGTTATCAGTTCCTACTGCTAATCTGCATCATACTGACCGCAGCGGCAGCGGTGGCAACAGCAGTCATTATCGTACTTCTTCGTCGCTATGTGGTATCTCCGATCAATGCACTTTCTCTGGCGGCCGTTCGGTTCGTATCCGGCAAGGAAACGAATAATATGGAGATAGCACAGGAATCCTCCTTTACCGGGTTGAATATCCATACGGGTGATGAAATTCAAAACCTTTCCGAAGCAATTCAGACGATGGAGAAGAATATCAACCATTATATTGAAAATCTTACTCTGGTTATGGCGGAAAAGGAACGCATTGGCGCTGAGCTTAATGTAGCTACGCAAATACAGGCTTCTATGCTTCCGTGCATCTTCCCGGCATTTCCGGAGAGAGAGGAATTTGATATATATGCAACGATGCAGCCTGCCAAGGAGGTGGGTGGTGATTTCTATGACTTTTTCCTGATAGACAGTGATCATCTTGCAATCGTAATCGCGGATGTGTCAGGAAAAGGAGTTCCGGCTGCACTCTTTATGGTGATTGCCAAGACCCTGATTAAAAATCAGACGCAGGCTGGTATGTCTCCGTCAGACGTGTTTACAGCGGTCAATAACCAGCTTTGTGAGAATAATGATGCAGGAATGTTTGTTACCGGATGGATGGGAGTACTCGAGATAAGCACCGGGCGCTTTACGTATGTCAATGCAGGTCATAACCCTCCACTGATCAGAAAGAAGGGTGGCAATTATGAATATCTGAAAGCGCCTGCCGGATTTGTTCTGGCCGGAATGGAGGGAATCAGATACAGGCAGAATGAGCTTATGCTTGAGCCAGGTGATGGATTATATCTGTATACCGACGGTGTGACAGAAGCAACAAATGCAGAAAATATGCTCTACGGTGAAGAAAGGCTGTTGGACACGCTGAACAACCACAAAGAGGAGTTGCCGCAGTTGCTTCTAAAAGCGGTGTCGGAGGATCTTGATGCCTTTGTAAAGGATGCACCGCAATTTGATGATATCACAATGCTGGCATTGATCATAAAGAATGGAGGGCGGCATGAATAGATATAGGTTTCCTGCAAGACTTGAAGAACTGGACAGAGTACTTCAATATATTGAAGAAGAACTTGATTCGGCTGGATGTCCGAACAAAATTAAGCTTCAGATCAGTATTGCGGTCGAAGAGCTCTTTGTGAATATTGCACATTATGCATATCCGACGAAGGAAGGAGAAGCCGAGATTACCTTCCATTACCAGGATCAGCCCAAAACAGTTACGATCAGCTTTATCGACAGCGGTATCCCTTACAATCCGCTAAAGAAGGAAAATCCTGATATTACACTTTCCGCCGAGGGCAGAAAAATCGGTGGACTGGGCATTTATATGGTAAAGGAAAGCATGGATCAGGTAACGTATGAATATAAAGAAGGAAAAAATCATCTGACTATAATGAAAAGGCTATAAAATTAAAGATGAAATGATAAGGGGGAAAAATATGAATAATCTATTTCGGAAATCCAGTATTGAGAGAATTAGTTCGCCGGAACAGCTTAACGATTATATCAGGGTTACCAATCCAAGTATATGGATCATCCTTGCTGCTATTCTTGTTCTTCTGGCTTCCGTATTTGTCTGGGGAATTTACGGAAGTATACCGACAACAATCACCATCTCCGGTGTTGCTAAGGATGGTAAGGTTGTCTGTTATCTTACGGAAAGTGATGTTGCTAAGGTGAACAGCGAAATGCCGGTAAAAATCAATCAGGTGGAGGGTACCATAAAAGCTGTTTCTCCTTCCCCGATGTCCTATGATGAACTTAGTACGATGTATTCTGATTATACCATTTATTCCTTACAGCTTAGCCAATGGAATTATGAAGTGATCCTACAAGCTGAGGGCATAGCGGATGGTATCGTTCCGGTTTCTATTGTAACGGAAAGCTTGAAACCAATTGAATTTCTATTAAATTAGAATACTGCAAGCAATAGAAGCCTTCAAACGGAGCATAACGGAAATGGGGTAAATGATAATGGCTAATATGAATAAGCTGAGAATAAAAGAACCTGTAACAAAGGGTTATGCCAAGGTTCCGATCGTCATGCAGATGGAGGGATTGGAATGTGGGGCGGCATCACTGGCTATGGTGCTTGCCTATTATGGGAAGTGGTTCCCGTTAGAGCAGGTTCGTGCTGATTGTGGGGTATCCAGGGACGGTGCCAGTGCTAAGAATATATTATTAGCAGCACGTAACTATGGGCTGTCTGCCCATGGCTTTCGTTTTGAGCCGGAGGATTTGAAGAAAGAGGGGAAGTTCCCATGTATCATTCATTGGGAATTTAATCATTTTGTGGTACTGGATGGTTTTCGGAAAAACGGGGCTGTGATTAATGATCCGGCCAGGGGAACTGTTACAGTCTCCATGGAGGAGTTTGATAAAGCCTTTACGGGAATATGCTTGATGTTTGAGCCTACCGAAGCCTTTATACCCAGCGGGAAACCCAAGAGTATGATGGGCTTTGCAAAAAGGAGGCTGCAGGGAACTGCAGCAGCATTTCTATTTGTAATTCTGACTACTCTGGTCACATCGCTGACAGGCATTATTAATCCGGCATTCTCAAGAGTCTTCATGGATAGGCTGTTGACCGGTCAGAATCCGGACTGGCTGTATCCATTCCTATTCGGTATGCTTGGAATTGCCGCTATACAGATTTTCGTTGCTGTTATCAGAGCTGTGTATCTCTTAAAAATTCAAGGAAAGCTTGCTATTGTTGCTAACGCGGGCTTCCTTTGGCATGTGCTTTGCTTGCCGATGGAATTCTTTTCACAGCGCATGGCGGGAGATATTGCTTCCAGGCAAATCTCCAATGAAGGAATCGCTGCCTTACTCATTAATCAGCTTGCACCAATGATATTGGATTTCTTCATGCTGATATTTTACTTCGTGGTTATGCTCCGTTATAGTCCCATCCTTACCGCAGTGGGTGTAGCCTCGATTATTCTTAACCTATTTGTAGCAGCGCAGATATCCAAAAAGCGTATTAATATCACACGGATACAGATGAGGGACGCCGGTCTTCTGGCAGGAACTACAGTGGCAGGGATCGAAATGATTGAAACCATCAAGGCAAGTGGTGCCGAGAACGGTTTCTTTGCAAAGTGGTCAGGCTATCAGTCCGCTGTCAACACACAGAATGTCAGGTATATAAGGTTAAACCAGTATTTCGGTACAATTCCCGGTATCATATCTTCGTTTACCAATATCGTTATATTAATTATCGGAGTCTATCTCACTATGCTCGGTAATTTTACGGTAGGTATGATATTAGCCTTTCAGGGTTTTATGGTATCCTTTACTGCACCTGCAAAAAATCTGATTGCAGCCGGACAAAGCTTACAGGAAATGCGTACCAATATGGAACGCATTGAGGATGTGATGAATTATAAAACCGATGTCACCTATCAGGAAAATGATCTCAGTGAAGATGTAACCTATGACAAGCTATCCGGGAATGTTGTCATGAAGGAGGTTACCTTTGGTTATTCCCGTCTGAGTGAACCCTTAATTGAAAATTTTAACCTAACCCTAAAGCCCGGAAGCAGGGTCGCTTTTGTCGGGACCTCGGGCTGCGGCAAATCAACACTTTCAAAGCTGATCTCCGGTCTATATAAGCCCTGGAGTGGTGAGATACTTTTTGACGGCAAACCAATCAGTGAGATCAATCATGAGGTATTTACAGGGTCTATTGCTGTAGTTGATCAGGATATCATTCTGTTTCACGACACGATTGCTAATAATATTAAGATGTGGGATTCCTCTATCGAAGATTTTGAAATGATTCTTGCTGCGCGTGATGCAAAGCTTCATGAGATTATCATGCAGCGCAGCAACGGTTATCAATATAAAATCATGGAAGGAGGCAAGGATTTTTCCGGCGGTCAGAGACAAAGAATGGAGATAGCAAGAGTGCTTGCTCTGGATCCGACCATCATCATTATGGACGAAGCAACCAGTGCGCTTGATGCGAAAACAGAATATGAGGTTGTGGAAGCGATTAAAAACAGAGGTATTACCTGTATTGTGATTGCCCACAGACTTTCTACCATTCGTGATTGTGATGAAATCATTGTCATGGATAAAGGAAAGGTTGTAGAACGCGGAACACATGAAGAACTGTATGCTAAGGGCGGTATGTATACACAATTGGTCACAAATGAATAACGGAGGATAGCATGGGTTGGTTTGATGAACAGATAAAACAAAGAATGAAAAATGATGAGGAGTGCTTCTCCGAGGCTTTTACCAATATATCCAGTGTGATCATGGAAAAAGATATCGCAAGGATTACACTAAAGGATGCGAGTAAAAAGACAAGGGATGCAATTGATGAAATATTAAACTATTATCATGTAAAGCCACAGGAATTGCCGGAAAACTTAAGTGATATCAATGAGCAGCTGGAATATTTGCTTCGTCCGTCAGGAATTATGAGAAGAAATGTTAATCTACAGGGAAAATGGTACAGAGACAGCATAGGAGCCTTCCTTGGTACAACAAAGAAGGGTGATGCAGTCGCAATTATTCCATGCGGTTTTACCGGTTATATATTTCATGATTATGAAAGCGGTGCTGATATCAAGGTCAATCATAAAACTGCCAAATTACTTTCTGAGGAGGCTATCTGCTTTTATAAGCAGTTTCCGCTAAAGGCTTTGAGCATAAAAGAGCTGATACGTTATTTAGTACAGACGCTGTCACGTTCCGATTTTATTATGATAGGGCTGGCAACCTTGATTGCTACATTGCTTGGCTTAATCAATCCGTATGTGAACAAGCTTATATTTGAGAAGCTCATCTACAGTCAAAGCTTTCAACTTATGCTGCCGGTAGCCTGTCTGCTTCTGGGTGTTACCTTATCAACGGCTTTGATTGAAATAACCAAATCACTGATTAGGGCAAGATTACAGACAAAAGTGGAGATTACAGTAGAAGCGGCCTTGATGATGCGTATCCTGTCCCTTCCGGCTCACTTTTTTAAAAAATACAGTGCGGGTGAGCTATTCAGCAGATTCCAGTACATCAAAGGGTTGTGTAATATGCTGGGGGACGTGGTATTAACGGTAGGACTTTCCTCTGTATTTTCACTTGTTTATATGATACAGATATTTAATTTCACACCGGCACTTGTAGTCCCTTCCTTGATTATTATTGTAATAACGTTACTATTCTCAGCCCTTACAACCTTCATGCAGGCAAAAACCTCCAAAAAAACCATGGAGCATAATGCCCGCATAAATGGTCTTGTATATTCGTTGATATCCGGGGTACAGAAGCTAAAGCTGGCAGGTGCTGAACGCCGATCCTTTGGAAAATGGGCAAATGCTTATAAGGATGCAGCAAAGCTGCAATATGATCCACCGGCTGTTATAAAGCTAAATGCCGTAATCTCTACTGCGATTTCACTCCTTGGCATCATCGTCATCTATTACATAGCAGCTGTATCCCGGATCAGTGTCGCTGATTACATGGCTTTCAGTGCGGCCTACGGAATGGTATCCGGCGCATTGACTACACTCACCGGTATGGCTCTGACAACAGCGAATATCAAGCCGGTGATGGACATGGTGAAGCCCATACTTGAAACAATTCCTGAGATCTCTACGGATAAGAAGGTAGTGACCCGATTATCAGGTAGCATAGAGCTGAATAATATATCCTTCCGCTACAGCGCGGATATGCCACTCATACTTGATGATTTATCGCTTAAGATCCGTGCGGGACAGTATGTTGCAATAGTAGGACAGACCGGTTGTGGAAAATCAACGCTTATGCGGTTGATGTTAGGCTTTGAACAGCCACAGAAGGGTGCCATATATTATGACGGTAAGGATATGACAACAATTGATTTAAAGTCTCTGCGCCGTAAGATCGGTGTGGTTATGCAAAATGGTAAGCTGTTTCAGGGTGATATCTATTCCAATATTGTAATCAATGCACCTTGGCTGACACTGGCAGAAGCCTGGGATGCAGCAGAGATGGCAGGAATAGCAGAGGATATCAGGAATATGCCGATGGGAATGCATACTTTGATTTCTGAAGGTCAGGGTGGCTTTTCGGGGGGGCAGAAGCAAAGACTTATGATCGCAAGGGCAATAGCTCCCAGACCAAGGATTCTAATGTTTGATGAAGCAACCAGCGCACTAGATAATATGACTCAAAAGACGGTATCAGAATCTTTAAATAAGCTTAAGTGTACCAGAATTGTGATCGCTCACCGATTATCTACGATTAGACAGTGTGACCGTATCATTGTATTGGACCAGGGTAAGATTATTGAAGATGGTAAATATGATGAGCTGTTAAAGAAGAACGGCTTTTTCGCAGGTCTTGTAGAAAGGCAAATGTTAGAAACAGGAATGTAGTACCCGTGTCAAAACGATACTTGATGATGCATAAAATGATATTCATTTTATGCATCATTTTTTTATGTAATAGAAAATTGCGTCCTATTACATAAAAACGCTCCGCATAGCGAACAAGTTCGCTTTGGGATGCGCACCTCAGCGAATAAACGCTTATTGCATAAGCGTTCGGAAGTTATTGCTTCGCAATCCGCTCGGGCG
>JAEZGK010000024.1 GCA_023437365.1 Bacillota bacterium
ATGCTATACTATAACGTGAAGCAATAGGGTCTATATATTGCAAGTTTTTTATCAAAGTTCAAGGAGGGTATTTGAGCATGCAATACTCCCGCGAGGTGGAGGAAATGGTTTGCGTCGCCAAAGGCGCAAAGCATGGCCCTGCCCCCATTCCCGAGGAAGGCAAATGGGTAAAGGCCACGCAAGTTACGGATATCAGCGGTCTTACGCACGGCGTGGGCTGGTGCGCGCCGCAGCAGGGCGCATGTAAACTGACGCTCAACGTCAAGAACGGCATCATCGAAGAAGCGCTGGTGGAAACCCTGGGATGTTCCGGCATGACGCATTCGGCGGCCATGGCGGCCGAAGTGCTGCCCGGCAAGACGGTGCTTGAAGCGCTCAATACCGACCTTGTGTGCGACGCCATCAACACCGCTATGCGCGAGCTGTTCCTGCAGATTGCCTACGGGCGCACGCAGAGCGCGTTCTCTGAGGACGGCCTGCCCATTGGCGCAGGGTTGGAAGACCTAGGCAAGGGCTTAAGGTCCCAGATTGGCACTATGTACAGCACGGGCGCAAAGGGCGTACGCTATCTCGAAATGGCGGAAGGCTATGTGCTGGGCATTGGCCTAGACGCGGAGGATCAAGTGATCGGCTACCGCTTCGTTTCTTTAGGCAAGATGATGGACGCCATCAAAAAGGGCGTTGATCCCAAGGAAGCGTTTGAAAAGAACATCGGCACCTACGGCCGCTTTGCGGAAGCCGTCAAGGTGATCGACCCGCGCCACGAATAAGAAAGGAGGGAGTTTAGTATGGTTAAGTTTGAAGGATACGAAAGAAGAATAGAAAAGATCAACCGCTCCCTCGCCGAATACGGCATTAACGGGCTGGAGGACGCGCTGGCGATCTGCAAGCAAAAGGGTGTGGATGTTGAGGGAATCGTTCGCTCCATTCAGCCCATCGCGTTTGAAAACGCCGTGTGGGCGTATATCGCGGGCGCTGCCATCGCCATCAAGAAGGGCTGCAAGTCCGCCGCAGACGCCGCGGAAGCTCTGGGGATTGGCCTTCAGGCGTTCTGCATCCCGGGCTCCGTTGCGGACCAGCGCGTCGTAGGCATTGGCCACGGCAACCTCGCCGCCATGCTGCTGCGCGAGGAGACCAAATGCTTTGCGTTCCTGGCGGGCCATGAAAGCTTTGCCGCCGCGGAAGGCGCAATCGGTATCGCAAAGACCGCCAACAAGGTGAGAAAGACCCCCTTGCAGGTCATATTGAACGGCCTTGGCAAGGACGCGGCCACCATCATCTCCCGCATCAACGGGTTTACTTTGGTGGAAACCGAGTATGATTATTACACCGGCGAACTGAAGATACTCTATGAGAAGTCCTTCTCCACCGGCGACCGCGCCAAGGTGCGCTGCTACGGTGCGGACGACGTGAACGAAGGCGTCGCCATCATGCGGCATGAAAACGTGGACGTTTCCATCACCGGCAACTCCACCAACCCCACCCGCTTCCAGCATCCCGTTGCAGGTACCTATAAAAAGTGGTGCATCGAGAACGGCAGAAAGTATTTCTCCGTGGCTTCCGGCGGCGGCACGGGACGCACACTGCACCCGGACAACATGGCGGCGGGCCCCGCTTCCTACGGCATGACGGATACCATGGGCCGTATGCACTCGGACGCGCAGTTCGCAGGCTCCTCCTCCGTCCCCGCGCATGTGGAAATGATGGGCCTCATCGGCATGGGCTACAACCCCATGGTCGGCGCTTCCGTCGCGGTGGCGGTGGCTATCGAGCAGGCTGGCTGAGTTCCTAAAGCACAACGGCGCACAGGGCGGCCTGTGCGCCGTTTTTACAAAAGCAGCCTAAAACATTCTTTGTGAAAACCCGTTTTTGATTCCCGCATTCTGTTTACAATTAGGGCGATGCCCTTTGGGGGATATTCCCGAGGGCCGGTCCGGAAAGAAAGGAGATACACATGAAATCTTTGAAAGGCACCAAGACGGAAGCGAACCTGATGGCTGCGTTCGCCGGGGAGGCTCAGGCGCGCACCAAGTACACCTACTATGCATCTCAGGCCAAAAAGGACGGCTATGAGCAGATCGCCTCTCTCTTTATGGAGACGGCGGACAACGAGAAGGAGCATGCAAAGCTCTGGTTCAAGTTCCTGCACAACGGCATTCCCAAGACCGAGCAGAACCTCAAGGACGCCGCCGCTGGCGAGCACTATGAGTGGACGGATATGTACGCCACCATGGCCAAGGAAGCGCGCGAAGAGGGCTTTGACAACATCGCCAAGCTGATGGAGGGCGTCGCTGCCATCGAAAAGCGTCACGAAGAGCGTTACCTGAAGCTGCTCCAGAACATCGAGGAGGGCAAGGTATTCAAGAAGGACGCTCCCGTCAAATGGATCTGCGCCAACTGCGGCCACGTGCACGAAGGCCCGGAAGCTCCCAACGTATGCCCCGTATGTGCGCACCCCTTAAGCTTCTTCCAGGTGCTTTCTGAGAACTACTAATCTCTGATCAAACGGCATAAAAAGGCGGCCATATGGCCGCTTTTTCTTGCCTTTATTTGAGGTACGTGACACAGGTAAGCGCGATGTGCGTAACGTCAAATATCGCGGCGGGTACCGTTGCAATGTAGTTTTTGATCCACAGCCCCACCAGCACAAAATACACCGCTGGAAGGACCGCCATGCCGATGAACAGCCACGGATTGATAACGCCAGCGTAATACAAGACCCAGAAGAGAAAGTACCCAGCAAGAAGTACCGCGGCAACGCGTAGCGTACTGTTGGGACGCTGTTCTTTTTTGAAGTCTGTGCGTACCAAGAGAACAAGCGCCGCAATCATTAGCCATTGGCTGACGGATGCGATCACATCCCATACGGGATAAACGACCGCATTTGCAGCAAGCACATCGTTTGCAGGCTGGACCAGCGC
>JAEZGK010000059.1 GCA_023437365.1 Bacillota bacterium
TGCGTCCTATTACATAAAAACGCTCCGCATAGCGAACAAGTTCGCTTTGGGATGCGCACCTCAGCGAATAAACGCTTATTGCATAAGCGTTCGGAAGTTATTGCTTCGCAATCCGCTCGGGCGCGAAAGTGTCAGTGGGCTGACACTTTGATCTTGACCTAATGAAAGTGCTATACCTACATGCCCCGTTACTATTGCTATGAAGCCCCCACGACCTGCGGAGCCATGTTAAAGAACATGCAAGCATGTTCTTCGGATGCCTCGTAGGCTTGAACGATTATGATATTACATTCGATTCATGCCGTTTAAAGTATGTTTCGTGCAATAAACAGTTTTTTGGAGTGAAATATGATAGTATTATTACAGTTAATGTGTTATAGAGAAACGCGGAATAATTTGGAACTCAATTCTTATGTGAGAAAAGTTTCAGTAGGAGGAAAACATGATAGAGGGTTTTGACCCCTTTCATGATTGTTATGTGCCGCAGTCTGCGGCAGATTGGAGGATATTATGAAAAAAGGATTGTATATTGTATTATTTGGTTTGTGTACCCTGCTTAGTATGAGAGTTATGACAATATCGGCCCAAGCAGAGGAGATAAGTCAGTATACCTTCGTGCTGAATCAGAAAGGAACCGGTTATGAGCTACAGAAATTTAATCCCTTTGTGCTTGTGATTGATACGGGAGGAGCTGATTATGAGGTGAAGGATTATGATTACTATGCTGCTCTGATTGCTAAGCAAACTGATAAAACGAAAGCTATTGTACCCGATACCTATAAAGGGAAACCGGTCACTAGCATCGGTGATCTTGCGTTTTTTGGCTGTGTTTATCTTGAGTCAATAGAGCTTCCGGAAAGCGTTGTAAGGATTGGAGATCAAGCCTTTTCCGGGTGTGAAAAGCTGAAGAAAATTAATATACCCAAGAAGCTTACCTATCTGGGGAAAGGTGCGTTCTATAGTTGTAAAGCTCTTGAGACGACCATAGTGCTACCAAACAGCTTAAAAAAGATTGAAGACACTACCTTTGGTTACTGTTTTGAACTCAAAAAAGTTACACTTCCCAAAAAACTAAAGTCAATTGGTATAGCAGCCTTTGAAAAATGTGGGAGCCTGACTGAAATAAAGCTTCCGGAGAGTGTAACCTCACTGGGGAACAATGTATTTCAAGAATGTTCCTCCCTCACCGCTATTCAGCTACCGTCTAAATTAAAGAAGATACCAAACCTTGCCTTTGCTGAATGCGGTGCACTCGAGGAGATACTCATACCGAAGACAGTCAATAAGATAGGATATGCAGCCTTTTCTAACTGTGATGCCTTAAAAGAAGTAACCATACCAAAGGGAGTAACGGTACTGGAAGCTCAGACGTTTAATGGATGTAATTCACTTGAAGCAGTGGAACTGCCCTCCAAATTGACAACTATCGGTGGTGCATGCTTTAATCACTGTGAGTCACTCACATCGCTGACCATACCCGAGACGGTTATGAGCATAGAATTAGATGCAATTAGGAATTGTAAAAATCTTACTTGGGTAGAGCTATGTGGTAAACCTAAAAAGGTAGATAAAAGTAATTACGGTCTTGACATATTCAGGGGAATCTATAGCAGGACCTGGGAAGAGGCCCAGAATGGTAAAAAATTTAAAAGGAATAATTAATATTGGTACAGTACGGCAGAATTTTTTGCGAAAGAAAATAGATTAATAAATTAGTAAGTGATATAATGCAATCAAGCTTTATAATTCAAAGGAGAAACTGAAAATGAATTTCGAGAAGATCACTAGCTATTTAAATTCGCTGGAAGCGGAAGGAATCCCTTCTGTTGATTGCATGATTTACAAAGATCATAAACCGGTGTATCGTCATTATAGCGGTTTTGCTGACAGTGCGAAAACAAAAAAAATGCAGGGAAATGAATTATATTTGATGTTTTCTGCTACAAAGCTCATCACAATGACGGCCGCATTGCAGCTGGTTGAACAAGGGAAAATAGAGCTCGATCAACCGGTATCCGCGTATCTGCCTGCTTATGCAGATTTGAAGGTGTTGGAAGAAGGTCAGGTTAAGCCTGCTAAGAAGGAATTGCTAGTGAAGCACTTGCTTTCTATGCAATCAGGATTAGATTATGATTTACAACGTTCCGGGATTGTACGTATTATGAAAGAAAAAGGACAGAAGGCAACCACGCAGGAATTGGTTAATTCCTTTATTGAATCGCCCCTTCAATTCGAACCCGGAGAACATTTTCTATATAGCTTAAGTCATGATGTAGTTGGTGCCATTATTGAAGTGGTATCTGGAATGAGTCTGAAGGAGTACTTTTCACAGAACATATTCGGACCGCTGGAGATGAAGGACACCTATTTTGCCAAGCCGATCAATGAGAATGAACGGCTGGCGGCGCAGTATATGTATGATAATGACAAGCATATAGCAACAGAAATGGAGCTCTCCTGTTGCTATCAGCTATCAGAAAGCTATGAGAGCGGTGGAGCAGGACTGATTAGCTGTGTGGAGGACTATGGTAAATTTGCGGATACACTGGCATGCAAAGGATTGAGTGCCAAGGGAGTACGGATTCTACAGGAAGAAACCATAGAGCTCATGAGAACTAATCTATTGGGTCCTGTCCAGAGAGAGGAAATCGTGAATCAGATGGGCAGAGTAGGCTATGGTTATGGCTGCGGTGTACAGGTACTTTTAGATCCCGAGGAATGTAATGCCAAAGCGCCCCGTGGTGTGTTTGGCTGGGATGGTGCAGCAGGAGCCTATGTCATCATGGACCCCGACAACCGAATCGCTCTGGTGTATATTCAGCATGTGAGAGGTTGCGGTTATGCTTATTCGACGGTTCATCCTATGCTGAGAGATTTATTATATACTGAATAAGTAATCTATCAAGCGAAGCTACAAAACTTTGGTGTTTAAAGCTTGTCGTGAAAGTATTTCAAGTTCCGTGTATGCTCAAAAAACCAAGGATAATTATGTTGATAGTTATTAAGGGCAGAGCCTGATTTTTAGAAGCTGTCTTAAAATATTAGCAAATAAAAAAGGGGTTGTTGCAAAACATTTTGTTAGCCAGAGTAAGGATACAGGCATCCCGTCATGCACTGTTTGCCGGACAGCTTGTCGATATTGTTTGATCAGAAGCGAACATTTATGTTCGATTATGACAAACAATATTGATAGGATGTCAGGGAACCAGTGTGTTAGGGATGCCTGTATCCTTACTCGTTACTATTCAAGAAGTTTTGCAACAGCCCCTTTTATATATTATTGTATTATAAGCAACCCCTTGGTCATATTCATTTGCAACAGCCACCGGTTAGGACAGCCTATGCCAGGATTGCTTTATCGTTGGCGAATTCTTCACCCGATACCACCTCGAACTGATGCATCAGATCGGCTATGGTGAGCTTTTTCTTCTCCTCACCGCTGATATTTAGGATGACCTTGCCTTCGTGCATCATAATCAAGCGGTTGCCGTGAGCGATAGCATCCTTCATATTATGGGTTATCATAAGTGTGGTCAGATGATTCTCTGCGATGATCTGATCGGTAATGCGTAGCACCTTTTCTGCGGTCTTCGGGTCCAGTGCTGCCGTATGCTCATCCAAGAGCAGAAGCTTAGGCTGCTGAAGAGTTGCCATCAGCAAGGTGAGCGCCTGACGCTGACCACCGGACAGCAGACCGACCTTTGAGGTCAGACGATCCTCCAGTCCCAGATCCAGAAGCTTTAAAAGCTCACGATATTTCTCCTTCTCCTGTCTGGTAATGCTCCACCCTAAGGTACGTCGTTTGCCGCGGCGAGCAGCTAGTGCCAGATTCTCTTCAATTTCAAGGGTAGCAGCGGTACCGGTCATCGGATCCTGAAATACACGACCCAGAAATGCAGCTCTTTTATGCTCAGGGATTCCGGTGATGTTCTGTCCATCCAGTACGATGGCACCCTGGTCTACAGGCCAGACTCCGGCAACAGCATTCAACATGGTTGATTTCCCAGCACCATTACCGCCTATGACGGTACAGAAATCACCGGCGTTGATATGAAGATTGACTCCATCCAGCGCCACCTTTTCATTAATGGTGCCGGGATTAAAAGTCTTGTGAACATCAATAATATCAAGCATGTTACTGAGCCTCCTTATCATTTCTTGCCTTCAGTGAGGCTGCAGAGATTCTTGCGGTACGCTTGAAGGAACTAATCCTTTTCCCCTGAAGGTAAGGTACTGCAAGGAAGATTGCTACGATGATTGCCGTAAAAAGCTTTAAATCATTAGGATTCAGCTTTAGCCAGAGTACTACAGTGACTACGATGTAATAAATCACTCCGCCAAGGACAACAAAGGCCATACGGATTGCGAAATTCATATGACTTCTGAATATGGCATCTCCAAGTACCTCACCGATGATTACCGCAGCCAGACCGATGACGATGGAACCACGGCCCATATTGATATCAGCAAATCCTTGATATTGTGCCATCAGACCGCCTGCAAGGCATACGATACCGTTCGAGAGAGAAAGCGCAAGGACTTTAGTGAAATCAATATTAATACCATTGGCTTTGCTCATGGCCGGATTACAGCCGGTTGCACGAATTGAACAGCCTTGTTCCGTACCAAAATACCAATAAAGAAACGCAATGATAACGATTACAAATAGAACTCCGACAGTAATAGCCTTTGGTATTTCCTTCAGAGAGACCAGCAGCCAGTATTTCTGTGCATTGACAGGCTGATTTGCAGCCATGTCCATAATATGCAGATTGACGGAATACAAAGCAATCTGAGTTAAAATACCTGCAAGAATCGGAGGAATACCCAGTGCAGTATGTAGCAGTCCGGTGATCATACCGGCAACAAGACCGGCTAGGACTGCAACAAGCAAAGCAACCGGGACAGGAAAGCCTGCAACAACCAACATGACGGTAACGGCACCGCCGGTTGCAAAGGAACCATCAACAGTAAGATCTGCAAAATTTAACAAACGGAAGGTAATATATACACCTAACGCCATGATGCCCCAGAGTAAGCCTTGCGCCACTGAGCCGGGGAGAGCACTCAACAGATAAAGTGGATTGAGGGCGATGATACTCATAACATTCCTCCTAAAACTGGTTATTCTACTGTGATTGCCTCGTAGTTGTCAGGAATTGTGACACCCAGATTGGCAGCACGGTCAGCCATATATTTATAAGTTACCTTTGGAGCATATTGAATGTCCATCTTTGATACATCAGCACCGTTAACCAGGATTTCGTAAGCCATCTTACCGGTGGAGTATCCGATATCGTAGTAGCTGATGGAAAGGGTAGCGATACCACAGCCCTTACAGATACCTTCTTCTCCTGCGATCACAGGAATTCCGGCAGGCTCAGTCACATTATTGATGGCCTCGGCACAGGAGGCTGCTGTGTTGTCAGTGGGAATGTAGATTACATCGCTGCCCTGGCAGGCACTCTGTGCTACAGAAGCAACATCGTTGGAGTCTGCAAAGGTATATTCGGTACAGGTATAACCCATATCCTTCAGATAAGCGGTAATCGTGGTTGACTGATACTTGGAGTTTGCCTCGGCAGAGCAGTAAAGAATACCGATATTTTTTGCATTCGGGAATAATTCCTTAATCATGTTCGCCTGCTGATCAAGAGGAGCAAGATCTGAGGTACCGGAAACATTGGAGCCGGTCACACCGTTCCAATTATCAATATCCAGGGCAGTGGCATAGTCCGTAATGGAGGTGCCGAGGATGGGGATGGTATTGGTTGCAGAGACAGCTGCCTGCAGAGCAGGAGTGGCATTGGCCATAATTAAGTCATACTGACTGGAAACAAACTGATTGCTAATGGTAGCACAGGTAGCAGAATCTCCTGATGCGTTCTGCTCGTCAAATTCAACCTTATCTCCCAACTTCTCAGTCAGAGCATCACGAAAACCCTTTGTGGCTGCATCAAGAGCTTCATGCTGTACCAGCTGGACGATACCAACCTTATATGTAGTCTTAGAATCGGCAGCAGAACCTTCTTTACTGGTTTCAGTACTGGAACTGCTGCAGGCAGTCAGGCTGAGAACCATTGCCATGGACAGCATAATAGAAATTATTTTTTTCATATGAATAACCCTCCTATATAAATTCTGGAATTTATCACTTTATAGTGCTAAAGCGATATGAGAATTATATATCAAGTAGTTATAGAAAGTCAATAATCTCGATTAATATTTATGATTGTTTATTACTTTTATAGTTGACATTTTTACAAGTAAGACTTATGCTATATACATACACCCCCCCTGGGGGTGGGGATAGGAGGTGGATGATGGATAAGAAGTTTCAGGTAACGGGTATGACATGCTCTGCCTGCCAGGTAAATGTTGAAAAAAGTGTCAGGAGGCTGGAGGGAGTGCATTCTGTTCATGTTAATCTGCTTACCGGTGGTATGAATGTAGAATACGACGAAGCTGTTCTTGACCATACTATGATTATACGGGCCGTCGAAAAAGCCGGTTACGGTGCCAGTGATGCTGTAGTGCAAACCTCTGCTGAAGTAAAGCTCAACAGAACGAATCCTTTGATAGAGGAGCAGAAGGAGTTGAAATCAAGATTACTGATTTCTGTTCTTGTTCTGGTTCCCCTATTATACCTGTCGATGGGGCCCATGCTTTCACTACCGCTTCCAACGCTGATGACCGGTGAGGAGAATGCGCTCATCTATGCATTGACACAGCTGTTGCTTACACTGCCGATCGTATATGTGAACAGGAAATATTATCGGGTGGGGATGAAGACCTTATGGCACAGGGCTCCCAATATGGATTCTCTGATTGCTGTCGGCTCGGCTGCCGCAGTGATTTACGGTATCTTTGCGCTCTACCGGATCGGATATGGTCTCGGCCTTATGGATATGGATATTGTGATGCATTATCTTCACGATCTATATTTTGAATCTGCAGGAACGATACTGACGCTGATTACCCTTGGGAAATATCTCGAAGCAAGATCCAAGGGCAAAACCTCAGAAGCGATGAATAAGCTGATGAATCTTGCTCCGAAAACAGCCATGGTACTTCGTAACGGCAGGGAGATAGAGATACCCGTCGAGGAGGTGGCCTTAGGAGACATTCTCTGCGTTAGGCCGGGACAGAGTATTCCGGTTGACGGTGAAATTATAGAAGGAAGTACAGCCATTGATCAGTCGGCGATTACCGGTGAGAGCATCCCTGTTGAAAAGAAAGCAGGGGATAACATCATCGCTGCGACAATAAACAAGACCGGCTATATCCGTTTCCGCGCGGAGAAGGTAGGAGAGGATACGACACTGTCCCAGATTATCCGGTTGGTTGAGGAGGCGGGCTCCTCCAAGGCTCCCATCGCAAAGCTGGCAGATCGGATCAGCGGTGTTTTCGTTCCTGTAGTGATACTGATTGCATTGGCAGCTTCCATCCTGTGGCTTATACTGGGGCAATCCTTTGAATTCGCACTGTCCACAGGAATTGGTGTACTTGTGATTTCGTGTCCCTGCGCACTTGGTCTTGCCACTCCGGTAGCAATCATGGTAGGAACGGGGAAAGGAGCGGGATGCGGTATATTGTTTAAATCTGCACAGGCATTGCAGCTACTCCATAAAACAGATACAGTGGTTTTGGATAAAACAGGGACAATCACAGAAGGGAAGCCCAGAGTAACGGACATTCTGACCGCAAAGGACAGATCAGAGGAGGAATTACTGGCAATCGCTGCCTCGATGGAGAAACCCTCGGAGCATCCGCTATCGGAAGCTATCGTCGAAAATGCAATGGAGCGGGGAATTGTACTTACTGATGCCGTGGATTTTAGGGCGATACCCGGGAAGGGAATCACTGCAGGACTGAACGGTGTAACCTACTATGCAGGCAACCTAAGCTATCTTAGGGAATGCGGGATAGCAGCTGCTGCCTGGAACGACGCAGAAGCATTGATCGAAAAAGCCGGACTATTCGCCGAACAGGGGAAGACACCGATGTTTTTTGCCTCAGAGTCAGAGCTTATGGGAATCATCGTCGTGGCAGATACGATCAAGGCCACCAGTAAAACAGCAATTTCTGATTTAAAGCGGATGGGAATCGAAGTAATCATGCTGACGGGCGATCACAGGGCTGCTGCTCAGGCAATCGGTAAGGAGCTGAGGATTGACCGTGTGGTTGCCGAGGTACTGCCACAGGATAAGGAGAAAGAAGTCAGAGAGCTGAAGGAGAAAGGTCGGCAGGTCGCTATGGTAGGGGACGGAATCAATGATGCCCCGGCACTGGCCAGGGCGGATGTCGGAATTGCGATAGGTGCAGGAACGGATGTGGCAATAGAAGCAGCCGATGTCATACTAATGAAGAGCAGTCTTTCTGAAGTAGTGACAGCAATCAGATTGAGCAGGGCAACCCTTCGTAACATCAAGGAAAATCTGTTCTGGGCATTTTTCTATAATACCCTGGGAATTCCATTGGCAGCCGGAGCCTTCTATCTGGCCTTCGGCTGGAAGCTGAATCCGATGTTTGGTGCAGCTGCCATGAGCTTAAGCTCAGTATTTGTTGTGACCAATGCGCTCCGACTTAAGTTCTTCCGCCCATAAGGAACGGTATATAGAAATATTAAAAACATAGAACATGATAACATAATCAATACAAAGAATAGGAGAGATCAGAATGAAGAAAGTAATTGAAATTAACGGTATGAGCTGTGGACATTGCCAGGCCAGGGTAGAGAAGGCCTTGAATGCAATTGAGGGTGTGGATGCAAAGGTTGAGCTGAAGAAAAACCGGGCTGTGGTAAACCTAAAGTCAGAGATTTCTGATGAGGTGCTCAAAAGTGCAATTACGGAGGCCGGCTATGAGGTCGTATCCATCGGAGAGAAAAAGGGACTGTTTTCGTAAGAAGGGGTCAGACGTCAGACAATAAGGAAGGCGGTATTAAGTGAAGGCGGATAAGGAAAAGGTAAGCAGATTACTTCGGACAGCCAGAGGGCAGATTGACGGTATTTTGAAGATGATTGAGGAGGATCGGTATTGTATCGATATCTCCAATCAGATTATCGCAACCGAAGCATTATTGCATAAGGCAAACAGGGAAGTGCTGCATGCTCATATTGATATGTGTGTAAAGGAAGCAATAGAAAGCGGTGAAGCAGAGGATAAACTTGTAGAAATCAGAAGCATCGTGGATAAGCTGACCAAATAATATCAAAAGCAGGATTCAGGGCTGTTGCAGAACAGGATCGAGAATTATAGTAAGGATAACAATATCACAAACCTGATAAGCTCGTTATCAGGTTTGTGTTCGTATCAGCATAGCTGCAGGCAAGCATGCATATGCTCATATCGTGTATAATGTACTGTTTGACGGACAGTAAGTGGTCCTCCAACCCGTGTGAGGAATACGGTTATTCTTTCCTTAATTATGAGATACCTTCTGTGACAGCTCTTTTTTATGGGCTGGATTTCATTTGATAATAATTTTCTGAGATGATATACTAGGAAACAAAGGACAGATCATGGAGGTAGGTTATGTTTTATCCGAAAAGTTTAGAAAAAGGGTATCAGATTGGCGTAGCAGCACCCTCCGCCGGAATGAGTTCCATCCAGGATCAGGCTCGGCTGGAAAGTGGTGTGAAGCATTTTCAGGAGCAGGGATATCCCGTGATACTTACGGAGCATGTCAGGTCGGATGAAAGAGGTGCAAGCGGAAGCGGTAAGGTTCGTGCAAAGGAGCTGACGGAGCTCCTCCTTAACCCTGAGGTTCGGGCTGTCATCGCGGCATCCGGAGGAGACTATCTGATGCAGATGCTATCCGAGCTGGACTTGGAAGTGGTCAGGAGAAATCCAAAGTGGCTGCAGGGGTTTTCTGATATTACTGGTTTGCTTTTTACCGTTACTACCAATTTAGATATCGCAACACTCTATGCGAATAATTTTAGCTCCTTCGGCATGAAAAACTGGCATAGTTCGCTTTATGAGAATATAAGAATCCTTGAGGGAGAGGATCTGGTCCAGCATAGCTTTGATTTTTATCAGGACGGGTATAAGCCTCGAATTACCGGGCTGGAGGAATTTGTACCGGAGACACCTGTGAATTGGATTAATTTTACACCGGACGGCAGGAACACGGAGGAAGCGTTGATCATGGGTGGACGGATGCTCGGAGGCAATCTGGATGTATGTCTTCATCTGGTAGGAACAAGATTTGATCAGGTAAATCAATTCATTCATAAATATCGGGAGGATAAGCTCCTCTGGTTTTTTGAAAGCTACAGCCTAGACAGCTCGGAACTAATCCGTGGACTCTGGCAGCTTAAGGAGGCCGGATGGTTTCGGCATGCGGCAGGCTTTATCTTTGGCAGACCGGCGATGTTTACCGAACAGAATGGTTTCTCATTTACAGAAGCAATTCAGATCGGACTCGAGAATTTGCATTTACCGGTAATACTTGAGGCGGATATCGGACATAAGCCACCGCAGATGACCATAATGAACGGGGCGATGGCAGAGATTAGGAGCAGCGGGGGAAAAGGCTGTATTACTTTTGAAAGAAGGTAATGAATGATGTGGGAAGAGGAGAAGCATGAGGATGGGGAAGCGGAAGTGATGAAGAAGGAACTGGGTACGGAAAAGGAAGAGAGGATAAAGGAAAAGGAAGAGAAGTTAAATGAAAATGAAGAGAAGATAAATGAAAATGAAGAGATGATAAATGAAAATGAAGAGAAGTTAAATGAAAAGGAAGAGATGATAAAGGAAAAGGATATTGAATCAGAAGGGAAGAATAAGGATGGGCATACGGAAGCCATGGTATCTGCCGAAAACAGTACTTCAGGATATGATCTGAGAAAATTATATCTTGGAAATTTGCTGACACCCTTGCTTTTTTTTATCGCGACAATCATCTATCTTGAATTGGTGGTACATGTCTTGATTTATCGCAGTATGGATAGTAAGATAATCTATCCTATTTTGTTTGCCATACCCATCGGCTTTATTCTGACAGCTGCCACAGGATTTTTGGGGAAGCGGAGCAACCGGATGATACTTTGGTTATTGACGTTTTTAGTCTGCCTGCTTTATCAGATACAACTTGTTTATTATTTTGTTTTCAAGATGTATTTCTCCTTCCGATCCCTTGGTCTGGCTCAGGATGCCATCACCAATTTCTATCACGATGCCTTGGAGGCCATATGGTCAAATCTCGGCGGGCTGATCAGCCTATTGCTGCCGCTTGTTATTCTGGCGGTCATCCTGAATAATCGGATTGACAGTAGTATGAGAAAGATAAAAATACAGGCTGTGCTGCTTGGTGGCAGTATAGTCTTTCATGCCATGGCCATACTGGCTCTTCTGATTTTTGGAAAAGTAGATTATTCTCCCTATGATCTTTATTTCAATACGGGTGTTCCGGAATTATGCGGTCAACAGCTTGGGGTTGCTACGATGTCTAGATTGGACATCAAAGGGTTATTCACTAAGGAGGAGGAACTGGTGCTTGCCGGAACGAAAAATGTCGATCCTGAGATTATCACCGGGGCTCAGCCTACACCTTCGCCGGTACCGGTGCATGTGCCTGCTCAGACTCATACCGGTGCAGAAGCTGCAAATGCGGCAGAACTCACGCAAGTGCCAAAGGCAGCAGTATCGCCCACTCCTATACCCATTGATACCTCACCTAATATCTTGGATTTTGACTTCAATGCGCTTGCGGAGGGGGAGAAGGATAAGACAATACAGACCCTTCACAGATATTTTGCGCAGGTTCCGCCTACCAATAAGAACAAATATACCGGCATGTTCAAGGGCTATAATCTGATTATGATAACAGCAGAGGGGTTTTCACCCTATGCCATAAGCAAGGAGAAGACGCCTACTCTTTACCGCCTGGTCAGGGAAGGCTTTGTATTCAATCAATTTTATACCGCATTATGGCAGACCAGTACCAGTGACGGTGAATTTGTTGCCATGACTGGATTGATACCCTCCGGGACCAGAAGTATGTATCTGGGTAGAAAGAACCTATGGCCACTGACTCTGGGACATCAATTTAATCAGCTCGGTGTGGAAAGCAAAGCTTATCATGACCATACCTATACCTATTACCAGAGGAACGAGACCCACACGAATCTTGGATATCTGTGGAAGGCGAAGGGCAACGGTCTTGAGCTTCCGAGCGATTGCTGGCCGGAATCCGATCTTGAGATGATTAATGCCACAGTAGACGAGTACACGGATGAGAATCCATTCCATGTATATTATCTGACGGTCAGTGGCCATATGAATTATACCTTTACCGGTAACAGCATAGCGAATAAGAACAGGCCTCTGGTGGAGGATCTTCCGTACAATAATGATGCCAAGGCATATATTGCTTGTCAGATGGAGCTGGATATGGCTTTGGAGCAGTTGCTTGCGAAGCTGAACGAGGCAGGAGTTGCCGACCGTACGGTGATAGCGTTGAGTGCGGACCATTACCCCTATGGCTGGGAGAAAAGCAATCTGGATGAGCTTGCGGGACATGTGATAGATCCGGTTTTCGAAATCTATGAGAATAATTTTATTCTATGGTGTCAAGGGATGAAGGAGAGTATCGTGATTGACAAGCCCTGTTCCAGTATGGACATCCTGCCCACACTGTCCAATCTGTTCGGACTAAGCTATGATTCGAGACTCCTGATGGGACAGGATATTTTGTCTGATGCTAAACCACTTGTGATTCTGTCCAATCGGAGCTTTATTACAGACAAGGTGATGTATGACTCAGCATCGCGGAAGACGACACTATTAACGAATGAGACACTGCCATCAGATTATATAGAAAATATGAATCAGGTTGTGAAAAACAAGTTCACTGTATCAAAAAGTATATTGGAGAAGGATTATTACCGCTATCTGTTCGAAAATAACGCTCAATCCGAATAAGCTGATCTGATAATACAAGGCAAAGGAGAATGTTTCATGGAAGCATCTCCTTTTTCATTTTTTATGAAATTCTAATTTTACCGGTATTGACAAATCATGGTATGAAACGTATGATTGGTTATATAAATCATACATTTCGCACTATTCTGATTTTGGAGGTAATACATGAGCAATACGAAAGGAAAGCATATCTTCGGTACTGTAAAGGTCGGAGAAAAAGGGCAGATCGTCATACCCAAAGAAGCTAGAAAGATATTTAATATCAAACCGGGAGACAGCCTTTTGGTATTGGGAGATGAGGAGCAGGGAATCGGTATCGTCAAGTGTGACGAGCTTTATCAATTTACAAAGGATTTTTTTAAAATAGTGGATAAGAAGGAGGAAGAGGAATGACAGCAATTCAGACAGTGAATCTCACTAAGAAGTTTAAAGACAAGACAGCGGTTAATTCACTGAATCTTGTGATTGAACAGGGAGAATTGTTTGCCCTGCTCGGAGTAAATGGTGCAGGTAAGACTACAACGATCAAGATGCTTTCCTGCCTTACTGCTCCGACCAATGGGGATGCCATCCTTTTAGGGGACAGTATTCTGACACAGGCACAAGCGGTAAAGGAGAAAATTAATGTTTCCCCACAGGAGACTGCAGTTGCTCCTAATCTTACCGTTAGAGAAAATCTTGATTTAATCGCCAAGATTTACGGGGACAATAATAGTGCTGTAAAGAAGACAGAAGAAATGTTGACTGCCTTCAACCTGCAGGAGGTGGCCAAGGATAAAGCGAAAACCCTGTCAGGTGGTATGCAGAGAAGGTTAAGCATTGCTATGGCATTGATATCCGAACCTCAGATTCTATTCCTGGATGAACCGACTCTGGGCTTGGATGTGCTTGCCAGAAGAGAGCTCTGGAAGGAAATTCAGAAATTGAAGGGGAACATCACGATTATTCTTACTACGCATTATCTGGAAGAAGCAGAGGCTCTTTCTGACAGAATCGCGATTATGTCAAAGGGTGAGCTGAAGGCTGTAGGAACTGCAAAAGAGCTGATGGATAAAACCGGCACGGACAAGCTTGAGGATGCCTTTGTGGCATTAGCGGCCGGAGAGGGGGTAGAACGATGAGATGTCTTGCATTTATTACACGTAACAGGAAGGAAATCCTCAGAGATCCCTTAAATCTTGCATTCGGTATCGGCTTCCCGCTGGTGGTTCTGTTGCTTCTATCAGCAATTCAGGCAAATATTCCGGTGGACTTATTTGTCATAGATCAGCTGGTCCCCGGAATTGCAGTGTTCGGATTGTCCTTCATTACTCTATTTTCTTCCATGTTGATTGCGAAGGACAGAAGCACCTCCTTTTTGATGCGCCTGTTCTCCTCACCGATGAGGGCCTCCGATTATATCCTGGGGTATACATTACCAATGCTTCCAATCTCAATTGCTCAGAGTATCATATGTTTTGCAGCGGCGTTATGTCTCGGCCTGACCTTCAGCATAAACCTGTTCCTATGCTTACTGGTTCTGATTCCGGCAGCTTTATTTTTTATCGGCTTTGGGCTGATGGCAGGCAGTATCTTCAATGATAAGCAGGTCGGTGGCATCTGTGGTGCTCTGCTGACGAACGTGAGTGCATGGCTGAGCGGTACCTGGTTTGACTTAAGCCTCGTGGGAGGAGGGTTTAAGACGGTAGCCTATGCGCTGCCCTTTGCTCATGCAGTGGATGCCTGCCGAGCAGCATTATCGGGTAATTACTCGGATATTATGCCCCATTTATGGTGGGTCATTGGTTATGCGGCTGCCATGCTGATCATTGCCATAGTCATCTTTAACCATAAGATGAGAGCCGATCAGGGCTGATCCTTCTCAATAGAGTAGAATAATCCTGAGGACCTGTAAATTCGCACAGGAGTATTTAAAAATCATTATAAATAAATCATTATAAAATTCCTCTTGATTTTAAGAAAACGGTATGTTAATATAAGGCAACAGCAAAGGTGTTGTATACACAATACCTTTGTCTTTTTATATCATAAATTTCTTTTTATAAATTATGATATAATAATGAGGTAATGCAAGCTTACTTATCATTACCGAGTGGAGCGAAGAGATCATGAACATGAATAGGTTCATGATAGAGTTTAACCTGATAAGATGTGAATATGTAATCGGCTGTGAAGGAGACTTTATTCTACCGAATAATCGAACGACAGGAATGGTGAGCCACCGACTGAGAGCACACTAGAGATGATAAGTAGGATACGGAACACTCCGGAGCCCGCGGGCTGAACAATCAGTAGGTTCGTGCGTGACACGCGTTAAGTGTAACAGAACTCAGTTCTGTTGAAAGAGGAGAGCTTAGGCTCTCAAGGCGGGTGGTACCGCGGGAAATTCGATTTCTCGTCCCGAAGAATGCAAGCAAAGCATTCTTCGGGACTTTTTTATTGCTCTGAACTAACTTGTTTCTGAGTACTGAAGAGTCTGGAGACCGGTGAATATCTAAATCAGATGAACCGGTGCTACGAAAGAATGCATGTCAAAAGAGACTTAGAAAGAATGGAGGAATATGCATGGAATTCATTACAGGCTTACAGCAAAAACAAACAAGTGATATCAGTGACATCTTAGGAAAAGAAATCAAAGGCAATGTAAGGATCAACGGCTGTATCCACACCATCCGGAATATGGGAGAGGTAGCCTTTGTCGTTCTTCGTAAAAGAGAAGGACTTGTACAATGTATCTTTGAGGAAGGGGTAACCGATATCGTATTAAAGGATTTAAAGGAAGGTATGACCGTGGAAGCGGAAGGCCTGCTGCATGAGGAGGAAAGAGCTCCTCAGGGCTTTGAAGTAAGACTCACAAAGCTTAAGGTTCTGACCTCTCCGAAGGACGGGGCGATGCTGCCGCTTCCGATCTCCAAATGGAAGCTGAAGACCTCCCTGGAGACAAAGCTGAACTATAGACCAATCTCCCTCCGTAACATAAGGGAAAGAGCAATCTTTAAGCTTCAGGAGGGGATCGTCAGAGGCTTCCGGGATTTTCTGTATTCCCAGGGCTTTACGGAAATTCGTACACCGAAGATCGTTGCGGGCAATGCCGAAGGCGGGGCAAATGTATTCAAGCTGGAGTACTTCGGCAGCAAAGCATTTTTGGCTCAAAGCCCTCAGTTCTATAAACAGACCATGGTTGGAGTCTTCGACAGGGTATTTGAAGCGGCTCCGGTATTCCGTGCTGAGAAACACAATACCACCAGACATTTAAACGAATATACCAGCCTTGATTTTGAGATGGGCTATATTGACGGCTTTGAGGATATCATGGCTATGGAGACGGAGATGCTTCGAGCTGTATTTACTCTATTGTCAAAGGATTATGCAAAGGAAGTAAGGCTGCTTGAAGTAACGATCCCTGAGCTTACTAAGATTCCGGCAGTACGATTTGACGAAGCTAAGGTTCTCGTATCCGAAAAATATAACAGAAAGATAAAAAATCCCTACGATCTGGAGCCGGAGGAAGAGGTCCTGATCGGGAAATACTTTAAAGAGGAATATGACAGTGATTTTGTATTTGTTACCCATTATCCCTCCAAGAAGCGACCCTTTTATGCGATGGATGATCCTACAGATCCCAAGTTTACTTTAAGCTTTGACCTTTTATTTAAGGGCATGGAGATAACCACCGGTGGTCAGAGAATTCACGATTATGAGGCTCAGATTGCAAAAATGATGGCACGCGGCATGAACCCCGAGGAATTTACCAACTTCCTGATGATCCATAAGCACGGTATGCCTCCTCATGGTGGCCTTGGCATCGGTCTTGAAAGACTGACGATGAAGCTTCTGGATGAACAAAATGTCCGTGAGACGACCTTATTCCCGCGTGACCTATCAAGGCTGGAGCCTTAAACGTAAAATTACTGATAGTAGTGAAGAATGCAGTGGATATCACAACATGGATATTGAATAGAAAGGTGGAAAAATCATGACGATCAATGAAGAAACCATACGTTATGTTGCGGCCCTGGCAAAGCTCGCTGTCTCTGAAGATGAGAAGCAGAAGGCGATGCAGGACCTAGATCGTATTCTGGATTATATAGAAACCATGAACGGACTGGATACGGAGGGTGTGGAGCCAATGTCCCATGTCCTGCCGATCAGAAATGTCTTCCGTGAAGACGAGGTAACGAATGGAGATGACCGCGAAGAACTGCTTCGTAACGCTCCGAAGCGAATCGACGGAAGCTTCGCTGTTCCGAAGACCGTAGAATAATAAGGAGGCAAAGAGGATGGATATCACAACATTGTCTGCGCTGGAGCTTGGCAGAAAAATTAAGGCAAAGGAATTATCGGTTGCCGATGCAGTGAAAGCGCAGCTAGAAATCATAAAGCAAAGAGACCCGGAGTATGGCTGTTATATCTCGGTCCTGGAAGAGGATGCTTATGCACAGGCTAAAGCTGTGCAGGCACGGATGGATGCAGGAGAACTGGAGGCTTCGCCCTTGGCGGGAGTGCCGATGGCAGTGAAGGATAATATCTGTACCAAAGGAATAAAGACCACCTGCGCGTCCAAGATACTATATAATTTTGAGCCGACCTATGATGCAACTGTTATCGAGAAACTGAAGAATGCAGGTGCTGTCATAATCGGTAAGACGAATATGGATGAGTTCGCTATGGGAAGTACGACTGAGACCTCTTTCTTTGGGGAAACGAAAAATCCCCGGAACAAGGCCTGCGTTCCCGGGGGCTCCAGTGGCGGTTCAGCAGCCGCAGTTGCTGCGGAAGAGGCTTTTTACGCACTCGGTTCCGATACCGGCGGGTCCATAAGACAGCCGGCGGGCTATTGCGGAGTAACCGGAATCAAGCCTACCTACGGAACGGTTTCCCGTTACGGATTGATTGCCTATGCCTCCTCTCTGGATCAGATCGGTACAATCGGTAGGAATGTATCGGATTGTGCGGCTGCACTGGAGGTGATCTCCGGTCATGACAGCAAGGATTCCACTTCCGCCCCGACAGAAAGCTATCGCTATACGGATGCGCTTGTGGATGATGTGAAGGGTATGAAGATCGGTATCCCGAAGGATTACCTCGGAGACGGAATTGAACCTGAGGTTAAGGAAAGTATATTAAAAGCCGCTGAAGTACTGAAGAGTAAGGGAGCGGTAATCGAGGAATTTGAATTGCACTCCGTTGAATTTGCGGTCCCTTCCTATTATGTCATCGCCTGTGCAGAAGCAAGCTCTAACTTATCCAGATTTGATGGTGTAAAATATGGTTATCGTACCCCTGATTTTGAAGGCCTGCAGCAGGTGTATAAGAAGACCAGAAGCGAAGGCTTCGGCAATGAGGTAAAACGCCGAATGATGATCGGTGCCTTTGTGCTAAGCTCCGGTTATTACGACGCCTTTTATAATAAAGCACTGAAGGTAAGAGCGATTATCAATGAGGGCTTTCAGAAGGCATTTGAAAGGTATGATATCCTGCTCGGGCCGATTGCTCCCGAGACTGCACCCAAGCTTGGCGAGAGTCTCTCAGACCCATTAAAGATGTACTTGTCCGATATCTATACCGTATCAGTGAATCTGGCGGGACTTCCTGCCATCAGTCTTCCCTGCGGGAAGGATGGGAAGGGTCTGCCCATCGGTCTTCAGCTGATCGGTAAGCATTTTGGTGAGAAGGACATCATTCGGGCTGCTTACAGCTTTGAGCAGGCAGTCGGGTATGAGAGACCGGCTGTACTTGGAAAGGAGGCATAGGACATGAAAGCATATGAAACCGTCATTGGTCTGGAGGTTCATGTTGAGCTAGCCACCAAATCAAAAATATTCTGTGGTTGTACCACACAATTCGGCGGAGATCCCAATACCCATTGCTGTCCTGTCTGTACAGGTATGCCGGGAACGCTTCCCGTATTGAATAAAAGGGTCGTGGAATTTGCCATGGCAGCAGGTCTTGCGATGAACTGTACGATTACTCAGAGATGTAAGTTCGACCGGAAGAACTATTTCTATCCCGATCTTCCGAAGGCTTATCAGATCTCCCAGCTCTATCTTCCTATCTGTCGGAACGGCGGGCTCGAGATTGAGACCGAAGCCGGAAGGAAGACGGTCAGAATCCATGAGATTCACATGGAGGAGGATGCCGGTAAGCTGGTGCATGATCCCTGGGAGGATTGTACCTTAGTCGACTATAACCGCTGTGGTGTTCCTCTGATTGAGATCGTAAGTGAGCCCGATATGCGTTCTGCCGATGAGGTGATTGCATATCTGGAGAAGCTGAGATTGATTCTTCAATATCTCGGAGTATCCGACTGTAAGATGCAGGAGGGATCACTTCGTGCCGACATAAATTTATCCGTTCGTGAGGTCGGAGCAAAGGAATTCGGTACCAGAACCGAGATGAAGAATATGAACTCCTTTAAAGCCATAGCAAGAGCAATCGAGGGAGAGAGGAAGCGTCAGATAGAACTGATAGAGGATGGGAAGAAAGTAATTCAGGAAACCAGACGCTGGGATGATAATAAGGACACCAGCTTTGCTATGCGGTCCAAGGAAGATGCACAGGACTACAGATATTTTCCGGAACCGGATCTGCCTCCAATCGAAATCAGTGATGAATGGCTGAGAAGCATTCAGGAACGTCAGCCGGAGCTGCGGGATGAGAAGATGGCACGGTATGAGAAGGAATTTGATATCCCTGCCTATGATGCCTCCATCATAACCGGCTCCAAGCATCTGGCCGATCTCTTTGAAGAAACGGTAGCTCTATGCGGTAAACCGAAGGAGGTATCTAACTGGCTGATGGTTGAGACTATGCGCCTTTTAAAGGAGCAGGAGCTGGAACCGGAAGCAATCAGCTTTACCCCCGCACAGCTGGCTGTACTGATACAACTCGTGGATGGGAATAAGATCAACCGTACTGTAGCGAAGGAGGTTTTCGAGAAGATATTCAAGGAGAACGTCGATCCGGTACAGTATGTGGAGCAGTATGGACTGGGAATGGTTTCGGATGACGGACTTCTGCGCACTACCATTGAGAAGATTATTTCGGATAGCCCTCAATCCGTTACCGATTATAAAAGCGGTAAGCTCAAGGCTATGGGGTATATCGTAGGACAAACGATGAAGGAGATGAAGGGAAAGGCAGATCCCGGTAAAATTAATCAGCTGGTAAAGGAGCTACTTGATCAATTGTAAGAATTGATGTAAATGGAACAAATAAAGCCTCATCCTGACAGATAGGTCTTTCCTACTAAAAGCCCTACCTTTGTCGAGGATGAGGTTTTACTGTCATTTTATCATTGTATATTATTCCTAAATGGCGTATAATAAGTGTAGAAAATACGATGCGCTGGAGGAGTACAAGATGGATGAGAGAAGAAAACAAAAACGATTGCCTGTAACCATGAGTTTGGAAATATTATATCTCTATAAACAGGATCATGAGTTAATTGCCAATTTACATGCTCCGATAGAGGTTGTAAATATCTCATTGAATGGGATTGGTTTTCGAACAAAAAGCAGTTTACCTATGGGATATTATTTTAATGCTAATATCAATCTGGGCGGTGAAGATACTCTGCATAGTGTTGTCCGCATCATAAGGTCTCAACCAGACGAAGATTCCACCTATTATGGTTGTGAGTTTGTTGGTGTTGCATCGGTTCTTTCCTATATCCTCGAAGATTATGATCATAAGCTTTCCCAAGAACAGACGACTGATACGAAACAATAGAATAGATTGCTTCAATGATATAGTATCTGGAATTAAACAGCTCCCGAAAACGTAGTTTATCAACTTCATGTTGATCAGACAAGTAGATTGAGGGGGCTGTATTTTATGTAATAGGAGAGTGCGTCCTATTACATAAAAACGCTCCGCATAGCGAACAAGTTCGCTTTGGGATGCGCACCTCAGCGAATAAACGCTTATTGCATAAGCGTTCGGAAGTTATTGCTTCGCAATCCGCTCGGGCGCG
>JAEZGK010000064.1 GCA_023437365.1 Bacillota bacterium
GTCCGCATCGCCGAGTGGCTGGCGGGAACGCCCCTCGCCAAGACCCGACAGTCGCGGTTCGCCGCCCTGCAACCAGCGGCCTGACCCCGCCCAGAAGAGCGCTGGACATTTCGCTCAAATGATTCGCCACCGGTGTCACTGTTGGGTCTACCTCATCACCGAGACTGCGCCAGTAGGCGCCGTGAGAGGCGTGAGGGTGTGCCGCAGCCAGTGCAGGATACCGAGCCAGGAACTGGCTGCGCACACACGGTGATCCGATGGAAGCTTTGATCGATGTGATCCAGGACCTGAAGATTGGGCAGAAAGCCGATCGATGGCAGAGAGATGTTCAAGGGCGCGACCATGATGAAGGAGATTTCCCTTCATATGGCGGTCCTGGCCTGCGAAGGAGATTGCACCTATTTCCGGATGTTCAGCGTCACCCACTCAACTTCTGTTTGATCACACAAAACTTGGAAGAGCCCAGTTTTCAATTCGGCTGACACGTGCCCAGCGGCGTCTACTTCGTCAACCGCATCATGCCCGCCTTCACCCTGCCGGAACCGGTCGAAGCCTGAACCCTCGGGCGCGCCAGAACCCAGGGTGCCGATCTCTGGGGGTAATATGACGCGCAATACGCTACAGTATATTTTCGCTGAGTTGCTGGAAACACCCCAACTCGCACTTGGGCGCGCTCCAGGCCATGACGGACGCAGCCTGCGGCTTACTGGAATGCGAATATTGAACTCGCGCAGCACCAGCCCGCTGCGGAGCAGTAGCAACCCGGAGTAGCAGAGTGCGCCGCAACCGGATGCAGCATATCCAGCGCCCCTCGAACACAATTCTCATGAGCTTTCTCTGCAAGCGCGTTGGCGCGGACGGAATGCCTACTAGGTGTCACAAAAGTTTATTCTCCTTAGAGTTATTCTGGCGCAACCTCGGCCTTCTGTAGTACACGTTCGAATCGGAAGCCGTGCTTTTAGCTAGAATCCTTGCATAACCCGCCGCCGAAAGTTGAGCAAATTTAACGTTTGAACGCCTTGCCGCCTTAGGGAACAGAGAGCCATGGACAGCATCAACGGTATCGACCCAACCTCGGCCGACACGATGGCCGCTTCCGCCGACACTGCAGTGGCAAGCGCCGAATACCAGATACTGCGTGCTGCTGACCCGGCATCCAACAGGGGTCGCAAGGAGGTGCTGTTCGTCGACTCGGGTGTTTCAGGTGTGTCCGCCCTGCTGGAGGAGAGCAAAGCCGGTATCGAGGTCGTTCTTTTGGATGGAACGGCCGACGGTTTGTCGCAAATGGCCGCGTGGGCGCAGTCGCATGTCGGCTACGATGCCATTCATGTGATCAGCCACGGGGCGCAAGGCTCGGTCCGGTTGGGTGCACTGACCCTCGATCAGGCGACGGCGACGGCACGGGCCGCGGATCTCGCCGCCGTCGGGGCGGCGCTCACGGCGCAGGGCGATCTTCTGCTCTACGGTTGCGAGGTCGCCAAGGGCGAAGGGCGTGCCTTTCTGAACCACCTCGCGGCGCTGACGGGAGCGGACGTCGCGGGATCGGACGATCTGACGGGCGCAAACGCCCTTGGCGGCAACTGGGTCCTGGAAGCGGCAACCGGACCGATGGAAGCCGCCAACGCGGTCAGCGGAAACGGCCAGGAAAATTACAGCGGCGTCCTCAGCACCACCGTGTCGGCCGGCAGCACGCAGACCGGCACGACGTCGACCCTGCAAGGCGACATCATCAACAACGGCACGGTGGTCTTCGACCAGTCCACCGACGGCACCTATGCCGGGGCGATGTCGGGCAGCGGCTCGCTGACCAAGAGCGGCACCGGCACCCTCACGTTGTCGGGCGCCAACACCTACAGCGGCGGCACCACCGTGTCGGCCGGCACGCTGGCGGTCTCCAGCGACGCCAATCTGGGCAGCGGGACCCTGACCTTCAGCGGCGGCTTCTTCAAGGTCAGCGGCACCACCACGATCGCCAACGCCATCGTTTTCGCTGTCACGGCCACGCCGATCACCGTGGACAGCGGGGTGACCGCAACCCTGAGCGGCGTCATCTCCGAGAGCGGCGGGTCCCGGGCATTGAACAAGTCCGGCAGCGGCACTCTGGTGATGACCGGGGCCAACAGCTACACCGGCAACACCAACCTCAACTCGGGTACGATCCGGGTGGCGGCCAGCGGCGTGCTGCACACCAGTTCGACCATCAACTTCAACCAGGGCGGCACCCTGGAGATCACCGGCACCGGCACCTTTGCCAACGCCATCAAGACCAAGGTGGCGGGGGCGCTCATCAACGCCCAGGACGTCACACTCTCGGGGCTGATCACCAACACGGCCTCGGGCACCAGGGCGCTGACCAAGAGCGGGGCGGGCACCCTGACGCTGACCAACAGCGGCAACGCCGTGGCCTCGGCCGACAGCAGCGGTACGGTGGGCTTGACGATCAGCGCGGGCACGGTGTCGGTGGCCGGCGACGGCCAACTGCTGGCCGGGACGGTGACGCTGGGCGGCGGAACGCTGGCCGTGACCGGGACCGGCGCGGTGACGATCGACAACGCGTTTGCGCTGAGCACCGGCGGCGGCACCGTGTCGTATGCCAATACCGGCACCGGCGATTCCCTGACCCTGTCGGGAGCCATCACCGGCACAAGCGCGCTGACCAAGGCGGGCGCCGGCACCGTCACGCTGTCGGGCGCCAACAGCTACAGCGGCGGCACCACGGTGTCGGCGGGCACGCTGACCGGCACGACGTCGAGCCTGCAAGGCGCCATCACCAACAACGCCACCGTGGTCTTCGACCAGTCCACCGACGGCACCTATGCCGGGGCGATGTCGGGCAGCGGCTCGCTGACCAAGCTCGGCACCGGCACCGTCACGCTGTCGGGCGCCAACAGCTACAGCGGCGGCACCACCGTGTCGGCGGGCACGCTGACCGGCACGACGTCGAGCCTGCAAGGCGCCATCACCAACAACGCGGCCGTGGTCTTCGACCAGTCCACCGACGGCACCTATGCCGGCGCGATGTCGGGCACCGGCACGCTGACCAAGAGCGGCACCGGCACCGTCACGCTGTCGGGGGTCAACAGCTACAACGGCACCACCACGGTGTCGGCCGGCACGCTGCTGGTGACCGGCAGCCTGAACGGGGTCGGTGCGATTTCCATCGCGTCGGGAGCCACGCTGGGCGGCACCGGCTCGTTGGCCGGCGCGGTCACCGTCGGTTCCGGCGGCAAAATCGCGTCGGGCATCGACGTCGGAACGTTGGCTTTGGGAAACGGACTGACGATCGCTTCCGGCGGCACCCTGTCCGCCGAGATCGCGGGCAGCACGCCCGGCACCGGCTATGACCAGATCATGGTGACCGGCACGGTCAATGTGAGCGGCGCGACCCTTTCGGCGACGCTCGGCAACTTTGCGCCGGTGGCAGGCAACAACTTCATCCTGATCAGCAACGACGGGCACGACGCCGTGGTCGGCACCTTCAGCGGTCTCGCCGAAGGCAGCACAGTGACCCTGGGCGGGAGAAACTTCCAGATCAGCTACGTCGGCGGTGACGGCAACGATATCTCGCTGACCGCGGCCAACAGCGCGCCGGTCAACAGCGCGGTGCCGACGGTCACGGGGACGGCGACGGTGGGCAACGCGCTGACCGCGACCAACGGCACCTGGAGCGACGCCGATGGCGACACCCCGACCTACAGCTACCAGTGGTACCGGGCCGACGACACCAACGGCACCAATGCCACGTCGATCAGCAACGCCACCAGCGCCGCCTACACGCTGACCACCTCCGACGCGCACAAGTACCTGCGCGTGGTGGTGACCGCCAACGACGGTTATGTTTTTTAGAAGTCGTCGACCTAGTCCTACACGGCGATCGCCAACAGCGCGCCGGTGAACAGCGCGGTGCCCTCGGTGACGGGGACGGCGGCGGTGGGCAACGCGCTGACCGCGACCAACGGCAGCTGGAGCGACGCCGACGGCGACGGGCGGAGCTACAGCTACCAGTGGTTCCGGGCCGACGACACCGCCGGCACCAACGGCGCCTCGATCAGCGGGGCGACGAGTTCCAGCTACACGCT
>JAEZGK010000004.1 GCA_023437365.1 Bacillota bacterium
CCACGGCGACCGCGGGGTCGCCGACATGTGCCCGATCGTGGTGGTCCAGGCCGGTGAGGACCTCGCGGCGAGTGCGTCGCCAGGTGTCGATGCGCAGGTTCGCCAGGATGCGGCGGGCGTAGGCCAATGGGTCGCCGTCCCGGGCCGAGCTCCACGCCCGCCACGTGCGCTCGAACGTGGCCTGGGTCAGCTCGTCAGCACGCACGGCATCCCCGCACAGCAGGAACGCCATCCGGTACAGGGGGTCCTTCGCGGCCTCGACGAACGCACGGAACTCCTCCACGCGTGTCGCACCCGTGACGACCCTGACCGCCTCGCCAACACCCGGCCCGCTCGCGCGTCTCGTTCTCGTGCCCATGGCGGCCGCCCAGCTCCCCGCATCGGGTGGGTTCTCGATCCTTCTCACGCCCCTACACGCAACACAAGGCATCCAGGGTTCCATCGAGCCCAGCCCCTGACGGCGATGAGTCGGACATCCGGGCAGGTCGAGCATGCACGGGTGTGCGAGCTGAGCCTCGAGTTCGCCTGGCTCGCTGACCCGGCACGGCGCGTGGTCCTCGCGCGGACCAGGGGGCCGGATCGACTGGGAGCGGTCTGCCGCCCAGTGAGCCGCTACACCGGGGCCGGGTTGCGCCGGGCGAAGCCTTCCTGTCGCTGGTACGGGAAGTGGGGGTATGGGTGCTCCACCTGGCTGACCGCGTCGAGGCGAGCCATCTGGTCGGCCGTGAGGTCCCACCCCACAGCGCCCAGGTTGTCGAGCAGCTGCTCCTCGGTGCGCGCCCCGAGGATGACACTGGTGACGGTGGGTCGGTTGAGGAGCCAGCGGATTGCGACCTGCGGGACCGACCGGCCGACCTCGGCTGCGGTCTCGAGGAGAACGTCGACGACGTCGTACATCAGCTCGTCGTCGACCGGGGGGCCGTACGCGGCCGTCGTGTGCAGGCGGCTGTCGGGCGGGGCGGGTCGGTCGCGGCGGATGCGCCCGGTGAGCCGCCCCCACCCCAGCGGGCTCCAGACGAGGGCCCCGAGTCCCTGGTCGAGCCCGAGGGGCAGGAGCTCGGCCTCGTAGTCGCGGCCGACGAGGGAGTAGTACACCTGGTTGGCGACGTACCGGGGGTAGCCGTAGCGGTCGGCGACGGCCAGGGACTTCATGATCTGCCAGCCCGCGAAGTTCGAGACCCCGATGTACCGCACCTTTCCCGAGCGGACCAGGGCGTCGAGGGTCCAGAGCACCTCCTCGACCGGGGTGAACGCGTCGAAGGCGTGCAGCTGCAGGAGGTCGATGTGCTCCGTGCGGAGCCGTCGGAGTGCGGCGTCGACGGAGTCGACGAGACGGGCTCGTGAGGTGCCCGCGTCGTTGGGGCCGTCCCCCGTCGGCAGGCCGACCTTCGTCGACAGCAGGACGTGATCGCGCCGCCCCCGCAGCGCTTCGCCGAGGATCTCCTCGGACCGGCCGTCGGAGTACACGTCTGCGGTGTCGAAGAGGGTGACGCCTGCGTCGAGGCACAGGTCGACGAGGCGCCGGGCGCCGGCAACGTCGGTGTTCCCCCAGTTCGAGAACAACGGTCCCGAGCCGCCGAAGGTGCCAGCCCCGAAGCTGAGCACGGGGATCTGCAGGCCTGACCGTCCGAGTCGTCGCGTCTCCATGCCGGCGATGATGCGACGACGGTTTCCAGAAGACAAGTAGTCACCTTCTGGTAACCTCAACGCCATGGCCGACCAGGACGTCGCTCCCTACGGGCCGAGGTACCCCGCTCGGCGGCTGCTCGAGCTCGTCGGTGACAAGTGGACGCCCATCGTGCTCTTCAGCCTGTCCGACTCGACGAGGCGCTTCAGCGAGATCCAGCGAGCCATCCCCGACGTGTCGAAGAAGATGCTCATCCAGGTCCTGCGGGCGCTCGAGCAGGCTGGGCTGGTCGAGCGGACCGTGTACCCGGTGGTGCCGCCAAAGACGGAGTACCGGCTCACGCCCGACGGACGTCGGCTGCACGAGCCGGTCGCCGCGTTGTGCACCTGGGCCACCGAGCACGAAGCGTTCCTGGACGAGCTGCACAGGCGCCGAGCCGACGGGTGACGACGGGCGCGTGCGGCGGTGGCGTCCCGCGAGCAGCGCGATCAGCCCTCAGGGTGCGACGCGGCCGCCGTGCGGCGAATAACTCGATGCACCCGTGTCCCGCCCGGGCATACGTTCGTCAGGTGACCGATCCTCACGAGCCCTTGGATCCGGTGCTGCTCGAGGACGTCCGGGTGGCCGTCTATGCGGCCCTGGCGTCGACCGGTCGGCTGCCGGCCGACTCGGAGCTGGCCCGACTCGCAGGAAGCCCCGCCCGCGCAAGGGCCGCGATCGAGCAGCTGGCCGAGCAGCGCGCGTGGGCGCTCGGCGCGGACGGGGAGATCGTGCTGGCGCACCCGTTCGCGACCCGGTCGTTCGGCTACAGCGTGATGAGCGACACGACGCTGTGGTGGGGTGGCTGCGCCTGGGACTCCTTCGCGATCCCCCATCTCGTGCCCGACTGCGGGCCGGTGGTCGTCGCGGGGGCGTGTCCCGCGTGTGATCGGCCGCTCGCCTGGCGCGTCGACACCACGTCGCCGCCCGAGGGTCGGGAGCGCGCGCACTTCCTCGTCCCCGCGGCTCGGATGTGGGACGACGTCGTCCACACGTGCAGCAACCAGCTGCTCTTCTGCGACGACGCCTGCATCGACCGCTGGCTCGCTCGCACGGGCCATCCGGAGGGCTACCGGATGG
>JAEZGK010000029.1 GCA_023437365.1 Bacillota bacterium
AAGTACAAGCTGGCAGACTATGTGAATTGGTTTAACAATCACCGGATTCATTCCTCGCTGGGATATCTAACCCCACGAAAATACCGGATGATTACCCTTAAAAAAGTTGTCTAAGTTACTGTTGACAATCCACTTTTCTTTGTGCATAAATGCAACTAAAGATAACAAGAATCATATATATATGTAAATTCAAGTTGGTGGAAGATCAGGCAACTGAAAGTTACAATAATCATATAAATCATATTTATCGTATTTTTACAATTTGGAGGGAGATTATGACTGCTGTATTAATTCAGAATTTGACCAAGAACTACCCGTCCTTCAAGCTGGATGGTGTAAGCTTTTCGCTTGAACCGGGAAGAATCGCGGGTTTCATAGGACGAAATGGCGCGGGGAAGACCACTACTATCAAATCCATGCTGAACCTTGTTCATCCGGATGGCGGAGAGATGGAGTATTTTGGTTTAACGCTTTCGGGAAATGAGGCTGAGATAAAGAAGAGAATAGGGTATTCAACGGGAACCGTAAACTGGTATCCGAGAAAGAAGATTCGTGAAATCGTTGATGTCACAAAGAATTTCTATGACAGCTGGGATGACGTTGCATATAGAAAGTACCTTGAAATGTTCAAGCTGGACGAGGAGAAGACTCCGCTCGAACTCTCCGAGGGCATGAAAGTAAAGGTTAATCTGATGTTGGCGCTTTCTCATAGGGCTGAGGTACTAATTCTCGATGAGCCCACAAGCGGGCTTGATCCGTTCTCTAGGGACGAACTCTTGGAAATCTTCAGAGAACTAAAGAATGAAGGTGTTGCCATCTTCTTCTCCACGCACATCATAACCGATATAGAGAGGTGTGCTGATGACATCATATATATTTCTAATGGTAGGATAGTGGCTGCCTTACCGAAGGAGAATTTCGAAAGTAAGTACTCGCAGGCGGGGGAAAGCCTTGAAGAGACTTTCCTGAGACTGGAAAGGGGGGAAAGTAATGAGTAATACACTTAAAAAAGAAATGAAGCTCAGTGCGTCAATTCTGTCATATCTGTTCATAGCCTTCGGGCTGATGTTCTTCCTGCCGGGTTACCCTGTGCTCTGTGGACCTTTCTTCGTTTGTCTGGGAATATATCAAAGCTTTCAGAACACAAGAGAAGCGAATGACATAGTCTTTTCGACATTGCTGCCGATATCCAAGCGAGATGTGGTAAAGGGAAAGTTTGAATTTGTATGCTTCATTGAGCTTTGCGGGATTTTAGTGATGTTGATAGCAACCCTAGTTCGTATGACGATGCTTTCAGACTCGGCAGTGTATCGCGCGAATGCTCTCATGAATGCAAATCCGTTTGCACTAGGAATGGCGCTCGTTATCTTTGGCGCTTTCAATTTGATATTTGTAAGGGGCTTTTTCAAAACCGCCTACAAGTTCGGCAAACCTTTTGTGTACTATATCATTGTAAACTTTGTTATAATAGGAATTGCAGAGGTACTTCATCACATCCCCGGACTGGCTGTCGTAAACTCATTTGGCTTTGAGAACTTTGGATTTCAGCTTGCGCTTCTTGCAATCGGGGTTTTGGTTTATGTAGTACTGACCTTTGCGGCATTCAAACATTCATGCGAAGACTTTGAGAAGATAGATTTATAGATAAGGAGAATGAAATGCTCAGTGATAATCTAATCATGCTAAGAAATATTCACGGTCTCTCACAGGAGGAGCTGGCCGAGAAAATTGATATTTCCAGACAGGCTTATGCCAAGTGGGAAAGCGGAAAGACCATTCCAGATATAGAAAAGTGCGGCAGATTGGCAGAGCTTTACGGAGTTACTCTCGACAGCCTGGTCAAGACCGAACAGTTGGAAGACGGCAGATATATCACTCCACCACCTAAGGGAAAGAACATCTGGGGCTCCGTTACGATAAATGAGCGTGGACAGGTGGTTATACCAAAGGCCGCCCGGGAGCAATTCCACCTAGTTCCGGGGCAGAGATTGATACTCTTAAGCGAGGATGGCGAAGGCTACGCCCTGGTTCCGGCGGAGATATTTGAAAAGAAGATGGAAGAGATGACAAAATTCGCTTCCGCAAAACTATGAAGTTATAAACTTGAATATAATTAATCTGTTGTGCGATTAAATTCCAGTTTGCTCGGTTAAGCAAAAGCTCATGAAAGTGAGATATGCTGCTCTGGAAAAGCTTTTGTTCCATTCCGTATTGCGTAAGGATTCTTATGACTGACTATATTTCTTACAGTTTTAGCAGTTTCGGATATATCATAAGTATCATCCAAATGACCGAAAAAGGAATGTTCACTTTTAGTTAACAATGCCATCCAATTAAGGCGTTCTTCGTATCTTGCTGCTTCTTGTCAAGGGTGAAGCTGTTCTGTTCCATAGTTAATGTATAACCAGTGTGAGAAATCGCTTAAAGAAGAAAGAAGAGTATTTGCTGTCTGAGATTTCTTTGGAAGCCAATACAAACCTACTGCCTGTATGAGTTTGTTATGCCAAGTCTTACTTTATGGTTGTAATTGATTTGATATTTTAACAACTGTCCAAATATCTTAGTTTCTCCATCTTTCTCTATTAAAAGAGAAGGGAGTTCTATGTATTTTACTGAGTTATCTCTGTATGTTCTTGTATATACTTTTACATGATTCATACTATTAATCCTTATGGATATATTTGATTATTATGTTATATCTATTACCTTTAACCACATATTA
>JAEZGK010000040.1 GCA_023437365.1 Bacillota bacterium
CAGTATGACCGGTGCGATCAGTATGCCCACGTCGTACCCGGCACGGTGCAGCTTGTTGAGCGCATCAATACGATTGTCCAGCCGGGACGTGCCGAACTCCACGCGGCGGATAATCTCATCCGGATTAAGGCTCATGCGTATCGTGACGTTGTCTCCGTGTTTTAGCGGCAACAGCCCGTCCACCATGTCGAACTTGGTGGGCAGCGTCAACCGGGCATTCTGTACATGCGCAAACTGCTCTATTGTCCATTCCAAGTTACCGCTCACGGAGTTCTCCAGGACCAGATCAGAGTTGCTGCCGATCTCGAACACGCTGCCGGGGTATTTCTGCGCCGCTTTCTTGAGTTTCTCCATCATTTGTTCGCGGTTGACGAATACGCGCAAATAAGCGCTTTTGTAGTAGGTGCAGACGAGGTAACAGTACAGGCACATCGCGCTGCAACCGGACGAGGTGTAAGGTACCAGAAAGTCCGATGTCTTGTTGTTGCGCTGATGCGTCAGCGACTTGCGAATACCCAGCACCAGATAGCGCTTGAGCTTTGGAAAGTCGGAATCCGGTCTTTCCCGCAGCTCGGGTATTTTGTTATGGTTTTCAATAGGGATGATTTCGATCCCCATTGACCGATATTTCTCCGTGAGCATCCGCCCCAGGTAGTATGATTCGCAGCCGTTTTCGACATAAACGCGCTGCGGAATAAATGCCGGCATACCTTCCTACCACCATTAAACAAGTTATTATTATAGCATCTCTCAACGAACAGCTAATTAATCACGCAAAAATGATTAATCCCTCCGGCAGCACCGAAGGGATTAATATACGAATCGTTGTTTTTGTGGATCTATCTTGCGCCGTGATCGTAGGGTATGCCTTCGGCCTTTGGCGCCTGTGACCTTTTGGAACTGAATATCAGTACAATCAGCGTAGCGATATACGGAATCATCTTGTATATGTAGCCCGTAACGCCCAGCGACATCAGGAACGGTATTGAGGAATAAGCAGCCGAAATTGTCTTCATAAGTCCGAAGAACAATGCTGCTCCAGCGATGCGCACGGGTTTCCACTGCCCGAATATGAGCACAGCCAACGCAAGGAAGCCATATCCGGATACCGTCGCATTGAAGTTTGTCGATGTGGTTACGACAAATATCAGACCGCCGAGACCCGCCATTGCACCAGATATGACCACACCCGAATATCTCATCTTGTATACACTGACACCGACCGCGTCAGCTGCTTGCGGATGTTCACCGCAGGCACGGAGACGCAGCCCGAATTTTGTCTTGTAGAGCAATACTGCCGCAACGACCAATATCAGCACACCAAGATACGTTGTGATATATGTGTTCTGGAAGAAAAGATTGCCCAGCACCGGGATGTCTCCGAGCAGGGGCACCTTGTCAATGCGAAACGTATTTGTGAACTCAATCTGCTGGACGTGCGATTCCTGAATCATTCTCGCCATAAATATGGCCAGCGCAGGCGCCAGCATATTGAGGGCTGTACCGCTGATCGTCTGGTCTGCTTTCATGTTGATGGAGGCATAGGCATGCAGGAGCGAATAGATGGCCCCTGAAGCCATGGCAATCAAAATCGCCAGTATCAGCAGCAGCTGGCCGGACATCGTATCCTGCATCAAATTGATAAACAGAATGCTGGCGAAGCCGCCCATAACCATGATACCTTCCAGCGCAATGTTAATGACGCCGCTGCGCTCGGAGTACATACCCCCTAAAGCCACAACCATAAGCGGTATTGTGAAGAACATGGTTTGCTGAACAATAAAGTAGATCAGGTTGACAACATCATTCATGTTCTGTCACCCCCTTTTTTCAATTGGATACGCTTCAATACCGTCCTCAAAATGAGTGCAAATGCGGCAAAATAGATGATAACAGCTGTAATTATATCTATTATTTCCGGAACAAACCCGGCAAGCTGCATATATGAACCTCCGACGGTAATATATGCGACGAACAGCCCGGCAAACAAGGTACCGATGGGATGCGACATCCCGAGCAGTGCGACCGATATACCGGTGAAGCCCTCTACTGCCAGGACATCCTCCACTGCGATATATTTGCCGCTGCCCGCCAGATACAGCAGCCCGCCGCCGATGCCCGCCATAGCGCCAGATATCACCATAGAGAGTACGATGGCCTTCTTCTCATTGATACCTGCATATCGGCTCGCGTGGCGGTTGAAGCCGCACGCCTTTAGTTCATATCCGAATGTCGTCTTGTTGAGCAGAATATACAGCAGGATAGCGAAGAGTATGGCAATCAGTATACCGCCGTTGATACTCGAACCCGGAAACAGCTTATCCAGACCGAGTTTAGGGATGTTAGCCGTGGGCGCTACACCCATTGAACGGTTTGTATATGTGTCGTAGACTGTTGCTTTTACAAGCATGTTAACAAGATACATGCCGATGTAGTTGGTCATGATGCACGAAATAACAACGTTCACATTACGGTAGGCCTGCAGCACACCCGGAATAACCGCCCAGAGCGCACCCAGAATCATCGCGACCAACAAGGCGACTACCCACTGGAAGGACCCCAGTGCCGTGCCATGAACCCCTACAAGCACAGCGCCGAATGCACCCATGATAAATTGTCCTGATGCGCCGATGTTAAAAAGGCTCGTACGGAATGCAAACGCTACGGAAAGTCCTGTCATGATGATGGGCGTTGCAAAGTAGAACACGTTACCGAGATCCTTGCTGCTCTGCAGACTGCCGCCCATTATCCAGCCCAGCCCCTCCAATGCCTTTTCCGGGTTGCTGATAATCAGCACGATCAAACCGACGAGCAGCCCAATGATGATTGCGCCAATTGATGAGATAGGTCCTGCAGAGTTCGAAACTCCGCCAAGTATCCGTGTTGAAAGCTTTCTGGACCATGGTCCATTGTTTTGGAACAGCCTGCCGTTCTCAGGCGTTTGTTTGTCTGAATTCCTGTTCAACAAGCATTCCCCCTTTTCGCACCCGCCATATACAGGCCAAGCTCGTTTTCCGTCACCTCGGAAGGTCTTACATTAGCGACGATTTCGCCCTCGCACATTACCAGTATCCTGTCTGCCAACTGCATAACCTCTGAGAGTTCGAACGAAACCACCAGAACAGCCTTGCCATTATCCCGTGCATCTACTATTTGGCGGTGCATATACTCGATTGCGCCTACATCAAGGCCACGTGTGGGCTGAACGGCCAAAAGCAGTTCAGGATCACGGCTGATTTCCCGTGCGACGATCGCTTTTTGCTGATTGCCCCCCGACATACTGCGTGCTTTGGTCTTCGGGCCTTCACTGCTGCGAATATCAAACTTTTTGATCAGGCTCTGCGCATAGCGCTGTATTTCGTCTTTTTGAAGGAATCCGCCCTTCTGGAAAGGCGATTCAAAATACTGCAGCAGCACCAGGTTCTCAGCTAGCGTGTAGTCAAGCACTAGCCCGTATTTATGCCTGTCCTCAGGAATATGCGACAGCCCGTGGGTATTTCGGTATCGGATCGACTTCTTTGTAATGTTCTCACCCTTTAGTTTGATGACGCCGTTGTCCACGGGAATCAGGCCGGAAACCGCATACATGAGTTCAGACTGGCCGTTGCCGTCGACCCCCGCAATGCAGACAAT
>JAEZGK010000074.1 GCA_023437365.1 Bacillota bacterium
ATCAGCTTGCAACGCTGGATGTAAGCAGCAACGGTGAGCTGCTGTTGCTGGAGTGCACCAAAAACAAACTGAGCGCATTAGACGTCAGCGCCAACAAGCAGCTGATCTACCTTGGATGCGGCAGTAACCAGCTCAAGACGCTGGACGTAGGCGGCAACACGGAACTGAGTGTGCTTGACTGCAACGGCAATCTGCTGACGGCGCTTGATGTCACCGCGAACGTGTCGCTGTTCGCCCTCGACAGCTCGAACAATCGGATCAAAGCACTCAAAGCGCTGTTCTCGGGCGGGAACATTGACCTGAAGTCTGTCACCAACGGTTATGTCGCGCTGTACTACGTCAATTTGGAAGAAACTGAAGAAATACTGGACAAGGCTGCATTGCCGGATAAGCTTAAGTTCTCGGCGGAAAACGGCCGCTTCTCGCTGCAGGAATTATCCGATGATAAGATGGAACACGGTAAAAACAGCGGCTTACAAATGAGTAAGGCCGATATCGCGGACATTATTGAATCGATGGAAGAGGACAATAGCCTGGCGCTGCATCACGTATCCGAAGAAAAGAGGGCATATGCCGGGACGCTTGATGAAGGTGATCCAGAGCCCATAGAAGGTACAGCGTTGATGGCCATCGGAGAGCCCGCAGCTCCGGACGATTTCATTGGCTGGCTGGACAGCACGGGCAAGATGGTGTCCTCAAAGGAAACGTATCAGATGGATATCGGGGGCAGCTACGCGCTGACGGCACGGTTCGGGCTGAGACTGATATTTAAGGGCATCAAGGAGGAAAGCGGCGAACTGTATACCGGGGGCCGCGTGACGCTGAACCCCAATATAGAGGGCGGTATGTGGACGTTTGACAGCAAATATCTGTCGCGCGAAGGCAACACGTTCCGGGCACTGAAAGCAGGCGTAACCAACGTGACATATGAGGCGGATAACCAGAGCGTATCGTATCAGATAACCATACTCAAAGCGGAGCTGCCTTCCACCGGACAGGATTTCACTGCCGTGTGGCTGCTGGCGGCGCTGGCGTTGATCTGCTGCGGGCTGGCACCGCTGGTATGGCAGAGAGCCCGGAAGAGGGTATAACGAGCAATAAAACAAACACAAGAGATGAAAAGAGAGGGCGGCTTATAGCCGCCCTCTCCGCGTTCAGGACCGTGCGGACAGGTGAACTGCGAGCGCTATATGCCACTCCCGCTCGGCGCTGGTGGAATGGATGCTGTCTTCCGGCAGCATGGCAGCCAGTTGGCTCAGCGTAACCTCGTCCAGACCGGAAAACAGCGCGGCAAAGTCGCCGCCCGACAGCACGTCCGCGCCCAGCAGGTCGGTGAGATCCTGCAGGCTATGCACGTGGCGGCGGATAAGGGCCAGCCTGTCGGCGGGGCGGCGGCATTCACGCACGGTCTCGGTGAGTTCGCGGAACTGTTCGTCGTCCATCTTTGGGCCGTCGATGAAACGTCCAACGGGAACGGCGGATACTTCGGCGGGAGTGATGAATATCGTCTCCGGATGGCTGGTGTCCAATGCGGCTTTTACGGAGGCCGCGATGCCGGGCAGAGCACGGCGGGCGTACAAGATCCCTTCGGCATCCAGCTCCAGACGTTCCAGCGCCACGCCCAGCATCATGCGCAGGCGCACGGGGGAAAGGGGGCTGAGGCGTTCCGAAAGGCGGGTGCGGTCATCCTCCGATAAATCAAGGCGCATTATATCATGCCCGCACAGCACGCGGCCCAGCGCATTTGTCAGCGCGTGTTCATACGCGTTCACCAGAAGGTCACGCCAGCCGGGGCTGTAACCGCGCAGCAGCGCATCAATGTGTTCCCGCGGCCAGCGGCGGAGGAACGAGGCCTCCACGGACAGTGTGTCGATGTAAGTGCTGATGTACTCGATGCCCGTCAGGCGGTTGACATCCACGCAGAGCGGGTAGTCGATGGAGCCGGGGCATTCGTGCGCGGCATAGGTCTTGTCATATGACGAAAAGAACAGAGGCAAGCCGTGTTCAAGGGTATCAATATAAGCCCGGTTGTGCGTGACAGGCGCGGCCTGCAGCGCAGACAAGCGTTCGTTGGATTGGCGCACGATGCTGTCGATGATCCCGATGCCCTCGCGGCGCAGCTCGTCGGGCGGCACGGACAGCAGCTTATCCAGCGCGGCATCGGGCGATGGAGCCATTTTAAGAGCAACGCCGATGGCATACGCGGCGGAGGCCAGCAGCTGCTTGGCGGTTTCCGCGGGCATAGAACCGGATGCGCCAAACGTATACGTGACCGCCAATCGCGTGAGCATTCGCTCCAGCTCTAGGAGCACCTGCTGCGCCTGCGCGGAGTTGATGCGGCCGGCGGCTTCTCCCGCGGACAGCAGTGCCTGGACATAGCGGTCCGCGCCGGTGTGTCGGGAGGGCAGTGCGCCGCCGCGCGTCAGCTCATTCGCCATGGGTGCCATCCTGATGCGCCGAGATATGATTCGTTATATCCTTTCCGGCTGTGCAAATAGGAGAACGCGGCACGGACGGCCGGATTTCGCCGAACATGATACCCTTTCCCGGGAAAATGCGGTCACTCATCGTATTCCTCCTCCGGATCGCTGTCATCCTCCTCCGGTTCGGGCGACAGGCCTTCGCGTATGCGCCGTGCGGCCACGGGCAGCAGCTCCTCGCGTAGCCGGTCCAGACTGCCCTCGCACCAGTCGCCGTCGAACAGCCGCTTCATCAACGCGACGGCTTCCGCGTCGTCGATGCCGTCCATCGCCTCATTCTTGAAATCGTAGAACGCCGCCGTCAGTTCGGCCAATGTATCCGTCCAACCGTCCTGCTCGATATACGGCGAGTCGCAGAACGCCAAGGCCAGCTCGTTTACCACACCGCCCGCGAACGCCACGCGCCCGGAGCTTTTGAGCGCGCGCGACTGTGTGTCCGCCAGCGCCTTTGCGTCTGCTTCGGTGAGCCTCAGGCCATACCGCGCGGTGACGGCATTGCATGAAAGCAGCGATAGTGCGGTTTCCTCCGGGTTGATGCGCATCAGTTCCATCATAATCACCTCCAAAATACCTCTTGACAAATACGCGTTATTGTGCTATCATAATTATGTAGATATGTTATAATATTACATGCGGCATAAATTATAATATACCATGGAACGCAAAGGCGGTCAATGGTTTTTTGTTTTTATTGGGCAATATTTATATATCGGAGGCTGGCAGGAAGAAACGGATTCCATCACGGTCATTTCCACTGTCGGATGGGCGCTGGAACTGCCGAATGGCTCCGGAATAGCGAAAGGATAAAAAACGCTTATGCGACTGTTCATTGGTATCAGAACGGGCTGCG